>NZ_PCZT01000009.1:1146294-1154515 GCF_002968895.1 Paenibacillus sp. AR247 | reverse complement strand
GGACAAGTCCCGGCGACACCTGGAACGGTTGACTCCGCACAGCTCGTTCCGGTCGAGGTGCCTGAAGGAAGCGAGACGGTCATCACCCATACGCCGCCAACATCCGTCGAAGTGAAGGACCTCGAGATTCAGGCGCATGTCGAGAATCCGGGCAAGAACAGCGACGGCACTCCGGCTCCTGTGCAGCTGCTCTACAAAACGCCTGGACAAACGAGATATACGGTGATCCCGATGGCAGACGCTCAAGGCACGGGCGACTATAAGGCGACCATTCCGGCCTCGGCGCTGGTTGAGCCCCAAATCGGTTACCGCATCGCAGCCAGCCAAACGGAGAAAGCATACTCCGTCAAGGTGAACCTGCCCGAGTTTGATCCGGCTAAGGCACCTCCGCTGCTGGTCACGGAGCTTGTCCCGAATACTACGAACGTGACCGGGACGTCGACCGACGCATATGAAGCGATTGAAGTGTACAACAATACGGACCAGCCGGTTTCTTTTAAAAACTATAAGCTGTTTTACCGTTATACGGATAAAGGGGCGGCTGGTGATGTCGTATGGCCGTCGACGAAGGAGGACTTTGTCATCCCATCTAAGGGAACGGTCGTTTTCTGGATCAAAAACAGCGCAAACCAGTCATACACGGCGGAACAATTCAACGATTTCTACAAAACGAATCTGGTAGAAAACCAAGACTTGTTTATGATTCAGAGCGACGGGATGTCCAATTCCGGGCGTCGCGCGATTGTCATCAAAACGAATACCGGCAAGGAAATATCGGCGGCTTATTATGACGCGGATACCTTGTACGAGAACGGCACCAAAGGCGACGAAACCAAGGAAAATATGGGGCTGCAGTATGCATACCCTCAGAACGGCAGCACGACGATGATCAAGGCAAGCACCGGGACTCAAGCGGCATCGCCAGGATCGGTAGAGACCTCTCAAGTTCCAAGTGAGCCGGTCCATCAAGAAGAGGACAGCAATCCTCCGACGATCGAAGATGTAACGAAGGTTAAGGAAATCGAACAGTCGAAGTGCCTCGAGCTGATCGCCGATGCGCGGGACGACAAGGAAGTCCGGTCCGTTCAGGTATACGTTCGCTCCGACAAGCAGAGCGATTATACATTGCATAATCTGTCCGAGGACTTCAATGATACGATGTACCACTACAAGCTGTCCTCTGCCGAATTGATCGGCCGAAAATATATCGAATATTATTTTGCTGCGTCGGACGGCGTAAACGAAATGAAAACCAACCCGGTCAAAATAGTCGTTACGGGTGGACCGGATTCTTCTCCACTTCGGCTGAACGTGAAGGACCAACAGATCATTAAGGGGACAAGCACCATTAAAGGCACGGCCGAATCCCTAGGATCGGACAAACTGCAGCTAAGCATTGACGGCAAACTGGTTGCGGATGGCAGCACGTTCACCCAGCTTGAGCATGACGCTTACTTTGTTTTCGATGCAGTCAATGTTGACTATTACTTCAAAAATGCGGTAACGATGGGACCGGCAGAGCTCGGAGACAAATCGATCTTGTATATGTTCCTGGACCCGATCACAACGTATACGACGCTTTCGTTCCCGATCAGCGCCGATCGTCTTAAGGCGGATGAAGACAATATCATTTATGTTCGCGCCGGTTCCAAAACGGGCCCGTTTGACGATCGACCGGAAGAGAACAAGGACGATTTTGAGATCAAGAACGTAAGGCTCGTGCTGGCGGACGGAACCGAAATCTGGGATCCGGCCTATGCCGTTAAGGATCAAGTGATCAAAATGGGGGATTCCGCCGGAAAAAACGAGTCCGTCGGGTTCAAGTTTAACCTGACTGCCGACCAGCTGAAGTCCAAGGCTTACGCCTGGAACACGCTCGAAGCGACAGACGGCCCGCACGAAATCAAAGTGACAGACGGAACGGATGAATATAAGTCTACCGTCATCGTGGATAATACGCCTCCGGAGATCAAGCCATCGATCGAAGGCGGCAAGGAATACCGCGGTGAGTTTACGCTGGATGCCGAAATCGAGGACGCTTATGCGGGTGTGGATAAGGTTGATGTGAAGCTGGACGATCAGAGCATCAAGCTTCCGTATCAAACTTCGTCCGGATCGCTGAAAGGCGGAGAACATTCGCTGACCATTCATGCGGTGGACAAAGCGGGGAATGAAACCACACGGACCGTAAAATTCATAGTGCCGGACGAGAATCCGCTGGCTCCGGAGCTGATCAGCCCGCAGCAAGGGCAGACGAACGTGGGAAGCAGCGCCAATCTGACCGTCAAGGTGCAGGACCCGAGCCAGGACCCGATGAATGTGCTCTTTTACAAGGGGTATAAATACGACGGAAGCCGGACGGAGGACTTTACAGGGTACTTGAACGCTTCGGTGACCGAGCCTCCGAAGGAAATGGTTCCTACGGGCGAAACGCAAATGAATCCGGGGGATTATGCCAAAATCAGTGCGGAAGACGGCAAATATTTGGTGAACGAGTCGGTAGACAAGTTCCCTTACCAGCGGTTCGAAGTGAAGCTTGACCCATCCGTGAAAGCGACGGACCGCGTGGATATTCACTGGAAAGGAAAGTCGCTCGAAGGCCGCAAGGTCAGCTTGTATGCCTGGAGCCCAGCGCAGAGCAAATGGATCCAGCTTGATCATGTGATCGCCGGAACCGAAGACTTTGAGCTGAACGCAACCGTGAAGGCGGGAGATTATGCGTCCGGCCAAGCGATCGACGTCATGGTGCAGGACGAAATCGCCGCGGCGGCGGAGGGTGCGGCCGCAGGCACCAAGCCTTCGCCGGAGCAGGAAGATCCTTACGACTTCTCATTCGTCTGGATGTCCGACACTCAGTACTATTCGCAGAGTTATCCAAAAATTTATCAGGATATCGTCAACTGGATCGCTGCCCAGAAGGAAAAAATGAATATTCAATACGTCATTCACACGGGCGACGTCGTCGACAAATCCTATGAGGAGTATCAGTGGGTCGAAGCCGACAAGGACATGAAGGTGCTGGAGAATGCCGGCATTCCTTACGGCGTACTGGCTGGTAACCACGACGTTGGCCATCAGAATAACGATTATACGAAGTTCAAAGAGTATTTCGGAGAGGACCGGTTTAAGAACAACTCGACGTTTGCCGGTTCCTATGACAACAACCGCGGTCATTATGACCTGGTATCTTCGAACGGAAACGATTTTATCATCGTCTACATGGGTTGGGGTCTCGGGGACGACGAAATCGAATGGATGAACGAAGTGGTGTCCAAGTATCCGGAACGCAAAGCGATCCTGTGCCTGCATGAATATATGCTCGTATCGAATAACCGCGCACCGATTGCGGACCAAATTTTCGAAAAAGTGGTGAAGCCGAACAAGAATGTCATCGCTGCACTGTCCGGGCATTATCACGACGCGGAGCTCAAGGTGGATGAGCTTGATGACAACGGCGACGGCGTGCCGGACCGTAACGTCTATCAGATGCTCGCGGATTACCAGGGAGCGCCTGAGGGCGGGCTGGGTTACATCCGTCTCATGCAGTTCGATATGAAAAACAACAAGCTCCACATCAAAACGTATTCGCCATATTTGAACGATTATAACTACTATGATCCGCAGGAAAATCCGGGCAAAGACGAGTTTGACCTGGACCTGGATCTACAGCCGAAAACCAAGCGGGTTGCGACGGATTACATCAGCGTCAAAGTGTACACCGATAGCGAAATCGGAAGCAGCCGTGATGTGGCCAGCGGGTCCCAGGCATCTGTCTTATGGAACGGGCTGCCTGCGGACAGCTACCAGCAGTGGTATGTAAAAGCGGAAGACGCGCACAGCGGCAGCACGCTCTCCGATATTTGGGGCTTCTATACCGGGAAAAACAATTCCGGCAACCCTGGCGGCGGTAACGGAGGAAACAACGGGGGCGGCAGTGGAGGCAACGGTGGCGGAAATGGCGGCGGAACAACGCCGTCACAACCGGGTAACGGAAACGCCACTTCCCCTGAAACACCTTCTAATCCGGGAACAGGCGGCAATAAGGGAACCGTGGTGCTGAAGCCGGGCACGAACGGAAGCTATCAGGTCGATGCGAAGGCATTAGACCAGGCCATGACCGAAAGCACGAACGGCAAAATCGTCATCACGCTCGACGGAGAGAGCGGCCAAGGACAACAGGCGGCTTCCTTGTCCCTGCCTGCAGCCAGCGTCAAAACGTATCCGGATGGGCGAAGCAGGCTGTTACGGAAGCCGGTCAATTCGGTCTGATGAACGGCAAAGGCGGCGGCAAGTTCGATCCGCAGGGTCAAGTCACCCGCGCAGAAACAGCGAAAATGATGTACACGCTCATCGCGCAAAAATAGCATGAATAAAAAGAGGGGGAAAGCGGCGGTTAAGCCTTCCTGCCTGCCGCAAGCCGGCGCCAGAAATTTTGGCGCCGGCTTGTGTGCGTTTCGATTCCGGCCTTGAAACCGGCGAACGTGCGTTCTATAATCAACACATACAATGAAATTGAAATTCCATAAAGTTTCGGGCTGCCATGATATAATATTTTTAATTCATTATGTTAGTCTTGCTAATCTAGATTGGCTGGTTTGGATTTAGTTTGGAAATCATCGGTTAGGGATGGATATACGTGAACAATAACGAAAGAGGACCCATTGAATTTACGGAAATCGACCTGGGCGGAGATGCCGGAGAAGGCATGCGCATTCCCGCCCGGGACCCCGCGGCCGTCACTCCGTCGAAATCCATAACGTTTAGTATGGAGAGCCGGGAGCAGGCCTTTGCTGAGGAAGCGCTTGGAAGAGCGGATGAAGCTGGCGAGCCGGCCCCATTTGTTCCTTTTATGAGCTATTGGGCGACTTATCAGCAGATGACCGAGGCTCAGCGGAAATGGTATTTTTACTGGAGGAGCGAAGTGCGGCAGGGTCGTTATCATCGTACGGATCTGTCCTATATCTTCATATACGTTTATGAGCTGATTCATCAAGTCGGCTGGACCGATCCCAGGGAAGGATACAGGCTGCTGGATGAGATTTGGACGGCTTACCGGGATAAGTTCCCCAGGCTGGATCATTATTTAAAGGAATGGACCGCAGACTTTGTGCTTATTCACAAGCTTGATATTCCGTTGATTCACATTACGCAAAGGGCGGGCAGCTTGCTGTCCCATGAGCTGATGGATTTGGAGCTCGTTCGTTTGTTCCAAGAAAAACCGCTGCAGATTCCGATGGAATTGCTGCTTATTTTAAGCGATTATGATGTCCAGGACAGCAGGTTTTATGTGGAAGCGGGCCAAGAGGATTTAGATTATCATATTCCGCGGATCGTATCGCTGGCTGCCGGTTATTTACGCGAAAAGGAAAACGATCAATGGAAGGAATTGTTTGCACCGGATATTCCGCCAAAAACAACTGAACGGTATTTGTTCCACAGAGCGGTGTACGATGCCCGTTTGTATGGGCGTTTACTTCCGGTGACCACAATTCCGATCCGCAACCATGCTCCGCTGCGGAGCTGGGTGACGCAAATTATCCGGTACACGGAAAACAAGCTGCGGGAACATCGCGGATTTAAGGGGCGTTTAAGAGGTGTAGAAATCGCCCCCTCGATCGAGCGTCTTGTCGAGCTTTATCTGAAGCGTGAGCTGACCGGCCGCCAGGAGGAAAGACCGGCGATTGTGATCGATTCGGACAAGCTCGCTTCACTGCAAAAGGACACCGAATATGTCCGGAGCATGCTCACCGTTGAAGAACCGGGCACGACAGAGGAAAAAGACGAGGAAACGGTTGCCCCTGCAAATAAGTCGAGCGCTGTCCATTCGGTTACGTCTGGTGAAGGTTCGATTAGCGATCCGGTCGTTGCTCTTCATTCTGAAGAGTCAAGGGAACCTGCAAGCGTTCCGGAGGCGGATCCCCGGTTGGAGTTGGGATCTGGCCAAGTAATGGATACAGCTGTAAGCTCTGATCAGGAACCTGCCCCCGTACCGGAGACGGATTACAGTCCGGCACTCCTTGCAGACGATGATCATGCAGCAAGTACAGATTCGAGGACCTCAGAATCCGTCGAAGCGACGAATGCTGACTCGGCAGCTTGGGACACCTCCGGGCTGGATGAGGAATGGGCCCGCTTTGCTGAGATGCTGGCACCATACCAGCTGGAGGCGCTGCGTGTTTTGACTGGATCAATTCCGAATGCAGACTTAGACCAAGTGGCTGACCGTCACGGGACGATGCCCGGTTTGATCATCGATGAGATTAATGACTTGGCCATGGAGACGATCGGCGACCTGGTCATTGACGGGGACCGAATCGCCCAGGAATATATGGATTGCTTTGAGAACTTGAAAGGATGAAACGAATGAATGAAGTGAAGATACCCAAAAGGCTGACCACTGCGCTCGTGAATTCATTGACGGCGGGTGTCGTGCCCCGCGTAGGGCTGGAGCATGTCGCCGTGGGACGCCGGGCCGAAGTGGACGCTATATTAAGGGATATGGACAACATCGCCGAAGGAGGAGCGGGCTTCAAATTTATTACCGGCCGTTACGGCAGCGGAAAAAGCTTCCTGCTCCAGACCTTCCGCAATTATGCCATGGACCGCGACTTTGTCGTGGCGGATGCCGATTTGTCTCCGGAACGGCGGCTGGTTGGGACGAAGGGCCAGGGATTGGCCACGTACCGCGAGCTGATGACCCATTTATCTACCCGCACGCGGCCGGACGGGGGAGCTTTGGAAGCCATCCTCCAGAAGTGGATCGCTGGTCTGCAGCAGTCCGCGATGCAGGAGAAGGGACTCCGTCCGAATGACGCTGGACTCCATGAAGAGGTGGAGCAGCGGATTTTCACGGTGACTTCACAGATGCAGAGCCTGGTGCACGGGTTTGATTTCGCCAAGGTACTGTCCGTCTACTGGAACGGTTATAAGCTGGGGGACGACGACCGTAAGCAGGCGGCACTGCGCTGGCTTCGCGGTGAAATTCCGACGAAGACGGAAGCGCGGCGGGAGCTTGAGGTGGGCGTGATCATCGATGACGACACCTGGTACGATTACATGAAGCTGTGGGCGGAGTTTACGGCAAAAATCGGATATAAAGGACTGCTGCTGTTCATTGACGAAGCGGTCAATTTGTACAAAATTACGAACAGCGTTTCCCGGCAGAGCAACTATGAGAAGCTGCTGACGATGTTCAATGATACGATGCAGGGGAAAGCCGAACATCTCGGCATCTTTATCGGGGGAACGCCCCAGTTTGTGGAAGATGAGCGCAGGGGACTCTTCAGCTACGAAGCACTGCGCTCCCGCCTGATCGAAGGCCGGTATGCGGGAAGCGGCTTCGCCAATTACTCCGGACCGATCATTAAGCTGGAGATGCTGTCGAGTGAAGAAATTTTCATCCTGCTGGAAAAGCTGACGCGGATTCATGCCACGCATTATGGATATGAGCCTGCAGTAGGAAGCGGCGAAATCATTACGTTTATGGAAAATGCGGCCGGCCGGCTCGGAGCGGATGAGCTGCTGACCCCGCGGGAAGTGATCCGCGATTATATGGATCTGCTTCATACCCTGCATCAGAATCCGGGGATTACCTTTGAGCAGCTGGTCGGGGAGCGCAGCGTGAAGCCGGCGGATGCCGATCCGGACGAAGTCAGCGACTTTTTGGCGGAGTTCGAGCTATGAGCGGCAATCCGTTTTACAAGCTGGCCCCTTTCATTCAGGAGTATATTTACAAAAAAAGGTGGGAGACGCTTCGTCCGGCACAGGTTGAAGCGCTCAATATCTGCTTCGGTACGCGGAACCATCTGCTGATCGCGGCGGGTACGGCTTCCGGCAAGACGGAGGCGGCCTTCTTTCCAGCCATGTCCGAACTGCACGAGCGGCCGGCGAAATCTGTGGGGATTTTGTACATTGGACCACTCAAGGCGCTCATTAACGACCAGTTTGAGCGGATGAAGGACCTGCTGATCGAATCGCGGATCCCGGTATGGCACTGGCACGGTGACGTATCTCAGGCGGAGAAAACGAAGCTGATGCGAAATCCTTCGGGCATTCTGCAAATTACTCCCGAGTCGCTGGAAGGGCTGCTGATGAACCGGCCAAATGCGATCCCGGCGCTATTTCAGGACCTCAGATACATCATTATTGATGAGGTTCATGCGTTTATGGGCGCAGATCGGGGGATTCAAGTGCTGAGCCAGATCACCAGGTTAGAGCGGAT
>NZ_PCZT01000009.1:1141936-1146194 GCF_002968895.1 Paenibacillus sp. AR247 | reverse complement strand
CTACGATTCCGCAACCGCCTGGCTCGGTGCGGGCAGTCCCGAGCAAGTATCCGTGGTCACATCGCCGGGCGGCCGCAAGCTGCGGCTTCGGGTCGTACCATTTTTCGTTTTCCCGATGCGAGGGACGAGGAGCAGGCGGAGCAGCTGCAAAACGCACGCAAAGCGTACTACGAGTATATTTACGAGACGACGCACCTGAAGAAGGCGCTGATTTTTACGAACAGCCGGTCCGATGCCGAGTTGACGACGCTGGAAATGCGCAGGGTCGCGGCCAGACGCAGCCAGCCGGACGTCTTTTATGTGCATCATGGCAGCATTTCAGCCATGCTGCGGGAGGAAGCCGAAAGCGCGCTGAAGATCGGGCCGGGTCCGGCCGTGGCGGCGGCAACGCTGACGCTGGAGCTGGGCATCGATCTGGGGGAGCTGGAGCGGGTGGTACAGCTCGGCGCGCCGTACAGCGCATCCAGCTTCGTCCAGCGGCTTGGCCGGTCCGGACGCAGGGGCGACTCCGCTTCGGAAATGCTGTTTGTCGTACAGGAGGAAGAGGATGAAGAAGCACCGCTTCCGGCCAGAATGCCCTGGACCTTGCTTCGGGCCATCGCGGTCATTGAACTCTATGTGCGCTATAAATGGGTGGAGCCTCATGATATCCGCCGGATGCCTGTCGGGACGCTGTACCACCAGACAATGAGCATGCTGAAGAGCATAGGGGAATCCGAACCCGTCGAATTGGCGCGTGCGGTCCTTACGCTTCCTTCGTTTAAACATGTGACACCTGATGAGTTCAAAGTGTTTCTCAGCTACCTGATCCAGACCGACCACATTCAATGGACCGAGGAACAGACCCTCATCATCGGGCTGACGGGGGAGAAGATCGTGAATAACTACCGTTTTTATGCGGTGTTTAAGGATGACGAGGACCACGTCGTGTATAACGGCTCCGAGGAAATCGGCTCCATCACGACGGTACCGCCGCCCGGTTATTGCTTCTCCTTGGCCGGGAAGCTGTGGAAAGTGGTGGAGGTGGACACCAAGCACAAAGCCGTGTATGTCAAGGCGGCCAAAGGCAAGGTGGACACACTGTGGCTGGGGTCGGGCGGCGACATTCACACGAAAGTGATGCGAAAAATGAGAGAAGTGCTTGCCGATTCCGCGATTTATCCGTACTTGTCGCCACAGGCGGTGAATCGTTTGGAGCGAGCCCGGCGCCTGGCTAGAGAAAGCGGACTGCTCCGCGATATCGTCATTCCGGCCGGCGGCGATTCGCTCTTTGTGCTGCCGTGGGTCGGCAGCAAGCAGTTCCGCACACTGGAACGGATGCTGAAGCACCACTTGGCGGATCGCCTCTCCCTGAGATCCATCGTGCCGATGGAGCCTTACTATATGGTCGTCGCCGGCAACAGCGATGCCGGGACGCTGATCCAGGAGATCGCGGCCGAATGCTCCCGGTGCGGCGAAGAACAGCTCCTCGCTCCGGAAGAAGCCCCGTACCTCGGCAAGTACGATGAATTTGTCGCTCCGGATCTGGTTCGCCGCGCGTTTGTCGTCGATGGGCTGGACCTCAAAGGGCTGAGAGAAGGAATTTTGGGAGAGCCAGCGGAGTTTTCTTCCTAGTGGATACGAACGGGGGGACATGAATTGCCAGCTAACGAGGAGAATCATTTTTATCAACGTCTGCAGGCCGCTCATCAGATCCCGATCGGGATCATCGGGCCTAAACGTTTGGTTGAACAGATCCTGCGCGTGATCGAGACGTTTCCTTCTTTTGAAGCCATTCCCCGGGTATTTGAGGATGCGGCGGAGGCGTCAATGCTGGCGGAACGGTTAGCCAGTGAGACGGAGGTGCTGCTATTGTCCGACCCGTTGTCTCACAGGAAGGTCAAGGAAAACCCACGGGTAACCGTTCCAGCCCATTACGTACCGTTAACCGATGCGGGCCTCTATAAGGCGCTGTTTGCGGCGCATCAGCGCGGCCTGCTTGACCGGGGAATCTCGGTGGATACGCTCACCGAAACGATGGTTCGCAGAGCCTGCAGGGATTTAGGGATGACGGATGAACGGTGGAACGTGTATGATGGTCCGGTATATGCGTCGCCGGATAAGCTGATTGCATTCCATCAAGCCGGATTTGAGTCCGGCGGATGCTCCGTCGTTTTTACAGGACAGCAGGCAGTGGCTCAGCGCTTGGAGGAAAGGGGCATCCCTTCCGAGTGGCTGCTTCCCTCCGATCAAGACATCGTCGTCGCGCTCGAGCGGGCGCTTCTGTCAACGGAGACCCGGCGCAGCAAAGAGTCCCAGATCGTCGTCGGGATGATCAACGTCGACCATTTCGAACGGGTAGCCATGCAGCGGAGCAATGAGCATGAGGTCCAGAAGCTGAAGCTGGACATCCACCGCATGGTGCTCGACTATGTGGAATCGCTGGACGGATTTCTGGCCCACCAGGGCGGGGACGAATACCTTTTCTTTACGACGCGGGGCATCTTCGAACGCGAAAGCGGCGGATACAAGACGATTCCGCTGGCCAAGGAAGTCAATACGACGCACGGCATTTCGCTGAGCATCGGGATCGGCTTCGGCCGTTCGGCCAGTTTGGCCGGCACCCATGCCAGAACCGCGATGCGGAAGGCGAAGGAGGCAGGAGGGAATGCCTGTTTTATCGTCAGGGAGGACGAGACGCTGATCGGTCCGCTCGAGATGGCCGATCCGGTCCGGGAGGTGCTGTCTTTCACCGATGCGGAGCTGATGAAGCATGCGGTGGATGCCGGCATGACCAGCGCGTATTTGAGCCGGCTGCTTCATAACCGGGCCAAGTACGGCCAAACCGATTATAAGGTCCATGAGCTGGCGTCATTACTCGGCATTACGGTACGAAGCGCGCATCGGCTGCTGCTGCAGTGGATCGATCATGGGTTGGTGGCAATTGCCGGCATGGAGAAGGTACCGCGCGGGCGGCCGCGGCAAATATTCAGGTTTACCTGTTTGGACAGGACTTCGTCGGAAGCAGGAGACGTGCCTGATTGAATTTGAAGATTGAATGCCTAACGAACACGAGAACTGTAAATGATGTTTACCTGCGGGGAATCTTTTAAAGAAGATTCTCCTTTTTGTTTGGGGATGCCAAGGCAGCGTATTTGACGTTATGAACGATCCTGTTAGCCTGTTAATTGCGTTTTATACAGCTGCACAACTTGCGTTGCTACAGCTTCAATATCACTATCTAATTCTTCTAATACATAGGATTCCAATACTCCCATGGTTGCCGTTCCTAAAAACTTCAAAAAAATATGCTTATCAATAATCGGAAGCGAATCCTCATTAAGCTTTTTGTCTATCTCCGCCATAGTAAAAGACAATAGCTTTTTGCGAAATGTTGAGGCACCTTCACTTTTAAACAAGGCTGCAAAAAATGATTTATGCTGCTCAAAATAAGAAAACCATAATATCGAACCTTCGATAAGCCCTTTGTCTTGTTTTTGATCACATATTTCTCGCAATTGTGCTATATGGTCGTCCACAATCTTATCTAACAGATCATATTTATCAGTATAATGCAGGTAGAATGTTTTTCGGCCAATGTCAGCTTTTTCCGTAAGTTTTTTAACCGTAATCTCATCAAACCCTTCCTGAAGTAACATTTGCAAAAAAGTCGATTGAATCGCTTGCCGAGACTTTAAAATTCTTCGATCTGTTTTAACCATGTAGCAGTCCTCCTTGATGATTGTACACAATGAAAACAACTTGTGTATTAACACGCATATTGCGCGATGTGGTCATTGAATCAACAGACCCCTTATTTTAAAGTAAATATACACGAGGCGATTAATACGCACAAGTGTATAATAAATATGAATAAAGGTGGTTTTAATTGTGACAGTCACCAAAAGGAACGTGAAATTTCATGCACATGGACTACAAATAGCCGCGATTTTAAATGTACCTGAACTTGCTGAAGACAAGAAACAAAATCCAGCTATAGTTTGCGTTCATCCGGGCAGCAGCTGTAAAGAACAAACGGCGGGCATTTATGCGGAGAAACTTGCTGAGCTAGGGTACGTAACGATTGTATTCGATGCATCCCATCAAGGAGAAAGCGATGGCGAGCCTCGTTATGCTGAATACCCGGCTTCACGTGTTGAGGATATCCGGTCTGCGGTTGATTACTTAACTACCCTGGATTATGTCGATGAAGATCGTATTGGCGTGTTAGGTATTTGTGCAGGAGCGGGTATGCTGTAAATGCTTCGATGACAGAACG
>NZ_PCZT01000009.1:1128017-1141836 GCF_002968895.1 Paenibacillus sp. AR247 | reverse complement strand
TCCGTTGCGAATATAGGTCGGGGATATCGTGAAAACGATCCAATCAAAATGTTAGAGCAGGTTGCCCTGCAACGTACGGCTGAAGCTCGTGGAGCCGAGCCTCTGGTTGTTCAATGGATTCCTAACAGTCATGCTGAAAGAGAAGAAGCGGGAATGACTGAACTGGATCTTGTACAAGCGGTTGATTACTATAGAACACCAAGAGGCCAGAGCCCTAACTCTCCAAACAAATTGAAATTCACCAGTGTTGATTCAATCATTGCCGTTGATGCTTTCCATTTGGCAGAAACTTTACTGACTCAACCTTTGCAAATCATTGTCGGTGGTGTACAAGGAGCGTTTGGATCATATAAGGATGGCCACGAGCTTTATAACCGAGCAGCTTCAGAGAAAAAAGATTTGTTCGTTATTGAAAGGGCAAGCCACTATGACCTGTACGACAGACCCGAGCCAGTGAATAAAGCCGTAGAAAAATTAGGTGCCTTCTATAAAGAAAATCTTTAGCAAACAGCTAAATATACAGAACCTTAGCGGTGCAGGCAATGAACCTGTATCGCTTTTTTTGCGCCAAAATCCCGCTAATTTAAAGACAATTAAAAGATTTGTCTTTATATAGGCCGAGTCTTTATGATGAAGTGGAAAACGATTGAATGGGAGGAAGAACAAGGATGAAAAATGTAGCTGAATTGGAAGCACGGCTGGCCCAGCCGTCGGAAGCGCTCATTGCCGACCTCATGTCCGTCGAAGGGGATATTCTCGTGCTGGGCGTTGGTGGCAAAATGGGTCCGAGTTTGGCCAGACTGGCCGCGAATGCGATACGAATGGGGGGCATGAACAAGAAGGTCATCGGGGTATCGCGTTTCTCGAATGAAGAGACCCGCAAGGAACTGGAGGATGCCGGGGTGACTACGATTTCGTGCGATTTGCTGAATGATCAGGAACTCAAGCAGCTGCCCGACGTGCCAAACGTCATTTTCATGGCCGGACATAAATTCGGAACAACGGGAAGGGAGTATTTTACATGGGCGATGAACAGCTATTTGCCCGGCAGGGTCGCCGAGAAATACCGCGATTCCAGGATCGTTGTGTTTTCTTCCGGCAACGTGTATCCCTTCACCCCGGTTGCCAGCGGTGGACCCAGTGAGCATACTCCACCGGAACCGGTCGGAGAATATGCGCAGTCCTGCCTCGGCAGGGAGCGGATCTTCGAGTATTTCTCGCATCAGTACGGTACACCGATGGCGATTTACCGGCTGAACTATGCGATCGACATGCGGTACGGCGTGCTGTTGGAGCTGGCGAAGTCCGTCAACGAAGGAAGGCCGGTCGATGTGACGATGGGCTACGCCAATGTCATTTGGCAGGGGGATGCGAACGAAATGGCGCTGCGCTGCCTGACCCAATGCGCCAACCCGCCGCAGATCATCAATGTGACAGGACCGGAAACGATGTCGATCCGCTGGGCGGCGGAAGAGCTGGCGCGCCGTTTAGGTAAAGAAGTAGTGTTTACGGGAACGGAAGCGGATACTGCGCTGCTCAGCAATGCATCGAAGTCCCATCAGCTGTTCGGATATCCGCGGGTATCCCTCCTGCAAATGATCGACTGGATCGCCGACTGGGTTCGGCAGGGCGGGGCTACATGGAGCAAACCTACGCATTTTCAGGAAAGAAAGGGGAAGTTCTAATATGAAAAATCCGGAGCATTCGCTAACCGCAGAGCAAATCGCAGCGCTGCACGACGGCCTGGTCATCCCGGCCCACCCGCTGGCACTGGATGAAAACCGGAAGCTGGATGAGCGGCATCAGCGGGCATTGACGCGTTACTATATAGATTCAGGCGCAGGAGGAATCGCCGTAGGCGTCCATTCCACTCAGTTTGAAATCCGGGACCCCGGCGTCGATTTGTTTGAGCCTGTCCTTCGGATGGCGGCCGAGGAGGTCCAGCGCGCACAGCTGCAGCGCCCCTTCATTTTGGTGGCCGGCATATGCGGTCCGACCGTCCAAGCGCTCAGGGAGGTGGAAACCGCGCGGAAGCTCGGCTATGATGCAGGTCTGCTCAGCATGGGAGGACTAGCGGATTGGAGCGAGGAAGAGCTGCTGCAGCGCACACGGGAAGTGGCTCAAAGGATACCCGTCATCGGCTTCTATCTCCAACCCTCCGTGGGCGGACGAATTTTCAGCTTCGACTTCTGGAGGGAATTCGCCGAAATCCCCAACGTTGTCGCCATCAAGATGGCGCCGTTCAACCGGTATCAAACCCTCGATGTTGCCCGGGCTGTCTGTTATTCCAGCCGCCGCGACGAAATCGCCCTGTACACGGGCAACGATGACAACATCATTATTGATCTTCTCACGACTTACCGATTCCGGGTGGACGTTGAGCTCGTGGAGAAGCAGGTTGTCGGCGGATTGCTCGGCCACTGGGCGGTATGGACGCGGAAAGCCGTAGAGCTGTTGGAGGAAATCAAGCGGGTTCGTGGTGGAGGCTCCATTTCGGAAGAATGGCTAAGACGGAATGTGGAGGTGACCGACACCAATGCTGCATTTTTCGATCCCGCCCACCAATTCGCTGGGTGCATTCCGGGTATTCACGAAGTGCTGCGGAGGCAGGGACTGATGCGAGGGATCTGGTGCCTGAATCCGGAAGAGACGCTTTCTCCTGGGCAGACGGAAGAAATCGACCGGATTTATCGGGATTATCCCCATTTGAACGACGACGATTTTGTCCGCGAGCAACTGAATAAGTGGCTGGAAACGAAATCCAATCACGCGTAGAAAATGATAAAAACCTGACATCCCGAAAGCGGAGAATTTGATATATTTCTACCGATTTAGCATTTTCCACACCGCTCAAAAGCTTGATGCAGCAGCATTTTTAGCCATTTCGGTGCTCATGGTTCGGTAAATTCCAAGCTCAAGGAAATCACGCTGTTTACCGCAAGTGGAAGCGTTTTTATGATGAGATTACCGGTGAATCACGAATACCGAAAATCGTAACACCCCCAAGATGAGCCCCAAAACATGAAGGAGGAAAGAGTATGGCAAAGAAGTGGATCAATATGGTTGCGGCAGTCACGATGCTCATCTTCGTACTCAGCGCTTGCAGCGGTGGAAGCAAAACTTCCAATGAAGGAGCAGCACCGGCAGCGGAACCTGCACCAACCGGAAGCGCCGGAGCCGGAAGCAGCACCGAGCAGTATGGCGACACCGGCGGATTAAAGCTGCCGCTGGTTGATAAGCCGACGACGATTAAATTTATGTTGTCGAGCAACTCGGCCAAAATCGGCGACGACAAGCTGATCGTCCAGGAGCTCGAGAAGCGTACGGGGATTAAGGTCGAGTTCCAAACGTATTCCCCGCAAACGTATCAGGACAAATTGAAGGTTGTGGTGGCCTCCGGCAAACTTCCGGACATTTTCATCGGGCTGAAGCCGGCTGAACTGAAAAAAATCGGCCAGCAAAAAGGCGTAGTCGCGATCAACGAATATGCCGACATGCTGCCAAACTTCTCCAAATTGTATTTGCAGGAAAACAACTGGGTCATTAAATCGTTTGGCGACGAAAAAGGCAACATTTATACGTGGCCCATCTACGACCTTAACCGGGATGTCAATCACGGCTTCCTGTACCGGAAAGACATTTTTGACAAGAACGGCATCAAGGAATGGACAAATACAGAAGAATTCTACCAGGCTCTTAAGAAACTGAAGGAAATTTACCCGGATTCTTATCCTTATGCTTCCAAAGGTCTGGCCAACATTTTCCGAGATTGGTCCTTCGGATGGGGCATCGGTAATGGCGACAACTATCCGGCGTATTACGACGAAAAGGACGGAACGTGGAAATATGCGACGGTTCAGCCGGAGCACAAGGATATGCTTGATTTTATGAAAAAGCTGTACAACGAAGGGCTGATGGATCCCGAGTTTCTGACGGATACGCAGGATTCCTGGACGACGAAGATGACGACCGACAAATCATTTGTCACCTGGGATTGGATCGGCAGACTCGACTTGTTCTACAACCAGGTGAAGGACAAAAATCCGGATTATGATTTAAGATACGCCAATCCGGTCGGCCCAACGGGCCATGTCAGAACCCTTCCGAAAGTCTCCGACTTCAGCATTACGGTCGCCAACAACAAGAACAAGGAAGCGGCGCTTAAACTGCTCGATTACCTCACTAGTCCTTCGGGCGGCGAGCTGATGACCGTCGGTGTGGAGGGTGTCAACTTCGAATGGGGGCAGGACGGCCGTCCGGTGTATCCGGAGCTCAAGGATCTCCCGCTCGTCGATATCGGCGTGCTGGAAGACCGCTACGGCATGTGGCTGGAAGGAGCATACCTCAGACCGGATAAACGCAGCGTGTACTATAAGTTCTCCGAAAAAGAACAGGAAGCCCAGGACAAAATCATGAAAGAGGACAAGAGAGAACCGATGGATCCGATCCTGAACTTCACCGATGACGAAATTTCCACGATGGCGGAGCTGCAAACATCGCTTCAGAAAGCGGCGGAGGAATTCAACGCCAAATATATTCTGGATAAATCTTACGGCGACGCACAGTTCGAAAATTTCAAGAAGCAAATCGCCAAGCAGGGCCTGGACGACCTGATGAAAATTTATAACGATGCCCAAAAACGTTACGACGCGGCGAAATAAATCAATGAGGATTTGAAGACTTATGAAGAAACCGAACAAGGGACGTTTGACCGAAACGCTGAAGCACATCCGGCGGGACCGTGAACTGCTGCTGCTTTTTATCCCGTGTATTCTCTTTTATATCATTTTTCGCTACGGTCCCCTGTACGGCTTGATTATTGCTTTTAAGGACTACAGCGTATTCTCGGGCGTGATGGGCAGCGATTGGGTCGGCCTGAAGCATTTTGTTAAATTTTTCAGCAATCAGGACTTTTGGATGCTGTTCCGCAATACATTGCTGCTTGGATTTTACACGCTGATCTTCGGCTTCCCGTTTCCGATTCTGCTGGCGATCCTGCTGAACGAGGTCCGGACCAAGTGGTTTAAAAAATCGGTTCAAACGCTCAGTTACCTGCCGGCGTTTTTGTCAGTCGTCATTATCAGCAGCATGATCATCGATTTCCTGTCGCCGACGAACGGACTGCTGAACCAGCTGCTGGCTGCGTTCGGCTTTGAGAAAAAGTACTTTCTCGTCGATCCCGGCTGGTTCCGTCCGATCTATGTGATCTCCGAGATCTGGGGCACGATCGGCTACGAGTCGATCATCTACCTGGCCGCGATTGCCGGAATCAATCCGACGCTGTATGAAGCGGCACGAGTTGACGGCGCATCCCGGTTTCATATGATCCGGCACATTACGATTCCCGGTCTCATGCCGACGATGCTCATTATGTTCATCCTGAAAACAGGCTCGATGATCCGAATCGGCTACGAAAAGGTGCTGCTGCTGTACAATCCGATGACCTACAACGTGGCCGACGTCTTCTCGACATACGTGTACCGGAAAGGACTGCTCGAATCCAATTACAGCTATGCCGCCGCGGTCGGCATGTTTGAAGCGCTGGTGGCCATGACGATGCTCCTTGGCGCAAACGCAATCAGCCGGAAGATCGGAGGGAAAGGGCTATGTTCCATTTACTATACGGCATTGGGTACCTTCATCAATCTGCTGTTTACGGCGGTGGCTGCGTATCCGTTGTCCCAGCCCAACTTCTTCGGGCGGAGGGTGTTCATGCTGGGGATCATTGTCACGATGTTCCTGAACCCCGGCATTATCCCCACGTACATCGTCGTTCAGAAGCTGGGACTGACGGATACGGTCTGGTCGCTTGTGCTGCCGAACGCGATCTGGACGATGGAGCTGATCATTCTGAAGAGCTTCTATGAAAACATGTCGTCGCAGATCCGTGAGGCGGCCCTCATCGACGGCGCATCGGAGACGCGGATTCTGTTCAGTATCGTCATCCCGCTTTCCAAGCCGGCGCTGGCATCCATCGGCCTGTTCTTTTTCATGGGCCACTGGAACAGCTTCTTCCTTCCGCTCATTTATTTGAACGATAAGGAGATGTATCCGCTTCAGGTGGTCCTGCGCGATATGCTCATTTTTAACAGCGAAAATGATGCCGGACTCGTGGACCGGGCGGCTCTCGCACCGCAGGCGGTCAAGAACGCCACGATCGTGCTGTCGATGATTCCGGTGCTGCTGATCTATCCTTTTGCCCAAAAGTATTTTGCCAAAGGGGTCATGTTAGGTTCCGAGAAGGGTTAAGCGGACGGATGTGGAATAGTTGTCATCATGAGAGGTGACGCCAATGAATCGGCTGCTTGCAAACCGGGGACTACTGCAAATCTTCTGCTCTCTGCTGTTAGTCATCATGATCATGTCTGCATCAAGCTATGTCGTTTACAAAAAATCCATTTCCGGCATCTATGACAAAGTTACGCAAAACAATCGGCTCGTCGTCAAAAATATCATCCAGGCGTTCGACAGCAGCTTTACGACGGTCAACAACCTGATGTTTACGATCCACGGACTGCCGTTTGATCCGGTCAAATCCGGAGACGGCGGCCGCATGGATATGGCACAGGTCTATAATCTGCAGGATAATTTGGCATCGTTGATTTCTTCTGTCGATTATATCGAAGATGTCATCGTTTTTTACGACAACCAGGATCTGGCCATTACGGCTAATGGAACGAGCGACATGAAGCTGCTCTTCCAGAACAAGTACAGACACGATACGTACAATGCCTCGTACTGGCGCAGCTTTTCCAAATCCAAACGTCCGTTTACGGTATTTCCTTCTTCCGATTACATGATGCAGACGGAAGGGTCTAAACTCCAAAGCCGGCAGCTCATCGCCGTCATGGACGGCAACAAATACAAGCTGTCGGATAAAAACGTGATTATCCTGATCAATGCAGAAAAGCTGCTGCAGCATGTAAACATGTCCTCGATGATTCCGGGATCGTCAATGATCGTGCTGGACGGCGACCGGAAAATCGTGCTCAGCACGGAAAAAAACTGGGACCTGGTCGAAGTGCTGAACGACGTCTATTTTAATCAGTCCCAGGAAGACTCGCTGACTCGCGGTGACTTCGAGTATCATGTGTACCAGTCGGATTACAACGATTTCATTTACATTGATAAGATGCCTTATCAATTCCAGAATATCGATACCGTGGCCAGCGGCAGCCGGATCATTATGGTGATCGCCATTGTGAGCGCGGTGCTGCTGTCGGGGCTGCTCAGCGTCTATCTGTACCTGCCGGTCAAAGGCATTCTTCAGCTGTTCGGAGAGGGCCGCGTCAAAGGGAATGACTTTCGGAAAATCTACAGCGGCATCGTCAAAGTCCAGCGCGAGAACGAAGCGCTAAGGCAGCGGATGGAGAGAGCCGAGGCTGAAATGTGCAGGAATGCCTTCCTTCAGGTGCTGGAAAGCCAGCGCTCCAGCGACATCGCGCGGGATGTGCTGAAGTATGAGCCGTTTTTCTTCCGGGACCGCAGCTTTGTGATGGCATCCCTTGAGTTTAGGCTTTCCCAGAAGGGGGATCGTTCTCATCCGGCGATGGAGCCCCGGCAAATAGCCGAGCTGCTGCGCAAGGAACTTGGCAGCATGGCGGGTTCGGGCTATACGGCAGTGTTTCACCATCGGGAGATGCAGTTTCTTATCCTGCTGGGCATACCGCAGGGCGGCGACCGGCAGACGGTGATATCCGGCTGGGCTGCCTTCATTCAGGAAGCGAACCGCGATGTGCTGCCTGGGTATGTGCTCCGTTCCTTTGTCAGCAAGGATTATGAGGCTCATGTCCCGAATCTTCTGTCCGCTTACCAGGACATCTTGAACGGGATGCTCTACCGGAACGTACAAGATGAGGCTCAGACCGTGATCGATACCGCGGCGGTACAGTATGTGGGTGACGTTTATTTTCCACTGGAGAAAATGGATCATTTGGCCCGCTGCCTGACGGCCGGACTGACCGAGGAGAGCATTCAAATCGTGACGGA
This sequence comes from Paenibacillus sp. AR247, assembly GCF_002968895.1. NCBI lineage: Bacteria > Bacillati > Bacillota > Bacilli > Caryophanales > Paenibacillaceae > Paenibacillus > Paenibacillus sp. AR247. Next base: position 1,133,847 of record NZ_PCZT01000009.1, on the reverse strand, counting down.
CATTATTCACGAAAATGCGCGCCGGAACATTCATCATTACCATCTGGCTCATGTGGCCAAAAGCATGTTCCTCTATCTGATCAAGCCGGCCAAAGCTACGGCGGAAGGCGATCAGGAACTGATGCAGCTGGAGTCCCGTTTCATCCGGCGGGTCGAGCAGGCATATGATCACCGCGAAATCACGGAGGCGCTCCTGGAAGTGGTGAAGAAGGTTGCCGGCAGCCGGGGCGGCGAGCCGAAAAGCAAGCTGAATCCTGCCTTTATTTCGCAGTACATCGAACTTCATTATATGAACAACCTGTACCTCGACCATATGGCGGAGGTGCTGGATACGAGCCCGAAATACTTTTCGAATTATTTCAAGAAAACGTTCGGCATCAACTACGTCGAATACCTGAACAAGGTGCGGTTGGCGCACGCCCGAGAATTTCTGAAGAACACCGATTACAACATATCGGAAATCGGGGAAAAGACGGGGTACATGAACGCGTCAACCTTTACCACGACGTTCAAAAAATACTATGGCATCTCCCCCAGCGAATACCGGAAAATGGCGGGGGAGGGGTAGAAGGAGCGAACCATCGTCATGAAAGCCGTTGCCGCATTACGAGGAAGCATTGTAGTCACGGATACGGAAGACCCGCCTCTGGAGAGGGGGCATGTCCGGATCCGGACCGAATATTCGGCCATTAGTCCCGGCACGGAGCTGTCTTTTCTGAAAAAGGGAGGCGATCATCCGTCCCTGCTCGGGTACAGCGCGGCCGGCATCGTCGAGGAAATCGGCGAAGGCGTGACCGGCCTGCTGCCCGGTCAAAGGGTGGCATGCTATGGAGCCCCTTACGTCCGGCATGCGGAACGTCTCACGGTACCGGCCAATTTGGTGGCCGCGGTACCGGACCACGTCCTGCCGGAGGAAGCCGCTTTTGCGGGCCTTGGGGCGATAGCCATTCATGCCCTGCGGACGGCGGATCTGCGGTTCGGGGAGTCGGCGGTGGTCGTGGGCCTTGGCATTCTGGGCCAGATCATTGCCCAAATCGCTTCAGCGGCTGCAGTTCGCGTCGCAGCGCTCGATTTGAACGCGCAGCGCGTACTGATGCTGCAGGAACAAGGAATCCGTCACGCGTATAACCGGCATGAACAGCTTGAGGAGCAGCTGCAGATTCTCACGGACGGCCATGGGGCGGACAGCGTCATCTTGTGCGCAGGGGGGCCGGGGGAGGAGCTGATCAACCGGTCGCTCACCTGGATTCGCGACCGCGGCAATATCGTGGTTGTCGGTGACTTGACCACTACGTTTTCCCGTGGTCAGATGTTCGGCAAGGAGGCGCAGGTGCTCATCTCCAGGGCCGGCGGGCCCGGCAGATATGACAGCGGATACGAGAAGGATAACCGGGATTATCCGATCGGTTATGTGCGGTGGACCGAGGGCAGAAACGTTGCGGAATACGTCCGCCTCCTCGCAGAAGGACGGATATCGGTACTGCCGCTCATATCGCACCGCTACCCGCTAGGTGAAGCGGAAGCGGCTTACGCCAACTATTTGAATCCTACGGATTGTCTGGGAACGATTCTCGAATACGAATCCTGAAGGAGGATGTGTGAATGCGGAAGTCATGGTTTGCACTATTGGCATGTGTTGTACTGTTAACAGGCTGGACTGGATTGGGGGGCAGCGGCACGGCAAAGGCGGAAGACAGCCGTCTGTCGCAGAAAGTGTATGGCAGCCCGGAAGAACTGCTGCCGCCGCTGAACTACACCGTTTCGATTTTTAACGGGACCGTAGGCTATGAAGAGGGACGGCCGGTCATGTATACCGTGTCTAAAGGGAAACCGGGCCAGCTGAATGTCATTGACCTGGAGGATTACAAGCTGCTGCGCAGCATTCCGATCCCGCCCTCGGAGAGCTCATGGGCGCATACGGTTGCGCCGGACGGCACGCTGTATGTCGCAGCTGACGGAAGCGGGGCTAGGCTGTGGAAATATTCTCCGGTGACGCATACCGTGGAACAGGCCGCCACCTTCGCCGGCGAATCGTGGCCGATCTGTATCACAACGGATGAGGCGGGCCGGGTATACGTCGGTACTTATCCTGGAGGCAAGGTGATTCAGTACGATCCAGCCACCGGCCAAACCAAGGACTATGGCCGCGTGATCGGTAACATTGCCCAAGAATATGTCCGCTCCATCGCATATCAGGGCGGTAATATTTATGCGGGAACGGCGCATCATCAGATTGTCCGCGTTAACCTGGAGACAGGCGAGAAGACGGACATTGCCGCGTCACTGAATGTTCCGGAAGGGGACGATACGGTATACGATTTGGACACCATCGACAACCGCTACCTGTTCGCCCGTTATACGGATGGCAGCGGTGTACCGGGTCCAGCATACATTTATGATACACAAACCGGTTCCTGGCTCGATACGGTACTGGACAACGTGACCGGACTGCACGAGACCGATTCCTTGGACGGCAAAATTTATTTTATGTCCGACAAAAAATTGAAGACCTTCGATCTTGCCACACATGAAGTCAGCGAAACAGGAATGGAGTACAACAGCGGATTCCGGGGAGCCGATTGGGTAGAGTTTCCGAACAACCCCGACCTCCCGGGTAAAAACCTGGTTACTGTCCGCTATGACGGCGGAGTGGCGATCATGAACATCGAGACCAAGCAAGTGCACCTGATGCCATCCGTCGTTCCGGGATTGCCGGGCGTGGTGAACCGGATCCAGTCCGCTCCGGACGGGAAACTGTTCGTCACCGGGGTACAAACGAGCCGGGGTTCGATTATCGACCCGAATACCCTGACTTCCTCGGCATTCTCCATCGGTCAGGCGGACAGCGTGTATCCGCTCGGCGATAAAATGTATATGGGCGTCTATCCTGAAGGAGCGCTGTTCGAATACGACATGACCCAGCCGCCGGGGACAGAAAACCCGAAGAAGACGTTCGTCCTGGAAAATGGGCAGGAACGTCTGGTGAATATGACATCGGGAGGCGGCAAGCTCTACATCGCGACCATCCCGGGTTACGGTACCCTTGGCGGATCGGTTACGGTATATGATCCCGCTTCGGGGGAAAGCCGGGTTCACCGCAACGTCGTGCAGGATCAAAGCGTCCTGAGCCTTGCCTATAAAGACGGCAAATTGTTCGGATCGACGACGATTCGCGGGGGATTGGGCTCGGAGCCATCGGCGGATGAAGCGAAAATATTCGTATGGGACACCCAGACCGAGCAGAAGATCACGGAATTCCCGCTGCGGATCGCCGGACTCGATAAACCAGTCTTCATCGGGGATTTGAGCGTAGGTCCGGACGGACTGATCTGGGGCGCGGCGTATGAATACGTGTTTGCGCTGGATCCAAATACGTATCAGGTTGTAAAGAGCAAAAAGGTGCAGTCTGGCGTTAGCTACACGCAGTGGGCTCATCACATGATCCGCTGGTCGGAAGACGGCCTTATGTATGTCTTGTTCAACAACAAACTGACGGTCATCGATCCGCAAACGCTGGAATCGCGCACGATCACCAATGCCGCCCGGTTCGAGCTCGGCAAGGACGGCAACATCTACTTTACGGACAATGCCACAAATACGATCATGTACCGGATTGAGGTCGATGGGGATATTGTGGAGCAGCCACCAGGCATTCCGCTTCCGGTTAAAAACCCAGGGTTTGAGGATGCCGTGAATGGCGCTGCGATCCCAGGTTGGACGTCCTTGTTTGCCACCGGTTCCGATTTGAGCTACGCAGTCAGCACGGACCGGAGCTCCTCCGGCAGTGCCAGCCTGAAGCTGAAGGATAATACCCGTACGGGATCCGTCGCCTTGCAGAGCGATAAGATCACCGTTGAACCGGGCAAGAAATACACGTCCAAAGTCCAGGTGTATATCGAATCGGGACAGCCGGGAACGATGCTGCGGTTCTTTGACAGCAGCAATCAAACGCTGGCCACGCAGGAGATCCATCTGGACGAGAGCCGGCTGGCCCAGTGGCAGACCGTGACGCTAAACGCCACGGCTCCCGACAATGCGGCCTACGCCCGCTTGATCGCAGTGGTCAGCCGCTACAACATAGCGTCGGCCTATTATGACGACTTCTCCCTGTCTGTTGAAGGGACGCCTGAACCGGCGGATCAGGCAGCGCCTGTGTCTGCGGCCGAGGTATCGCCCGCTGCTGGCGAGAGCGGATGGCTGAACCGTGACGCATCCGTGCAAATCCAGGCGGAGGACGAGGGCAGCGGCGTGGCCGCCATAACCTATGCTGCCAGCGGAGCGGGTTCGCTTGAACCGGTTCGAGTGGAAGGAGCATCCGCATCCTTCAACGTGACTGCCGAAGGAGTCACCACGGTGACCTATTCGGCCGAGGACCAGGCCGGCAACAAGGAGGATGCGCGGGAGTTTACGGTCAAGATCGATAAAACGGCGCCTGAAATTACGTTTACCGGGGAAGCAGCCTATACGGTAGATCAGAAGGTGTCCATTCAGTGCGCGGCGTCCGACAGCTTATCCGGTGTCGCATCGGAACCGTGCATCGGGACAGACCGACCCGCGTATGAGCTGGAGCCTGGCACCAATGTGATCACGGCTTCGGCTAAAGACGCCGCAGGCAATGAAAGCACAAAGGAATTTTCATTCGGCGTTACGGCAACGTACGACAGTCTGGGCACGCTTGTGCGTTCGTTCCTGCCTGCGGATGCCGACTTTGCTCAGTCGCTGAACGCGAAGCTGCTGGCGGCCAAGGCTTCGGCCGGACGTGATCAGGCTCAAGCGGTGCAGGGTCAGCTGTCCGCGTTCGAGCAGGAGGTTACCGCCCAAAGCGGCAATAAGCTGACGGCGGATCAGGCAGCTGTCCTGCTGAAGTGGGTGAAAACGCTGAAATAGAAGGATATCGAAATGAACAGTCGTGTTAAGCGACGTCAAATGAGGAGTCTGCGAGCAAGCGCAGGCTCCTCATTTTTCTTTTCTGAACGATTACGAATCAATAGAACCGGTGGGGTTACCAGCGTTTGCAATAATCGGCAACTTTCACTGACGAAAAAGCGTTAAACATGTAGTTCGATCCGGATCGAAAACCGGACGAAGAGGATACATATTTGATACAAGGGGCAGGGAGATGAAATAGTTATGGATAAAAAGCACCACTTTGGCACCATAGCACGGTCTGCCGTGATGCTGACGATTTTGGGAGCCACGGTGATACCCAGCCCGCTTGTGGCGGCAGAGGATTTAGCAGTTCCGGCTAAGGTTCTGAGCATTCAGAACCCATCCGCAACTGGACAGGTGGCGCAGGTACCTGCCCAGAAGTCAGCGATCAAATGGAAATTTAGCCCTTCGTTTTATGATCAGGCAACCGGTTATTCATACTACTACGCCACCGCCGACCAAATGAGCAGTCGCACCATCTATCTTGATCCGAAGGGGGAGTGGCATGCGTTTGCAGAAGGCGTAACGATACATCGGGACTACACTTTGGAAACACCGGTCGTGGACAGGACGAAATACGGCGATCCTATGGAAGGGCTCTACTCGACCGTATACGACCCATCCAAGGAGACTGCGACGAGAGGGGGATATTTTGCAGGCGGCTCGGACCTCCAGCATGGATTTCGTTACGTAAAAAACTATTACAAGCGGCAGGACGCGCAGGGAAAGGAGTATACTGCTTCCGATTTCAGCCTGCTCCTTCGAACCCGTTCCGGAGTGATCCGCGAGATCGAGCGCGTGCCTAACCGTTTGCGTTTTAAGGCGATGCCGGACGGAAATGCGCTTGCGGTTCAGTACAGCGTTCCTCATAAACCGGATGAAATACTGATCATCAACACCG
>NZ_PCZT01000009.1:1122857-1127917 GCF_002968895.1 Paenibacillus sp. AR247 | reverse complement strand
ATAAACCGGATGAAATACTGATCATCAACACCGAAACGGGGAAGAAGAAGCACCTGGCATATGGCCGACCAGAATACTATGACGCAAAAGGGGGGCGGCTTCTCATCACCCTCAATAAAACGGGAAATCCAAGTATCGTGTATACGCTAGCCGACGGTAAGCAGCGCCCGGCGACGGAACAGGATTGGAAAGTGTTTAGCAGCATTAGCTTGGCTGAAGGCCGCCACCTTCCGTGGCCGGACCCTGCCACTGCGCCTCCAGCTGATTTGCAGCCACAGGATTTGCCGGTGACATCGGTCCAATCTCAAGATCAAATCTTGGTCCGAGCTGCGATTGGCGGTCGTGCGGTGAATTTATCCTTTGCTTTTGTCCAAAACGGCCGGACTCTGTTCCCTGTTTCTGAATTGGCGGAGCAAACAGGCCTGGAGGTCAAGCAATCGAAAGTGTCTGGAAAAGCGGGCGGCACATCTTTTACCTTGAAAGGACCTGGGGGCAGCGTAAGTTTAACGCCGACTGACTCTATGTTGATCAGCGGCCAGCTCTTTATTGGCTCTGATATCTTGAAGCGGATTGGCCTGCCGGTGCAGGGGGTGAATTGGAATCCGTAATTAGATGAGGGCGGATTTGGAGATTGGCTTATCTTTGAAAAAAGGGATTGATCATGGATCCATCCAATGGTTACTCAAACCGAAAAACTAGGAATTACATAGTGAAAGGAGAAAATCAACGGTGAACAAGAAGCACAAGCGGAAGGCCTCGTTGTTGTTTGCGGCGCTGCTGACTGCGGCGGGTACGGCGGTGGCGCCAAGCCCCAGCGTACAGGCGGAGGGGGCACCTGCGGCTGCAGTACAAGCGGATCGTGCACAGAGTAAAGGAGTTTCCGATTCACAAGCAACTCAGGCACCCGAACTCAAATGGGATTTCAGGGCTGAATTTTATGATAAGGGCACGGGACGTGCCTATTACGATGCGTCCGCTTATGACGGTGAGCAATATTATAACCGCACAGTATTCCGCGACTTTAATGGGAAGTGGAGTGCACTGGAGGAAGGCATCTCCGTAACCTGGGACTATGAATTGGGGAGACCCGTTTTGATAGGCAAAGGTCTCGGCGATTATTTGAATGGGCTGTTTTCGACTGCATTTGATCCAGCGCAAGGGACGGGAACCACCGGAGTGTTTTTCACTGGCAGTAAGGATAACCGGAGCGGTCTGCATTATATCAAAAATTATGAGATAGGTCAGGACGCACAGCAGAATTGGTACTCCACTTCTTTTTTAGTGTATTTTTGCGCACCGGAGACGGAGTAATTAAGGAAGTTGATGGTGCACCTTTACGTCCAGGATTTATCCCGATGCCGGACGGACGTGTGCTCGCCGTTCAGTATAGCTCCGCAGCCAAGATGAATGAAATTTTGATCATGAATCCGGCAACGGGAATTAGGAAGCATCTTGTCTATGCGAGCCTCGGCTCTTATGATGTCGAAGGTGGACGACTACTTGTCAGATATAATCAGCCGAATCGTCCGAGCGAAGTCATAACGCTGTCCAATGGAAAAGCACGCAAGGCAACGGAACAGGATTTCAAGGAATTTTCCAACCTGGCAGAAAAGAGCTACCAGGCACCTATACCAAACGCATCGACCAAGCCCCCTGCCGATTTACAACCACAAAACTTGCCTGTGACACCCATTCAAATTCGTGATCAGATCACTGCAAGAGCCACTATTGGCGGCAAGGTGGTATATCTCAGTTTTGCCTTTATTCAAAACGGACGCACGATGATTCCGGTACGGGAACTGATGGAGCAGGCAGGTCTGGAAGTGATACAGCAGAAGGTGGCTGGAAAAATGGGCAGCAGCACTTTTACCTTAAAAGGGCCAGAGGGAACAGCGACAGTCGCGGCTGCTGACAGCATGATGATCGGTGACCGGCTCTATGTTGGATCTAATGTTTTGAAGCGAATTGGGTTGCCAGTTCAGGGGATGAATTGGAATCCGTAAGCAAGATCGCGGCCCTATCATAAAAATAACGGCATGCTCTCCCATGGTCTACAAAGGAGGCATGCCGTTTTCATTACAATCGGTAGGGTTTGATTACAAAACAGTTGGTTTCATTACAAAACAGTTGGTTTGATTACAGGGCAGTTGGTTTGGCTTCGCTGCCGTGCCGCTCCTGCCGGGAAGACCGAGTCACGTACAAAAGCAGCAGCGCGGTGATCACTATTAACGCGATGATCATTCCGATCACCCCAATCCAGCCGAAGCCGGACAGGAAGAATCCGCCTGACCAGCCGACAAGGCTGGACCCCGTGTAGTAGAAGAGCAGGTAAAGGGATGAAGCGTAAGCTTTATAGTGCATCGGTGCCGCTTTGCCCACCCAGCCGCTGGCAACGGTGTGTCCCGCGAAGAAGCCGCATGCGAACAGAATCATGCCTGCGATCATAAAGACCACGTTACCCGCCAGCATGAGCAGGGCACCGACAAGAAGCATGCCCAGGCCGCTGGCAATCAAGCCGGAACGTGAATAACGGTCAGCCAGCTTACCGAACCAGACGGAGGACCAGGAGCCGATCAACTGGAAGACGAACAAACATCCGATCAACGTTTGACTCAGCTCATAAGGCGGCTGGGACAGCGGGAAGTCGATATAGTTAAACAGCGTAACGTACGCGCCGAGCAGCAGAAACCCGATCAGGTACAGGCACAGGAGCCGGGTGTTTGCAAATCCGTTCCGGAAGCCGTCGGCCCAGTGGTGTAGTGAAATGCTGACCGGTTTGAAGTGGTTTGATTTGGGCAGGTAGAGCCAAAACATCACACTGCATAGAAGGCTGACCAAGCCTAGGACAAACATCGCAATATGCCAATTGAAAAAATCGGTGATCAGACTGATGATAACCCTTCCGGCAAAACCGCCTACCGCAGTGCCTGCCACATAGAATCCCATGACCTGCCCGATGCTGCGCGGTTCGATCTCCTCGTTGAGATAAGTCATGGCGATGGCCGGAAAGCCCGCAAGGCTGACGCCTTCGAGCAGCCTCGCGGCCAGCAGCAGATGAAAGTTAGTGCTGAACGAAGAAGCCATAGCCAGCACGGATGTAACGAACAGCGACACGCTCATGACGCCTCTGCGCCCCCAGGCATTGGACAGCAGGGAGACAAACAGCATGGTGACTGCTAATGTAATCGTTGAGAAAGAAATGATGAAGCTGGCACTGGAAGGGGATACGTGGAATTCCTTCGCAAACGTGCCGATCAAAGGCTGCGGGCTGTACAGGATCGCAAAGGTGACCAGACTGCCCAACAGCATGCTGACCAGTACCCGGAAATAGGCACGGGTACCGATTTGAATGTACTGCACGGTAAACGCCTCTCTTTATTAAGTTCTGTAAACTCCTCTTTCGGTGACGTCCCTAAGTATACGCCTGGTTCGCTTATGTTGTATAATGAATTAAAATTATCAAATTAATGCCTCTGGGTTATGAGGGAATGGAAAGAGGGCAGGCAACCATGGAATGGCAGCAGCTGGAGTATTTCCGCGTCGTGGCCAGGCTGGAGCATTTCATCAAATCGGCGGAGCAGCTGGCTATTTCCCAGCCGGCGCTGAGCCGGTCGATGACGAAGCTGGAAAAAGAACTTGGGGTACAGCTGTTTGACCGGCATGGCCGATCCGTTCAGCTGAATGAAACAGGGAAGCTGTTTTTGGCTAGGGTAGAGCGGGCTATGCAGGAGATTGAGGATGGGATCGAAGAGGTCCGGCAGTTCCACGATCCGTTTGCTGGCAAGGTCTCGATTGCATTTTTGATGTCATTTGGCGTTCACATGCTGCCGGATGTCATCGCAAGCTTCAACCGCAAATATCCGGACGTTGAATTCGCGCTGTATCAAAACCCGACGACGGTTATTCTTCCGCAATTGCTGCGAAGCGAGGTGGATCTGTGTATTATCGGTCCATTCGGCGAAGAGCCTGGTGTCGTCTGGCACAAGCTCGTTGAGGAAGAAATGTACGTCTACGTGCCTGCGGATCATCGGCTTGCAAAGCGTGAATCCATCCGGCTGGAAGAGGTAGCGGGCGAACCGTTTATATCCTTTAAGCCGGGTTATGGCGTCCGGACGCTGATGGAACGGTTTTGCGGTGAAGCCGGTTTTGAGCCGAACATCCGGTTTGAGGGTGATGATATTATGACGGCCGCTGGGCTTGTCTCCGCTGGACTTGGAGTTACGATCATCCCGGCTTTTTCGGGTATTGAACATGGAAAAGTCAAGCGGTTGCGCGTGACGGAGCCTTACTGCCGGAGGGAAATTGGACTGGCCTGGGTCGAGGATCGGAAGCTTCCTCCTTCCGCCGACCTGTTTCGCTCATTTATTATCGAGTATTTTCGTGGTCAAGGCGAACTGTAGAATGCACCTATTCTGACAAAATAACTACAAGGTACGCAGATTGAAAGCCTGGATATCCAGGCTTTTTTTCTTATCGAATGACCCGTTTTCAAGGAAACAAGACTGGGATTAGCGAAGGTTATTTTTTATTTAAGCATTTACTTTATTAAGGAAATGGTTTATTATAACAACAGAGAGAGCTGAACCATCTTTTACCTGATGATCCTTGGGTTCACCAACTTAACAGTCCAGATAATTACATGAACAAACTAAGCTTCACTCAACACAGAGGCATACCGCCGCAGGGCGGATTCGAGAAGAGGGAGGGGAGACAGCTTCATCTTATGGCAAATGATACGTTTTCCGCACTGGCAGATCCAACACGTCGCGGCATCCTCGAATTGCTGGCCGGGAATCCCGAACTATCCGCCACACAGATCTACGAACGTTTTGATGTAAGCCCGCAGGCCATTTCGCAGCATCTGAAAATCCTTCGGGAAACACAGCTCGTCCGGGTTGAGAAAAGGGCGCAGCAGCGCATCTACTCATTGAACATCGATCCGGTCAAAGACTCGAGCATTGGGCACAAGCCATCCGGCAGCAGTGGGATGGAAGACTTAATGCCATGGACCGCGTCCTCGCTGAAGAGATGGCCAAACGAAAAGCCAATCAGGCGAATCA
>NZ_PCZT01000009.1:1122047-1122757 GCF_002968895.1 Paenibacillus sp. AR247 | reverse complement strand
AATCATCATGCCAGCAAGCAGGAGCTCGTCATTACCCGTGTGTTTGATTATCCGGTTGATTTGGTCTGGGATGCCTGGACGGATCCGAGCCTGGTCATGAAATGGTGGGGGCCTGCCCATTTCAGCTCACCATCGTGCAAGATCGATCTTCGCGAAGGGGGAAGCTACCTGTTCTGCATGCGTGCGCCGGAATCCTTCGGCGGGCAGGATTATTACTCTGCGGGAGTCTACAAACGAATCGTTCCGCAGCAGCGGCTTGAATTTACGCAGGTTCTGGCCGATGCGGAAGGAAATGCAGTTAAGCCTTCCGATGTCGGCATGCCGGAGGACTTCCCGGCTGTGGTCGATTTCGTCATTGATTTCATCTCGAAGGGCGACCAAACCGAGCTGATCATCAGGGAGTCCAACTGGAGCCCGGGTCCAATGGCCGACAACGCGGTTACGGGCATGAACCAGTCTCTCGACAAACTTGCCGCAAGTTTAGCTTAACTATGTTTTTCACACATTCAGAAAACGATATATAGAAGAAAAAACGCCCCAGATTCGTATCTGGAGCGTTTTTTATGCTGCATTGCCTTCTTGCGGCGTGTTGATGAACATCAGCTTTCGCGAATCCAAACCGTCATTTCGCCAGGCTCCCGGTTGCCCCATAGCGTATATGGGACGGCCCGGAGGCGCTGCTGGTCCAACTGCGGCCGCGCTGTGCTGTA
>NZ_PCZT01000009.1:1118857-1121947 GCF_002968895.1 Paenibacillus sp. AR247 | reverse complement strand
ATATCGAATTCAAGCTCAACTATGTCACCGGCCTGCCAATCCCGGCGAATATAGGCATAGCCGTCACGCAGCTCATACTGGGCAGACTGACCATTCACGCGAATCGCGCTTGCGGCAGACCAGCCGGGAAGACGAAGCGCGATCGTGAAGTCACCCGCGCCATCCGCTTCCTGCACTTTCAGGGAAACCTGGCCTTCCCAAGGCAAACGGCTCTCCATGTCCAGCTGAACGCTGCGGCCGGCCGCCTCATGGCTGATCTGGCTGCCAATATACAGATGCACAAAGAGTGCCTCGTCGCTCGCCGAATAAATGTATTGACCGAGCGAGGACAGGAGGCGGGAGACGTTAGGCGGGCAGCAGGCGCAGCCATACCATTTTTGCCGAACCGGCTTGATGTGTCGCTTGCCGGGATTGCCTTCGCTGGCCGCCGGCCACACTTCCATCGGGTTCACGTAAAAATAATGCTTGCCGTCGCCGGCAATCCCCGCGGTTACGGTGTTATACAGCGCACGCTCCATCACATCGGCGTATTCGCCCTTCACTTCATTCTGAAGCAGCCGCTGGGCGAAAAAGATCAGGCCGATCGATGCGCAGGTTTCGCTGTAGTTTGTGTCGTTCGGCAGGTCGTAATCAAACGTAAAAGCCTCACCGTGATGCGTGGATCCGATACTGCCTGTGACATACATTTGCTTCTGCACAATGTTGTCCCATAAGCGGCGGCAGGCTTCCAGCAGGGCGGTGTCTCCCTTAAGCAGAGCCAGGTCGGCCATGGCTGTATACATATAGACGGCTCTGACCGCATGGCCTGTCGCCACCTCGTGTTCCCTCACCGGCTTATGCGCCTGGTGGTAGGCAAGATTTACAGGACCCTTCTGAACGACACCTGGTGCCCAGTGCGAAATCCGGCCCCGCCGTTCAAATTCCTCCGCAAAGAAATTCGGCTCCTGCCCGCGTTCATCGATCAAAAAGCCGGCTAGATTCAGGTATTTAACTTCGCCTGTAGCATGGTACAGCTTGACCAGGGCAAGCTCAATTTCCTGGTGACCGTCGTAACCCCGGATTTTGCCTTCTTCCGGCCCAAAACGGTCATCGATATGGTCGGCAATCTTGCGCGCAATGTCAAGAAGCTTGGTTTTGCCTGTTCCGTAAAAATAGGCGACCGCTGCTTCGATCAGGTGTCCGGCCGTATACATTTCGTGGCAGTCCATCAGATTGGTCCAGCGCTGGTCGAGCTTGTCAATCGTAAAGTAGGTGTTCAGGTAACCATCTTCCAGCTGTGCGGCTCCGATCAGATCGATCGCTTCATCGGCGACTTTTTCCAGATCGGAGTCTGGGGATTGGGCGAGCGAATACCCGACCGCTTCCAGCCATTTATACAGGTCGGTGTCCTGAAACACGAATCCGGCAAAGCTTCCTTCCTCGAGTCCTGCGGCAATCCGGAAGTTGCGGATCGCATGGCTGGGTTCAGCATCGGGAACACGGTCATTCAGGGCTTCCCACTGGTAGGGAATCACGGTATGCTTGATAAGATCCACATGATTGGACCAATAGGAGTCGGTGATACGGACGGATTTCAAATCAAGCGGCTGTGGATGGGTTGGCGCATTTTTGGTAGACAAGTTTTCGTTCACTCCTAACATCATCATCTGCAGCTTTATCATATCGAATCAAGCCAAGGATTGTCGGTAGTGGAACGTGCATAAAAAGTGTCATTAGCCCACTAAATTGATTTTTACAGACGAGCAGGAGGATTGTCATGCTGCCTATTTATCTACAACAACCTTACAAGCTCCAAATGGGTGGACAATTTGTCAGCGATGAGGATTGGTCCCATATGGAACGGACCATTTCCGATTATGAGCTGATTATCGGTGTTGCGGGGGTGGTCTTTCTCGAAGCCGGCGGCCAGCTGTACGAAGTGAAGGCAGGGGACATGCTGCTGCTGCGGCCTGGGGAGAAGCATCGCGGATACAGGCTGTCTTCCCCCGGAGTTTCATTTTACTGGTTTCATTTTCTGCTTCCTCCGGAAACGGGCGGGGAGCCGGACGGGGCCATACCTCATTATGCACACTGCCCGGAACCGAGCCGCGTTCACATTTTGGCCAGGCAGCTTCTGCACGCGGCGANCGGGGGATACCGTCTGAAGCAGCGGGGGACTATTTTCTGACGTCGCTGCTGATTGAATTGGCGGAGCAGCTGCAGGATGCGGGCGCGTCTGAAGCGATGGACCCCCGGCTGTCGGAGCTGCTGGAATGGACCCGGCTGCATGCCCTCGAGAGGCATATGTCCGTCGACCGGGTCGCGATGCACATGGGGTATAACCGCAACTATTTGTCCCGGATGTTCAAGCAGAGATTCGGTACGGGGCTCAGGGATTATATTCACCGGATCCGGCTGGAAGCGGCAAGGGAGCTGCTTGTGTCGAGCAAGCTGCATATCAAGGAAATTGCGGACAGGGTCGGCATCGAAGACCGTTACTCCGACGGAGTACCGTCAGGCGTTTTCGGCAACGCGTCTGAACAAGACGTAGGGATCGATGACATCGGTCCCCTGGATGCCGGTAAATAGGCTTCGCGGGAAATTGATTCTTCCGGACTCTGTTTTTTTGGGTAACACAAACTATATGGCCCTTTTGGCCGTGTCTGCATTCGGATCATCCGTGCGAATGGAGCTGCATGTAATGCTTTAGTACCTCCCAAAAATACATCCTGGGTAAGTCGAGACTCCCATTTGAATCGTGCTATCATTTTTTTAGACCGTTGTTTGCAAGCTGCCGAACATCGTGAACGACGGCCTTCAGAAGAACCTGCAGAAGTATATGCAGCAGAATCTGCACACGATTGCACGATACTTGAGGAAAGGATTTGAACTCGATGATACAGGAAAAATACGCCAACATGCTGAACATGGCCGAGGTTTCGACCCCGGACCGAATGTTATATCCCTTTGATATCTTCCGCCAGCTTAGACAAGAAACGCCAGTGCGCTACGACAGCAGCCGAAACTGCTGGGACGTCTTCCGCTATGAGGATGTGCAGCGCATTTTGAAGGATCCGAAAACATTTTCCTCCGAGCGTGGAGCAGGCGCAG
>NZ_PCZT01000009.1:1111217-1118757 GCF_002968895.1 Paenibacillus sp. AR247 | reverse complement strand
GATCCGCCCAAGCATAAGCAAATGCGCGACCTGGTCAGCAAAGCGTTTACGCCCAAGGCGATCCAAGAGCTGACCCCCCGTATCCAGTCCATCGCCGAGCAGCTGCTCGATTCGGTAACGGATGGAGCCATGGACATTTCCGGCGAATTCGCCACTCCGCTGCCGGTCATCGTCATTGCCGAGCTGCTGGGTGCTCCGAAGGAAGACCGGAACAAGTTCAAGCACTGGTCCGATATTCTCGTGGAAAGTGCCGACGACCTCACCGACGAAGCATTCCAGCGGATTACCGACAAGCGGATGAAAGCGATGGGAGAGCTGTCCGAGTACTTTAAGGGAATTATGGAGCAGCGGGCTGCAAAGCCGCAGGAAGATCTCGTAACTGCGCTGCTGAACGCTGAAATTGAAGGAGAGAAGCTGTCGGAAAGGGATATTATCAGCTTCTGCGTGCTGCTGCTTGCTGCCGGAAACGAGACGACGACGAACCTGATCACCAATGGCGTGCGCGTGCTGACCGAAAGACCGGAGCTTCAGGAGCAGCTGTATCAAGCGCCGGACCTCATACCTTCCTTTATTGAAGAAGTACTGCGCTATTACCCGCCGATCATCGCGATCGGACGCAAAGCCGCGGAGACGGTACAAATCGGAGAGCATACGATGGAGCAGGGAGCACAGGTCATTTCCTGGGTTGGGGCCGCCAACCGCGACGAGTCCCGGTTCGACGACCCGGACGGCTTCCGAATAGACCGCAAACCGAACCCGCATATGACGTTCGGCTTCGGTATCCACTTCTGTCTTGGGGCTCCACTGGCCAGGCTGGAAGGGAAAATTGCGTTTCAGGCACTCCTCGACAGATTCAAGGATCTGCGCAGAGCCGAGGACGCTGAACTCCAGCCGATCCAAAGCTCCTTTGTCTTCGGCGTCAAAAATTATCCGATCGCGATGAGCCGCAGATAGAGTCAGGTATCCTTAGGAGTGCTCCTACATTGTTTCAAAGAGTATAACCGGCATGGGGATCTGACAGATTCCATTTTCGGGAGCTGTCCATATTTCTTGGAGGCTCCCGGATATGCTAGAATAGAAAATAGCAGCTTGTACATAAGCATGATGAACTAAGGCATCCCTTTACTGCGATGGTTCCAGGAACAGCATTTGCAGGGAAGAACGGATGCCTTTTTGCGTAAGCCCGCCGGGATGATCATTTCGTTTTACCGAAGTATAAGGAGTTGAGCGCCCGTGGAAAGGCAAGTCGAAGAATTGTGGCACCAGGTCCTGTCCATGATTCAAAAGAAGATCAGCAAGCCCAGCTATGATACGTGGCTGAAATCGACGAAGGCCGTCAGTTTGCAGGATAACGTCCTGACAATCAGCACGCCCAACACGTTTACGCAGGAATGGCTGGAGAATCGGTATACCAAGCTCATTTTGACAGCGGTTCGCGAATGCATGGATGCTCAGCCTGAGCTTCATATCATTACCCAGGATGAGCTGGAGACCGAGAGAAGATCCGCATCACCCGAACCGGCTGCCCTCATAGAGGATAATATCCTGAACGATCCAGCTTTTGCCGCCATGCTGAACCCAAAATACACCTTCGACACGTTCGTCGTCGGACTCGGCAACCGTTTTGCCCATGCAGCTGCGCTGGCTGTAGCGGAGGCGCCGGGCAAGGCGTATAACCCGCTGTTTTTGTACGGCGGCGTCGGTCTGGGGAAAACCCATTTGATGCAGGCGATCGGCCACTATGTGCTGGAGCACAATCCGCAGGCGAAGGTGCTCTATTTATCCTCCGAAAAGTTCACCAACCAGTTTATCAATGCCATCATGAACAACCGCGGCGAAGCTTTCCGTAACAAGTACCGCAACATCGACGTGCTTCTGATCGACGACATCCAGTTTATCGCCGGCAAGGAGCAGACACAGGAAGAGTTTTTCCATACCTTTAACGCCCTGAAAGAAATGGGGAAGGCGATCATCATTTCCAGCGACCGTCCGCCCAAGGAAATCCCCACCCTGGAGGAACGACTGCGTTCCCGCTTTGAATGGGGACTCATCACGGATATTCAGCCCCCGGATCTGGAGACCCGGATCGCTATTCTGCGTAAGAAGGCGAAGGCGGAGCATCTCGACATTCCGAACGAAGCGATGGTATACATCGCCAGCCATATTCATACGAACGTCCGTGAGCTCGAAGGGGCTCTCATCCGCGTCATCGCTTATTCCTCGCTTGTGAATCAGGACATCACCGTGCATATGACAGCCGAAGCATTAAAAAATATGATCTCGCAGTCCCGTCCCCAAATGATCTCGATCCAGGACATCCAGGAGCGGGTGGGAGATTATTATGGTCTGCGCATCGAGGATTTTAAAGCACGGAAACGGACAAGGGCCGTGGCTTTTCCCCGGCAAATCGCCATGTATCTGTCCAGGGAGCTGACCGATTACTCGCTGCCCAAAATCGGGGAAGCTTTTGGCGGCAGGGACCATACGACCGTCATCCACGCCCATGAAAAAATCGCCTCGGTTATTCGTGAGGACCATGAGATTCATCAAATCGTAAGCCGGTTGTCCGAAAACATTAAAAGCCGCATCCAACCGCGCGTGTAGCCTGTTATTTTTTATACCCGTATAATCTGAACCTGTCTGCCTAAGACCCTCCTTGGTAAGATAACGGCATAAAACATCTACCAGGGAGGTTCTTTATATGAAATCAATCGTTATTGAAAGAGCAGGCGGAACAGAAGTGCTTAAGGTAAAGGAAATGCCGGATCTTGCGCCAAGATATGGGGAAATGATCGTGGACGTGGCGTACGCAGGCGTCGGGCTCGTGGATATTTTGATCCGCAAAGGCGGATTTACGGAGCTGTTTCCGTTTCCGGTGATTCCGGGGCTTGAGGTGTCCGGATTCGTCCGCTCAATCGGGGACGGAGTTGAAGGGTTCCGGATCGGCCAGCCGGTCGCTTCCATGAAGCTGCTTGAGCTTGGCGGATACGCTACCCAGGCCAGAGTGACGCCGCAGCTTACGGTTCCGCTCGATTCGCTCGGAGGAGATCTCGATATGGCCGAGGCGGCAGCCTCCATCGTCAACTTGACGACTGCCTACTTCGCGGTCAAGCAGGTGAACCGGATGAGGCAGGGGGACACGGTGCTGGTTCACGCCGCCGCAGGCGGACTCGGCAGCTTTCTGGGGCAAATCGCCAAGCGGTTTGGCGCTGGGAAGGTGCTGGGGACGGTGGGTTCGCCGGATAAAATCAAGCTGGCCGCTTCGCTCGGATACGACGAACTGCTGCTGCGCTCCGATTTTGTGAACGAAGTGAAGCGGATCGCGGGGGTACAGGGAGTCGACGCCGTATTTGACCCGGTTGGGGGCGAGACGCGGGCACGCAGCCTTGAGCTCCTGAGACCGCTGGGGCAAATCGTCGCTCTGGGCAACGCCAGCGGCGGCGAGCTGGCGCATCAGAGCAACGAGATTTGGCTCGGCAACCAGAGCATCGCCGGCTTTAACTTGGGGGCGTATGCCCTGTATGATCCGGTTGGCGTGGGGCAGGCGGCCAGAGAAGCGCTGCAGCTGCTCGCCAGCAGAGAGGTCCGCTCGGAGGTGCACGGCATATACCCGATGGAGGACGCCTCTGAGGCGCATCGTCTGCTCGAAAGCGGCCAAACCNCGGGCAAACTGGTACTGCAGATGGTCTAAGCGAGGCAGGTCCTCTATGCCACAGGTTTTGTCAGATTACAGCCTATGAAGAGTCCCTTGCCTGCCTGAAAGTCTGCATCTGCAACCGTTTATATGAGCCTCTTGCCCGCTTGGACGCGGAGCGGAGGCTTTCTTTTACGGCGGGAGGGGTGGTATCATTTGAATCGTGGAGTTTATGGAACGTTGTACATCTCGGAGGTGCTGCTAACATGATGCAAACCCGGAATCTGCTCGGGGAATTTTTGAAATCGCGCAGGGAAAAGCTTCAGCCGGCGGACGTCGGGGTTAGCGGGGGATACGGCAGAAGAAGGACTCCCGGACTTCGCCGTGAAGAGGTGGCGGAAATCGCTAATGTCAGCACTACCTGGTACACATGGCTGGAGCAGGGGAGAGACGTGGCCGCTTCCAGGGAAGTCATGGAGAACATCGCCAGGGCGCTGCTCCTGTCTCCCGACGAGAAGCTGCATGTCATGCGGCTGGCGGGATTCGGCGATCTTCCGGACTGGTCCGCGCCGGCGGCCGTCCCGCCGCTGGAGCCAGGACTGCAGAAAATTATTGATCAGCTGCGCTATCCAGCCATCTTGGTCAACCGCCGGACCGAAATTATGGCTTGGAACCGCCAGGCTCCCCGGCTGTTGTATGACTTTCTGGAAGATCCGGTAATGGGCCGCAACATGGTCTGGTCCATTTTCATGAATCCGTATTTGCGGGAACGCGTCCTGAACTGGGAGGAGTTTGCCGCATACAGTGCCGCCATTCTCCGCGCCTACCATGGTCAATCAAAGGGGGACCCGTGGTACGAGGCGTTTGCCCAGAAGTTGTCCGAAGTAAGCCCGGAATTTAGGGCGCTCTGGGACTCATACGATGTACGGGAGAAGCAGGTGCAGCCATTCGTGCTGAACCATCCGGACCTTGGGCCGTTATCCTTTGAAATCAACACGTTTGCCCATATTAATGGCAATGAAGACCTGCACTGCTGCGTCTATTCTCCGCTGGCCGGAACCGGAACCGAGGAGAAGCTGGATCTGGACGCGCAAAAAAACGCCGTAGCCGGACGACCGGCTGCGGCGTTTTTAAGTAGATATGAAAGTATAAACTTCCGAGGTTAAACATCCTTATTTCGCTAGAAAAACTTACCTCTAAAAGACGGTCTGTCTCCTTTGAATGAACATCGACCGGCTACATCGTGTGAATCCGGGCTGCAGTCCCGATACTCAAATGCTCTTGATCCAGCTGATGGCAGCGGGCCGTTACGGCAAAAGCGCCGATCGAAAAAGCCAGTGCCGCCCACGGTAAATAAGCCAAACCGATACTGTCGACGACCAGGCTGCCAAGCAGGGAGCCACAGGCGATGCCAAGGTTGGAGGCCACCGGCATCAGGGTCGAGGCAAAGTCCTTGGACCCGCCGGCCGATGCGTCGGCGAGATCGATTAGATACAGCTGAACGGCGGCGCTCAGGGCGTAGGAGAACAAGGCGATGAGCATCAGGCAGAGAACGGCAGCCCAGGTGAAGCTCAGGGTCAGGGCAAGGGCCAGCATCATCAGGCTCTGAACGATAAATACAATTTTGAGCTTGGACCTCGAATCCCCTTCGGCTACCTTGGCTCCGATCCAATTGCTCAGGATGGTCAGGCCGCCATAACCGAGCAGCACGGCGCTTGTCCACTGCTTTGGAATGCCGAGCACGTTCTCAAGAATCGGTGTGATATAGGTGTAGACGATAAAGACTGAGCCCACGCCGAGCACCGGAATTAAGAAAGCCATCCGGATGCGGCGGTTTGCGAACAAGGCGAACTGCTGTTTCATGGAGCTGACGCTGACGGTATCACTTTTCGGCAGAACCGAAGCAATGATGAACAACGGAATGATGCCCACTGCAGAGGTGACGATGAATGCCGCCCGCCATCCGAGCAGCTGGCCGATATAGGTGCCGACCGGCACGCCCAGGACGTTGGCGATCGAGAAGCCGCCGATGATCCATGCAACGGCGCCTGCTCGGCGGGAAGCCTGGATGTGTTCACTGGCTGCGGCAATGGACAGTGACAAGGTCAACCCGCACAAAATGGCTGTGATGACCCGGATCACAAACATCAGGGCGAAATTGCCGGCGAAAATCGTCATGGCGTTCAGCACCAGCAGTACTGCATAGCCCGACAATATGGTCACATGCCGGGGGATGCGTCCCAAGAGGCTGACGGCAAACGGTGTGCCGACCGCATAAGCGATGGCGAAGCTGGATACAAGGATGCCGGCGGCCGCCAGGGATACGCCCAAACTGACGCTGATATCCTTCAGCAGGCCGACGATAACGTATTCGGTCGTCCCCAGCACGAACGCGGCAAAGGTGAAGGCAAAGATCAGAATGGTTTCTTTTTTAGTTGTCATGGTTCTCTCTTCTCCTGGATGTCTGTTTTTTCTTTGATCTTACAGGATGAAAGGCTTTTCAAGTCAATAAAAAAATTGTCGAACGATGCTAGAAGGTAGAGGAGCCTCGCTTAAAAACCATGTTATAATGAAAGGAAAAAGCAGGTGGACGGATTTGACGAATCATGCAACCAGACCTTGGCGCGCCGATAAGTTGTCGCGTTTAGGTTCCTCTATTTTTGCGGAGGTGGCTGTTTGGAAGAAAGAAGCCGAAATGGCCGGTCGTGACCTGATCGACCTAAGCATCGGCAGCCCGGATCTCGGACCCACGGATGCGGTGCGCCGCGCCCTAAGCGAAGCTGTGCTTGACGAAAAAAACTATACATATCCCGGCTCGGCGGGCAGCGATGCGTTCCGTGAGAAATGTGCCGCATGGATGGAGCGTCGCTTCAATGTGCGCCTGGATCCGAAGGCGGAAGTGCTGTCCCTCATGGGTTCGCAGGACGGGCTGGCGCATTTGGCCCAGGCGATCTGCAATCCCGGCGACCTGGCGATCGTCCCGAATCCGGGATATCCGATTTATGCCGGTTCGCTGGCCATTGCAGGCGTGAAGCCCTATGAAATGCCGCTTCGGGAAGAGCACGGCTTCTTGCCCGATTTGGAGAGCATCCCGGTTGAAATTTGGGAGCAAGCGGTATTTATCCTATTGAACGTCCCTGGTAATCCGATTGCGGCAACGGCGGATCGGCCGTACTTTGAACGGCTTGTCGCCTTGGCTCGAAAATGGAACGTGCTGATCGTCCATGACCTGGCCTATTCGGAAATGGGCTTTGACGGTTACCGGCCGCCAAGCATTCTGGAAACCCCAGGTGCAATCGAAACGGCAGTCGAGTTCCATTCGTTCTCCAAGAGCTTTAATATGGCGGGCTGCCGGATCGGATTTCTGGCCGGGAACCGTGATGTCCTCGCTTCGCTGCTGGAGCTGAAGAACAACATCGATTACGGCGTCTTCGGACCGATCCAGAAGGCGGCGATCGCCGCGCTGGAGCAGGCGATGGACCCCTTCCGGCCTGCGGCTGGGGTGGCCGGTTTGTACGAACGCCGCCGGGACACGCTGATCGATGCGCTCGCGCGAGAGGGCTGGGCAGTACCCAAGCCAAAGGCGACGATGTTTGCTTGGGCGAAGCTGCCGGCAGCTTTCCTGGAAAGCGCTGAGCCCTGGAGCTCCCGGCAGTTCGCCAGGGAGCTGCTGCTGGAAACAGGGGTGGCCGTGATCCCAGGGGACGGATTTGGTTCGGAAGGGGAGGGTTATGTGCGGATCGCCCTTGTTCAGGAGGAGGCGCGTCTGCGTGAAGCGGCCGCGCGGATCGGACAATTTATTACGATGCATGGAAACACGAAATAGCATGTGACATACCGGGCCATGACAGAAACACCCTGCTCTTGTGAGCAGGGTTTATTGTTTATGATTAAAAACTAAATTGA
>NZ_PCZT01000009.1:1097456-1111117 GCF_002968895.1 Paenibacillus sp. AR247 | reverse complement strand
TATCAGCCGATTGGTCCACCAAAGGCTCCTGTAATCCATACCGCTTCTTGCGGCGATGGCATTCGGGGGCCTTTTTGTATATCAGCAATCACGTTGTTGCGGATGGCCGCTACTCCATGGGGAGAGCAATGGTGGTGGTTGATGAATGGTGAAAGGAGAGATATGGAAGAGAAGCAGTGGCTTCTGATGGAGGAAGCCGATTGGCATTTTCGCAGGCTGGTTCGGAGATTCGTCAAGGAACGTGACAAAGTATCGATTGAAGGCGTGTCCCTGCCTGGGATGCTCGTGCTGAACGCGATTCTGCATGAAGGCGAGCAGAAACTCGGGGATCTGGCCGAACGGCTGGATTTCACCACAGGCGCTGTGACCGCTGTTTGCGACAAGCTGGAATCGCTCGGCTTCGCGCAGCGAAAGCGCCTGGAGACCGACCGCAGATCGGTTGTCCTGGACATTACGGATAAGGGCAGGGACATGCGCAACCGGGACGCAGGTACTTACATGATCGAACGCATCTTTGGAGGCTTTACGGCCAAGGAACTAGAGGAACAAATCGTGAATTTCAAAAGACATTACGAGCATTTGGAAGGCTTTGCCGACGCCGTGCTGAAGCAGGCACATCCACCTGAGAACGCCGAGGAGCCGCCTCCCGGCCACCGGAAGGTAGCGCAGAGACCGAACCGATTTATTTCATATTAAATTCATTGTGAGCAGGGAAGGGAGACAGATCATATGGGACATCCAACCATTTATCCGACAGGAACGACCGTTTACCAACCAGGAAAGGCATGGAGCGGTTACACCATCTACCAAGCAGCTGACACCGGGGCACTGCTGATCGACATGAACGGCAGAGAGGTGCATTTGTGGAAGAGGCTGCGCGGTTTCCCGAACAAAATATTCCCTGGAGGCTATGTGCTGGGCAGCACTGCCGAGCGGGATCCCAAATATGGTTTTCAGGACGAAGCCAATCTGGTACAGGTCGATTGGGATGGCAATGTCGTCTGGAAATTCGACCGGTACGAATGGATTGAGGATCCGGGTCATCCCGCGCAGTGGATGGCACGCCAGCATCATGATTACCAGCGGGAAGGCAATCCGGTCGGATATTATGTGCCTGGTGCCGATCCGAAAGTCGGTTCAGGCAATACAATCATTCTCGCGCATAAAAACGTCAACCGTCCCGAAATTTCGGACATCGAGCTGCTGGACGACACGATCATCGAAGTGGATTGGGAGGGCAATGTCGTCTGGGAATGGGCCGTCAGCGATCACTTTGAAGAGCTTGGATTTGACGAAGCGGCGAAGGAGGCGCTGTACCGGGACCCGAATACCCGGGCGTTCGGCACCCATTCCGGAGATTGGATGCATATCAACTCTGTTTCGGTGCTCGGTCCGAATAAGCACTATGATGCAGGCGACGAGCGCTTTCATCCGGACAATCTGATATGGGACGCGCGGGAATCCAACATTATCGCGATCATCGATAAACGGACCGGGAACATCGTATGGAAGCTCGGCCCGGACTATTCCGGAGAAGACACCAAACATATCGGCTGGATTATCGGCCAGCACCATGCCCATCTGATTCCGAAGGGACTGCCGGGAGAGGGCAATATTCTGGTATTCGATAACGGAGGCTGGGGCGGCTATGGCAGCCCGAACCCCGAATCACCGGATGGCGTCAAGGTGGCGCGCCGCGACCATTCCCGGATTCTGGAGATTCACCCGATTACGCTGGAGATCGAATGGCAGTACACACCGACTGAAGCCGGATTCCAGGCGCCATTGGACTCTTACCGCTTTTATAGCCCTTATATCAGCTCGGCGCAGCGTCTGCCTAACGGCAATACGCTGATTACCGAAGGAGCGGACGGAAGAATTTTCGAAGTCACGCGGGAGCATGAACTGGTGTGGGAATACATCTCTCCTTATAAAAACTCCAGAAACGCGAATATGGTTTACCGCGCTTACCGCGTACCTTATGAGTGGATCCCGCAGCTGGAAAAGCCGGTGGAGACGGAAATCGCTCCGCTTGATGTAGCCGATTACCGGCTGCTGGGCGCTGCGCCGCGTGGAGCCGTGACCGCAGTCGAAGTTGAGGGTACTGTATCCTATGGCGATGGAGCCTTCTGCGTAGCGACCACGGACGAAGTCGTCAGGAAGGAACGGGATCAAGATGAGTAGGCATGTGTTTCGACGCATCAGCGTAATGACCGCAGCCGTCCTGCTGGTTTCTGTGCTGCTCACCGCATGCGGAACCGCCTCGGGAAAAGACAGCGGGCACCAGCTTAAGGTGAAAATCGCCGATATTTCCACCAACCCGATTTTCCGGGTCGCCGTGAAAAAGGATTTTTCGAAAAACACGGCATTGATGCGGAGCTGGTCAACTTCGCCACGCCGGCCGAAGGGGTCAACGCCCTGTTCATCAAGCAGGTGGATATTGCCTTTGGCGCAGACTTCCCGCTGTTGAATGCCGTCAGCAAAGGCGACTATGCGATCTTTGCTTCCTCCGGAACGGCAACGGATCTGAGCGCAAGCGAATGGAAGATGTTCGCCCGTAAAGAGATTGCCGGCTCCGCCGACCTGAAGGGCAAGAAACTGAGCTACTCGCGTGGAACGTTCATTCCTTATTTGTGGGACGTTTATTTGCAGCAAAACGGCATTGCCTTGAAAGACGTCACGCTGGTCGGGCAGGGAGGATTTGACGAAACGTATGTGGCGCTGAAAAAGGGCGAGATCGACGCGGCCTGGGTGTACGGCTCGGTGCTGAACGACAAGTTCGCCGCGCTGTCCGAAGCGCATGAGCTGTCGGATATGTCCCAGACGCCTGTCCGGCTCGGTACAGGTCTGATCGCCGGCACCAAACTGATCCAGGACCACCCGGACGAATTGGTCGAACTGCTGAAGGCGCTTGACGAAACATCCGACTACGTCCAGGCACACCCGGACGAAACGGCCGACATTATGTATGACGAAGTGAAGCAGCCGAAAGAGGCCACGCTTAAGGATCTGCCGAAAAATCCTTGGAAGATCGGCTTCACCCAGCAGGCCTACGACGGGCTGGCCGGCCAGAAAAAATATATGGTGGATACCGGCATTATTGAAAAGGATTTTAACCTGAACGACAAGCTGAATTTGGACCTGGTGCGCAAAGCGTTCCCGGACCGCGTGATTGAGTTGAAATAAGGAGGCTGGGATGATGGGGGCAGTAACCAGACCAAACGAGATTTATATTGAGCGCTTGAATAAAAGCTATAGTCAACAGCAGACGGCAGGCGATCTGCATTATATTATCCAGGATGTCGATCTGGTCGTGAAGGGAGGAGAATTTTTCGTTCTCCTCGGCCCTAGCGGCTGCGGCAAGTCGACGCTGCTCAGCCTGATCGCCGGGTTCGTGTCGAAAACCTCGGGGCATTTGCGGGTGGGCGAGAAAGAGGTGGATCGGCCTGGCCAGGATCGGGCCGTCGTCTTCCAGCAGGCCGATTCCTCGCTCTTCCCCTGGCTGACCGTCAGGGAGAACGTGGAGTTCGGCCTGCGGATGAAGCGCATTCCCGCCGCCCGGCGCAAGGAAATCTCCGATCGTTTTATCGGCATGGTTGGACTCAAAGGGCATGAAAATAAATTCCCCCGCGAGCTCTCCGGCGGGATGAAGCAGCGGGTGCAGTTGGCGAGGGTGCTGTCCAACGATCCCGGCATTCTGCTGATGGATGAGCCGTTCGGCGCGCTGGATGCGATGACCCGACGAACGATGCAGCGCGAACTGGTAAAGATCTGGCAGGAAACCGACAAGACGGTGATCTTCGTCACCCACGACATACAGGAAGCGCTGCTACTTGGCGGAAGGATCGGTATTATGTCCGCCGGACCCTCTTCGCGGATCACCGATATTTACGAGGTGCCGCTGGCGTACCCGAGAGATTTAGCCGCGCCGGAATTCCATGACCTGTACAACCGCATTCAGGCCCATTTTGACGAATAGAATCCGATCGGAGGAATCACCATGAGCAAGAAAATAAAGAAAGGACCGCTTCAAGTGCTGTTCTGGATCGCTTTGATCATCATCTGGCAGCTGGTCTCGCTTGTATACGGGCCGGAGATTCTGCCAGGCCCGATTTACACGGCGAAAGGCGGATACGAGCTGTTGATGGACGGCACACTTCTGCAGTACATTGGCATCAGCGCCTATCGTGTCCTTCTCGGATGGACGCTCGGCAGTTTGGTGGCGGTGCCTATCGGGATCATCATCGGTAAAGTCGGATTCATCCGTACCTTCGCCGAGCCGTTTTTGAACTTTATCCGGTTTATTCCGCCTATCGCGTTCATCACGCTGTTCCTGGTCTGGTTCGGCATCGGCGAAACATCTAAAGTTATGCTGATCATGTACGCTACATTTTTTATCGTCATTCTGAATACGTTCACCGGCGTTCTCTCCGTCGAGGAGGATAAAATTCGTTCGGCCCGCAGCATGGGAGCCTCCGAATGGCAGATCGTCGTTCATGTCATCATCCCGGCAACGGTTCCGTACATCTTTACCGGCATCCGGCTGGCCATGGGCACATCCTTTATGGCCATCATCGGAGCTGAAATGATCGCTTCCAATGAGGGAGTCGGGTATCTGATCTGGAACTCGCGTCTGTTTTTCCGGACGGATTGGATTTTCGTAGGTCTGATTTGCTTAGGGCTAATGGGCTTCCTGACGGATCGGGCAGTTGGACTGCTCGGGCGCAGGCTGCTCGCGAGATACGGTGTGGTAAGTACGACGTCTTTGAAGCGGTAGGAGACGGGACGGAGAGTCATAGGACAAAGATTTAAATATCATCGTAAAACGAGGCGAACCGCAGTGGCGGTCCGTCTCTTTGGTTTATCACCGCTCAGCTTGAGGAAGAGAATTGCATTCCGCTTCGTTATCCCCTATACTTCTTAGATAGTGATCAATTACTTACTAATCTGCGTCATGAAAAGGAGTTATGCGCCATGGCAAGAGATGCGTCTACTTCGGTCAACCGAAGAACAGATATTATATCGGCCGCCATCGAGGTTTTTGCCGAAACTGGCTATTACCGGGCCACCACAGCACAGGTTGCACAGCGGGCCCACATTTCGCAGCCTTACGTCTTTCGTTTCTTCTCAACGAAGGAAGCGCTGCTGCTTGCGGCTCTGGAAGTGTCCTGGTCCCGGATGATCGAGTCGTTTCAGCAAGTCGTGAAGTCGGCGTCGCCGGAGCGGCTGGAAGCGGAGCTGATTACGGAATACGAGAAAATCATGGAGAACCACCGGAACGAGATTCTGCTGCAGATGCAGTCCCAAACGATTCAGGAAGAAGCGATCCAGGAAGCGATGAGAAACGGATTCCGGCAGGTTCGTCAAATCGTACTGCAGGCATTTCGCGAGGCGGGGATTCCACATCCCGAAGAAAGAACGATGCTCTTTTTGGCCAGAGGGATGCTGTGCAACGTAGCGGATGCGATCAGTTTGCCCGAATTAAAAGAAAGATAAGGGGACGAGAGAGAGGTCTCCTTATCCAAATGGAGTTTTTTTATGATTAGTTATCGACCAATCACTAACTAAATGCTATGATGAATCCAAGTAAGTGATTGATCAATCACAAAACAAAACAGAGAGGACGATTTCATATGACGATAAACCAAGCGATGGTGGTTGGAGCCACAGGTGGAACAGGTGCAGCCATTACAGAGGAATTGGTAAAGCGGGGAATTCCTACGATTGCGTTCGGAAGATCACGCCAAAAGCTGGAGCAGCTCGCCGGCAAATT
Organism: Paenibacillus sp. AR247; assembly: GCF_002968895.1. NCBI lineage: Bacteria > Bacillati > Bacillota > Bacilli > Caryophanales > Paenibacillaceae > Paenibacillus > Paenibacillus sp. AR247. Next base: position 1,105,344 of record NZ_PCZT01000009.1, on the reverse strand, counting down.
GGGAAACCCGGAGCATTTGAAGCTAGCCATGGGAGATGCCATGCGGCCTGAGGAGATCATCGCGCAAGCTGGGAATGCAGACGTCATGTTTCATTGTGCGAACGTACCGTACCATGAGATGGCCAGCAAGCTAATCCCGCTTGGTGAATCCGTAATGGAGGCGGCGGAACAGCTCGCTATCAAAGTGGTTGCGATTGATGGGATCTATCCTTATGGAAGAAGGCAGTCCGACCCGGTCACAGAAGAACATCCGAAACAGCCGCATACGAAGAAAGGGAAGGTTCGTTTGGACTTTGAACGCATGCTGTTCGGCAAGCGCTGGAAAAAGGCAAGGGTTATGATCGTCCGTCTGCCGGATTATTATGGGCCAACAGCGAATGAAGCGTCCTATCTGGGTTCAACGCTTGAAGCAATTGCGGCGGGCAAAATGGCCTTTTTCATCGGCAATATGACCGTTCCACGCGAATATGTCTACTTGCCGGACGCCGCCGCCATGATTGCCGAAGTCGCGGGTCATGACAACGCCTACGGTCAAAACTGGAACATTCCAGCGGGCGGGCTGATATCGGGACGGGAGATCGTCCGGATCGCGAGAGCGGCCAGCGGAAGCAGCAAACCGGTCTTTCCGCTAAAGAAAATCGGGTTATCTCTGCTAGGATTAGGCGTGCCCGTGATGAAAGAGATCGTAGAGATGCTTTACTTGACCGAGGAACCGCTGACGCTGAGCGGAGCTAAGTACGAAAAGTGGATCGGCCCGATTATCGCAACACCGTTCGAGGAAGGCATTACCGCGACGGTCAAAGCACTGCAGCAGGCGAACACCGCAGCATCGGTCCAGACATCACAGACGGCTAACTCTAGAACAGTTTAAGCGCTTGTTATTGATTAATCACTAATCAAACAAAAGGCGTCCATGTTAGCAGGGGGTAGTTCATGTTTACGATTGCTCCGGAATTGCTTATAATGGATCGCAAAGTTAGGCGTATCAGAATATTAACGTCTACCGTACAAACGGAGACCTGTTGGCCCATTCAGCCGATAGGTCTCCTTGCGTTTTTTGAGACAGCGAAAGGGAGGTCCATATGGAGCGGAAAAAATTTTCGGAATACGATCGAGGGGAGTATGACGTGTGGATTCAACGCGCTTCCCACGGAAAGCACAACCTGTTCGAAGAACATCTTCATGATTTCGTTGAGCTTATTTATGTTGTCCAGGGACAAGGCATGCATCGGATCAACGGAACGAATTATGCGCTGAACACCGGGGATGTGTTCTTGATCATGCCAGGGGAAAGCCATCATTTTCCTGATGCCCCAAATAGTCATCTTGAAATCGTGAACTGCTTGTTCCGGCAGGAGACGATTCCTGTATATTTGCCGAAAGGCTTGAACGTTCTGACGGACCTTCCCTTTATTAGGCCATTTTGCGGTAGCGGCGAACGCCCTCCGAGAAAACTGTCCTTGACTTCGGCGGAATCGACGGAGGTGCTTGGCCAGTTGGAAGCAATGCTTCAGGAATTAAAGACAGGCGCCCCAGGCGCCAACGTAATCGCTGTCCAATTGCTCGTGCATTTGCTCATCCGGCTGTCGCGAATCTTACTGCGGCAATCTCCCGATATCTCCCGCACTAAACCTGTGCCGATCCAGCACGAAATTTTGGTTCGAAAGGTGATTGCGTATCTCGAGCAGCACTTCCACCGGAAGCTGTCCATCGAGGAACTCGCCCGGGCGTTCACGATTAGCGGCAGGCATTTGTGCCGTGTATTTCGCGAGCAAACGAACCGAAGTATTCATGAAACGCTAATGCAAATCCGGGTCGAGCGAGCGAAGCAGATGCTGGCGGAAACGAACCGCAGTGTGGACTCGATCGCATCGTTCGCAGGCTTTAGCGACTCTTCGCATTTTAACCGTACATTTGTCAGACTAGCGGGCTGCACGCCAAGCAGATACCGAAAGGAATGCTTGTGGAAAACGATTTATTAAAGAAGCAGGCACGATCTCTGCAGGACAGCCAGTGACGGTCCTTGGCTCAAAGAGTCAATTATCTGTCCCGATTATACAATTACCAAGTCCCATTTTAAGCTAAGATGATTTCATAAATCATACTAAACAAGGGTGAATTCTTAGTTATAAAAGGGAGAGGGATAACTGATGAGAGTAAAGCCACGCCTGTTCTTTCAAATTTTCATGTGCACGGTCCTGGTGTCATTGTCTGCTTGCGGGAGGTCTGCGGGCTCTTCGAATGACGAAGCCGGTGGGCAAAATTCAAAAGGCGCTCCCGAGCGTGCCGAAATCAGCATTATGACCATAACGCCCAGCACACCTCCGGCATCCGATGATAATGTCATCAAGCGGGAAATTGAAAAGCTGACGGATTCAAAGCTGGACATTCAATGGATTTCCAACAATGTGTATGATGATAAATTGAACATTACACTCGTCTCAGGCGAGCTGCCTGATTTGACTTATATCAGCGACCCTTTCGGGCCGTCTTTCCGGAATCTGGTCAAGCAGGGGGCCATTTGGGACATAACACCGTATTTGAAGGATTACCCGAATTTGCAGAAGGGAGTCCCTGAAGTTGCGTGGGAGCTTACCAAAATGGAGGATGGGAAAAATTACGGCATTCCCCGTGGACGCGATGCGAATGACGTATCCTTCCTGATTCTCCGCAAGGACTGGCTGGATAAGCTGGACCTTCAGCCTCCGAAAACGACGGAGGAGCTGTACGGTGTACTGAAGGCATTTGCCGAAAAGGATCCCGACGGCAACGGAAAAGCCGATACGTTCGGACTGTCCGCTGGGATTGATACGCTGACAGGCACGTTCCGTGAAATTTTTACCGGTGTGACCGGCTCCTGGAAGGAAGAAGGCGATGGATTGACCTATGCCTCCTTTCTGCCGGAAGCCCGCGAGTCGCTGGCTTATTTAGCTAAGCTATATTCGGAAAAGCTGCTGCCTGAAGACTTGCTAACCTTGAAAACAACGCAGGTGCGAGACTACTACATCGGCAATCGGGCCGGCGGTGTCATCGACAAGACGGGAACCGGGCCCAAGGTTTATTCTCCCGGTTTGAAAAAGCTCGTACCGTCTTACAAGGAAGCGGATTTTTATCCACTGGCTACGCTTAACGGATTTGTCCCGAAAGGGACCGGTTTTAATGGCATTCTGGCCATTCCAAAAACGGTGCCGGAAGAAAAACTCAAGCAAATTTTGAAACTAGTTGACACCTGGCTGACGCCGGAAGTATCCGCTGTTCAGCGGTTTGGCATCGAGGGGATTCATTATCGGATAGAAAACGGTGTCAAAATCGTCGATCCGGACAAACTCCTGAAGGACAACGCATCCGACTTCAATCAGATCGTCAATTCGATCGATCCTGCGCTGAATCCCCCGCCAGCCAATCCGGAACTAAAGGAGCTGGAGGACCTGAGAAGCCAGGTGGATGCTCAGCGGAGCAAGGAGAACGTACCGGATATCGGAGTAGGCCTGTACTCCCCAGCGGCGGAAAAGCTGCTGCCGGACCTCGAAAAGCGGATCAGCGACCTGACCGCCAAGATCGTCATCGGCCAAGAACCGCTGTCCGCATGGGATGACTTGGTTGCCAAAACGAAAAGCGATCCGCAGTTCATCCAAGCGACGAAAGAAATGTCAGACGCTTATCGGAAACGCAACGGGCATTGATGGGAGGTGGAGTCTTGAATCAAGCGAAAACGATGACTGACAACCATTCTGCATATCGGAACAAGGGCGAGTCCATGTCCAAACGAACGTATTTTCATAGGCTGGTTCGCGATATCGGACGAAACCCGTATCTGTATCTGCTGGCTATGCCCGGCATTCTCTTCTTCATCGTGTTTAAATACATACCGATGTGGGGAACGCTCATGGCGTTTCAGGATTACTCCCCGTTTGCCGGAATGAGGGGGAGCCCCTGGGTGGGGCTGGAGCACTTCCATACATTTTTCGCCGCGCCGGATTTTGGTATGCTGCTTCGCAACACGCTGGCGATCAATGTGCTGAACCTGGTCTTCTTCTTCCCGCTGCCGATTGCCCTTGCGCTTTTGTTGAACGAGGTGCGCAGTGGAGGGTATAAGCGGTTGGTGCAGTCTGTATTGTACCTGCCGCACTTTTTGTCCTGGGTGATCATTGCCGGTTTGACGTTCACGCTGTTCGCCAGAGGCGAGGGTCTCGTCAATCACTGGCTGGAGGCAGCGGGGTATGACCGGATCGATTTCCTGACCAATCCCCATAAGTTTTGGATCGTCATTACGCTGCAGTCGATGTGGAAGGACGCGGGCTGGGGGACGATCGTGTTTCTGGCCGCGATGGCGGGCGTGGATCCGCAGCTGTACGAAGCGGCGAAAATGGATGGAGCGGGGAGATTAAGACAAATGTGGCATGTCACACTGCCCGCTTTACGTAACGTCATTGTCGTGCTGCTGATTTTGCGGCTGGGAGATCTGATGGACGTAGGTTTCGAGCAGGTGTTTCTCATGTACAACGGGGCAGTCTCCAATGTTGCGGAAGTGTTCGACACCTACGTCTACCGCATCGGCATTCAGCGCGGAGAGTTCAGCTACAGTACGGCGATCGGACTCTTTAAGTCGGTGGTCGGACTCGTGCTCGTGCTGCTGTCCAACAAGCTGGCCAATAAATGGGGGAATGGTGGGATATTTTAGGATTTTCTGCAGATCGGAGAGAAAAGAATGAGAATTGGATGGAGAAACCAGGCATTTCAAAGCCTGAATGGAGTCGGACTTGGATTGCTGGGGGTGGCGACGTGCTTTCCTATTTATTACGTGCTGGTCGTTTCGCTTGCGGATCCAGCCGAGTTTGCACAGAAACGCTGGCTGCTGTGGCCCGATCACTGGAGTTTCGATGCTTACCGCTACCTTCTCTCAACGGACGCGTTCCTGCGGTCGGTGGGAAACAGCGCTTTTCTTGCGACTGTCGGCACAGCATTATCACTCATTGTGACGGCCATGCTCGCCTACCCGCTGTCACGGCGGAGAATGCGTGGTCGGCGCAAGGTGCTTTTGTTCGTGCTGATTACGATATTGTTCAGTCCGGGACTAATCCCGGCTTATATGCTCGTGCGCCAGCTCGGTCTGATCGACAGCATCTGGGCGCTCATTATCCCGTCGCTGGCTAACGGATGGAGCGTGCTGCTGATGAAATCCTTTTTTGAGAGCATTCCTGCCGATCTGGATGAATCTGCAGCGATGGACGGCGCCAACGATATGCGGATATGGTTTTCCGTCATTCTGCCGCTGTCAATGCCTGCTTTGGCAGCTTTTGGCCTTTTTTATGCAGTAGGGTATTGGAACCAATTTTTTTCAGCACTGATTTACTTGAACGATTCCACCAAATGGCCGATTCAGGTTCTGCTGCAAAATATGCTGCTCAGCGCCAACAACGCGGCTCTCGACGCGTATGATGTGTCCGCTGCGCCTCCGCCTTCCGAAATGCTGAAAATGGCAGCGGTTATCGTGGCGACCGTGCCGATTGTGCTCGTGTATCCGTTTTTGCAAAAGCATTTTGCCAAGGGTGCCATGGTCGGCTCTATCAAAGGATGACCGGCAGAGGTAGGCCGTGCAAATGAAGGGAGGAGTTAGGGTTCAATGGCTTTAACGAAACCGAATATTATATTTCTGATGACCGACCAGCAGCGCTGGGATTGCATCGGGAGATTCAATCAGCATATCAAAACACCGACGCTCGACCGTCTTGCGGACGAAGGGATCGTATTCAGCCAGGCGGTTTGCCAAGCGCCAATGTGCGTTCCCAGCCGCAGTTCGATGATGTTCGGGCTGTATCCTTCGCAAATCGGGGTAAGAACCAACCGGGACGGCCTTGACGACGAGGACGATTTTCCCATCCCGCCTTTGCCGGAGCTGCTGCGCAGGCAGGGCTACCAGACGGCCGGTTTCGGCAAAACGCACTGGAATCACGGCCGGCGATCCCACCCGTCGGCGCGCGGATTTGAGGTTCGGGCTATCGGGCTCGGCCGGGACAGCGGGCATTACGAAGAGAATGCGCTGATGATGGATGAGGATGATCCGGAAGGATTGAGCGCATATTATGAGGAAACCCGCGATTACGGAAGCGGGGAAGAAAATGTGCTCGGATATATCGGCCGCACCAGCGAAGTGCCGATGCACCGGCATCGTGACGGGTGGGTGGCTGAGCAATGCAAGAAGTTTATCGAGCACGGGCTGGATGGTTCGCGGCCGCTGTTTCTGTATTTGTCGTTTCTAAAGCCCCATGCGGGCTTTAATGTTCCGAAGGAGTTCGAAGACTGGTATCGGCTCGAGGACATTCCGGACATTGAGCAGCCTCCTTGGGAATTAGAACAGGGAACGCATGTGGAAGAAGAGGCTTTGATCCACGGAGAAGGCGGCAGCCGATATTGGGACAGAAGGCAGATGTGGGAACGGATGAGCGTGATGGAGCGCAGGCGGACAACGCTGCGTTACTGGGCCAACTGTTCTTGGCTGGACCATTATTTCGGAGAGGTGCTGGACGGTCTGCGTTCCAAGGGATACCTGGACAACGCTCTGATCGTTTTCGTATCGGATCACGGTGAAATGTTGGGAGAGCGCCGGTTCCGCTTCAGTAAATATTGCTTGTTTGAGAGCAGCGTACGGGTTCCGATGATATTGTCCGGCAGCTGGATTCCCGCTGAAATGCGTGGGATAACGGATGACAGGCCGGCCGAGTTGATCGACCTGGTTCCCACGCTGGCGAAAGCATCGGGAGCCGAACTTAATCCTGTGCTTCCCGGTCTCGACTTGTTAGCAGGCAAGCGGCGCACAGGAACGTTTTGCGAGTTCCACCGGACGACAGATGACGGACGATTCGCCGCTCCGTCCGTCATGTGGCGCAAACGGGATTGGAAGCTGATCATGTCTTTACCAGGGCCACTGGACGATGCAGACTCCAGGCTGAAAGAGCTTAAGGGGGAGCTGTACCATCTGAAGGAAGATCCTGGCGAGTGGTTTAATTTGTACAGAGATGAACGCTTCACGGCGATCCGGGAACAAATGACCTCCGAATTGCTTATGCACCTGGCAATTACGTGGACAAGAGGACCATCGTTTGGACGTGCGGAATTCGGAAATGCTGAATTTTATAGCCCGTCTCTCGAACCGCGATGACATAACCTAAGATCGAGGGCCGCAGATGAAGATAAACCGCACGTTAGCAAAGCTAACTGACGTGCGGTTTTTTGTGTGTCGGAGGGTCTTTATGCAGTCCCGGTCTGCTGTTCAGATTCATTGGCTGCGGGATTCCATCCAATTGAGGACATATGTCCTATCCTATACCGCCGCGATTGCCTTTTAATAATGACAGAACAATACAGAAGGAGAGTACCTATGAAAGGCATTATATTTGCACTGCTGGGGGGCGCCTGCATTACGCTGCAGGGTGTAGCCAACTCGCGGATCAGCGGGGATATCGGGACGTGGCAGGCCGCGGCGGTAACCCAACTGACCGGCTGTATTCTCGCGTTGATCATCCTGCTGTTTGCACGGGACGGCAGCCGGGAGGGCTTTACAAGCGTCAAGCCGCTGTACCGCATCGGTGGGGCCTTGGGAGCAGTCATCATATTCAGCGAAGTGACGTCGATTCAGACGATCGGAGTGACCTTTACGATTTCCGCATTATTAATCGCCCAGCTCTGCCTGACTTTTATTGTCGATCTGAATGGCTGGTTCGGCATGAAAAAACGAAAGATCAGCCCCGCACAGTTTATCGGGATCGGGATGATGATTGCGGGCGTCGTTATTCTTAAATTTTGACATCGTTGCCGTACGCCATTATGATGGGCCTAAGTTAGAGGGGGACGTTCAAGATGAGAGAGATTCAGGACCGCGGGCTGCTGG
>NZ_PCZT01000009.1:1089857-1097356 GCF_002968895.1 Paenibacillus sp. AR247 | reverse complement strand
CTGGAGACGATATTTAGAACCGTTTAGACCGCATTTATCGCTGTATGGCTTTGACCAGGGAGAATTCATTTGCTCGCNGGGAGNACCTGCGGAATATTTATACGTGCTCGTCAAGCGGGAAATTAAAAATCTATACCACCTCACCCGAGGGAAAACGCTGATCCTTAACTTTATGAAACCGCTGGAAATTATCGGGGATATCGAATATCTCAAGGAAACGGATACGGTCAATACCGTTGAAGCAGTCACGACCGTGCATATGATCGGCATCCACCATCGCTGGCTGCGGAAATTTGGACAGGATTACGCTCCTATGCTCCAATTTCTGCTGGATATGATCACCAATAAGTTTTATATAAAATCCAATTTTCTAAGCCTTAATCTGATGTATCCGGTTGAAGTCCGGCTGGCCAGCTACTTGCTGTCGATCTCTTTCGACGATGCGTACACTTCCGGGGAGGAACAGCGGACAGCGATCAACCTGCTGGACGCGGCCAACTTAATCGGGACCAGCTATCGCCACGTCAACCGGGTGATCCAGAAGTTTTGCAAAGACGGACTCGTGGAGCGGGATAAAGGATATATCCGCGTAATAGACAGAAAAGGGCTAAGCGATCTGGCTGGACAAAATATTTATGAAGTCGTAACGAAAGGAGGAGCAAACCAATGATGCTTGGTCTTGTGTTATCACTGATCGCCGGCTCCCTGGTGAGCATGCAGAACATTTTTAACAGCAAAATGAATCAGCGTATCGGCTCCTGGGCGACAACCACTTGGGTGCTGTTCCTCGGGTTTGTCGCATCGTTCGGCATCGGCTTGGCGGTCGAAGGCAAGGGCATGCTGACACTCCAGCATATGCAGCCCTGGTACTGGTTCAGCGGCATGATCGGAGTGGGGGTTGTGTTTTGTCTGATGCAGAGCATGAAACTGCTTGCACCCACTTTTGCCATCGCCGTAGTCATGACGTCCCAGCTTGGGTTTGCGCTGATTTGGGACTCGCTTGGCTGGATGGGACTGGAGAAAGTTCCGCTGACTCCGAACAAAGTGATCGGCGTGCTCGTTATCGTGGCCGGAATCGTTGTTTTCAAAATCGGCGAAGGGCGGCTTCCAGCGGGAAAATCTGCTGCCGTTCAAAAAGAGACTGCCGCGTTCGAGCAAGGAAATAGATAAGGAGTGAAGTCGAATATGACGACCATGATTGATAAGGTTGCCTGGATTCAGATTCAGGACGGACGGGTACTCTCCGCACGTTCCAAAGGAAAGGACACGTATTATTTGCCTGGGGGAAAGAGGGAACCCGGTGAAACCGATGAGCAGACGCTGATCCGTGAAATCAGGGAAGAGCTTACGGTTGCGATTGATCCGGAGACCCTTGCATTCGTGGGAACGTTTGAAGCTCAGGCACATGGCAAAGCGGAAAATGTGACGGTTCAAATGAGCTGCTATACCGGGGCATATTCTGGCGAGCCCCGCCCATCGGCGGAAATCGAGGAGTTTGCCTGGCTGACCTATGCGGATCGCAGCCGCGTATCGCCGGTGTGCCAGCGAATTTTTGACCATCTGCACGAGCGTCAATGGATCTGATCAGGTGTGCCGTGATAAGAAACGGATATTCACAGGAATACGCATTCCTGCCGGGTATCCGTTTTGTTGTGTTGTGAAAGTTACTGCAAATTTTTCATTGTGAAACTAATGGTTTACATTTGGTCCGATTTCATATAATCTAATACGGACAATAATTATCCGCTTTAGTCGGCAAAACTAAATCTTCCGCTCAAATGGGATTGATGGAGACCACATTATTATTGGAGGTGACGACCAATGCATATGAAGACCGGCGTGGAGCAGTGCGTTTATGCGATTTTTCTGCTGAGCATGCTTCCGGACAAGGCGGTTCTGCCCGGCGAGGCAATCAGCCAGCAGCTCGGCACTTCCCCGACGTATTTCCAGAAGCTTTTGCGTAAGCTGGTCAGCGCGGATCTAATCACCTCCGTGCCCGGGGTAAAAGGCGGGTTTAAATTGAAGAAAAAACAGAAGATATCCGTATCTACGATATTTACATCGCCATTGAGGGGCAGCAGTCCCTTTATTCCTCCAGCGGCATTTTCCGGGATATGCTGGAGCTGCGGGACGATCCCGATCCGTGCTGCCTTCTGGCCAATTTGATGGAAGAAGCAGAATCCGCCTGGAAGAACGTGCTTCAGCGGGAGACGGTAGCTTCCATTTACGACGATGCGCATCGGGAGCGTTACAGACAGAAGATTGAATCGCTAAAGGATTGGGTTCACGAAAAAATGGTCGTATAACATACAAACGAGAAAAGAGGGAAAAGCATGATTACGATTTTAAGCCGAATCAATGAGCTTGCCAAAAAGGAAAAAGAAGAAGGGCTCACCAACGCCGAACGCGTGGAACAGCAATCGCTACGCGAGGATTATCTCCGCGAAATCCGCGGGCAGGTGCTGGGCACGTTCTCCCGTTTGACGGTGGTCGACCCGCTGGGCAATGACGTTACGCCCGAGAAGGTCCGCAAAGTGAAGGCCGAGCAGGAGGAGACGGAAGAGGAAGCCCCCGGCGTTGTAAACCGGATTCGCCGCTATTTGGATTAACGGCCGGCGATTGAGCCTTACGCATCTGCACTTTTATCGATCAATATCATTCATTTGCATGACAACTTACGATTCAATTGTCCTACCGACATTCATATAAATTTGCAGGAAAGAAGCTGATACCTATGAGCAACCACGATACGAAAACGCTGGATCAGATCAAGTTTTCCGTTCTTGATTTGGCACCCATCGTCAGGGGTGGAACCGCGGCCGAATCGTTTAAAAATACATTGAACCTGGCGCAGCACGCCGAACGCTGGGGCTATAACCGTTATTGGCTGGCTGAGCATCACAACATGCCGGGCATCGCCAGTTCGGCAACGTCCGTCGTCATCGGATATGTAGCCGGAGGGACCCAATCGATCCGCGTCGGTTCCGGAGGCATCATGCTGCCTAACCATGCGCCGCTGGTCATTGCGGAACAGTTCGGTACGCTGGAAGCCATGTATCCGGGGCGGATTGACCTTGGACTCGGACGCGCTCCGGGTTCCGACCAACTGACCGCTGAAGCACTGCGCCGCGATCCGAGCAACGGGCATTATTTTCCGCAGCATGTTCAGGAATTGATGAGCTATTTCGACGAGAAGTCCAAATATAACCGCGTCCGGGCCATTCCGGGGGAAGGACAGCAAGTTCCGATCTGGCTGCTCGGCTCCAGCGATTTCAGCGCTGCTTTGGCTGCCAAGATGGGCCTGCCGTTCTCCTTCGCCAGTCATTTCTCGCCCGATCATACACTGCAGGCGCTGGCCATTTACCGGAGACAGTTTCAGCCGTCTGCGGTTCTGGACAAACCTTACGCCATGGTTGGAGTAAACGTGTACGCGGCCGATACAACGGAAGAGGCGGAGTTTATCGCCACATCGCATCAGCAGCAGTTTCTCAGCCTGATCCGGAATACGCCCGGCCAGCTCGCCCCGCCGGTTAAATCGCTGGAAGGCAACTGGAACGAGTTCGAGAAGGCGCATGTGATGAAACAGATCCGTTCATCGGTCATCGGCAATCCGGAAGAAGTCAAGCAGCAGCTGCAGGCCTTCCTGAATGAGACCCAAGCGGACGAAATGATCGTCAACTCAATGGTCTACGACCCAACGGCACGCCTGCGTTCTTATGAGATCGTGGCCGAAGTCACCGGTATGAAAAAGTGAGAGCTATGAATCGCATATGACTCGTGTAAATCAACGTGATTGAGAAAGGCTGGCCTTATTTATAAGGTCAGCCTTTTTTTGTCCCGTCGGCTCATGGAACTTTATAATGGAGTATGCTTGAACACGGAAATAAGGGAAGGGTGCAACATTTGCCGCTGCTTTCTCGTTCTTTTAACAACAGAATGAAGGCTCAATCAAAAGTTCCAGCCCATCCAGGCGAAAGGGGAAGACGGCGTTATGATTAAATATGCCATGATCATGCTGCTGCTGACAACGGCTTTGCTCAGCGGATGCGAGCATTCAGAGGATACCAAGCCAGCCATTATTTCCGAGGAGCAGGCGGTTCAAATCGTTCAGCAATATGAGGAGCGCAACAACAGGTTCGGTGAGCTCAAAATCGTCGCCGTGGAGCACACCGGGCATCAATATAAGGTAACTTGGGAGCGTAAGAGCAACTGCGAGAGCGGAACGCATATTTTGGAGGACCGTGATGGGCAGATCGTGAACAGTACCGTATCGATCTGTTGAGGGCAGGGGAAGAATCAAAACGGATACGGCTTCAGTACTGGACATTCCCAGGTGATCGGTGAAAACGAGCGACAAGATCGACCGGATCATGTATAATTTTGGCAATATCTATCCCACTCTATTCGTTGAAAGGATGAGTGCCATGCGATTTCCTTTTGATAATCCTGTCCGCGAAATCACCTACAAAGTGGTAAAAGACCGGAAGCTGCGTTTGTATGTTTCCGAACCGGACCAGGAGGCGGCAAACAGGCCGGTGATTTTGTTTTTCCAAGGGGGGAGCTTTCAGCCAAATCCGAAGTTCTCGCCGGCTCAATTTCAGCACCAGGCCCATGCTTTGGCATCCTTAGGCGTCGTTTCGATCTGCGTGGACTACAGGACAGGGCGAGATGCTGGATTTACCCCGCTGCAGGCGATTATGGATGCTAAATCGGCCGTGCGGTGGGTGCGTCAGCATGCAGAGGAGCTCGGTGTCGATCCGGAGAAGCTGGCCATATGCGGAGCTTCGGCGGGCGGGTATATTTCCGTATCCTCCATCATGTTCGACCGCTTGAACGACGATTTGGACGATGTGAGCGTGAAGGCCGTTCCCGATAAGCTTGTCATCTTTGCAGCCGGGATGGACGGGGTGGACATTATGTCCCGCCGATACCCCGAGCTGCTGCCTATTGCCGAAGAGATCTCTCCAATACATCACGTGCGGCGCTGCCTGCCGCAGACGCTCTGGGTATGCGGGACCGGCGACGATTTGTATGACCAGAACCGCGGCTTTGTTCAAGAAATGCAGGATGCCGGTAACCCGATTACGTTCAAAACTTATGATGGTATGGAGCATGGCTTTTTTAATTACGGCCGGCACAACAATACCTATTTTCATGAAACCAGGCAGGATATTGAGGGCTTTCTCCGCCCGTGGTTGGAGCATACTGCTGAATAAAAAGCTTGAATAACTCTGAAGTTTGGCGCTCAGGCCAGGAACGAAAAACGGTCTGTCGCCGGATTTTGTCATGCTGACAGCGGGTCAGAGAATCTCCGAATTGATTTGATGCCAGTCTTTACTTTTCGACCAGGATATATTACGATAACGTGGATAATGTTTATCCTCTTTGATACTGGATGAATAAATTGCGTTCAGGATGATGTTTAACCTGGAAGGGAAGGTAACCTCATGAAATTAAGTGTATTGGATCAAGCACCCGTTACGATAGGAAATACGGCGGAAGGAGCGCTTCACAAGGCGGAAGAATTGGCCGTTCTGGCTGACGAGCTGGGATACACCCGTATGTGGATGGCCGAGCACCATGGGGCGCGCACGTTTGCGAGTTCTGCGCCCGAAGTGACGGCGGCCCGTCTTGCGGCCAAAACGCAGTCCATTCGGATCGGCACCGGTGGGGTCATGATGATGCATTATTCCCCTTTGAAGCTGGCCGAGGTATTCAAGACGCTGAGCGCATTCACGCCTGGCCGGATCGACTTCGGCGTCGGCCGGGCACCCGGCGGAGATACTAGCTCAATGTATCGGAAGGGCGGCAGCTGATGCTGCACAATATGTACGAGAAGCTGAAGACGACGCTGCAGCTGATGAATGATGAGGTTCCGGAAGATAGCCTGTACGCCAAAAACGCCGCATCCCCGGCCCACGTCTCCCTGCCTGAGGCATGGCTGCTCGGATCAAGCGGCGACAGTGCGCTTAAGGCCGGAGAGATGGGTGTTGGGTATTCGTTTGCGCAATTTTTCAACGGAGCGATGAGCCGCGAAATTCTCGATATTTATAAAGACCAGTTCAAGCCTTCGGCATTTATGGAGAAACCGCAGATCAGCGTGACCTATTTGGTGACCACCGCTGAGACTAGGGAAGAAGCCGAATATGAGGCGCTGCCGCAGGATCTGTTTCGGCTTATGATGGCTAAGGGGCGGCAGATCACGCAGCTGCTCACTCCGGAAGAAGCGCATAATTACCCGTTAACCGAAATGGACCGGATGCTGATCCAGGACAACCGGAGGCTGCATTTGGTTGGCCCGGTTAAGGAAATTGCCGCCCGCCTGAAGGAAGAGCAGGAGCTGTATGGATTTGATGAGGCCATGATCTGCAGCATCCCGCATTCCCAGGAAAAGCGGCTGCAGGTATATAAGTTGCTGGCACGCGAGCTTTTACAATAGTATATATGACGTAATAATAGCGTACTTACCTCTTGCGATAATGGAGGGGAGTACGCTTTTTAGATTACTTATAGGACTTGGAAACGATATTCATCCCGTCTATAGCTGTATTAAAAATTAATGATGTCATATATATTGATAAGTAGCTTATTATGACGTAATATATAAAACACAATAAAATGAAATGGAAGGGGGTTTGGGTTTTCACTCAGCAGCACACGGCAGAATTACCGAATTAACAGGGCATGGAATAGGAGGAGAGGTAAAGATATGGAACGTCATATTGCTATGGATATGGTAAGAGTGACAGAGGCGGCGGCGCTTGCCGCCGGACGCTGGACGGGAAGAGGAGACAAAAACAGCGCAGATCAGGCAGCAACGACAGCGATCAGGAAGCAATTCCATTCGATGCCCATTGATGGAACGGTCGTGATTGGAGAGGGGGAAATGGACGAAGCTCCTATGCTCTTTATCGGAGAACAAGTGGGGGACCGCCGCGGTCCAAAGGTCGACATCGCGGTGGATCCGCTTGAGGGGACCGAAACGGTAGCCAGCGGTTTGAACAATGCCATATCGGTCATCGCCGCCGCTCCGGCAGGCCAGCTTCTGCATGCTCCGGATATGTACATGGCCAAACTGGCGGCAGGTCCGAAGCTGGCCGGCCAGCTGTCCCTCGATGATCCGATCGAAACGACGCTATCCAAAGCATCGGCCATACTGAACAAGCCGGTATCGGATATAACGGTATCGATTCTGGACCGGGAACGCCATCAGGACATCATTGCCAAGCTCCGGACGATGGGGGCGCGGATCAAGCTGCTCAGTCACGGCGACGTCATGGGAGCGATTGAGGCGGCGATGGAGAGCGAAGTGGATCTGTATGTCGGCTCAGGCGGTGCGCCTGAGGGTGTATTGGCCTCCGCCGCCCTCCGCTGCCTTGGCGGGGAGATGCAGGGAAGACTGCTTCCGGCCGGCCCTTCGGATTTCGAGCGCTGCCTGCGGATGGGGATTCTGGATCCGCACAAGCTGCTGACGATGGACGATCTTGTAGGTACAAAAG
>NZ_PCZT01000009.1:1075951-1089757 GCF_002968895.1 Paenibacillus sp. AR247 | reverse complement strand
CATTCTTGAATGGCGTGCGGTACCTGCAGGAAGACAAAGCCGAAACCTATTCGGTCGTCATGCATTCGGCCAACAAGCGATCAGCTACTTGCGGACGATCCATGAGCTTCCGGTGCAGGAGGCGTTGAGTTCAAGGGGCGGCAATGTAACGCTAGGTGCCTTGTAGTGAGCACCGGCATCGAACCAACAAGGACAGGCGGGAAGCCTGTCCTTGTTGGTTTTATTTTTTCTCAGCAGACAGAATGAGGAACATCGGCCGGCGGGTTTCGTCCTTCATACCAGGGTGATGCATCAATTTCGGGTCGGGAAGCGGCTCGCGAACCGCCGTGATGGCAAACCCGGTGCGAATTAAATCGTTGATGTAAGTAGAAAGGGTACGGTGATATTTAATGACATGATCCGTTAAAAACGCTGTGTTGCGAACACCTTCATCCTGATAGTGATCCACCGGCCAGTACAGCGGGCTGCCCTGGTCGTCCAGAATCCATTCCTGTTCGGGCCGGGACGTAAAAATAGGATGCTCCACCGAGAAGACGAAGGTACCACCCTGCTGTAAGCAGCTGTGTACTTTTTGGCATACGACATCAAACGACTGCACGTAATGGAAAGCGAGCGAGCTGAGGACGACGTCGAAATGGCCGTCGGGAAAGTCGATATCTTCGATCGGTGCCTGCAGATAGGTGATTGCCGGATCATCCGTTTGTTCACGTGCGGATTCCAGCATTTTAGCCGAAATGTCTACGCCAACCACCTCAGCTGCATGCTGTTCCCGCGCATACCGGCAGTGCCAGCCAAAGCCGCAGCCGAGGTCGAGAACCGATTTGCCCTGCAGATCCGGAAGCAATGCTTTAAATTCATGCCATTCCCCTGCAGCCCCAAGCCCACCGATGGACCGGGGCATCTCTTTATACGCCGCGAAAAAAGCGGAATCGTCATACTTGTTTTGCTTCATAACCGATGCACTCCTTTATTAGCTATTCACCTTTCCTCTTGTTTCCATCTGATCTAACTATAAATTGGGTGTGTCTTCCGGGTCAAGATGATGCTGGATTCAGAACATGTTATAACCTGGCATCGACTGGGTATATTGAGAAATAACATGTCTTACAAAAGGTGGAAAAACCATGAGATCCAACGCAACGGAGTCTTTCAATCTTTCAGCACGGATTACGTATTCCAGCCGTAACCTCTGGTCGGGATTTCTGGCCGGCATCGGATTTATCGCTTTTGTGGATGAGGTCGTGTTTCATCAGCTGCTGCATTGGCATCATTTTTATGACAAATCCTCATCGGCCGTGGGGCTTGTGTCGGACGGCCTGTTTCATGCGCTCAATTGGTTCGCGACGGTCGCCGGCATGTTTATGGTATCGGATCTCCGGCGGAGAAACGCCATGTGGCCGAAACGCTGGTGGGGAGGCATGCTCCTCGGCGTCGGCGGATTTCAGCTGTATGACGGGACGATCCAGCACAAGTGGATGCGGATTCATCAGATCCGGTACGTTGACAACGTCTTCGTATACGACGTCGTTTGGAATGTCAGCGCTGCCGTCATTCTGATCATCGGCATCATGCTGATCGTTCAAACGGGCAGATTAGCGAAACGGAAAACGGAAAGGGACGGTTAAATGAATATGACAGGACATCACGCAGGTCATGCTGCCGGAGGTCACCATGATGCCGGGACTGGAACTCTCCATGATGCGCTCTTTATCCTCTTATTTCTCGTGCTTATCGGCCTCTACACCGTGGCGGCGAATGCTTCGAAACGCCGGTTTAACAGATGGCCCGCCATGCGCACGATCTGCTGGATCCTTGGTGTCACTGCTGCGGCAGCAGCGTTAACGGGACCGCTGGCGGCAAGGGCACATGACGATTTTTTCTATCATATGCTGGGGCATCTGCTGCTTGGCATGCTCTCCCCTTTATTGCTCGCATGCTCTGCTCCCATAACCTTATTGCTGCGCAGCTTAACGATTTCGTCGGCGCGCAGGATGTCAGCCTGTCTGAAAACCCGGCCAGTGCGTCTGCTGAGCCATCCAGTTACGGCATCACTTTTGAACGTCGGAGGACTGTGGGTGCTGTATTATTCCGGATTGTATTCGGCGATGCAGCACCATGCGGTTCTTCATGTTTTGGTGCATGCACATATGATTGTCGCAGGGTACATATACGCCGCGGCGCTGCTCTGCATGGATCCCAGTCCTCACCGGACAGGATACGGATTTCGTGCAGGCATCCTCGTGTTATCTCTTGCCGGACATGGAATCTTGGCTAAGGTTCTATATGCATATCCGCCGGGAGGCGTCCCCATAGCTCAGGCTGAATCGGGAGCACAGCTCATGTATTACGGGGGAGATGCCGTCGACCTGATCCTCATCTTTCTGTTTTGTCTGCAGTGGTACAAGTCGGCACGGCCTGGCAAAAGGCACAAGACCGCTTCGTCCCCGGCCATTTCGTAAAATTGACTTTTTTAATAAAAGGAAACTGACCATTTCTATAGGGTCAGTTTTGTTTTATGTTGGTAGATATACGACTAAGAAAGGTTGGAAGTGGCGATGACAGAAGCGGTCAATCTAATGAATAAAGTCGGACAAGGGATTACTCCGCAGCAATTTATGGAACGTATGCAGGTCAGAGAAATGGTTAACAGCGGGATACCGAATACCGTTGAAAGGTTTTATGACAAATATCATGGATTCCGTACGCTCGATTCGGCCAGGCGGGGTTTGTTTGCATCTTCAGGCGAGCGTTTAGGCATTCGCTGCCTGATCTTGTGCACGGACTGGTGTCCGGATGTCATGTGGAACGTCCCCGTGCTGTTTCGGATCATGGAGCAGTCCAGCATCCCGGTTGAAGCGCTGATCATGGAAGAACATCGGGATACGATGGATTTGTTTCTGACTGACGGCGGAAGAGCCCAGCCTGTGGCGATTTTTGTTGACCGGGATGGCACCGTGCTCGGCAGGTGGGGGGCGCGCCCAGCCTACATTCAGCAAGTGATGGACGACTTTAAAGCCAGCCGGCCGGACCGGCAGTCCCCTTCCTATCAAGAACAGCTGAACCAAGTTTACCGGGACATCGGAGCTCTTTACCTTGAAGGCGACCGGTACCAGGATGTCATTTTGCAAGAGCTGGACGTGCTGTTTCGTCGTTTTGTTCAAACACCGTAGTGATAGTAAGAGATTAGGTGCCGAACCAAGCCTTTTTTAAACGAAGGATACCTTCTTCCATAACCGGAAGCGGAAGGCCGGCAAAGCCCAAATAAACGACAGGAAGGGGGGCATCGGGCGGGTCAGCCCACATACTGCGGAAATCATACACCCTGACCCGCTGCTGTTCAGCCCGCTGAATCAGCTCTTGAGCAGTACCATGGCGGCGGACGCTCAGCTGAAGGTGAAGCCCCGCATGCTGACCGGTAATATGGACTTGCTCACCCAAGTGAATGCGTATCAGGTCTATCAAATGATGATGCTTCCTGCGGTACAAGTTGCGTGTCTTCCGCAAATGTCTGTACCAGTGCCCCTCCCGCATGAACCGCTCCAGCGCCCACTGTTCCAGGCGCGAAGGTGCATGCAGCAGATCAGGGTGGAGGTTGGATAAGTTGAGCAAGAGTGTGGGAGGAACGACCATATAATTGATGCGGAGCGCAGGCGACAATGTCTTCGAGAAGGTACCGATATAGATAACCCTGCCTTTGTTATCGAGCCCTTGAAGGGAGGGGATCGGTTTTCCCTGATACCGGAATTCTCCGTCATAGTCATCCTCGACAATATAAGCGCCCGCCGTTTCGGCCCATGCGAGCAGACGTACCCGCTGCGAATACGGCATGATGCTTCCTGTCGGGAACTGATGCGAAGGTGTGACATATACGGCCTGAAAAGGAATTTTTGCCAGCTCATCCACAAGCAGCCCTTGGCCGCTAACCGGGACCGGAACCGCCTCCCAGCCGTATCCGTTCAATAGGTTCCTTACGAGATCGAAGCCAGGCTCTTCAAAGGCCACCCGCCGTACCCCGTCCAGAAGTTTAACCAGAATTCCGATGCTGTACGACATGCCGCTGCCAATGATGACTTGCTCCGGTGAACAGAGGACGCCTCTGGAATGAGCCAGATACTCCGAGATGGCAGCCCGCAGTCCCGGTTCGCCTCGGGAATCCCCATATCGACCCAGCTGTGCGGCCAATGGCTGTATGGCTTCTTTTAGCATTTTGTTCCATGTCCGCAATGGAAACGAATCTCCATCCAAATGGGTAGGGTTAAAATCGATCCAGTTCATGCCTTCTTCGGGTAAAGGCTCGTGAAAGTCGGGTACGGTATGGTTAGACTGCATGCGCGAAGCCGGAGATGCAAGGGCATTTTGTATAAATTCAGGGTCGTCCACCACGTAAAAGCCTGACTTCGGTTTGTTGATAGCATAGCCTTCGACCACCAGCATGTGATATGCGGTTTCGACAGGCGTCTTGCTGATATGAAGCTGCTGCTGAAGCGCCCGTACGGATGGCAGCCGGGTCCCAGCCGCAACTTTCCCTAAGCGGATTTGTTCGCGGATCAAATGATAGAGTTGAAGATATAACGGAGAGCCGGAATGCTCGGGTAGCAGAAGGTCAAACATGGGATACCGCCTTTGCGTAGGATTCGCTGATTCTTGTCCTCATCGTATCACAAGAGGGACTCGATCTGCAGCGATGGCCGCTACGCAAGTTGACGGATTTCTTGACCGTTATTTTGTTTGTAGATTCAGTGTATTTAGAAAAGGCTTCAGCTTGTTCACGACGTAGTGGCTGCCGCCGCGTGCATGTACATTTTCGATCAGTGCGGATATCAGGAAAGAAGATTGCTCCGCGTCGAAGGCGACGACGAATCCATTCTCCTCGCCCTTTTCGCCTTTTTTGGCTTTCAGCTCGGCTGTACCGGTTTTTGCCGCCAGCTTCAGCTCGGCAGAAGACAGCGCGTGAGCGGTGCCGCCGCTTCGGCTGACGACCTGCGTCAGTGCATCTTTTACCGTTCCGGCAACCTGTGGAGTGATGATTTGGATCGCTTGAGGAGATTCTTGATCTTCCTGCCGTAGAAAGAGGATAGGGGGGACAAGTTTGCCTTGCTGGGCGAAGGGTGTGAATGCGACCGCCACATGGATCGGGGACAACAGCATTTCTCCTTGTCCATAGGACGTATCCGCGAGCAGGACTTCCGAAGCCAGGTCCCGGTGGGAGGCGTTGGCATACTGGCTTGGCTTCAGGTTGATCATGTCCAGCCCCCAATTCTCGCCGAAGCCGAATTTGGATATGCCCTCGATAAATTTGCCGCTGCCCATTTCCAGCGCCTCTTGTGCAAAATAAATGTTGTCCGAATACACGAGGGCATCCACCATATTCACGGAGCTGAGGTCCTTCACCCGCGTGACATAGTACCCGCCCCAGCCCGCGTCTTTTTTCCAATGCAGACCGTCAATGCGGCGGGTTTTATCCGCTTTGGTTATGCCTTCGGTCAGGCCGGCAGCGGCCGTCACCGCTTTAAACACCGAACCCGGCGCATACCGGGCCGCGAACCGGTTAAAGAAAGGAAGCTCCGGATCCTTGGAATAGGCATCCCATTCCTGCTGTGAGAGGCCGGTGACCATTTGGTTCGGGTCATACGAAGGGGTGCTGACCAGGGCCAGCAGATCTCCATGCTTCGGGTTCATCATCACTGCCGCGCCGGTATCGCCGGACAGCGTATTGTACAGGTTCTGCTGAAGTGCGGAAGCGACCGTAAGGCGGAAGTTCTCGCCGTTCACCGCCGGCTTCTCGGCAACGATGCTTTTACGGTTCCCCTTCGAATCGGTTATTTCGATCAATCCCCCTTTCCGTCCCCGCAGCTGCTTTTCCAGCGATTGTTCCATTCCGGCCTTGCCAATCCAGTCCCCGGCTGCATAATAGCCGTCTTTATCGTTCTGCAAATCTTCCTGCGTCACCTGACGGACATAACCGGTGAGGTGGGCGGCGGCTTGGCCCAGCGGATAGTACCTCACTTCTTTCGGTCTGACCGAGACTCCCGGCAGTTTCTGGGACAGATCGGCATCGGGAACATTGGCCATTGGAACAAAATAATCCGGTTTGACCCATTTCTGCGCCAGCTTTTTTTGGATATATTCCACCGGAAGTTTGAAGTAGGCGGCGATGCTTGCGATCGTCTGATCCGGATGGTCTCCGAGCTCGGAAGGGGTAATCCCCCATTCGTATGCGGTGCCGCGGGTGGCCAGCGGGTTCCCGTCCCGGTCCGTGATTTCACCACGCTGAGGCGTCAATACCCGGACCTTTACTTTGTCGCCGGCGGACATCTCTGGTAGAATCAGAGAAGGATGCCACTCGATGGCCCAGACCTTATCGTGGTCTTGTTCAACCTGAACTAACTTCATATGGTAATCCCCATCAACATCACCGATCTGGGTATGCCAGGTGGCGGTATAGTCCATGGAATAATGATGATCCTCTTCGGACTGGAAGGCAGGCCCCTGCGTCACTTTAACGCCGGTAACGCCCATTCCGCTGAAGATCGATTGGTATTTCTCGACGAACTGCTCGCGGCTCATTCCCGATTGCTCAAGGGATTCAGGCGTCATGAGGTCGTAGAGCCTGTCAAATTTCATTTCTTTCAGACTGTTGAAGTAAGACTGCAGCGTCTGTTCGGGACCGGGTTCATCCCGCCCCTGGATAAACACGTATATCGCCATCCCGCTGGCAACCAGAAAAGCTAAAAGCACATATGTAAAAAATTGTTTTCGCTTCATCTTCATTGCTATAAACCTCGCTTTTGAAATATAATTCACAAGTAAACATGGAAACGGGTATAGGCTAACTATAAAATCAGCCGGGTAGGCAAACAATGGAACAAATCTGACGAATTTATCATTGACGGGAGAAAGAGACAAAGGAAAGTGAGAGGTAGATATGCCGGACAAAATCAAAATCATGATTGATACCGCCGGCCAGAAAGGCCATGGATCGTTTATTTACTTGGAAGAAGGAGAAACCGTGACGGTTGGTAGACATACCGGCTCGGAACAAGGGATGCTTGAGATATACAACCTGCTGGTATCTAAACAGCACTGCCGGATCGCGTGGACCGAAGAGGGGCTTCAAGTCGAGGATTTAGGCAGCAAGAACGGGACCGAGCTGAACGGCCAGCGCTTGAACCCCCATGAACCCGCTGCGGTGTCTCCGGGTGACCGCCTAACTCTGGTGAACGGACTGGTTGCTTTGGAGCTGGAGACGGTCATGGATTTGGAGGAAACGAGGGAGTATGTTTTTTCGGGGTGGCCTGAAGACGATGTGCGCTTGAATGACGATATGCAGAGCGTTCAGATTGATGAGGAGACGGTCCCGCTATCTAAGAAGGAATACCAGCTGTTTAAGCTGATGCACAGCCGGCTGGACCATTTTGTGACCCGGGACGAAATAATGAGATATGTATGGCCGGAGCGCTGCATCGATGATACTGAGCTGGTTGGCATTGACGAGGTCAATTCGCTGATTTACCGGACGAACAAGAAACTGCAAGGATATTTCGTCATCAAGTCGGTGTACAAAAAAGGCGTATATATGAAACGGGAGCATCAAGATGCGGATTCTGCAGTTAGTAGATGAAACGAGAGTAAATAGAGAAGCGGGAAGAACCCGCCCGATTTTTCGGGGGGTTCTTCTGCGTTTCCAGCTTATTTACGGGGGTCATTCATGCAGCTAGGATCGCTGCAAAACCTTCTGCTTGTTCAGCAGGATCACATTGTAAGTTACGTAATAGGCGAACATGATCAGCATCAATCCCGCGGACCAACTGCTGCCCATCCCGGCCAGCCGGTCGGACATCTGTGCTCCTTGCTGAAAATAACCCGATTGGATCATATCGATAATTCTGTAGATCAGCCGGCCAAAGAACAGCAGGGTTACGATACCGGCGATCCAGGCGCTGGAGCGGTACAGCACCTTGCCGTTGCGATGCTCAAACGCGGTTACCGTAGAGCTGTACCATGCCAGGGCGGTACCAAGCACAATCCCGGCGACATCGGAAACAAGACTGACGGGATGCATTGCTCCCTCGGCAAAAAAGATCAGTCCGACCAAACTCAGGATAATGGTCATCGTCCGGACCCGGCGAAGTCTCAGCTCCTGCCAGCCGAATGTCCGGCGGAGACGTAAATATATGCGGTACAGCACGAAAAAACCTATTATGATCCAAATGAGCATTTCAACACTCATCTTCGATTGCCTCCTTCATCATTTAGCCTGTCATCATCATATCCCGTTTTCGCCCGATGATTCGACTACCCGAGGATGGATCTTCACGATCGCTCGCCTATATCTGCAGATAGAGATTTGCTACCATCCGGCTTAAATGTTGGATTTTGTCCGCGGACCGAGCTACAATGTTAGAAATTACGCAGGCGATAAAGGAGGAAGACGGTCGGTGAAAAGCAACTTTTATGGCAGATTCCTGTCCATTGCGGCTGTCCTTCTCTTTCTGCTTGACCGGCAGCAGTTGTTTAGCGATCCTCCGGAGAAAATAACGCTGCATCTGATGATTTGGATCACCTTTACGAGTATTCTTCTGATCAGGAGATCATCGTGGACGGTAACACGGGCGATTTTTGCC
Organism: Paenibacillus sp. AR247; assembly: GCF_002968895.1. Taxonomy (NCBI): domain Bacteria; kingdom Bacillati; phylum Bacillota; class Bacilli; order Caryophanales; family Paenibacillaceae; genus Paenibacillus; species Paenibacillus sp. AR247. The sequence goes on along the minus strand of NZ_PCZT01000009.1, from coordinate 1,081,133 downwards.
GCTTCTCTGATCTCCGCGGAGTGTCTGATCGGGATCTTATGGTTTCATGAAATCAAGATGCTGTATTTTCTGGTGATTCTGCTGTTCGCTTGGGCGATGCGGTTGACGGCTTCCAAAGCTTATGTCCCCTTGATTATCGCAATGGTCGTATCAGCCGGATTGTACATCCGTTTTGGTGAAAAGGATGTGTTTGACTTTCTCTCCTTTGTACTGCTTGGACTTGTCCTATACTTCTTTATTCGCAGTCGCATGGAAAGAAGGCGCATCCACGAATTGAATGAGCGCCACTTGAAGGAGCTTCAAGAAGCTTATGAACAACTTCAGGACGCCTCTGCAACGGCAATGCAGTACGCTGTGCTGGAGGAGAGGGCCCGGATCGCCCGCGACATCCATGATGCGGTCGGCCACAGTCTGACGTCGCTTATCGTGCAGATGCAGGCGCTGCGTTATATGATCAAGCAGGATCCGGTGCATGCTGGGGATACACTGGAAGAGATGCTGTCCGTGGCCCGCCAAGGGCTGCAAAATATCCGAGAGTCCGTCCACGCTTTGGCAGGAGATCGTTCTTTTTCCGGCATGACGGCATTGAAATCATTGCTTATTCGGATGGAAGCAACAGCACCCATTAGTTATAACTTTCAAGCGGATATCAATGATGAAGATCTGACTACGGAGACGTATGAAACGTTGTTCCGCGTGCTGCAGGAATCTGTCACGAACGTCATTCGTCATTCGAATGCGACGCAGGTGGAAGTGAACCTTTCAGGGGGACACCATAAAATCACTATGATCATTCGAGACAACGGTACGCTGAATGGGGAACAAGGCATCAACGAAGGCTTCGGTCTGAAAGTCATGAGGGAGAGGCTGGAGGAGAAAGGCGGTAGTCTGCAGTACCGCATTCCGGAAAGCGGCGGATTTGAAATCGCTGCGGCTCTGCCGGCTGAAGACCGGCCACGGCCTGAGGCCGAAAGGAGGGATAAGGATGTCGCTGAGCGATAACATTAAGGTTTTGCTGGCCGATGACCAGACGATGATCCGCCAGGGATTCGGTTATTTGATCGGGCTGCAGTCCGATATGACGCTGGTTGGTGAGGCGTCGGACGGGGGTGAAGCCGTTGAAATGGCCACTCGGCTTGGTCCGGACGTCATTTTAATGGATGTTCAGATGCCCGTCATGTCGGGAATTGAAGCGACTAGGGAAATTATGAGACGGCTGCCAGAGATGAAGATCGTCATCCTGACGACGTTTGATGACCAAGAGTACATCTACCAGGGAATTCGTGCAGGGGCGGTCGGCTACTTGCTGAAGGATGCGGAAGTGGAAGACATGCTGGGGGCCGTCCGGTCTGCGCACCGGGGAGAAGCGGTGTACAAAACGGCGTTGGCCGCGAGCGCCTTGCTGCGCGTTGCATCCCCCGAGCAGCACTCGCAGCCCGAAGAAGCGGGCAAGAATCTGGCGGAGCCACTCACTGAACGGGAGCGTGAGATATTACAGGAGATGGCGTATGGCCTACGGAATGATGAGATTGCCCGCAAATTGGTCATTTCCGAAGGCACGGTCAAATCACATGTTCACCGGATCCTGCAAAAATTTGGCTGCCAAGACCGGACGCAGGTCGTGGTCATTGCGCTTCGCAGCGGTATGGTAAAATAAACAGCCAGCCTTCCCCTAGCGGGGAAAAGGCTGGCTGTTGTGTTGTTCAAAGAAGCTGCGGTACGCTTGCGTCGGATCTTCAAACCAATGGGCTATGCGGTCCGCCGTATTCTGGTCTGCTGCCGCTTGCATCAGAAGCTCGGCAATATGTCCCGGCAGCGGCTGGGTCATGGCGTTGGTCCATTCGGTCACGGCCTTGATATAAGGCTGCGTCCGGTTCCAATATTCGCTGCCGATAGACTCGTCCCAATCGGCATCCGCATGGGCCAGCAGCGTCTCGTACAGCTGCTCGGCAGCGTACGAAGCCGTATTGCAGCCCTGCCCGGTGATCGGGTCGGCAAGGAATACGCTGTCTCCGCATCCAAGGATGAGCGTGCCATTATGCATGAAATACGGACGGCGTACCGTGGGGGTGACGGCGGTCAGCAGATATGCGTTGTCGTCAATCAGCGCGAATTTGGCCGAATCGATCCGCCCGGCAATCTCAGGGAGGTGTTCCTCCACAATGCCAAGCATCCGCTCGGCAAAAGCATCCGGTCCCTTCACACCGACAAAAGCATCCAGTGCTCCGCCCGGAACCGCTTCAATAAACAGTATGGTGGCCCGTCCGTTTGATGTAACGGCAGGAATCTCGAACATTTCACCGGTGCCGGGCATCACCGTAATGGAAATGCCTTCGGGCTCAACCGGACGTATACCGGAGAAGTCGGGAAAACGCCGCAGCAGCGTGTTGACCGCAATCTCTCCCTCCAAGCGGGCGAGCGGGGCGCCAAGGCAGAGGTGTATCCCTTTCCCGAATGCCAGATGCGGGCTCTTGCCGCGGGTAATGTCAAACAGGTCCGGGTCCTCAAACTGGGCCGGATCCCGGTTGGCTGCATCGAGCGCGACGATCACGAGGTCGCCCCGCTGGAATGGCTGGCCCTTGAATTCCAAATCCTCGGACGCCCAGCGGGAGGTGCTGAATTCCACAGGGCCGTTGTACCGGAGCATTTCCTCGACGGCTCCCTGGATGAGTTCCGGCCGGTCCTGAAGGAGCATGCGCTGCTCCGGATATTCGAGCAGGGCCAGCACGCCGTTGCCGATCAAATTGACCGTCGTCTCATGGCCGGCGATGATCATCAGCGTGACCACCCCGTACAGCTCTTCCTCCGTTAACCGGTCCCCTTGGTTTTCCGCGATCACCAGCTCGCTGATCATGTCGTCACCTGGCTGCTCGCGGACTTTCGCGAACCATTCTTTTAGATATGCGATAAATTCGTTCATGTGACGGGTGACATCCTCGCCCATTTTCTGATTCGAGGCTTCAATAATAGAGTTCGACCACACCCGAAACTTGTCCTGATCCTCCGTGGGCACGCCCAAAATTTCACTGATGACGATGATCGGCAGCGGAAAGGCGTAATCGTCAATGAGGTTCAGATGATCCTTGCCGGAGACCGCATCCAGGAGCCTGTCTGCAATTTCCTGGATATGATCCCGCATGCTTTCGATCCGATGGGGCGTGAAGCCCTTTTGCACCAGACCGCGAAGACGTTTGTGATCTGGCGGGTCGGAGAACAGCATGTTTTTGGAGAACACGCTTGGATGCTCCTGCCCGCTGAATTTGGTCATGTCCTTGATGAACCTCGGATCTTTCAGCACGGCTGCCGCATCCTCGTAAGTGCTGATGAGCCAGCCGGTTTGCCCGTTCGGAAGCATGACTTTCACAACGGGATCGCTTTGACGCAGTTTCTCGTACACGGGGTAAGGGTTGCGGGTAAAGTCGCTTGTAAACAACGCATTTTTCGGAGTTTCGCTTGCATGCATAGACAATGGACTCCTCTCGAAAAAATGATAGATTGCCCTTTCATTATAAAAGAATGTGGGAACGATATCCAAAAAGCGCGTTCTAGCCTCTCTATCAACCTATGCAGCCCTTCCCGAAATATTTCGGATAACAACATCAAAACGGTAGTTTTTCGGTAATGTTTACCGTTTTTGTTCATTCCATTGGAGAAATCGTCATCTGCCGCAAGAAAAAAGAACATCGTTTTGTATTTTCTGCTCATATCCGGTGGAACGCTGCTTCGATAGTCTGAAAGGGCAAGATTCACCACATATCAAATGGAGGTTGTAGGCATGAAAAAATCGCAGCTGCGGGTCTGATCATCGCGATGCTGGGCAGTGTGCTGGCGGGCTGTTCATCCGGCGGCAAGAGCGGCGAAGATGCGGCAAAGGGGGCAAGTCCGGGAGGAGCGGCCGAATCGGCGACCTACCCATTAAAAACCGATGAAAAGCTGTCCTACTGGGGCGAGATCAACGGCAATCTGGTCGGAATCAAGGCGACGCATGACGAGATTCCTTTCTTTCAGAAATGGCAGGAAAAAACCGGGGTACCGCTCGAGTTCACCGCACCGCCGACCGGTCAAGTTAAGGAAGCCTTCAACGTCATGCTGGCCTCAGGGGATTTGCCGGATATGATCGAATACAACTTTATCGGCGATTTTCCCGGCGGACCGGAAAAGGCGATCAAGGACGGTTACATTTTGAAGCTGAACGATCTGATCGACAAGTATGCTCCAAACCTGAAAAAGTACCTGCAGGAGCATCCCGACATCGACAAAATGGTCAAAACGGACAGCGGCAGCTATTACGCGTTCCCGTTCATCCGGGGCGACGAATACCTGCGCGTATTCCAGGGGCCAATTATCCGGAAAGACTGGCTGGACGAGCTGGGTCTGCCGGTGCCGGAAACGATCGATGAATGGACGGCGACGCTGAGAGCCTTCAAAGAGAAAAAAGGAGCGGCCGCACCGTTTTCGGTAGTGAGCAAGCCGCGCTTTTTCAATGAATCCGGCAATGGCGCATTTATTGGTGCCTTCGGTGTGAACCGCGGGTTCTATCAGGAAGACGGGAAGGTCAAATTCGGCCCCGCCGAGCCTGGTTTTAAAGAGTATTTGAAACTGTTCCATGACTGGTATAAAGAAGGCCTGATCGACAAAAATATCGCGACGGCGGACACGAAGGCTGTCGACGGCAACATGGCATCTGGCGCTACCGGGGCCACGATCGGCAACGCAGGAGGAGGCATCGGCAAATGGCAGCCGCTCGTTGAGGCAAACGATCCGAAAGCCATTCTTGTTGCGGCACCTTATCCGGTGCTGAACAAAGGGGACAAGCCCAAATTCGGGCAGCTGAACCAGGCCTACGCGTCCGAAGGAACGGTAGCGGTCACAACCGCAGCCAAAGATCCCGCGCTCGCGGTGCGCATGCTGGATTACGGGTACAGCGAGGAAGGACATATGTTCTTCAACTTCGGTGAGGAAGGCGTCAGCTACAACATGGAGAACGGCTATCCGAAATTCACCGATCTCTTGATGAAAAATCCGGACAAGCTCGCTCCCGCCCAGGCGATCTCCCTGTATGCGCGCAGCAGCTATAACGGGCCGTTCGTGCAGGATAAGCGCTACGCGGAGCAGTTCTTTGCGCTCCAGACGCAGCGCGATGCGGTGGAGGTTTGGAAAAACACCGATGCGGCGAAGTACA
>NZ_PCZT01000009.1:1060935-1075851 GCF_002968895.1 Paenibacillus sp. AR247 | reverse complement strand
CATCATGATGCTGCCGGTAATCGCCTATTATTTGGTCTTTCATTACGCACCCATGTACGGGGCGCTGATCGCGTTCAAAGATTATTCGCCCATGAAGGGCATTCTGGGCAGCGACTGGGTCGGATTGAAGCATTTTCATGACTTTTTCGGCAGCTACTATTTTTGGCGATTTTAAAAAATACGGTCTTGATCAGCCTTTATACGCTGGTTTTTGAGTTCCCGGCGCCGATCATACTGGCACTCCTGATCAATGAAGTACGCAGAAAAAATTCAAACGCGTCGTCCAGACGATCACGTACATGCCGTATTTTATTTCGCTCGTCGTCATTTGCGGCATCATCACCGATTTTACGAACGCGGACGGGCTCATCAACCGCCTGTTCATGTTCCTAGGCTATGATGGCCAGGCCATGCTGCAAAAGCCCGATCTGTTCCGGCCCATCTACGTGCTGTCCGAAATCTGGCAGCGGATCGGCTGGGAATCGATCATTTATATCGCTGCGCTCATGAGCATCGATCTGGAGCAGTACGAAGCGGCCCGGATCGACGGGGCCAGCCGTCTGAAGCAGATGCTGTACATTACACTGCCCGGACTGCTGCCGACCATTATGATCATGTTCATTCTCCGAATGGGGAACCTGCTCAACGTCGGGTTTGAAAAGATCATTCTTCTATATAACCCGGTTACATACGAAACGGCAGACGTCATCTCCTCCTTCGTATACCGCAAAGGCCTGCTGGAGTTCGGCTGGAGCTACAGCTCCGCCGTCGGTTTGTTCAACTCGGTCATCAATCTCGTCCTCCTGATAACGGCCAACGCCATCAGCCGGAGGGTGAGTCAAAACAGCCTATGGTGAGGTGGTAAGCTTGAAAACAGAGAGCGGTTGGGGTGACCGCATATTCAATGTCATCAACTACGCCCTGATGATTTTTCTGGTCGTCGTGACCTTGTATCCACTGGTGTATGTATTGTTCGCATCCTTCAGCGATTCAGCCCGGCTGCTCGGCCACAAGGGCTTTCTGTGGCGTCCGCTCGGCTTCAGCCTCGACGCCTATAAGAGCGTGCTGGACAACCCGGGCATCGGCATCGGCTTTCGCAATACACTGTTCATACTGGTATTCGGGGTAGCGGTTAATCTGCTGCTTACCTCGATGGGCGCTTATGTCCTGTCGCGCAAAAACGTAATGTGGAACAAGGTGTTCATGTTCATTATCGTGTTCACCATGTTCTTCAGCGGCGGTCTGATCCCGCTGTATCTCGTCGTCAAAGGCGTGGGCCTGCTGGACACGCTGTGGTCCACGATCATTCCGTTCGCCGTCAGCACGTTTAACCTGATCATCATGCGGACGGCCTTCATGGGCATTCCGGACAGCCTGGAGGAATCGGCCAAAATCGACGGCGCGAATCATTTTACCATTTTGTTCCGGATTATCATCCCGTTGTCCATGCCGGTCATCGCCGTCATGATTCTCTATTATGCGGTGGACAAGTGGAACGGATGGTTCTACGCGTCGGTGTTTATCAAAGACAGAAACCTGTTTCCCCTGCAGCTGGTGCTGCGTGAAATTCTGATCTCCAACTCGACCGACAGCATGTCATCGGGCGCTTCGGCTGGAGACCGGTTCCAAATCGGGGAAACATCAAATACGCAACGATTATGGTGGCGACCGTGCCTATTCTGTGCGTGTATCCGTTCCGGGCGTGCTGTGGCTGATGTACGACATGACCGGTGAGGATAAATACCGGGAGGCTGCCTGGAACTGGGATGAAAGGTTGTCGGAACTGTGGCTCGCTCCGAATCATTACGATCATGATGTCGGTTTTCAGTTTTTGCCGACCGCGGTCATCAAGCATAAGCTGACCGGAGACAAAGACGCGGCAAGACGCGCGCTCCTTGCCGCCGGCTTCCTGGCCGGGCGCTTCAACCCTGCCGGCCGGTTCATCCGCGCCTGGAACGGCGACAAGACCGGCTGGTCGATCATCGATACGATGATGAATCTGTCGCTGTTGTTCTGGGCATCGGAACAGAGCGGCGACCCGCGGTATGCACATATCGCAGGGCAGCATGCGGATACAGTCGTCCGCCATTTCGTCCGCCCGGACGGGTCCGTGCATCATATCATCCGGTTCGATGCCGAAACCGGCGAAGCCGCCGAAGCGATCGGCGGACAGGGCTTTGCGCCGGATTCGGCCTGGAGCCGGGGGGCGGCCTGGGCACTATACGGTCTAACGAATGCGTATCGTTATACGGACCGTCCGGATTACCTTGCGGCAGCCCAGCGGGTGGCGAACTTTTTTATTTCGCATCTGCCCGAGGATGGCGTGCCGTACTGGGATTTTCGAGCGGAAGCAGTGGAGGCCGAGGGCGGCATCGTGCGAGACAGCTCGGCCGGCGCCATCGCGGCGTCCGGATTGCTGGAGCTCGCGGAAGTGCTTGGCGATATCCGGGGAAGAGGATATCTTGATGCCGCGCAGCGGATTCTGCATTCCCTGTACACGGCGTACGGAACATGGAATGATCCGGATCATGAGGCCGTCCTGCTGCACGGAACCGGCCATAAGCCGGTATTACAAAACGTGGATGTGTCTCTCATTTACGGCGACTACTTTTTTATTGAGGCGGCCGCCAAACTGAACGGATGGAAGCACCGGATCTTTTAAAAAGATACGGATAGCGAGTTGATGCCGGATGCATGACCGCCTGTCCATTCATCCGCATGAGCCTGGGTAGACCGTGAGGTCTCCCGAGGCTTTTTCGCGTTAATTCCGTATCCAGCCAGGGGATATTACGCTTTTTATCAACCGGATTGCACTTTTTATCTATACGCATCCCAGGCGATATTCGATATAATGGGTGTCTAATCAATCGAGACAAACTATTGAAGTATGGGTGATGGTCTTTTGCTGAACATTCAAAACCTATGGCGGAAACGGGAGAGCATCATTGTCACCTGGCTCGTATCATACAGCGCGGTGCTGTTTGTTCCGATCGTCATCAGCCTGGTGATCTATGCCCAGGCGAGCCATGCGCTGAAAAGCGAAATCCACCGGGCCAACGATTCGCTCCTGAAGCAGATGAGGTATACGATCGATAATCAGATCGACCTGATGAAGCGGTTGAATATGGAAATGACATGGAGCCCGAATTTGCAGCATCTGATGTATTCCAGCATGCCGGCTCAGTGCCATACACGGCATATCAGNTGTGAATGAATTCAGGCTGTTTAAAACGTCGTATGCTTCCATTGACGAGTTTTACGTTGTTTCCAGACGGGACGGCTCGGTGTACAGGTCCGGAAATATCCGCGACTTGAAATCCGCTTTCTATACAATTCACCAAACCGGTGCGCTCACATTCGAGCAATGGAAGAGCGAAGTATTGAATGGGACGAGCAATTCCTTTATCGTGCTTCCCCATGCCAATGCGGCTGATGAACATACGGCAATCGCCTATATTACGCAGCTGCCGAAAGACATGAACGGGCAGAGCACTGGCAGCGTAGTGGTCATGTCCGATACCCGCCGGTTCCAGGAAGCGGTGGAGGGCATTTCGGGTTTCAGCGGTGCGACGCTGCTCATTTTGAACCATAATAACGAGATTCTGATGTCCAACCATCCGGACTCGGAGGAGCTGTCGCCATTTCTGAATGGTAAGCGGATTCAAACGGATTCCGCGCAGGCTGGATCGTCGGAACTGTTCTCAATCAATTCCTCTGTCTCGGACCTGAAGTACGCCCTGATCATCCCGAGCGGAATCTATTGGGAAAAGGCGGAATACGTACGTAATTTTACGTATGTCAGCATACTCGTAAGCCTGGCGGGTGCCGGCGTTCTGACCTGGTTTTTTATGCGCCGCAACTATTCGCCTGTACAGCAGCTGGTCGAGTCCCTCAAGGATGAAAACACCGACCGTAGTTATGCCGATGCGAACGAGTTCCGGTTCATCCAGAAAGTCGTCACCCGCACCCGGACTGAAAACGACGAGATTTCCATGCAGCTGCAAAAGCACCAGCAGGTGCTGAGGTCCAATATGATCAACAGGCTGCTGAAAGGCAAACCGGATACACTGGTTCCCTATGAGGATGCGTTTCGCTCGTTTCAGATGAAGCAGGTATCCACGGAATTTGCCGTGCTCCTGTTCGTCATCGAGAACGAAGACAAGCTGTACGAATTTTTGCCGGGCATCGACATGAATGAACGGAGCAAGTTGATCCATCTGATCATATCCAATGTAGTGGAAGAGCTGGCGGAAAGGCAGGGACATGCCGGATATGTGGTCGAAACGGATGACATGATGGCCTGCCTTGTCAATTTGAAAGCGGATACTTCCGGATGGGAGCACGATCTTCATGACATCGCTGCCGAGGCGCAGCGGTTTCTGGAGCGGTATGACATGGAACTGACCATCTCACTGAGCGGACGCCATGCTTCCTGGATCGGCATCTCCGAGGCGTACCGAGAGGCGGTCGACGCGATGGAATACAAGATGGTCCTCGGCAAAAAAGGGATCATCGCATACGAGGACATCCGTGCCGACAGCACTGCAGACATCGGTTACGGCTATTATTATCCGCTTCAAATCGAGCAGCAGCTAATTAATGTGATCAAGGCGGGGGACCTGGATGAAGCCGCGTCGTGTATGAACGAGATCATTGAGAAAAATCTGGACAAGCCTGTCATGCCGCTCACACTGGCAAGATGCCTGATGTTCAATCTCGTCGGGACGATGATCAAGGCGATCAACGAGCTGGGCGAAGGGAGCGGCGGCATCACGCTTGCCGACAACCCGCGCTGGATCGACGATATTATGGCATGCGGCACGCTTCGGGAAATGCAGGAGAAGCTGCAGTCCCTCCTTCAGGAAGTGTGTGCCTACGCATCAGCTAAACGTTCATCCCACGTATCTAGGGAGCGGGAGGATTCCCTGCGGAACCTTATTGAGGAAGTCCACCAGTACATCCAAGCGAATTACATGGACATGAACTTGAACGTCAACGCGATCGGCGAGCATTTTCAGCTGAAGGGGAGCTATCTGTCGAAGCTGTATAAGACCCAGACGGGCGAAGGCATACTGGACAGCATTCATAAATACCGGATCGAGCAGGCGAAACAGCTGATGCGGACCAAGCTCGAGTCGGTCAGCGAGATATCCAGGCAGATCGGATACAACGACCCCGCGACCTTCATCCGGGTGTTCAAAAAATACGAAGGCATTACGCCGGGCAAGTACAAAGAAATTATTTGATGTTTATTTCGGGAGGTACCTATGAAGTGGAAAGGTAAAGGGAGAGCGGCGGTGTGGGGATGGCTGGCTTTCATGGTCCTGATGATGGCGGTACTGCCGGCTTGCGACCGTGAGCGGACGACGCATACGGCAAGTACGTTGCCGACTGCCGAAACAACGCTGATGGCGGGAGGAGGCAAAGGTTCGTCCGCCTCGGATGCCAAGCTGACCTATTGGGCTGAACTGAACGGCAACGCGGCGGGGATCAAGTCCACCTTTAACCAGGTGCCGTTCTTTCAGGAATGGCAGCGGAGAACCGGCGTCCAGCTGACGTTCATCCAGCCTCCGGCCAACCAGGCGAAGGAAGCGATCAGCGTGCTGCTGGCATCAGGCGATCTGCCGGATATGATGGAGTACGAATGGATCAATTATCCGGGGGGACCGAGAAGGCGATCAACGACGGCTATATTCTTCGCCTGAACGAAGCCATCGATCAGTACGCCCCGAATTGAAGCGGTACCTGAAAGAGCATCCCGATATCGATATGCAAATCCGTACAGCCGGAGGCAGCTACTACGCATTCCCGTTTATCCAGGGAGACGACAAGCTGCGGACTTACCAGGGACCGATTATCCGCAAGGATTGGCTGGATGAGCTGGGCCTGGACGTACCTGTGACGATCGACGATTGGCATACGGTGCTCAAGGCATTCAAGGAAAAGAAAGGCGCGGAGGCGCCGCTTACCTTCCTTGGCGTACCGAACCCGCTGTTTGGCATCGAGGGTGGAGGGTTTATCGGCGCATTCGGAATTAAGAAAGGCTTTTACCAAGAGGAGGGAAAAGTCAAGTTCGGCCCGGTTGAGCCGGGGTATAAACAATTTCTGTCCCTGTTCCGGCAGTGGTACGCGGAAGGGCTGATCGACCCGAACTTTGCTGCCGTGGACTCCGAAACACAGGATACGAGCATGATCCTGAGCCGGAGCGGTGCTGGCATTTGGAATGCGGGCGCCGGCATTGGCACGTGGCTGCCTGTTATGAAAGCGCAGGATTCGTCGGTGGAACTCGTTCCGGCGCCCTATCCGGTGCTTCAACGCGGGGACCGGCCCGAATTCGGGCAGCTGGCCCCGGCTGTCGGATCCAGCGGGGTGGCGATTTCCGCGAAGAGCAAGCATGTCGAAGAAGCGGTCAAGATGCTGGACTACGGGTACGGACCGGAAGGACATCTGCTCTTTAATTTCGGCATCGAAGGGGTCAGTTACGAGATGAAGGACGGGTATCCGGCGTATACGGACGTCATTTTGCACAACCCGGATAAGCTGGCGCCGTCACAGGCGCTGGCGATGTACACCAGGGCAAGTTATTTCGGACCTTTCGTCCAGGATATCCGTTACATGGAACAGTATTATTCTCTTCCGGAACAGAAGGAGGCGGTCCGGGTGTGGTCCGACACGGATGCGGCGCTTCATACGCTGCCTGCGCTTCCGACCACGGAGAAGGAGAGCACCGAGCTGGCGGTGATCATGCAGGAAGTCAACAAGGCCGTAACCGAAATGTCGCTGAAAATCATTATTGGCATGGAGCCGGTATCCGCTTTTGATGAATACGTGAAAAAAATCCGGCTGATGAATATCCAGCGTGCCATCGGCATAGAACAGCAGGCGCTGGACCGTTATCGCGCATCCGTATCCAAAACAGGCGGGAACACCACCGGTTGACCGTGGAACGGGCTGTCCCGAAACCTACGATTTTATGCCTTTCCTGATAGCCGGAACCGCTGCTGACAAGACGTGTTAAAGGCAAGGCCGGAAACGAGACGCTTGCTCAGCCAATAACAAAGGATCAGCGATACGGCTAGCAGGGCCAGATTCGCCCAGTTCAATGCATGATAGATGCCAGTCCAATTCATGATTCTCTCCAGCCTGTACACGTTGACCAAACTTTCCGCATGGAGGAAAAAGAGGAAAGCGTAAATACAGCTCATCACATTCAATTTGAAAAAATAGCGCATGAAGGTTCATCTCCCATTAGTCCAGCGGTTCGCTGGGCTTCATTGCGTTGACGGATAGGCAAGCCGAGAATTGTTCAATGCGGCTGATGCCATGTGATGCTACTCCGGTGCCTTTCACAAAGCCTCATCTTTTATGGAAAATATAGGATTCCATTCATTACCATTATACCTGAATTTGATTTGTACCGGTACAGCTGTGATAAATTCGCATTGTCCCCGCAGATCGCTCCCTGTAACTTATAAGTAATGGATTTTCTGTAATCGCACATAAATCAGCGCGTTTCTAATCAAGATTTCATATTCCGAAATGAGGAGAGAAGAATGTTTAACCTGCAAAAATACATGAACAAACTGGGTATAACCCATCAAATCGACATCATGCCCGATCTGAAGCTTCTGCGTGAACTGCAATATCGGCACGTTATGCATATTCCTTTTGAAAACCTAGATATCATGGATGGGGTCCCATTATCGATGAATCCGGACATACTCTTCAACAAGATCATTGAAGGCCGGCGCGGAGGCGTATGCTACGAATTGAACGGATTGTTTCACAACCTTCTCAAAGCGCTTGGATTCAACGTATCGATGGCGGCCTGTACAGTTAAGCAGGAGGAGGGATGGTTTATCGATGGAACCCATGCCGTAAATGTCGTTCAGCTTCCGGGTGGAGATTACCTCGTGGATGTTGGCTTTGGCGGGCGAAGTCCCCGAGTACCGGTTCCGCTGAACGGCGAATTGACTGAGGACTGGGATGGAAATTGGCGCATAAGTCCGTATATAGAAGAGCAGGACCGATTTGTTTTGGAGAAGGAAACCCCAGATGAGTGGGAGATGCTGTACCAGTTGGACAGGGAGCCGCGACTGCTGGAAGATTTCAAAGCGGTGTTCGATATGACGCAGTACGGGCACGAATCGAAATTCAATAAAATACGGGTGGCCATGATTCAGACGGAGCAGGGACGCGTTACGCTGAGCGGAAACTCTTTAACCTGGGTAAACGGAGAGACGAAATCTAAAGAGGACGTCGAGCCGGAACGGATTGAGCAGGTGCTGCGCGAGCTATTCCATATTGAATGGAAGGAATGACGGTCCATTATCAGCCGGTCTCGTGAGTAGCCCGTATTGAGGCTAAGAAGACTGACTTCGTTACCGAAGGGGTGCTGCCGCTCTTCGATGAATTGGTGTAAGGCTTCGGGCGAATACTAGTTTGGTCAAGGTATTTTCGCTTGCAGAGGAGTCTTCGATTATGGACAGCAACAATCACGAGAAAAGTAAATGGGCGCTGCCTTTCCGAAAAAAATCCGGACCCCGGCTCCATAAGGACGATATCACGGTCGTGGACACCGGCAACGCCAAGAAGGCCGTCGTTGCCACCGCATTGGGAAATGCCATGGAGTGGTTCGACTTCGGAATCTACTCTTATTTGGCCGTCATTATGGGCAAGGTGTTTTTCCCGGAGATGACGGGTTCCATCCAGCTGATTTATACCTTTGCCACGTTTTCCATCGCCTTTCTCGTCAGGCCGTTCGGCGGTTTGTTTTTTGGGAGGCTGGGGGACAGGCTTGGCAGGAAAAAAGTGCTCACCATCACGTTGGTCATGATGGCGGTGTCTACGCTGTGCATCGGCCTCATCCCGAGCTACGCATCGATCGGTATTACCGCTTCGGTGCTGCTTCTGCTGGCCCGCCTGGTCCAGGGCTTCTCCACCGGGGGAGAGTATTCGGGCGCCATGACCTTCATTGCCGAATCCACGCCCGACAAGCGCCGCGGATTTATGGCGAGCGGCCTGGAAGTGGGCACCCTGGTGGGGTACATTGCCGGATCCGGATTGGTGACGCTGCTTAGCTACCTGCTCGGACCCGACCGGATGCTGGCTTGGGGCTGGAGGATTCCTTTTTTATCGCGGCTCCGATCGGCTTGGTAGGCCTGTACCTGCGGAATCATCTCGAAGAAACTCCCGCCTTTGAGGCGATGGAGAAAGCAGCCCAGGATGAAGGGAGGCAGAAAGTGCCTTTCCGGGAACTGTTAAAGGTTCAGTGGAGAGTCGTCCTGCTCTGCATCGTCATGGTGTGTTCCTTCAATGTCGTGGACTATATGGTATTGTCATACATGCCATCGCATCTTACCGCGGTGCTCGGTTACGGAGAGACGGAAGGGCTGCTGCTCATTCTTATTGTCATGTTTATCATGATCCCGATTGTGCTGTTCATGGGTTACTTCAGTGACCGGATCGGGAACAAACGCATCATCCAAGGCGGTCTGCTAGGGCTGATTGTGCTCTCGCTGCCGGCGTTTTGGTGGATCGGGAGCGGCAAGGGAGGGATGGTCTTTCTCGGTTTGCTATGCCTCGCCGTGCTGCTAACCTGCTTTGAAGGCACCATGCCGTCCGTGCTTCCGGCTTTGTTTTTTACCAAGGTCCGATATGGGGCCCTGGCGATTACTTATAATATTTCAGCATCCCTGTTCGGAGGGACCACTCCGCTTGTCATGGCTTGGCTGATCAATCTGACCGGGGAGCCCTTGGTACCGGCGTATTATTTGATCGCGGTTTCAATTATCGGCTTCGTCATCGTGACCATGTGGTTTACCGAGACCTCGGGCCGGTCACTTCGCGGTTCTGCGCCCGCGGTGGAGAAGCCGCACGAAGTTCATGAGGTGCTTCAAGAGCCGGAGGAAGCGCTGTGGTGGCATGAGGAGCAGTCGGCCATCCACGATCAGCTGTCCGATTCAGATCCGACACGTTAAGGAAATAAGGATTGCGTGATGAAATATATAAATCTTAAAAAAGGCGCTGGAACAAGGGTTCCGGCGCCTTTTTTGCTTCTTTTTCCAAATATTTTTGTGAAAGCCTTTTCAACTCTGTTTAAATGTGTTATCTTTGAGGTAATCTAATTGTGTCTAAATTGTGAAAGCAATTTGTCGAAATTGTGAATCATCGCTGATGCATAGCGTATGATATAGCATCCAATGTTTTTAAGGAGGAATTCATCATGACCTTTTTACTGCTGATTGTGTTTACCGCTGCGTTGATCGGTGTGTTGTTCTTCGGGAAGAAGCACGAGGTGTTGATTGCCAACGTCATGAATACATTGCTGCTCACGGGTCTTGCGATTGCGTCCGGAATGCATTTAAGCTCTGGCGGCTTGTTCTACCTGATTCTGATTTTCTACTACGTGGTGCCGATGTATGCTGTCATTACGCTGTTTGGTGTCATGAAGAAGAACAGCAAGAAGAACAAGAAGGACGTATTTATCAGTTCCTTTGAGCCGTCCCTCCCCGATTTGCGTGGAGAACGCGCCTAATATCCAATAATAATTAACCGCTGGGACAACGAGGTTCCAGCGGTTGTTTTATTTTGTGAACTCTTGGCAGTCTTTAGGTCCAGTGAAAAGGTCGCTCCAAATGTTCTGGAATTTTGGTAGCTGCGTTCCCTTTGGCGGCATTGATCTGGAACTGGGTCAGAAAAAGGCTTCCGCTCAAATCCGCGTCGCGGATGTCCGCGTCCCGGAAGTCGGCGCCGATCAGATCCGTGATCCGGAGGTCTGCGTCCCGAAGGTCGGCCGCGATCAAATATGCGCCTCTAAAGCTCTGGAATTTGAGATCGGCGCCTTTCAGCTTGGCACCGATCAGATCCGCCCCGCGTCCCTTCAGGTTCTTACGAGAAGATGGTCCCTTGTAACGTCGGCGTGCCTCCTCCCGAACGAGTTCACTGGTCTTAAGGAGCAGGAGGTTTACTTCGGCCCGGTGAGCGGGAATATCCAGCTTCAATATTTCCTCTGGCGGAAGTTCGGTGAGACGCTGCGTTTCGTGCAGCTGCGTTCGAAGCTCCTCGTGAATCAGGTGGGCGTCTGCATGGCTTAGCGCTTCGCTTAAATAGGCCAGAAGCTCGTGCAGCTGACGCATGACGGGAAACACTTCGAACATTTGCTTCGCCGTCTCCGGCGCTTGGCGCCAGTCTATGCCGCTATAAGTAAACTGGGAAACTTTTTGTCCGGCCCCGAAACAGTCATAAACGGTACATCCGCGAAATCCCTTTTGGCGCAGGCTGTTATGAATACCGCAGCGGAAATCGGATTGGAGATGGCGGCAGGGCTCTCCCGCCTGCTTGTCCATGGCAAAGTCGGATGAGGCGGCAAAAGGAAGGGAGACGCAGCACAGGCCGAAGCATTTCTCGCAGTCTGCCTTCAGGGCAGCTCGTCCGAAGTCTCCTAAGTCTTCAAAATGATATGGGTTTGGTTCACTCAATGTTGATATCTCCTTCATGTAAAATCAATCCGGTTTTCTTTTTACCTACAGTTATCTTACAATAAATTGAAGCATTTATCGATGACGCGATGCTTATCAGCCTGAAGCTTTCGCCAGATATACTGATACATGGAATCGAGCGGAGATTGGACTTCTTATCATCGGGAACTAATTTATCCAACGGGAGTGAAGGAGAAATGAAGATAAGCGGAAATACGATACTCATTACCGGCGGCGCATCCGGAATCGGGCTGGCCTTGGCGGAGCGGTTCGTTCAGGCGGATAACACCGTGATCATTTGCGGGCGCCGCGCAGACAAGCTTCAGGAGCTGAAGGAACGCTATCCGGATATACATACGGTGGCATGTGACCTGTCTGTGGAGTCCCACCGGCTTGAATTGTTCCGTAAGGTGACGTCCGAATTTCCGGGTTTGAACGTTCTCATCAATAATGCGGGCATTCAGCAGCGGGTTCATTTGCTCGAAGCGGAGAAAGAGTGGGGGTATTACCGTCAGGAAATTTCAACTAATATAGATTCGCCGATTCATTTAACGCTGTTGTTTATGCCGCACTTGTTAAAGCAACCGGATCCGGTCATCGTCAATGTCACCTCAGGGTTGTCCATTACGCCAGGAGCCTGGGTTCCGATTTACAGCTCTACCAAGGCCGCGCTCCATTCCTTTACCGTTAGTCTCCGGATTCAGCTGGCTCAAACGAACGCCAAGGTGATTGAAGTGCTGCCGCCTGCGGTCAACACCGATCTTGGCGGGGCGGGACTTCACACCTTCGGCGCGCCTCTTGACGCGTTTGCTGACACGGTATTTAGGGACCTGCAAACCGGTAAAGAGGAGATTGGTTATGGCGGTACGGAGGAGAGGCTGCATCTGTCTGCTATACAGGCAAGAGAGACGGCAGCCCGGATGTACGATGGCTTCCGGTCAGGTACATAACATCTTGCACACGATGCAGAACAGGAAGAGGACCTGCTGACAGGATCAGCAGGTCCTCTTTGGGTTACATGTTTTCTTTTAAAAATTTGTCGTAGTCGTTTAATGCCCGGTCTAATTTCTGACTGGCCTTGATCAGCTCCGGATCGGTGAGACATCTGCATACGGACAGTTTATTCAATTCCAACCGAAGCTCTTCAATTTTACGAATAATTTTATCCATGGTTGAACAGCTCCTTAGAAATTTTGCATCCTCCTTGCGCTCGCAGCATGCCGCAACGACAGATGCGTCAACACTTTTTTCGATCCAGCACATGATTTTTGAAAAAGAATGATACTACATTTTTCGCTAAATTCCCCTCAAATCCCTTCCGTGAAGCT
Organism: Paenibacillus sp. AR247; assembly: GCF_002968895.1. NCBI lineage: Bacteria > Bacillati > Bacillota > Bacilli > Caryophanales > Paenibacillaceae > Paenibacillus > Paenibacillus sp. AR247. The sequence goes on along the minus strand of NZ_PCZT01000009.1, from coordinate 1,063,043 downwards.
GACATATTATCGAAATGTTACCCGATGATGAAATTTTTTTTTAGGTTCATAAAACCCTTCCGGCCTGGACAGCAAGATTCGATATAAATGGGTAAAATTTACATGGTATAAAGAACGAGTGTTCGTATATAATAAAAACATACGTTCGGTTAGGAGGGTCTGTCATGTCAGAAAAATATGTTGGGCAAACCGTGGAGATCGTTTATTTAGACCAGGCCGGTAACATTACGCAGCGTAAAATCGAAGTGAAAGAGATGCGCGGGAACACCGTCAGGGCGGTATGCCTGAAGACAGGTGCCCCAAGAACCTTCCGGCGGGATCGGATTCTGGCATGGCAGGTCGCAAGAACTGCCTAGGACCGGTTAGGACGGCGTCCTTGACGCAGCTCTATTCGCGCGAACTGCTTCATTAGTGAACTGAGCCTCGAAGGCAGCAGAACACAAATAAAAAGCCTAACCCGGTAAGGGCTAGGCTTTCTTTGCATATATCAAAACTTATTTCTGCAGTACCTTGTCATCGGGATCATCCATTGGTATTGGTGGTAACGGTCGCGGGCCAGCATTTTGCGGAGCGTGATCATCAATGTCGGGGATAGGATAAAGAACAAGTTCGCCGGCTTTCTGTCTCAGTCCTGGCATATCTTCCCGCTCTCGGCATACCATTAGGCAAAAGCAAAGAGAGAGGGAGGATACGGATGAACGAAATTGAACCGCAAAGTCCGGTACAGCTGGTCAGCACGCATCTGCCGGAAGGGGCTGAGCTGGTTACGATGAATACTCCAGCCGGACAACCTGCCGTGATTGCCGAGGATTTAACTGGGGATCGGGTCCCGGAGATTTCCGCCGTCTACCGGTTGAATGATGCGTTGTACTTGCTTGTGCTCCAGTTTAGCGAAGGGGCATGGAGAACGATGGCGAGGATCCAAGGCCCAGGCTATGGAGTCACGCTCTTGACCGCTGCACCGGTTACCAAGCCTGGGCGGAACAACCTGCTCGTAGGCTGGCAGATCGGTTCCATTTGGTCGAAGTTGTCCGTGTATGAGTGGACGGAGTACGGTTTGAGTGATGTGGCGCCTGCAGAAATGAGCTACAGCTATATTGACGTGGCGGATTGGCCGGGCCCTGGAGGTCCAGACGGCAGATCCGAGCTCGCACTCTGGATCCACGATACGGGCGAGGCCTACCGGACGGAGGTGCTGCGCTGGCGGGACGGGAGTTTTCACCCGGCAGAAGATGTTTACCCCGCCTATTATCCTGAAGTAGCCCGCTACTATGAACGGATGACCGAATCCTATCCGGATTATCCGTTCTACTGGTACTATCTGGCCGAGGCGCAGTATCGGGCCGGTATCCCGCAGGCGGCACTGCATTCGGTACGAAGAGCATTAGGATTTGCCCAGCCGTATCCTTCCCGGGAAACCCTTTTGACGCTGGAGAGGAAGATCCTGCAGCTGCCTCGCGTGGCGGAGCTCCTGCGGTTTTCGGTCCGAACCGCCGAAGGGATTCGGTGGGGGTATATCAACACGAGCGGTACGATGGTACTTCCGGCCAGATACGAAGAGGCGGCGGAATTTCAGAAGAACGGCCTTGCCATTGTCCGGGAACGAGGAAAATACGGATTGATCGATCAAGCCGGGATGTGGATCGTTGCCCCGGTGTATGATTCGATTTCACCGTTTTCGGAACACCGGGCCGTCGTCACGGACGGCGGCGACTGCAAGCTGATCGATGAACAAGGTAAGGTGGTAACGAAATGCGGGTACTCGTATATCGCCGATATGCGGGAAGGCAGGTCTGTATTTCGTGGAGAGGGCCATCAGGAGGAAACGGTACATATCGGCCGTTACGGCTATCTGGATTCCCAGGGATACGAGATCATCCCGGCAAGATATGAGGAAGCCGGCGATTTTGGCAGTGGAAGAGCCTGGGTCAAAATGAAGGATGGTGCGTACGCGCTAATCGGGCTGGACGGCCGCAGTCTATACGAATATGAGTTTGAGTATGCCGGTCCTCCCGGCGGCGGATTGCTCGTTTGTCAGCAGCAGGCCGGCGGAAAATACGGCTATATCGATCTGCGCGGCCAAGTCCGAATACAGCCCGCTTTTACCT
>NZ_PCZT01000009.1:1059330-1060835 GCF_002968895.1 Paenibacillus sp. AR247 | reverse complement strand
GAATACAGCCCGCTTTTACCTCGGCGTCTCCCTTCCGCCGTCAGCGGGCGATCGTGAACATGGGAGAGGGCGGCACGAAGAGATACGGCGTCATCGATGAATCAGGTCAATTCGTCGTTCCACCTGTATATGACGAGATTCGTGATCTCGGTGAGGAAAGGCTGGCACTCGCACACGCCGTGAATCCGGGGAAGCCATCTATCGGCTTGAACTATGCGATTGCGGATTGGGAGGGCAGGCTGCTGACAGACTTTGCGTATACCCGCGTGTCGGCCTATCAAGATGGTCTGGCATCGGTCGCGGATGGGCAGGACACCTTTTTGATCGATTCCAGCGGTGCAGCCGCGCTCGGATATCCGAAGGTGGAAGGCAGCGGCAGCCTGACTTTGAAGGGGAGCGGCCTAATTGAAGTCCAAGTGGACCGGCGGATGTCGTATGTAACTCGTGACGGAAGAACCATTTGGCGGGACCAGGATCCTCCCAAATGACTTCAGCTCGCCAATCACAATAAACCTTGAATTCGACGAACCGCTGCCGTAAAGGCAAGCGGTTTTTGGGATTGGAAGCTTCAGGATCGATTGGGAATAATTTTACATGAGATGGGGGAAATTAACCGCAGTCTAACTAGTTATGGCAGGAGGGCAGGCTGTGACCTCATCCGAGCAAACGATCTATCCTTCGCTTGACGGGAACATTTCTTACATCCGGGACAAGCTGTGTTACACCGACGATCTGAAGGTTAGGCACCTAACTTACCGCGGACAATCTTCGGCGCTGGTATATCTGGAATCTACGGTGGACCCAACCCTGATCGAGCGCAACGTCATCCGCCCGCTGCGGCAGGGAGGAGACGAGGACTTGTCCCAGCTTTTCCTGACGCTCCGGCTCGAGACCGAACACAAGCTTGATAAGGGCACGCAATCCCTCTTGTCGGGCAATTGCTTGTTCTTCGTAGAGGACATGGTGCAGTTTTACGTATTGACTACGCCGGCAAAATACGAACGCAGCATTACGGAGCCGGAAAACGAAGGTATCATACGCGGGCCGCACAACGGTTTTATCGAGGATTTGACGGTCAATTTGTATCAGATCCGCCAGCAGATCAGCTCGACGGACCTGAAGGTGCATTATCACAATATAGGCAGTACGGCTCCACGCAAAGTGGCGGTAATGTACATGAATAACCTGGCGGACCCAGCCGTAATCAAAAAAGTGGAAGACAGGCTGAAGGGCATCACGCTCGATTCCGTCATTTCGACCGGCTTTATCCAAGAATTTATGGAGGATCAGCCGTTTTCGATCTTTCCCCAGTTTTTGAATACGGAACGGCCCGACCATACGGGCGCGTATTTGCTCGACGGGCATGTGGTCATTATGCTCGAAGGGGATCCGACGGCCTTGATCGTTCCGGTGAGCTTTTTCTGCTTTTATCAAACCCCTGACGATTACAGCAACCGTTGGATGATCGCATCGTTTGTGCGGTTCATCCGGCTGCTCAGCTTTAT
>NZ_PCZT01000009.1:1051305-1059230 GCF_002968895.1 Paenibacillus sp. AR247 | reverse complement strand
TATCGCCATCGTAGCGTTTCATTCGAATATTTTGCCTATTCAGCTGTTCTTTACTGTGCAGGGTTCATTGACCCGGGTACCGTATCCCCCGCTCGTTGAAGCGATGCTGCTCGAGCTGATCTTTGAATTGCTGAGGGAGGCAGGACTCCGGCTGCCAAGCCGAGTAGGGCAAACGATCGGCATTGTCGGGGGTCTGGTCATCGGCGATGCGATCGTCAAGGCGGGTTTCGTGTCGTATACGATGATTATCGTTGTGGCTTTGACCGCGATCTCGTCGTTTTTAATACCATCCAATGAAATGAGCTCGGCGATCCGGATATTGCGGTTTCCGCTGATGATATGCGCATCCATTTTCGGATTCATCGGCATTGCTTTCGGACTGACGATCCTGTTCATTCATCTGTGCAAGCTGGAGTCGTTCGGGAAGCCTTACCTGTCGCCGCTGGCCCCATTGAAATTCAAGGGCTTCAAGGATGCATTCCTTCGGTTTCCGATCTGGACGATCCGCGGCAAGCATGGCGAGAAAAAGCATAACTAACATCGTTTGACACGGATCCGGGAGGGAGGGCCAAGGTGGAACAGGCTGAGAAAAAGATGTCCCCGAAACAGCTGTTTTTGTTCATTATCCAAGCCCAAATCGGAGTCGGGGTACTTTCGATTCCCTATGACCTTAGTAAGACGGCAAAAGGCGGCGGGGGCATATCGGTTGTGATCGCCGGAGTGATTACCCAAATCGTCATTTTGATGATGTGGACTCTTCTGCGTAAGTTTCCCGGGATGAACCTTTTTCAAATCTGTATCCGGCTTGCCGGACCGGTTATCGGCAGGATCCTGATCGCATGCTACGTCGGATATTTTATTTTGCTGGGCAGCAATGTTTTGCTCAATGCCTACATGATGCTCCAGCGCTGGATTCTGCAGTCCAGCCCCAAGTGGGTGGTCCTGCTCCTGTTCTGTATCATGACTTATTATCTGGCTAAGGAAAAGCTGACCGTATTGGCCCGATTTTATAGCCTTTCGTCCATGCTGTTCATCCCATTGATCATTTTTGTCAGCTATGGCTTAACGCAGGCACGGATTGAATATATGCTCCCGTTAACCGAAGCAGGCCTGATCAACATCCTGAAAGGAACCAAAGACACGACCATCTCGATGTATGGGTTCGAAATGTTCATGATCATCTTTCCGTTCATTGATGCATCTGACGCCAAGAAATTGAAAATGATCAGCTTGTCCAATCTGTTCGTTACGCTGTTCTACGTGTTTGTCGTGTGCACCTGTCTCATGGTGTTCAACCAGACGCAGCTGGTGATGATCCCGGAACCTGTCATATATTTGGTCAAATCGCTGAATTTCTATATCATCGACCGAGCGGACATTCTGTTCCTGTCGATTTGGTCGATTACCTTGGTATGTTCCATCACCAGCTACTTTTATGCGGCTGCCGATGGGCTTGCAGTCGTGTTTAACAAAAAGGTCCACCAAATGTTTGACCCCTTTGTTAGTTTAGCCTTTTTTTAATTGCTCTTCTGCCGACCACACCGATGGCGATCGACCGGATTAACAAGATTTCCGAATATGCTGCGTACGTGTTCATTGCGGGCATTCCCTTCCTGCTAATGCTGTTCTCATTATTTGTCAAAAAGAAAGCGGGTGGAGCCGTATGAAACGATGCCGCGTGGTACTTTGCTGTGCAATGCTGGGTCTGTGCACGGCGCTGCTGACCGGATGCTGGGACCGCGAATATTTGAAAGACTTGAATTTGGCCTACAGCGCAGGTTTTGATCTGACCAAGGATCATAAGATCAAGGAAACCGTTGAGCTAATCATTCCCCCGAAAACGGAACAGAGCGCCACGACAAATGAAATCCATTCGGCTGTGGGTTTGTCAACACGCGGGGCGAGCAACATCCTCCGGGCTCGCGTAAGAGGGAATATGCGGGTGATCAAGAACAGCGTGCAGCTGATCGGCAGATCTTTGGCCGAAGAAGGGATCAAGGCACCCATGGACGTCAATTTCAGGGACCCTAAGAACCCTTCTTCCGACGTCCGCTTGATCGTGACGGAGAATGACGCCTCAGAGATTATCGGTAGGAAAAAAGTAGGAGAGCTGCAAATCGGCGAATTCCTGTCGCAGAAAATCAGCAGCTTGGAGAAAATGAGCCTGTTCTACCCGCCGGAGACCGTGAATACGGTTTTCCGTTCTTTGACGGATCCAGGCCAGGATTTCGCTCTGCCCTACATCGGGGTACAAGGCTCCGAGATCGTAGCCAAAGGTGTCGCCTTGTTCCACGATCAGAGCTATAGCGGATCGTTAGGCAAGGATCAGTCGATCATGCTGGTCCTGATGAAAGGAAAGTCGGGAGGCAATGCCCGATTTACCAAGACCGTGAATCTGGATACAACCAAGCCGATTCGCGGATCGATCAGCTACAACGTCGGCAATAAGAAGAGGAAGCGTGAGTTTCACGTAAGCGTCACCCGGAACGGCGATGTTCACGTAACGCTGAGCCTCAAGCTTCAGGCGGTCATCGAGGAATTCACCGGACCCCAGCTGCTGGATGACAATGCTGTGAAGCGGGTGAACCGGGAGCTGTCGTCCATCATGACTCAGGAAGCCAGGGAGGTCGTACGGGAGCTGCAGCAGGCGAACTGTGATATTTTTGGGGTGGGCCGGCAGCTGATTGCCTATCATCCCAAACTGTGGAAGCGGATCGATTGGAACAAGGAGTACCGTAACGTGCAGTTTCATACCCAGGTTCACGTGTCCATAATCGATACCGGCGTCATACAATAACACTGATGTCCATGCCGAACGGGGTGCGGTATGGAGCGATGTTTTGCGGTCTGGCCGTTTGCGGCCGGCCGCTTTTTTTGGTTTTCCAATTCGCTGGAAATAGAATGTTAACTTGCGGAAACTCATATATATGTCATGGAAACCGTTATCTGATGACCTGAGACAAAGCAGCGTTTAGAGGCAATCGTATAGCGAGCGGCAAAAAAATGTGGTATTAAATAACAAAAAAGGGTTTGCAAAGGTCCGGTGCGGTGTTATAATCCGATCAAGGAAAGCGGTTACCCTAAATGATTCATTGAAATGATATCGTGAGAACAAGGTGGAATGTCCATGAGTAAACAACTGAATATCGGCGTGATCGGAGCAGGGAGGATCGGCAGGTTGCATACCGAAAATCTGCTCAAGCATCCTCAGGTTAAAGTGAAAGCGATTGCAGACCTGCAGATCGATCATGCCAGGGCATGGGCCAATGGGCTGGGGATTCCTTTGCTGACCCAGGATGCCGGACAGATCATCAGTGATCCGGGTATCGATGCCGTTTTTATTTGCACGTCGACCAATACCCATATTGACATGATCGAGCGCTCCGCCAAGGCGGGCAAGCACATTTTCTGCGAAAAGCCGATCTCCTTCGATGTCCGGGGAACCCGCCTTGCGCTGCAAGCCGCTTCCGACAGCGGCGTCAAATTTCAGCTTGGCTTCAACCGCAGATTTGACCCGAATTTCCGCAGAGTCAGGGAGATCGTCGCTTCCGGCCAGATTGGAGATCCCCATCTGATCAAGATCACTTCGCGCGACCCCAGCCCCCCTCCGCATGACTACATCAAGGTATCCGGCGGGCTGTTTATGGACATGGCGATTCACGATTTTGACATGGCCAACTCGAGGCAGGCTGCGTACGGGTATGATCAGCGCGTTGAAGTGTTCGGCTCGCTGGGCCAGGTCAATGTGCTGAACGATTTTCCGAACTCGGCGGAAGTCAGCACAGCCGGGGGCGTGTACCGGGATAAGCCGAAGCATTTTTTCCTGGAACGTTATGAAGCGGCGTATCGGCTTGAAATCGAGAGCTTTATCAAAGCGATCGTGAACAATGAGGACGTACCTGTCAGCGGAGAGGACGGGTATCAGGCGGAGCTGCTGGCGGATGCGGCCAGGAAGTCATGGCTGGAGAAGAGACCCGTCAGCTTGTCCGAGTATTCGATGTCTACATCATGAGGTTTTTGTTTGTCTTTAGGGTAAGCGATTAACCTAATGAAGTATTTTGCGAAAGGATGGTTATGAATGGGCGTACTTCGATTAACGATGGCTCAGGCCTTGCTCCGCTTCCTGGACCAGCAGTATGTGCAGCTGGACGGAAAGGAGCACAAGTTCGTTAAGGGAGTCATGGGCATTTTCGGTCACGGCAACGTTCTGGGCATCGGCGAAGCATTGGAGCGGGAGCCGGGCAGCCTCAGATTCATCCAGGGAAAAAATGAGCAGGGCATGACGCATGCCGCCGTTGCGTACGCGAAGCAGAAGAACCGGCTGGAAATCTTCGCCTGTACTTCCTCCATTGGCCCGGGGGCGCTGAATATGGTCACGGCCGCCGCGACGGCGACGGTCAACCGGATACCCGTGCTGCTGCTTCCAGGCGATATTTTCGCCTGCCGGCAGCCGGATCCGGTCCTGCAGCAGCTGGAGCATCCGATGGATTATACCGTGTCCGTCAACGATGCCTTCAAACCGGTCAGCCGGTACTGGGACCGGATTACGCGTCCCGAACAGCTGATGAGCTCGATGATCCAGGCGATGCGCGTACTGACTGACCCTGCCGAAACCGGCGCGGTCACCATCTGCCTGCCGCAGGACGTACAGACAGAGGCGTACGATTATCCTGAGGATTTTTTCCGGAAAAGGGTGCATTACCTTGACCGCAAGCCGGCTAGCCAGGCAGCGATCGAGCGGGCGACGGAGCTGATATCGCGCAAGCAAAAGCCGATCCTGATCGCCGGCGGCGGCGTTCATTATTCCTTGGCCTATGAAGAGCTGCGGCAGTTCGCGGAAGCGTTCGGCATTCCCGTGGCCGAGACCCAGGCGGGGAAGAGCGCAATCCCATGGGACCATCCGCTGAATATGGGAGCGATCGGCGCGACCGGATCCCTTGCTGCGAACCGGCTTGCCAGAGAAGCGGATGCCGTCATTTGCGTGGGAACTCGGCTGGGTGATTTTCCGACCGCGTCCAAAACCGCTTTTACGAGTCCCGAAGCAGAATTCATTCATATCAATGTGAGCGGTTTTGACGCGTCGAAGCTGAATGCGTGCCAGGTGGTGGCAGATGCTGGAGCGGGGTTAAAAGAATTAACCTCCGCACTTCAGGCAAGGAGCTACAAGTCTGCTCATAACGGACCAGAGCTTGCCAAACTGAAAGCCGAATGGACCCGGGAGGTCGACAGGCTGTACGGCTTGGAGTCGGAAGAAGGCTTGGCGCAAACCCGCGTGCTCGGTGAGCTGAACCGTTCCATGGCAAACGAAGTGATCGTAGCGGCGTCCGGGAGTCTTCCCGGCGATTTACACCGGCTGTGGAGATCGGAAGCGCCCAAGTCCTATCACATGGAATACGGCTTTTCCTGTATGGGGTACGAAATTGCCGGGGCCTTCGGCGTGAAGCTCGCCGAGCCGGACAAGGAAGTCTATGCGCTCGTCGGCGACGGAAGCTACCTCATGCTTCATTCCGAGATTTTAACCAGCATCCAGGAAGGTGTAAAGGTGAACGTGATCTTGCTGGACAATCACGGATACCAGTGCATACACAGCCTGCAGCGTGAAAACGGGAGCGACGGCTTCGGCAACGAATTCCGTCTGCGCAGCCCGGAAACGGGGCGCCTGACGGGGGACTACGTGCCGGTCGACTATGCGGCCCATGCGCGAAGCATGGGAATCAAGGCATTTTCCGCCACCAGTGTGGATGAGCTGAAGGAAGCCCTCCGGCAGGCCGGGGAGGAGAAGGGCTCTACCCTGATCGAAATCAAGGTGCTGCCGGGCACCCAGTCGGGCGGATACGAATCCTGGTGGAGGGTGGATGTTCCGGAAGTGTCGACCAGCGATAAGGTGCGGGCCGCGAGGGAAACGATGAACGAACATGTGCAGCAGGCGCTGAAAATCTAAGTCCAAAGGGAGGATACACGAAGATGACGGATATCCGATCGATTAAATTGGGCATTTCACCGATCAATTGGGTTAATGAAGATGTGCTTGAACTGGGCGATCATTATACGTTCGACGACTTGATGCGGGATTTCACGCAGCTGGGGTTCACCGGAACGGAAAACAGCCGGAAATTCCCGAAAGACGCCGCCGTTCTCAAGAAGGCATTGGCTGAGCATGGACTCCAGATGGCTTCTCAGTGGAAGGGCGTCTTGTTCTCCGAGCCGCGCCGCAGGGCGTCCGAGCTGGAATCGTACCGGCAGCATGTTGAATTTTTAAAGTCGATGGGCAGCCGCCATGTCGTCACCTGCGAGCTTGGGGGTTCGATCATCGGCGACCCGAGAAGACCAAAAGGTGTGCAGGACGTGCATCCCCTGACGGACGAGGAATGGAACCACATGGTCGAAGGGCTGCATCAGGCCGGGGAAATCTGCAAACGAAACGGAATGAAGCTCGTCTACCACTATCACATTGGAACTGTGGTCGAACGGCCGGACGAAATTCAAAGGCTGATGGAGACGACGGATCCCGAGCTGGTTCATTTGCTGCTGGATACGGGGCATGCCTATTACGGCGGATCCGACCCGCTGGAGCTGTATGAACGCTATGCGGATCGCATTGCCTACGTTCATTTGAAGGATGTCCGGAAGGATGTGCTGGAGCGGGTGAAAAGGGAGGGGATCCCTTTTCAGCAAGCGGTAATCCAGGGCGTGTTTACCGTACCTGGCGACGGATGCATCGACTTTGCGCCGATTTTTCCGCAGCTTCGTACGGCATGGTTATGACGACTGGATGATTCTGGAGGCGGAGCAGGATCCCGGCCAAGCGAATCCTTACGAATATGCCAGCAAGTCCAAGCAATATCTCGCTCAAATTGTTCAGGAATTAAACGCCTGAAAGGAGGAAGGAACATGTCCAAGCTAATCGTTCCCGGCGGACAGCCGGACGAGAACGGCAGATTGCTCAGCATCACGCCCGAATCGGCAGGGTGGGAGTACGTAGGTTTTGAAGCGTACCGGCTGGAACCCGGTCAAACGATCGAGCAGGAGACGGGAGACCGTGAAGTCTGCCTCGTGCTGCTCAGCGGGCTGGCGAATGTGGAAGCAGGCGGACAAAGCTATGAGCGGATCGGCCGCCGGATGAGCGTGTTTGAGCCGCTTGCCCCTTATGCGGTATACATTCCTGCGCACGACCGTTTCCGGCTGGAAGCCGTTACCTTAACGGAGGTGGCCGTGTGCAGCGCTCCCGGCCAAGGGCGGCTCGAAGCAAGGCTCATCCCGCCTGAGAAGATCGGGGTGGAGCAGCGGGGCTCCGGTTATACGGAGCGGACCGTCCGCAATATTTTGCCGGAGCAGGAGGAAGCGGAAAGTCTGCTCGTCGTGGAAGTCTTTACGCCGGCCGGGCACTGGTCCAGCTATCCTCCGCATAAGCATGACCAACTCGATCTCCCGCATGAGTCTCTGCTGGAAGAAACCTATTATCACAAGGTGTCCCCAGGTCAGGGGTTTGCCCTGCAGCGCGTATATATACTGACGACCTGTCGCTGAATGAAACGCTGGCCGTGAAGAGCGGAGATGCCGTCCTCGTTCCCCGCGGTTACCATCCGGTATCGGCGCCTCCCGGGTACGATGTGTATTACCTTAACGTCATGGCCGGGCCGGTGCGCACCTGGAAGTTCCATAACGACCCTCAGCATGAATGGCTGATGACCCCTGGACAGGAGGTGCCTAAGCGTTGACCACGATTTCATTTCCAGACCATCGTTCCCTGGACTTTATCGGGCTGGGCCGGCTGTGCATCGATCTGAACGCCAACGAAATCCATCGCCCGATGGAGGACACGGTCACCTTTACTAAATATGTCGGCGGCTCCCCGGCCAACATAACGATCGCCATGGCGAAGCTGGGGCTGCGAACCGGTTTCATCGGCAGGGTGTCCGACGACG
>NZ_PCZT01000009.1:1049962-1051205 GCF_002968895.1 Paenibacillus sp. AR247 | reverse complement strand
CCCACGGCCGTTTCATCACCCGGTACCTGCAGGACACAGGCATCGACACCCAACACGTTATTGTCGACCGGTCGGGCAGCGTCACGGGACTCACGTTTACGGAAATCAAGTCGCCGACGGACTGCAGCATCCTGATGTACAGGGATAACGTAGCGGACCTCAAACTGGAGCCTGGCGACGTAAGCGAGGATTATATCCAAAGTGCCAGAGCGCTGCTCATTTCAGGTACAGCCCTTGCAAAGAGCCCGTCCAGAGAAGCGGCTTTCAAAGCGATGGAACTGGCCATAAGACACGGAGTCGTCATTGTGTTTGATATCGAGGACGATGAAGGCACCGCGAAGCAGTGGTTCAAGCACCGGGCCAAGCTGGTAGTCGTCAAGCGGGGCGGAGATGGGTCGACGGCATTCTCGGCGGACGGTGAGAAGCACGTAGGTGCCGTTTTTCCGGCACAGGTAGTCAAAACCTTCGGCGCTGGTGACTCCTTTGCAGGTGCCTTTATTTTCGGCCTGATGCAGGGATGGAGTATCGACCGGTGCCAGCAGTTCGGCAGTGCCTCAGCATCGATCGTGGTCTCCAGCCACAGCTGCTCCGACGCGATGCCGACAGCCTCGCAAATCCAGGAGCGGATCGACCGCTTTGTGCAGCAAGGAATCTGACCAAACGATGGAGGTATCTACATGACGGATCAAGTGCAAGATCAAGTGCAGCAGCTTCACAACTACGTCGGGGGCCGGTGGGTTCCTTCGGGCGGAGGAAGATCGGAGCCGGTCTATAATCCGGCCACCGGGGAAGAGATCGCCCGCGTCCCCTTATCCACCCTGGACGATCTGAACCACGCCGTATCCGCGGCGGCGGAGGCGTTTCCGTCCTGGAGCGGCACCCCGGTGCCGCGCCGGGCACGGATCATGTTCAAGTTCCAGCAGCTCTTGACGGAACACTGGGAAGAGCTCGCCCGGATGATTACGCTGGAAAACGGCAAGAGCTACCAGGAAGCATACGGCGAGGTGCTGCGCGGTATCGAATGCGTGGAGTTCGCCGCCGGCGCACCGACGCTGCTGATGGGCAGCAACCTGCCGGATATTGCCTCGGGACTGGAGTCGGCCATGTACCGTTATCCGATCGGCGTCGTCGGCGGCATCACGCCTTTTAACTTTCCGATGATGGTGCCGAGCTGGATGTTCCCGCTAGCGATCGTATGCGGCAACACCTTCGTGCTGAAGCCGTCCGAACGGACACCGCTGCT
>NZ_PCZT01000009.1:1044414-1049862 GCF_002968895.1 Paenibacillus sp. AR247 | reverse complement strand
GAACCGGCTGGCGGAGCTGCTCCAAGAAGCTGGGGCTCCCGGACGGCGTCTTCAACATCGTTCACGGTGCACATGACGTCGTTAACGGCTTGCTTGAGCACGAAGACGTCAAGGCGATTTCATTTGTCGGCTCCCAGCCTGTGGCCGAGTACGTGTACAAGACGGCAGCGGCTCACGGTAAACGGGTACAAGCGCTCGGTGGTGCAAAAAATCATTCCATCGTCATGCCGGATGCCGATCTCAAGCTGGCGGTCAAAGAGATCACAAGCGCGGCTTTCGGCTCCGCAGGTGAACGCTGTATGGCCTGCTCGGTTGTCGTGGCCGTCGGCGATATCGCCGACGAGCTGGTGAGCGGACTGGCCGAAGCCGCCAAGAATATCCCCGTAGGCGACGGTATGGAACCGGATGCCTTCCTGGGACCTGTGATCCGGGAATCCCATAAGAGCCGGACCATTGGATATATTGAGAAGGGGATACAGGAGGGGGCTCAGCTTGTATTGGACGGCAGGGATCATGTCTTGGCCAACGCAGAAGGTTATTTTCTTGGCCCGACCATCTTTGACCACGCCGCTCCCGGTATGGACATTTGGACGGACGAAATTTTTGCGCCTGTACTTCAGGTCGTCCGGGTAAACAGCCTCCAGGAAGCCGTAGCGATTGCCAACAAGTCCGAGTTTGCCAATGGGGCCTGTATCTATACGGACAGCGCCAAAGCGATTCGAGAGTTTAGGGAATCGATCGACGCCGGCATGCTTGGGGTCAATGTAGGCGTACCGGCACCCATGGCGTTTTTTCCTTTCTCCGGCTACAAAAAATCCTTTTACGGAGACCTTCACGCCAACGGTAAAGACGGGGTGGAATTCTACACCCGCAAGAAAATGGTTGTGGCCCGCTATTGATCATGGAGCAAATTGCCACAGACTGGAACTTTCCCTATACTTAGAGTACAGAGCAGCGTTAAGGAAGGGGGAACGAGGGTGGCGACGATCTACGATATCGCCCGGGAAGCCGGCGTGTCCATTGCCACGGTATCCAAGGTCATCAACCAGACCGGCCGGATCAGCGACAAGACAAGAAAGCATGTGCAGGACGTGATGAAACGGATCGACTACCAGCCGAGCGTCGTCGCATCCGCCTTGACCAAGAAAAGGACCTATTATCCCGGATATCGCGAACCCGTTTTTTGCCGAGTTGGCCCGCAGCATCGAAGATCATGCCCAGGAGCTTGGATACAGCCTGGTCATATGCAGCACGGACAACGATTTGACCCGGGAAGAAAGGTATGTCAACGTTCTCCGGCAAAAGAGCGCCGACGGGATCATCATCGCCACTGGCGCCCGCAACGACGCCATGATGAAGCAGCTGATGAAATACAAGCTTCCGGTTGCCGTCATCGCGCGGGAAATGCCGCTGCTTGCAGTGGATACCGTGCTCGTGGACGATTACTTAGGCGGCTATCTGGCTGCGTCTCACTTGACTGGGCTCGGACACCGGAACATTGCCGTGATTGCGGAGGATTTGGCTGTGATGAGCTCGAAGGAACGGGTTCGCGGTTACCGGAAAGCGCTTGAAGAAGCAGGAATCCCTTATGACGAGAATTTGGTGGCGGTCAGTCCGTTTCATGTAGAGGGAGGGAAGGCGACAGCCAAGGAGCTGCTCAGCGGCTCCAACCCGCCAAGCGCCATCTTCGGATGCAACGATCTGCTGGCGATCGGAGTCGTGCAGGCTGCCCGGGAGCTTGGCCTGCGCGTACCTGAGGATGTTTCGGTCGTGGGCTTTGACAACACGGTGCTGGCGACAATTATCGATCCGCCGCTCACTTCGGTGGCCCAACCCGTTCAGCAAATGGGAAAAGAAATCGTCCAGCTGATCACAGGCGAAATCGACGGAAGCAAGCCCTCCAAGCAGCGCCTGGTTCTGCTGCCGGAACTCGTGGTCCGTGGAACAACCAGCGCCGTGTAACGGCGCTTTTTTTGTTGATTCCCATTGTGGATCACCCGATGATTCCATCGCTTTTCCCGACATAATGAGGCAGTTTCAACCATTTTACAAACATAGACATTTTATTACAAAAATAATGATTGCGCTTTCATGCTGGAGTAGATTATAATTTCTTCAAGGTAAAGCGCTTACCTCACATTTCCAGTCTCATGTTACGACACGGTTCCTTGGGGGAGAGTCCAAAGCCCGTTTCGCTTCGAGTTTATGTTACTAAGCTTCAAGAAGAAGTGAAGAGTCTTAATATGGTATCGCTACCATACGCACTCAATAACGATTTAGATATCGATGCTAACCATCGATCGGGATCGGATTCGGCTCTTGGTTTCAACCACAGAAATGTAATATTTTACAAAAAGTGCAACCATTTTTGATTTACACCTCATCTTGAGAGACTATATTCCAATTAAAGCCGACATTGAAAAGCCATTCTTAGTGAAAGGGGGGGATTCAGCCCTAAGAGAACAGATATGCATTGATCATGACAACGATTAAGGGTGACGGGCGGCATGCAAGACACCGCTTCGGTTCATCAGCAATCATCCACAAAAAAGAAGGTGATCCCAGTCCATGCAAACCCAGGTGAAAACAGCAGCTGTACCTGGAAAGACACCCGGCAAACGATGGAAAAACATTCTTCTGCATAAATACCTCTACATCATGCTGCTTCCTTGCCTCGCTTTTTTTATCGTATTTTCCTACATACCGATGGTCGGCCTGATCCTGGCCTTCAAGGAATACAAGTTCAATACGGGAATCCTCGGAAGCCCGTGGGTCGGTCTGAAGTACTTCGAGCGTTTTTTCAATGATTATCAGAGCGCAATGCTCATCAAGAACACCTTGATCATATCCTGCATGAAGCTGTTTATCGGCCTGCCTTTTCCGATCCTTCTGGCTTTGATGTTCAACGAGATCCGCAACCGTTATTTTCGCAGCATCGCCCAGAGCATCGCCTATCTCCCGCATTTTTTGTCCTGGGTAGTGGTCGTGGGGCTTGCTCAACGCCTGCTTGCTCCGGATAACGGCTTGCTCAACCAGGTCGTGTCTTATTTCGGCGGGGACGGAAGCACCTTTTATATGATGGAACCGAATTATTTCTATTCCATTATGTTCGGCAGCCATTTATGGAAGACGATCGGATGGGACTCCATTATCTATTTGGCGGCGATCGCCGGCGTCAATCCGGATATGTACGAGGCGGCCAAAATCGACGGGGCGAACAAGTGGAAGGAACATTGGTACATCACTCTCCCTTCCATCCGTCCAACGATTCTCATTTTGTTCATTCTTTCACTGGGTAATATTTTGTCCGCCGGATTCGATCAGCTGTACCTCTTGAGAACTCCGGGAAACATGCAGCTCTCTGAAATTCTGGATACTTATGTCATTCGCATCGGTCTTCAGGGCGGCCAATACGGATATGCAACGGCTGTGGGATTAATGCAGGGCTTGATCGGATTGATCCTTGTCGTTACTGCCAACCGTATCTCAAGAAGAGTTTCTGATACATCGGTATGGTAGCGATACCATATGCTTTGCAACAATATTATTGCGTCCATATCGAATCCAGCATTGCATCCATGTAAAGACAGGGGAAAGGCCATTGACCAATTATTTGAAAAGAGGGATGCCGAAATGCTGAAAGGGAAAACGTGGTTCAAAATGTTGTCCATGCCGCTTATCGCCTCCATGCTTCTAGTTGGGTGCAGCGGAAATGATTCAAGCGGTCCAAACAGCGAACCGACGGCGGCTAATCAGGATGCGGGTACGGCAAATCACCCTGCGACTTGGATTGCGGACCGCAAAGTAAAAGGGCTTGTCTTTATGGGGACGGATGACTATACGGAGGATATGAATGCGGAGATCAAAGCCAAGCTGAAGGAGATGACAGGCATCGACCTGGAAATCGAAATCATGGTGGCGGACCATTCCATCGACGGACTCATTGCGGGGCTGGCGTCGAACGACCTGCCCGATTTTATAACATTCTATCTTAACAACAGCGGCCGGCCCGAAATGCAGGTCGTATTGAAAGCGGCCAGAGAGCAAATGTTTACGGACCTTACGCCGCTGATGAAGGACACGAAGATTTACAGCAAATATCTGCAGGACGACTACCTTCCGCTTGACACGAAGTATGGCGTCATGTTCCGGCCGGAGTTCGGCGGATCGTCTTATTTCGTCCATATGAATATCGCCAGACAAGGCGGATACTCGACCCGTAAATATGCCGGCGGTCCTTATATCCGCAAGGATATTGCCGATGCTCTGCATGTGGATCCGCGCACGATTGATACGACCCAGAAGCTGTATGAGCTTGCGCAAAAGATCAAGGCAGGCGGGTTCAAGGATAAGAACGGCAAGGACGTCGTTCCGATCGGTCCTTCTTACTGGGGAGGCAAGGAGGTCGGCGCCCTGTTTAACGACCTGGAGTGGGGCAGCGCCGACCAGCGGATCAATAAGGATGCAGGAGGTAACATTTTGCATGAAAGCCAGACCGAATATGCACTGAAAAAAGTCGTGTATGTGCAAAAGCTCCTGAGCGAGAAACTGCTGCATCCCGAATTTTTCACGATGGACGAAAGGTGGGGAATTATCGGAGATATGCACAATTATCAGGAGTTTAACCGCGATATGCATTACCTGCCGCTGGGACCGATCAATTACGTTGACCGTCCTTATCAAATGCAGGTCGATTATAAATCCGGATACTCGGCCTGGGCGATTCCTGCAACGACCAAAGCTCCGGAAGACATCATGAAGCTGGCGGACTTCCTGGCAAGCCGGGAAGGAAAGCTGCTGTGGCAGTACGGGATTGAAGGCAGGGATTACACCCTGGATGCCAAGGGGAACCCTCTTGCCAACAAAGATATTTTGGATTTGAAGCAAAACAATCCCGAGGAAGCGAAGAAGCTTGGCTTTGCAGGTGTCGGTAACTATTGGGGTGAGCTGCTGGGATCGACGGATATTGACCGGATGGCCGACTTCGGGGAAATGGAATACGGCGACGCGGTTGCTCCGGAAGTGAATGCAGGCGCGCTGAAAATCGCCGATTACTGGGGCTGGGATGACAAACGCAAACAAGCGAATGTTGTGGACGGCTACACACCTTTATCTTTCATCGGAGAATTTGATCAGGGAACCGAGCTGAAGGCGGCGTTCGAAAATTATGACGACAGTCTGATTCGGGCGTATTACGCAAAAAACCTGGATGAGGCGAAGAAGATCCTGGACTCCGCTTCCAAGCAACTGGATGCCTCCGGACTGCAGGCGTTCCTTGAACTGCTGAAGCAGAAAAATGCCGACGCTAAAACGCATTTGAAATTCTAGATGGGAGGATCATGCGGATGAAGCCATTTTACCGGACGCCGCTGGGTGAAAAAGTATATATCTTCGTAATCTACCTGCTGATCACGCTGCTGTGCCTGTCCATCGTCCTTCCGTTTTTGA
>NZ_PCZT01000009.1:1041282-1044314 GCF_002968895.1 Paenibacillus sp. AR247 | reverse complement strand
ATGCTGTTCAGCGGGGGAATGATCCCGTATTATATGCTGCTGAAATCGCTGCATTTGACCAATACGATCTGGGTATATATTATCCCGAGCTTGTACAGCGCCTGGAACCTGATCATCATGCGGACGTTCTTTCAGCAAATTCATCCTAGCTTGGAAGAGTCTGCGCGGATGGACGGCTATAATGACTTCGCCATCTTTATGCGGATCATCATGCCGCTCAGCAAGCCGGTGATCGCCGTCATCGCGCTGTTCAACGCCGTCGGACACTGGAACGACTGGTTTACGGGCGCTTTTTATGTCCGTTCAGCAAAATTGCGGCCGCTATCGACACTGCTGCAGGAGATGCTCACGCGGGCGGAAGCGATGCGCAGCAAGCTGGAATCCGCTGCAGGCATGAACCAATATGACGCGCTGGAGAAAATGCAGGTAACGGGCGATTCCATGAAGATGGCCACGATCATCATTGTCGTAGCGCCGATCATCATCATTTACCCGTTTATTCAAAAGTATTTCGCCCAAGGCGTTATGATCGGTTCGATTAAGGAATAACCTCAGAAAGATGATCAACTAGGGAGGATTTGGCATGCGCATCGAAAACCCTTATGATAAAAGAGGAACGTGGCTTCGCGGAAGCTTTCATAATCATACCAATAACAGCGACGGCTGGTTTCCACTGGAAACGGTATATCGGATGTACGCCGATTATGATTTTCTCGCGATTTCGGATCATGACAAAATTACTGATTTGGCTGGAGAATGCAGCATCCCCACGGTTTTTGAAGCGATCGAGGTCAGCAGCCGCGAGCCTCACATGATTCTCGTTGCGCCCCCTCGTTCCATTTTGGAGGGCTACAGCAGCGAGTTTTCGATTGAAAATTACCAGAGGCTTGCTGATATGACTTTGAATAACGGCGGTATCTGCGTTCTTGTCCATCCGAACCGGTATTTTTCGAATTACTGGAACCTAGAGGACATGCTGCGGATGGAGCGGGTGACCGGCATCGAGGTATACAACGGGGACGGGAACATCGAATACGATATCGCGTTTGATAAATGGGACGCGATGCTATCGGCGGGACGGCGGGTTTGGGGCTTCGGAAACGACGATTCGCATGTGTACGGACAAGAGAAGCAGGCCTGGAACGTCGTGCTTGCTGAAGAAAATTCGCAGCAGTCCATTCTCGACGCGATCCGAAACGGCAGTTTTTATGTCTCCACTGGTTTTGGTTTTGAATCGATTCAGACCGAAGATCGTCAGATCTGCATCCGCCTGAAGTCGAACAAACTGCTGGACCGGATGTATAAATACGTGACCTTGTTTGGGAAAGACGGCAGGGTGCTGCATGAGGAAACGGGACGGATTACGGAAGTGACTTATTCGTGTATGGGAGACGAAGGGTATGTCCGCGTAAGCGCCTATATTGAAGGAGGCTATGCGGCGTTCTCTCAACCCTTGTTCATTAATCAGCGTTAGGGATGAGATGGGTATGAGCGTTAAAATCAAGGATGTTGCCAAACGGGCCGGTGTCTCTACGACAACGGTCTCCCGTGTTTTGAACGGGGAAAAATACGTCAGGGAAGAACTGAAGGACCGCGTCAACCAGGCCATTGAAGACCTGGGTTATGCGCCCAGCCATATAGCCAGAAGCCTGGTCAGAAACAAAACCAATCTGCTGGGGGTCATCGTGCCGGATCTGACCTCCAGCTTTTATTCGACCATTCTGAGCTCCATCGAGCAGACCGCTGCCTTCAATCATTATAATCTGCTCGTCTGCAATATCAGCGAGGACATTGACAAGGAGTTCAAATACCTGAACATTTTCAAGGAAATGCGCGTGGAAGGCATCATTATCATGCACGAGAAGATCAATGAGGATATTCGGAATTTTATCGAGAAATTAAAAATTCCCGTCATCTTCTCCAGCGTGAAGCCGATGGACCAATCCTTCGTATCGGTCATCGTGGACGATTATGCCGCAGCGTATGACGCAACGACATATTTAATCGGACTCGGGCATGAGCAGATTGCTTTCATCGGCGGGGACATGCGTGATATGACTTCCGGCCAAAACCGGTACAGCGGGTACCGGAATGCTTTGGCGGACCATGGAATTAAATTTGTCCATGAACTTGTCCGTTTCGGTGATTACAAGGTGAACAGCGGCTATGCACTGATGGGTGAGTTCCTGCGTTACAAACATAAACCGACGGCGGTCTTTGCCGTTAGCGACGATATGGCGATCGGGGCAGTCAACTGCATCATCGATCACGGCCTGAAGGTTCCTGACGATATTTCGGTGGTCGGCTTTGACGGAAGCCAGATGACGGAACTCGTCCGGCCCCGGATCACGTCTATGGAGCAGCCTATTCAGCGCATGGGCGAGGTGACGGTCGAAACGCTGCTTCAGTTCATTGCAGGAGAAAAGCGAACAGCGGAAGATATCATTTTGAGTCATCGGTTAGCGGTGCGCGACAGCTGCAGATCTCTGTGAAGGTTGTGAACAACCAAGAACCGGGGACGCTTTGAAGCTGTCCATCTCTTTGATTAGCCTTTATAATAGTAAAAGACTCGTTTGTCATTTCGATGAAAAAAGGAGTGTTAACGTGAAAGACGGCGCAATCATCCATTCGGTCATCTTTTCGCTGAAGCATGAGAAGGGTTCGTCCGCTGAACAGCGGTTTCTGGAGGACGGCAGGGCTGCACTCAGCTCGATACCTACGGTAAAGGAATTTCAAGTATTCCGGGAAATCAGCATCAAGAATACATATGACTTTGGATTTTCCATGAGGTTTGACAGCCGTGCGGATTATGAAGCCTATAACGCTCATCCGCAGCACGTGGCTTTTGTGAGGGACCGTTGGGATCAGGAAGTGAGCCAGTTTCTCGAAATCGATTATGCCGGATATGAGCATTGAGGTTAGATTTTCGATAGGACGAGGATGGTGCGAGCTTTGAATATTCAAATTCGAACAGGCCGGAGAGATGAGATGGAAGAGATCATGCAATTGATCTCCAGATGCGTTCAGGTCAT
>NZ_PCZT01000009.1:1037927-1041182 GCF_002968895.1 Paenibacillus sp. AR247 | reverse complement strand
GTTCAGGTCATGCAGGAAGGCGGCAGCGACCAATGGGACGACGAGTATCCGAACCGGGATGTCATCGGGGAAGATCTGAGCCGGGGGACACTGTTCGCAGCGGAAGGCGACGGGCGGATCCTGGGCATCATGGTGCTGGATCAACATCAAGACGAGCAGTATGACAAGATACCTTGGACGGAGACGGAAGGGCCGCATCTGATGATGCACCGGATCGCGGTGGATCCGATGGCCCAGGGGCAAGGAATCGCGCGTAAGCTGGTTGCTTTTGCGGAACAGTTTGCCCAAGAGAATGGATACAAAAGCATCCGGCTTGATACATACGCCAAAAATGCGCCTGCCCTCAAGCTGTATCGGGGTCTCGGCTACGATCAGCGTGGTGAAGTGAACTATCCGGGACGGGAAGCGGGCTTTCCGGCTTTTGAAAAAGTGTTTGTATAGTCTTCGGCAAGGTAATCCGATACCGCGGCATAAAGAAAAAATCCCCTTATCTCCGTTATGGTGGAGACAAAGGGGATTTTTGTTCTGTTTATATGGCGATCAAGCTCTAAACTCCGCTAGGCGCTCGGGGCTTGCTTCCGCCAACGCTTGGCGAAGGCTGTCGGCGTCGTGCTCGCGGTAGCTTGGCGTACCCGGCTGCTGGCGCCAGGACTCATCCAGTCCGCCGGCGTCGATGGCGTCAAAGCCAAGTTCTTCAATCAGGTCAAGCACGACCTGCTTAGAGGCGGGATCGTCTCCAGCCACCGGCAGGGCCAAACGTCCAGGGCTGCCCTTCGGCAGACCGCGTTCCAGCAGATTTTGTGCGGATATGCCGTTAAAAGCTTTATTCACCGGCCGCTTCAGATGCTGTTCCACCCAGCGGCTCTCCGGCAGACCTGCTTCAATTTCCGCGATGAGACCGTCGCGCTGACGGGGGTAATAGTTCCCCGTATCGATAATCACGGCATTTGGAGCAGTATGGTCGAGGATTCTGGCAGGAAGGTCAGGAATGTTTTTCTGAGGAATCGTCACAATGACCACTTCTGCACCCTGCGCCACTTCCGTGACTTCCTTGGGCGCTGCTCCCGTTTCTTCAGCAAGTGCAGCCAAGGTTTGTGGGCCTCTCGAATTGGCGATGGACACTTCATGTCCGAGTTTGGTCAGGCGGCGGGCGAGATTTCCTCCGATATTTCCGGCACCGATAATCGCAATTTTCATTTATTCCGACTTCCTTTCCCGAATTAGTTGTATATCATCAAATAAACTGTAACAAAAACAGTTATCGATGTAAAGCGCTGCAAACTATTTTTTTCCAAATTAATGATCCTGCTGCGGGTAGAGCTTTTGCATGGTATCCAAGAAGCCTCGCAATAGAGGAGAGATGTGGTCCTTTTTCCATACAAAAGACATCCTGTATGCGGATTGGCTAACTCCAAGTACAGGCTTATATGTGAGATCGGTGCGTAAATGCCGGGCAGATTCATGAATCAGGGCAATGCCGAGACCCGATGAAACGAGCGACAACAACGTATGCATTTCGTCGGCTGTTTGAACAATGGCTGGACTGAACCCAGCCTCCATGCATATTTGAATCATGGTATCATAATAAACCTTTCCTACTTCCCGGTTGGTAGTAATAAACGATTCCCTGCTTAATTCGCCGATATGCACAGTATGGCGGTTACCCAAAGGATGTTCGGGAGGGAGTGCGACCCAGAAAGGCTCGCTCCGGATGGAGTATGACATAAGAAGCGGCTCGTTCACGGGAATACCTGTAATACCGATGCTAAGCGTGCCATCCAACAGGGCTTCGATTTGGGAAGATGAATGTAAATGGCATGGTGTGATTTGGACTTTGGGATATGTTTGACGGTACGCAGAAATGACCTGAGGAAGAATGTCCCAAGTTGCGGATTCCACGAATCCGATCCTGAGGTCTCCGATCATCCCCGACAATGCGCTCCTAACCTTGTCCACGGCACGATCCGCGTGGTGGAGCAAGTTTCTGGCTTCCTCATAAAATAAACCTCCGGCCGCTGTCAGGGAAACACTTCGTTTGGTACGGATAAACAAGGCCCCGCCTAGCTCCTGTTCGAGCTGGCGAATCTGCTGACTAAGTGCAGGCTGGGCGATGCCCACCCGATCGGCTGCCCGTCCGAAGTGCAGCTCCTCGGCCAAAGTGACGAAATATTTGAGCTGCCGCAGTTCCATAACGATCCTCCAATTCCCTTTTTTAATAAGTAAAACTTATTACAGAAATATAAAACCGATATTTCACTTATGATTGGATTGATATTACAATACAATTCATCCAATGTCACACACATGGCGAAGGGAAAGGTGATCAAGATGACTCCAATGAAACGTACAGCGATCGTAACTGGCGGAAGCAGTGGAATCGGATTCTCGATTGCTCAAAGGCTCATACAAGAAGAAATCGGTGTCATGATCCTTGGCAGACACGAAGCTTCCCTGAGGGAAGCATGTAAGCGGCTGGGCGAAGGCGCTTCATGGGTACAAGCGGATGTACGCCGTCGTGAAGATGTACAGCGGGCCGTCGAGGAGGTAGTCCACCAAAACGGACGTTTAGATATAGTGATTAACAATGCGGGATTCATGGGTGAGGCCGTTTCTACCGGAGTGCCTCTTGAGGATTCCGAACGGTTCTGGGATGACATTATTGGCGTGAACTTGAAGGGGGCATTTTTGATGACGGCTGCCGCAGCACCATATCTGGCAAGTCCGGGCGGCAGGATCGTCAATATCAGCTCGATCGGGGCGTTTACAGGTGGAAGCGGCCCCGGGTCCCTGGCATACGCCGCCTCGAAATCCGGGCTCCATGGCCTTACGTACGCTGCAGCCCGAGAGCTGAGCGTCAGAGGGATAACGGTGAATGCCGTGGCTCCAGGCTTGATTACGGATACCGGTTTTGGCCACCGTGAGGATAAACTGCAGCAGTTGATCCCGAGTATTCCCGCCGGACGTCCGGGGACGCCGGACGAGGTAGCCGCCGCGGTCTTATACTTGATTTCGCCGGATGCATCTTATGTCACTGGAGAAATTCTGAACGTCAACGGCGGATGGCTTTTTGGGAGATGACGTCTTTCATGCAGGATATGGCCAACACATATACACGCTAGCGCCCTAAACCAGGGCGCTTTTTTTAATATCAGAAAGTATAAACTCCAGAGCCATGGCTTCCTGATATTGCAAGAAAAACTTCCTTTAGAGGCGGTCTGTCTTCTGTGAAGGTACGTCGATAGACGTTTTTTTATT
>NZ_PCZT01000009.1:1034183-1037827 GCF_002968895.1 Paenibacillus sp. AR247 | reverse complement strand
AATATCAGAAAGTATAAACTCCAGAGCCATGGCTTCCTGATATTGCAAGAAAAACTTCCTTTAGAGGCGGTCTGTCTTCTGTGAAGGTACGTCGATAGACGTTTTTTTTATTTTGTGAAAAATCGGTAATTTCTGAATTAGGTCCACTTAATGGGAAAAGCTACCCATGATCAGGTTCCATAAAGGAAAACTTAATCTTGGAAAATTACAGATTAAACGAACGCAGTCACAGCTGACCGGAGTGAACTTAGCCCGAATGTTTCCCCTGCATGTCATCCTCACCAGGACCTGCAAAAGCCTGATGCATCAAGGGTTTAGGCAGGATTCATAAAGTTTTGTCATCAGGGCTCCTGACAATATAGCGTTTTCATTTTATTGAGTGTCAGGTTGATGTCGGCTAGGATGGATATAGGACGAACGACGTATTGCAAAATACCGTTCGACAAAAGTTTACAAGGAGGTTATCCTCATGGCCCAATCCACAACTTCCTCCGCATCCGGTGCCGCCCGGGTCGGAGTTCAAAAATTCGGGCGCTTCCTGAGCGGCATGGTCATGCCGAACATCGGAGCGTTCATCGCGTGGGGCTTGATCACGGCACTGTTCATACCGACCGGCTGGATTCCGAACGAGTATCTCGCGAAGCTGGTCGACCCGATGATCAAGTACCTGCTCCCGCTGTTGATCGGATACACCGGCGGTACGATGGTGCACAAGCAGCGCGGCGGCGTGATCGGCGCCCTGGTCACGATGGGCGTCATTATCGGAACCGACATTCCGATGTTCCTCGGCGCGATGGCCGTCGGACCAGGAGCTGCCTGGGTGCTCAAACAGTTTGACAGAGCCGTCGAAGGCAAAATCAAGTCCGGCTTCGAAATGCTCGTCAACAACTTCTCGCTCGGCATTATCGGCGGTGTGCTCGTCCTGATCGCTTATTCAATCGTGGGACGCATCATCGAAGCCGTCACCAACGTGCTTTCCTCCGGCGTTGAGTTTCTGGTTCATCACCACCTGATTCCGCTCGTCAACATTTTGATCGAACCGGCGAAGGTGCTGTTCCTGAACAATGCTATCAATCACGGGGTGTTGAGCCCGATCGCGATTGAACAAGCGCAGACCGCGGGCAAGTCCATCCTGTTCATGCTTGAATCGAACCCGGGTCCCGGACTCGGTATCCTGCTCGCTTACATGATCGTAGCCGGGGTTCTGCACGTCAATCTGCACCGGGTGCGGCGATTATTCACTTCTTTGGCGGGATTCATGAAATTTACTTCCCGTACATTCTGATGAACCCACGCCTCATTCTGGCGGCAATGGCCGGCGGCGTGACAGGCACATTTACGTTCTCGCTGCTGAACGCGGGACTCGTTGGCCCGCCATCTCCGGGCAGCATCATCGCTTACCTGGCCATGGCGCCGCGTGGAGAAATCCTACCCGTACTGAGCGGTGTCATCACCGCTGCGATCGTATCCTTCGTCGTGGCTGCGCTCCTGCTGAAAACCAGCAAGAAGACGGAAGAAGACCAGGACGATCTTGAAGAAGCAACGAAACGTATGAAAGACATGAAAGCTGCAGGAACTCCAGCTGCTGCGGCGGCCGCTGCGGAAGAAGGGGCGAAAGAAGCAACGGCTCCTTCGGCGGCAAGCACTGCTGAAGGGCAGAAGAGCAAAGACGAGGTTCACAAAATCGTCTTCGCCTGCGACGCCGGCATGGGCTCCAGCGCCATGGGCGCTTCCATCCTTCGCAAGAAGATGAAAGCCGCCGGATCGCCGATCGAGGTCACGAACACGGCGATCAGCGACATTCCGTCCGACGCGGATATCGTTGTCACGCATAAAACGTTGACAGACCGTGCTCGCGGCGTAGCGCCGCAAGCAGAGCATATTTCCATCGACAACTTCCTGAAGAGTCCGGAATATGACGAGCTTGTCGAACGCTTGAAATAACTATAAAAACGCTTGAGGCGAATGGATGCGGGCATATGGGCCGGCGTCCAAGCGCCTTTTGCGGCCGTTTTGGAGGCTAATGGGCATGGAATTGTCACACCGTGTAAGACAGATCTTGGATTTGCTGCTGCGAAGCCCTTCGGAGAGTACGGTTGCCGAAATCGCCAGCAGCATTCGGGTCAGCCCGCGGACGGTGCACAGGGAGCTGGACACGGTCGAGAGTTATCTGCATCGGCACGGGATTACGCTTCACCGGAAAGCCGGTTCCGGCCTCAGTGTAGAAGGTGACCCTTCTCAAATTGAACAAGTCCGATCGGAGCTGCTCATGCCCGCCGAGATCGAATATTCGGCGGATGAGCGGCAGGTATACCTCCTTGCCCGGCTGCTTGGTTCGCGGGAACCGGTGAAGCTGTTTACGCTTGCCCACGAGATGAAGGTCACGGTACCGACCGTAGGAGCGGATCTGGACGATTTGACCGACTGGATCGGCAAACAAGGCTTGCTGCTGATCCGCCGGCGAGGTTATGGAGTGGAAATTACAGGCTCGGAGCCCTTGATCCGCGAGGCGATTCGTACGCTCGTCCGCTTCCGGCTGGATGACTTATCGCTTATCGGGTACTCGGAGCAGAATCCGCATCATCCTGTGGATGCCCGAATCGCCTCAATGGCCGGGGCAGACCGCATTTCGGCGATCGAAGAAACCTTATGGAAGTGGGAGGAGCGGCATCAGGAAGAATCCTTCAGTGAGGAAGCCTATACCGATCTGCTGATCCGGCTGTCCATCGCGGCAGCCCGCATTCGCAAGGGCATCACAGTCACTGAAGCGGAAGCCGACCGCCTTACTTTTGCGGTTTGACCGGCCATCCGCTATGCCGGCTCAAGACCATGAAATGAAGTCTGCTGAACTTTTATGCGATGAGTTGAGTGAAGTTCTGAACATGGAATATTCGCTGCCTGAAGTGAGGTATACCGCAGAACTTCTTGAAAGAGCCTTGGCTCATTCGACAGGAATGCTTCCGGCGGACGATCTGGAGCTTGCCGGCACGGTCCGCTCGCTCATCCGCAAAATGATGGAACTGGATGCGAACGACTACACCGCTGACCGCTCCCTTCGGGACGGTTTGTTCATGCACCTGAAAGCGGCGATGGAACGAATCACAGCAGGGCAGCGGATCCGGAATCCGCTGCTGGATACGATCCGCAAGGACTATGCCGAGCTGTTCGGCCGGGTCCGCCAGGCAGCGGACGCCGTTTTTCCTTCCGTCCGCATCCCGGATGAGGAGATCGCTTTTCTGGTGATGCATTTTGGAGCCGCGCGGGAGCGTATCGGCCAGATCCCCCAGCATATGCGTGCGGTGATCGTATGCACGAGCGGTATTGGCTCTTCGAAAATGCTGGCAGTTCGGCTGCGCAAAGAATTTCCGCAGCTCCAAATCGTCGAACAGGCTTCATGGTATGAGGCCGCCAGGATACCGAGAACGGACTATGATTTGATCATCAGTACCGTCGATTTGCCGCTGCCAGAGGAACAATATTTGAAGCTGAGCCCGCTGCTTACGCCAACCGAAGCGGAGAAGCTCCGGGATTATATCCGGCACCGCGGCGTGAAGCCGCTGCCGGACGGATTATCAGCGGATGCCGAGCCGCTGCCAGGATTGCTGGAGGATTTGGCACCGGAGCTTAGAGATTGTCCTGCCGGA
>NZ_PCZT01000009.1:1013219-1034083 GCF_002968895.1 Paenibacillus sp. AR247 | reverse complement strand
CACCAAACCCTCCAGCAAAGCATTGAGCTCTTGGAAGCTTTTCGCGTGCTGCCGCTGCGGATCGAAGGGCAGCAGAGCCTTGATCAATGGCTGCTTGCCGCCTGCACAGCGCCGGCGCTCCGGGACGTGATCATCGACCCGGAAGCGGTCGCGGCTCTGCTGCTGCAGCGGGAACAGCACGGGACCCAGCTGATTCCCGGCACGGAGCTGGCGCTGTTTCATACGCGCAGCGATGCGGTGAAACGGCCGGCATTGATGCTCTTTGAACTGGATCAACGGCTCAGGCTGGATGACTCAGGTGAAGTTGAGCTGTCGCGCTTTTTGCTGATGCTGGCTCCGCGGCAGCTCGAGCGGGAGACCCTTGAGGTGCTGAGCGAGATCAGTGCAACACTATTGGATGCCGATATGATTGAGGCCCTTGCGGAGGGGGATAAAGGGCGCATTAGGGAACTAATGTCCGCCCATCTCCGTGCATACTTAAAAAACAAATTGGAGAGAGAGTGATCATCATGAGTATTTTATCCGCAGATCAAATTCGAGTGAACGTTAAAGTATCCGACAAGTATGAGGCCATTCGCCTTGCCGGACAAATGCTGGTTGATGCCGGACATGTGGAACAGGAATATGTCGATAAGATGATTGAACGCGAAAACGCCTTGTCCACTTATATGGGCGCAGGCCTGGCCATTCCCCATGGGACCAACGAAGCCAAAGGAATGATCAAGTCGACCGGACTGGCCGTGCTGCAAATTCCGGATGGGGTCGATTTTGGCGGGGATGAGCCGGCGGTGCTCGTCGTCGGGATTGCCGCCCAGAACGGTGAGCATATGGACATTCTGACCAGCGTCGCCATGGTTTGCTCGGATGAGGACAGCATGGAAGGCATCCGTACGGCGAAGACCGCCGAGGAAATTTTGAGCATCTTTGAAAGCGGGATGGAAGAATGAAGGCTCTACATTTCGGCGCAGGAAATATCGGAAGAGGATTTATCGGCTTGCTGCTGTCGCAGTCGGGTTACGAGGTCGTATTTTCCGATGTGAACGAGTCGTTAGTGCAAACGATCCAGCAGCGCGGTTCTTACACGGTCACCATTGCCGACGAGAGCGGGAAGCAAATCCCGGTAGAGGGCGTTAATGCCATTGACGGCCGGGATCCCGCAGCGGTTGCAGAAGCAGTGGCTTCCTCCGACATGGTTACGACGGCTGTGGGAGTGAACATTCTGAAACATATCGCACCGGGGATTGCAGCTGGTTTAAAGCTTCGGATGGAACGCGGAGCAGCTCCGCTGCATGTCATTGCCTGCGAGAACGCCATCGGCGCCAGCACGCAGCTGAAAGAACATGTCATGGGCCATTTGTCGCTCGAAGAGCAGCAAAAAGCGGCTTCTTTTGCCGCCTTCCCGGATTCTGCGGTAGACCGTATCGTGCCGCTGCAGCATCATGAGGATCCGCTAGCTGTCACGGTGGAGCCGTTCTACGAATGGGTGATCAATCGATCCCAAATGTTCTCAGGCTCCCAGGAAATCCAAGGCGTTCATTACGTTGACGACTTGATTCCGTATATTGAGCGCAAGCTGTTCACAGTAAATACAGGTCACTGCAGCGCGGCTTATGCCGGATATCGGAAAGGATATGCGACCATCCAGGAAGCGATGAAGGACGAGGAAGTCGCCGGGCTGGTTACCGGTGCGCTTCAGGAAACGGGAAGCATGCTCGTGCGCGCTTACGGCTTTGATGCTGCAGAGCATGAGAACTATATCCGTACAATCATGGACCGCTTCCGCAATCCGTATTTGAGCGACGAGGTTGTCCGGGTCGGCCGGTCGCCGATCCGTAAGCTGTCTCCGGATGACCGCCTGGTCCGGCCGGCGCTTCGTGCCTGGGAGCAGGGCGGTTCCTTCGAGCATTTGACCGAGGTCATGGCGCTGGCTCTTAAATTCGACTTCGCGGAAGATCCGGAGGCTGTCAAGCTGCAGAGCCTGATCGCGGATCAAGGCGCCCGCCAGGCTTTTGCCGAAGTAAGCGGTCTTGATCCAGACCATATGCTGACCGAGAAAGTGTTGAAAGCCTACAATCATCAATAATCGATCGAAAACTAGCATGTTCACGATAGACGAATTCCAACGTAAAATAAGGAGGTATGGCCCATGAGCCAACTGCTGACCGGCGTGCCCGCATCACCGGGCATCGCCATTGCCAAAGCGTACCGGCTGGAAGCGGAGGAGTCCATCCCGCAGCAGAGAAAGGTCGACGATCCTGCGGCCGAGAAACAGCGTCTTCGCAGCGCGGTGGATGCGGCCAAGGCTGATATCGACCGGATCCGGGAAACGACGCTGGAGCGGCTTGGACCGCAGAAGGCCGAGATTTTCGAAGCTCACCTGTTTCTATTGGACGACCCGGACCTGATCGACACGACGCTGGACCAGATTGAGAGCGAAGGCGTCAACGCGGAATATGCCCTGTACGAAGTGGCTTCCAGCATCATCGAAGCGCTGCAGTCCATGGATAACGAGATGCTGCGGGAACGCGCGGCGGACGTTAAGGATATCACGGGACGGGTCATCAGTAAGCTGGAGGGACGGGAGCACAGCGCGCTGTCCGAGCTGAGCGCCGAAACGATTCTGATTGCCAAAGACTTGACCCCGTCGGATACGGCCCAGTTAAATCTGGAATTCGTCCGGGGCTTCGTCACGGAGATCGGAAGCCGGACGTCGCATTCCGCCATCATGGCCCGCTCCCTGGAGCTGGCTGCCGTCGTCGGGACCGGTGCGGATGCTTCTGGGATTCGGACGGGGGATATGATCATTCTTGACGCTACGGCCGGGCAGGTCATCGTCAATCCGTCGGATGAGCAGCTCCGCGATTATTCCACCCGTAAGGCAGAATATGAAGAGTATAAGACCCGCATGCGCAGCTACGTGGACCGGCCGTCCGTCACCGCTGACGGCGTTCAGGTAGAGCTGGCCAGCAATATCGGCGGCATTGACGATCTGGAGAAGGTGCTGGCGAACGGGGCGGACGGCATTGGCTTGTTCCGTACCGAATTTCTGTATATGGGACGCAGCTCGTTCCCTTCCGAAGAAGAGCAGTATTCCGTATACAAGCATGTATTGGAGAAAATGAACGGCAAGCGCGTCGTCATCCGTACGCTGGATATCGGCGGCGATAAAGAGCTGCCTTACCTGCAGCTGCCGAAAGAGATGAATCCGTTTCTGGGCCAGCGGGCCATCCGTTTATGCCTGGAGAAGGAGGATTTGTTCCGCACCCAGCTTCGGGCGCTGCTTCGGGCCAGCATGCACGGCAAGCTAGCCATTATGTTCCCGATGATCGCCGTCCTAGGCGAGCTTCGTGAGGCGAAGCGGATTCTGGCGGAAGAACGCGCCAAGCTCGAGCAGGAGGGCACGAAGGTGTCCGATACGCTTGAAGTCGGCATTATGATCGAAATTCCCGCTGCAGCGATCGCCGCCGATGTGTTGGCGAAGGAAGTGGACTTTTTCAGCATAGGCACGAACGACCTGATTCAGTACACGATGGCGGCGGACCGGATGAACGAATCGGTTGCCTATCTGTATCAGCCTCATCATCCGTCGATTCTTCGTCTGATTCAGCTTGTGATCCAGGCAGCTAACCGCCACGGCAAATGGGCCGGCATGTGCGGCGAAATGGCCGGAGATTCGGCAGCGATTCCGCTTCTTCTCGGACTCGGACTGTACGAATTCAGCATGAGTACCTCGTCCGTACTCCCGGCCAGAGAACTGATTTCCCGCTTGTCCAGAGAGGAATGGGCAGGCTTGGCCGAGCAGGCGATCGGCATGAGCACCCAGCAAGAGGTGCTTGATTTTGTCAACCAACAACTAAGGAGTGAAGCATAAGCTATGGTATCCCAAACTTTTACCGTCATCCACCCGCAAGGGTTTCATGCCCGCCCTTCGAAACTGTTCGTAGAGAAGGCAAATACGTTTCCTTGTAAAGTTACGCTGTTCAAAGGCGAGAAAAAAGCCAACGGCAAAAGCTCCCTCGGGCTGTTGACCCTGGGCATTGCCGCCGGCGATGAAATCCGGCTGGAAGCCGACGGTGAGCAGGAAGAGCAGGCGCTGCAGGAGCTGGGCCAAATGCTCACCAAAATTTACGAAGAGTAGTCTGAAGCAGCAAAAACCATCCAGAGCATCAGGGAGAAATCCCTGTTGGGCTGGATGGTTTTTTTGTAGGGGAGCAGCCGGTCACAACTTAAGCTGCATGTTATATAAATGCGCATAGGTGCCGCCCAGTGCCAAAAGCTCTTCATGCGTTCCCTGTTCCGCAATCCCGTCATCGGTCAGCACGATGATCCGCTGTGCATTCCGGACCGTAGACAGCCGGTGGGCGATCACCAACGTCGTACGGTTGTCGGACAGCTTCTCCAGCGAGGCCTGAACCGCCTGCTCGCTGTCGTTGTCAAGGGAACTGGTGGCCTCGTCAAAGATGATCACGGGCGGATTTTTGAGAAACACGCGTGCAATGCTGAGCCGCTGCTTCTGACCGCCGGATAACTTGATTCCACGCTGGCCGATGTCGGTATCATAGCCGTCCGGCAGCCCCATAATGAAATCATGGGCATGGGCCTTTTTCGCAGCCTCGATAACTTCTTCGCGGGTCGCCTCCACGTTGCCGTAACGGATATTATCCATAACTGTGCCAGCAAATAAATAGATATCCTGCTGGACGATGCCAATGTTCCGCCGGAGGGACCGCAAAGTTAATCCGCGGATGTCTTTGCCATCCAGAAGAATGGTTCCTCCGCTGACTTCATAAAACCGGGGGATCAAGGAGCACAGCGTCGTTTTCCCGACGCCGGACGGACCGACAATGGCTACGTATTCGCCGGCTTCGACGGTAAGAGACAGGTCGGTCAGCACTTCCCGGTGATCATCTTTATACTTGAAGGAGACCTGCCGGAATTCCACCTTGCCTTCGGCATGGCCGAGCTCTGCCGCACCTGACGAGTCGCAGATATCCGGCTCTACCTCCAAATCTCCATGAACCGGTCAAACCCCGTCATACCTTCCTGATACAGCCTTGCGAAATTCACCATCCGCTGAATGGGCTCGATCAGAATGCCAATGCATAAAAAGAAGGTCAGCAAGTCCGGAAGCTGCATCGACGAGTGGAGGATAGCGGCACCGCCGAAGACGATAACGGCGACGGTAATCAGCTGCGTAAAGCCGATCATTCCGCCGGAGAAAATGGCTTCACTCTTATACCCGTCGCTCCGGCTCTGGAGAAAGCGGGCATTGGCCCGGGCGAATTTGCGGATCTCCACGTGCTCGTTCGTAAACGATTTGACCACACGAATTCCGGCGAGGGAGTCTTCCACCTGCTCATTGATGTCCCCGATCCGGTCCCGGCTGATTCGCAGAGCCGCATTCATTTTCCGGTTAAAATAAACGCGTACGCAGCCATCACCGGCAAAAACAGAAAGACGATCAAAGTCAGCTTAACGTCGATCGCGATCAAAATGATAAACGCACCGGTAAATTTCAAGATCGAGATGAGCAGGTCCTCCGGTCCGTGATGGTACAGCTCGGCAAGGGATAAAATATCGTTTGTGGTCCGGGTCATCAGCTGGCCGGTTTTTTGTCGTCGTAAAAACGGACGAAAGCTTCTGCAGATGCTCGAACAGTTCGCTTCGCATGTCGCCTTCCATCATCGCGCCCATCATGTGGCCTTTGTAATCCACGAACACCTCGCAGGCAATATGGAGAATGACCAATGCGAGCAACCCTGCACCGACGGCATAGATTTGGGACAGCGCTTCAGAATGAGCACCGTCAAGCAGCTCGGAGGTAATGTAGCGGACGCCGAGCGGAAGAACAAGCGTAATCGCGCCGAGCGGAAGAACAAGCGTAATCGCCGACAAAATAAAGGCACATGCCATATCGGCGGCAAACAGTCCCTTGTAAGGTCTATAGTAGGAAATGAATTTTTTGATTCTGGAATTCAATTGGATTCCTCCCGTAATGCAGGAGGGTTAAAGTATAGTCGCCCTCCCGTTGGTAGGTAAGACGGCGATTTTTTTCATAGAAAACACCCTTTCCGTAAGAATTACTTTCATCATATCCGAACAGGTTTCCAGTTAGGAGTAAAATTTGCCTATATCTAAAAATTACTGAGGTGTGGGTACGTTTTATTAACGGCTCATGGGATTGATTCATGAAGGGTGGGGCGGGTAATGAAATAAAACGCACTTTCTTATAAAAAGATGCGGGCTCCTGTGCAGGCAGTCCTCTTTGTGTTACAGAAAGGAGCTGATTTATTATCCGCCATCATCTCATGGAGTTTGAGCAACTTAAAACGGATGAACATCACTGGCATTGGGTGGTCAAGTTCCGGCACCACCGGCTTGTGGTCCATGAACCCGGCAAGGTTCTGCGGATCGCGAGCGACATCATCATTTCGCTGTGCTACATTGGTGGCAGCATGCTGTTTTTTCAGAAGTCGATGCAAACGGCGGGCGTGTGGCTGTTCGTCATGGGCAGCTTCCAAATGCTTGTCCGCAGCGTGCTGCGCATTCTGGGCAAAATCGATTGGAAACAGCGCTAAGTCATTACGCAAAAAAAGAGGTCTGGCTGCCATGTGAATCCAGGTCCTTTGGCATGGACCCCGATAATGATCATTCAGATGCATGAGAAAAAGCCGCATTGCTGCGGCTTTTTCTCTGTTCAGGGAAAGCATGGGCTGTGGAACATAAGCAAATTCATATCTAAACACTTCGGACGTTCTGAATGACAATGTTGCTGTGAGGCAGCGACGGAATATCGCTGAAGCTGTAGCTTAAATCCTGCTGTGGCACGTCATAGCTCATCCGGTTGGCCAGGAAGTCGAGGCTCTCCTTCATGATTTCCAGGGTTAGCCATTCGCCGGCGCACCGGTGCCCTGTATCATGATCGCCTCCGCCTTGAGGAATAAACCTGAAAGGGGATCCTCTCCAATGATGAAAACGGTCCGGCATAAACTTCTCCGGCTTGTCCCACAGGTCCGGGTGGTGATTGGTGCCGTACAGGTCCAGCATGGTTAACGCCCCTTGCTCAAATCGATAACCTTTCCAGACAAAATCCTCTGCCACCCGTGCCGCCGTCACGGGGAAGAAAGGATAGAAGCGGCGGACCTCCTGGATAAAGTGGCCAAGCCGCACCTCATCCGATCCGGCCAGCTTTTCCCGCTCTCCAGGCTGTTGAATGACAGCAAGTGCGGTAAAGGCGATATAAATGGAAACGGCGACGATCGGACGAATAATATTCAGCATTTCCACGGCGGCGGTTTTTAAGTCGAGCAGCTGGCCATTCAGATCCCGGTGAAAAGAGATCACGGCCAGTGCCGAATGTTCCGGCGCTGTGAAACGGTTGGCGCGCACGTCCTCAATCAGGCCGCTGACCCAGGACTCCGCCTTGGTTCTGGCGTTCCGGCCTTTCATATAAGTGATTCCAATGGAGGCGGGAGATTCGAACAACGCACCTAACCAGCTCGTTTTCTCTCGTACTTCTTCCGGTTCAAGCGGAACTCCAGCCCATTCGCAGGCAACCCGGCATAACAATTCCTTGGCTTCCTCGTAAATCTCGACTTCTTTCCGCGTTTCAAAGTTTTTCGCTGCAATCTCCCAATATTTTCGGGTCAGCTCCCGTATTCGCTGCATCGCGCCGTCGGACATGAGGGACATGAACATCGCTTTGCGGTGGCGATGGGCTTCGCCGTCCAGCGTTTGAACCCCGTTTTCACCGAACAGCGTTTTAATCACGCGTTTGGGTGCCGCACCGAACCGGATAAATTTGTCCTCGTCATAAAACAGCCTGGCGGCTTCTTCCCCGCGCATGCAAATGGCCCGTTCGCCAAGCAAACGCGTCTCGAATACATCCGATTGAAATCCGAGGGTTCGGTTCGTGATGTACAAATAGCCTTCTTTAAGAAAAGCTAAACTATGATCCAAACCTTCTTCTGCCGGCATCGGTCTGTTTCCTTCCAACATGAGTGCAACCTCCTTTTACAAAATAAACCGCATCATATATACATACCCGAACTGTACTCGATTGATCGTACCCGGCATGGACATGAGAAGGATCTGGATAAACAGGGGTACGAATCAAAGTATTCCCGTTCTCTCCGTAGGATAACAGGCAGCCGCAAACCAAGATGCTTTGAAGGAAGCGATCAAGAACCCTCGAATGATCCGGAGTCCTGGGTCGTTCTGAGGGTGTTTTCGGTCGGTTTTTTGCTGCTTTTTTGTGAGGAGCTTGGATCATTGTTCCTATCGTACACTCGATGCAACAGAGGAGGATATGTAGAGAACTTTGTCGAATTAAACCTAACTAGTAAATAAATTCCATGAAGGTTGGAGTTCTTCTCGGGTTAGTGATTGGATGGTAGAGATAAGGGGGCAGGGGGATTATATGGCTGGAAGGAAACTGATTATGGGAATCGACGGAGGGGGCTCCAATACCAGAGTGATCATCGCAAGTCCGGATGGAAACATCGCTGCGTACATCGAGGATCAGAAAGCGGCATCGCAGCATCGGGATAACCAGGCTACGGATAATGTCAAGACGGCGATCCGCAAAGCCC
This sequence comes from Paenibacillus sp. AR247, assembly GCF_002968895.1. Lineage (NCBI taxonomy): Bacteria > Bacillati > Bacillota > Bacilli > Caryophanales > Paenibacillaceae > Paenibacillus > Paenibacillus sp. AR247. The sequence continues at coordinate 1,025,492 of NZ_PCZT01000009.1, read as the reverse complement.
TTTCCGTCGCGGGGTGTTCTCCTGGGGAAATTTGCGGCATGGCCGCAGGCATCGCCGGTTACGACCGGGATCAGGATTTAGAATGGGTGCAGGAACTGACCCATTTACCGGATATGACATGCCCCAAGTGGCACGTAAACGATGCGGTCGCTGCCCATTATGGTGCATTGATGGCAAAGCCAGGCGTCGTGGTGATTTCCGGTACAGGCTCAATTATTTTCGGTATCAATGAAGAAGGGCAATACATACGTAATTACGACTATCATCACTATGCTGCAAGCGCAGCCAGGTTTCTGGCCTATGACGCCGTTTATGAAGCAGTTGCCGGACATACGGACGATACTGACGGGCGCCTGGTTCATGATATGCTCTCGCATTGGAATGCAGCCAACCTTGGGGAACTTGCACTCCTGGGCAGGGACGGTTTCCATGATGACCGCCGCGAAAGGGACCGGGTATTTGGAGCCTTTGCCCCTTATGTTACGGAGGCGGCAGCGGCAGGCAGTTCATTAGCCCAAGCGGTTTGCGACCGGTCCATTCACCAGATCGTGGTCGGCATCCGCTTGCTCGGACGGCATTTTCAGGCATTTTCAGGCCGAAACGCTGCGGGTTGCGTGCATCGGGAGCGTGGCGAACAGCACTTATTTTCAGGGAAAGCTTAAGCGTATCTCCACAGATGATCCGGGAAGACCATTCCGTTTGATGGATCCGCATTTTCCACCTGTTGTAGGCTCGTTCTTATATGCTATGGAGCAGCTGGGACTTCCGGTTACGGACGATGTCCTTGAGAGGTTGAGCAGCTCAGCTGGCACATGGACGAAAGCCCCGATTTAATGGATTCGGAGGAAACGATTCTTGTTTCCATACCAAATAAGGAGCCATAAGAATACATTAACGCAACAAAGCCTGCGACAGCGGGCTTTGTTTTTTGTGTCTACCTGGCAATGCAACTTTTTTTAAAGTCTCGAAAGAAAAATATTGAAATCCAGGAAAAGGTCCATTACAATAAAAACAGCTCAACTACCATACTAGTTATACTAGTATTCCAATTTTCTTCTGAACTGCCTCACCATTTTTATTCCGGTCTAATGTTTTTCTAGGTTTAAAAAAGCTTTAGAGAACAGATGTATTGAGTTTTTTCGAAGGTTATTTGTAAGCGCTTTAGGAAAGGGGAGGTCTTTTTCAGGGTTCGACGACCGCACATTAGCCACACGAATTGTAAGCGGTTTATCTGTTTGCCTGGACCGGAATGAATGTTCATATGTGAAATGGTTGCACGAGACATCAGACGGAATGGTACGAGAAGTGCAAAAATAACAGCGACATGTTCTGCGCGGATTGGAGTGATCTGAAGAATGGAAACAAAGGCCGCAAGCCCCGTCTTGCCCCAGGAGAGAGCCGTCAAAAAACAGAAGCAGCGTTCTGTAGGAAGGCTTTTTCGCAAAGATTGGCAGTTGTATTCGCTCTTGGTATTACCGGTCATTTACCTGCTCATTTTCAAATACGGGCCGATGATCGGCAACGTCATCGCTTTCCGCCGTTTTGTTCCCGGGGGGAGCATCTATGGAGAGAAATGGGTAGGGTTTCACTACTTCCAGATGTTTATCCAGGATCCGAACTTCTGGAAGGTATTTACGAACACGCTGATTCTCGGCGCTTTGACCCTGCTGTTCACGTTCCCGATTCCGATTATCTTTGCGTTACTGCTGAATGAAGTGAAGAACAAGAAATTCAAGAAATTCGTTCAAACCGCCTCTTACATGCCGCACTTCTTGTCGATCGTCATCGTGGCCGGCATGATCCTGCAGATGACTTCGGCGAGCGGGTCGATCAATGCGCTCATCCGTTTCTTCGGCGGAGACGGTATTAATTTCATGCAGCGGGCCGAGTGGTTCCGGGCGATTTACGTGACCTCCGAGGTGTGGCAGGGCATGGGCTGGGGAGCGATTCTGTATCTGGCCGCACTGACGACGATTGACGAGTCCCTGTACGAAGCTGCGAAAATTGACGGAGCCAACCGGTGGAAGCAGACGCTGCACGTGACGATCCCAGGAATCCTGCCGACCATCGTCACGCTGCTGATCCTGAACATGGGCAGCTTCCTGGCGATCGGTTTTGAAAAGATACTGCTCCTCTACAATCCGGTCATCTACGAAACATCCGACGTCATTTCTACATATTTGTACCGGGTCGGCCTGCAGTCCAGCAGCTTCAGCTACGCCACGGCCATCGGATTGTTCGAATCGATCATCGGGCTCATTCTGGTGTTCTCAGTCAATGCGATTTCCAGAAAAGTAACGGAAAGAAGCCTATGGTAAGGAGGTGCCTCAAGTGAAAGATTCCGCTTCTTATAAAGTGTTCAAAATCGTCAACACGATCATTTTTGCTGCTGATTGTCTTCATTACGGTATTTCCTTTCATTAACGTGCTCGCCCAGTCCTTCAGCAGCGAGGCTTATATCAATGCGGGGAAGGTCAACCTGATTCCGAGAGGCTTTAATATCGACACGTACCGGACGGTGGCCAAGGACGCGATGTTCTGGACGAACTACAAAAACACCGTCGTGTATACGGTGGTCGGAACGGCCATTTCGATGTTCATGACGACGATCTTTGCCTACGCCTTGTCCAAGAAAAGGCTGATGGGACGCAAATTTTTGACGATGTTCGCGGTGTTCACCATGTTCTTTAACGGCGGGCTGATCCCGAACTATGTGCTCATTAACAGCCTTGGCTTTGCCAATTCGATCTGGGCGATCGTCGTTCCGGGTGCCATCAGCATCTACAACATGCTGATCATGAAATCATTCTTCGAGAATATGCCGGAGGAGCTGGAAGAAGCGGCTTCGATCGACGGTTTGAATACGTACGGGATTCTGTTCCGCATTATTCTTCCGCTCAGTAAGGCGATCATGGCCACCATGATGCTGTTCTATGCGGTGGGACATTGGAACTCCTGGTTTTCCGCTTTCCTGTACATGGACCAGAAGGAACTGTTCCCGGTCACCGTATACTTGCGGAACCTCATTGCCGGGGCAACAGGCGGTGCTTCTGCGGGCGCGACGTCAGCGGATAACCTGACCCAAATCTCTGCGAACATTAAATCGGTCACGATGGTTCTGACTATTCTGCCAATCCTGCTGATTTACCCTTTTGTCCAAAAGTACTTTGTATCGGGTGTTATGCTGGGTTCCGTGAAAGGATAAATCCGGTCCGGATCGCCGCATTCATTTCATAGCTCTACAGTTCTTTGCAGTTCCGACTTTCATTCATGGGGGGAGTAAACAAATGTTCAAGCGTTCTCGTAAAAAATGGGGAATGACGCTGATGGCCGCAGTAATGAGCCTGTCCGTGGCTGCCTGCAGCAACAATCTTGGCAGCGGCGGCGGAGAAGCCAAGGACCAATCCAAAGGCGCGATGGAAAATTACGGCGTTAACGTTTCTTTCAAGGCAACCGAGCCGTTTAACCTGCCGATTCTTTTCAGCGACCAGCCGGCCTACCCTTACAAGAAGGACTGGATGCTGTTCCAGGAAATCACGAAAAGAACGGGCGTCACGCTTCAGCCAACGATCGTTCCAATGAGCGATTACAGCCAGAAGCGCTCGCTGCTGATCAGCTCGGGAGACGCTCCGCTGGTCATTCCGAAAACGTATCCCGGGGAAGAGGCTTCCTTTGTGTCATCCGGTGCGATTTTGCCGGTAAGCGATTACATTGATATGATGCCGAATTTTAAGGATAAAGTCGAAAAATGGGGCATGGAAAAGGAGCTGGACGGACTCCGGCAGGAGGACGGTAAATACTATGTGCTCCCTGGCCTGCATGAAGAGGTATGGCCGGACTACACGCTTCTCGTGCGGACCGACATTTTTGAGAAGAACAACATTCCGATTCCTGCGACCTGGGATGAGCTGTATACCGCTCTCAAGAAGCTGAAGGAAATTTATCCGGACTCGATTCCGTTCTCCGACCGGTTCCAGTTCAACAGTACGCTGAACATTGCGGCGACCGGATTCGGAACGAAAGCCGGCTGGGGCTTCGGCAACGGACTCACTTACAAAGCGGACAAGGACGAGTTCGTGTACACGTCCACGACGCCGGAATACAAAAATATGCTGACGTATTTTAACAAGCTCGTATCCGAAGGCCTGCTGGACAAAGAAAGCTTTACCCAAACGGACGATCAGGCGACTCAGAAGTTCGTATCCGGTAAATCGTTTGTGATCAACGGCAACTCCCAGACCGTCGTGCTGCATCGCACGGACATGAACAAATCGCTCGGAGAGGGCAAATTCTCCATCGCCAAAATTACGGTGCCAGGAGGACCTGCAGGTCAGCTGATGTCCGGCTCCCGTCTGGAGAACGGCGTGATGATTCTGGCCAAAGCCAAGGAAAACCCGAACTTTAAGGCGATCCTTCAGTTCATTGACTGGCTCTACTACAGTGACGAAGGCGAAGAGTTTGCCAAGTGGGGTGTTGAAGGGGTAACGTATACCAAAGAGAACGGCGTCCGGAAGCTGGTCGACGATATCAACTATAACGGCCTGAATCCGAAAGGAACGAAGGACCTGCGTATCGATTATGGCTTCTCCGGAGGGGTGTTCGCCTACGGCGGTACAACGGAGCTGCTGCAATCGATGTTCAGCGACGAAGAGAAAAAGTTCCAGGAAGATATGAAAAAGACGAAGACCGTCGTACCGGCCGAGCCGCCGATCCCGTATTCCGTAGAAGACCGCGAGCAGGCGACCCTGCTGAGCACGCCGCTGAAAGACTACTCGGATCAAAACACGCTCAAATTTATCCTCGGCGAGCGCCCGTTGTCCCAGTTCGACGCATTCGTGAACGAGCTCAAGGGCCAGGGTCTGGATAATTATGTTAAGCTTGCCAACAAGACGTATAAAGCTTATAAAGAGAAGAAGTAAGTCGGTAAGTCGTTATAAACACGAACTTATCTGAAGTTACACGAATCGGGTTGCCGTTTCGCCAGCGAAATGGCAGCCTGTTTTCAACTCGCCGGGCGTTATGCCGTATTAGCATGACATCCACCACGAACATCCATGCTTTTCATGGTCCGAAGGAGTGAATGGTTTGCGTGTTACTGCTCAGGAGGTTGTAACGTATTTAACGGAACCCGTCGGGGATTTGGAATCCCGGATCGACCGGATCATCGCCGGAACTCCCGAAGCGGAGGTCCGCGGAATCGGGGTCGCTTTCATCGCTTCCCATGATGTTGTCCTTGAAGCCGCCCTGCTTGGGGTGAACCTGCTGGTTACGCACGAAGGGACTTTTTACAGTCATCAGGAAGAGCAGGGCTTCGCTCCGGAAGATCCCGTTCATGCGGCAAAGCGGAAGCTGATCGAATCGGATGATATGATCATTTACCGGTTTCACGATCATCCGCACAGTTATCGGCCGGATATCATCACGGCGGGACTGATCGAAGCACTGGGATGGGAGGATTATGAGCACCGGGATCTCGGAACGGCTTCCGTTGTGCGACTGCCGCAGAGCTGTAGGTTATCTGACATCGCCGAGCATGTAAAACAGAAGCTGAATCTGCCCTACCTGCGTGCCGTCGGCGATCCCGAGACGGTCTGCGGGCAAATCGGAGTTGCTGTCGGGTACAGGGGAGGTGGACAGCACGCGATCCCGTTATTCGAGCAAGAACGTCTGGATTTGATGATCATCGGTGAAGGGCCGGAATGGGAAACGCCCGAATATGTCCGGGATGCAACCGCGCAGGGACGAGCCAAAGCGCTGCTGATGCTGGGTCATGCAGCCAGCGAGGAACCGGGCATGAAGCTGATCAGCGAACGGCTTGCCGGCAGATTTCCCGGACTTCCGGTCCACTTTATTCCAACCGGTTCGATGATAGAAATCCTGTAAGTGTCTGCAGTGTTGTCCGACTAAATTATTTTTAAAAAAAGAATGTTTGGCAGTCATTTCAACCTTCGCGTGTTGTGAAATGAAAGCAAGGAGAAAGAGGTAACCGTAATGTCGACAGAGCAGAAAATCAAGGGTTCCACCAGGGCTTATTCCTATAACCTGCTGAGGGAAAGAATTCTTCATTTGGAGCTCGAACCCGGCACCAAAATTTCGGAGAAGGAAATCGCGGACGAGCTGAACGTCAGCAGAACGCCCGTCAGGGAAGCGTTTATGAAGCTGGCGGAAGAAGAACTGCTGGACATCATCCCGCAGAGCGGCACCATTGTGTCCCGCATTAACCTGAAGCATGTGGAGGAAGGCCGGTTTATCCGCGAGAAGCTGGAAAAAGAAATCGTGGCGCTTGCCTGCGACCAATTGGATAAAGACGCCCGGTTCATGATTGAAGCGAACATTGCCATGCAGGACGTTTGTGCCGGGCAGAACAATTTCTACAGGCTGTTTGAGCTGGATGAAGAGTACCATCAGATCCTGTTTGATGCCACCGGCAAACAGAGGACGTGGAAAATGCTGCAGCAGCTGAACATTCATTTTAATAGGCTGCGGCTGCTCCGGCTCTCCAAAGACTCCAACTGGGAAAATATTATTCGTCAACATAAGGAAATCTACCAGCTGATCATTCAGCAGGATAAAGAACACGCGATGAAGGTGATGGAGCAGCATCTCCGCCTTGTCGTCGTGGAGCAGGACTTTTTAAAAGAGAAATATCCGCATTATTTTATATAAAGATCATCGGGAGGGACGAGAAGCTCATGGCGCTAGAGGCAAGGCTTCCATACTCGTCAGCGGATCAGGGCTGGCTCAGCTATACGAATAATGAATCACTCGCCGGGATGAAGGAACAGTCCCAAATCGCGGTATATGGCAATTCGGATGTGATCGATTCCGCGCTCGCCGAACTCACACACGGCATTCGTGAAATGACAGGCACCCTTCCTGCCATCGTGTCAGACCCGGGTCGGCAGGCGTCGAACCTGATCCGGCTTGCTTTACTCGAGGAGATCGGTGTACAGGAAGAATGGATGGATGGAGCACGAATCAAGGATCTGGGGGAAGAAGGGTATGCCATCCGGCGTCGTTCCGAGAACAGCGGCGGTTCGCTGTATGTGATGGCGAATACGGACAGGGGCCTCTTGTACGGCACATTTCATCTGCTGCGGTTTCTGCGGACCGGACAGGAGCTGGACCGACTGGATGTGACGGACAGCCCGCGGAATCCGCTGCGCATGATGAACCATTGGGACAATATGGACGGTTCCATTGAGCGGGGGTATGCTGGCAGATCAATCTTTTTTCAAGATAACCGGTTTGTTGAGGATGACGCCCGTATCCGGGACTATGCCAGGCTGATGGCGTCCATCGGCATCAACGGCATCGCGATAAACAACGTCAATGTCCACCGGACGGAAACGCGGCTGATTACTCGGCAGTTTCTGCCGGACGTGGCGAATGTGGCCGGAATCTTCCGCCGTTACGGCATCCGATTGTTTCTCAGCGTCAACTATGCAAGCCCGATGGAGCTTGGCGGACTGGACACGGCCGATCCGCTGGATTCCCGGGTGGGTGATTGGTGGAAGGAAAAAGCAAAAGAAATATACGAATATATTCCCGATTTCGGCGGATTTGTCGTAAAAGCGGATTCGGAGCATCGTCCGGGCCCGTTTACATATGACCGTACGCATGCGGACGGTTCGAACATGCTGGCAGAAGCGCTGGAGCCGTTCGGCGGGCTCGTCATTTGGAGATGCTTCGTGTACAACTACCACTGGATGGACAGTTCAAAGACAACGTCATTCTCCAAATCAAAAACGGTCCGATGGACTTTCAGGTCCGTGAAGCGGTATCCCCGCTCCTAGGAGCTATGCCCGGCACGAATCAGATGCTGGAGTTTCAAATCACGCAGGAGTATACGGGGCAGCAGAAGCATCTGTGCTTTCTTGTTCCCCAGTGGAAAGAGATCCTGGACTTTGATACGTTCGCCCAAGGCCAGGGCACCGAGGTCAAGAAAGTGGTCTCCGGGGGGATCTACCCTTATCGAGCCTGCGGGATCGCCGCCGTCATTAACGTGGGAGACGACCACAATTGGACCGGGCATACGCTGGCGCAAGCCAACCTTTACGGGTACGGCCGCCTCGCCTGGAATCCGGATCTGACCGAAAAGGATATCACGCGCGAATGGATTTCTTTGACTTTTGGCGATGATTCCTTGGTTTTTGATGAAATGAAGCGCATGCTTGCAGATTCCTGGCATGTTTACGAGAGCTACACCTCACCGCTTGGCGTCGGCTGGATGGTCAATCCGGGGCATCACTACGGACCGAATGTCGACGGTTATGAGTATTCGGTGTGGGGGACGTATCATTTTGCCGATTGTCACGGCATCGGCGTAAACCGGACGGTCAAGGACGGAACCGGCTATGTCTCCCAATATTTCCCCGAAAATGCACAGCGGTATGAATCGCTGGAATCGTGTCCGGATGAGCTGCTGCTGTTCTTCCATCACGTTCCGTACAGCCATGTGCTTCATTCCGGCAAGACGGTGATCCAGCATATTTATGACACCCATTTCGACGGTGTGGAGGGTGTGGAGCAGCTGATCGGGCGTTGGAGCAAGCTGGAAGGTCATATCGATGAATGGCGCTACCGGAATGTCTGGGAGCGGCTGCATATTCAATTGGAGCATGCCAAAGAGTGGCGGGATGTCATAAATACGTACTTTTACCGGAAATCCGGTATTCCGGATGCAGCCGGCCGAACCATCTATTAGTCATTCAACTATCATATCCCTTACGAGTAGAGCAGGAGGTAGGCTCATGGCAGAACTGACAATGGAAGCGGGAACCCGAAGCAGGAAGATGAGCTCGTTTAATACGGGCTGGTTGTTCGCCCTGGGAAATTACGCAGGCGCCCAACAGCCGGATTTTAAAGATCAGGAGTGGCGTAAGCTGCAGGTTCCGCATGACTGGAGCATCGAGCAGCAGGTTGATCCCGCCATGACATTCGGTGGCATGCAGGCTTACCTGCCGCGATGGAACGTGGGATGGTACAGAAAGCACTTCCATATCAAGTCGGCATCTGACAATGAGCGCGTCTATATTCAGTTTGATGGGGTTCATCATAACAGCGAGGTATGGATCAACGGTCATTTCGCCGGAAAACGGCCATACGGGTATGTCAGCTTCCAATACGATCTGACGCCTTACATCAAGTGGGATCAAGACAATGTGATCGCGGTCAAGGTGGACAATACGCCGATGCCATCCGACCGGTGGTATTCGGGCTCGGGTATTTACCGCAACGTATGGATGATTCGGACGGATGAGCTGCATGTTGCAGCGTGGGGAACTTTCATAACAACACCGGAGATCCACCCGGATATAGCAACGGTCCAGGCACAAATCCGGGTAAACCATCATGGCGAAGAGCCTGCGGATTGTACGGTTATTACCGAATTCGTGGACAGCCGGGGTGTGGTTTTGGGTAAGTGCGAATATCCAGTGATCGTATCTCCCTCAGAGGAGGTTACGGTCGATCAGGAAACGGTGATCCCCTCTCCGCATTTGTGGTCGCCGGACCAGCCGGACATGTATTATGCCCGAACAACGATTGTTCGGGATGGATCTGAAACCGATGAATATATAACGCCGTTTGGCATCCGTGAAGTCGTTCTGGACCCGAACCGGGGCCTCATTCTCAACGGGGTGCCTTTGAAGCTGAAGGGCGTGTGCATCCACCACGATCTGGGCTGCCTGGGTGCAGCCTACAATAATCAGGCCATGAAGCGCAGGCTGGAGAGGCTGAAGGAAATGGGCTGCAATGCGATTCGCTTTGCCCATAACCCGATGGCCCCGGAGCTGCTTGATCTATGCGACCGCATGGGCTTTCTGGTCATTGATGAAGCGTTCGACAAGTGGAAGTCGCTGTATTATGAGCACCTGTATGATGATTGGTGGGAAAAGGATCTGGAGGCGATGCTGATCCGGGACCGGAACCATCCGAGCATTTTTCTGTGGAGCGTCGGCAATGAGGTCGAAAACCAGGGACAGCCATCCATGCTGGTTATGCTGAAGCAGCTTACCGACTACTGCCGCAAGCTGGATCCGACTCGCCCTGTCACCTGCGCGCTCGAACCGCATAACGTGCCGATCAGCCTGCGCGAAGGTCCGATTGAAGACAAGGTCCTGCACACGAAAAAGATGGCGGAGCTGGTTGATATACTGGGGCTTAATTATCAGGAGCAGTGGTATGAGCATTACCGGGAAGCTATGCCGGATACACTGATCGTCGGCACCGAGACGTTCCCCTACTACCGGGGGGAGGGCAACCGCGTGAAGGGCTACCTTCCGGTCAATCCTTGGTTTGATGTCGAGAAGCATGACTATGTGATCGGGCAATTCGTCTGGGCCGGGATTGATTATCTGGGAGAGGCTTCATACCCGTACAAAGGCTGGGCATCCGGACTGATCGATACCTGCGGCTTCCGCAAACCGATCTCTTATTTGCAGCAAAGCTTCTGGTCGGCAGAGCCAATGGTTCATATCGCCGTGTTCGATCCGGCACAAGAGGATGCCGGCGCGCAGTGGACGCTGCATTGGAAATCGCCTGGGCTCGCGAGCCACTGGACCTTTCCCGAGCAGGCGGGCAGATTGATGAGGCTTGTTACGTTCACCAATTGCGAGAGCGTGGAGCTGATCATTAACAACGAATCGTACGGCGTGCGGAAACTGACGGATTACCCGAACCGCCTCATGGAATGGCATGTACCATTTCATGCCGGCACCATTCGTGCGGTCGGCCGTAACGGCGATGCGATAGTATCCGAGTATGAGATGAAAACGGCAGGAGCGCCGTATCGGATCGTACTGGACACCGACCGCTCCCTGCTGAGGACGGAAGCCCGTGATATCGCGCAAATCGAAGTCAGCGTCGTGGATGAACAGGGGATCGTCGTCCCGAATTCGGACTTCGAGTTAAGCTTCGACATTCAAGGTAAAGGCGAGATCATTGGCGCTGATAACGGCGATTTACGCGACCACGAGCCTTATAAGAGCAGCCGCAGGAAAACCCGCGGAGGCCGATGCCTCCTAGTCGTTCAGTCGAGACTGGAGACCGGCGAAGTGGTGATCCGCGCAGCTGGGGACGGTTTGGCAGCGGGTGAACTGCGGATTAAGGTGGAAGAATAGGCAAATGAAAGGACAGCCCAGGACGATGAATTCGTTCTTTGCTGTCCTTTATTCTGCTAAGCAAATCCATGGTATTGCGGATGCTCATGCATATGGGACGGAATTCCGGCTGCGTTATACTATCAACTATAAATTAAGGTATCCGGAAGGATACTTTTTTTGATTAGAATCTGGTAAGATTGTGCAGTGCAGCCCGATTATGTATATGTATCTGGCGATTCGGCCAATTGCCGATTTCCCGAGAACTGACTGGAATGATACGATATTTCCTCGAAAGATAGCCTGAAGGGGAATATGCCCAATCTGTTTTTTTGCTACCAAGATGTCAATGGACATGCTGAATGGGTGAGCCTGATTTGGACCTGCAAGCATGGGGAAGAGGGCAGTGACATATATGTTAAAGTCCGAATCATAGCATATGCCGAATAGCTTATCCAAGAGCTTGGATATTGTAAAAAAAGGAGGGGAAAGAAAGCAGAAAGTTAGTGCAACACTTTTACGAATATGGCATGAATGTCTGTGATTCTGGCACGGAGGTGGATGGGTTAGCACCCAACCCATGAAAATAATATACATATTCATGTTTGTTTCTTTATGGTCTTTAGGCCTGTTTTTTTTGGCCAACCGCACCCGCTCGACGTTATGGATCGGCTTGACTATACTGCTTGGCGGATCTGCCAGCTTCGCGTTTGCGATGCATTTGTCTATTATCCCCTACATTCCAGCCGATTGGTTATCCCCCGGGCTGAGTTACTTCCTTTATTGGCTTACGGTAGCCGCCATGCATATTTATTTTTACGTCCTGCCGTACGTTTACTGTATGGGAGGGTTATGGCTGAATGAGAGCGTTACCGGTTTTGTTAAAAAGGCGCTGACGCTCGCGCTGCTGCCTGGTCCATGGTTGCTGATGGCGGACCATTGGGCCCATGAACCTTGGAATCAGTTTGAAGTCGCCCATTTTCGCTGGTGGGACGGAATCTATGTGGCCGCCGGAAGCTTTGGCTACATCCTTGCCTATTTTAAGGAGAAGAGCGAAGCGGCGAGACGCAGACAGTGGCGGACATTCGTGCTGCCGCTGGCAATGCTGTGGGCGTATACGAGCGATTACATCGGCTTTGAGCATCTGGAGCTGGGCTGGTGGTCGTTTCAC
>NZ_PCZT01000009.1:995797-1013119 GCF_002968895.1 Paenibacillus sp. AR247 | reverse complement strand
CTCGGCATCAAGCTGCGAATCGAACGGGAGCGCATTGACTATTCCATCCGGACGCTGACCATGGGCGTCTCCATCCTGAACCATTCCATCAAGAACGAAATCCAGAAAATCGATTATTTGGCAGAGAAAAGCCGGGTTCTGCTGGAATCGGGACAATCGGATAAGGCGGCGCATACGATCGCCCAGGTGCATGGCTTAACAGCCCATTTGCTGCACATGGTCAACCGGATCAAGGATAAAGCGGAGGACGTCGTCCTGCAGGAGGGGGAGCACGATATCCGGCAGCTGATCGACTCCGTCGTCGCGTCCGCCGGCTCGCTGATTGAGCGCCATCCGGCCACGATAACCGCAAGTTACGACGCAGAAGGGCGGCTATACTGCGATTCGGTTCACGTCGCGGAGACGCTGTCCAACCTGATCCGCAACGCGCTTGACGCGCTGCCTGCCTCCGGCGGAGGCATTGAGCTCCATACGGCTTCGACCAGACGGGAGTTCCGGATTACCGTACAGGATAACGGCGCAGGCATTCCTCCCGAACATCTGGCCAAAATATTCGAGCCGTTCTTTACGACAAAGAAGCATGCTCTGAACTATGGGCTGGGTCTGTCCTATTGCACCAGCGTCATGTCCAAACATGGCGGGAGGTTATCCGTTGCCGCAAGCGAACCCGGGAAGGGAACGACGATCGTTCTGCATTTTCCTTACGCCAGGTTCAAGCCATTGTCGCCTGCATTCAAACGGCAAGCAGATTCCCGGACGCTTGACCAGGTTAGTCCATTTTAAAATGGGTCAGTTTGTTTTTGATGCTGCGCAGCTGCGACTTGATCGTATTCGTCGATTTGTGCAGCTTCTCGGAAATTTCCCGCTTGCTTAATCCGTTCTTCCTCAGATCAAACACTTCTCTCTCCATGGGCGTGAGTTCCATGAGCTGAACCTCGCTCCGCATGATCCGGGCGGCATCGGAATGAATCGCTGCCCGGCCATGATGCGCTTCCCTAATCGCATGAACGATATCCTGATAACTCGACTTATTGATATAATTCAGCGCGCCAAGCCGAAAAGATTTCATGACGACTTCCGCTTCCGTAATGGAGGTGAGCATGATGATCTTCACCGGTTCGTTCCCGGGCAGGCGCAAAATAAGCTCGGCCGCTTCCAGCCCGTCCAGGTTGTTGCCGGTCAGATTGATGTCCATCAGAACGATGTCGATCCTTGATTTTGCAGCGGTCTCGATGGCATCTTCTTTGGTTGCGCAGGCGGCAATCATCTCAATATCAGGCTCATCGGACAAATCGCTGCTGATGTGATCCCTCCAAAAAGGGTCGTCTTCGACCAGCATCACTCGAATCTGCTCCATTTCAAACCCCCTTACAGAAGATTACAATTGCATCCAGTATAGCAGATCATATATGAACGCAGGAGGATGAATTCTTCTCACCCCCAGGTGAAGAAAGTTCATCCTGTTCGTCATGCGCTCCGTCCGTCTATAATCCGAAATGCAGCGGGTCGAAGAACCCGTGCAGAAGCTGGCAGAAGGAAGTGGGGAACGGATGGTTTGAAAAAGGATATATGCTTGATGAAGGATTCCAGGCGCTATGCTGCATGCCTGGTACGGTTCGGAAGAGGTGAAATTGTGTGTCGGTAAGCGAGAGTATCAACCGGATGTCGGAACTGATTTTGGACAAATTTCCGGGAGCGGGGATCCACCGGTATCAGGAGCCTGCCGCAGCATCGCCGGGCGATTTTACTGTTCTGTTCAAACAGGAAACGAGGAAAGCGGTGAACCGGGATCACACGTTGGTCGACCGGGAGTATGTGATCCAGGGGATTGGCCGTGATGCGGAGCAGGCGGTACAGGCAATGGAAGCCTTAAGCCGGTTTTTGATGAATGAATATCCGGCTGCTCCCCCGGAAGCTGGGCCATCCCAGTTTAGAATCGACACGATGACGCTGACCGCGCCCGAAAAGCTGGATAACGGGGTGTTTCGATGCCCTGGAACGATACAAATCCAGTCACGGGAATCTGTGGCCGGCCCGATGTTTGAGAAAGTAAGACGTATCGAGGTACGCACAAACAATTTATAGGAAGGTGGCATGTAGAAAATGGGTGGAGCATGGGATCCGATCAGTTTACCGGTAAGGCCGGGGCTGTACATTAACTTTGTGGAGGCGGCTGCCGCGCAAATCAAAGGCGGGGCTCGCGGAACGGTCGCCCTTCCGCTGTTCCAATATGCAGGAGCCGAAGCGGGTAAATTTTACACGATTGAGAAAGAGGCTGAAGCCATTCAGCTGTTCGGTGCGGAAGCGGTGGGCCCAATCCGGCTGATTTTGCAGGGCGGTGCCAAAGAAGTATTGGTATATACGGTGCCTCCGGTAGAGGGGAACGTCACGCCGGCTGTATACACATCCATTCGGGACGTCTTCGGATCACGGCCGTTTAACGTGTTTGTGTATCCGGATGAAGTTCCTGCCGAAGAGCGCAAAGCAGCCCAGCTGTGGTGCAAGGATAACCGGGAAGACGAAGGAAAGCATTTTATGACCGTGTTCGGAGGGTCACTCGAAGATGATCTGGATCCGGCAGTGGGGAACAAGCGCAGTACGGACCTCGCCGACGAATACGCGGTGAACTTGATTACAGGCGTTGAGATTGGCGGAACGGCGTACAGCTCGGCCCGCTATGCCCCATACATTGCCGGACTGATCGCCGGAACAGGCATCAACAAATCGATAACATATACGCCGGTCATAGCGACGGATGTCGTCAAACGCCTTAAAAACAGCGAAATCAATGCATCGCTGCAGAAGGGATCGCTGGTTCTTGTCCATGACGGGGAGAAAGTGAAAGTTGAACAGGGGCTCGTGACAGGCAAGAAAAAAATCAGGGCCATGCGCGCACGCCAGGCGATCTCGACCGATATTCCAAAAGCAGCGGCCGAGGCTTATATTGGCAGGCTCGATAACAATGCGGACGGTCAGGCTGCACTGATCTCTGCCGTGAAAGCCTATCTGGAGCGTCTGGAACTGAACAATGTGCTGACCGATATTGTCGTCACCCTGGATCCGGACCGCCATTCCGAAGGAGACAGCGTTTTTCTTCTGATCGGATTTACGGAAATTGATAGTATGGAGCGGATTTTCTTAACGATTAAGGTGTAGACATCGATAAATGCTTAAATTGACCTGGGAGGGATTATTGTGCTGGATTCGACCCGCGTGATTAACGGGACTTACGGATATGTGTACCATGATGGAACCTGGCTGACCAACATCAAATCAGCCGAGGCAAACGTCGAAATTACGAAAGAAGAGATTAAAAGGGCAGGAACCCGCTGGACGGCGCACAAGGTGACCGGACTTAGCGGAACAGGCACCATTTCCGGTTACAAGGTGACTTCCGAGTTCGTCGAACGGATCGGCAGGATCGCCGATGACAGCCAAGGCACGTTCAGGATCGCCGATGACAGCCAAGGCACGTTCATTACCGAGCTGATCCTTAAGCTGGAGGATCCCGAATCGTATGGAGCATACCGAGTTCGGCTCAAAGGCGTAACATTCGATAAAATTCCGCTGATGCATTTTGAAGTCGGAGCCATTGTGGAGGAGGAGCTTCCCTTTAATTTCACAGGCTATGAGCTTCTTGACAAAATAACGGCTGAGTAAAACCTGCTCGGAATGCGGTGGAGACACGAAGCCGGAAGGGACCTGGCGAAGAAGGCGGGCCATCTACACGCCGCAGGGCTCTCGGCTTCACCCGCTGCGGAAACATATACAACGATATATAAAGGAGATGTATGAACCGTGACGATAACGGATAACCGACAAATCAGCGTGCTGCAGGCGCTGCTCAGCGCGGACAGCAAGCCTAAGCGTGACATCCCGATGAAAAGGCTTGGGGTGGACTTCCAAATCCAGGCGCTGGACGGGAAAACGATTCATAAAATCCAGGAACAGTGCACGCATTATACCGGCAAAGGAGCAAAACGGGAAAAAGTACTCGACGAGGAACAGTTCGGCGCCCTTGTGATTCAACGGGCCTGTCTGATTCCGGACTGGAGCGCCAGAGAGCTTATCGACAAATACGGGTCGCCAACGGAAGCGATTTTGGGAGTACTGCTGGCCGGCGAGATTGCAAAGCTGTCCTCCGAAATTCTGGAGATCAGCGGTTTTGACAGTGATGAAGATGAATAAAAAACTGATTAAGGCGGGCGGCGAGGCTTTTCTGCTGCATCTGATCTTTCAGCGGCATCATCTTCCGCCTGACGAGGTATTTAACAAGGACGAAGGGACGAAGCGGTTTATGTATGCTTCCATGATGCTGCAGCTCGAGGAAGAGGAGAAGATACGGCGGGAAGAAGCAAGGGCTGCCCGCAGGAAAACACCGTAGGACCTTTGACCGGTATATACGGTAAGCGGGGAGGTGGGGACGATTGGCTTCGTCTTCGAACAACAGCGGAGGCGGCGTTCAGATTTCGGGTAAAAGCATGAACAGCCTCAAGCAATATAACAAAATGATGAAACAGCTGCAGACGACGACGATCAGCCTGGAGCAGTTTAACGGAATCGCCCAAATGAGCGAGGAAATGTGGAAGGCAGGCGACTTGAGCGCTCAGGTCACGAGGCAGCTGTTTGCCGTCAAAATGGCAGCTGGCGACGCGGTCACGACGGTGACGAAAGGGGTCTCCGGAGCGGCATCGACGATCTACAGCGGAATTTCCGGGGCATTCTCGAAAATTGGCCAGGGAGTGTCCAAGGGAATCTCGGTTGGTGCCAGGACGGCAGCCAAACCGTTTGCTGCGGTCTGGAGCAAAGTAAAAGCCATGAAAGCAGCAGCCGATCAGAAGGAAGCGGATGAAGATGCCGCCGCGGAAAGGGCGAATTATTTGTACGGCACGCCGATTCCGAAGAAGAAAGGGATCAAGCGGCTGCAGAAGATCGTCGGATCAAGCCCGATCCAGGATTCAGAGAAGCAGATGAAGATGCTCTCTACGGTCACGGGTACAGCCAGCAGCATGCTCGGTGCTCTAAAAGACAAATCTTTCGAAGCGGCTAAGGTGTTCAGTACCGCCATGGGCACGCTGCGCGCTTCCTCAGGTGCGGGGCCCGGTCAAATCCAGGGACTGACGGAATCGCTGAAGAAAGTAGGTGGTCAGGTGCCGCAGAACCTGAACGAGGTCGCAAAAGTGATGGGAACCCTCAGCGGAAAGGCGAAAATGTCGGGCTCTCAGCTGGAGGCCATGTCCAAAGCGGTGCTTGACGCCTCCAGGTTAGCCGGAGCGGGCAGTGGGGAAGCGGCGGAATCGGCCGCGAAAGTGATGGATGTTTGGGGCAAGAAGGCGAATGAAGGAACCTTTATGATGGACCAGTTCTACGCAGCCAGCCGGGCAAGTGGTGTAGGGATGGGAGATTTGTTGAAAAACATGACCCAGATCGGTGCACCGCTCAAGACGATGGGCCTCGGATTTGGCCAGTCGATGGCTCTTCTCACCCAGTGGCAGGCCCAAGGGCTCACGCCCATACAGGACGCTTTGAAGAAAGATCTCCCCAGCGGCGGGATCGCGAAGATCGCGAGCGACATCAAGGATGCCGCGACGGCGGCGGATGCGGCTAGCATCGCCACCAAATATTTCGGCGAAAAGGCCGGTTCTGATTTGGTAACAGCCCTCCGGGGCGGGCAAGTAGAGTTTGCAGGCGTTATTGCCGCAATGAATTCGGCCAATGGAGCCATCCAACAGCAATCCGGTCAGGTGAAAACGTTCGGAGATCAATGGGATCAGCTTCAGAACCGGATTACGATTGCCCTGGCCCCGCTTGGGGAGGCACTTCTTCCATTTGGTGAAGCGATGGCTTCCGTGATCGAAGTACTTGCCAGAGATTCGGACATCGTGCTGGCCACCATCGGTTCGATGGCAGCTCTGCTTCTCGGCGTGTTCGCCCCTGCGTTGTGGGCCTCGGCAGTGGCCGGGTGGGCATTAGTCGCGCCGTTCCTGCCGATCATCGCTACGGTTTTGCTCGTCGGCGCTGCCGTCGCGGGGCTAGCGTATCTGTTCAAATACCATATGGATGCGATTATGGAGTCCGTCACAAAAGTAGCCAATGCCATCGGGTCGTTTTTTGGTTTTGGAGATGAGGAGAAAAAAGTCTCCATCGATGTAAACCGGAAAAGTGCGGGTCAGATCACCGCAAACGGCGGACCTATTCCTGGACATTATCATGGTATGGATTATGTGCCATATGACGGGATGATCGCTAGGCTTCATAAAGGGGAACGAATTATGACGGCCAGCGAAAACCGCGAATTCACCGGCGGATCTGCCGTAAGCGGGCCGATATCTATCACAGGCAACACTTTTCATGTTCGCCAAGAGTCGGACATCGATGCGATTGCACGGGCACTTGCCAGGGAAATCAAAGCAGCAGGAGGTTTGATGGCCTAATGGCATCATTGGAATTTTGGCTGAAAACGATGGATGAGACGGAATGGCTGCAGCTGCCTGTAAATCCTGAGCAAATATCGGTCAAAACCTCGCATGGTTATGAGGATGTCCAGGTCACGCAGCTGGGGGAATATACGGTCATCGGTGAGGCGCTGCTTAAAGAATATTCGCTAGCCTCCTTCTTTCCACGCGATTACCACCCTGGGTTCTGCGAGTACGAAGATATCCACGATCCCTGGGAAACGGTGGAGATGATCGAGAAATGGATCAAAAGCCGGCGCCCTGTACGGCTGGATATAACGGGGACGAAAATCAAAGGGCTGGTTACCATTCGTTCATTCCAATACACGGAACGAGCAGGTAATCCAGGGGACGTCTTTTACGAGCTGGAGTTAAAAGAGTATGCCGAAGTCCGGTTCCGTCAGGTTGAAACCACCGGTTCGGGTCAAGCAACGATCATTTCAGGAGAACAGCGTCCAGATGCCAGAGTCAGACCCGCAGCGTACGTTGTTGTTCCCGGCGATACCCTGTGGAAAATATCCCAAAGAACGCTGGGAAACGGGGATCGGTGGAGAGAGATTTATGCGGCAAATGAAACGGTAATAGGAAAAAATCCAAACCGGATTGTCCCAGGCCAGAAGCTGGTGATTCCATCATGAGCTGGAGCGTGGAGTACCAAGATGACCAACAGAACGTGCATTTGGACCCGATCGTCAAATCGGTCAGCTGGTCCGGCGATATTAAGCAGGCTGCCCGCAAGCTGGTTGTGGAGTTGTCCAACACCGGTGATCAGCGGGAGATATACATGACCTACAAGAAGGGCGGCGAGCTTCGCCTGATCTGGGATGAGAAGCTGGAATTGTTCCGGGGTGTGCTGTTTGCGGATCAGCTCAATTCTAAAGGACAGATGACGCTGACAGCGTATGATGAGAACATTTACCTGACCAAAAGCAAGGACACCAAAATATTTCGGAACATGACCGCTTCCTCTGTGATCAAGAAACTGTGCGGCGAATTTTCAATTTCAATCGGTGAAATCCAGGATACCGGTTATGTAATCCCTAAGCTCGTGTTCCGCGACAAAACTTTGTTTGAGATGATGGTCATGTCGCTAACCGAGTCCCAGAAACAAAACGGGGAGTGGTATCATCTGACATCACGGGAGGGCAAACTCCAGCTGCTTGCCCGTAAAGAGCAGCCGGTCAAATGGGTGCTGGAAAACGGGGTAAATGTGCTGGACGCGAGTTATTCCCAATCCATCGAAGAGACTAAGACCCAAATTAAAGTGGTTGGAGGGGATGCAGCCAAAAAAGAAATATCGGCTGCAGCCAAGGATGGGGAACTAATACGGAGGTTCGGTGTCATGCAGCACTTGGAAAAGCCCGAACAAAGCATGACCAAATCCCAAATGGAGCAGCGGGCGAAGCAGCTCCTTGCCGATTTGGGCACCATTGAGGACCAGGCCCGGATCGATTGTCTGGGTATCCCTGAGGTAATTTCGGGTTCCTGCGTATACGTAAAGGAAACCGTCACCGGCATCCTGGGAGGTTATTACGTGTCTGCGGACGATCATCGGTTCGAACGGGGCAACCATACGATGTCACTCACGTTGTCGGCGACTGACGACATCCCCAAGATGGAATACAAGGAAGCGAAGGGAGGCTAAACGATGGAACGAATCGAAGGATCGGGAGCCAGCCAGCTTGTGCAGCTGATTCGTGCGATCGGATACAATTCCGATATGTCCATTGAACTTGCGACCGTGACGGCTGCGCCTCCCGAGCTCAAAAT
This sequence comes from Paenibacillus sp. AR247, assembly GCF_002968895.1. Taxonomy (NCBI): domain Bacteria; kingdom Bacillati; phylum Bacillota; class Bacilli; order Caryophanales; family Paenibacillaceae; genus Paenibacillus; species Paenibacillus sp. AR247. Next base: position 1,004,894 of record NZ_PCZT01000009.1, on the reverse strand, counting down.
CAAAGTCGACCACATGAATGTCGAGCTGGAAAAAGATGATCTCATCGTGGCCCAGTCCCTAACCAAGTATAAGCGAAAAGTGAATCTGAAGAGTGAAGGCAAGACGAAAGTTTCTGCAACGAACCTGAATCCGGAGGTACCTCCTTTCAACTTCGATCCTGGCGCTGTGTTTGTGGGCCAAGGCAAAATATCGTTTACCGGAATAAATGTGTCTTCTGCCGATTTCTCCACCGAGGAAGCCGAGCTGGAATTTATCGACGAACTGGAGGAAGGCGACCGCGTGGTCGTGGCAGGGATACAGCAAGGACAAATTTATATTATTTTAGACCGGGCGGTGATGTACTGATGGCACTATCACCATTGCGCAACCGCGAGGAGCGATTTGTTGAAGTGAAGCATCTCTCTGCACCGTCGCGGACTTATAGCCTTAATTTTGATACAGGAGAGGTCGGCGGGCGGATCATCGACGGGCAGGAGGCGCTTCGACAATGGATCCGGAAGGCCATTCTCACGGCAAGGTACCGATATCTTATTTACGACAGTCAGTACGGCTGCGAGCTTGAAAGTTTGCTGGGCCAGGATATTTCCCATCAGCTGCTGAAGAGCGAAATTACGAGAGTAATTACCGAGGCGATTTTAGCGGATGACCGTGTCACAACGGTGGAGCAGTTTGCCATCGTGCGTGACGGTGACCGATTGTTTGTGACATTTACCGTACGGACCAGCGAAGGGATCTTAGAACAGGAGGTGACGATCTGATATGTATGAACAGCAGACGAAAGGGGCCATCTTGCAGCGGATGCTGGATGCTTCGCCTGCCGATCTCGACAAACGCCAAGGTTCGGTTACGTATGACCTGCTGTCGCCAGCGGCCATCGAGCTGGCGCATGCCTATATTGAACTCGACAATGTGCTGAAGTTTGGCTTTGCCGGCCCGCAGCAGCCCTCCGAGTTTCTGGATCTCCGGGCCGCCGAATTTGGCCTGGCTCGCCGGCCGAGCGTGAAGGCGGAAGGCGAGCTTCGCTTTAAGGGTGACGACCATATCGTGATTCCACGGGGAACCGCCGTCTCGACGGAAGACGAGGATCCGGTAGTGTTCGTCACGGTCGATGAGGCGACCATCAAGCAGGGGAGCGCTGTCGTGAAAGCGGCCGCGGCCGTGGGAGGCAGGAGTGGGAATGTGGCTGCAGGCCGAATTACGTTAGTACGTGGCAATTTATCCGGCGTCCTGACGGTGACCAATCTACTGCCTTTCGTCAATGGAGCTGACACGGAGTCGGACGAATCGCTTCTTGGACGGTATTTCGACCGGGTCAGAAGGCCGGCGACGAGCGGCAATGCGTGGCATTATCGGGAATGGGCTCTCGAAGTTCCAGGCGTGGGCGACGTCAAAGTATTCCCGGTATGGAACGGGGGCGGGACAGTCAAACTGTCCGTTTTGTCCGACGACAAACGGGCCCCAGTCCCCACCATTATCGAGCGTGTGCGTGCGGCCGTGGAAGAACGGCGTCCGGTTGGAGCTCAGGTCACGGTGTCCCCTGCGGTGGAGGTAAAGATTGATGTGTCGGCGGCGATCAAGCTGATGCCGGGTGCGGTGCTTGAAGACGTAAGAACCAAATTTCAGCGGCAGCTGGCGGCATTTCTGGCGGGTCTTGCTTTTCACCAAACGCTGGTTCCATATAACCGGGTGTTTGGTTTGCTGCTGGACGTTGAAGAAGTATTGGATTTCAGCCAGCTAACAATCAACGGAACTTCCGGGAATCTGGAGCTCGCCGAGGAGCAGGTTGCTGTGGCAGGGACGGTGAATTTCGTTGTTACGTAACATTTCATCGGATATGCTCGAGTATCTCCCCAAATATTATTCGGATTCCCGGATCGTCGGTAATCTGACGACGGCGTGAAGCGGATGAGTTGAACCGCCTGCATGAAGGCATTCAAGACGTCCTCAAACAGTTTTTTATCGATACGGCGACATGGGGGCTCGAAACATGGGAGAACATTTGCGGCATTCCTCAAACGCCGGGCAAACCCGACGACCAACGGCGCTCCGTGATCAAGACGAAGCTGCGCGGTGCCGGAACGGTCACGCTGGCTGTGATTCGCAGCGTCGTCGACTCGTTTGAAAACGGAGAAGTCGACATTCAGGAAAACTTCTATTGGCAAGCGCGGTGTGCCGCCGAATTTGAATGACGTCCAGAAGGCGCTGCGGGAGATCGTCCCGGCACATCTGCAGCTGAACTTCCAGTTCACCTACTTGAGGTGGGAGGAATTGGATGCCGCGGATTTATCCTGGGAGGAGCTTGAAGCGCTTGGAATGACATGGGACGAACTGGAGGTCTGGAAGCCGGATCATTCAGGACTGAAGCTGTAAATGTAGGGGGAGTAGACATGGCAAAACTGCCAAGCGGACTGCGAACGTTCGAGCCTTCGGATACGGTCAGGAGGATCGCGCAAAATGAAAATATTGAAGCGACCGATGCGCTGTTTCACGGAACAGGCGGGCACCGGCATACGGGAAAAGCAGGGGATGCGCCGCGCATCGGCAGCGAAGGCATCGCCGATGGCGCTGTTACAGGTGATAAGATCGCATCCACAGCTGTCACTGGAGACAAAGTGGCACGCTACACATTGTGCCGCAGGCATCTGAAGTCCGGCCGGATCAGCGGGAATGCTGCCAAATACAAGCCGGTTACGGTTACTGCAGGACAGCTCAGCGGGCTGCCGACGGTACCGTATTTCCAATCAGGCGAACATTTTTGGGCTTTATATTCAGCCTATAACAAGTTTCCTCAATCCATGACAGTGATGCTGGGCGACGAATATTCGGATATCGAAGGCGTTTCTTTTGAAAAGGGTTGGAACGCGGATCCCGTCAGCTTCTATATCGAAACCAGCAGCGACAACACCAATTGGAGAAAGGTTTACACCTATTCGCGCAGCGTAACGGACGAATTCCCAAGGTATCATCCCTTTGATCAAGCGGCAGCCGGTTCTTACGTCCGGTTAACGGTGACCGCTCCAGACAGCTCGGGCAATACGATCATCGCCGGTTTCGGTGTGCTCAGCAGGGCTTGTCCGGAGAGCAGTCCCGATTTTAAGGTCGAAAACGGTATATTGAAATTTCATGACGGATCGGGGTGGAAGGGCGTGGGAATAAAAAGCGTACAGCGCGGAACGACGAATATTTCTTTTTTCTATCCGAATGGAAACGGCTCATTGGTTAAAGAAGTGACTATCACGGCAGTTAATCCGCAAAAAAGCTTTGTTAACATCACCACATCCGGCTTGTCGCATTGGTTTCAAACCTCGCCGATGATGGACGGCTCGGTATGTGCAACCCTTGTGGGAAACAACAAGGTCAAATTTAATTTCATGGACGGATTTTACGAGGCATATGCGGAAATTTCCTGGGAGGTGATCGAATTTGCCTAATTATTACGCGGAATTGGATGGGGAAGGCAAGGTGTTTGCGGTCAGCGAATTGGCCGGCGTTGTGGATTCTCCGCTTATGATCCCGATTACCTTCGAGCAATATCAAGATCGGCGTCTCCTGTTTACCCGCTTCGTTGAAGGTAAGTTCCAAGGAACCTTTGCGCGGATCGAAGCGGATAAATCCGCCATTGCGGCTACAGGCGAGGATACCCTGACTGCCCGGATCATTGTGAATGATTGGGAGGGCAACGTACTGGACAATTACAATGAAGTGATCCAGGTGGAGCTGAACGGAGTGCGGCAGCCTGTGAAAGCGGAAAAAGGTGTGGTTAACATTACCGTTACCAGTGAAGAGCCCGGCGCGTTCGTCTTGAAAACACACGGATTGGACCGAAATGTAGAGCTGAAGGTGGTGGTTACCGATGCCGGCTAAGAAGGCAGTGTCTTCAAAGACCCATTTTCACATCCCAAAGGACCCGCTTCGGGTCAAGTCGGAAGAGATTCAAGTCCGCCATGAAGGGAGAAGCAAGCGTAGTCTGAAGAAATTGGAAGTCACCAATGACATGCTATACGAATTGCTTTCGGATATCTTGGAGAAGCAGTCTATACTGGAACAACGGATGGAGCAGTATGCAAGGGGAAAGCCGTTGAACTGATTCTGACCTCTATCTTTCCGCACAGAGCGGCGGATAGAGGTCTTCGTTATGTAGTGAAGGCCTTCCGGTTAATGCATTCCATATTTCGATGATGATCAAAGGGTTACCGGTTTATCATGGAGTCAGGTTGATAAAATAGTCAAAGAAGAAAGGATGGGTGAATGGTGGATATTGAGAAGCACATCCGCAAAGCAATCGATTTCAAAAAGCTTCATACGCAGACCTTCCTTTTGCCCAACGCTTGGGATGCGGCAAGCGCCAAGGTCTTCGAGCAGTGCGGATTCAAAGCCGTAGGCACGACCAGCGCAGGCATTGCCGCCGCCCATGGTTACACGGACCGGAGCATGCCGTTTGACACGATGTTAGCCGCGGTCCGGGAGATCGTTCAGGCCGTGAGCATCCCGGTTACCGTAGATATGGAAGACGGGTATGGATCGACGCCGGAAGAAGTCGCGAATTCGGTTAGACAAGTGATCGAATCAGGCGCAGTAGGGATCAACCTGGAAGACAGCAGGATGAATCCCCGAGACGGGCTGTGTGATATCTCTGACCAGCAGAAGAAAATAGCCGCCACCCGGCAGTCCATAAACCGGTTGGACATCCCGGTGTTTATTAATGCCCGGACGGATCCTTATTGGATTCGAAAGGGAACGCCGGCGGACATGCTGGAGGAAACGCTTAAACGAACTAAGGCTTACAGAGAAGCAGGGGCCGACGGCGTCTTTGTGCCAGGCGTTACAGATATTGCTGCGATCCGCATCCTCCGGAAAGAAATCGGTGGTCCGGTCAACCTATTGGCCGGTGCCGGCATGCCGTCCCTTCATGAGCTGCAGTCGCTGGGGATTGAACGGATCAGCACCGGCTCCGGCCCTTTCCGCGCCGTGATATCGATGCTCCACCGGATCGGAAGCGACATGCTGGAACACGGCTCGTTTGAGCGAATGACATCGAATGTCCTCACGTATGATGATTTATTGCAGCTCTAACGATGACGCGCATGTTCCTTAAAATACTCCGCTGCAAACTGCTGAAGATATTGAACGCTATAGCGGATTTCACCGGGTTCCAGATGACCGTAGCCAAGCAGGAGCTTGTCGGTGTGCCTACCTTTCCGGATGCAGTGATGCTCCACGGGGACCGTGAGTATCCCGCTCCGGCGTGCATGATCCCGAAACGAATCATCGAATGCCATGCCGGCAAACTCAACGGCCAAATGCAGCCCTGCCGCATCGCCCCATGGACGCCATTGCTCTCCAAAACAGTCCGCCAGCGCATCGAGGAGAGCCTGGCGCCGTTCTCTGTACAGCTTCTTCATCCTTGCGATATGCCGGTCGAATTTGCGGGTACGCAAAAACTCGGCCAGCGCCGCTTGTTCAAATGGCGGATTTTGCACGTCAGTATAGGTGCGCAGCCTTCTCCAGCGGCTTTGCAGCTCGCGGGGAACAAGAACATACCCGATCCGGTATCTGTATTCGCTGTCATAGTCGTCCTCAATGACGTAGCTGCCGCAGCGGCGCGCAAAGCGGATCAGCTCGGCTCGCCTTGCTGCAGGCAAAATACCCCCAAGAGGAAATTGATGCGACGGTGTAACGTATATCGGCCCGTGGTGATCCAGGGATAAGGCATTGGTTTGAATCCCATGGGCATCGACGGGAACCGGCGTCACCGTGTATCCTTTTTGAATAAAAGTCTGGATCATCTCGATATTACAGGGATCCTCGGCCAACATTTCCGGATGGTCCGTATGGAGCAGGTCGGCAACCAAGTGAAGCGCCTGCGTGGCGCCAGCGGTAATATAAATATCACCGGCGTCAACGGTCAGTCCTTTGCTGCGCAAAAGCCAGGCGGCAATCTCTTCGCGCAGCTGTACCAGGCCTTGAGGGCCGCCATACCCCAGAAGCTCCACCGGCATTTCGCCCAAGGCTTTCTGGAATACCCGCTGCCAAGCATAACGCGGAAATTGGCGCAGATCGGGCTGGCCTGTTTTGAAGTCCGCCCGTAAGGAAGGAACAGGGATCGTTTCTTGATGCTGCTGGAATGCGCTCTGCTTCGCTTGATCCAGAATTAAGCCTCCAACAACCCGGGTAGGCGCCCCCTGCCTGCTTTCTGCGTACCCTTCGGCGATCAGCATGTCATACGCTTCATTCACGGTATTCCGTGACACGGCCAGCGTCTGGGCCAATTCACGGGTCGAAGGGAGGGGCGAGCCCTCCTTCAGAATCCCGTTTATCATTTGATCCCTCAACCTCTGATAAATCTGACGTTTCAATGAAATGTCCAAGCTCCGGTCCAACTCGATTCCCCACATGGCATCCTCCAACTGGTTGGTATCATTTCGGGATGAACTGGTCCTTTTACGTACCAGTTTGTTCCACTATGATTGTAACAGCCTTTTGGAAACGAAACTACTGAACCGGGGATGATGCTGAAAATGGAACGAATCAAAGGATATGTGTATCTGCTATGTGCATTTGGGCTTGCCGGCACCTCTGTCGTGGCGGCTTCGTTTGTAAACGGTAAGCTTGGAACGTTTACGATTACTTCCATGGGTCTTTTGTTCTCGCTGGTTTGCCTGCTGCCGTTCTGTATGGGGCAGCTGCTGAGAACGATCCGGGTCCTGTCTGCCAGGCAGTGGCTGCTGCTGTTCTGCCAGGCGATGTTCGGTATCCTGCTGTTCCGCATGTTTTTGCTTTATGGTCTCACCCGTACAAGCTCAGTGGAAGCCGGTATATTAACCGGCGCCACCCCCGCGATTACTGTGTTGTTGGCCGTACTGATCCTGCGCGAAAAGATGAAAGCCGCCCATTTTTTAGGCGTCGCCGGCACGGTTTGCGGCATATTGCTGATCCAGGGCGTGTTTATGCCGGAAAGCCGTTTCAGCAATGAACATATGGTTGGAAACATGCTGGTTCTGGGTGCCGCAGGCTGCGAGTCGTTGTTCAACGTTCTGTCCCGCGCAGCGGCAGTCCAAAGCAGCGGGAAACACGAAGCTATACATCCTGTCGTGCAGACGACGCTCGTCTCCGCGATGGCATGGCTGATCAGCCTGGTCCCCTGTTTGGCGGAGCAGCCTTTAGCGGCTCTCTCCGAAGTGGGATGGCAAGGGTGGCTGGCTCTTGTCTGGTATGGTCCTGTGGTGACCGCCCTGGCGTTTATTTGCTGGTATGCCGGCATCCGGCGCTGCAGAGCTTCGACCGCGGCCGCCTTTTCGGGCATGATGCCGTTCACTTCCCTGACACTATCCGTGTGGCTGCTGCACGAACAGGCCGGATGGCCGCAGTGGGCAGGGGGCTTGCTTGTCATTGCCGGCATGGTTCTGATCGGCATGGATTGGGAATCCAAGCTTGTAAGGCAGACCCAAATGCCTGCAGGTTTACCTAAAAAAAGCGGGACATAAATTCATCAATGGCCGTCGTGTCTTCATAACTGCCGATAATGACGAACAGCAGGAATGGAACGGCGATGACCGCGATCAGCAAGCCTTTGCCGAAATAGAGGAGAAATCTGGTCAGCATATTCATTCTCGATCACTCCTTCGAATTTTTGATGTGCAGGGATGAAAAAAGACCCTGATCAGAATCGCTTCTGATAAGAGTCGGAGCCGCTGCGGCCCGTAGATCCGCAAGGTTCTGGTTCATTCTTCTGGTTCAGTATATGACTGAAAATAGGGAGTAAGAACAGCAGTCCCGCCGCCAGAATCCTGCACGTGGCATATGAAAAGATGATTGACAGTTTAAAAACCGGATGATATGTTTACCGGCAAAACCGAAGAAATCAGGAGGCTGAAGCATTCATGTCCTTTGATCCTCTATATCATCCGTATCCTTCCTACCGGCTGCCGGTTTACGCGAGTAAAGGCATGGTGGCCACTTCGCAGGCGCTCGCCTCAGCGGCGGGCTTGGACATTCTAAAGCGCGGGGGCAACGCCGTCGATGCGGCGATCGCTACGGCTGCGGCGCTGACGGTAGTGGAGCCGTGCTCGAACGGAATCGGCGGTGACGCCTTTGCCCTCGTTTGGATGAAAGGCCAGCTGCACGGGCTGAACAGCAGCGGCCCGGCGCCGGCCTCGATCTCGATCGAGGCGGTGAAAGCGCTGGGGCATCACGAGATGCCGCGCTACGGCGCGATTCCGGTGACCGTGCCGGGCACGCCGGCCGCCTGGGCGGAGCTATCGCGCAAGTTCGGCCGGCTGTCGCTGGCCGAGTCGCTGGAGCCGGCCATCCGCTACGCGGAGGATGGCTACCCGGTATCGCCAACGGCCGCAGCCAACTGGCACGCCGCCTTCCGGCGCTACAGCACGCTCGAAGGCGAAGAATTTGCGCCGTGGCTGAGCGTGTTTGCGCCGGGGGGCAGGCCGCCTGCGGCCGGCGAGTTGTGGCGTTCGCCCGACCATGCGCGGACGCTCCGCCTGATCGGCTCGACGGAAGCGGAAGCGTTCTACCGCGGGGAGCTGGCCGAGCGGATCGCCGGATTTATATCCCAATCCGGCGGCTTTTTGAGCGAAGAAGATCTGGCTGCCTTCAAGCCGGAGTGGGTGAAGCCGATGTCGATACCGTACCGCGGCTACGACATTTGGGAAATCCCTCCGAACGGGCAAGGCTTGATTGCCTTGATTGCGCTCAATATTTTAAAGGGATTTCCGGCGGCGTCCCAGGAATCGGCCGAATCATATCACCGTCAGATCGAGGCGATGAAGCTGGCGTTTGCAGACGGTGCCCGTTACATAACGGATGCTGCGCATATGTCCGTCGATCCTCATGAATTATTGACGGAAGAGTACGGGGAGCTGCGAAGAGGGCTGATCGGCGGTGAAGCGATGGTTCCGGCGGCAGGTGAGCCGCGCGCAAGCGGAACGGTGTACTTGGCGGCGGCAGATGGAGAAGGCAACATGGTTTCTTTTATTCAGAGCAACTATACCGGCTTCGGATCAGGGATCGTCGTTCCCGGTACGGGGATCGCCCTGCAAAACCGCGGGCTGGAATTTTCGCTGGAGGAGGACCATGCCAACC
>NZ_PCZT01000009.1:991563-995697 GCF_002968895.1 Paenibacillus sp. AR247 | reverse complement strand
GGCCTTCATCCGCAGGCAGCTCTCGATGCCCCTAGATGGCAGTGGTAAAGGGCAAGACGGTGACGGTCGAGCCTCACTTTCCGATGCATATGGTCAGACGTCTCCAGCGTATGGGACATGACGTTCAGGTTGCACACGACTTCGGCTCGTTTGGGCGGGGGCAGGTCATCTGGAGAGATCCGGATACTGGGGTGCTGTGCGGAGGAACCGACCCCCGGACCGACGGGGGCGTTGCCGTCTGGTAAAAGCATTTCAGCATTTAGTTCGGCCGACCTCGGACCATATAGAAAGGGATACGAAGCTCGCCAATCTGGATGTTGGCGGGCTTTTTCCTTTTGATCGTATTGCTTCGCCATGGCGTTCAGGCTTGGCTCGAACCTGGAGCAATATTATGCAATCCTTGCGGTGAACCATCGGTTACCTTTATAGAGAAACCAAGAAGGAGGTGACGGCATGCCGGACGAAATTCGAACCGTTTATTATGACGTCAGCCTGCAGGTCGAGGCATACCGATTTGTGGGTGTCAAACAGAAATTCCCCCCTCATTTTCACGACTATTACGTGATCGGATTTATAGAAGGCGGGCAGCGCTATTTGGAATGCCGGCAGCGGGAATATATTATCAATCCTGGCGATATCATCATTTTCAATCCGCGTGATGTTCATGCCTGCGAGCAAGTGGACGGCCGTGCCTTGGATTACCGCTGCATAAATATCCAGTCTCAGCGGATGATGGAAATCGCGCAGGAAATTACGGGCCGAAGCTATTTGCCGGCGTTTGCGCAAACCGTTCTGTTCCAGAGCGAGCTTGCTTCTTCGCTGAGGGAGCTTCATGCCATAGTCTGTGAGGGAGAGTCTGATTTTATCAAGGAAGAACAGTTCTTTTTGCTGATGGGACAGCTGATTCATGAATATACGGATGTCTCGGCCTGCGAGGCTTATGAGGGGGGAACGGGCTTTCAGGACGTGTGTGATTACATGGAGACGAACTTCGCAGGGGCTATTTCACTGGATGACTTAAGCGCTTTGGCAGGGCTCAGCAAGTACCACTTTTTACGCTCATTTACCCGGGAACGGGGCATATCGCCATACAGTTACCTGGAGACGGTTGCTGGAACAGGGAACGCCTCCGGCTGATACGGCACTGCTGACCGGGTTCAGCGATCAAAGCCATTTCAGCAACTTTTTCAAGCGGTTTATCGGGCTAACGCCGCGCCAGTATATGCGAATTTTCGGGAATGAACGGCAGATGGAGCCTGTCCTGCCAACTAAGGGGGCCAAAGGCGTATGAAGCTGTCTGAAAGCCGGAACGCTGGCCATATGACCGCTTTATTGACGATTCTGATTTGGGGGACGACGTTCATATCGACCAAAGTGCTTCTGGACGATTTTGAACCCTTCGACATTTTGCTGCTGCGTTTCGCAATCGGATATGTGGCACTGCTCGCCGTTCATCCCCGAATGATTCCATTCCGGCGGATCCGGGAAGAGCTGCTGTTTGCGGGGGCGGGCCTTTGCGGGGTAACCTTGTATTTTTTGCTGGAAAATGTGGCGTTAACCTATACGCTAGCCTCCAACGTCGGCATCATCGTTTCAGTTGCCCCTTTTGTCACCGCTGTAACGTCCAGGCTTATCTTAAAAGAAGGGAGGCTGGATGGGCTGTTTTTCGTGGGCTTCGTGGTGGCCATGAGCGGAGTGGTCCTGCTGACGCTGCAAGGAAGCACTGTGCTGAAGCTGAATCCGATCGGGGACTCCCTGGCAGCACTGGCATGCGTGTTTTGGGGAATCTATTCGATCCTCACGCGCAAAATAAGCCGGCTGGGGTATCACACCATTGATTGTACGCGGCGGATCTTTTTCTATGGGCTTTTGTTTATGCTTCCGGTATTGCTTACTGAGGGTCTGCCCGGTAACCTCGAGCGTTTGTCCGATGGCACCAATATAGCCAATCTGCTGTTTCTTGGGCTGGGCGCATCCGCGGTATGCTTTGTCACCTGGAACTGGAGCGTTGGTGTACTTGGGCCCGTGCAGACCAGTGTATATATTTATCTCGTGCCGGTCATCACCGTGGCAGCGGCGGCCTTGATCCTCCACGAGGAGATCACAGCGGCTGCGGTCTGGGGCGCGTTGTTAACCGTCGCCGGACTGGTTCTTTCCGAACGAAGGGGGATACAAACGAAAGGCAGATTGGACAAAGAAGCATCGAACTAGTCACTCTAAAACAGATTACTTAAAAAATGAATTGCCAACTCCAAAGTGTCATGCTATATTGATAATGATTCTCAATATCAAATACATAGGGTGGATTCATTTGTTTAAATTTATAAGACCATACACACTGATGGTCTGTGTGTTGGGAATAACTCTGCTGCTGGCGGCCTGCGGCGGGAACGGATCTAATGGAGGGTCAGGGACGTCGGGAAGCGGAGGAGAGGCCGCTGGAACTGCTTCAGCAGGATCATCGTCCGACACGTCTTCATCCCAAGCCGGGGGGAATGAGTCCTCCGGAACGGGTAAAACGGTTACGTTCCATGCGGGTAACGGCGATGTCCAGGTACCCGAGCATCCGCAGCGGATCGTCGATTTGACGAATTTCTATACAGGCTACTTCCTGGCGTTAGGCGTCAAGCCGGTCGGCGTGTTGGAAGGCGCCATGGAGAATCCGTATTTCGAGGGCATGCTGGACGGCATCGAAAGCGTCGGCAGCGAGCCATCGCCCGAGAAAATTTTGTCGCTGAAACCGGATCTGATCATCACCTATACCGGGACGGACGGAATCGATCAGCTGGAGCAGATTGCCCCGGTTGTCGCTATTGAATACGGTAAAAAGAATTACAAGGATCAGATGCTCGACTTCGGAAAACTGACCGGTAAAGAAGCAGAAGCGAAGGCTTGGGTCGAGCAATGGGAAAACAAGATCAATGAACTGAAGCCCAAGATTCAGGAAGTGGTAGGCAGCAAAACGGTATCCATCCTGAACCCTTATGCCAAAGGGCTGTACGTGTTTGGACATAACTTCGGCCGCGGCGGAGAAATCATATATGACGAATTCGGCTTGAAGGCGCCGCCGGAAGCACAGAAGGAAGCGATTGACAGCGGGACCGGCTGGGCTACCATCTCTATGGAGAAGCTCCCGGAATTCGCCGGAGATATCATTTTCACTTGTCCGTGGTCAGGAGACACAAGCGACCCGAATATCGTCTATGACAACCCGGTATGGAAAAGCTTGCCCGCGGTTAAAGCAGGTCATGTATTTCAGTTGAATCCGAAGGCGGACACGTACAACGATCCGGTATCATTGGAAGCTCAGCTGAAGTTCATATCGGACAGTCTGCTGTCCGTTAAATAAAGTATGGATAAAGCTCTGCAGCTGCGGGTAAACAAGCCGCCTGTGGAGCTTATTTTTGTTAGAACAAGAGCGGTCGTTATAGCTTGCGGCTATAACTAGATATAGTTATTTCCAGTTATACGGCAGAAGACGTCACGTGTTATCTTTTTGGTAACAATTTGCAAAGGGGTAACGAAGATGGCATACAGCAGCAGTTTGGGATATCCGCGCATCGGCGCAAACCGGGAATGGAAGAAGGTGCTGGAGGCGTTTTGGTCCGGTAAAATCGAAGAATCGGAGCTGCACGCGCAGCTGCAGGACATTCGTTTGAATCATCTGAGCAAACAGCGGGACAAAGGAATCGATCTGATCCCGGTCAACGATTTCAGCTATTATGATCATGTGTTGGACACGGCAGCTATGTTCGGAATTATTCCGGATCGTTTTGAATACAACGGCGGGCCCGTTCCCGTATCCGTCTACTTCGCGATGGCGAGAGGAAACAAAGACGCCACCGCCTGCGAAATGACCAAATGGTTCAATACGAACTACCATTACATCGTGCCGGAACTGGGCGGCATCACGCCGATCCTTACCGAGAACAAACCGCTTGCGGCTTACCGTGAAGCCAAGGACAAGCTTGGCATCGAAGGAAAACCGGTCATCGTCGGACCGCTCACTTTCCTGAAGCTGTCCAAAGGGTATACCGCATCGGAAACGGATGCCTGGCTTGATCGGCTGCTGCCGCTGTACGCGCAGGTCCTGAAGGAGCTGGAGCAGGAAGGCGTCAACTGGGTGCAGGTGGA
>NZ_PCZT01000009.1:986692-991463 GCF_002968895.1 Paenibacillus sp. AR247 | reverse complement strand
GCAGCGCCAGGCGTCAAAATCATGCTGCAGACCTATTTTGAAGCAGTGGAACGCTATCAAGAGGTTACACAGCTGCCGGTTGACGGTATCGGGCTGGATCTGGTCCACGGAGGGGAAGGGAACCAGCAATCCATCCGTGACTTCGGTTTCCCGCAGGATAAAGTGCTTGGAGCGGGTGTCATCGATGGACGCGGCATTTGGAAAGCATCCCTGCGCGAAAAGCTCGATCTGCTGAACGAGATCGCGGCGATCGTACCGTCTGAACGGCTGGTGATCCAGTCTTCCTGCAGCCTGCTGCACGTACCAGTCACGGTTCAGGCAGAAACGAAGCTTCAGCCCGAACTTCTGGGTGCGCTGGCTTTCGCCGATGAGAAGCTGGAAGAAATCGTGCTGCTGAGCAAGGCTGTTCAATCCGGAGTATCGGTGATTTCTGCTGAGCTGGAAAAGAGTGAAGCGGCGGTAACCGCGCTCAAACGTTCCGTCGAACGTAACCGCACCGATATCCAGCAGGCGGTGGCCGCTGTCAGCGCGGAGCCTGCGCAGCGTGAGGCTGCTTTTGCGAAGCGCCTCGACGTGCAGCAGGAACGGTGGCAGCTGCCTATTCTGCCAACGACGACTATCGGCAGCTTCCCGCAGTCAGCGGAGGTGCGCAAGGCACGCCAGCTGTGGCGCAAAGGCGAATGGAACGCCGAGCAGTACACGAATTTTATCCGGGAACAAATCGACCTCTGGATTCAGCTGCAGGAGGAAATCGGACTTGATGTGCTCGTTCACGGCGAATTTGAACGGACGGACATGGTCGAATTTTTCGGGGAAAAGCTGGCGGGGTTTGCCTTTACACAGAACGGCTGGGTTCAATCCTACGGCTCCCGCTGCGTCAAACCGCCGATTATTTTCGGCGATGTCGCTTGGGAGAACCCGATGACGGTCAAGGAGACCGCGTATGCCCAATCCAAGACGAAACTGCCGGTCAAGGGCATGCTCACCGGGCCGATCACCATAATGAACTGGTCATTCGTCCGTGATGATATCAGCCGCGAGCAAATCGCCTACCAATTGGCTTATGCATTACGGCAAGAGGTCGAGGCGCTGGAGAGTGCGGGGATTGGCATGATCCAGGTGGATGAGCCGGCCGTTCGTGAAGGGCTCCCACTGAAGGAAAAGGACCAGAAAGGCTATCTCGAATGGGCGGTGAAGGCGTTCCGGCTGACCACGTGCACGGTGCAGAATTCGACGCAAATCCATACCCATATGTGCTATTGCGAATTCCATGACATGATCGATTCGATCATTGCCATGGACGCGGACGTCATCTCCATTGAAACTTCGCGGAGCCACGGTGAGCTTATTCAGAGCTTCGAAGAGAATACTTACCCGCTGGGTATCGGCCTCGGCGTCTATGACATTCATAGTCCCCGCGTTCCCGACGTAGAGGAGATGACGCGGATGATCGACCGGGCTCTGCGGGTGCTGGATCCGAAGCTCTTCTGGATCAACCCGGACTGCGGACTCAAAACCCGGGGAATCGGAGAGACCGTAGCCTCGCTTCGGAACATGGTTGAAGCTACGCGCCTTGCCCGTGAAAAATACGCTTTGCAGGTGTAAATTGAAATAACCCAAAATGCGTTAATCGCCTGAGATGCTGCGAAGACAATAGGCGCGCTAAAGCCGGCTATGAATCTACCGCTGTTTTCATCCATTTTTCTAGACTTGCCCTCACTTCTCTGATCCTATCGCATCTATTGATAGAGAAGGGAGGTGAGCAAGGATGCCTATTGTAACACCATACCAGAACAGCCTGCGGTATACGTCCACGATCGGTTCGGGGACCGGAACGGGGGCTGCGTTCACCGTGGCCGCTACGGCATTTACGAATGATGCAGGCACGGCGGCGACAGCTTTTCCTGGAGCGTATAAATATTACAATCTTTTTATCAACGGAATGCTCCAGACGGCGGACACGTCCTCGGTCACGACGACCGCCATCACCATTCCAGGAGGTGATGCACTGGACGGAGGAACTCCTCTCGTCGTTCAGTTCGTCGTCTCCTAACGGTTATCGCGGCACAAGCGCAGTGCAATGAATCGTCCGGATCCTTCCGGGCGGTTTTTTGCATCCATCCGGTATCCCTTTCATGATATATTAATAGAATACTGAAGCCGATTTGGGGGTTGGCATATGGGGAACTTGGAAATCAGAAGACCAAAGGCAGCGGATGTCGAGGCAATACATACGTTTTTTAGGCTGGTGATCACGGATACGTTTGAGAAGGAAGGCATAGCCGACCTGCACGATGATATCGAGCATGAAATCGCCTCTAAGCATGATTACCTCAGTCAGGATTTGGAATCGCAAGGCCGCCAGCGTTATTTTCTCATCGCATGGATGGAAGGCAAGATCGCCGGAACGATCGAGTATGGACCTTCCAGCTCCCTGATTGATGAATCCACCGGCCATGCGCTGAGAGATGTGATCGAAGTCGGGACCGTTCTAGTGCACCCTGAGCTCCACGGCCTGGGTATCGGCAGTACGCTCTGGAGCACCATGCTGCTCACTCTGCAGGCAAGAGGCATCTCACAATTCTGCCTGGACAGCGGGAATCGGAACGCCCAGCGGATCTGGACCCGGAAATTTGGCGAGGCGGACTATGTGCTGGACAACCATTGGGGAGAGGGGCAGCATCATATGATCTGGTCCCGAAAAGTCGAGGATATATCCATCTCGTTCAAAATATAATATCGCTGAATCGTTGAAAGTTTTTTGGGATCGCCCCATCAAGCCGGTTACCGGTCTGACGGGAGCGGTCTTTTTTTGGCGCTATTTAAAATGCGGGGCTGGATATTTTTTAGCTATAAGCATTTTATACCCGTTCCGGATGTCCGGAACAGGGATACAATAAGTTTACAAAATATACAGGAGGCGGTACGCATGCGGCAACGCTATATCGACACGAAACCGAAAGGATCCAATCTAATGAAACCTGTGAGGTTAGAGCGATATGAACGATACGATAAATATTGGAGTTTTGGCCCATGTTGACGCCGGCAAAACGACTTTGACGGAGCAAATTCTGTATCAGGCAGGGGTAATCGAGGAGGCGGGATCGGTCGACCAAGGCAGTACGATCACCGACTCTTTGGACATGGAACGGAGAAGGGGGATCACCATCAAAGCGGCAGCCGTGTCGTTTATGCTGGGCGATCTGAAGGTGAATGTCATCGATACGCCGGGGCATGCGGACTTCATCTCCGAAGTCGAGCATTCCCTTGGCGTTCTGGACGGCGTGATTCTGGTCGTATCCGCGGTTGAGGGAGTGCAGGCACAGACACGGGTGCTGATGCAGACACTCAAGGAGCACGGAATCCCGGTTATTTCTTTATCAATAAAATTGATCGGCTGGGTGCGGATTTCATTCGGGTGCGGGACTTAATCCGCAAGCTGCTGGATGAACGCATATGTGAGGTGTCAGTTGCCCAGCAAGAGGGAACCGAGTCTGTTCAAGTGGTTCCGGCGGATCCCGGAGAATCCGGCTGGATCGAAGTGCTGGCTCTGGGCAGCGAACCGCTGATGGATGATTTCGCAAATAATGAAGTTATAACCGAAGACCGGCTGAGGCAGGAGCTGGGCAGACAAAGCCGGCAGGGACTTGCGTTTCCGCTGTTTGCCGGATCGGCGGCGAGAGGTTTGGGGGTTCGGGAGCTGCTCTCCGGGCTGGACCGTTATTTTCCTGTCCAACCATCGCGTGCGCTGTCCGCTCTGCCGTTGTCAGGATTGGGTTTGGCGGACAGCTGCAGGCCCGGGCTGATGTGACGGTCATCGCGCAGGATGGCCTGTCGGAACGGATAAAAATCAAGCAGCTGTACGGGCTGAAGGATGGCGAAAGGAAAACGGTTCAGCATGTCGATGCCGGGGATATCGCGATTTTTGGCAGCGAGCAGGTGAAGGTAGGGGACGTGATCGGCTGCGTGTCAGAGAGCATGAAGGTATTCCGTTTTCAGAAGCCCCCGATTCAAGTGAAGGTATCTGCGGTCCGGCCGGAAGACGGTCACCCGCTTCATCAGGCGCTGAGCGAACTGACCGTGGAAGACCCGTTTCTGCAGTATGTATACGACTCTCACACCCACGAAAATATCATCCATGTCTTCGGCAAGGTGCAGCAGGAAGTGCTGCTCGAAACGCTGCGGGAGAGGTATGCGATTGAGGCTGCTTTCTCGGCACCGCAAGTGATCTGCATCGAAAAGCCGGTATCTTCAGGGAAGGACGCGGAAAGCATGGGCGAGCCGGACAACCCGTTTTGGGCGACGGTCGGCTTCCGCGTTGAGCCGGGGCCTGTAGATTCCGGTCTGGTATACCGCCTGGAGGTTGAACTGGGATCGCTTCCGCTGTCGTTTCAAAAGGCGATCCGGGAAACCGTAATGGAGGTCCTCCAGGAAGGCCTGTACGGGTGGGGCGTTACCGATATCACGGTTACCCTGACCCACAGCGGTTACAGCAGTCCCGTATCCACGGCAAAGGATTTCCGCCTGCTGACACCGCTTGTTCTGATGAAAGCGCTGGAAAGAGCGGGGACCCAGGTGTACGAACCGGTCAGCGCGCTGCAGATCAGCCTTCCCGAATCGAGCATCAGCAAAGTGCTGTTTCGGATCACGGCGCTGGACGGGACGTTTGAAGAACCGAAGTTCGATCACGGCAGCGTGTATGTCACCGGAACGATTCCGGTGCGAAATGCCGACATCTTCAAAACCGAGCTGCACGGGCTCACAGGGGGAG
>NZ_PCZT01000009.1:979678-986592 GCF_002968895.1 Paenibacillus sp. AR247 | reverse complement strand
AAGGTGTGATGTCGGTAAAGCCAGGCGGATACATCGCCGCTGCATCGCCGATCCCCGTCAATCAACGGAGGCAGCTGAATCCGCTCAAGCGCGGTGAATACATGCTGCATATCAACAAAATAAAATAAACGGTACATCCACAATCCGAGGTTCCGGGCGAACGTCGGATTGTTGGCATGTCCGCAAGCCGTCATGCAAGATCTGATTCTGAACGCCGAATATGACACATATCGTTAGATGGCACAACGTTTCATCTGCGGTATATCAGCCGAAACCATCCATTTTGTGTAGAGAGGTGAACTGGTTTGAAAGGAAAAGCATTCAAAGCGCTCATGAGCTGCCTTCTGTTCCTTGGACTGCTGCCCTGGAGCGCATCGGCAGAGACGGTACCCGAATCCGTGATTTACGGCGGTGGTCCGTTCTATGCAGGGGGAACCGACACGATGAACACGCTGAAAGCTTCCGGTTTCACGACGGTCATGCTGTGGACCATCCATGTCAACAGCAACGGGGATCTGGTGTATAACGATCAGCCGGTGGTTTCTAACGGCACCTATATCGGCAAAGCGTCATGGCCTGCCGAGCTGGCTTCGCTCAAGCAGGCGCCCACCTCGGTAAAGCGCCTGGAGATCAGCGTCGGTTCATGGGGCGTGAGCGATTTCCAGAACATCAAAAATCTCGTCGCCTCTCAAGGGACGGGAACCGGAAGCATTTTGTACAAAAACTTTGCCGCGCTCAAGTCGGCGCTTGGGGTCGATGCGGTGAGCTTTGACAACGAGGACTTATACGACGTTAATTCGGCGGTTGCCTTTGGCAAGATGCTTTCCGGGATGGGCTTAAAGATCACGCTGTGTCCTTATACCAACGTCAGCTATTGGCAGAGCGTCAAATCCCAACTGGGATCCAGCGTGGACCGTGTGTATTTGCAGGTATACGACGGAGGAGCGGGGAATGATCCGGCAGCCTGGAGCAGCCAGCTCGGGATGACGGTGATGCCGGGATTGGACAGCAAAACGTCCAGCGGCGGCAACACCCCGGCTCAAGTCAACAGCCGGATGAGCGCGTGGAAGTCGTCGGCGGGCATCCAGGGAGGCTTTATCTGGTATTATGACGCCATTTTGAACAATCCGGGTGGAGGGTCGGCGGCGGACTACGCAGCGGCAATCAACAGTGCGCTGGGCGCACCCGCTAACGGATCGTTGACGACAGGCGGCACGGTATCCGCCAGCGCATCGGGAAGTCCATCCGGCGAAGAGAAGGAGAAGGCGTTTGACGGGAGCAGCT
The DNA here is from genome assembly GCF_002968895.1 of Paenibacillus sp. AR247. Taxonomy (NCBI): domain Bacteria; kingdom Bacillati; phylum Bacillota; class Bacilli; order Caryophanales; family Paenibacillaceae; genus Paenibacillus; species Paenibacillus sp. AR247. The sequence continues at coordinate 985,308 of NZ_PCZT01000009.1, read as the reverse complement.
CAACGAAATGGCTCATTTTCACGAATACGGGCTGGATTCAGTATCAATTCGGCGGCGGGGCATCCCATATCGCCACTTCCTACTCGGTAACGTCAGCCAATGATTTTCCGGCCAGAGATCCGAAGAATTGGTCGCTTCAGGGATCGAATAACGGCACGAGCTGGACGACCCTGGATACCCGTACAGGCCAAACCTTTGCAAGCCGCTTCCTGACGAAAACGTATACCTTTAGCAACACGACCGCTTATTCGTATTACCGGCTCAACGTGACGGCGAACAATGGAGGCGCAGAGCTGCAGATCGCCGAGATTGGCCTGTATCCATAAACCGCTAACCTCGCATGAGCCATTCAACACCGTCAGCTCTCGTTTAGAGGCTGGCGGTGCTTTGCCGTCAATCGCGTTTGATTTTGCCGAGCTCATCCGTTAACTTGTCCAGCTTACGATTTAATGCTTCCAGCTTCTTATCGTAATGGCGGTAGGTGAAATAACCGAGCACCGCTTTGAATAGAAAAAAGACGACCGCGGCGATGACGATCAAAAAGTAATTGTGGGCGAGCTGCCTGAGCCAGCTGTTAATCGCATGTATATCCATGGGCCAGCTTCCTTTGTCCTTGTAATGAGTATATATCAGGTTTTTCCATATCTGCGCCATTATATCCGCTTATCATCGAGCGTTTAGGAAATAAGCAGCTGACAGAAGTAATAGCTTCCGTTTCAAAAGTGCCTCCTTTCTGTGAAATCGTGACAGGACGGCCGTCAAGTTGTCGTTATATTGCATTGTTCGGATGCGCTTTCATTTCTATAATGAGGATGACATAAAATACTGCTGAGATGAAGCCGGCAAGCCGTATGGAAGTATCCTTACTGTACCGTATTTTATTGAGGAGGCTGTGTACATGAGCAAAGTTCGCGTAGGCATCATCGGCACGGGGGGCATCGCCGCTTGGCATGCCAGACAACTGCTGGAACTACCGGAGGTTCAAATTACAGCTTTGACGGACACCAGTGACAAGAATCGGAATGCTTTTGTGGAAAAATTCGAGCTTCGTGAAGCCCGCCAGTATTCGAATTACGAGGACATGCTGGCACAGGCAGAGCTGGACGCGGTGGTGATCTGTTCGCCGCACACCCAGCATTTTCAGCAGGCGCAGGATGTGCTCAGCAGCGGTCTGCATGTTCTGATCGAGAAGCCGATGACCTGCTCTTCGGCCGAGGCCGAGCTGCTGATTCACACCGCCGAGCAGGCGGGGAAAATTTTGCAGGTATCGTATCAGCGCCACTTTCAACCCGAGTTCCTGTACATAAGGGATGCCATTGCGAGCGGCGTCATCGGCAAGGTCACCTCGGTTACCGCTTCGCTGTATCAGGAATGGAGACAGGGAACGCCCGGTTCCTGGCGGCAAGACCCGGCGCTCTCCGGGGGCGGCTTCCTGATGGACTCCGGCAGCCACATTATCGATGTGCTGCTCTGGACCACCGGGCTGACGCCGGTTGACGTCAAACCGCAGCTGCATATGCATGGTGCGCCGGTCGAGATCGATACCTTCACCTCGATCCGGTTTGCGGAAGGCGCTGTGGCTGGATTGAATCTGGTCGGTTATGCACCTTGCTGGCATGAAACCTTCGTGTTCTGCGGCGAGGACGGCGGTATCTTCTATGACAACGGAAAAATCACGCTGCGGCGGCTGAAGCAGGAACCGATCGTCCCTGATCTGCCGGAGCAGACGACGAATCAGGACAAAAGCTTCATCGACGCGATCTTGGGACGGCATGAAGTATTGGTGCCTGGAGAATTCGCTCTGAAAGTTGTTAAGCTATCCGAGATGATCTACCAGGCGGCCGGCTATGTCCCGCAGGCAGCGGCTATGACAGAGGAGGAAAACGTCTAATGAGCAACCCCATCGGAATGCGAATTCCGCCTAAAATTGGTGCGGAAGGAATCCGGCAAACGGCTCTGTGGGCGGTGGAAGCAGGACTGGATATTCTGGATGTCCCGCAGCTGACTCCAGAAGTAAAGCAGGCTTGCGAGGAAGCCGGCATCGGGATCGGATCGGTCGATGCCCAGCAGACGGCAAAGCTTCTCAGCCGCGACGACTCTGTAAGAGAGGCGGCTGTGACCTCAGTAAAACAGCAAATGGACGGAATATCGGAACTTGGCGGCAGCGTCATGTTTATGTGTCTCGTCCCGGAAGACCATACACTGCCGCGCAGGGAGGGCTTCGCTATCTGGAAGGATACGTTTCCAGAGCTGGTCCGCCATGCCGAGGAGAAGGGCGTCTATATGGCGATCGAAGGCTGGCCCGGCCCGGCGCCGTATTATCCGACGCTGGGATGTACACCGGAAATGTGGAGAGCGATGTTCGAAGCGATCCCTTCGCGGCATTTCGGGCTCAACTATGATCCTTCCCACCTGGTCCGGTTGGGCATTGATTATCTCCGCGCTTTGAGCGAATTCGGGGACCGTGTCGTTCACTGCCACGGCAAGGATACGGAAATTTTGCACGATGAGCTGTACGAGTGCGGCGTCATTCCCGCAACCTTTGGGGAGAAGTATGGCTTCTCCGAAGGGTCATGGCGCTACACGATCCCTGGACATGGCGAAGTGGAATGGAGCAAGGTTGCCGTAAGGCTTGACCGGCTCGGTTATCAGGGAGCGGTTAGTATCGAGCTCGAAGATCACCGGTTCTGGGGATCGATCGAGGCGGAGCGGCAGGGGATCGTGAAGGCTGCCGAACATTTGGCTCAGTATTTTAAATGATTTGGACCGGCATATATATCGGGCTGTCTTGAATGAAAGGCATCCAGGGGTATTCAATCCCGCCATCATCCCGTCATCTCCTATGGCGGGATGATTATTTTCCTGTATCATTGCCCTTATTTCCTGTGGTAACATCGGGATAAGAATGTCCGGACCGCGACGGCTCCGGCTAACCACACATGATTTGGAGCCTGCAACCTTATGGGAACACCTTACTCCGCTGTCCTGACTCTGATCGTTTCCGCCGGTGTGTTAAATCTTCTGATGGGATTATATGCCTTGTCGGGAAGGTCCAAGCTCACCATGGTGAGAACCTTTTTCGCCTTCAGCCTTTTGGCGGCCATTTATACGTTCGGGTCCGCGCTTGAACTTGCCAGCGGTTCCCTCGAAGAAATCAAGTTCTGGATCAAGTTCGAATACTTGGGCATGCCGTTCCTGCCTCCGCTGAATCTGCTCATCATCATGTCCTATCTCGGTATGGAGCGCTATTTGGGAAAGCGTCTAAAGATAGCCATGTTCATCATTCCCGCGGTCACGCTCCTGCTGGTCATGACAAACGATTGGCATCATTTCTATTACCGCGACATCGTCCTGCGGGCAGGCGGACCCAGCCTTAAGGCGGACGTGGTGGCAGGTCCCTGGTATATTATTCAGGGCGCCTACACGTTTGGCTGCATGATCGGCGGTGTCGTGCTTCTGCTGAGGCATTGGCGGAGAATGCCTTCTTACCGCTTTCAGCTCGGCACGATGCTGATCGGCCTGGTGCTGCCGCTTGCCGGAGACTTTCTTTACTTGGGCGGCATAACTCCTGAAGGGATGGATCCAATCCCGGTGATCATGACGGTGACTTCAGCGCTTTACTTATGGGCGCTAGTGTCCAAAGGATTGTTCCACGTCGCTCCGATTGCCCGGGACAAGCTGTTTGCCAGCATGCGCGATGGGGTGCTGGTGCTCGACAGGGACAACCGGCTGGTCGATTACAACCCTGCCGCCGGCGCCATGATTCCAGAGCTCGGTGTCTCGTCCATCGGGGAGCCGCTGGAAGGGCTGTGGGAAAAACACGCCGGTGGACCGCTGCTTCATTACGATCCGGATACGGATAGCGGTTCAGGAGCGGACATCCAGGAATTGAACTGGCATATCGGAGAGAGAGACTTCAACTATCAAATCCGGACGTCTGTCATCCGCAATCAGGGCGGGCAGCCGGCCGGACGGCTGATCGTGCTGATCGATGTCACCGAGAAAGCGCATCTTCAGGAAGAGCTTCGCCAGCTGGCTTACTATGATGGGTTGACGCGGATTTACAACCGTGCCCATTTTATGAAGCTGGCCAGCGGCCTGCTGTATGACTGCCTGAAACGGGAGGAGCCGATGTCGCTGCTGCTGTTCGACATCGATCACTTCAAGCGGATCAACGATGAGTTCGGGCATGATCCGGGTGATGACGCCCTGATGCACATCGTCGCGGTATGCCGTGAGCAGCTGCGACCCGAGGATGTGTTTGGCAGGTACGGGGGTGAGGAGTTTGTGGTCGCCCTTCCCGGGCTCAGGCCGGTAGAGGCTGCCGGAGCAGCGGAGCGCATACGCGCCAGCCTTGCCTTGCAGCCGCTTGAGACAGCGGGCGGTCCACTGTCGATGACGGCAAGCTTTGGTACCCTACGGCGCCAGAGATATCGTGAATCCGGCGGTGACTTGACCGGAGCAGGCGGCAAGCCTCCTGAATCCGGATCCGCTGCAGATACTTGATGGGTGTGAGTCCGGTATGTTTGACGAACAGCCTCTGAAACTGCCGCTCCCCAATCCCGAGCTCACCGGCTAGCTCCTCTACGGTAAACGGACGGCTGTAATGGCCATGAAGCATGGACAGCACATGGTCCATACCTACGGCGGGCGGCGGTGCCCCTTCCACTGTGGCTTCGTGAATCCGGATGATGCAGATCATCAGCTGAAGCATGCCTGCATACAAGGCGGTTTCCCTTCCGGTACGCTCTACCGAATACTCGCGATAGAGCCGTTCAAACCAGCCTTTAGCTTCGCCGTCACGGTCGCGGTAATGCATGATTTCGTTAAAAGCCAGAAGCCTTCCAAGCTCATCGCCTCCAGGCACCATTTCCAAAATTTTGGTGGCGTTCTCCATCGAAGTCAGGCAGTTATACACGATCAGCTGACGGTCCTTGGCCGTTGACCCCGGCCGGAACACATGCGAAGCGCCGATCGGAATGACAAACAGGTCCCCCGCAGATACGGGCATGACCTCATCACCTGTATGGTGATACCCGGTTCCTTCACTGACATAACTCATTTCCAGAAAATCATGGTGATGTTCGGTTAACTCATAGGACTCGGCGTTGCGGTTTACGAAAATCGAGAAGTCATCCCAATTGTTGAAATACTCCCTGCCGCTCAGCAGCCTTACCGTACGCTTAGGCATGATTATTATCCTCGCTATGTCGGAATTACCGGGTAAAATGTCGCTTTCACCTAAATTACCCGGGGTGTTAATCATTTTATGATAAATAGGAGGATAGAACAAGATCTGGTCATGGAACGCTGGAAATGTTGCGCGACAAGGTATATGGAAGCAGCCGAAAGGCTGGCGACAGAATCTATTCCTGATATGGCAGTGTGATTCGAAAGCGTTTCCATGGAGGGGAACGAACTTGGTTCAGAAAGGGGATGGAGGTATGGATGCTCATATCGCCGTTGACATCGGGGCATCAAGCGGGCGCCTCGTTCTCGGAAGGCTGAAGGATTCCAAGCTGGCGCTGGAGGAAATCCACCGATTCGACAACGGCTTCCGTGAGCTGGACGGCTCCCTGTATTGGGATATCGAGCATTTGCTGGAGCAAATCGTTGCAGGGCTGCAGGCA
>NZ_PCZT01000009.1:973562-979578 GCF_002968895.1 Paenibacillus sp. AR247 | reverse complement strand
TACTTTGGGGATCGATACCTGGGCGGTGGATTATGCATTGGTCGACCGGGAAGGCAAGAGGCTTAGGGAAGTCTATGCGTACCGTGACCGGCGGACGGATTCGGCCCCGGCGGAGCTGGAAAAGCTGATATCCCGCGAAGCCCTGTATGAGAAGACAGGCATCCAGCAGCTGACGTTCAACACGATCTACCAGCTGTTTGCACATGACCGGGAAGAACGGACAGGGGCAGACCAAGTTCTGCTCGTACCGGATTATTTGTATTACCGTCTGTCAGGCAGGCGGATCAACGAAGTGACCAACGCTTCCACCACACAGCTGCTGAACCTGCAGAACCGGGATTATGATGCAGAGCTGTTGTCCATTCTCGGGATGCGGCGGGAACAGTTTGCCGCGTTGACCGAGCCGGGAACCCCCCTTGGAGGGCTGGACCCGGCACTTCAGCAGCGGTACGATTTGCCGTTATGCAGCCTTGTCGTTGCGGCAACCCATGATACCGCTTCCGCGGTGCTTGGTGTGCCTGCCCGTGAGGGGAGTTCCTGGGCCTACTTGAGCAGCGGCACTTGGTCCCTTCTGGGTGTGGAGCGAGATCAGCCCCTGAACACGAAGGAAACGATGGCAGCGAACTACACCAACGAATGGGGCGCTTACGGAACTTATCGTTTTTTGAAAAATATAACGGGCCTCTGGTTAATCCAGGAGGTCCGCCGGCAGAGCGGGGACCGGTACAGCTTTGCTGAGCTGGTTCAAATGTCGGAGCAGAGCGAGCCTTACCGCAGTCTGATCGACTGCAATGACGACCGGTTCCTAAATCCGCCGGATATGGCGGAGGAGATCCGCCGCTTTTGCAGGGACACCGGGCAGAAGGTTCCGGAGTCGGTGGCCCAGGTGGCACGCTGCATCTTCGACAGCTTAGCTTTAAGCTACGGCACGTACTTGGATGAGCTGGAAGCGCTGACTGGAGAACCCGTCGAAGTCCTGCACATCGTGGGCGGCGGAGCGAAAAACGAGCTGCTCTGCCAGCTGACGGCGGACGCCATAGGCAGGGAGGTCTGCGCAGGCCCCATCGAATCCACGGCGCTCGGCAACCTGATGGTCCAAATGATCCAAACAGGAGTGTTCAGGGATATTCACGAAGCCAGAAGAACCGTTGCCGAATCTTTTGAAGTGACCCGCTATAAACCGGGTTCCCTCGCGGCCGGCGTGAAGGAACGCTGGAATAGGATCGTGAAGAAATGATCATTTACCAAATCCAATTTTCGGGAGGTAAGTAACATGGATCAACAAATTCGGAAGAGCTATGAGGATGCCAAAACGCTTTATGCCCAGCACGGGATCGACGTCGACAAGGCGCTGGAAAAACTGTCGCAAATTAAAATTTCGCTCCACTGCTGGCAGGGGGACGATGTTCGAGGTTTTCTGTTCAAAGACGCGGAGCTTAGCGGAGGAATTGCGGTAACCGGCAGTTATCCGGGACGCGCGGCTACGCCGGATCAGCTGAGAGACGATCTGGAGAAAGCCTTGTCTTTGATCCCCGGCAAGCATAAAGTGAATCTCCATGCGATATATGCTGACACCGAAGAGAAGGTTGACCTTGACGAGCTCGAACCCCGCCATTTTCAGCGTTGGGTCGATTGGGCCAAAGATCAGGGACTTGGTCTGGATTTCAATCCTACGTATTTCTCCCATCCAAAAGCGGCCGACGGTTTTACGCTAAGCCATGCAGATGAGGAAATCCGCCAGTTCTGGATCCGCCACGGCAAGGCATCCCGCAAGATTGCCGAGCATTTCGGCCGCGAGCTGGGTCAGCCCTGCGTGACCAACAGCTGGGTACCCGACGGGTACAAGGATACGCCGGTCGACCGCCTGTCGCCGCGCCAGCGGCTGTGTGATTCGCTTGATGAGATTTTCAGCGAAGAGATCGATCCGTCCTATAACATCGACGCGGTGGAGAGCAAATTGTTTGGTTTGGGTTCCGAGAGCTACGTTGTGGGTTCGCACGAATTTTATATGGGTTACGCGCTGTCACGGGGAAAATCGGTCTGCCTCGATGCCGGGCATTTCCATCCGACCGAAGTGATCAGCAACAAGCTGACGTCCATCCTGATGTTCAGTGAACATTTACTGCTGCATGTCAGCCGTCCCGTGCGCTGGGACAGTGACCATGTCGTAACGATGGATGACGAGCTGCTCGAAATCGCCCGCGAGCTGGTCCGGGGTGATTTGCTGCCGAGAACGAGCATCGGCCTGGATTTCTTTGACGGCAGCATCAATCATATTGCAGCTTGGGTCATCGGCACCCGCAATACGATCAAAGCGCTTCTTCGGGCCATGCTGGAACCGGTGGATGAGCTGAAAAGGATCGAGCTTGCAGGCGATTTCACCTCACGGCTGGCTTTGACCGAGGAGTTCAAATCCTACCCTTTCGGAGCCGTGTGGGATTACTACTGCGCTTCGCAGGGCGTGCCTGTGCGTGAGCAGTGGCTGCATGAAGTGAAACGCCATGAGGAGCAAGTGTTATCCGGTAGATACAGCCTGGTTCAGAACTCTTAATTTCTGGCAGCGCTGAGAATGAAGTGCTTTAAATAACAGTAGCGACGCCGCATACGGCGTCGTTTTTTTACGCAGCAATAAACGTATCGTGTGGTCTGGCAGGGCAGAATTATTCTCGCACCATACATCTCGCTAAGTTTAGTCCATGCAAGCGGCTGGACCGTTTTAATGGGATGTCCGAGCACTGCTAATTCGTTCTATATCTGTTTCCAACTGAATGAAAAGACGTGATTTTGTCTATGGGATGCATCAATTTGTGTATGACACGGGGGTCAGCCTCGTGCTACGATTACCGTGCGCATGAGCGTTCTAATAACATGAAAGCGCTTCACATTGTGGGCGGGGATGGAGTCTCATGCTTCAGGCATATGAATGGGTTACTTTAACTAAAGGAGGCCGATGATATGAAAAAAGGAAGACCGTGGAAAATCGGAACTGCAGCGTTGATGCTGGCTGCGCTCCTGCCGTCCGGGATGGGCAGTGCTGCCGCGGCGTTGACCGAGGTGCCATATGCCATGGATTCAAGCAACCAAGCGGGTTGGTGGACGCCCCTCGAAACGTATGGAACGGGATTGGAGTACGCCTACATGGCGTATAACGCGCCGGGAAGCGCCGAGTCAACGCATAAAGTATATATCGCCAGGCGGGATGGGAACGGGGAATGGTCCAATATTCCTGTCATGAACGGGATCTCGGTTGCAGAATACAGTGATGATTTGGGACATAATCAGCCCTCGATCGCGCGGGATGGGAGCGGCAGGTTTCACGTGTTCGCTTCGATGCACGTCGTCGCGGTCATCCTGAACCAGCGGATTTACTTGAAAAAGCTTCTGCGCGCCCTGTACTTTATGCCGTACATTACGAGCGGGGTGGCCGTCGCGTTTGTGTGGATGCTGCTGTTCCAGCCGAAACAGGGGCCGATCAACGGATTCCTCCGCGGCATAGGCATCGATCATCCGCCGGGCTGGCTGTCGACGACAACCTCTTCGATGTTTGCGATCGACATCATCTGGATCTGGTTTCTGATGGGGTATAACATGATCATTTATTTAGCCGCGCTGCAGGAGGTATCGCCGGAGCTGCTGGAAGCCGCGAAGATCGACGGCGCCCGGGCGGGACAGCTGCTCCGCAAAATCATCTGGCCGCTCGTCAGCCCCACCACGTTTCTGCTGCTGGTGACCGGAATGATCATGACGATCAAGACGTTCGGCATCATTCAGGCCACGACGCAGGGCGGCCCTGGGAACAGCACGACCATCTTGTCCCTGTACGTCTACCAGAACGCCTTCCGGTACTACGATATGGGCTACGCCGCCACGATATCGTGGGCGCTGTTCATCATCATCCTGATCATTACGGTGATCCAATGGATCGGCCAAAAACGATGGGTTCATTACTAAGAGAAAGAGAGGCCTGAAGCATCATGGAACTCCAAAAACGCTGCTGGCCGGCACGCCGGGCAGGCTGCTGGTGACGCTGATCATGCTGGCGCTGGCCATCGTGATGGTTATGCCTTTTCTATGGATGATCAGCACGTCTTTGAAAACACCGACCGAAGTATTCAAATACCCGATCGAGTGGATTCCTGCGCATCCGACATGGGAACACCACCTCAAGGTGTGGACCGGACCGAAAAGCTTCGGAACTTACTACCTGAATTCGCTAAAAATTGCCCTGATCGGCATGGCGGGCGCCACGTTCCTGTCTGCGTTTGCTGCTTACGGTTTTGCCCGGATCGAATTCAAGGGAAGAAACGCGCTGTTCATGCTATATTTATCCATGATGATGATTCCCCCGCAGGTACTGTTCGTGCCCAAGTTCATCATGTTTGAATGGGCCGGCATTTATAATACGCATCTCGCCCTGATTCTGCCCGGTCTGTTTACGATTTTCGGTGTATTCATGCTGCGCCAGTTCTTCCTGTCCATTCCCCATGAGATTTCCGAGTCGGCTTTTATCGACGGGGCGGGACATTTCCGGATCTTCTTCCGGCTCATACTGCCTCTCGCCAAACCGGCGCTGGCGACCTTGGCCATTATCGATTTCTCCTGGCAGTGGAACGATTACGAGAACGCGCTGGTCTTTTTGATCGATGAGCGGCTGTACACCATTCCGCTTGGACTTCAGAACTTTATCCTGGAAAATACGGTGGACTACAACGGCATGATGGCCGCGGCGTCTGCGGGCATTATCCCGATGATCGTCGTGTTTGCGATCGGCCAGCGCTACATTATTCAAGGTTTGACCAACTCTGCGGTGAAAGGGTGAGAGGATGAAAACCGAGACGATACGAAGCGACGTAACCGTCGTTGGCGGCGGACTGGCCGGCGTATGCGCCGCTATTGCAGCGGCAAGGCTCGGCAGCCAGGTCGTGCTTGTGAACAACCGCCCGGTACTCGGCGGCAATTCAAGCAGTGAGGTGCGGGTGTGGGTGTGCGGGGCGACCGCGCATGGCATTAACCGGTACGCCAGGGAGACCGGCATCATGGGCGAACTGTTCGTCGAGAACCAGTATCGCAATCCGGAAGGCAATCCGTACCTGTGGGATTTGGTGATCCTGGAAGCGGTGCGGGCGGAGCCGAACATTACGCTGCTGCTGAACACCGATGTGCATGAAGTTGAGGCGGACGGTCCGGAGGAGAACCGGACGATCCGGTCGGTGACCGGCTGGATGATGGGCTCCGAGCGGCGCATCCGCATGGAAAGCCCCGTCTTTCTCGATTGTACAGGCGACGGTCTCGTCGGCTTTATGGCGGGCGCCCGCTACCGGATCGGCCGGGAAGCCTACCGTGAATACGGGGAAGCGTGGGCGCCGGAGGAGGCGGACGGCATCACCTTGGGCAGTACGCTGCTGTTTTACACGAAGGATGCGGGTCATCCTGTCCGGTTCGTACCGCCTTCTTTCGCCAAGGACATTACGCAGACGCCGATTCCGATCAAGCGGGTCATCCGCAGTGGCGACTCGGGCTGCCATTACTGGTGGATCGAGTGGGGAGGCGAACTGGACACGGTCCATGATAATGAAGTCATCCGGGACGAACTATGGTCGGTCATCTATGGGATCTGGGATTATATTAAAAATTCAGGGCGGTTCGATGCCGAAACCATGACGCTGGAATGGGTCGGTTCCATTCCGGGAAAAAGGGAATATCGCCGCTTTGTCGGCGACTATGTGCTGAACCAGAACGACATCATCGCGCAGGAGCCGTTCCCAGACCGCATCGCCTTCGGCGGCTGGTCCATCGATCTGCACCCGCCGCAGGGGATGTATGCCGAAGCCAGCGGATCCAAGCATATGCACGCGGACGGCATCTACCATATTCCGTACCGCAGCCTGTATTCGGCGAACGTCTCCAACCTTCTGTTCGCCGGCCGCAACATCAGCGCTTCCCACGTGGCTTTTGGCACAACGCGCGTCATGGCGACCTGCGCGGTGATGGGGGAAGCGGCCGGAACAGCCGCTGC
>NZ_PCZT01000009.1:959471-973462 GCF_002968895.1 Paenibacillus sp. AR247 | reverse complement strand
TGGGAGCGGCAGGTTTCACGTGTTCGCTTCGATGCACCACGATGCATGGCATTATTTCCGATCCGACACGGTAGGGGGAGCGCCACAAAACCATTCCGCCGATATGCCAACGCCTACCACATTTAAAGGCACCTATCCCGTCTTGACCACGGCACCGAACGGAGACGTATACCTGTTGATCCGGTCCGGCGAAGACGCCGCCGGCTACCGTTCAGGGCAGCTGTTCCGGTGGGATAACGCGGCTTCCACATGGTCCAAGGTGGCCGTGATCGGCTCGTCCTTGAACAAATCATTCTACCCTGATGATCTCGTGTTTGATGCGAACGGCGACCTTCACATTTTGTTCGAGTGGTCCGCATTTGCGGCAAGTCCGCTGCGGCATGAATTGTCTTACGTCAAATACAGCCCATCGACAGGCAGCTTCTACAAGGCCGACGGCAGCGCCGTTTCCTTGCCGCTGACGCCGGGAATCGCCGATATCATCCAGCCGCTCGCCCCTACAGAAGCGTATGTTCAGACGGGAAGTGACCCCGGTGGTCCCGGTGTGCAGAGCGCCAAACTGGCCGTCGATTCGTCCGGAAATCCCGTCGTAGCCTACCGCTACCGGGAGGAAGGCAGCACGACCTTTTCCGTGAAGTATGCATCCTATGGAGTCGACGGCTGGAACCTGCAAACCGTGTATAACGCTTCCGAGACCAAGGCAGCCATTGATATTACATGGGCAGGCTCGGTGCCGCGGGTGTACTACGTCAAAAGCAGCGGTACGGACCGCGCATTTATGGCCGCCCCGACGGGCGGCGGCTGGAGCCAAACGTCCATCGCGCCAGGCAAGCCGATCGAGCGGCTTAGTGTAGAGCGTAATGATAACGGTATCGATATTTTGTACCTTGTGGACGTCACGAACCGCAAGCTGTATTACGGTAGAAACTGAGCCTGCGATCTTGCTGAAAGCGAGATCAAAGTATGCGTATAAATCTCCTGAAGGACCGCATAAGGGTGCGGTTCTTTTTCTCATTAACTGGCAGGACCAACAGCAGCGTGTCAATAGAACGATTTGATGTTTTTTGCAGGCTTGCACGCTACAAAATTACGCTCTTGTACGAACATTGTTATCTAGGGACATCGTGTGAGATATAATGGGAGCACCAAGTGTAAAAAAGGAGTTCTCGTTATGCGGAAATGGCTCGGTCACCTCATTCCCCACAAGCTGAAATACCGGTTGTTTGCCCTGTTTGCGCTCGTCATTTTGCTTCCGTTCAGCGTGCTGAATTTGTACAACTACCAGAAAATCGAATCGCTTGTCCAAAATAAAATCAGCGAGCAGAGCCACGAACAGCTGGACAATCTGCACCGGTCACTTGAGGATCAGCTTAGCATCGCGTTCAAGACGCTGATTTTTCTGGAACAGGATTCCGAGGTGAGACGCATTCTGCAGAAGCCGGAAGAACGGTCGGTACTGGACAATAAAGAGATCATGGAGGACAAGTTCAAAGGGCTCAACAACAGCTTTTTCCTGTACAATCCGTCCGTCTATTTCACGCTTCTCGACAACAGCGGCCATGTGTATACATCCTACCCGCCGAATACTTCCCTGAATTACAGCCAGATTGCTTCTAACGCATCTTTCAAGGCGCTTAAGGAATCCAAGTCCTCTTATCTCTGGGTGTCCGACGACGCCAATTACGTGTCACGGGACATCAGTAAAAGCCCGAGCCTGCTGTCTTTGTACGCCGAACTGCGCGACCGGAGCAACAAGGCCTACGGCTTGGCACGCATCAGCATCGATTTTTCCTTCTGGTTTCAATCTATGCTGCAAAAATCCGAAAGCGATCAAGCCTACTTCATCATGACCCGTAGCGGTGAGGTGATCGCAAGGTCGATTCCCGATTCGTCATTGTCTGCCGCAGCCGTCAAAGAAATCGCAGACATGCCGCAGAGCGGTCATTGGACGGATCAGCAGTCCGACACGCTGGTGAATTACAGCTATTTGTCTTCCCTGGATTGGTACCTCGTGGATCGAATACCGCTTCATCTGCTGTTCCGGGAAATCGAAACGCTGAAGAAGCAATACTTTGTAACCTTTTATGCCATTACCGCCGCGTTTATTGCGGTTGCGTTCATGATTGCCCATGCGTTTACAAGGCCGTTGTCGCATATGCAGATCAAGATGAAGGAGGCGGTCCGCAAGGATCTGCGGATCCGGCTGCCTGAGAAGCGGTACAAGGGAGAAATTTTGGAACTGACCCGGACGTTTAACACGATGATGGTCGATATGAACGGTTTGGTCCAGCGGCTGCGGGCCGAAGAACGGCAGAAGGATGCGGTGCATTTTCAAATGCTGCTGGCGCAGATGAACCCCCATTTTCTGCTGAATACGCTAAACACGATCAAGTGGATCGGCCTGCGGAGCGGTAGCGAAGAAATCGTCGAGATTTGCCTGTCGCTCGGAAAGCTGCTGGAGACGAGCCTCAACTCCGACGTGGACCTGATTCATCTCCGGGATGAAATCGAGCTTACGCGCGCCTTTCTTTATATTCAGCAGGTGAGATATGGGAACCGCTTTCAAGTGGAGTTCAGCTATGATGAGGAACTGGTGTACGCGCTGGTGCCGAAGCTGAGCCTGCAGCCCTTGGTGGATAATGCAATCAAGCACGGCATCGGCAATATGGCCGAAGGCGGACGGATTCTGATCCGGATGGGGCGCAGCCCGCTGCTGCAGGACCGGCTCACTCTGGAAGTCGAAGACAATGGCGTCGGCATCGAGCAGTCCACCAAAAATCAGGGCGAAGCCCGCAAGCGTCCGAGTATCGGATTGCAAAATGTGAGGGAGCGGCTGCGCCTTTTGTTCAAGGACAAAGGGGAGCTTGAGGTCATCCCGCTTGAGCAGGGTACGCTGTGCCGGATGCACTTGCCGGTGCTGCTGTCCGAGCCTTACGAGAATACGCGTCAATCGATATCATAAACGATCTAAATGGAACTAAAATGATGATCCGCTGATTTCTTGGGATGTGCAACTGTTATAAGTCGGAGCTGTGACTTTCTTTGGTTCCTTCTATCTAGCTGTTAAGGAGTGAAACGCGGATGTGGAAAGTGCTGCTGGTTGAAGACGAAACCTTTGTTAGGGAGTCGGTCAAGGAGATCATCCGGTGGGAGGAGATGGGCTTTACGCTTGCAGGCGAGGCGAGCAATGGTTTGGAAGCGCTGCCGATGATCAAGAACGACCCGCCGGATCTGGTGCTGTGCGACATCGTCATGCCGCAGATGGACGGCCTTGAACTTCTGCAGGAAACACGGAAAGCCGGCATCGGGTCCAAGTTCGTCATGCTGACCTGCATAGGGGACTTTGAATCCATGCGCCGAGCGATGGAATACGGAGCCTCCAACTATATTTTGAAGCTGTCCATGAGCGTGAAGGATCTTCGGGAGACGCTGTCCAAAGTGAGCAGGGAGCTGTCTGTCCGGCAGCCGCAAGTCGAACGTCCGGTTCGGCAGCCGGCGGCCCGGGAGAAGATTACGCACCCGGAAGTGAACAAAATTATGGAGTACATCGAACAAAACTACGATCAGGACATTACGCTCAAATCGCTCGCCCGTTATGTCATGATGGGGGAAAACTACGTCAGCGCCTTGTTTAAAAAGAAAACCGGGGAGACCTTGATCCACTATCTGCACCGGACGAGGGTCGAGAAGGCCATCGAATACTTGACGACGACGGACCTTCCGGTCAATCGGATCTGCCAGAACGTTGGTTTCATGAACGACAACTATTTTATTAAAATTTTTAAACGGATGACGGGGATGACCCCGAGCCAATACCGGATGAAGCAATAGAACAAAATGTATGTTCAGTATCTGTCGCGAGCCGCCGAACTGCGTATTTCTGTTCCATGGGAACCATGATTCTGTTACTTACGGCGGGGCCCGCCGCTTTGCTATCCTTGAGCTGCAACAAACAATTCATTTTGATACGGGGGGCTTCAATTGAGAAAAAAAGGTTGGCTTGCGGGATTCGTATCGCTGGTGCTGATCGCGGGCGTGGTATCGGGCTGCTCCGGCGGCGGAAGTAAGGGGGATGCCGAGGGGGCGGCGGGCAGTGCAAAAGCTGCTTCGTCCGCTTCAGGCGGCGCCGTCAAACTGAAAATGTGGGGCGGGGTTCCGCCGGAGGCCGGGCCGCAGGAAGTGGTGGATGCCTGGAATAAGGATCACCCGGATATTCAAGTGGAGTATGTGCGCTTTGTCAATGACGATGAAGGCAACTTGAAGCTGGATACGGCGATTATGACCGGACAGGATGTCGATCTCTTCGTCAACTATTCCGCTTCCCAGGCGTCAAAACGGGTTGCTTCTGGGGCTGCGGCTGACCTGAGCGCCTTCACGGACTATAATATCGATGAGAAAATGTGGCCCGAAGCGGCCGGCTGGAAGATCGACGGCAAATATTATGGCGTACCGACGACAAAAAGCTCCTTTTTCGTTGCGCTGAACAAGGATGCCCTGGATGCAGCCAACCTCCCGGTTCCGAAGGACTGGACCTGGGACGAGATGAGGGAATACGCCAAGAAGCTGAAGAAAGGCGAAGGCTACGGTTTTATCCAGAATACCGAGCCGTTTGTCGACCCGATCGACTCCGTGCTCGCCAAAGAAGGCTATACCAAAGCGGACGGCAGCTCCAACCTGGATCATCCGCTTGTGCGCAAATGGCTGGAAAGCTTGTACGGCATGATGAAGGATGACAAGACGACGCCTCCGCTCGGCGAGCAGCTGACGTCCAAAATGCCGGTCGAGCAAATGTTCCTCAGCGGTGAAGTGCCGATGCTGAACATCGGGGCCTGGCTGCTCCGCAGCTCCAACAACTTTACCGATTATCCGCGCGATTTCAAAATTGCGTTCGCCCCGGTACCGCGACTGGAAGAAGACGCCGCAAACTACGTGACCCGCGGTGGGCTGGGCGATTATATATCGATCAACGCCAAGTCCAAGTATCAGAAGGAAGCGTGGGAGTTCCTGAAATGGTACGCGGACGGCGGCATGGCACCGATGGCAGCCGGCGGGCGTCTGCCTGCATCCAAGGATGCGGATCAGGATACGGCGCTGAAGAGCATGCTGGGAGACAAGGGAGACACCTACGATCAGGAATCCTTGATGTACGTCATGTTTGACAATAAGACGCCGACCTTCGTCCGTACCGTCCCGCAGGAGGTTATGGATCTGCGCTCGCAGGAATACGAGAAGTACTTCCTGGGGTCCCAGGACCTGGACGCGACGGTGGCGGCTATGGTGAAACGCCATGACGAATATTTAAAATCCAATCCGCAGCAGTGACCTATCGCCACGAGAGTGGTGCGCTCATCTGAACACAAGGGATGGCCAAGTCTATTGGCTGTCCCTTGCCGCATTCTGGATAACTTCTTGCCCCCTTTATTGATCCGATTGCCCGATTATAGATAGAACGATTTGATGAACAAGCGCAGCGAGTCGTCCTCGAAGCGCTTTTTTTGCATCATTTTGTGATATGAAGACGATGGTTTTGTTCCTTCTGCGAAACGTCCCGGCTTGCTAGACTGAGGACATCAAAAATATGAAAGTAGGCGAAACGCATGAACAACCATTGGATGAGAAGGCAGCGCAGGCTGGGTTACGTCTTCATCGGGCCCAGCATGATCGGCGTGCTCCTGTTCTTTCTCATACCGGCCGCATACTCTCTGGGTTTGGTCTTCACGGATTACAAATTCATGAATCCCAAGGTCGGGTTCGTCGGTCTTGATAATGTAACCCGGATGCTGCACGACAAGCTGTTTTACCTGTCCTTGAAAAACACCGTGCTGTTCCTCGTGGCGGTGCCGGTGTCCATCGCGCTCGGCTTTGTCGTCGCGGTCATCCTGCATCGGCCTGCGGCATGAAGACGACCGGGACCTCGCCCGCCAGGCAAAGGTATCCGCCTCGTCGGTCCGCGGCAGCATCGGCGCCACCAAACCGCACTCAGCCTACCGGCTGGAGCGGGATGTCGCGATATTGTTTCCGGTGGAGCCGGCGATGCAAGGACTGGAGCTGCTCGTAGACGCGAGCGGGGATACCCGGCTTGCCGTGGAGTTGTGGGACACCGGCCGTCCGGAAAATTACGTGCCCTGCACAAAGGTGGCTGAAGCCGAAGCAGCTATTTCCAAGGGCGAAGCGCAGTGGATATCCCTTCCGCTGGCTTGGGCACCGGACACGCCGCAGAATGCTTTTGTCATCATCCGCGGGAATCCGGAGATCAGCCTGTACCGGGCGGCTGAACCCCTTACTGGCGTCCTCGCATTTGAGAAGGGGGCGGTGCCTAACGCTTCAGCTGATTTGGAAGATCATGACGAGAATCAGCCCGTGGTGGCCTGGAGCATGAAGTCGCTGGTCCGGCAGCCGTTCTGCTTCAAGGTTCTGGGTACGACCGCTGCCTATTCGCCGGCGAAGGCGGTCGGCGGATACAAGCGGCCATTCGGCGGACCCAATCTGTGGGCGTCGGATCCGATTGGGCCGGAGCACGAGGCATGGCTGCAGTTGACATGGGAGAGTGAAATCACGCTGCAGGAGGTGCGGCTGACATGGAACGACGACGTCAACGAAGACCTGATCAATCTGCATCATCATCGTACACCGTTCGAAATCATCCCTGAACTGGTCAAGTCATACCGGATCGAGGCATGCATCGGTGGGGAATGGGGCATGATCGCCAGTGTTAAGGATAATCGGCGAAGAAGCAATCGGATCGCTTTGAATGAGCGCATTTCCACCGACGCGCTGCGCCTCGTGATCGAACAAACGAACGGTGCTCCTGCCGCCGAACTCGTGGAGATTCGGGTATATTGATTGGAAGGTCAACGGAACCAATCATCGCAAAAGTACGGTTTAAGGCAGCCATCCACTAAGATGGCTGCCTTTTCGAGTTAGCGCAAGCTAGATAGATGGTCCTATGTCGAACCGCAGTATGAGACGATGTTCCCTTTTTGTTGGAAAAGTGAACCAAATTCGGGGTGATGAACGTAGTACCGAATAGTCCAACAAAAGGAGGTTCATTCATGAAAAAAAGGATGGCATGGCTTCTGACCGCCGCACTGACCTTGACCCCGCTGGTTCCAACCGCAGCGATGGCGTCCGGCACGGAAGCGACGGTTCCGGCCGCCAAAGGGCTTGAACAAATCGCCGCAGAGAAAGCGGAACTGCTCACGAAGCAGTACGGGACGATCAGCGTGCAGTACGCGCTCATCGACCAAGGGAAGATCCGAGTTTCCAGCCAAACCGGAACGAATGATCAAGAGGGCAAGGTTCCGCTAACGAGCGGCACGATGTACGGCATCGGCTCAACGAGCAAAATGTTTACGACCGCCGCCGTCATGAAACTGGTTGACGAGGGGAAGATCAACCTGGATACCCCGCTTGTACAGTACATACCGGAATTCAAAATGAAGGATGAGCGCTACAAGCAAATTACCCCGCGCATGCTGCTGAACCATTCCTCCGGGATTCAAGGTTCCAGCCTGAATAATGCGTTTTTGTTTGAAGACTCCGACCCTTACGCGCACGACACCCTGCTCGAGCAGCTGTCCAAGCAAAGCTTGAAGGCCGATCCGGGCGCTTTCTCGGTGTATTGCAACGACGGGTTTACGCTGGCGGAGATCTTGGTGGAACGCGTCAGCGGGATGAAATTTACCGCCTTCGTTCATCAATCTTTCACCGGACCGCTGGACATGAAGAATACCAAAACCTCGCAGGATATGGTGGATCCTTCCCAAACGGCAGGTCTCTATTATCCCGGCATTCAGCAGCAGCTGCCGAACGAAACGGTAAACGTGATCGGAACGGGAGGCATTTATTCCACAGCGGAGGATTTGGCGCGGTTCTCGCAAATCTTTACCGGACAACAGCAGGGCATCCTGTCAGCCAAGTCGGTGGAAGCTATGGGTCAGCCTGAATACAAAAAAGGATTGTGGCCAAAAGATGCGGACAATTCCGTCGATTACGGCCTGGGCTGGGACAGCGTAAGGCTGTATCCGTTTAACGATTATGGCATCAAAGCGGTCGTCAAAGGCGGGGACACGATTCTGTACCACGCTTCGCTGATCGCCCTTCCGGAGCAGAACATGGCCGCGGCTGTCGTATCATCAGGCGGAAGCAGCTCGACGAACCAGCTCCTTGCGACACAAATTCTGCTGGAAGCGCTGAAAGAAAAAGGGACGATCAAAGAGATCAAGCCGGACAAATCGTTCGGGAAGCCGGTTCCGGCCAGCATGCCGGAAGATCTGAAGAAGGATGCCGGATATTACGGCTCCACCAATCAACTGGTCAAGGTTGACCTGAAGGATGGAATGATGTCCGTCTCGGTTCCGAATGTTCCTGAGTATCCTGCGGAGAAATATGTGTACACTTCGGACGGAACGTTCGTGAACGAAGCGGGTACCGCGAAAGTCAGCATTGTGAAGGAAAAGAATGGCTTGACTTACCTATGGGTCCAGGAATACAGCAGCGTTCCTGAGCTTGGGCAAATAGCGTTGTCCCATTACCTGGCCCAAAAGCTGGACAGCAACCCGCTTTCAAAGGACACGGGACAGCAACCCGCTTTCAAAGGACACGGCCAAAGCTTGGGATCAGCGTGAAGGTAAAACCTATTATCCGGTGAACGAAAAATACACGTCAGTCATGTATTTGATGAAGCCTACGCTGGAGATCAAGCGGGCCCAAGATTTCCAAGGGTATTTGAACGCAAAAAAATTACCGGACCGAATACGGCAGCCAGCGTTCTTCAGGTTCCGGGCATGGGCGGCCGGGACACGTCGGAATACAGCTTCTATAAAAAAGACGGAGCCGAATACCTGGAAGCCGCGGGCAGCGTGTTCGTCAGCGAGGATCTGGTGAAGCCGCTGTACCATGGCAAACAATCGACCGTCAGCATCAAGGCCGATGGTTATGCAAGATGGTTCACGGTTCCGAAGCAAGCCGCCGGAAAAACGATGACAGTGAAGCTTCCGGTTGAAGGAGGATTCGTCGTTTATGACGCCGAAGGCACGCTCGTAAATATGAGTGAAGTCAGCGGATCTAACCAAGTTGTCCTGCCTAAGGACGGAATCGTTGTTTTCGCAGGAGACGCTGGAGCTTCGTTCGACGTCAAACTCGATAAAAAGTAAGGTATAATACGTAACCTGCTATCATCATT
The DNA here is from genome assembly GCF_002968895.1 of Paenibacillus sp. AR247. Taxonomy (NCBI): domain Bacteria; kingdom Bacillati; phylum Bacillota; class Bacilli; order Caryophanales; family Paenibacillaceae; genus Paenibacillus; species Paenibacillus sp. AR247. The sequence goes on along the minus strand of NZ_PCZT01000009.1, from coordinate 964,278 downwards.
CATCATTTTATAGCTATTGAATGCAAAACCACCGCATCCTTCATTTACTAAAGGGGCGGTGGTTTTATATTACAGAGGGAGCGAAATTCTGGCTGTAACTAACGAGCTGCCATTCACTTGGATTACCCGGCTCAAATACAGTAGAATAAGTAAAACCTAAGCTCGCAGGGGGCGGTCGAACAATGAACAACAGTAAAGAGTGGAAGCAGGCCGAACATGCTCTAGCCCGAATGGAAGTGCTGAAACAAGGCAGCAACGAGCCGGTGGCGATAACCGGTGAATCGGAGGATTTAGTCTGTATCGGCATTGGAACCGACGCGGCTGTGTTTGTATACGAACCGCTTCCAGCGTATGCATATAAGCTGTACACGGAAGCTGCGCTTCCAAAGAAGCAGGCGGAAATTCATGTCTACAGCCGGCTGGAAGGCAGTCCGTTTTTTCCTGTGTTTTACGGGTCAGGAGAACGCTATGTCGTCATCAGCCGGGAAGAAGGTATGACTCTGTATGATTGCCTCCTGTACGGAATTCCGGTGCCAAGGCAGGTCATCGATGACGTGGAAGCCGCCCGTGCATTTGTAAGGATCAAAGGGCTTAACCCAAGGGACATTCATCTGAAAAATGTGCTGCTTCAGGACGGGCGCGGGAAAGTCATTGACGTGTCAGAATATGTCCAGAGCGGAAACGATAAGCGGTGGGAGCATCTGGAATGGGCGTATGACAACGTGTATCCGCTGCTGGAAGGCAAAAGGATTCCCTTATGGCTGATCGAAGCCGTGAAGACGGCTTATAACCACCTCGATCCGTTGAACATTAATTTACAGGAGTTTTCCGAACGCATACGAAAGCTTTTTATAAAAATTAATTGGCCTGCCTCTTGACCCTCACATTAGTGTCAGGGTTTACAATAAAGACCAGCCGGGCAGGAAGGAGGAGATGTGGCCTTGAACATTGGAGAATTGGCGGAGCGGACCGGTGTTAGCATTCGCTCCCTTCGTTACTATGAACAAAAGGGGCTGCTTACGCCGCTGCGAAAGGAGAACAGGTACAGGGAATATACCCCGTTTGCAGTCGAGCAGGTGCAGGCCATTCAGCTGTATTTGAACCTTGGATTGTCTACAGACGAAATATCCGGAATATTGCAGTGTGTCTTGCAGAATAAAGAAGCCTTTTGTAAAGACGTGCTGCCGATCTACCAGCAAAAGCTTCAGGAGATCGATAAACAGATTCAGGTGCTGACCAGCATCCGGGCCAATTTGACCGAGCGCATCGATTCCATCCTGCTCGAACGATCACTATCCGGTCAGGAGGAAGGTTAAATGAGTATTCAAGCGGTTGACGATACGACGTTTGCGTCGCAAATAAGAGCCCAGGGAACCACATTGGTGGAATTTGGAGCGGTATGGTGCCCTCCCTGCAAGAAGCTGCTCCCCATGCTGGATGAATTGTCTGAAGAGATGGGGGATCAGGTGCATTTTTTGAAGGTGGACTGCGATGAGTCTCCTGCTACCGCTAGCCAATATCAGGTGATGTCCGTTCCGACGGTCATCGTGTTCCGTGACGGTGAGGCTGTCGAGAAGCTGGTCGGCCTTCGGCCGAAGAGCGTTTACGAGCAGGTTGTATCCAAGCATAGCTGACATGGGGATTAAGCTGTAAGCGAAGCTGGACGATTTTCCCGGTAAGAAGGGTGGATTGTCGCCTCCGCGGTGAGATTTGATAATTAGTATGAAGTCATCAATAGACGGCGGTTCCGGAAGCATGGTTCGCATGTTGGCCGGGCGCCGTCTTTGTCTCTTTGAGGAAGGAATAAGAAAACACAAACCGATCGATAAAAACGACATGTTAAACAGTGGAAAGCCTTGTTAATATGTAAGCGATTTCAAAACAAGAAAGGTGGGATATGATTTGATGGGTTGGAGGAAAAAGGTCAGCGCCAGTCTGATCGTATTGATGATCTGCTCCCAAGCGGCAATGGCCGGAGGGAAGCAGGCAGCTGACGCTGCCGCAGCCGGGGACGTGAACTTGGTGGTTGGCAGTACGGCGACAGCAAGCTCGGGCAGCGCAGCGAACGCGGTGGACGGCAAAGGCGAAACCGTATGGCAGCCATCAGCCGCCGACAGAAAGGATGATATGAACGTGTGGCTTTCCATCGACTTGGGTAAGGAGGAAACCTTCAACAAGGTGATGTTCAACCTGAACCGGGCAGACAATCTTAAGGATTACCAGCTGCTCTATTCGAACGACCAGACGAATTGGGATGAAGCATTCAGCAAAAACAAGGATTTAAGCGCATCGGAAACCGCCAGCTTTGAGGCGGTCAGCGCACGGTATTTGAAGCTGAGCCTGAATCTCAGCAAAGACCTGAACGTGCAGCTGTCCGAGCTGTCCGTGTATAACAGTACGGAGGCACCTGCACCGGCGGACCTTCAGCGGATCTATTTTACCGATGCGGCCGGAAAGGAATACCCGAACAACAGCGAAATCCGGCTGAACAAAGGAGAAGAAGCAGAGCTGTTTTTGAAAGGTGAACTGAAATCCGGCAGCGTCGTGGATTTAAGCGAAGTGGCGAAAACCTTTAAATCTTCCACCATGGACGTGTCCGTATCCCCTTCGGGAACCGTGACGGCGAACCAGGTCGGGGCTTCGCTGATGCAGGCGGTCGTACATACAACGGAAGATTTGAAGACAAGCGATCTATGGGTAGTCGTTGATGATCCCGCAGCCTTTCAAGGTGAAGCCTATGTCGTTAACTCCAAACTGACGCATCCGCGGATGAAGACGGAAATCGGACAGCCGGCTGTCATCGAACCGCAGGACGTTTATCCGACCGTGTCCCTGACGCCTACCGTAAACGGAAATGTCACAGGCGAATTGATTTATAACGGAAACAAGACAATTGATGCCTTGCCGAAGACAGCGTTGACTAAAGGAGAAGCGGTGGAATGGACGCCTGTGGGGAAAGCGGACCAGCAAGGGTCCTATCAGCTGCGGTTGACGGTTGAACAGAGCGGCAAGGAACCCGTGTACGAATCATATTATTTTACCGTGCTTGATCCCAAAAGCGTTCCTGCGGGACAGAGCCCAATCGCTTTCCTGGGTAAAGACGGGAAGATGGTATACGTAGGCGATTACCGCGGCAACCAAATTCTCGACTTCTCGAATGTTGGCTATATGGGCGGCGGTGTAAAGATACCGAACGTGCCTGTAAAAGCCACCGTATCTCCGGGAGACGGAGATGATACCGCACGCATCCAGGCAGCGATCGATGAGGTGGCCCGGCTTCCGCTCGGAAAGGACGGGTTCCGTGGCACGGTCCTGCTGAAAAAAGGCAGATATGACGTCGGTGGCACACTGACCGTCAAAGCCAGCGGGATCGTGCTGCGGGGCATGGGTCAAGACGAAAAAGGAACGCTTATATACGGCACCGGGGCCAATCCGCGCAATTTGATCGAAATCGGGGAGAATGTCGGCCTTGCTTTGGACAGTGGCTCTAAGCAGACGATCTCCGATTTGTACGTGCCATCGGGTGCGCGAACCTTTCATGTGGAAGACACCAGTGCCTATCATGTAGGCGACCAAATCGTCGTCCGCCGGATCGGGGATAAAAACTGGATTCATGCCATCGGCATGGATTACATTTACAACCGTCCGGGCGGTACGGTAACCCAGTGGTCTCCGTTCAACCTGGATTTTGACCGGGTTATCACGGCCGTCGACGGCAATTCTATTACGGTCGATGCGCCGCTGGCAAGCGCGATCGAGCGCCAGTGGGGCGGCGGTGAAATCTACAAATACACGGATGAGGCCCGTATTCAGCAGGTAGGCGTCGAAAATATGCGGGTGGATTCGGACTTCGATCCGAGCGTCCTCGATACCGTCATGGATAACGATACGACCGACCCGTATTATGCGGACGAGAAGCATGCCGAGCGCTTTGTCGTGTTTAACAGTGTTAAAAACGGCTGGGTCCGGGAAGTGACGGGGTATCATCTGTCGTACTCTCTCGTTCAGATGAGCCGCAACTCCAAATGGATCACCGTTCAAGACAGCAAAATGTACGACATGGTCAGTATCATCACCGGCGGCCGCCGGTACGTGATCCATCAGATGGGCCAGCTGAATTTTGTGCAGCGGATTTACACGGAGACCGCGCGGCATGCATTTGTCGTTGACAGCAGGGTGCAGGGGCCAAACGTATTTCTGGACGGTGAGGCGGTCAAAAATTATAACACCAGCGAACCGCATCACCGCTGGTCCGTAGGCGGACTGTTCGACAACATCAAGGCTCCGATTTCCATCCGGGACAGAGCTTGGCTCGGCAGCGGCCATGGCTGGGCCGGGGCCAATTATGTGAGCTGGAACACAGAGGGAGAGCTCACCTCCCAGCAGCCGCCGACAGCGCAGAACTATGCGATCGGCCATGTCGGCGAGAAGGTGCCCGGTCTGGTTCCGAGCGACTATGATCCCCGTCCGCGAAGCGACGGATACTGGGACAATTACGGCCAGCATGTGACCGTTGAGAGCCTGTATAAGCAGCAGCTGGAGGAGCGGCTGGGCAAAAAAGCGCTGAACAACATACAAAAGCAACCAACAGTTAGTTCCGGCTAAGCAGCATACACAATTTGTTGAATGAAGCCAAGCGATGAAGCCATGATTCCCATCCTATTCTCTTTAGAGTACGGCGGGCGGAATCATGGTTCTTTTTTATCTAAGCATAAAAAACACAACCGCCAGGAATCTATGCCATGGAGAGACGGGCGGATCAGGAGTAGCATGAAGGCTGGAATTACGCCATGAGCGGAATGAATCT
>NZ_PCZT01000009.1:954714-959371 GCF_002968895.1 Paenibacillus sp. AR247 | reverse complement strand
AGGCGTCCGGCGGATCGAGGATTTTAGCGATGTGGACGCCCCGGGGCCGTTCACCGAGTTTTTGCGGTCACTGGTGGAACACCGCCCGGGTGAAACGAATGCCAGGGATTATTTAAAAAATCAGGCTCTGGCGGATTACACGAGGCGGTCTCTCCGGACAGGCGTCCCAGTGGATCCTTCGGACAGCTGGGGTTATGGGCCGGCCGTCATCCGCAATTTTCTTCGGGCCGAACTTACAAGCTCCGTGAGCCATGGGGGTGAAGGCTTGGTGCATGGCAGCAAGCTGTTCGGGAGCGGCGATTTCGATACACCGTTGAAATTTCTGCATTACACGGTCATCCCGCCGGGGTCATCCATCGGCCTGCATGGTCACCGTGAGGATGAAGAACTGTATGTTCTGCTCGAAGGCAGCGGCTTGATGACAGTGAACGGAAGTACGTACCGGGTGGAAGCCGGGGACATCGTCCTGAACAAGCCTTGGTGGAGGCACGGCCTTCGGAATGACGGGGATGTGCCGATCAAAGCGATCATTTTTGAGGTGGGTATACCCAAATAGATGTGTCTGCAGCAAAGGCGGGAGGAAGAGGAGAGGTGAAGCATGTGGTCAAACAGGATGTCAGCTTGCAAGAGCATACATCTGCAACTACGAGGGACATTCGAATATGGTACACCCGGCCGGCAGCCGGGTGGAACGAAGCACTGCCTATAGGGAACGGGCGGCTGGGTGCAATGGTGTTCGGCACGCCGGGTCAGGAAAAAATCCAGCTCAATGAGGATTCGATTTGGTACGGCGGTCCGGGACGGGCGGCCAATCCCCGTTCCCAGCCATATGTGGCTGAGATCCGGACGCTGCTTAAGGAAGGAAAGCAGGCAGAAGCGGAGCACTTGGCGAGAATGGCGATGACGGCTTCCCCTAAATATGAGCAGCCATACCAGCCTCTAGGGGATCTGATGATCAAATTCCTTGATCAGGAAGGGCCTGCGGAAGACTACGAGCGGCAGCTGGATTTGGAGCAAGCCGTTGTGGACGTTCGATACCGGCACAAGGGCGTCCGGTATCGGCGGAGCTATTTTGCCAGCGAACCGGATGGGGTTCTGGTCATCCGATTGACCGCGGACCAGCCGGGCCAGCTTACGCTGGCCGTCAATCTCATGCGCCGTCCGCTGGATTATGGCTGCCGGACCGACCCTTCGGGAGCCATCGTCATGGACGGGGAATGCGGAGCGGACGGCGTCCGGTTTAGTGCAGCCTTTCGTGCCGTAATTCAGGGAGGACGGCAGCGGGTTATCGGTGATTACCTTTCGATCGAAGGAGCGGATGCTGTGACGTTGCTGCTGGCGGCGCAAAGCACGTTTCGGTTGAAGCAGCCGGCAGAAGTTTGCCTGGAGCAGCTGGAGAGAGCAGCGGCGAAACCGTTTGAAACGCTGCTGAAACGGCATATAGACGAGTACGCGTCCCGGTTCGGCCGCTTTGCGATCGATCTGACGCCGGACGGGGATCCGCTCGCCGCGCTTCCTACAGACCAGCGGCTGCTCCGGTTGCAGAATGCGTTGGGACATGAAAGCGGTGAAGGAAACACAAACGACTTGCTGCCTGATGAAGCGGAGATTGAAGATCCCGGTCTGGCTGCCCTCTACGTTCAATATGGGCGCTATTTGCTGATATCTTGCTCCCGGCCGGGCACCTTAGCGGCCAATCTGCAGGGGATTTGGAACGACAGTTATACCCCGCCGTGGGAATCCAAGTATACGATCAACATCAACGTCCAGATGAATTACTGGCCGGCAGAAGTGCTCCATTTATCCGACTGCCATGAACCGCTGTTCGATCTGATCGACCGGATGCTGCCTAACGGACGGGCTACCGCTCGCGAGATGTACGGCTGCCGGGGCTTTACTGCCCATCACAACACGAATCTGTGGGCTGAAACCCGGCCGGAAGGGATTTTGATGACCTGCACGGTGTGGCCGATGGGCGCTGCGTGGCTGTGCCTCCATCTATGGGAGCACTACCGTTTCGGGGGAGATCTGGCTTTTCTTGCCGAACGGGCATACCCGGCGATGAAGGAAGCGGCGCTATTTCTTATCGATTACATGATCGAGCATGACGGTTATCGGGTTACGGGACCGTCGGTATCTCCGGAGAACCGGTTTCTTCTTCCGGACGGAGGCAGCGGCAGCCTGTGCATCGGTCCGGCGATGGATTCGCAAATCGCGCTGACGCTGCTGTCCGCCTGCTTGGAAGCGGCGGCGATCATCGGCGAGGAGGATCAGGCGTTTCTCGGCGAATTGCGGGAGACGATCGAACGCATTCCGCGCCCGGCTGTTGGTAAACACGGGCAAATTATGGAATGGCTGCGCGATTATGATGAGGCCGACCACGGGCACCGGCATATTTCGCAGCTGTTCGCCCTGCATCCGGGTGAGCTGATTGATGTTCGGCGCACGCCGGAGCTGGCAGCCGCTGCCGAGCGGACGCTCGCGCGGCGCCTCGCCGCAGGCGGCGGCCATACGGGCTGGAGCCGGGCCTGGATCGTCAATTTCTATGCCCGGCTTGGCATTGGGGAGGAGGCTTACGAGCATCTGATGAAGCTGTTTGCAGTTTCCACGTATCCGAATTTGCTGGACTACCATCCGCCTTTTCAAATCGACGGCAATTTTGGCGGAGCGGCGGGAGCGGCAGAAATGCTGCTGCAATCCCATGCGGGAGAAATCCGGCTGCTGCCGGCCCTGCCGAAGGCGTGGCGCTCGGGCCGTGTTGAAGGCCTGCGGGCAAGAGGAGGTTATACCGTAGGTCTGTCTTGGAGTCAAGGGACGCTTGACGAGGTGACGATCCGCTCCTCCAAGACGGGCTTGTGCCGCCTGTGGTCGCCCGTCCCCTTGGAGCTCGCTGTTTCCAATCACCTGGAAGCCGGTGCCTCGGGTGATAAGTCCGGCGATGACCCTTCCGGTTTTGAATATGTGATCACCGTGGCAGCTGGGGAAAGCTGCGGCATTCGGGCACGCGAAGGATGAACGCCACCGTAATAAAACACAAGTGAAGCGACAAATCCCCATTCCGAGGGTCCGGACAAAAAGATTAACATTAGCGATGAAGCGATCTATACAAAAAGGAGCGATATTTATGCCAGAACAAGCGCCAGCCGCCATCTCAGCCTCCAGTCCGGCCTTGCCCGCACCAAAAAGGCGGATGAGCAATCTGCGCAAATACAAGGCGCTGTACCTGATCTCACTGCCTGGAATCATTTATTTTATCGTGTTTAAATACCTGCCCCTGCTGGGGTCCGTCATGGCGTTTCAAAACTACAACATCTTCAAGGGCTTTACAGGCAGCCCATGGGTCGGACTCGACCAGTTCCGCCGGATGTTCACTTACCCGGAGTTTCTGCGGATTCTTGAAAATACGGTTCTGATCGGATTTTATGACCTGATTTTTGCCTTTCCGGTTCCGATTATCTTTGCGCTGCTCCTGAACGAACTAAGGAAAGTCGTGTACAAGCGGATTCTCCAAACCGTTGTCTATCTGCCTCACTTCCTCTCCTGGGTCATTATCGGGGGGATCATGATCGGCATATTATCGCCGACGACAGGCATCGTGAACCAGGTATTGAACGCGTTCGGACTCAAATCGATTTACTTTCTGGGCGAGGATTCGTATATCCGGAGCATCCTGGTCGGAACGGGGATCTGGAAAGACAGCGGCTGGGGCACGATTGTGTATTTGGCTGCACTGGCCAGCGTCAATCCTGAGCTGTATGAAGCTGCCCGCATCGACGGTGCCAGCCGCTGGAGACAAACCCTGTCGATCACGATTCCGGCCATCCTGCCGACCATCACCATTATGTTCCTGCTCCATATCGGCAATTTCCTTGATTTCGGCTTCGAACGAGTATTCGTCTTCGTTAATTCGCTGAATGAAAGCAAGGGCGACATCCTCGACACCTACATTTACCGGGTCGGCCTCATTGATCAGCAGTACAGTTACACGACGGCGATCGGCCTCTTCAAATCGGTGGTCGGACTGGTGCTCGTCATGATCGGGAATACGCTGAGCAAGCGGGCTTCGGGCGAAGGACTATACTAGAAAGGAGAAGGATGGCACAATGAAAATTAAAGGCAGCTTATTTGACGGATTTAACTATATTTTCTTGACGCTGGTCGGATGCTTGATGGTGTTCCCTCTTCTCCATGTGCTCGCCAAGTCGTTCAGCAGCAGCCAGGCAATCAATGCGGGCAAGGTTAAGCTGATCCCGGTCGATTGGACGCTGACAAACTACCATGTAATTTTGGGTGACAGCTCCATCTGGCGTGCGTTTATGGTAAGCGTATTCATCACGGTCGTCGGGACGCTGATTAACTTGATCCTGACCGCATCACTGGCGTATCCGTTGTCCAGACCCGAGTATTCGATGCGCAAAGTCGTGCTGATTTTTATACTGATTACGATGATCTTTCAGGCGCCGCTGATCCCTAACTACATGGTGATCAAAAACCTGCATCTGATTGACTCGTTATGGGCCTTGATCATTCCGTCGGCCATCAGCGCGTACAACCTGTTCATCATGCGCTCCTTCTTCGTCGCCCTTCCGTCGGAGCTCATCGACAGCGCCCGGATCGACGGGGCAGGAGAGCTGCGCACGATGTGGAGCGTCATTCT
>NZ_PCZT01000009.1:942682-954614 GCF_002968895.1 Paenibacillus sp. AR247 | reverse complement strand
TGCGCACGATGTGGAGCGTCATTCTTCCGCTGTCCAAACCGGCCATGGCAACCATGGGGCTGTTCTATGCGGTATCCCACTGGAATTCGTATTCGTCGGCACTGTATTTTATCAACAACCGGGCGCTTTACCCGCTGCAGCTTCGCCTCCGGGAAATCGTTCTGAGCAATGACCTCGGTCAGGCCGGCAACCTGCTTGAAAATGTGAACCAGATCTCTCCGGCTGGCGTGCAAATGGCGGTCATCGTCGTTTCCGTCGTACCGATCATTATCGTGTACCCGTTCCTGCAGAAGTACTTTATCAAAGGGATGCTGATCGGGTCGATCAAGGCCTGATACTATCTTTTTACAGCTAGAAAAGTATACGTTTTCATAGAAGTGAAATGTGATAAGATATTAAACATCAGTGTCATGCTATTAGCGCGGTGCTCAAGTATAGGCTGGCAGATAAGGGTTTGGACTGGTGAGTGAATTTGGCTTTGCGCACAGCGCAAAACAAGAGGGCGAAGCAAGTCAAACAGGAGTCAAATGGATGCAGGGAGGAGTGACGGCATGAAAAGAGTAACTTATTTCATTCTGACAGCGGCCGTTATTCTCCTGTTCTGTTACCTGGCTGGAAGCGCGGTCCGATTAGCCTCTCCTTCGCCGCAGCCGGCTCAGGAAGGTGTGACAGAATCCTCTCCTCAGCCGACGGCCTTCAGCCTGGCGATATCCAATGGTGCCAGCCCTTATGCGGTGAATATGGCGGATCCGTCCGAGGACCACTGGGTCAAACAATTGGAAGCGCTGACAAATACGAAGCTGTCCATCTCTTTGATCTCGCTGAAAGATTTCGACCGACGCATGCCGGTTATTCTTGCAGGCGATACCTATCCGGATGTCGTGCAGATGATTGGCGGGGCAAGCTCGGCCGCCATGGCCGGATCGGTCCAAGCGGGACTGTTCCTTCCGCTTGACGATTTGATCCAGACCTATGCTCCGAACTTGTGGAAAGCGGTGCCGCCGGAAGCCTGGAAGGAAACCAGCTTTGAGGGGCAAATTTATGGAATTCCGGCCTGGCTCGGCAACCCGTCGCGCCGGGCAACGTATATCCGATCGGACCTGCTGGCGCAAACGGGTCTGCCCGTACCGAGAACCGTCGACGAATTTCTGGATGTGCTCCGTGCATTCAAGAAGCTGGGAGTCGAGATTCCCTATGAGATGCGGGAGAATTTCAAGTATGCGGACGTCATTTTCGGCGCGTACGACGTGCTGGGTTACCAGTTTGAAGTCCGAAACGGTGAGGTGGTTCCGAAATTTTTGGATGAAGAGCATATGATGAAGGCGCTGCAGGTATACCGGACGATGCTGATGGAGGGACTCATCCCGGAGGATTTTGCGACAGTCTCATCAACCGAATATACCCATGACATCGAAGCAGGCCGAGTGGGAAGCTGGACGGCGAACGCCGCCGGATTGCTGGACTTCCGCACCAAGCTAAGGGCATCGGTTCCCGGGGCCCAAATCGATATCATCCCCTCACCGGAAGGGCCGGAAGGGACGAAAGGCTACGGTTTGTACAGCTCTGTCATCAATTCGTTCTACATTAATAAGCATGTGTCCAAGGAAAAATTGATAGGTATTCTCCAATTTTTTGATTGGATGGTTTCGGACGAGGCTCAGCGTTTTTTTTCGTTCGGGATCGAGGGCGACACCTATACGGAAGACCATGGGACGGTTACGTATCATTTTCCGAAAACAAGGGAGGAGCAGGACGAGGAAACCTTCCGCGAACTGCTGTGGCTGACGCATGATCTGACGATCAACCGGGCCAGAACGCAACTGGTGCCGGGCGGGAAGGATCTGCTCCATGGTTTGGACGTGACGCTGCCGAAGGAAGGGCTGGGAAGCATCGTCTTTGTTCCCGAGCTGGAGTCCTTCAGCGCCTACCCCGATCTTGCTTCGGAGCGACCGAACCAGGCGCCGCCCGTGATCGTTGACCATATGGTCAAAATGATTTACGGCAAGGAACCGATCTCGGATTGGCCGAAGGTCGTCCGGGAATACCGGGAACGCGGCGGAAATGCGATTATTCAGGAAGCGACGGCGAGGTACCGGGCCAAGCAAGGGGTACTGATCCAGCACAACCGATAGGATGCGACATTTCTTTCTCTTTTCGATAATGCAGCTGCGCTTTTTCTATCCGCTCTAGGAAGGGGTTTGATACAAGTGCGAGTTTTGATTGTGGAAGATGAGCCTGTCATTCAAAAAGGATTGGTTAAGATGGTTCAGCGTTATCCGGCTTCCTTCTCCGCGATTTATACCGCCGATGACGGGGAGGCCGCTTTCGAGACGATCCGGAATCTGGAACCGCACCTGGTGCTGACGGATATGGACGGACTTGAGCTGTGCGAACGGATACACCGGGAATTCAGTCATGTCCAGGTTGTCGTCATATCCGGTTATAATGACTTTCAGTATGCACAGCGGGCTATGGCGTACGGGGTCAAGCGCTATTTGTTGAAGCCGGTGACCCAGCAGGACGTACACGATACGCTGAAGGAGCTGATATCAGGGATGACCGGCAGCATTATTCCTGTGCAAAAATATGTGGAGTGGGCGCATCAGCTCGAGCAGAGCATCTGGCTGCTGCAGCGGGACGAAACGATTCGCATCATCGAAGAGGGCGAACGGTCGGGCTTGTTCGATGGGCTGAACGTGATCAACATGGAAGCGGTGCTGAGCGACTGCCTTGGCATGATCACAGAACGGCTGGAGAGCCGCGGCTGGAAGCCGCGTTCCGGTTGCAGGGGTACACAAGGCTCGTCCAATACGAAGAAGGAAGTCATGACCGCTTTTACCGCCTGTATGGACCGGATTCTCGAGGAGCTTCAGCTGACACGGAAAGGCAATTTCAAGGATCCGATCGAAGAAGCTAAAGCCTTTATCGACCAGCATCTGTCGGAGGACATCACTCTGGAGGAAGTGGCCAAGCGGGTGGGGCTCGCCAGGACCTATTTCAGCGCTCTTTTCAAGAAAATGACAGGCGAGACCTTTGTGCATTACCGGATCAAAAAACGGATGGAAGAAGCGCGCAGGCTGCTTGCCGTACCGACCCTGACGATCACCGATATCGCGGTCAAGGTGGGGTACGAGGATTATCCCCATTTTACGAAGACCTTCAAAAATTTCGTCGGCGTATCCCCGTCGGAGTATCGGTCTTCCTTTGGCATTGAATGATGAGAGTATCCCTGAGGCTGAAGCTGCTTTTGTATTTTACCATCGTGATTCTTCTTTCCCTGTCTGCGGTTGGCATCGCCTTCTACAGCATTTCAGCCAAGCAGCTGCAAAAAAGCGCAAAGAGCCAAATGGTCCAGATCGTGGACAATGCCGTACACCATACCAACCTGTATTTGTCGTCTTATCAACGGTCGATGGTGGCGCTGCTGACCGACCTCAGGGTCAAACGGTACATCGATTTGCCGGCTGACCGGGAGGAGTACGAAAATTACCGCTACATGACCGATATCCGGGATGCGATCGTGGATCCGGTGTGGATCCGCAATCCCGAGATCGAAGCACTGTATATCATCGGTTACTCCGGGAATACGCTCTATTATTATAACGGCGGGTCGGAACCATCCTTTAAGCCGGAAGATACGGCGAAACAGATCCGATATTTTAAGGAGAACACGGATGAAAGCGGCCGGCTGACCATTATGAATTACAGCATTTTGGGCGAAAAGACGCCGATGATGACGCTGATCCGCCGCATCCGCGGACTACGTTCCACGGACATGAAAGGTTTTGTGGGGATCGAGGTCAAGGCGGAGGAGCTGTCCACCCTGTGGAAGGGGATCGATCTGGGGAAGGACAGCTATTTTTTCATTGTGGACGGCGAAGGCAGGATACAATACCACAACGATCAGACCAAGGTAGGATCGATCGTTCCGTCCAGCCTGGGCAAGCAAATCAGCGAGGCCGGCACCGAGATGTTCCGCAGTTCGGCGGAGGGAATGGACCGGGTATATATCAGCCGCAAAGCCGAATACTCGGGGTGGAATCTGGTGGTGTCCATTCCGTACAGCCAGCTGCAAAAACCGCTTAACACGATTCGCAGCTCCATTATCGTCGTTGCGGTCATTACGTTCCTGACGGCGTTGTTTCTGGCGAGCCGATTCGGCAAGTCGATTACTACCCCGATCCGGACGCTGATGAAGGGGATGAGCCAGACGGAAAAGGGAAACTGGAAGTTTATTCCGCTTCCGAAGCACCGGGACGAAATTACCGAGCTGATGATCCGCTACAACCTGATGGTGAACCGCTTATCGGAGATGGTCGACACGGTGTACCGCGCGGAGCTGAGGAACAAGGAAATGCAGGCCGAACGGCAGAAGGCCGAGTTCCAGTCGCTCCAGCTGCAAATTAACCCGCACTTCCTGTACAATACACTGGAAACGGTCGTATGTTACGCGGTCATTCAGGACTCGGACGAAATTACCGAGATCGTCGGGGCTCTGTCTTATATGCTGCACTATTCGGTACGGACCAATCTGGAAGAGATCACGGTAGCGAATGAGCTCAAGCACGTCATGTACTTCATGGTCATTATCAATCACCGGATCGGCCGGACATTCGAGATTGATGTTCGGGTAAGGCCGGAGCTGCTTCTGCGGAAAATGGTCCGGCTCACGCTTCAGCCGCTGGTGGAAAACGTGTTCCAGCACGCCTTCAGGCAAGGGGTGGAGGATCATCATACGATTATCATTGATGCCGGCGAAGAGGGAGATTCCTTCTGGGTCAGCGTGCAGGACAACGGCTGCGGCATGGCCCCAGAGCGGCTTGAGGAGCTTCGCGCCAAGCTGAGCGAGAACCGGCTTGCCGACGAGGAGGACCGGGGCAGCGCGGGCGGGATCGGCGTACCCAATGTGCACAGGCGGATTCAGCTGGTGTTCGGTGAGGACTACGGCGTAACCGTGGAAAGCAGTCCCGAGTGGGGAACCCGGATGATGATGCGGATGCCGATTTCCGGCGTAAAAGAACTGAGCAGCCCAGCGGGGCAAGAGGCAGCCGCGCCTATGCAGACCCTGCCCATGGCGGGCAGCGGCTAGGCGCAAACAAAGAAGATAGTTAAGCAAATCCTGTATTCCGGAGAATGGAATACGGGATTTTTTTATGGTCAGACAACCGTAAAAAACCGCAAAAAAACACATCACGACAATAATCCGCCCCATGGGAGCTTCCCTGGTTAAGCCTTATGATGGGGACAGCAGCAAAGAGAATATCTTTTGCACTTTGCATGAAGAGAGGGGATTATAAGATGAAAAAATGGGTCAGTCTGATCCTCGCGGCAGCGCTTGTCACGGGTCTGACCGCAGGCTGTGGAAACAAAAGCGCCTCAAGCGGCAGTGACGATGCGGCCGACGCATCGAAACCGGTGAAATTCAGCATTTCTTTAACCACAAGTGGAAACGCTTACGCGGAAGGCTCCAAGGACATCAACAACGAGAAATGGGTCAAGGAGGTCGAGAAGAGAGCCAACGTGGATCTGGACATCAGGCTGATTCCCTTGAAAGACTTCGATGCGAAGATGGCCGTCATGTTCGCCGGCGGCGATATTCCGGACGTCGTGCAAAACGTCGGCGGGGCAACGGATAAGTCTATGGCCGGTTCGGTTCAGGCCGGCGTGTTTATGCCGCTGGACGACTTGCTGAAAGAGTATGCTCCGAACCTGATGAAAGCCGTTCCAAAGGAAGCGTGGGACGAGGTGAGCTACAAGGGGAAAATCTATGGCGTTCCGACCTGGCTCAGCAACCCTTCCCGCCGCGCCACTTACATCCGGACCGACCTGCTGGAAAAAACAGGCCTGCCGGCGCCCCAAACGATGGACGATTTCCTGAACGTCCTGCGTGCGTTTAAAAAACTCGGTCTCAGCGCGCCGTATCAGATGAGGGAGAATTTTAAATACGCGGACATCGTATTTGGTGCGTATGACGCCCTGGGCTACCAGTTTACCGAAATGAACGGCCAGGCCGTACCGAAGTTTTTTAACGCTGAAAATATGGAAAAGGCGCTGACCGTCTACAAAACGATGTATGACGAAGGCCTGATCCAGAAAGATTTCGCCACGATCCAGGCGCCTCAGTACAGCGAAAATATCGAAGCCGGCAATGCCGGCATGTGGACAGCCAATGCCGCCAGCCTTCTCGATTTCCGCACGAAGATCGGCGCGGCGGTTCCGGGCGCCAAGGTCGATATCATCCCGTCACCGATAGGGGACAACGGACAGAAGGGATACGGATTGTACAGCTCGGTTAACACTTCGCTCTATATCAACAGCAAGGTCAGCAAAGAGAAAGCAGCCCGGATCATCCAAATGTTCGAGTGGATGCAGACGCCGGAAGCGAAAAACTTCTACAGCTTTGGCATTGAGGGCGAGGATTACACGGTTAAAGACGGAAAAATCGATTACAAGCTGCCGGAAGGCAAAGCCGCTCAGGACGAAGCCGGATTCCGCTCGCTGCTTCGCTGGGTCGGTGACGGAACGATCAACCGTGAACGGACCGAATTGCTCCCAGGCGGACAAGACGTGCTGAAGGCGCTCGATGATACGCTGGCCAAAGAAGGTGTGGGCGGTATCGGATTTGTGCCGGACCTGGAATCCTTCAGCCAGTTCCCTGACTTGGCTTCCAAGCGTCCGGACCAGGCGCCGAAGCTCATCATCGACCACATGGTCAAAATGATCTACGGCAAAGAGCCGATCAGCGATTTTCCTAAAGTCATCGAGGAGTATAAGCAAAAGGGCGGCGATGAGATCGTCAAAGAAGCCACGGAGCGTTACAACAACAAAGACGGAATTATCGATCAGCAAAGCCGCAAATAGGTTGATTTCGGGGAAGCCTTTCACGCGAAGGGCTTCCTCCTGTTAGGAGGGGAATATATGGGCAGGAAAACTGGAGACGGACGGAATAAGCTGAAGCTTCTGACCCCTTCATCCTGGTGGGGGGCCAAGTGGAGGGAGGCGCTGCCGGCAGGCAACGGAATAACTGGAGCAGCCGTGTATGGCGGAGTCCATTTGGAAACGGTCATGCTGACGCACGGCAGCTTGTGGTGGCAGAGTCGTACGCCGGATCTGCCCGACGTGAGCGGCCGGCTTGGAGAAATGCGCCGGTTGATGATGGAGGGGAAGGAGGCGCTTGCCGAAAATGTATTGGTCGACGGTTTGAAGGAGCAAGGTTACGATCCGGTCATGGCCGTTCCGCTGCCGCTTGGCGACCTGAACTTGAGATACGCGTTATGAGCGGGCGTGTTCGTATCCCGGGCGGACGATTTGATCGTCTATGAGCTGCGGTCGTCAGGGCCAGAAACGATATCGGCGAAGATCGCCCTTGACCTGCATCATCGCGGGGATGTCAGGNGTCCCCCTGGCAGAGCTGACGCTCCATTACCGACAGGAAGCGAATCAGGGTCCGAAGGTGAGTTCATATGGTATGCCGCATGCCATGACGACGGCAGCGATTTCGGTGCCGTCGCTCGGGTGATCACGATCGATGGCAGGATAAGCAGCATGTCCAGTGAGTCCGTTCTTGAAGGCGCCACGCAGGCATTGATCCTGGTTAAACTGTTCATTCATGAGCCGCGTCAAGCGGCCTGGAAACGGTTGAAACACGAGCTGGCCGCAGAACATCGGTCTTACAGCGAGCTGCTGCAGCCGCACATTGAGGAGCATGAACGCTTGTTTCAGCGGATGACGCTGAATCTGGATGCTCCCGGACGAGAGGCCACGAACGAAGAGCTGCTGCTGCAAGCCTACCGCGGCGAAGCCCCGCTGGCCATGCTGGAGAAGATGTGGGCCTACGGGCGTTATCTTCTGATTGCAAGCTCGCGCGAAGGCGGGGATCCCTGCCATTTATACGGCTTATGGTGCGGGGAATATCGCGGCTTCTGGGCGTTCCATATGGCCAACGAGAACCTGCAGATGATGTATTGGCAGGCGCTCACGGGACATATGCCCGAGCTGCTGCTGCCCGTATTCGATTACGTGGAGCGGCAGATGGACGATTATCGCCGCAACGCGCGCTGTATCTATGGCTGCAGGGGGATCTGGATCCCCGCACCGACCGCGCCGGACTCCGGCCTGCTGAAGACGATCGCGCCCCACATTATCCACTGGACCGGGGCGGCAGGCTGGATCGCGCAGCACTATTATGATTATTACCTGTACACGGGTGACAGGGAATTTTTAAGAAACCGGGCCCTGCCGTTCCTGCGGGAGGCGGCTTTGTTCTATGAAGACTTCCTGATTACCGGGGACGATGGTCTGTTCATCAGCTGCCCATCCAATTCGCCCGAGAACCGGCCGGGTAACGGCGCAGGTGGGCCTAAGGGAACGGCAATGAACGCGACGATGGATTTTGCCATCGCCAAGGAAGTGCTGACCCGGCTGGTTGAGGGTGCCGCTCAGGAAGGTTTGTATGCTGAGGAAGTCGTGGGCTGGAAAGACATGATTGCCAAAATCCCGGCGTATCAGGTCAATACAGACGGCGCAGTCCGCGAATGGATGCATCCTGTCTATGAGGATCAATACCATCACCGGCACCAGTCGCACCTCTATCCGGTGTTTCCGGGCAAAGAGGTAACGCGGGAGAGCGATCCCGGTTTGTTTGCAGCCTTCGAGACCGCGTTAAGAAAGAGGCTGGTCGTTGGATTAAAGGAGCAGACGGGATGGTCACTTGCTCATATGTCCAATTTGTACGCCCGCATGGGCGAAGCGGATAAGGCGCTGGAGTGCTTGGATCTGCTTGCCAGATCAGCCGTGATCAATAATTTCTTCACGCTTCACAACGACTGGCGCGGCATGGGAATCGGCCTGGATATGGAGTGGGCTCCGTTTCAGATGGATGCGAATATGGGTATGACGGCTGCCCTTCAGGAAATGCTGCTGTACTCCGATCCCAGCATGATCCGAATCCTTCCAGCCCTGCCGAAGCGATTCCTCTCCGGAAGCGCCGCTGGAATGCTGGCATGTGGAGGCTACGAGGTAGACATCGCCTGGGACAGGAAGAATAACCTTGCAGTTGACGTTCAGCTAATGAGAGGGGAGAGACAAGGATCATGAATATATCTTCATTATTAGAAGAAATTATGCGTCTGCCTGTGATCGATACGCATACGCATTTGATAGGCGATAAGCTGTGCGCGGCCGACTTTTGGGAGATCGCCGATTATTTCNGGTTGAACCAAGAACTGCAGACGGCGGGATATCCGAAGGATGCGGCACAGCTGCCGGTTCCGGAGCGGGCGGAAGCCTTCGTTAGTGCTTATAAGGCTACCCGTAATACGATGATGAACCGTGCTTTTACGGCGATCATGGGGGATTTATACGGAATCACCATCCATGACACGGCGTCTGTGCTTCAGGCGGACGAAGCTGTACGCGTGCAGAGTAGTACTTCAGGCTGGGCTCAAAGCGTGGCCGACCGGCTGCATGTGCAGCGGTTTGTTGTGAACCGCCCAGAACATGCCATATTTGACGGTATGCGGGAGGATGCTCTGCTGCTGCCCCGGATCGACGGATGGCTGCCGGAGCTTGCCGCCGGCATCGTCTCCTCCGCAGCCCATGAACGTCAGGATCGTTTCGCGCAGGCGAAAGCATTCATTTCCGAGCAATTGAAGTCCTATCATGAGATGGGCTGTCCGGGGATCATGACGACGCTTCCCCATTATGAGGCTGCGGCGCATGAGGATTATAAGATTGAAACCGCGGGGCGGACCGATGAGGTCATGATGCTGCTGCTCCATGAAATCTGCTCCGGTCTGCAGGAGCGGGGCATGTTCCTTCAGCTGTTCCTCGGCGTGGAACGAAGATGGGGGAGCAGTTCGGCCGCCCCTGTGAACGATCCGCTCCGGATCGTAAAGCTGTATGGCTTGTTTGAGCGTTACAATATCCCGTTTGAGCTGGTGGTTGCATCGGAACTGAACAATTTGGACGTCGTGCAGGCGGCCTGGAATTTTGCCAATGTTCACGTAGGCGGCATGTGGTGGTATAACTTCCGTGCCAGCACATACACGCAGAGCATGCAGTACCGGCTCGAGGCGTTATCCCCGCTCAAAAGCTCGCTGATTGTCTCGGATGCGCGCTGCATCGAATGGACGTACGGTAAGCTGCTGATCGTGAAGCAGCTGCTGGCCCGATTTCTGGATGAACAGATCAAAGATGGATGGCTGAGCCGTGAGGATGCGCTGGCACTGGCGGCGGAATGGCTGCACAGCAGCGCGGCAAAACGGTACGGGTTGGCGGAGTCGACGGTCTCTTCGTGAAACCGGGACCGCTGAATCGTGAATGACGCGTGCCATTTGGCAAAAACAGAAGTCGAGAAACTTAATGATGAACGGAGGGAGAACGTGACATTTTCACTGTTTGACCGGATGCTGCCTGCTCCCATGGAAGGGGGCTTCCGGATGGAAGGCTGGTGGGTATGGTGCGGGTCGGTCGTTCGCGGAGGCGACGGACGCTATCATATGTTTGCTTCCCGGTGGCCGAAGTGGCTGCCGATGCACCCGGGCTGGCTGCTCCGTTCGGAAATCGTCCGAGCCTCGTCCGATACCCCGGAAGGACCCTATACCTACGAAGAAACCGTGTTCCCAGCGCGGGGAGCGGAGTACTGGGACGGAAGGAGCACCCATAACCCGCACATCATCCGGTATGGAGACAAATATTTGCTGTATTACATGGGATCGACGCATCCCTTCCCTGAGCCGCGGCTAGGAGAGACGGTGGAGGCGGACGACTGCCGCGTCATTGCGGCAAGGGCGAACAAGCGTGTCGGCCTGGCCGTCGCCGACAGCGTCTATGGGCCGTGGAAGCGTCTCGATACGCCGATTCTGCCGACGAGGCCGGGCAAGTTCGACAGTTTCCTGACCTCGAATCCGGCGCCATGTATCCGGGAGGATGGCTCCGTGCTGCTTGTTTATAAAGCCCGGCGGTATGAGGGCACAGCCCATGGGCAAATGACGCTGGGCGCAGCAGAGGCAGCAGGATATGAAGGGCCTTATCGCGTAATCCAAGATGCGCCGCTGTTTCCGCCGGAACGGTATCATATCGAAGACCCGTTCATTTGGCGTACGGCGGAAGGGTACGCCATGATCGCGAAAGACATGGATGGGAAGCTGTGCGGAGAGAAGCACGGCGGCATTCTGGCACTTTCTCCGGATGGCAGGGACTGGAGGCTCGCGGACCAGCCCAAATCCTATTCCCGGCGCGTCCGATGGGAGGACGGATCGGAGCGTTGGATGGGCAGCTTCGAACGGCCCTTCCTGCTGTTTCAGGATGGACAGCCGACGCATCTGTTCGCCGCTGTTGCGGACGGACCGGGGGGCTTCCGGCAAGCGGAACATACCTGGAACATGGTGATTCCGCTGCGGACTTCGCCTTGAATTAAGAATTGGAACATTCAATTACAGGAGGAGATCATATGGGAGAGACCGTTTCAAAACAAAAGGGTAGCGTAGGGAGCTCGGCGCTTATTTCGGAATCCGTTCAGCAGTGGGCGGAAGGGGCTTGGCAGCAAATCGTAAACAAAGTGGAGCGCACCAGTCAGCGGATTGGCGTCAGTTTTCCGCATGCATCCGTTGACGGGGTCTATGACAACATGCGCCCGTCCTGGTGGACAGCCGGCTTCTGGCCGGGGATCTTGTGGCATATTGCCGAAGACGGGCACCATCCAGGGCTTCAGGGGATTGCCGAGCTGATTGAGGAGAAGCTGGACGAACCGCTGTATTCGCTCGCTGTGCATCATGATGCCGGATTTATATGGACGCTTTCGGCCGTGGCCGACTACCGGATTACCGGCAGCGAGCGTTCCAGACACCGCGGGCTGATGGCCGCCGCCCAGCTGGCAAGCCGCTTTAATGCAAAAGGCAGCTTCATCCGCGCCTGGCATGACCTGGAGCGG
>NZ_PCZT01000009.1:932616-942582 GCF_002968895.1 Paenibacillus sp. AR247 | reverse complement strand
TACGCACGGCCGGCAGGCGAGTGGAAAGGGAAGGAGATCCAAGCTTCCTACAGTGAGCACATCATGCTGCGCGCAAAGATTCCGGCCGCTGAATATGAAGAGATGGCGGCAGGCTGGAATCCTTCATCTTTTGACGCGCTGAAGTGGGTGCGTACCGCCAAAAGGGCCGGTTTGAAATATATCATTTTCACGGCCAAGCATCATGACGGATTCGCCATGTATGATTCGCATGTGTCCAATTACTCCATCGTCCAGCATGCGGCCTTTCGAAGAGATCCGCTCCGGGAATTGGCGGAAGCATGCGAGCAGGAAGAAATGGTGCTGGGTATTTACTACTCACACGCCATGGACTGGCATGATCCCGATTCCCAGGGGAACACCTGGGACTACCCCGGCAATATCGGTGCTTATGACGACGTGGAGAGCTGGGTGCACGATCCGGATAAGCGAAGCCGCTTCGAACGCTATCTGAATAATAAATCGATACCTCAGGTTCGCGAGCTGCTGACGGATTACGGGAAGGTCGGCCTGATGTGGTTCGACTGCGGCGGCAAGCTGACCCGCGAGCAGGGGGAGCAGTTTCTGGACGCCGTATACTCGCTTCAGCCGGACTGCCTGGTGAACAGCCGGGTGTGGAAGGCTCCCCTCGGGGATTACTCCAACACGTCCGACAATCAGCTGACCACGCGGACTTTGCGCCAGGATTGGGAGAACATCATCACGCTAAACGATTCATGGGGGTACAAAAAATCGGATCATAACTGGAAATCTCCCGCATCGATCATCCGGCAGATGATCGATGTCATCAGCAAAAACGGCAATTTGGTCATCAATATCGGACCGACAGAGACGGGAGAGTGGGATCCGGTATCCGAATCGATTTTGCTGGAAATCGGCGGTTGGTTAGATACATACGGAGACAGCATTTACGGGGCGGGGGCATCCCCGACGGCAAAGCCGTCATGGGGCAGGTGCACCGTGAATGGAAACACACTGTATCTGCATGTCTTCGGCCGGCCAACGGACTGGAAGCTGGTCGTTCCCGGCCTGAAGACGGACGTTCTGCGGGCCTATATGCTGGAGGACGGCAGGGAACTGAAATTGACCCGGTTATCGGAACAGGATTTGGAGATTGAACTGCCTGAATCGGTGCTTTCCGAAGTGAACGAATTTTCCAAACCACAAGTGATCGCCATCCTTTGTTCCGGTCCGGTCGATGGCAATCCGGTGGGACTATTGGACTCACGGGCAGGCAGCATCCTTGAATTAGGCGTATTCGATGCCGAAATATCCGGAGCTGGACTGAAGTATGATATCGGGAAAAAGGGCCGTGACAACCTCCTGGATTGGACAGACGAAAGTGCCGAGGCGGTCTGGTCTGTCCGGACCTTGAGGGCCGCAGATTTCGACGTGTGCATCGAATATGGCAGCGGTGACGCCGAGGGTGGAGAAGGCGGGACCTACCTGGTGACCACCGGAGACCAGTCACTGCGTGCTCAGGTGCAGCCGACCGGCGGACCGTATGACTTCCGTGAGTTTTACGTGGGGAAGCTGCGTTTTCCGGAAGCAGGGGAGTATTTAATCCGTCTTCAGGCGGAAAGATTACGGGCCAATATTTAATGCAGCCCAGATGCTTGAAGCTGAGCGTTAGCAGGCGGCGGTTCCTTTTTTCTTCTTAGATATTAGTGAGAGACTTGGCTTCCTTATATCGCAAGAGAAATCGCCGCTTTAAGCGGTCTTCTTAGAATTTACTTCGATCGGTGTTTCTCTTACGTTCTTCTCGTCTGTTTTCCTTTTCGGGAAAAGAGCTTCTTCATTAGGACAACGGCTGCCAAAGCAAGGGGAATCCAGATTTGGAAAACCGGAAAGTCGTACATCAGGTTTCGCGTAAATCCGATCCAGGTATGGTAAATAAAATTGGGCGCAGCAAAAGAAATGGTATAAATAAACGCACCGACGATGACCGTTAATTTTTTGTGGCTCATCTTTACCAGATAGGAAAGGCCGATGACCGCCCCCAAGTAAAAAGCCGTCATTTTCACAAAAATGCCGATATAAATCAGCAAAATAATGACCGGATCGAGCCGTTCGAGGAAATCAGCGATTTCGATCAAGCGGACCGATCTGAGCATGGGGAGGGTGGTAATGCTTAAGATTTGGGGGCTCAATATCGTTAAATTCAACAAGTTGAAAATCAGCAGCAGGATTCCCACGAACAGGTAGGAAAAGATCGACAGCTTGGACAGGTTTTTTTTATTGTTCAAATGCTTCCAAAACGCAAGAAACACGACAACCTCGCCAAACGGGAAGCTGATGACTTTCGGAATGGCTTCCCTGATCACAGGCATGATGCCATGCTCGAGCACGGGTTGCAGCCGCTCCAGATGAATATTTTTAGAGACGATGAACATCAAGAAAATCAGGAAATAGCCCAAGATGGTAAAGGGGAGCAGAAATTCGACGACGCGGAAAAAACTTCTGTTCCCTTGGAAATCGCATAGGCGGACAGCAGAATCATGATCAGCATCAGGAGGGACAGCGGCGTTTTGGGAAGAAAGGAAATGTTGATAATGTCCCCAAACTCCCTGGTGTTTCTCATGGACTCATAGGAAAAATAGAAAATATAAGCGATGGTGACGATAGTTCCCAGAATACGACCCAGATGTTGGTTCAGGATTTCGAAGAGATTGCGGTCCTCGTTCCCCTTTTGGATGAAAAGGTAAACCAGGAGCAGCAGCAGTCCGGCCAGCATCGCGACAATGACGACCAGCCAGGCGTCCTGCTTGGCTCCCACGCCCAATTCGTATAATGGGGTAGTTCCGATCAGAAACAGGATCATCATCGCAATCAGCTCGTATTTGTCTATTTTTTGCAAGTAGGGGCACTCCTTCCGCTAAAATTTTTGGTCTTTGAGCAAGCTGGAGTACGGCTTGGTAATCATGTTCGTATGCTCAATGTTAATCTTGACCTGAACGCGCAGGCTGATATCTTCTACCGGGCGTTTTGATTTCATCAAATTTCTCCAGGTAGAGGGATCTTTGCGGTGTATGGCGTTCATGAAGCCGGCCAGATCGACGTTCATTTCCTGCAGATGGCTCCAGGTTGTCATGACATCATCGCCGACTTGTTTGCTTATCGTACGTTCTATTTCCCGGATAACGCTTGGCTTTTTCAGGTCCAGGTCGCAGCCTGCTTCGTCGATCGCTCCGGTTGCCTGAATCTTGGCGAATATGATCGATTTTCCATGAATGACCTTCGGTTCCAGCTTGGTGGACGATTTCATCACGCGATAGCTGAGCAGCTGTTCTTTTTGGTCTTTTGCGCTGCACGGAAACACGACCATCATGCTGCTTACACGGTCGGAAAGCCACGCTACAGAACTGCTGTCTTTCTGATCAATCCATCCTACCAGCTTGTCCTTACGGAATACGCCCAGCTTTCCGAGCTTAATGACCGCTTCATTTCGCGTCTTTTTCAGCGCGTCGAGAGAGGACTGCTTGGTCAGATCTCCGGATACCTCGAGCTCGGGCGCCATGGCGCTTTCATCCGGGCTGGCTATCATTCTGGCGAAGTCGATGAGCCGCATGTTTTGGACCATGGACAAATTTTTCTGGCTTTGATCGATGATCCGCTGGATGGCGTTGCCGGATATTTTCTCCGAAGGGATGAGCACTTCCAGCAAATTGGAGGCTTTGCCCTTGGTTAAGAGGACGGACATGGTCTCCCTGCTCTCGAACGGACGAAGGAAAAAATCAAGAATTTCTCCGACGCCTTCTTTCCGGGCCACATCTTCACTGAGAATGAGAACAGAGTTATGGGCAAAAAAGAGCTTCCTTGATGTTTCCAGGCTGGCATTCTGCATCGCCTCGGCAATTGAGCGCCCCTTGGTTGAGAAAATGGTCGTCGGAGACTGGCTTCCTGCACTGCCGCCGCCTGTCTGGGTGGCAATCGATTGCGGAATGACGACCTGGAACGAAATCTCCCATTTCCCCTTGTTTCGGTCGATTGACGTCGCAGAAATGATGCTCAGCGTATTCAATTCTTGGCTGTCCCAGCATCCGCCCGTCAGCAGCGCGACCGACAGTAAGAGAAACATAAGGCCCAGTCTCCGGAGCATCTTTTCCACCTCTTCGTTTGATCTGGATGTTCACTGCTCTTGTTCATCATTCGATGGCGATGGTTTTTGGATTGATTTTTGGCGTTTGATGTTTTTTTGCTGATTAGAGTAGGTCGTTTGAGCATAGCCCACCAAGGCACACGCACCAATGCGTCCTTTTGATCGGAAGGAGAAAAGGGCGCCAGCGGGATCAAATACGGGATTCCGAAAGACCGCAGCCCTGACAAATGGATGAGCATCGCCATTAATCCTGCAATGATCCCGAATAATCCCAGCGTAGCTGCAAGCAGCATGAATCCGAAACGAAGCAGCCGAGCCGAATTGGATAAGCTGACCGACGGAGCGACGAAGCCGGCGATGGCGGTAAAAGCCACGATAATAACCATCGCTGCAGATACCAATCCTGCCTGAACCGCCGCTTGTCCAAGCACCAGCGCGCCGACGATCGAAATCGCGGACCCGATCGCCCTTGGCATCCGCACCCCGGCTTCCCGCAAAACTTCGAAAGTGATTTCCATGGCAAGCGCTTCGACAAAGGCCGGAAAGGGGACGCCTTCCCGCTGGGCCGCGAGGCTGATGAGCAGGGTCGTCGGCAGCATCTGCTGATGAAATGTTGTGATCGCGATGTACATCGAGGGCAGGAGCATGGAAAAGACAAATGCGATAATACGCATCAACCGTAGAAACGTCGCGATATCGAATTTTTGGTAATAATCCTCACTGGATTGAAACAGTTTGAAAATCGTAATGGGGGCAATAAGCACAAAGGGACTCCCATCTACGATAATGGCTACTTTTCCTTCCAAAATAGCTCCGGCAATGGCGTCAGGACGTTCTGAATTCGTAAGGGTCGGAAAAGGCGTAAAGGTGGCGTCCTGGATAAATTCCTCGATATATCCGCTCTCCAGAACGCTGTCGATGTCAATCCGGTCGAGCCTTCTTAAAATTTCCTGCACCACGTCATCACTAGCGATACCATGGATGTACATGACGGCTACGTCCGTTTGGGTTACGCGGCCGATCGTTCGGTCAACGATCCATAGATTCGGATTTTTGATTTTGCGGCGGATTAATGACGTATTGACCCGGAGGTTTTCCGTAAAGCCTTCCCTTGGTCCGCGGATGACGGTTTGGGACTGGGGTTCGTCTACACCGCGCTGTTCCCCACCTGCTGAGGATGCTGATATTCCCTTGGCAGTACCGTCTACCAGAATGACTGTATTGCCGGCAAGAATGGCGTCAAACAGTTTCTTCATGGTATCGATGTCCGTGACTTGGCCAATGGCTAAAAACCGGTGTTTGATCCAACCCAGTACTTGTTTTGGCGGGTCCAGCGAACCATCCGCATCGGCCTGGATTTGCGTCAAAGATTTCAAAATGGAATTGTTGATAATCTGCTCATCGGCCAAACCGTCGGTATAGATGACGGCGACATGGACAGGTTTTCCCAGGACCTGGTCCAACCGACGGATTATAATATCAGAACTGTCGCCCGTCATTTCCTTGATCATTTGGACGTTAACATCCAGGTATTTGGAAAGAGGCGTTTCAGGCATATTAAATTCCGATGGCTGCTCGTTTTTGTCATGATTTTGGTTGGAATCACCACTGGAATCTTTTTTGGATTTGAAAAAAGGCCGCATCCTAATCCTCACCTTGAAATTTATATTCTGCTTCATCGTTGCCTTTTTCGGAGGAACTTAAACTAGGGGCATCGATAGAGAATCGCTCTTCAGAACACGTGCCGGAAAAAGCAAAACAGACGGCTGGCGGCCGTCTGTCGCGATTTATAAAGACTGAGGGGAAATCATTACCTTTCGGTGTCCACAACTTGCGGGTCACTGCGCAGCGGGAACCAGCCGGGAATACTCATCATGAGGTTCCACAGCGGTTCGGGAATCGATAATTCCTGCAGGTCGAGAGGGGAGATGGACGTTCGGATCTGTTGTTCACGGCCTTCCAATACCAACTGTACCCAATCCGGTTCCATGATGAGCTCCCGTCCCAGGGCGATGAGCGGGATGCCGGAGGACAGCGCCTCCAGTGCGTCATCGGGCGTGTAAATGCTGCCGACGCCAATAATGGGGATACGCGAGCCGACGCGCTCCTGAAGAATCGCCAATCGTGACCGGCTGTCCTGAATCCCCCTTCGCGGCACGGAACGGAAGCTGGTCAACGATACATGAAGGTAATCGATCCCGGTATCCGACAATGCATCGACGAAAGAGAGGGTATCGGCCATCGTAATACCCGGCGTTCCCGCCTCTTCAGGCGAAAACCGGAAGCCGACCAGGAATGGTTTTTCAGACTCTTTACGAACGGTCCGAAGGACCTCGCGAATAATGGCTAAGGCCAGCGTCATTCTATTCTCCAAGCTCCCTCCATAACGGTCCGTGCGGCGGTTCGTCATCGGGGATAAAAATTGATGCAGCAAATTTCCGTTGCCGCCGTGAATTTCCACCCCGTCAAATCCGGCGTCAACCGCTCTTCGGGCTGCTTCTGCATAAGCATGAATGATGCCTTCCATTTCCTGCTCGGTGAGACTGCGTGGGACGGGGGCTCCTTCCCGATCTTCCGGGATGTTTCCGGCGCTGACGTAATCGCCTGTCTTGGAGCCTTGTCTGCCTGCGTGGAAAATTTGCAGCACGGCCTTGGCTCCGTTTCCCTGGATCGTCGAGGCAAGCCGGCGGAGTCCGGGAATGAGGGTGTCGTTGTCGGCGCCGGGCGCACCAGGCATTCCTCCTTGCTGCAATACATACGTTGCCGCTGTGATGACCATGGCAGCACCATGAGAACGCCGTTTGTAGTATTGAATTTCCTGTTCGGAAATGGAGCCGTCCGCATTGGAACTCATATGGGTCATCGGAGACATCACGATCCGGTTTTTTAAAGAAATGTTGGCTGACGGAAAATGAAATGGATCAAAAAGGGTGGAATACGATTTCTTCATTGGGTGACAACTCCTTCGTAACGATTCTTTTATTGAGCTTGTTATGATTATAAGAGGAGAAGCAACATCCCGTAAGAACGCAAAATCTTTGGATATAATCCAAGTATCTGGACCAACTAACATAAAGTAAGCTTGATTTATCATCATGTTCTGCATATAATGGACATTACAGGTCCATAATAAATGCGCTGTTATGGTTTGCTGCTTGAAAAGGAGGAATCCAGCATGCAATTTTCAAAAAGTACTGCATACGGTTTACACGCCTTGATGCTGCTGGCGAAATCGGAACGGGGCCGCAACGTGGGAATTAAAGAACTGTCCTCATCTCTGGGCGCTTCCGAGAGCTATTTATCCAAAATTATGTCCAAGCTGCGGCAGGATGGGCTTGTTCGCGCAGTTACCGGTGTGAACGGCGGCTATGAGCTTGCCCGGGCCGCCAGTGAAATTACTTTTCTGGACGTGGTTCAGGTTCTCGAAGGACGTCAGCACTTGTACGAATGCTTTCACGGGAGCGACCATCCGCTGCCGTCCCTGGAAGCTGCGGGGGACGAACCGGAAACGCCGGAGTTTGCTTTCGGCGAAGGATGCCCGGTCAAACAAGTGATGGATGCCGCGGAACTGCAGATGAACCGTTATCTTCAGCAGCATACGATCCAATCGGCACTGAACCAGGCGGGCTCATGTGATGCCCATACGGCAAGCAAGAAGTAATAGACTTCTTGCGCATTTATTATGGATAAAAAGGATCTATAAAGGGAGGAATTAAAATGTCAGAAGTATTGTTGGATGCGGTTATTATCGGAGGAGGGCCAGCCGGCATGAGCGCAGCGCTTGCGCTGGGCAGATCAAGACGTTCCGCGGTGGTCATTGACGAAGGCCGCCCACGCAATAGGGTGACCCATGAGATGCATAATTTCCTGTCTCGGGACGGTATCGCTCCTGCGGAGTTTCGGCGGATCGCCAGAGAACAAATCAGTCAGTACCCTGCAATCAAGTTTGTCCAAGGGAAGACGGAATCCGTCGAAGGGAGCGATGGTGACTTCCGGATCCGTACGGTTGATGGAAAGGTGTACCGCAGCAAGAAGCTGTTGTTTGCAACCGGCAAACGAGACCTGCCTCTGGATATTTCCGGGTTGGATGAGGTATACGGAAAAACCGCGTTTGTCTGCCCCTATTGCGACGGCTGGGAACTGCAGGACCAGAAGCTCGTAATGATTGCCAAAGGCGAAGGAGCGATGCATTTATCCAAAGTGCTGATGGGATGGTCTACAGATTTAACGCTATGCACGAACGGTCCGGATGAATTGACTGCGGAGCAGCGCGAAGATTTGGAGCGCCACGGCATTACCGTTAAGGACTCGCCGATTCACAAGATTGAGTCTGAAGAAGGCAACGTAAAGCAGGTTCTCCTGGAGAACGGCGAATCCGTTGCCTGCACCGGGATTTTCTTTGCGCCGAAACTGGCTGCTGCCACTGACCTGCCGCAGTCGCTGGGCTGCGAAGTGTCGGAATCCGGAAGCATTGTGGCCGATCGGATCGGCAAGACCAATATCCCCGGTGTATTCAGTGCCGGAGATGCCGCTTCTGACATGTATCAAGCCATTGCTGCGGCTTCCATGGGCGCGTTGGCAGGCATGGGCATCAATGCCGAACTGTTGGATGAGGCATGGAAATCGGTTCGCTGAATCGCAGCCGATGGATCCATTCTTTTGCCAGGTTTGTGAAATCGGAATTTTTTTGCGAAAAAAGGTTTACGTCAGGCGTAACTTCCGATATTATAAGCGTAATGTAAGAACCGTTAATTTGAAATGCGATGAAGAGAAGAGTAGGTAAAGGAAGCATTTCCCAGAGAGCTCCGTCCGCTGAAAAGGAGCATTGAGTCCTTTATTGAATAAAGCCTCTGAGCAGCACGCCGGAACCCGATGTTCAATTAGAGGATGGTGTGCCAGGAGCTCCTGTTACAGAGCTAGAGTATATGCATCAGTTGACTGATGCCGTACTCGAAGAGGCTAAAATGGCGACATTTTAGCGAATCTGGGGTGGTACCACGAGTATGATATCTCGTCCCTAAGACGGCAGTCTTGGGGGTGGGATTTTTTATTTTTTCGTCATGATCCTGTAAATATCGCTGCTCACAGGCGGATGGGCACACCAATTCAATCGGTTTGAATAGTGTCTAATATACGGTTTAATGAGCCACGCCTGTCACCATAGTATTTGTTTAGCAGACAACTTCTCATACTCTACTTCGAAAGGATTGGAATCACTCATGTCACAAAAACTTAAAGTCGGTATTGTCGGTGGAACCGGCATGGTTGGCCAGCGTTTCGTACAGCTCTTGGATCAGCATCCCTGGTTCCAAGTGACCGCGATTGCGGCAAGCAGCAGTTCCGCCGGTAAAACCTATGAAGAATCGGTGCAGGGAAGATGGAAACTGGCAACGCCGATTCCCGAGGACGTCAAGCAAATTGTCGTTCAGGACGCTTCGAAGGTCGAAGAGGTTGCTTCGGGAGTTGACTTTGTTTTCTGCGCCGTGGATATGAAGAAGGACGAAATCAAAGCGCTTGAAGAAGCGTATGCCAAGACGGATACGCCTGTTATTTCGAACAACTCCGCACACCGGTGGACGCCTGACGTGCCTATGGTGATTCCGGAAATTAATCCAGGCCACATCGGCGTAATTGAAGCGCAAAGACAGCGGCTCGGTACCAAGACCGGGTTTATCGCGGTCAAACCGAACTGCTCGATCCAGAGTTATGTGCCGCAGCTGAACGCGCTGCTTGATTTTAAACCGACTCAGGTGGTTGCGTCGACTTACCAGGCGATCTCCGGCGCAGGCAAAACTTTACGGACTGGCCGGAAATGCTGGATAACGTCATTCCTTACATTGGCGGTGAGG
>NZ_PCZT01000009.1:909573-932516 GCF_002968895.1 Paenibacillus sp. AR247 | reverse complement strand
CTTACATTGGCGGTGAGGAAGAGAAGAGCGAGCAGGAGCCGCTGCGCATTTGGGGCAGCATCGACAACGGGCAAATCGTTAAGGCGTCCTCTCCGATCATCACGACCCAGTGCATCCGCGTTCCTGTGACAGACGGGCATTTGGCGACCGTGTTCGTCTCTTTTGAGAAAAAGACGTCGAAGGAAGAAATTATTGAGCGCTGGCGCGCGTATCAAGGAAGACCGCAGGAATTGGGCCTTCCAAGCGCACCGAAGCAGTTCATTACGTATTTTGAGGAAGAAAACCGGCCGCAGACGAAGCTGGATCGCGATATTGAACGCGGCATGGGCGTTTCGGCAGGCAGACTGCGTGAGGATTCCATTTATGATTTCAAATTCGTGGGTCTTTCGCATAACACGCTGCGCGGCGCCGCAGGCGGGGCTGTGCTGATTGCCGAACTGCTGAAGGAAGAAGGATATATTCAAGCCAAGTAACAAGTACAAGGGATCGGATCGGTGTATCCGGCCCTTTTTATTTGTTTTCACGAACTTTAGGACAAGTTCTCAAAATCCCTGACCGTATCTGTCAGTAATTATCGTCTATACTGATGATAGTTGCGAGGGAATGAATCACATGTACGAGTTGTGATGAAGGGGAGGACGAGAATGGAAAAATATGCAATGTTCGGCAAACTGACGGCAAAGCCGGGGCAGCGCGATGAGCTCGCGAGAATGATGCTGGAATCCAGCGGGACGCTTGAGGATATGGAAGGCTGCATCTATTATATCCTGCATGAAGCGGAGGACAATCCGGATGATCTTTGGATTACGGAACTATGGGAAAGCAAGGAAGCTCACGCGGCCTCGTTGAAGAATGAGAAGGTGCTGGAGCTCATCGGACGCTGCAGGCATCTCATTGCTGAAGCTGGCGGCATCAAGGTCCGGCGGATCGGAGGCAAAGGATTCTGATTTCTGATACAAACCATGTATGACAGCAACCGCGGATGCCGTCGGTTTTTTTGTTCCGGGGANCGCGATGAATAAAATAATCGACAAAGCTGTTAAAGCGTACAGGCGAACCTGTGCGCTTTATTGTTGTTCCCGATCGATTGTATTCACTTTTTACGCAAGTATAGCAATCGGGAATAAATCCGGCTCATGATGATTTGATAGAATCAGCATGTGAACGAATGTTTTTGATCACATTTCAAAAGGGAGAGATGGACGATGATTCAATGGGGAGCCAAAAACATCGATGTCATCACGTTGTTTGTGGAAGATCTGCCGGAGGCCAAATCATTCTATGAGCGGGTATTCGGCCTTTCCTCTGTATACGAGGACGACAACTCGGCAGTATATAACTTCGGGAACATGAGCGTCAATCTGCTGAAAATAACCGAAGCGGACGAGCTTACGCATCCGGCTCCGGTGGCAGACCGCGGGGCGGGAGCGAGGTTTGTGTTCACGATCCGTGTTGATGACGTAGATGCATTGTGCACAGAGCTGAATTCAGCCGGCGTTGCGCTGCTGAACGGTCCGATGGACCGCCCATGGGGAATCCGTACGGCAAGTTTCCAGGATCCGGGCGGGCATATTTGGGAAATCGCGCAGGAGCTGCGTTGATTCCTTTGGAAATGGATTGCAGGGAGTTGGGGAAGACGAATAGAGCTTAAAGGTGATGATAAGCTGAACTTCATACGCTGAACCCGATGGGTTCGGCGTATTTTTTTCATTGACTAACCGTTCAACCAATAGTAATATGATGACATGAACAGGTAAATGATGGATGGAGGGATCCAGGGTGGATTTGTATTATGAGATTCATGGCAGTGGAAGGCCCGTCATTTTTATACACAGCGGAGGCACGGACAGCAGGCTGTGGTCATTCTTGGCGCCATTAGTCGCCAAAGATTACCAGGTCATTACTTATGACGGCCGTGGTGCAGGCAAATCTCCTTCTCCCAAGGAACCGGCGAACTACGTCGAAGACTTGCATGAGCTGATGGATGACCTTCACCTGGATTCCGCCGTCCTCATCGGGCATTCGGGAGGCGGCCAAATCGCCACCGACTTCAGCCTTCAATACCCGAATCGTGTTTCGGGCTTGGTGCTCATCGGCCCATCATTGACGGGTTATAAGCCATCACCAGAGTTTGAGCGCTGGATGAGTGAGGTGAACGCGGCCGCCCCGGATGCCGATAAAATCATGGAACTCGCGTTTAGCGCTCCGCTGTACCGGATCGTGATGTCCAGTCCGCAGCGCCGCTTGATGATTGACATGTTCAGGCATCACCTGGCCAAAACGGCCGAGTGGGGGAGCTTCGAATCTGTTTGGCCGCAGCCTCCGGCCATCGGTCGATTGGAAGACCTTCACATCAAAACCCTGCTTATGATCGGCGATAACGAGATCCCGGATAATGAACGCGTCGCAGAGCTGTTCCGGAGCTTGCCGAATGTTCGTTATGTCCAAATTCCGGGGGCGGACCATATGATGCCTTTAACCCATCCGGAGATGATGTACAGCTATATTGCCGAGTTTTTGAAGGAGAGACGTTAAATGCCTCGCACCCAGGAAGAGAATGAACGAATACGTCAGCAGGCCAAGACGAAGATCCGGGAAGCAGCCATAGAGCTTTTTATGAGAAAAGGTTACCATGCCACCTCGATCGATGACGTCTCCAAACACGCCGGCGTGTCCAAAGGGCTTCTATACAACTACTACAAAGGGAAAGAAGAATTGCTCACTGCCATGGTCGAAGCCAGAATCGGGGAATTGATACAGGTCATGGAGAAGGCAGAGGCATTGGAGACGCCGGCAGAGCAGCTGAAACATATCGTTGAAGGGGCCGTCGATAATGTGCGGCGTTCTCCTGAGGTGTTCCGGTTCTATCTGCACCTGCAGACCCAGCCGGAAGCCGATGAAACCGTCGCCAAATACGGCAAGCTCCTGATTGAGGAAAGTGCCCGCCAGTTTCAAATCCAGTGCCGCATGTTCGAAAAATTGGGAGCATCCGACCCGGTAGCGAGGTCATTGTACTTTTCCTCCGCACTGCAGGGAATCATGCTCATGATCTCGACTTATCCGGATCAATTTCCGGTCGAGGCTATGAAGCGGCAAATCATCGAGGATTTCTGCCAAGTTTAGCGCCAAATGTATGACGGCAATCACCCGCCTTTTATAAATCCAAATGAACAGGGAACAGCTGCTGATGCAGCTGTTTTTTGCTGATCGAGGTCGTGTCTTAGGGATGCGTTTAAATGATAAAATTTATTAATACAGCTGGTAACTATCGGATAAAAACGAATAGAAATACTTCATGAAAGCTTTTTTGCCAGCAGAGGTGTTTTTCTCTATCAATCTATTGACTTCTACGATTAATGACCATATAATCAACTAAAGTGACCCGACGTGTAAGGAGACCTGACATGGTAATTATCGATGAAGTGTACCGCAATATCAGTTTTGATATGCCGGAACAGGAATTATTTATTTTACTTGAACGCGTTAAAGCGACGAAAGAAGAAGACATAGAAGAGTTAAAAAACAAAATCGATAAATACGAGCAGAAACGCCGGGCGGAAGAGGCACTGTATCAATCCATGTCCCCGATCCGGCGCTTGTTTACGGGGCGGCCAGCCAGTCATCATCAGGCAGTTGAGTATATGGTCCATGTCAAAGAGCGGTTCAAGAAAATCGACGCGATAAAGCGCAGTATTCGGGAACTGGATCAGGTGCTTGATAGGCTGCGTTTACCGATAAGGGATTCGAACGAGGTATTTCTGTCTCCTGAGCTGATCCGGGAAATCAGACTGCTTCAGGAAATGGAGGCTTCCCAGGAATGAATTTAACGCTTGAATCTTTAGGTACGGGAATGGATACCGTATGGGTCGTTCTCAGCGCCGCCATGATTCTGCTGATGGAGGGTGGGTTCGCCCTGCTTGAGGCAGGATTTGTTCGTTACAAGAACAGCGTCAACATTATTATGAAGGTGTTCGCTGATATCACGATCGGCACGTTGGTTTTTTATGTATTCGGATTTGCGCTCATGTACGGAAAGGACGCCGGAGGGATCATTGGGACGACCGGATTTGTCCTTGGGGGCGATTTATCCCACCTCCAGCTGCCAGTGTCGCTGGATACGTATTGGCTGTTCCAGGCGGCCTTCACCATCGCCGTCATCTCGATCGTTTCGGGTGCTGTGGCCGAGCGGATCAATTTTAGAGCCTATTTGCTGTACATCGTCCTGATGACTGGTCTGATCTATCCGATCGGCGGCCACTGGGCCTGGGGCGGCGGATGGCTGACGAAGCTCGGCATGCAGGATTTTGCCGGCTCTGCCGTCATTCACGCGCTCGGCGGCTTCTCGGCCCTGGCGGCTGCGCTGATTGTGGGTCCCCGGAAAGGCAAATTCAATAAAGCGGGCGCCAGCACGATCGCCCTGCCCAGCAACCTGCCTCTCGCTTCGGTAGGGGCTTTCCTTCTCTGGTTCGGCTGGTTTGGCTTCAATGCGGGCAGCACGCTCAGTGCAACCGATGTCCGCATCGGACATATTGCGCTGACAACGATGCTGTCTGCCGCTTCCGGCGGCGCGGTCACACTGGTGTATACGCTGTTCCGCTACCAGCGCTCCGACGCGCCATCCGTGATTAACGGCTCCTTGGCAGGTCTGGTCGGAATTACGGCCGGATGCGCTTTTGTCAGCGACAGCGCCGCCATCCTGATCGGTGCGATCTCGGGACTGCTTATGATGGCGGCAACGAGCTGGCTGGAGGGACGCCGGATTGACGATCCCGTCGGCGCCTTCCCGGTCCACGCCGTATCCGGTGCGTGGGGAACCCTTGCCGTTGGTCTGTTCGCAACAGACGGGGGCCTCTTTTACAGCGGCAGCTGGCATTTGCTTGGCGTACAGGCGCTCGGACTGTCTGCGCTGGCGGCATGGGGATTTGTCCTTACTTGGGTCGGCCTTAAGCTGATTGGTCTCCTCGTCCCTGTTCGTTCCAGCGAGGAGGAAGAGGAAATCGGCCTCGACATCAGTTATCACGGCATTATGGCAGCGGACCGGTCCCACGAGTTTATCGATCATGAAGTCCGCTATTCAATGAGCGAAGAACATCGGAATGTATAGCTGTTTGTAATGTTCAAAAGGAACACTTCGAATCACCCTCGAAGTGTTCCTTTTTATTTTGCAGCATTTATTTAGATTCCGGGATGGCGTCTAAGCACCGCACCGCCATATTCCAAGTTAGCAATCAGTAAGAAACGGAAGGTGATCCGCTGTGATACGCTGATCTGGAAGAGTTAACAATCCACAGGGAAAGGAAGTATTCAAGATGGGCGTATTGAAACCTTTTATTTACTCGGAAGATGCAAGAAGTCAGGCGGATTTCTATATCCGTTCGCTTGGCGGCAATCTGGAATCCGTTATCACTCATGGGGAGTCGATAGGAGTACGGAATGACTTGCAGGATAAAGTGATTCATATGTGCTTATCGGTAGCCGGAGGCAACTATATTTTTATGTCGGACTCAATGGAATCGAATCTTCAAGGCAACAATATGTCTCTGAATATCGACTACTCTTCGTCAGAGGAAGCCCGCGAGGCATTCTCGAAGCTTGCCGATGGAGGTCATGTCATTTATCCGTTTGAACAGCAGCCGTTCGGGTTGCACCTGGGCGAACTTACGGACCGGTTCGGTGTCCGTTGGATGATTACTGCACCGTCCGTATCTACCCAATCCTAAGCGTTCCACAATTCAATAGGCCGTATCCGGAAACCCCGCTTGAACCTATAGGTTTAAGCAGGGGTTATTTTGTTTGTTTCGGCAAATTCCCGCTGGTGGGTGCTTCTATTATTTCAATGAGCGGAGCTGTCTATCGGGCTGTAGAGTTATGCCTGTAATGTGAAGGAGTCAGGCCGACAATCTGTTTGAATTTCCGGTGAAAATGAGGCATACTGTCAAACCCGCAGGCCGGGGCGATGCTGCTGATGCTGTCGTCGGTGTGAAGCAGCAGTTCTTTGGCCCGGATCACCCGTTTGACGTTGATGTAATCCGTTACGCTCATCCCGGTCAACTGTTTGAACACGCGGCTGAAATGGGCGGAGCTAACGGACGCGAGCCGGCTTAAAGAGCTTAGGCTGATCTGCTCGCAGTAATGCCCGTCGATATACAGCAAGCTTTGCCGCATCCAGTTCGGACCAACGAACGGGCTGCGGGAGCCGCTGCTCCCGGCACTTTGTTCCCGGTGGATCAACAGCAATAGGTACTGAACGTACAGCACGATCGAGTGGCGGTAGCCCGAGGGTTGCCCCGTGAGCTCGGACTGAATGGCGGCCAGCTTGTCTTCGAGCTGCGACTCCAGCGCAGCGGGGCATTCCAGTTTATAAGCATGGTTCGAACTGCAGCTGTCAAAGCACTGCAAGTAAGAAAAGGATTCTCCCAAAGAAGACTGCCGGACGAGTTCGGGACTAAAAAACACGGCAGTGGACGTGACCGGATCGTCTTTGTCCGGGAACGCCTGGTGGATCGTGCTGCCGGGAATGATGAACAGATCCCCGCGGCGCATTTCGTAAATCGTCCGGTCGATAAAAAAGGAGCCCATGCCTGAGTGGACGTACACCAGCTCATGCCAATCGTGAAGGTGATGCGGCAGCTCCAGCTGCGCCGTCTTGCGGTCGCGGTAATTGAATGAGAAAGGAAATTCCGGCTGCGCGTCAAATTGTTTGCGAATGGGATTCATAGCGTTGCCCCTTGAGCTTATTGGGAACCATCAGCCGAACCGTCACCTTCCGTAAACGATTCATAACAGAAGAGGAGGGTCAGCAAATGGGTTCGTTGTCTTGAAGATATCAAAATCGGATATGATTGTGCAAGATTTCGTTCTTTTAGAACCGATCCATAGTTGGTATATTGAGAAAAGAACATCGGTTTACATGAATGGAGGGAATTGCAATGCGAATTGACGCTCACCAGCATTACTGGAGTATCGCCCGGGACGACTACGGCTGGATTACGCCGTCCATTCCTGTCCTATACCGGGATTATCAGCCGTCGGATCTGCTTCCGCATCTGGCAGAACATCATCTCGACGGAACGATCCTCGTGCAAGCTGCACCAACGTATGAAGAAACCGATTATATTCTTGAACTCGCGGCACACGATGATCGGGTTCTGGGCGTGGTCGGATATATGGATCTCGCGGATGATGATCACAAGGACCATTTTGAGCGCTTCGCGCAGCATTCCAAATTCGTCGGCTTCCGCCTCATGATCCAGGATATGGAGGATGCAGATGCGATCCTGGAACCTTCATACGCAGCTTCGCTCAAACACTATGCGAGCCTTGGCGTTCCGGTCGATCTGCTCGTCCGGTCCGATCAATTGGATACGCTGGTCCGGCTGATCGAGCAAATTCCGAATCTGCATGCGGTGATCGACCATCTGGCGAAACCGCGAATCGCAGCAGGGGAAATGGAGCCTTGGGCCGGATCCATGAAAAGGCTGGCGTCTTACCCGAACCTGTACTGCAAGCTGTCCGGCATGGTGACCGAGGCGGACCATGACGGCTGGAAGCCAGATCATCTGGTGCCTTATGTCAGTCATGTTCTGGACTGTTTTGGCGCAGATCGGGTGATGTTCGGCAGCGACTGGCCGGTATGCCTGATGGCTTCGAGCTACGACGGTGTCGTGGATGCTCTTTTGAAGGCGCTTCCACCTACTTGGGGGGCAGATGAGAGTTTGAAATTGTTCGGAGGCAACGCCGCAGCATTTTACCGACTGGAGAATAAGACAAGATGACACGCATCGCTGCGGGGAAACGACTGAATAGAAGGGTTGGGTGAAACCGAAATGAAATACCGGAAATTAGGAAAAACGGGTCTGGAAGTATCGTCGCTCAGTTTTGGCGCTTCCTCGTTAGGCTCCGTATTCCGTGACACGGATGAGCAGGAGAGCGTACGAACCGTCCACGAGGCGATTGACAGCGGGATCAATTACATTGACGTCTCGCCTTATTACGGATTGACCAAGGCCGAAACGGTGCTCGGCAAGGCGCTTAAGGACATTCCGCGCGACCGGTACCTGCTGTCAACCAAGGCCGGACGATACGGGGAGCACGAATTCGATTTTTCCCATAACCGGATTGTGACGAGTCTGGATGAAAGCCTGAAGCGGCTGAACGTGAATGAAGTGGATATTCTGTTCCTCCATGATATCGAGTTCGTCCCGGCGCAAATCATCCTGGAGGAAGCCATACCTGCGCTTGAAAAGCTCAAGCAGGCGGGCAAAATCCGGTTTGCCGGCATTTGCGGACTGCCGCTAGCGCTGTTTGAAACGCTGCTGCCGCAAATCGATGTCGATGCGATCATTTCCTACTGCCATTATTCGCTGAATGACACCAGTCTGCTGGACTTGCTGCCGCTTCTTGAGGAGAGGAATACGGGACTCGTTAACGCCTCCCCTATCTCCATGGGACTGCTGAGCACCCGTGGAACGCCTGCCTGGCATCCGGCTGATCCGGAAATCAAGGAGGCCTGTTTGAAGGCGGCACAGTTCTGCGCGGACCAAGGGGAGGATATCGCGAAGCTCGCGGTGCAGTTTTCTACCTCCAATGAGCGCATTCCCACCACGCTGGTCAGCACAGCCAATCCGGAAAATATCCGCAGGAATGCTTCCTGGGCGGAGGAGCCGATGGATGAACGTCTGCTAAGCGAAGTGCTCGCCATTTTGGAGCCCGTGCATAACCGGACCTGGATCAGCGGAAGACCCGAATATAACGCGAAAATAGGGGAGGCGTGAGATGAAAGGCATCATTTGTTCAACCGTCGGCCGATTTGACATGGCGCTGGATCTGCCGGAACCCGTGATGGAGCTGGGGCATGCGGTGGTCGAGATCAAGCGGGTCGGGATTTGCGGAACCGATCTGCACGCATTCCGCGGCAACCAGCCGTTTTTTTCGATCCGAGAATCCTTGGCCATGAGCTGGCAGGTATCATTAAGGAAATCGGCCCTAACCCTGATGGGCTTGAAGCCGGCGATCAGGTGAGCATCATCCCTTATTTGCACTGCGGGACATGCATTGCCTGCCGAAGCGGGAAGACCAACTGCTGTACGGATATGCAGGTCCTTGGCGTTCATACGGACGGCGGCATGCGTGAGCGGATTGCCGTTCCGGTGACCCACTTGATTCGCACGAACGAGTTGACGCTGGACCAGACCGCGGTCATTGAACCGCTGGCCATAGGTGCCCATGCCGTGCGAAGATCGGGGCTGGCGGCCGGCGAGACGGCGCTCGTCATCGGGGGCGGGCCGATTGGGCTCGGGGTCATGGCCTTTGCAAAGGCCAGCGGTGCCCATGTGCTCGCGATGGATGTGAATGACGAACGCCTTGCTTTCTGCAAGCAATGGATTGAGGCGGATGCGCTGGTGAACGCATTGCAGAATCCCGATGAACAAATTGCGGCGGCCTGCGGCGGGGAGCTGCCTTCGGTCGTGTTTGACGCTACGGGAAACGCACAGTCGATGACTGACGCGTTCCGCTATACCGCCCATGGCGGAAGATTGGTCTATGTCGGATTGGTCAAAGCGGATATCCGGTTCCACGATCCGGAATTCCATAAACGGGAGCTGACGCTGCTGGCCAGCCGCAACGCAACACGCGAAGACTTCATGCACGTGCTGCATACGATCCGGTCCGGCGGGATCGACGTCGCTCCATACGTCACGCACCGGGCCGCATTTGACGATATGATTGAACAATTTAACCATTGGCTGGACCCGGCTGCCAAGGTCATCAAAGCGATGGTAGATATGTAGGTTCATAGCTGGATGAAGCATTAAAGAGAACGGCCGTCTTCAAAGACGGTCGTTTTTCTCAACTTAGCGGTGATTGGCAGGAACAAGCCGCAGGCGGCTGACTCATTCGATATCCATGAAAGGTCAGGTGGTTCCATGAAACAGGTGTGGCTGAACATTTCGCCTGTATTTCGCAGATTCCTTATGTCTTATCTGATCGTGCTGATGATCCCGCTGATTGCGGGATATGTGTCTTACCGGACGTCGATCGATGTAGCGGAGCAAAGTTCCCTGAAGACCAGCATCATGACGCTGCAGCAGAGCAAGGATCTGATGGAGCGCAGGCTCGCGGAAGTACAGGGCTTTACCAAACAGCTCGCCATTAATCAGGATTTAGCCAGGCTCATGACTGCGCGTTCGGACGAGCAGAATTACGACGTATACGGTCTGTGGAAAATGATGCGGGATATCGCAAGTTACAGTCAGACCAACGACTTCCTTTCGAATTTTTACATCTACCTCCGCAACAGCCATCTGGTGCTTACGCCAAGCACGGTCTATTACCGGCCGGAGCTGTTTTACGAATCGAACCATTATGAAGGCATGACCTTCGAGACTTGGAAAAAGAACTTTCTCGAGAAGAGCAACCTCAGCATGGTCGTTCCCCAGCACGATTACGTGACAAAGACACATCAGCAAACGGTGGTTACCTTCGTGCAAGCCCTGCCCCTGAACAGCTTCGATACACCTCTCGCTTCCGTCGTGGTCCTGATCGATACGAAGAAAATGTCCACATACCTATCAGGGATAACCGATCAATATGGAGGTTGGGCATTCGTCAGGAACCATGATGGGGAAACCGTCCTGTCTGAGGGGATCACTGGCAGCGACATAGCCAAAATCCGAAATATTCCTTCAGGTAAACCCGGCGATATCAGCCGTGCGGCGGATGACATGCTGCTCATTTCCATCCGGGATGAATTAAGCGGCTGGGTCTACACGGCCGGCGTCCCGAAATCCGCCCTCATGATCAACGCGAACCGAATCAAGAACATCACCGGAATACTTACCGCGATTTCGTTGATTTCCGGACTTGTCATCGGACTTGTGCTGGCATATCGGAGCAGCGCTCCGATCAACAATCTGATAAATTCACTCAAGAAACAGCTTGGATTGGAACTCAGTACAGGTATCCAAGATTACGATTTATTGCGGGAAACATTTCAAGCCTGATTGCGAGCAACAGACAGCTGGAACAAGAGCTCCACAACCAGGTGCCGTTGATCCGCGACGCTTTCATCAAACGGCTGTTGGTCGGAGAATTTTACAATGAAGAAGAACTGGCCGCTGCTTCCGCACAAGCGGGTGTGAACATTAAGGGTGACGCAGGTTACGCCGGCCTGGCTAAAATCAACACCTATGGCGGTTCAGACAGCCGCGAATCGCTTGCGGAATCCAGTGTGGCCCGCCTTATTGTGCGTCAGTCCCTCGTGGAGGCCGAGCCCGATATGCTGGTAACAGATTGGGGACAGGATAAGCTGGCCTTTTTGCTGCTGCGCACAAGCAAGCTGGCCCCGGATGAGGCCTTGGTGATACAAAGGCTGCAGGATCTGGCGGGCACGCTGTTCAGCCATTATCACATGCCCGTCCAGTTCGGAATGGGGAGGCCCTTCGAGGCGCTGGCGGATGTCGGGCGTTCGTTCGGCGAAGCGGCGGAGGCTCTGGACTATGCGGCATTCACCGATGAGG
The DNA here is from genome assembly GCF_002968895.1 of Paenibacillus sp. AR247. Lineage (NCBI taxonomy): Bacteria > Bacillati > Bacillota > Bacilli > Caryophanales > Paenibacillaceae > Paenibacillus > Paenibacillus sp. AR247. The sequence goes on along the minus strand of NZ_PCZT01000009.1, from coordinate 920,997 downwards.
GAGGCGTCATTCGGTATGAGGATTCAAGCAGGGACGCGTCGCTATTTTATTATCCGATCGAAACGGAAACGCGGCTGCTGAACACGATCAAATCAGGAGATGGCAGGGAAGCGATGCGGATCCTCGAACATATTGCCGTACGGAATTTTCAGGAGAGGGAGCTGTCCCGTGAAATGACAGAGCAGCTGATCGGCGAACTCAAGGGAACGCTGCTCAAGCTGCTGGATCAAAAGGCGGGAGATGATCCCGAGTTCACAGAGAACCTCCAGTGCCGGATCGCTCAAATCCAGCCGTTCGAAGGGACCGATAGGCTGCTCGGAAAAATAGGCGAAATGATCGGTCTTTATTGTTCGATGATTGAGGAGAAAAAGAACGCCCTGCATCATCAGACGGTACAGCAAGTGAAGCACTTTCTTGCGTCTGCGTACGGGGACGCGGACTTGACGCTGTACCACATCGCGAAGCAGGTTGGAAGGCCGGAAAAGTATGTCTCCACGGTATTCAAGGAAAGCGAGGGGGAGCCTTGGTTCGATTACCTGGAACGGCTGCGCATCGATAAAGCGTCCGAGCTGCTGCTGAACCGGGCTTTGAAAATCGACGATATTGCCGAAAGGGTCGGCTATAACAGCGCACATTCATTCCGGCGGGCATTCAAGCGAGCCCGGGGGATCTCCCCGAGCATGTTCCGGGAGGCGGCCGAATTAGGGGACTCGCATTGATTCAGTACTGATAGAATGCGCTTTCATCGCAAAATGTACGCTTGATCGCGGATTGTACGGTCGGGTTGTGGATGCATCCGCTGCAATTGTACCTTTACGGTCGTGGCGCGGAGATTTTACCATGAACTCTGTAAGCGCTACCATTACAAACGGCTCCGGAGTCGTAACGTGAAGGGGGAATATGCTTGTGAAGGCTGTATCGGTTCAGCCGCAGACGGAGACCCGGGAGAGGAGCACTTCCAAAAATTATTGGAAGGAAGCCAAGAAAAGTCTGAGGAAGCACTGGCAGCTGTATTTACTGGTGATACCGCCGGTCCTGTTCTTTATTCTTTTCAAATACCTCCCGATGGCGAACGCGGTGCTTGCATTCAAGAATTACCAGGTGACCAAGGGAATATGGGGAAGCCCCTGGGTGGGGACGAAGTACTTCGACATGCTGTTTAACAATCCGCAATTCTGGACGCTGATCAAAAACACGTTGTTTCTGTCTCTGTATCAGCTGGCAGCCACTTTTCCGATCCCGATCATTCTGGCCCTGCTGCTCAATGAGGTGCGAAGCCTCCGTTTCAAAAAAGCGGTTCAGCTGATTACGTATGCGCCGTTTTTTATTTCGACCGTCGTCATGGTCTCCATTATTATGATCTTTCTGGCTCCGCGGCTCGGTCTGCTGAACGTGATTCTAAATGCAATGGGCATGGAATCCACGAATTTTCTCGGCGACCCGACCAAGTTCAGATCCGTTTACGTATGGTCGGAAGTGTGGCAAACCACCGGATACTCTTGTGTCATTTATTTGGCGGCATTGGCTGGCGTGGACCCGTCGCTCTATGAAGCGGCCAAAGTGGACGGGGCTTCCAGGCTGCAAAAAATCATCCATGTGGACATTCCGGGCATTCTGTTCAGAGATCATTTCCACGTATGTGTACAAAATCGGTTTGCTGAACGCCAATTACAGCTTTGCCACAGCCGTGGGCTTGTTCAATTCGGTGATTAACCTGATTCTGCTCGTGGCGGTTAATGCCGTCTCGCGGCGGATATCCGAGAACAGCCTGTGGTAATTCAAAATGAACAAGGGAGGAGAGGCCATGGCTGTTATACAGACGACCGGTTCCATATCGCCAAGGAGGAAAATTCGCGAATCGGCAGGAGACCGCGTTTTCCTCAGTATCACCTACATCCTGCTCAGTTTGATCCTCGTTGCCGTACTTTACCCGCTCATTTATATCGTCAGCTCATCGATCAGCAGCCCGCAGGCGGTTGCATCCGGCAAAGTTTGGCTGTGGCCGGTCGATATCTCTTTTGCCGGATACAAAACGGTCTTCAGCAACGACCAGATTCTGGTCGGCTACGGAAACTCGCTGTTCTATACCTGCTGCGGGGCCTTGATCAGCGTCATCCTGACGGTGGCGATCGCTTATCCGTTATCGAAAAAGACGTTTTTTGGGCGCAATGTGCTTATGATGTTCATCACGTTCACCTTTCTGTTTTCCGGGGGCCTGATTCCGACGTATCTCGTCGTCAAGGGCCTGCATCTGATCGATACAAGGTGGGCGCTGCTCCTGCCGAATGCGATCTTCGTATTTCAGGTCATTATTGCCCGCACCTTTTTTAAAGCGTCTATTCCGGAAGAGCTGAACGATGCCGCCGAAATCGACGGCTGCAGCGACATCCGCTTTTTGCTCAGCGTCGTCATTCCACTGTCCAAGCCGATCCTGGCCGTATTGACGCTGGTGTATGCGGTCGCGCAGTGGAACGCCTTTTTCGACGCGCTGATCTATCTGAAGTCGCAGCATTTGTATCCGCTCCAGCTAACGCTGCGCAGCATTCTGATTCAAAATTTCTCCGGCGGCAATATGGACGCAAGCGAGCAGGTCAAGCGGCAGGAGCTTGCCTATTTGATGAAATATTCTCTCATCGTGGTCGCAAGCCTGCCTGTGCTGATCCTGTATCCCTTTATCCAACGGTATTTCGTTCAAGGGATGCTGATCGGTTCGATTAAGGGCTAAACCGCATAACAGTGGATGACTTAGCAGGGGAGCTTTTCAATTTTTGATGGAAAAAGGGGCGTGTCGTGTTCATGAAGAAACGTGTTTACCGAGGCTGGTTCAGCTTGATTGCACTGGTGCTTGTCCTGGCAGGCTGTTCCGGGGGGGCATCACCGAATGATTCGGGAGCGGAGGGCGGATCTGCGGGTACAGGCGGGGAAACCGGAACCGTTCCGATCAGCGTATTCGTCAATACCGACGGCAATATCGACTATAAAACAAACCAGTTCACCAAAGTGCTGGAGAAAAAAGCAAACGTCAAGCTGCAGTTTACCGAGGTACCTTATGACGGCGCAGCGGAGAAACGCCAAATTTCCCTCGCCAGCGGCGACTACCCGGATTTATACATGCTGATCCCGTGGGTCGACAAGTTCTCCCAATCGGATCTGGTGAAGTTCGGACAGCAGGGCGTGATCGTTCCACTGAACGATTTGATCGATCAATATGCTCCCAATATCAAGAAGGCGCTGGACGACCACCCGGATTACAAAGCGATGTCCATCGCTCCGGACGGCAACATCTACGGACTGACCATGCTGAACGAATGTTTTCACTGCTCTTACCCAAACAAAATGTGGGTGAACACCAGCTGGTTGAAGAAGCTCAATTTGGAGGTCCCTAAAACGACGGAAGATTTCAAGAAGATGCTGGAAGCCTTCAAGACCAAGGATCCAAACGGCAACGGCAAAGCCGACGAGGTTCCTCTGAGCGGTTCCATCGAAAATTTTGGCGTGCACATTCTACCTTTTCTAATGAACGGCTTTATCTATGATGACGATAAATACTATCTGACGGTGAATGGCGATAAAGTAGACATCGCGGCCAACAAGCCGGAATGGAAGGAAGGACTTGCCTATGCCAGGTCGCTGTATGCCGAAGGCTTGATTGACCCGGGGGCATTCACACAGAACGCCGACGCATTCAAGCTGATCGGCAACAATACCGCAACCGAGCTTCTGGGTGCAGGAGCATCGATGCATCCGGCGATATTCACGGATACCGGGGAGGGCAACAAGTACAGCTCCCATTACGACGCCATTCCTCCGCTGCAGGGGCCCCATGCCGCATATGCCACGTTCAATTACCCGGTCGAGCCGGGCGCTACCTTCGTCTTGACCAACAAGGCAAGCAAAGAAGTACAAATCGCTGCTATCAAAATGCTGGACTACATTTATACCGAAGAGGGACAGCTGCTGGGCAACTATGGCGAGGAGGGCAAGGATTGGGTGAAGCCGAAAGAAGGAGACGTGCCATTGAACGAAAAGGCGAGACCGATTTTCAAAACGCTGGAGCAGCCGGCGGGCTCCGAGCCGCGAAACAGTGCGTGGGGAGCAACCGCCCAATACGACCATACCCGGGAGTTCCGCGATGGCTGGATTCAGGAAACCGATATTTATAAAAATTCGGGTTATGAGCGCAGATTGCAGGAAGCGACCTACCTGTACGAGAATAAACAACCTAAGGAGGTCTATCCCAATTGGTCGGTCTGGATCGATCCTGCGGCTGCCGACGAGCAAAGCATGCTTCAGCAAAATATTAAGGACTACGTGGATCAAAATGCCCTGCAGTTTGTGACCGGCGCCAAAAACCTGGACAAAGACTGGGATGCCTACGTCAAAGGGCTGGACGCATTAAATTTGAAGCGGTATTTGGAAATCATGCAGCAGGCTTATGACACGACCAAAAAAGCAGAATAATGCGAACTTTTTTATTGAACCGGAGGGGAAGCATGAAACTTCAATATGACAAACCTGCTACAGTATGGACGGAAGCGCTTCCGATCGGCAACGGCCGGATTGGCGCCATGGTGTTCGGAGGCGTGGCCGAAGAGCGGATCCAGCTGAACGAAGACACGCTGTGGTCGGGATATCCGCGGGACACGAATAATCCGGAGGCTTTGGAAGTATTGCCCCGGGTGCGCGAGCTGATCCGCAGCGGGCAATACGAGGAAGCCGACCGCGCGGCGAAAGGGATGATGGGTGCCTACAGCCAGTCCTATCTCCCGCTCGGAGATCTGCATATCGAGTTGGAGCAGGAGGGAGAAGTTTCGTTTACGGGCTACAAAAGAGAGCTGGATCTCGCTGAGGGCATTACTCGCGTTGAATACACGGGTTCGCGGGGTGGTGTATGCAAGGGAGATGTTTGTATCCCATCCGGACCAGGTGCTGGTCGTCCGCTTGACTTCCAGTGAGGCAGGGAAGCTGAATTTTCGGGCAGCGCTCAGCAGCCCGCTGCGCAGTATGACGGAGGCGGAGAGCGACGCCCTGGTCCTCCGGGGGACCGCGCCGGAACAAGTGTGGCCCAATTACTACCGCAGCGATGATCCCAGTATCTATGGTGATCCGGATACGACGGAAGCGGTGCGTTTTCAAGGACGCCTGGCAGCTGTGACCGAGGGCGGCAGCGCAGCGGTCAGCGAAACCGGCATCCGCGTTCAAGGGGCAACGGCGGTAACCCTTTATTTCAGCGCCGCGACGAGCTTTAGCGGCTTTGATAAACTGCCCGGAAGCCAAGGCAAAGATGAGAAACGGGCCGCCAAGGACGATTTGGACAGAGCTATTCAAGGCAATTATGAGGGCCAGCGCCAAACGCATATTGCCGATCACCGCTCACTGTTCGACCGGGTCCAGTTGTCGCTTGGGACAAGCAAGGCAGGAGAAGAACTATCGACAGAGGACCGGATTGTCCGCAATGGAGCCGGCGATCCGGGGCTGGTGGAACTGCTGTTTCATTATGGCCGTTACTTGATGATCGCAAGTTCGCGCCCCGGAACCCAGCCAGCGAATCTGCAGGGAATATGGAACCAGGAGATGCGTCCGCCTTGGAGCAGCAACTGGACGCTGAATATCAATGCAGAAATGAATTACTGGCCGGCCGAAACGGCGAATCTGTCCGAGCTGCATGAGCCGCTGCTTCGCTTTATCGGCGACTTGGCCCGGAACGGCGGGACAACGGCCCAGACTCACTATGGCGCCCGCGGCTGGACCGCCCACCACAATTCGGACATTTGGGCGATGTCCAATCCTGTGGGCGATTACGGGCATGGCGATCCGGTATGGTGCATGTGGCCGATGGGCGGTGTCTGGCTGTGCCAGCACTTATGGGAGCATTTTGCATTCAGCCGCGATGAGAAGTATTTGCGGGAACATGCCTACCCGGTGATGAAGGAAGCGGCTCTGTTCTGCCTGGATTGGCTGCATGACGACGGCAGCGGCCGCCTGATCACTTCGCCGTCAACCTCGCCGGAGCATAAATTCAGAACGCCGGCGGGCGGTCTGGCTGCGGTCAGCGAAGCATCGACGATGGATCTGATGCTGATCTGGGACCTGCTCACCAACTTAATTGAAGCGTCCGAGACGCTGGGGGAAGACGAAGCGCTGCGGCAGGAGTGGCTTGAGGCCAGGGAGCGTCTCCTGCCGCTGCAGGTCGGAAAGTACGGACAGCTTCAGGAATGGTCCAAGGATTTCGAAGACGAGGATGTCCACCACCGTCACGCGTCCCATATGTTCGGCGTGTATCCGGGCCGGCAGCTCACCAAGCGGCAGTCGCCGGATTTATTCGAGGCCGCCCGGCGTTCCCTGGAACGGCGGGGCGACGACGGAACAGGCTGGAGTCTCGGCTGGAAAGTCGCCCTATGGGCCCGGTTCGGCGAAGGCGACCGTTCGCTTGCTTTGCTCTCCAACCTGCTGCGCCTCGTCCGCGAAGATGAACCGGATAATTATCACCATGGCGGGGTGTACGCGAATTTGTTCGACGCCCATCCGCCGTTCCAAATTGACGGCAATTTTGCGGCGACGGCCGGCATTGCCGAAATGCTGCTTCAGTCGCATCAGGGATATTTGGAATTCCTTCCGGCTCTGCCTGCTTCATGGCCGAACGGATTTGTGAAGGGCCTTCGCGCGCGCGGAGGGTTTGAGGTCAGCCTGGATTGGAAAGATGGAAGGCTTGCGGAAGCTGAGATTGTCTCCCATGCCGGATCAACCCTGTCAATTTATTCGCTGAATCCGCTGACGATCTTGGCGGATGAAAACAGCATTCCTGTTCAACAGACTGGAGATAACTTGTACTCATTCCCTACGACTTCGGGTATGACGTACCGCTTATTGCTTGAGCCATCCGTTCAACAAGGAAGGCTCTGATTGTTGAAGCCCTGCCGAAGGTTCGGCAGGGCTTTTTCTTTTGGAAATGGGGATAGTCAAGCGCGATCACCTTCGTTAGAACGAGAACGCCTGGAGATCCAGTCGGCTTCATTCCCTGCGCCGAAAACCGGCGCGGTAGCTGCGGGCAGACATCCGCGTGACCGACTTGAATACTTTTTCAAAATGCGAAAAGTTCTCGAACCCCACGTCCTCCGACACCCGAATGATGCGTTCGTCTGTTTCGCGCAGCAGACGCTGGGCCTCCTTGATCCGGGTAATGCCGATATATTCGATCAGACCAAAACCGGTATACTTCTTGAACGACCGGCTCAGATGGCTGGGGCTCAAGTAGAACTGTTCACTCAGGCCGCTCAGCGTCAGGGGCTCCCGGTAATGCTCCGAGATGTAGCTGGCGATGGCGTTCATGCGGGCTGCGGCGGGAGAGACCGAGTCTTCGGGGACCCCTTGCTTGTACGCTGCGGACTGCCTGGCCGCAAACAGCAATGCCTGTCCAGCAGCATGCCGGACGGCCATCCGGTATCCGGGAGCCACGTCCTGAATCTCCCGCAGCATTTCATATAGCAGTTGCTCGATCCGAAGCTTGTCCTGATCCGGTAAATGCACCACGCGGTGGGGACCGTGGAACGGAGCAAGCAGCAGCTCGGCCTCATCCGGCTGGAGCGGCTCGAAATACGATTCGTTGACATAAATAACGATACGTTCATGATTCGGCACACCGGTGTCCGAGGTTTTATGCACTTCATTACCCGGGATGAACACCAAATCTCCGGATCGGACCCGATACACCCGGTCTTTAATAAAGTAAAAGCGTTCGCCGCCGAACAAATAATACAGCTCGTAGTGTTTGTGCATATGATCTTCCGACATGGAGAAGTGTCCTTTGCGGCGGTTATATTCCACAGAAAAGGGATCGGACGCGTTTCCGTACCTTAGCTCTTGGTTTAAAGCCATAATCGATCCTCCACAAGCGCAATATATGCGGTGTTTTATTCATTCTAGCATAAAATGCGGGGACAATAAGCGAATTTTGCAGTAATCTGCAAATAAACAGATTCATAGAAGGAGAGGGAATGATATGGCCAAAAAAACATATGTGCAGGTCGGAGCAGGCGGAAGAGCGGAATTCTTTTACGGAGCGATAGCCCAGCGTTTCCGGGAGTCGGCGGAGCTGCTCGCTTTTTGCGACGTGAACCAGACTCGCATGGATTATGCCAACAAGCTGCTGACGGAGAAGTACGATTATCAAGCGGTACGAACGTATAAAACCGAAGCCTTTGACGAGATGATCCGGACCGAGAAGCCGGACTTCGTCATCGTAACCAGCGTGGACCGTACGCATCACCGTTATATTATCCGGGCGATGGAGCTCGGCTGCGACGTGATCACGGAAAAGCCGATGACGGTCGACGCGGCCAAATGCCAAGACATTCTCGACGCGGTAGAGAGAACGGGACGAAACGTTCGGGTCACCTTCAACTACCGTTATGCGCCTCATCATACGAAAGCCCGGGAGCTGATTGCAGACGGAACCATCGGGGATGTGACGTCGGTTCACTTCGAGTGGCTGCTTAATATGCAGCATGGCGCGGATTACTTCCGCAGATGGCACCGGGACAAGCGCAACAGCGGCGGACTGCTCGTACATAAGTCGACCCACCACTTCGACCTTGTTAATTTCTGGATCGGATCCGAGCCGGAAACCGTCTATGCGATGGGAAACCTGCTGTTTTACGGACGGGAAAATGCCGAGAAGCGCGGAGTCACCAAGTTTTACGACCGGGCTACAGGCCATCCGAACGCCAAGGACGATCCGTTTGCGCTGTCACTGGACAGCAACGCGCACCTGAAAGCGATGTACCTCGACGCGGAGTGGGAGGACGGCTATCGCCGGGATCAAAGCGTATTCGGCGACGGGATTTCGATCGAGGACACGATGAGCGTTATGGTCCGGTACAAAAATAAAGCACAGCTGACCTATTCGCTGAATGCTTACATGCCGTGGGAGGGATACCGAATCGCCTTCAACGGCACCAAGGGCCGGATCGAAATGACGGTAATCGAGCAATCCTATGTCAATTCCGGCGGAGACAAAGCGCTGGAAGGAGCGGTCAAGGGCGTCAATATCCTGGTATTCCCCATGTTCGGCGAGCCTTACAAGGCGGACTTCGAGGAAGGGGCCGGCGGGCACGGCGGCGGCGATCCTGTGCTGCTGAACGATATTTTCGGCGTGCCTGTGGAAGATAAATTCCATCGGGCGGCGAACCATATTGACGGCGCACGATCGATCCTGACAGGCATTGCCGCCAATCAATCGATCTCCACCGGACTTCCGGTGAAAGTCGACGATCTGGTAAGGTTTTACGGGGAAAAGTAGCATGGTCCACGAATAAGAGTCGAGGCCACCTGAGCGGCAGCCAGGGTGGCTTTTGGCTTCCCGATGCGGTAAGAGTTACAAAGACACTGACCGGTAAAGATCAGTGTCTTTGTCATTTTCGCCGATGGTAACGGGGCCGGAAATGGAGTGCTGGAAGGGCATGGCACACAGGGTTAAACCTGATTTGGTATGATGTGTTCAGCAGTATCGCGAAAGCGCTGTCAAATTAACGGGAGGAAGGTTCGTCATGTTCTACTCGCTCAGAAGCAGGCTGATCTTATTTTTCGTGTTGTTGTTCGTTTTGTCGTTCGGTGCATTGTCTCTTCTCATTTTTAACGAATCACGAACGATTATCCGTTCCTATATTGAATCGTCCGCGCTCGAGAAAATGAATGAATACGGTTCCTACATCGACATGGTGCAGACGCAAATTTACGACTTGGCTTCCCTGGTCTTTAACAGCGACCAGACCGATACATGGGATAACATCGCATCGGACACGTCGGCAACGGAAGGGGAGAAGATGCTTGCCCATATCCAGATGAGCAAGTTTCTGACGCAGACGACCAACAGTTATACCAGCATCTCATCGGTCGCGCTGTACCGCAGGGAAGGTGTGTGGGTCAGCATGGACAACCAGGTCATCAAGGAAAGCTCCTTTCTGGATCAGTCCTGGTACAAGCAGTTTCGGGACGAGACGGTCCGCTGGGTGCCTGCGCACACCGACGATGTGGAACTGAAAATCCGCCGCAGCGACCATCCGGTCGTCAGCATGCTGATGCCGATCGGGGCATTTGAACCGAAGCAGGCGAAAACGGTTCTGAAGGTCAACGTAAGCGCCGATTATTTTCTGGAGCCGCTGAGCAGGATCCATTTGGGCGAGAGCGGGACGATGTATTTAATCGATCAGCACGGCAGCCCGCTCCTGACCCAAGCGGATTATGAAACGAGCGCCAATCTTGCCAAGAACGAGGTCGTCAGGGCACAGGCAGGGCGAAGCAAGCAGGGCGTCGTCTATTTCCGGAACAGCCAAGGTGATGCGCAAATCCTCGTTTATAAAAAGCTGGCTCAAAACGGTTGGATGCTTGTCGGCATCGTCCCGGAGAGCGACCTATATGCGCCGCTGCTTAAGCTGCGCAACAGTATTATGGTGCTGGCGGCGGCGCTGCTGCTGATCTCGCTCTTCGTCGCCTTCTGGCTGTCGAACGGGATTACGCGGCCCCTGTCAAGGCTCGTCTCCGCCATGCGGCATGTGCAGCGGGGGGATTTTGACAGCGCGGAGAGCCGGCTGCCTCTGGAAGGCACCGTCCGAAATGAGGTCGGCTTTGCCACAGCGACGTTCCGCAACATGATCGGCAGGCTGCGGCAGCATATCAAAACCGAATTTGAACTGAAGCTGCTCCGGCAGCAGGCCGAATATAAGGCGCTGCTGATGCAGATTAATCCTCATTTTTTATTCAATACACTGGAGCTGCTCAGCAGCCTTGCGATGCAGAGGCGTACGGACGATACCGTGAAGGTTATCGAATCGCTCGGAAAAATGCTGCGCTTCGGCTTACGGATCAGCGACGATTTGGTCGCCTTGAAAGAGGAGCTGAAATACGTTCATGATTATGCTTCCATCCTGCGCATCCGCTTCGGGGACCGGCTCTGGCTGTCCGTGGAAGAGGACGGCCTGCCGGAGCATGCCGCATGTGTCAAGTTTGTCCTTCAGCCTCTGCTCGAGAACGCCGTAAAATCAGTTTTGCGCATCGGACTGAAGCGCGTGTATCCGTCAGGGTATACCGAAGGGACAGCTGTGTGGTCATGTCCGTCACGGACAACGGGCCCGGGATGACGGAGGAACAGATCCGCGAGGTGCTGGAAGAAGCAGCCGCCGCCCGGCCGGACCAAATTCTGGCCAGCAGGGAACGACAGATCGGACTCGGGAACGTACTTGCACGGTGCCGGCTGTATTATGGCTCGTTGTTCGAGGTTCATCTGGATTCAAAACCCGGCGGGGGAACGCGAATTGAACTGATGTTACCGATTAGGGAGTGCATAATGATGTATCGCTTATTGATCGTGGATGACGAACCGGAGATCCGCAGGGTTTNCGGCTCAAGATGGATTTGGACGGTCTTGGC
>NZ_PCZT01000009.1:895705-909473 GCF_002968895.1 Paenibacillus sp. AR247 | reverse complement strand
GCCGAACGTCAGGGTCATTGTCATTACCGGCTATGAGGACTTTCAGTACGCTCGGGCCGCACTCCGCTTCCAGGCGAGCGAATACCTGCTGAAGCCGGTTGCCCGCGATGAGCTGAATTCCGTCCTGAAGAACGTCACCGCCGAGCTGAACCGGGAACGGGATAAAGCGCAGCTAGAGGCCAAAACGCAGTGGGAGCTGTCGCAATATTACAGGGAGATGAAGGAGCAATTTATCCTTCGGCTCGTCCGCTGGGAATCCGGGCCGGAGAGCGCTGTTACGGACCACGTCCGCAGATTCGGGCTTGGCAGGTGGGATGAGCGTCAAGTGCGCTTTATGACCCTCGGCCTGAAAGTGAGGGATATCGGACATGCACCGGATCGGGCACCCGACCAATTCCTCCTCCCGCTGGAAATGATCTGCCGTGAAAAGGCAGAAGACGCAGCCGGAAATTGCGAGGCGTTCCGGGACGGGCATTATCCGGGGCTGATTCATGTGGTCACCACAGAGTCCGTGGAATGGCTGTACTCTTTTGCAGATCACCTCCGGTCAGAAGTGAAGCGAATGCTTGGATTTGAGTTGGGCTTCGGCATCGGCCAATCCGTAACAGGCTTCAAGGCTTGGAAGGACGGCTACCTCTCATCGCTTGTGGCTTGGAACTATGCTGACAGCTGTTTGCCGGCCGAGCCCCATCTCCAATCCACCGACAAAACGTCCATAAGCGCGGATGAAATCAAAGTCATCGAACGGTACTTGGCCAAAGGTGAATATGCTGCGTTTGATCAGGCCGTCCGCCCCATTCTCCAACTGGCTTTTACAGGGCCTGCGGCAAGCAGGGTGAAAGTCATTTTTCAGTTGTACCTGGCTCTGGAGTCGGCAGCGAGTGATTTGCTCATCAGGATCGAGAGTGCAGAACAGCTGTGGATCCGGCCGGAGCTGGCCTATTCATTGGATTCGGTGGATAAGGCGTACTCTTACCTTACAGGGATCGCCCGGAAAATCGCCAGACAGCGCGAAGAAGGCACTGACGCCGCCGATGTCAACCTGATTGAATCCGTCCGCCGCTATATTGATGACCACTATGCATCAGACTTGAACTTGAGCGATATGGCTGCCCGTTTTAACTATCATCCTTCCTATTTCTCGGAATTGTTCAAGAAACGGGTCGGGCGCACCTTCATTCAGTACTTGACCGATGTGCGGATGACGCAGGCGATCCGGCTGCTGGAGGAGACCCAGCTCAGCCTGTGGGATATAGCCGAACTTACGGGCTTCAGCAATGCCAGTTACTTCAGCTCGAAATTCAAAAAGATTTACGGCGTTTCTCCTTCCGATTACCGAGAGAGATTACCGAGAGAGGTTACCTGAAAAGATTGATAGCGAAGTGCCGAAGAAATAGAATTCAGCGCGTGCCGCATCTTGCTTATGATGTTCTTACTAACATCAGAAGGAGGATTCGCGATGCGAACATCACGCAGGCTGCCGATCCATACGCACAACCGCACGGCGTACGCATTTTTGCTGCCATGGCTCATCGGCTTTTTTTGCCTCACGCTCGGACCGATGCTCGGCTCGCTGTATTTGTCACTGACCAAATACAATCTGCTGCGTCCGCCTGAATGGATCGGTTTCGCCAATTTCAAGCAGATCTTTACGAATGACGCGACGTTTACGCATTCGCTGCAGCTGACATTCGTGTACGTACTGCTGTCCGTTCCGCTCCGCATCATTTTTGCGCTGCTCGTGGCGCTGGCACTGAACAAGGGGATTCGCGGACTGGGCATCTACCGGACCGTCTATTACATTCCGTCCCTTCTTGGAGGAAGTGTTGCGATCTCCATCGTCTGGCGGCAAATCTTTGACAGCGAAGGTGTCATGAATGCGTTCCTTGGATGGTTCGGCCTGGAAGGGCCGGCATGGATCGCCAACCCGGACTATCTAATTTATCCGATCGTCACACTGTCGGTTTGGCAGTTCGGCTCGGCGATGGTCATCTTTTTAGCGGGTCTGAAGCAGGTTCCGGCTGATCTGTATGAAGCGTCCCAAGTGGACGGCGCCGGGAAAATACGCCAGTTTTTCAGTATATCGCTGCCGATGCTGACGCCTGTTCTCTTTTTTAATCTGATCATGAGCATTATCAACTCGTTTCAGGCGTTTACGCCGGCTTACGTCATCGGCGACGGTCACGGAGGACCGCTGGATGCCTCGATGTTCTACACGTTGTACCTGTATTTGAAAGGTTTCTCCTATTTCGATATGGGATATGCATCGGCACTGGCCTGGATCATGCTGCTCATTATTGCCGTCTTTACGGGCATTATCTTTGCCACTTCGCGCTTCTGGGTGTTCTACGGCGACGGAAAGGGGGGAGGATAAGCCATGCTGACGATGAAAGGAACTTACTCGAAGGCGATCAGGCATGTGCTGATCCTCCTGGTCGGACTGGCTATGCTGTATCCGGTATTGTGGCTGCTCAGCAGTTCCTTTAAGCCCAATCAAGCGATTTTTACCGATACCGGTTTATGGTCGCACAGCTTTACGTTCGATAATTACAAAAATGGCTGGAAGGGCTTTCAAGGCGTATCCTTCAGCCGCTTTTTCGGCAACTCGGCGCTGATCTCCATCCTCTGCGTGCTGGGTAACATCGTGACCTGCTCGCTTGCGGCCTACGCCTTTGCCCGGCTGGATTTCAAGCTGAAAAAAATATGGTTTGCGCTTATGCTGGTGACGATCATGCTGCCTTACCATGTGACGCTCGTTCCGCAGTATATCATTTTCAGCAAGTTGGGATGGATCAACACGTTTGCGCCGCTGATCCTGCCCAAATGGCTGGCTCACGACTCCTTCTTTATCCTGCTGATGGTTCAGTTCATTCGCGGCATCCCGCGGGAGCTGGACGAGAGCGCGACGATCGACGGCTGCGGCCAGGGCAAGCTGTACCTGCGGATCATTCTGCCCCTGTTAACCCCGGCGCTGATCTCAACCGCGATCTTTACGTTTATCTGGACGTGGGACGATTTCTTCAGTCAGATGATTTACATCAGCGATATCAAGCTGTTTACCGTGCAGCTCGGCATCCGGGCGCTGTACGATCCGTCGGGCTCATCCGATTGGGGGGCGCTGCTCGCCATCTCCGTGCTGTCGCTGCTCCCAATCACGTTGATTTTCCTGATGTTCCAGCGGTACTTCCTGGAAGGCATCGCGACGACAGGGCTGAAATAACCCCTGCGCAGTTCTGAAGACACCGAATGAGGAGAGCAGCAGTGCGGCAGGAACGACAATTGTGCAAACGCTTCATAAACTTATAACGATGAAGGAGAAATGGAACATGAAAAAAGATGGTTCATCTCTGTGCTGGCGGCCATGACCGTGATGCTGTCGGCATGCGGCAGTTCGGGCGGCCCGGCCGCTTCCAGCGAATCCGGCGGGGAAACGAATTCCGGAGGCGACCAGGTCGAGCTCAGGATGATGTGGTGGGGAGACCAGGCGCGGGCGGATTTGACGAATAAGGCGCTTGAGCTGTTCGAGCAGAAGCATCCGGATATTAAAGTCGTGGGCGAGTTCTCGCCGCAGGACGGTTATTTTGACAAACTGAACACGCAGTTGGCTTCGGGAACGGCTCCAGACGTATTTTTTCTGGGAGGCAATGTGGTGGACTACGCCAACAAGGGCGTTCTTCTGGATCTCCAGCCTTATAAAGGCAATGAGCTGAAGCTTGACGATATGGACACGACGATGGTGCAGTACGGAACGATCAACGGCAAGCTGGTTCATATTTCAGCAGGCGCCAACGCCCGTGGCATCGTTATCAACAAGACGCTCTTTGAGAAAGCCGGCATCGAAGTGCCGCAGGATGGCTGGAACTGGGAAGATTACGCCCGGATCAGCAAGGAAATTTCCGACAAGCTGGGCAAAGGCTACTATGGGACTTACAATTTCACGACCGACGGCATGGATATTTATTTGAAGCAGAACGGCAAACAGCTGTATGACATGGCAAACAACAAGCTTGGTTTTGAGGAAGCAGATATTCTGCCATGGTTCCAGTACTGGGACCAAACGTCGAAGGCAGGAGGCGTAGTCACACCGGAGCTTCAGGTCTCCAATCCTTCGAATGATGCGAGCAAGTCTTTGATCATCAAAGGAAATAGCAATGACCCTGCTTCCGTCCAATATGCTGGCCTCGTACCAAAGCTTGACCCAGGATGAATTGACGATGGTGCAGGTACCGCGCGGTCCGAAAGGCACCGGCGTGGTGTTTGAATCCAGCCAGGGCATGTCCGGCTACGCGAAGACTCAGCATCCGAAGGAAGTGGCCGAGCTGATGGACTTCTGGATCAACGATCCGGAGGCTGTGAAAATACTGGGCAGCAACCGGGGCGTTCCGGTGACGGCGAAAGGCCGCAAGACGCTGGAGGCCGAGGCAAGCGCAGCCGACAAAATCGTCTATGACTTCACGAGCCGCGTGTCCGAAGCGAATAAGAAGGAGCCTTTTGCCATCAGCTACAACCCGCCGGGGAACGCCGAGTTTATCAAGCTTGCGGATAATACTGTCCAGCTGATCGGCTTCGGGAAAGAAAACGTGGATAAAGCGGTGTCCGACTTCTATGCGGGAACGGTAAAAATTTTCCAAAGCAATCAGTAAGTATCCGGCAGTATCCGGCGATGACGCCAATCTCATAATCAATGGCCCCGAAAGGTCATCCGCTGCGGCAGAGACTTGGGGGGCTTTTTTCTGATAGAAGAAACACGGAGAGTGAGGAAACGATCATGGATGAGAAAGCGCTGTTAGATAAATTAAGGGCGGTGAACGTGGAACAGCGGATTGGTGAGCCCGGGAAAGCGTCGGACTTAGATGTTGCTGCCGAGTGGAAGCGAAGCGGTGTCCGGTTTGCCGCATCCAAAGGCAAGCTTGAAGGTGTCTATTACAAGGCGATTCGCAGGCTGCTTGACTGCATCGCTATTGTTGGCGGCGTACCGATGCTGCATCGAAAGCACCGGCACGATCAACGCGGAGCTGCTGTCACGTTTCCTGCCGAGCGTGGCGCAATCAACGTTCCGCNCTTTTGCGCTGCACCAGCGGGCCGATGGTCTGCTCCCTTATAAAATTACTGGTGATGGGCCAACGTACCGCCAAATCCAGCTCGTTACCCCGCTTGCCCGCAGCGTATGGAATCATTATTTGCTGCAAGGGAGAGATCAAGCGTTTCTGCGGATGATGTACCAGGCGATGGAACGCTATGATGTCTGGTTGGCTGCTCATCGTAATACCCGGGGGACCGGCTGTGTCGAGGCATTTTCGGCTTTCGATACGGGCCATGATCTGTCGCCGCGCTTCTGGCATGTGCCGGACACGCCACACCAGGGCGATCCGAGCCGGTTCGATCCCGGTTCGCCGGTTTTACCGTTCCTGGCGCCGGACCTTACGGCGAACGTATATTGTCAGCGTTTGTATTTGGCCAAAATCGCCGAGGAGCTGGGCTTGCCTGGAGAGGGGTGGATTTCCAAAGCTAAGCAGAGTGCTGACAGTCTCTTCCGGTACTGTTTTGACGAGGAAGACGCCTTTTTCTACGACCGTGACCGTCAGAACCGATTTGTCCGCGTTCAGTCCGATCTTCTGCTGCGCGTACTCGCCTGTGAAGTCGGTGACCGTGAATTTTTTGATGCGATGCTGTCGCGTTACTTGCTGAACACGCGCAAGTTTTTTGCCAAATATCCGTTCACCTCCATTGCGATGGATGATCCGCGGTTCGACCCGTTCTCCAGCTACAACAGCTGGGCGGGGCCGTCAAACTTCCTCAGCCTGATCCGGGCTCCGCATGCCTTTGAGCATCATCACCGGCATGTCGAGCTGACATGGGTCATGCAGCCGATCTTGTGTTCATTGGCCAGGGCCGAGCGTTTCGCGCAGACCGTCAGTCCCTGGACAGGGGAAGAAGGTTTTACCGAAGCCTATTCGCCTGCCATCTTGTGCCTGCTCGACTACGTGGAACGGCTTTGCGGAATCCTGCCTAGACCCGATGGGGAAATCTGGTTCACGGGGCTTCTCCCGTCTGCGATGGATCATGGAGAGGAGGTCACCGGCGAAACGGCTTATGCACGATCCGTAGACAGGGTGCTCTACGAGCTGGTCAATCTGCGTGACAAGTCGGTCATTTACCGGGAGGGTCAAGCCTATATGAAATTCCCTTCCGGCATCCGGGTCATTACGGACCGGGAGGGAAGCCTGCGGGGGATTCTTGGAATGAGTGTGCGGACGGTTGATGGCCGATTGGAATGGGAAGGCCGGAGCATCCCTTTTTCGGTCAAAGGAAATGAGTATCTCAAGTACGGCGATGGAGAACTGAAACAAACCAGAGATGCTGGCATCGTTTATCCGACATATTCTTAAGGAGGTCTTGCCATGAACAGGAAGGAGATTCAGATTCGGGACCCGTTTGCATTACCCCTCCGCGAGGAAGGCAGATATTATTTATACGGGAGCACGGATGCTAACATTTGGGGGCCTGGAACCGGATTCGACGCCTATATCAGCAACGATCTGGAGGATTGGGACGGGCCGTACCCTGTATTCAGGCCGGGAGCTGATTTTTATTCCGATACGAATTTTTGGGCACCTGAGGTTTATGCATTGCACGATAACTTCTATATGTTCGCCACGTTTCGCCGGCGCGACAATGGGCGTCTTGGCACGTCGGTTCTGTCGTCATCCGGTCCGCTGGGGCCTTTCGTGCCTCACAGCAGCGGCCCTGTCACTCCGGAAGCCTGGAGTTCACTGGATGGGAGCTTATTTATGGACCCAGAAGGGCAGCCATGGATGATCTTCTGCCACGAATGGCAGCAGGTCGGGGACGGTGAAGTGTGCGCGATGCGATTGAGCAGCGATTTATCCGAGCCGGCCGGAGAACCAATCACACTGTTTCGGGCATCTGAAGCGCCGTGGACGACGCCTTACGAGTCTCCGCGATACAAGGAAACGGTCAATTATGTCACGGACGGACCCTTTTTGTTCCACGGTGAATCCGGCCGTGTATACATGTTGTGGGCCAGCTTTATCGACAACCGGTATGCGCTGGGTGTTGCGCGCTCGGCGACAGGGGGCGTCACCGGACCATGGATTCATCAGCCGGAAGCGCTGTATCGGAATGACGGAGGACATGGCATGGTATTCCGGACGTTTGACGGTAAGCTTGTATTGACCCTACATGCTCCCAACCGTACACCTGACGAACGCCCGTTATTTCTGCGGATTGAGGAAGCAGAGGGATTCATTCAGCTTCGCTGAAAATTAATGAATTCAATCATATTAAAGAAAGACTCCGCCAGTCATACTGGCAGAGTCTTTATGAATGAACCGATTGAACGCGTTTGACGGTCCAAAAGGGGACGATGACAGGTTTACGGTCATTAGAAACGATAACGAATGTCCGGGGGTCATCGGTTCTATGGCAAACTCCGGTATAGAACTCTCCGCTCACCAGATGAATCGTAATTTCTGTATTCGTTTCCGCTGCAGAAAGAATCATTTCCTTATTCAAATTGGAAAGGTCACCCCCATACACAATCGTTAATCAACTATAATTAAACAGAATTCCAGAAATTAATCAAGATTTTTGTCGAATGATTAAAAAATCTTTTAACAAAGTACATTTAAAGGAGCCAGACCGCATTTAACAGGTGTTTTTCTGGCGAATCTTGCGATTAGAGGCAGCCATGGCCCAGATACAAGTACTTTCATATTTTTTTTAAAAAAAAAGCCGACTACTTCCTATAAAGGGAGCAGCAGCTTATAAGAAATTACTTCGCTTCGGCAATCTTGTTGAACAAATCGCGGAATACGGCATCCCGGTTCACATGGTAAATATAACGGATCTGATGCCGCGTAGGGTCATTCACCCAACGGAAATCTTCTGAAATTCGCGGGCTGGGAACCAAAATGCTGGGGCAAGCTTCCGGAACAGCCAGCCAGGCGATGACAGAGATGTCCCAAATGACGCGGGAATAGGCGTAATGATCAGGCGAACAATTCCGGTACGTGTCGTAGAGGTATTGTCCCACTTCTCCCTTATGCTTAATATGGGTTTCCAGTTCCGAGAGGGTCGTCAGGAGATGAGATGCCGTTCCCATGCACGGGACGAGAACAAGAGGGACACCGCAGCCGAGCAGCAGCCTTGAGCCATGCAGATCCTGCGCGAGGTTGAACTCGCGCGTATCCGGCCAATGCAGCGAATGGCCGCCCAGCCATACGACGACGATCCGGTTGATAATCTCCGGTTCCAGCAGAATGGCCGAGGCCACATTCGTGATGGCCCCGATCGCAACGACATACAGCGGATCGTCCGGTGAAGAGGCCAGAGCCCGATGGACCAGATCCCGTGCCGCATCGCTGTCCACTGGCACATCAGCGCCGGGAAGATAGCTCCCTGATCCCCGGTGCACGGGGATATCCTCCCGCTGGGCAAGCTGCCGGATTTTCAAGATCTCCTGGTAGCTTTTTTCCATGCCGTCCCATGGGCTTTCCGACAGTTCGTTGTAAAAAGGCGCGGCATACAAGGCTTCGACAGAAACGCTGGTGCTTGATTTCATGGCATAGATGACAGCGAACTGATCATCGATTTCGTTAAAGGTGTCCGTATCCAAAACGATTCTTACCGGTCTTCCGGGATGCTGCAGCCGCCTGATTCGCTCATCGTCTGTGATCTGAGGAAATGTGGTCACGCTTTACGTCCTCCTATTCTCCACTGCATGATTTGGACTTCCAGCTTTAACCTCAATATATCACAGAAACAGGGGGCAAGCCGGTTAAATGCAGATAAATTTTCATCTCTTTAGGTGACGGATCATCCCTGGAACTTACAAGTCTGTAAGATAGGTGTAAGTGAAATCAATAGGTGACAGGCCGGTTCACATGTATACTTTGAGTAAATAAGGAAATGGAAAGTGAAGGTGAACCGTAATGGAAGACAAACAAGAAAACCATCTATTGAATATCGCACTCTACGTCATGCTGTTTATCATTCTGATTTCCTGCTTCGGGCGGCTGATCGATCACTCGGTCTACTTCGCAGAGAATGCTCTAGGTATGCTGGTACGAATCATGGAACGTATTTTATCCTTTTGAGTCCTAGAGCTTGAATCATTGGAATCAATAATCTATAGCTGCGATCCGTCGCAGCTTTTTTGTGCAGATCAATTTCAGGTGGAATAGGGATTGGGGAAATAGAAACCGGGGTCAGCAGGGCAGGGCACCTCCGTTAAAAAAGGGTAAGCCTAATGGCTTACCTTTTTTGCAGATGATTCGAGTTATACCCGGAACTTGCTGATGATTTGCGACAGGTTGCGTGCCATCGTCAGAAGCTGCTCGGAAGAACTCGCGATTTCTTCCATCGATGCGAGCTGCTCCTCGGAAGAAGCCGCAACGCGCTGTGTTTGCATGGCGGAGGAGGTTGTGATGCGCTCCAGCTCTTCCAGCGAAGCTGCAATTTCCTCGCTGCCCGCGGACATCTGCTCCGAGGCAGCAGATACTTCCTGGACCTGGGCGGACACTTCGCGGATGGCCTGCACGATGGCGCGGAAACTGTCGCCGGCCTGAAGCGCGATCTGCGTACCCATGCGGGCCTCGTCGGAAGAACGCTGGAGGGAAGCTACCGCCTCATTCGTCCGGTCTCCGATGCCTTCGAGGATTTCTTTCACCTGTTCTGACGAATTTTTCGACTGCTCTGCCAGCTTGCGGATTTGCTGGGCGACCACGGCAAACCCGCGGCCGTGCTCGCCAGCCCGGGCCGCTTCGATGGAAGCGTTAAGGGCCAGCAGGTTCGTCTGGTTGGCCACATCCGCAATGAGGGCCAGAATTCCCCCGATTTGCCGGCTCAGCTCTTCCAGCTCCCGCATGGTTCCAACGGAATCGGACAAATTGTTCTCAATCGTCTGCATCTGCTCCAGTGATTTCTTCATGACGGATTCGCCTTCAACCGCGCGCTCTGTCGTATTCGCAGCAAGATCCGAGACAACGCTGGAGGACTCGGCGATACGCTGGATGCCCACGGCCATTTCGGACATAGCTCGCTGGCTTTCCGTCGAGCTATGAAGCTGCGTCTCCGAATCGGCGGCGACCTGGCTGATCGCTTCGGTAATTTCGTTAGTGGCCTGCGCCGTCTGCTGGGCACTTTCCTGCATCAGCTTGGCTTCATCGGTCACTTCGCGAGAAGTATGCTGAACATTGCCAGCCAGCTCACGCAAGCTCGAAACCATACTATTAAACGCATCTGCCGCTTGGCCGATCTCGTTTCTGCTCTTGACCGGGACACTGACGGTCAAATCGCCTCCGGCAGCCATTTGGGACACTTCCGCCAGTCGGCGAAGGGGTTTAAGGGCATATCGGACAGCTACCGATACGATAATGATGGCTGCCACGAGAAACGCGGCTCCAACGGCAAGGCTTGTCCAAAGGATTTCGGAGAGGCGCGTCTGAATTCCGTCATAGTCGAAATCGATGCCGAAGACCGAGACGATGTTCCCTTGTTCATCTGTCACGGCTGAAAGATAGGTCACCCAGGTCCCCAACTCATCGTCGTAAGGAACGGTTACGGCCGAGCCTTCTTTTATCGTTTGATCAAAAGCATGTTCAAAATAAGCAGGCATCACGTATTCCGTTCCCGGCTGCAGCATTTGATCATCCGGGCCCTGCAAATTGATAACGGCTCTGTTACCGTTGCGTTCCATTTTTTGTGTGGCCAGAATATAGGCGTTGCCAATGCCTTGGTCTTTGCTAACCATCGCCTTCAGCTGACTGCGGATGACCTGAAAAGGCTCCGTATCCGCCGGCTCATGATTGGCTACCGCCTTGGCAATCTGCTTCACTTGGCTTATATTGGTATCCAGCTGGGACTCGAGGACGCTTCCGAGCCCCATAAACCGTTCCTGGAACAGACTTTTCTGCTCATTATAGGAGATCCACGTTTGAGCGCTAATCACGACGACGAACAGAACGGCCAGCAGCAGCGTGCTCAGCGCCATTAAACTCCGGAATCTAAATATCTTCTTTGACTTCACGTTTGTGCACCCTCTCGGATTGGATTAACCAATATATCGGTACCATGCACTCGTTTATTTAGCGGAGAAACCGGGGGAAACAGAGGTAATATATTCCACCCAGGAGACGGTTCAATATTCCGGACTTCTGACCTTCGTCATGACTTCGATACTGCTGAAGGTGGATATCCTTTGATCGACTTAAATACGTTGCTGAAATACGATATATCATGGAATCCACAGCGGTCCGCAACCTGGGTCACCGTGAAGCCTCCAGTGGACAAGAGCATTTCCGCTTGATTAATCCGGATCTGGTTCACATATTCCTTGAAGGAATATCCCGTGACTTGTTTGAACAATTTGCCGAAATAAACGGGGTTCAGGTTGACGATATCCGCCATCCCGGTTAAATGCAGATCCTCCGGATAGTGGTCGATAATATATTCGAGCACCTTGTTGACGCGTGGATCAACAGGGTGATGTCCGGCGCTGCGGTAGGTATTGGTGATGAGGACATGATGGACGATAAGCATAAACAGCGCTCTTGCATGCATGATATAGCCCGGATGCTTGCGCATCCACACCTGGGTAAACTGCTTGATGTAACCCAGGATTTCGCTCGTGATGAGATTTTTCGTAACGGTCTGAAGTGGAAGCGCTTCCGATCTGCCAGGCGCAAGCCATTTGAAGTTGAATGCGTAAGAGTGCATGGGACAGTCCGTAAAGGTGTAAGCTTCGCGAACGCTGCCCACGGGTATGTAAATCACATCCCCAGCTTCCACCGTATATTTAATGCCATTAATAAAATAATTGGATTTCCCTTCGACAACAAACGTCAAATCCTGAAAATTGATCGTCTGGCGAATAATTTCCCATTGTGGGAAACAGCGCCTGTCCACGAAGAAAACAACGTCTGGAACGAGATTTTGCAGCCTTTTCAAATCCATGCGGAATCCCCCTTGTTCCGTTTTATCCATATTCGGACGACATGATGAAATCTATACTTAATAATTTAATAATTACAAATAATATTTAGTTGCTCTATGGATTCTAAAAATGGTTTACTTTTATAATAAGCATAGTAGTAATGAAGAAATTCAGTCATCATTAGTTATTGCAAGCCGGATTACAGGCTTATGAATGTGAAAATTCCTGTTTACTTGTTACAAATTTTATTTTAGTTTAGTGGAGCATACTTGAGTACCATATCATGAATGGTGCGTTCCATTCAAACCGTTTTTGTAAGCGATTACCGAAATATTTAGCTCTCTGGCTTGCTGCGGTTGCTTGCCGGGATTGTCATGTTCAGAAAACGTTTTTGGTGAGACAGCGTCAATAAATTTTTTATGGATAAGGGGTTCGCATGACAAAGGATACGATGCTACAGGAACTATTAAACTTGGAAGCCCATTTGAAAGAAATCACCCATGGCCTTCGGCAGATTGACGACACGTGGAGTGACCATTTTGACCCGGCTGATCCGGACGATATGTATCTGTGTTCGACATTCGCCAAAGTGGAAGACAAGCTATCCGCCGTCCGCCGCCTGATTCAAGGTATTGGGGCACGAGTGATTGCCCAAGGCACGCTGATAAAGAACGCTGATGGACAGTATGCCATCGGAAACACTGGTATCATGCTAACTGCGGGATCTGCCGTCGAGGTCTTGTTCCGCAGTTCGGAGCAGGATGCCGAATGGATTGAAAGCGGTGTCGAATTGTGCGGTGATGAGTATGCATTAACGGGTTTTCCAAGACTTGACTTAGAGGGTCTAACGGTAAGGGTCAAGCAGTACCCCTCCGAATAGAGAGCGGTGCGGTGTATAACACGCCCACGTTTGTCACGAGAAGATCGGATGTGCTAGAATGGCAGCAGCTTTAAGCACTGGGAATGAGGGGGCAGCGTGAGTGGAAGTTATGTTAACTCAAGTAAACACCGAAGAGGAGATTGCAGCACTGGCTGATCTGGCCTATGGGATTTGGCACGAATACTTTATCAGCATCATTACACGGGATCAAATCAACTACATGGTCGACAAATTTCAATCGGTTCCCGCGATAACCGACCAAATTCAACATCAAGGATACGAGTATTACTTTATCAATGTTGACGGGGCCCATGCTGGATATATCGGAGTCAAGCAGGGAGAGGGCAAGCTGTTCCTGAGCAAATTGTACATTGTCAAGGAGTACAGGGGGCATGGGTACGCAAGCCGGGCTATGGAGTTTCTGACAACTCTATGCAAAGATCGGAGCTTAAGCGCCATCTGGCTTACCGTGAACCGGCATAACGACTCGACGATTGCGGTATATGAGAAAAAAGGGTTTAAAACCGTGCGCACGCAAGTGGCCGATATCGGAAACGGTTTTGTCATGGACGATTATGTGATGGAAAAGCCGATCGTGTAAAACGAATGAAAGCACCCTGCGGGTGCTTTTTTGCTGTTCACAGCGTCTTGATATACCAGGCGTCACAGGCAAAATGCTCGGTCGCACTCAGCGGCTTGTCCATCGGAACAAACCCGTGCTTGAGATAAAATTTGTTGGCCGCCGTCATGTTGTGGAATGTTTCCAGGTAGCACTGCTCGTAATGCTCTTTGGCAAAATCGAGCGCAACCCGCAGCAGCTCCGCCGCGATCCCCGTTCCCCTGGCTTCTTGGTAGGCGTACATTTTCTGCAGCTCGCAAATGTGCGGGAAGCCTGGCACCGGTCCAATGCCGCATCCGGCGGCAATACGACC
>NZ_PCZT01000009.1:882811-895605 GCF_002968895.1 Paenibacillus sp. AR247 | reverse complement strand
CCTCGATTTCTCTGATGATCATGATGACAACCTCCAATACTGAAAACCAATCTACCGTACTATCATACGACCTAACTGGAGATTCTGTATACCCCGCTAAAAAGAGTGGATCAGAATTTTGAATTAGCAATCGAATTTATTAATCCCTACTTGTTGAATCGGATTTAGAATGATAAAGTGCTGTCATATATCCAAGTAATCGGGTAGGAAAATATCAATTTGGCTTGTCGGCATCATTTGATTTCTAAAGGGAGGCAGAGCATATGGCGGAGACTTTGCTAAACATCACGGCGCTGAGTAAAAGCTTTGATACAGCCAAAGGACGTGTTGAAGCACTGCACAAAGTGGACTTGAACATCCGGGAAGGAGAGTTCATTACGGTCATCGGTCCGAGCGGCTGCGGGAAAAGCACGCTGCTGCGCATCATCGCCGGGCTGGACGGACAGTATTCCGGCACCATCACACTAGCCGGCCAGAACATTACGGGACCGGGAATCGACAAAGGATTTATTTTTCAGGAGCATCGTCTATTTCCTTGGCTGACGGTGGAGAAAAATATTGCTGCGGATTTGTCACTGCGTGATCCCGAGGTTAGGCGCAAGGTCGATGAACTCATCGAACTGGTCAAACGTTGGGGGCTTCGAAAAAGCCTATCCCAAGGAGCGTGTCCGGGGGGAATGGCCCAACGGGTGGCGATCGCAAGGGCGCTGCTGCGCAATCCCCGGGTGCTGCTGCTGGATGAACCATTTGGTGCACTGGACGCCTTCACCAGAGCGCATATGCAGGATGTGCTGCTGGATATTTGGCGCAGAAATCAGACGACGATGATTTTTGTTACCCATGACATTGATGAAGCCGTATTTCTGGCCAACCGGGTCGTCATTCTCAAGCCGCGGCCGGGTCAAATCAAAAGCATCGTGCCGATCGATCTTCCCTATCCCCGGAAGAAAACGACGTCATCCTTTCAAGAGCTTCGGCTTCGCGTGCTTAAGCTGCTGGATTCCCTGGATGAGTTAGAGCTTACGGATGGGGCCGGTATATAAAATTGTTGTACTCATGTCAGAAAGGCAGGTGGTTGTATGAGTCACGAAATTTCAGCAGCAGGACCCTCCCTAAGAGCGGGCTTCGGAAGGTGGAAGCTTCTCGGGCTGGGACTGATTCTGCCGGGAGCCGTCCTTGTTTTGTGGCAGATTTTCGGACAGCTGGGGTATATATCCGATTTGCTGTTTCCGACACCTCTCGTCATTCTGAAAGCCTTTGTCGGCCTCGCCCAGTCCGGTGATTTATGGGATCATTTCCGGATCAGCGCCGTGCGGGCACTTGCAGGATTTGCGCGTCGGGGGGAGCGTTGGGACATTGGCGAGGAATCCAAAATTCTGTTGATCGCCAAAGGGGCCTTCTTCCCAATCTATATCAATACTTATCTCGGTATCCGTAATGTGGATAACAAATGGTTCGAAGTGACCCGTGTGCTCGGGTACAGCCGCATCCAGCAGATCAGAAGGCTGGTGATCCCGGCGGCGCTTCCTAACATCCTCCTGGGAACCCGGTTATCGATCGGGTTATCGTGGCTGGGTCTGGTGGTAGCCGAATTGATTGCTTCGACTTCCGGGGTCGGTTATATGATGTCCGATGCCCGCCAGTTTGCCGATACACCGGTCGTTTTCGTAGGCATTATCGTGTTTGCGGCCGCGGGACTCATTACGGATTATATCGTTCGGCTGGCGGAACGCAGGTTGTTAAGGTGGAAGGAAAGCTATAACAGGTAAGGAGGTATTCAAATGAGCCTGCAAAGCGAAATACCGATTCCGCAAACAACGGTTAAACAAGATCGAGATATCCATTCGTCTCCACATTCAAATCCCACGGCTGGGGAGGCTGCAGTTAAGGTTACAGCGGATATCGTACAAACGAACAGGCAGCCGAGGAGCTCCAAGAGATGGTGGGCCGATCTGTTGTGGGCATCTATTATACCGGTTGTGGTGGTGGTGTTATGGCAATGGGCAGGCGTCGCAGGCTGGATATCGCCCGAATTTATGCCGACGCCGTGGGTCATTCTGAAATCGTTGATCCATCTCATTGCCTCGGGTGATCTTGCCTATCAGATTGGAGTGAGTATACAGCGTACGCTCGTCGGATTTGCGATCGGAGGGCTGCTTGGACTGGTGTTCGGATGTTTTACCGGTATGTTCCGCAAGGCGGAGTATTTGCTCGATCCCAGCATCC
The DNA here is from genome assembly GCF_002968895.1 of Paenibacillus sp. AR247. Taxonomy (NCBI): domain Bacteria; kingdom Bacillati; phylum Bacillota; class Bacilli; order Caryophanales; family Paenibacillaceae; genus Paenibacillus; species Paenibacillus sp. AR247. Next base: position 893,379 of record NZ_PCZT01000009.1, on the reverse strand, counting down.
AGGTGCTGCGGCTGGTTCCACATTTGGCCATCGCGCCCTTGATCATATTGTGGTTTGGCTTTGGCGAAACCTCCAAGATTGCCATCATCATTTCCGGTTCTTTTTTTCCGATGTACATCAATACATACGCGGGAATTCGCCAAGTGGACGGTAAATGGTTCGAAGTGGGCAGGGTGCTCGAATTCAAGCCGTATCAACGCTTCACGCGGCTGATTGTTCCCGGGGCACTGCCGAGCATCCTGCTTGGCGTCAGATTGTCGCTGGCTGTATCGTGGATCAGCCTTGTCGTTGCGGAACTCGTAGGTTCTACGGCCGGGATCGGTTTTATGATCAATGAAGCCAAGCAAAACTCGGATACCCCGGTTATTTTTGTCGGCATTCTGATCTTCGCGGTTGTAGGCAAGCTGATCGATTCGCTGGTTCGCGTGCTGGAGCGCAGGTGGCTTCATTGGCGTGATTCCTATCGTGGTTAAATCCAATTACGAAAAAATAGGAGGCGTGGCAAATGGCAATTCAGGAACAGGCGCAGCATTTGAAAACGGACGTAATGGTGATCGGCGGGGGACCGGCGGGTACTTGGGCCGCCGTTACGGCAGCAGCCAAGGGAGCCAGAGTGGTGCTGGCCGATAAAGGATATTGCGGATCCAGTGGGGCAACGGCGCCTTCAGGCACGGGCGTGTGGTATGTGAAGCCGGATGAACGGCTGAGGGAAGAAGCCAAAGCCAGCCGCTATGACATGGGCGGAAGGCTGGCGGAACACCGCTGGATGAACCGGGTGCTCGACCGCACCTATGCCAATATGAATCAGCTGGCAGGCTGGGGGTACCCGTTCCCGCTGGATGACGAGGGCAATCAGCACCGGCGCAGCCTGCAGGGGCCTGAATATATGCGCCTCATGCGCAAGGTCGTCAGGAAGGCGGGCGTGACGATTCTGGACCACAGCCCGGCGCTGGAGCTGCTGGCCGACGAGCATGGCGTGGGAGGTGCTGCGGGAGTCAATACGCAGACGGGTATCCCGTGGACGGTGGAGGCCGGAGCGGTTGTGATCGCCACAGGCGGCTGCGCCTTTCTCAGCAAAGCGCTCGGCTGCAACGTCCTCACAGGCGACGGGTATCTAATGGCCGCTGAGGCCGGGGCGAATCTGTCCGGCATGGAATTTTCCAACGCTTACGCGATTTGCCCGACATTCTCCTCCGTGACGAAGACGGCTTATTACAGCTATGCCAGCTTCTATTATGAAGACGGCACGATTGTTGAAGGAGCCGGTTCCAAGCGCGGGCGTTCCGTGATTGCGCGTAATCTTATGGAAGGCCGGCAGGTCTACGCCGTGCTCGATCAGGCGCCAGAACACTTGAAGCCGCTGCTCCGGGTGGGCCAGACCAACTTCTTCTTGCCGTTCGACCGCCGCGGCATTGATCCGTTTACGGACCCGTTCCCGGTTACGCTTCGCCTGGAAGGGACGGTCCGTGGTACCGGCGGCATCCGGCTGGCGGATGAGCTCTGCGCAACCGATGTGCCCGGACTCTATGCTGCAGGAGACGCTGCCACCCGGGAGCTGATTTGCGGCGGGTTTACCGGAGGAGGGAGCCACAATGCAGCTTGGGCTATGTCCTCCGGCTCTTTCGCCGGAGAAGGTGCGGCGGCCTACGTCAAGAAGCTGGGTGCCCGTGATGGAAGCCGCAATTTAGAGCGAAAGTCCACCCAGCCCATCGTGGAGGAAGGCAAGGGCAGCGTTAAACCAAGCCGGGCAGCGGAATGGGTGCAGGCCGTTCAGGATGAGGTCAAACCTTATGACCGCAACCTGTTCCGGACCGGTGAGGTGATGACCCAGTCTTTGAACAGGCTGAACGGCTTATGGAACGAGCAGCGGGAGCAGGCTATTGAGCACACCGTGGATGGCGTCAAAGCAAGGGAAGCGGCCGCCATGACGGCAACGGCCCGTTGGATGTACACGTCCGCCTTGGCTCGGACGGAATCGAGGGGCATGCATAAGCGCAGCGATTTTGCCGGGATGGACGACAATCAGCACTACCGCCTGATCACAGGCGGATTGGACCAATTGTGGGTTCGTCCGGAACAAGTCCATAAGGAGGTCGTCGTCCATTGATCGAAGTTATCAGTGAAAGCAAATGCATTGCCTGCAATCAATGCGTGTCTGTATGTCCTACCAACGTATTCGATCGCGTGGCTGACGGGATTCCCGTGATCGCCCGGCAAAGCGATTGCCAGACCTGTTTTATGTGCGAGCTGTACTGCCCTGTCGACGCCTTGTATGTCGCCCCGGAATCCGAGTCGGTCATCGGTGTCACGGAAAGCGAACTGTCAGAACAAGGCCTAATGGGAGGATACCGGGAGAAGGTTGGCTGGGGGAAAGGCCGCAAGCCTGTCGCCAGTCACGAATATATGTATCAGCTGTCGAAGCGGAGCGGATTTTAATTATCGACTGAAGTGGGGGAGCCAATCATGAAGACAACGCATCGTAAAAACACCAAACACGGCCGCTTTTGGAAGTCAGCTGTCATTCTTGCATGTCTGCTGGCCGTCATCGTGGTTCAGGGCTGCTCGCCATCCAAGCGCACCGGGGATGCTGCCGAAGCTGCCGCGGATAAGCCGACGGTGCTCAATTATGGCTACATCGGGATCAATAAATTAAATGTGCCGTCAAGCGGAGCTGAAGGCTGGGGATTCCATAAAGGGATTATTCAGGAGGAGCTGAAGAAGCATGGGATTACGCAGGTGAACCTGACCGGCTTCCCTAACGGACCCGACCAAACGGAATCATTAGTCAGCGGCCGGCTGGACGCGGGCAGCCTTGGCGATACACCGGCGATCATCGCTTACGCCTCCGGTGCGAAAACACGTTTGATTTCCCAGCCAGCGACCTATTCCATCGGGTACTTGTTTGCCAAAAAAGGCGGAGCTAAGTCCATCAAAGATTTGGAAGGCAAAACGATTGCCATTCAAAAGGGATCTTTTATGCACCGCTATGTCGTTGGCCTGCTCAAGCAGGAGGGCGTGAAGGATTATAAGCTGGTTCACATGCTGATTCCCGATGCGCAGGCAGCTTTGGCAAGGGGGGATGTCGACGCGTTGACCAACAATGGCGTTCAGGCGTTGAAGCAGATTGACGAAGGTTATCCGCTGCTTGACGATGCCACCAAACATCCCGATCTGATCGGTACGAGTGCTACCGTCGTATCGGACGCTTTTCTGGCCAAATTCCCCGACTTTCCGAAAATTTGGAACGAAGCGCGCAAAAAGGCGCTGGATGACTTAAAGCAGCACGAAGACGAATACTACCAGTTTGTCGCGGATACGCAGGGAACGACTCCGGAAGTTGTCAAGAAGATTAGTCCGATCAGCGAGATCAAGGATACGCCGTTTACTGATGACGGCTTAAAGCTGATTGAAGGAACGAAAGACTTTCTGGTTGAAGAAAAGCTTGCGAAAAAAGATTTTGATATGAACGACTGGGTGCTGAAATAACCACGTACAGGACGATAGGGGGATTGCAGCGGATGGCACCCAAAATGGATATTCAATTAACCACGGATGTACTGGTTCTTGGTGGCGGGCCAGCTGGCGCTTGGGCGGCATGGAGGGCCGCGTCCAAGGGAGCAAGGGTTGTGCTTGCGGATAAAGGCTTCTTGGGCAGCAGCGGTGCGACGGCACCTGGAGGAACAACCCTGCTGGTGATTCCTCCGGTAGCCGAGCTGCGGGAAGATGCCGTACAGAGCAGGCTCAAGGCAGGCGGCTATCTGTCGGAGAATGCCTGGATTCACCGGGTTCTGGATGAGGTGGAGACCTATTTGGAAAAAGTCGGAGAATGGGGATATCCCTTTCCGAAAGATCATAACGGGAATCCGCTCCGCACGCATTTGCACGGCCCCGAATATATGAAGCTGATGCGCCGGGCGGTCCGGCAGGCCGGTGTGCGTATATTGGATCAGTCCCCTGCGCTGGAGCTGCTGCACGATGCGAATGGCGTCGGGGGAGCAAGAGGCGTGAACCGGCTGACGGGCCAAGAATGGGAAGTGCGCTCCAATGCGGTCGTTCTGGCTACTGGTGGCTGCGCGTTTTTGAGCAATGGATTGGGCTGCAACGTACTTACCGGCGAGGGACTGCTTATGGCCGCCGAAACGGGAGCCGAGCTTTCCGGGATGGAATTCAGCCGCCAATATGCGCCGAGCGCCGCCTTTGGCAGTGTGACCCGAGGGAGAATGCTGGCTTGGTCTACGCTCTATGATCAAGAAGGAAGCGTGATCGGCCGGGGTGACCGCGCCTTCGGCAGTCTGCAGCAGCATCTCCTGAAAGGACCGGTGTACGCCTCGATCAATTTGGCCGACACGGAGGAGAAGCGGCGGTTTCTTCGTCACGCGCACCCGATCTTCTTTATGCCGCTCGAGCGCGCAGGCATCGATCCGTTCCGGGATAAGTTTCCGCTCACGCTACGGTACGAAGGGACGATGCGCGGGACGGGCGGGCTGCGGCTCACCGGGAACGACTGCCGCACGAGCGTTCCGGGTTTATACGCAGCGGGCGATGCCGCCACGCGAGAGAAAGTAACGGGCGCCATTTCAGGCGGAGGAGCGTATAACGCTTCCTGGGCGATATGCAGCGGAAACTGGGCGGGCGAAGGTGCTGCGGAGTATGCATTATCCCAATCCGGAGATGCCGGTAAGCGGAATCTGACACCGGCAGGAAGATACGGCTTGGTGCAGCACTCCGACGCCGACCGGCTGATGGACGTCCCGGAAATCATCTCGGCCGTTCAGCGCGAGGTGTTCCCCTTGTCGATTAACTTTTTTCGCAGCGAACCGGTTATCAGGGCGTCTCTCGACCGTTTGCACGGGCTTGTTCCTTTTTTGCATGACAGCGTATCTGACGATCACCGTCATCGTGTGCGTGCCCGGGAAGCGGCAGGCATAGTGGCTACGGCGAGATGGATGTACTCGGCCGCCCTTGCGCGCAAAGAGAGCCGCGGGCTGCATGCCTTTGCGGAATACCCCCAGCTGGATCCCCGCCAGACCCACCGCCTTCTGGTGTCGGGGGTCGACCGAATCCACATCCGGGCTGAAAAGGTCCCCCATGCGTCCGAACTCACATCGGAGGAGGGGATGGTCTTATGATCGAGCTGGTCAGCGGGGAGCGGTGCATCGGTTGTTCCATTTGCGTAAAGGTCTGTCCAACCAACGTGTTTGATATGCAGGATGGACAGCTTGTGATCGCCAGGCAGGAAGACTGCCAGACATGTTTTATGTGCGAAGCGTATTGTCCAGTTGATGCTTTGTATGTTGCGCCTTATGCGGACCGATCCGTAGAGGTCAGCGAACAGGTTTTGCTGCATGAGGGATGGCTCGGCAGCTGGAGAGCAGAAATCGGATGGACCGCGGGCAGTGAAACGACGATGGCCGCCCGGGATACTACGCCGTTTTTTGAACAATTTACGAAAACCCACCGGCCAGAGGAAAGCTAATGTAACGTACTGAAGCATATGGATGTGTAAAGCCACCCTGATTTCAAACAAGGTGCTTTTTGGCGTGCTGATCGGCTGCCGCGAATGGGTGAGTTTGGTTATAACCAACATCTACCTTGATGGAAATGGTAAAATATCCGAAAAATTTATCGAAGGATGTGGCAGATCTTATGGAACCCAAAAAGACAATGCAAATCCGGCCGTATTGGAATGAACAGGATTACACAGCTTTACGCTCTCTGATCACCGCCAAATTTGCTGATCCAGGGAGGCGATTTTATCCGAGTCTCGGAGATTTGGATTATATTCGCGCGTTTGATGAACGATTTACTGAAAAAGTAATGATTTGCGAAGTTGGTGAGGGTACGGTGATCGGAGCCGTTTGGCCCGGGCATTACCGGATTCTACACATCGTAACAGGACCGGAGTATACACATTATGAATCGGACATTTTGGCATGGGCCGAACAGCATTTTTGTGCTCCTACTTTGCTGGAGGATCGTACGGGGAACGAGGTCTCAGTCTGGGCTTATGATGAGGATACAGTTCGAGTGCAGTTGTTAAAGGAACGGGGATACACGAAGCATACATGGTATATGTACTCAGGTGTGTTCGAGCTTGGTCCGTCACTTCCCGAACCTCAATTCCCTCCCGGATACCGGGTTCGACCTCTAATCGAAGCAGAAAGGGGTGCAAAAATTAACATTATGGGCGGATCAGCCGGATTGACGGCGCCTACCGCGGAAATATACGAACGTTTAATCAACAGCCCAACATATCAGCCAGAATTAGATCTTGCGGTCGTGGACGACCATGAACAGATTGTGGGATTTGCAAATGTATGGCAAGACACCGCAAATCATATAGCTATCATCGAACCTTTTGGAACTGCACCGACTCACCGGAGGAAAGGACTGGCTACCAATTTGCTGTATGAGTGCATGCATCGTCTGAGAGCAAGGGGTGTGTCGGAGCTCTACATCAATCATGGCGGATTATGGACGTTGGATCCTGAACCTGACGATGCCATGCGGGTGTATGGAACCGCAGGATTTCAAAAACTAGGCAGCATGTTCGTATGGTGCAAGGCTTGTTGTTGCGGTTGAGTCTACAAGGTAACACACAATCACAAATTTTCCCTAATTATCTATTGCGCTATAAAGTAAAATAAATTACTATACAGAGTAAGGAGGTGCTAAAAAATGGATGAGGAGTTACAGCTTAACGTTCCGCTGCTGCGCCGACGCGTACCCAATCTAACGACGGCGGCACGGGAGGCTGGTCTAAGAGCGGCAACGGTTTCCAATCTATGTACAGGTAAAATCCCCGTCGGCCGCGCTGAAGTAAGGACGTTGGTGGCTCTTGCTTCTTTGGCGGGATGCAGTCTTGATGAACTCATTATTAGAGGGAGTGGTGTTCGTATGATCGAGACAGGTGTAAAAGCGTTGGATTTGCTCGCCCCGGTAGTTCGCGGGGGAACCGTTGGATTTGTGGCACGGCCGAACATGGGGCAGCTCGTTATGCTCGCAGAGCTGATGCTCCGCATGAAGAAACGGGGATTCGCAACCGTGTTTTGGGACCCGCAATCGGATATTTCGGGCGTCGAGCTGGTTCAGGAGCAATCCGAGTTTTCCCATTCGGCCAAAGAGGACGTTTATCAGCAAATTGTGGAGCTGCGCGGGGAAAAAGATATCCTCCTGGGCGTTGATCGGAGCAAAGTTTTATCCGGCGAGTTATTATCCTTGCGAGATCGTCTTAAGGAGGTTGGAGCCCGGCCTATCACGATCGCCCTTGTAGATATTAAGTGTGAAGCGGCTGACGATGATAATGCGTATGGACCTTTGGACACCCTGTGGAGATTTGACACCGATCTGATCAGCAGAGGCATTTATCCGGCAATCGATCCGATCGGGTCGACCTCGACCGTTCTGGAGGGAGCGCATCTGGACGCCGTTCATCTGACCACCCAGCAAGCGGCACGGAAACTGCTGCGCCGTTACAGAGAGCTGAGATCGCTGGTGACCGTACTGGGCACGGAAAAGATTTCTGATAGTGATTTGCAGCTGTACCAACGGGGCGAAAGGCTCGAAGCTTATCTTGCACAGCCTTTCTACGTATCCGAGCCCTATACTAAAAAACCGGGTGAATGGTTGACGCTTTATGATACACTGGCTGATGTGAAGCGGATCTTGGATGGTGAAATGGATGCTACCGAGCCATCTGAATTATTTTTTAAAGGGCGGCTGGAAGTCACCAGCTGAAGCGTGATGATTGATATCTGGTAAACGGTTGCATAGGGCCGGTCCAGCTGACCGGCTCTTACGAACCGTATCGAATGGTTATCGAAAGAGGTGAACGGCTTGATTCGCGGCGTCATACTCGAAGGTTTATCCACAACTGGGAAAACATCCGTATTATCTGCATTAAAAAGAGTACATAGTTTAAGTTCGCATGCCGAGCGAACGCTGATCGCGCTAAGTGAACATTATTCGCAAATCCTGCATTCCGATCACGGCGTGCTGAGGTCCTTGGATCAAAATGAACATATCCAGCTGTTGAATCAGCATATCGCTTATCTTGAACAGCTGCTTGGTTGGATTGAATCTCTGGGTCAAACGAAACCGTCTAACGGAATTTTTTTCATCTTGGAGAGATTTCATCTTAATCATCGTGCTGCATTCGCAGATCATTCAGAAATTGAAGCTTTGGAACAGCGATTGCTGCGTCTCAATGCAAAATGCGTTCTTTTGACCTTGTCTCCGGAAGCTGTTCCGACCCGATTTGTTGAAAGCCGAGGTGAAGCCTGGCGGTCCTATGTCATGGCGAATCATCCGTCTGCAGACGAAGCTTGCAGTAAGTTTGTTGAGGATCAGGAAAGGCTGCGCACATGTATGAATCAATCGCACATTCCTGCAATGGAAATCAACACCGACGAAGCAGCGTGGGATGATTATGCGAATCAAATTTTGAAGGCGTTGGACGAATAAGCATAATAATACATACCAGGTGAAACAAGCTACAGGCTGCCTAACAACGGCGGCCTGTTTGGGTTATAAAGGGAGTCATTCCTGAACAAAAGGAGATGTGGTGCTTCGAAGCGAAGTAATATTATGGAAACGGTATAAAATCGTGGCAGAGAAGAGGATTTTCCAAAGGAGAGAATCGACAATGAAGAAAAAAATAATGGTTATATTCGGCACTCGGCCCGAAGCGACGAAAATGTGCCCGGTAATTCAAGAATTGCGCCATCATCAAGAAAGGTTTGAGACGAAGGTGGTTGTTACCGGCCAGCACCGAGAACAATTATCCCAAGCTCTTTCACATTTTAATATTCAACCCGATGTCGATTTGGCTTTGATGAAAGAGAATCAGTCACTTGCCTACTTAACTTCGGCTGCGATTGTTGGACTCGACAACATCATTAATGAGGACAAGCCTGACATGATACTGGTTCATGGAGATACGCAGACTGCGATGTGCGGGAGCTTGGCAGCCTTTTTTCATAAGATCCCGGTTGGGCATGTCGAAGCAGGCTTACGTTCTCATCAAAAATATTCGCCTTGGCCCGAAGAAATAAATCGCAGAATTGTCGATGTTATTACAGATTTACTATTTGCGCCGACATCTGTTAGCAAGAACAATTTGAATAGAGAGGGTTATGATTCCGAACATATTTTTATAACCGGTCAAACTGCCGTCGATGCAGCAATTCTAACCAACAAAGCTGATTATAAATTTCATAATGAACAATTAAACGATCTTGTCCAACTTCAAGGAAGATTGATTACTGTAACGGCTCACCGCCGTGAAAATTATGGAGAACCTATGCAGCAAATGTTTAATGCGATCCGACGTGTGGCTGATGAACATCCAGATGTTCATATCGTTTATCCGGTTCATTTGAGTCCATATGTCCAGGATACCGCATTTGCTATGCTGTCCGGTCATGATCGGATCCATTTGCTTGATCCCATTGAATACCCTGATATGATCAATCTGTTATCCCGTTCTCATCTTGTATTAAGTGATTCAGGCGGACTTCAAGAAGAAACACCCGTTTTTAATAAACCGTTGATCCTGATGCGAGATACTACAGAACGGCCAGAGGCTATTGCGGCGAATGCCGTTTTCCTGTCCGGAACCCAAGAGGATTCTATTTTTAACATAGCCAATAAACTATTAACGGACCCGGATCTCTATCAACGGACCCGGATCTCTATCGACAGATGGCAAATGCGAGAAACCCATTTGGTGACGGGCTCGCCTCCAAAAGAATCGTACATATTATTGCCCATCATTTCGGATTAACCGAAGACCTGCCAAATGAATTCGAGGAGTAAGCCTAATGACTCAATACTACTATATCGCTTCAAGCCGTGAGCTTCCTACTGGCTCCTTCGGGAAGAACAAAACGGTAATGACCATTCGGGATTATATTGAAAAAGTGAACCCTTCGGCGAAAGATCAGATTGTGATGCAAGCGCTGCTGGAAAAGGACCCGGAGGGGGATCAGCTGATGGATATCTTCGAAACGGAATTGGACGCAGCCGGCTTGTATGTAGCGGGTCCTGTGAAATCAGTAGATGCATCGTGCCCGTTCCGGCAGCCATACATTTATCAGGTAGACCCTGATGGAGGCTCTTTCGAGATGAATGACGAGAAGAAGCTGTCTTCGCCTGAATACTACCAATGCAGTAGAAAATGTATAACCGAGCTGTTCCAGTATATGGGACGTCATTTAGAGATTGGTGAAGAGCTGGAGCTGTACTCATGCACCGCATATGGGTTTGAAAGGTTTAGTGACTTGCCTAACCAGGATGATCTTGTAATTGATTTGTCCACTTTTCAATTGGGGGACAATTTTGAGTGGAAAGAGCGCCAAATGATACGGGTAAGAAAGTAAAGCATTTGACGAAAAGATATGGGGGAGTATCCATCTGGCCATCGGAAGTGCCCCAAACCAATGCGAACATGCCAATTTGTCCTCCATCCACTGGGATATCGTACTGAATCAGTGCGAGGAATGGGGCGGCGGCCGGCTTTGGTTTGATGACGTCTTGGTACAGGAGAACGGCCGATTTGTATTGGATGA
>NZ_PCZT01000009.1:869645-882711 GCF_002968895.1 Paenibacillus sp. AR247 | reverse complement strand
ATCCCGATTTGGAGCATTCCCGGATCAACAGGCGACTGGCGGAAGAGTTGGAACGGCGGGGCAATGTGACCGTACATCGGCTCTATGAAGCCTATCCGGACGAAAAGATCGATATTGCAAGCGAGCAGGCGCTGCTTCTGGCGCACGACCGAATCGTGCTTCAATTTCCTTTTTTCTGGTACAGCTCGCCTTCCCTGCTGAAGAAATGGATGGATGAAGTGTTCGAGTTTGGATGGGCCCATGGACCAGGCGGGGTCAAGTTGAATGGAAAAGAGCTGATCATCGCCATCTCTTCCGGAGGATCTCCTAGCATGTACCAAGCTGGCGGATTTCACAATTACTCTTATAGCGAGCTGCTCCGTCCGTTCCAACAGACGGCAAACCTGACCGGGATGGTTTATCGGTCGCCGTTTGTCATTGGCAGAATCCGCGAAGTCAGCGATGAGCAGCTGGAGAAGTATGCCGCAAAATACGCGGACTATGTAGAAGGCGCGAAAGCTGTATCAGGCACAACAAGTGCTTAACATGGTAAAAGATTAGTTCCCACGCATAAGTTAAAGCCCCTTCCAGGCGCCCAAGCGCTGCTGTGAAGGGGCTTTTTTCGTTTAGTTGGTAGGGCTTCCGCTATGATGGATATTTTCGCGTGAATACAATCCGTTTTGCCACCAAGTCAGCTATTGTACCGCTTTTTGCTGGCTTGTAATCGTTCCCAGGTGGATAGCTTCGTGCATCAAGGCAAAGTTGAACAACTCGGCAGCGGTCGTGAATTCAAAGGGTCCCAACACGAACGGGGACTTCAGATCCTGCTGAAGCATATCCGGCGTAATCTCCGAAATCTGGGACAGCTGATTGGCAAGCTGCTGCACCAATTCTTCTTGGGATGGCGGAGCAATCGTCCAGTCGGCCGGCTTTGTACCGCTGTTGAACAGCGTTTCGTAGGAAGCCGGAATAGTCGACGCTGAACCGAAGCACAGCTGCTGATATCGATCGAGCCAAAATACGATATGCCCGACGTTCCAGCGGATCGTATTTCGAAAACCTGCCGGCGTTATGTCGAAGAGCGATTCCGGTATGCCCTGTACCTGACCGATCACCAATTGATGCAGCACCTTGCCCGTATTCACGATAGATTGTGTACTCATTTGTAATTCCTCCTTAGTGGTTTGTGGGGTGGTTTATTTCGTTCTTGTTACCAAGTTTACCGGTCCAGACCATAAGCAACAATCACGTAATTCCGATGGTATGAATCGTTTTCACTAATGGATCTTTCATCGTATGGGAAATCCTTCCGTCCTCCGTTATACTGGATATAGAACTTAACATGGCAGCATACGAAACAATGGGAAGGAGACGTTCATGGAACTTCGACAGCTTGAATACTTTGCAGCGATATGTAAAGAAATGCATTTCTCCCGGGCAGCCGAGAATCTCTGCACGACACAGTCGAATTTGAGCCAGCAAATCAAGTTTCTGGAAAAGGAGCTGGGGATGCCTCTGTTTGACCGTATCGGCAAAAAGATTGCCTTAACCGATGCCGGCCGGATCCTGCTCGAACAGAGCCAGCTGATCTTTGAGAGGGTGGATTACATTCAGGGGGCCATCTCGGATCTTAAAAAAATGGAGGGCGGCAAGCTGGACATCGGCATTCTGCCAGGGGATGGGGACCTGCTGTTTGACGCGCTGCTGCTTGATTTTCACCGGGCTTACCCCAAACTGTCCATTTCGGTCAACGAAACGACGAACGTATATGAAGAGGTTTTGGCCGGGAACAGAGACTTGGGCGTTACGACGATGCCTGAGCGGCCCGACGACCGTATGGCCATCATCCCGCTGTTTCATGAGGAGTTTGCGCTTGCCGTACGATCGGATCATCCCGCTGCCCGATTAAAGGCAATCCCCTTTGAACAGCTAAAGGAGCTGGATATGGTCACGTTCGGCCCCGATCACCAGATCACGAAGCTGATTCGAGCCTGCTGCCAGGAAAAAGGGATGGAGCTGCATCACGCGATGGTGACCTCGACGCTTTCGACGCTTCTCTCTATGGTAGAGCAGGGAATTGGAGCATGCATTCTTCCCCGGTTGCTGCTCGACAACCTTGGCCGGGAACAAATCACTGCAGTCACACTTCTGCATCCAACACCGAGCCAGGAGATCTGCATCATTTACCGGACGGATAAATATTTGGGGAAGGCAGGCCGCATATTCATTGAGGCATTACAAGCTTACATAGAGCGTGTAATTGAAAGCGCAAACCGTTCGCTTGGGTAGATGGGGTATCAAATGAAGTAGGGGGAGTCCCATTGGAAGTCTTTCATAATCAACCACAATCGGATTTTACAGGGATCAAGCTAGTGTTGATTTATGTTCTGAATGTGATGACCATGAACAAAATTCCTTGGACACGCAACACGCTTGCGGCTATGAAAATGAAGATGGATCATCAGAAGCGAATTCATATATACCGGTAAACGCTTGTTACTAGATTATAAAAGAGGAGAGATGACATATGCGCATCCAATTGGACCGTTTTCCTAACGGTGTGAATAAGGCGGTGACGCTCAGCTTTGACGACGGGCGGGACCATGACCGCAAATTAGTCGGTCTGCTGAACGACTATGGCCTCAAAGGGACGTTTCATCTGAACAGCGGGAATCTCGGCAAAGCAGGATATATTGACAAAACGGAAGTCGCGGCATTGTTTGAGGGGCATGAGGTTTCGGTTCATACGGTGGACCATCCCTTTCTGGAACAGACGCCCCCGGATCAAGTGCTGGAGCAGGTGGTGGCAGACCGCAAGGCATTGGAGGAGCTTGTCAACTATCCGGTCAAAGGGATGAGCTATCCGTTCGGCACCTACAGCGATCAGGTTGTGAACATATTGCGGTCCATCGGTATCGAATACGCCCGTACGGTGAACAGTCATGGCGGCTTTCATAAGCCGGACGACTGGCTCCGCTGGCATCCGACCTGCCATCATAAGCAAATGGTCGAATACGCCGATCAATGGATTCCTATGCAGCAACGATATTCGAGAATGTCGCTTTTTTACGTCTGGGGACACAGCTATGAATTCGATAACGACAATAACTGGGACTTGGTAGAGCGGTTCGGTGAGATGATCGGCGGCAAGGACGACATTTGGTACGCGACGAATGCGGAAATTTACGCCTACTGCAAGGCCGTGGAAGGACTCCGGTACTCTGCCGATTCACGCCTCATTCATAATCCGTCGGCCCAATCGGTATGGGTCAGCGTAGATGGGGACCCGATCGAAGTCCGTTCTGGGGAAATCGTCCGTTTATAACCAGACCATAATAATCCAGACCCTTTTATGAGGAAGCCGTTAGGTGCGGCTTTCTTTTTTGTTGCCACTCCAGGTCGGCCTGGATCGGCGTTTCGTAACAAATTCCATGTCCATCGTAACTTATTCATACTGGCAGCATCCCGCGCACGATTAAGATAGACATGGATTCACCATTAAGCGTGATCGTCTAAGGCTTTTTCATCACACACGCAGGGAGTGCAGGCCAGTGAAAAAAGCAGTTGAATCTCCAAGCATGAATATGCGCGAGCATGTCTCACGTGCGGATTTGCATTATCGTCATACCGTGGAGCGGAGTGAGGGCGGCCTTCCGCTCGGAAACGGCCGGATGGGCAGTCTCATTTGGACGTCCCCTTCGGCGCTCAAGTTTCAAATCAACCGGGCCGATGTGTATGCGAACGACAGCCGTACCAACAGCTTCAACAAGCGGCACTCGGATTATGCTTACGGCTGCGGCTTTGTTGATATTGATCTGGTGGATTATGGCGAAGATGTGTTTAGTGACAAAGGAATTCGTCAGCATCTAAGCCTGTATGACGCGACAGCATCGATTGCGGGGATTGGGGTGGCGGCCGAGGCCTTTGCTGCGTCCGGGCATGATGTGTTCGGCGTCCGGATCCATGATCGGCGTCCGGCGCCGCAGGTGATCAACATTAAGCTCAAAATGCTGCGCCCGGCAGAAGTCGTAACCAAAAACCACTCGGCTGTGTCACGCCTCATGATAAGGGACGGCATGATGGTGCTTCATCAGCAATTCCGCGAAGGAGACTATTTCTGCGCTTCAGCGGTCGTTATTGCGGTCACTGGAAGGGACGCTCAGGTAAGGATGAACGACGAGTACGGCGGCCGGAAGCCAGTAGGCGCTTATCGGGAAAGTCTGGTGATCGGGCAGCCGAATGAGATGGAAATGCGCCTGTGCGTCCAACCGGGAAACGGCGCTGCATGGGTTAAATCGTGAATAGGCGGGATAAAGAAATGGAATAAAACAAATCTGGCGAAGTCGTATGATATCGATTCACACCGAAGAGCAAACGCGCATCCGGCGGATTGGAAGGTGATCGAGAGGGACAGGTTTCTTAACCACCTGCAGGATTCAGGTAAAAGGAAACTTCTAGAAATCGGTGCCGGATCAGGGATAGACAGCCTTTACTTTAAAGATCATGGTCTAAAGGTAACCAGCATTGATTTATCCAGTGAAATGGTGCGTTACTGCAGAGAAAGAGGGCTGCAGGCGTATGTAATGGACTTCTATCATCTAACATTTGAGGACGATTCGTTTGATGCTGTCTACGCCTTAAACTGTCTGCTGCATGTGCCCAAAAATGAATTAGGCGGCGTGCTGTCGGAAATCAAACGAGTGATGAAGCCTGATGGATTATTTTATATGGGATTATATGGAGGCAAAGATTCCGAGGGGGTTTGGGAAAACGACTGGTGTGAGCCAAAACGGTTTTTCGCCTCTTATTCAGATCGTTCCATCCGAACGCTGGCCGGGCAATATTTCAAGGAAATCAGCTTTCAAACCGTTCCTTTAAAAGAGGATGAGTCCTATTTTCAGGGACTCCTGTTACAGAAATAAAAAATGAAATCCAGGGCGGGCAGTAACTTGGTTCGCAAACATGAAGACACGGAGGTTTCAAATGGTCACAGCGGATATTTTGTCCAAAGCGGCCGCATCGTTTGACTTTGATGTGAATACGCTGGAGTTTGTTAGTCATTCAACGAATGTGGTATACCGGTTTTCGAAAAACAATGAATATTATTTCCTGCGGATATCGGTTAAGCCTCTCGCCTACGCAGAAAAGATACACGCCGAATTGGAATGGGTACACGATTTGGTACACCATGGCGTAAACGCCTCTCTGCCGATCTTAACGAAGGATCAACAGCTAACCGCCGTGTATGAAGAAGACGGGCAATGTTTTATTGCCGCTGTTTTTTGCATGGCACCGGGAAAATTCTTCGAGAAAGGCAACCCTCACTTATGGGGGGCAGACATCTATCATGCATGGGGAGAAACCATGGGGAAGATGCACAAGCATTCAAATTCCTATATACCTATGGTGAAGGGCAGGCAAAGAGATCATTGGAGCAAGAGCGAGTTCAGCAATCCGAATTTGCATCATGGGAAGTACAAGGTGCTTCTCGAAAAAATTACAAAGCCTTGAAGATCATATCGATTTGCTCCCTCGGGAGGTCAATGCTTATGGGCTGATCCACAATGATTTTCATCCCTATAATTTCATGATCGACGGAGATACGATTACCGTATTTGATTTTGACGACTGCATTTATGGCTGGTATACGCTGGACATTGCCATTGCGGCAGCACATGCGGTTTGGTGGGGGTCCCCTGGAGAAGACCGAAATTCAAAAAATGAATTTGCCCGGAGATTTTTGGATGATTTTCTTGCAGGGTACTTCAAGCATCATCAGTTGGACTCTCATTGGATTCAGCGGATCCCCTTGTTTATGAATTACCGAAATATATGTTCCTTCTTCTGGTGGCTGCAGGATTGGGATGGTGATGAAAGTAAACTGAATGATTTTCAGAAGAATGCAATAACAGAGGCGGTGAAAATCATCGCGGATGGCCGCTCCTTTGACGGCTGTGAGATTGAAATGTAGCTTTACCAATTTCAAAGCGTCAGGGCCGGGCTCCTGAATGACCTTCACTACATGGGAAAGGGGAATACGCATGAATTGGAAGAATAGCATCTTTGCTGTTGCGTGTACCGGGATCGCTCTGTTGTTGTTCTTTATTTTGATCATGTACAACAATCCCCAAACCAGAGGCCGAGTATCTCTTGAAAAGCAATTGAACGCGATCATTGCTAACCACGCTGTTGATCAAATCAAGTCCTGAATGTTGATGTTTATATCCGCAAAGGTGATTGGAAGGTCATGGGGATTCATTTGCAGTAAACCTTTGGATTCAGAATCAGCGATAGATCGGCCACCTTGAGGTACAAGATTGAACGATAAGCAAAAGCCGGAGATTCCCGTTGAAGGAATTCCGGCTTTGATTTTGCTACCCTTGATTTATGCTTAGGCCGTGAGCTCCTTCAAAATCTGTTTCGGCAGAATCCCCGATTCCTGGTAAACGAGCTTGCCATCTTTGAATATAAGGGTGGTCGGTATGCTCATAATTTGAAATTGGGAAGAGGTCACCGGGTTATCATCTACATTTACTTTAATCACGTTAACCGAACCGCTTGTTTCCCTTTCAAAATCCTCCAGAATGGGAGCAAATATTTTACAAGGACCGCACCATGATGCCCAAAAATTCACGACCGTTACGCCTTCTGTCTGCATCATATTTTTAAACGTTGTGTCTGTTGCATGCTGAATCGCCATCGTTATCTTCCTTTCAATAATAGATTTCCCGACTCAAATCTCTCTGGTGTACATGTTCTGATCCTGCAGTCGAATCAGTACTTTGCCAAAACGCCCGCCCTGTTGGAAGGTTACTTGTCCAGACGGATATGCTTGGTCCAGATAGTCCGCAACGATTGTTTGGTTGCGCTCATCGACAGGCAGACCATGTCTGCGAAGCCAGCTCATCATCTCCTGCAGCGCTTCTTCCTTCGACATCTCCACCGTTTTCGTTTCCCGGGTGACCAGGGACTCATAGGAATAGCCTTTGAGATACAGCAGATGGAGCAAATATCCCATTTCCGCTGGTTTGGACTTGAAAGGTTCGCCGGTGACGAGCGGCCAAATTTCGTTGACCAGACTATGTTCTGCGGACGAAACAGGCAGACTGATATAACAGAATTTTCGGGCACATTGAAGCACTTTCTCTACACTCTCCCAGTCGCGAATGACCGGGCACATCGAAACGAAGACGAGATCGAAAGCCTGGTTCAAGCCATTGGCTTGAACGTCGATTTCCTCAAACGGTACGGGCATAATCTTTAATTGGCCTTCGTCAAACTTGGCTATGTTTTCTCGCAGCAATTCAACTTGTGGTGGAGAGGACTCGACGGCCGTCACACGGGCTCCCCGCTCTGCAAACGGCACCGAAAATACGCCCGAAGCGGCGCCGATGTCCAGCACTGAGGCATTCTTAAATGATACCCCTTGTCCCTCAATCCAGTTCAAGATCCGATGGGTTCGTTTTCTTCCCTCCGGGCTAAATGACTGCTCATGGAAAGCCTTGGCTTTATGATCAAAGTCTCGAGAAGGGTCGATGCCGGCCTGTTTGGACCTGTTGATATAGGTGTCGGGATCTTCTTTCCACGCTTTTTCCCAGCGGGCTTCATTAAAAAAATCGCTCATGATCTTTTAAACCTCCATAGATCTGTTATATCCATAATTGGAACAAAAAAATAAATTTGTTTGTATGTTTAAAACATTAAGGCTCTTGCTTGTCCGAAACCATCGTAAACCTCACACCAAAATACTTATAGAGAAGAGGGATGGTTCAAGTGAGATCCTCCTTTCCGTTCGATAATATTATAGACCTACAATATCCATAATAAAATATACTCCATGGATTTGCAATGCTTTCTTCAGAAAAATTCATTGTATAGCTGTTCATATCCCTTCATAATTTTGATACGAGAGACTAAGATCTTAATTAAAGAACGTTAATGTTTGACAAAGGAGGAGTCATTCGATGTACAAGGCTATAGTCAATGATGATACATACATTTCGATTCTGGAAGACAGGCATGCTAACGAGCTTTATCATTTAATTGACAGCAGTCGTGAATCAATACGGCAGTGGCTTCAGTTTCCTGATCTTACGCATAAGGTCGAGGACACAAGAGCCTTTATAAGCAGGTCATTAAAAAGATTCGCCAATAACGATGGGTACTGGGCTGGTATATGGTATAAGGAACAGATTGCAGGGTCCATAGGTTTTCTAGGGATCGATTGGGAAGCGGGTCGAACAGAAATAGGCTACTGGCTAGGCTCTTCATTTGAGGGGAAAGGTTTAATGACTTCTGCATGCAGTACGTTTGTCGCTCATGCGTTCCGTGATCTGCGGCTTCGTAAAGTCGAGATCGGCGCAGCTGTAGGCAATATCAGGAGCCGAGCGATTCCGGAACGATTGGGCTTCACGCAGGAAGGGATTATCCGGAATTACGAACGTTTACATGACCAATATTTAGACAGAGTCATTTACGGTCTTACGCAACAGGAGTGGTTAGACCAGCAAGCCATGTCCTAATTGGCTATCCGATCATTGGTAACCACCAAAACGAATATAAACGAATGTTACCAAACAAGTGTAACGTAAAATGGTAAAATCAACCTGCTAGAGAAGTGTTACACATCATAAAAAGTGAGGTTCGTGAATGACACTGATTGAAGTCCGCCATTTTACGAAAGACGATTTTCAGATGCTGGGTGATTTGTATGCTACCGTAACTTCAAGGGGAGAAACGGTGTTCTGGTGGGTTGGAGAGGAAGCAAATTGGCCGAATGTGTTCATTGCGGTGGAGGGAGAACGAATCATCGGAAAAGGGCAGGTCAGCGTCATTTCGGAAATCCCGGCTGGCAGCCCGCAGGACCATAAACACCATATTTATCTCAACTTGAAGACGCGTCCGGAAAGGGAGAGTGACTATCATCTCTATGATCTGCTATACGAACCTTTGCTGAACAGGGCATACGAGTTGAAAGCAGCCCTGCCCCCGGCTCATCAGACGTTGATTGGGATCGGTAACCAGTCCACGGAAATGAACAACACCCAATATTTTATATCGAAAGGATTCGGTTACAGTAAAAGTTTGTATACCATGCAAAGAGCACTGGTTGGAGAAATGAATCCATTTGCTCTTTCCGCACCTAATCGCTGTATCCAGTGGGACATGCCGTCGGAAGCCAGCATCCATGAATACTTGGCAGCAGACATGGAAATTTGGCCGGGGGCTCCAATTGGGATGGAGCGGCTCATGGAAAACCGGAAGAATCGAGCGTGGACTTCTTTTGTCGTCCGGGAGAATGATACGCTGGTCGGCAGCGTGATGGCATGGGTGGATGCAGAGGGGGATGGCGTCATCGAAGATGTTTTTGTCAGAGAACCTTGGCGACAACAGGGCATTGCCAAGCATTTGCTGTACCAAGCGCTGACCTATCTCAAAAATATCGGATGTGAGTGTGCCGAACTGCAGGTTGAAACGGCCAATTCATCGGCTTTATCCTTGTATCATGCCGTGGGGTTTAGAGAGGTATCGGAGGAAGTACGGTATGAGCGTGACTTGTAACCATTAAAAAAATCAGGCAGCCGGATCGTTTTGTCGACCGGCTGCCTGATTCGCATTAGGATGGTTAATTTATTTATTCATCGTATCATCCAAGCCGGGCTGTGGGCCGAACCACCAGCTCGTTCACATCGACGTCCGCCGGCTGCTCGATCGCATAGGCGATGGCCCGGGCAATAGCGGAAGCAGGAAGAGCGTTACGCCGGTACGTTTTCATAAATTCCCTTGCCCCGTCATCCGTAATGCTCTCAGCGAGCTCGGATTCCGTTACGCCGGGAGAAACGAGCGTTACCCGAATGTCTGCATCAATTTCCTGCCGCAAACCTTCCGTGATGGCGCGAACGGCGTATTTGGTTGCACAGTATACCGCCGCCGTCGGTGTCACCGAATAAGCCCCGATGGAAGCCACGTTAATTATATGGCCGGATTGCTGCTCCTTCATCACGGGTAGACCTGCGGCAATACCGTGCAGAACCCCGCGGATATTGACGTCGATCATCCGGTTCCATTCGTCGACTTTCAAAGCTTCCAACGGTGATAGCGGCATCACGCCGGCATTGTTCACAATGATATCGATCCGTCCGAACCGGCTCTGCGCCAAGCGGATGATGGACTGCATTTGCTCGATATTCGTCACATCCAGCTGTTGATATAAGGCGGACCCTCCTTCTGCCTCAATAAGGGAAGCCAGTGCTTCCAGTCTTTCTACGCGTCTGGCCCCCATGACGACATGGGCGCCCCGGCTGGCGAGAAGCTTCGCTGTAGCTTCGCCGATCCCGCTGCTTGCACCTGTAATAACAACTACTTTTCCATTGATTTCGGACATTGAACATTTCTCCTTTGGATTTGATTTATGCTAAGTTGCTCGATTCGAACTCCTGTGATGAAAAAGGAAAATCTCCCTGCTAATTTTCACGATAGAGAATCATGCCGGCGTGGTAGAGCACCGAATCACGGAAGTCACCGTCCGCTGTAAACCCTGTATCATCCACATATTCGATATGGTCGCCTACAATGGTGTACCTGCCTTGATAAGCGCTCTTCCGATTACCGCGCGCTTCGTCATACCGCCCGTTCGGCAGCAGCTCATGCCGGATGTAACCGTCTTTTGTCACCCACATGCCGACATACGGATGGGATTGTTCGTTTTGTGCAGCCATTGAATATTCTCCTTTCCTTTGCGAAAACCGGATTGAATTCTGCCTTGACATCGTTTTCTACAGTTATGTGATCCGGACCCTGTTTCGCATTTCTTACATGTTCATTATCGTTCTTTCGGGAATAGGGACGGTAGCCGGATCATACAAGATGATTGCCTAATCCTCCAGAAGCGGATAAAGTTAAGCTAATCATATAGATCAAAGGGGGAAGAAGAGGATGGATGAATGGTTCGAGAAACAAAGAAAGAACTGCTCCGGATCATCGAGAAGTTCACACCAGAGGACGGTACGCATGAGACAGAAGTTCCCGGTTTGCGCTTCATTCGCTCTTCCCGGTTATCCGAACCGGTATATTCTGTCTATGAACCTTCCCTTTGCGTTGTGGCGCAGGGTTCCAAGGTGGTCATGCTGGGACAAGAGGTGTATCAGTACGACCCGAGCAGCTATTTAACCGCTTCAGTCCAATTACCGATCACAGGGCAAGTGATGGAGGCATCGAATGAAACACCGTATTTAAGCCTGCAGATCCTTTTTGATATGAACCAAATATTTGATGTGATTCAAGCATCCGATGATGCCATCCGAGCTGGGAATGAGACCAGCCGGGGGTTGAAGGTAAGCCAGCTCAACGATACGCTTCTGGATGCCGTGCTGCGGCTTGTGAAACTGGTCGAAACACCGCGTGATATTCCAATGCTTGCGCCTTATGCCATGCGGGAAATTATTTACCGGGTGCTTCAGAACGAGCACAGCGCATCTCTGATGCAATTTGCCGTGATCGGAAGCCACGCACAGCGAATCGCGGGGGTGGTTGAGAAGATTAACCGCGATTTTGCCCTTCCTCTTCGCGTAGAAGAATTGGCTGCGGAGGCCCGTATGAGCACTTCGTCTTTGTACGATTATTTCAAGGAAGTCACAGGGATGAGTCCGATCCAGTACCAAAAGCAGATCCGTTTGCAAGAGGCGCGCCGGCTGCTCTTCTCCGAATCGATCGATGCGGCGGAAGCTGCGTTTCAGGTCGGATACGAGAGTCCGTCGCATTTTAGCAGGGAATATGCCCGGATGTTTGGGATGCCGCCGGTCCGGGACCTACGCCGATTGCGGAGCGCGATTGTTGACGAAATGACGATTTCGGCGGAAATCAAATGAAAGGAAATGAATTTATGGATTTTAAGTTGTGCCTTATTCCTTATGAAGATAAGACACTGCTGTACAATCTCATACAGCTATACCGCTACGACAGCAGTGAGTTTGATGGGCATGTGCTGAACAGGCACGGTCAATACTTATACAAATACATTGATCATCAATGGACAGATGAATATCGGAGGCCCTTTATGGTCTCTGTGGACGGGGAAATCGCAGGATTTGTTCTGGTCAGTCTGGATGTACCCCAGGAGTATATGAAATTGAGCAAGGCTGAGAAAACAAATTTAATCAGCGATTTTTTTATCATGAGAAAATACCGGAGGAGAGGGGTAGGCAAAAAAGCTGCCTTTACCTTATTCGGGGAGTTCAAAGGGACATGGGAGATCAGGCAAACGGTTGGCAACAAGCCGGCGTATGCTTTTTGGAAACATGTTATTTCAGAGTATAATCAACACGATCGTTATTGCGAAGAATTTCTTCAAAACGAGCAGTGGCATGGTCCGGTCTTTGTCTTTAATTCTGATACAGACGAGTCCGATGAAATACAGTGACGTGATTTATAATTGTAATCAAAATAACAAGTTGTTGGATTGCAGATCGTAAGGGTTTAACAATACTTTTATCTTCATGTTGACATATCGGGAATTATCGATATAATAAAAATCATGAAATCACTTGAACCCATTGAAGTGTTTAAAGCATTGTCCAATGAAGCGCGTTTGCAAATTTTAGAGTGGTTGAAAGATCCTCAAGCCTATTTTGGCCCCCAGGAAGGGGTGGACCTGATCGAAGTTGGGGTTTGCGTAAGCCAAATTACTGCCAAGCTGAACATGACTCAATCGACCACATCCCAGTATTTGTCCGTGCTGCAGCGGGCAGGTCTGATCCATGCAACCCGAATTGGTAAGTGGACCTATTACAAAAGGGATGAAGAAGCGATTCAGGCCATCGCCTCGTACATCCAGAAAGACCTGTAATGATAGAGACTGGATTCAATTCAATGAATTCAGTTTTTATATACAAAACAAATCGATAATTCGAGATATGTAAATATCGATTTTATTTTTTATCCAATACATCGACATATCTCGAATTGTGATTAAATGATAAGGAGATGTTTTCAATGACCAACCCTTCGATTTTGACCAACGATACGCATTCCAGCCAAACTAACCGATCCTCAAGGACCGCCACACTTGTGATTGTTGCTCACTCCCGTA
>NZ_PCZT01000009.1:865698-869545 GCF_002968895.1 Paenibacillus sp. AR247 | reverse complement strand
AGTCGTGTCCTTTGATGGCGTGGAGGAGCTGCCGGAAGACATTGCCGAAGAAATGAGGGACCTCTATTTGCTGCGCAAGCCGTGGGAGCAAATGACCGATCGGTTTCGCGAGTATGCTTACTCCAAGCGGCCGCATGAGAGCCGTTGGAACTGGAAGTATCACGAAAAATATGTGGACGGCAGGTTTACGTACAAGGAACGAGGTTTCGGCCCCTTTGGATTCACGACGCACATGTTCGCCACCCAGGTCGGGATTGCATATCACTACTGGTTGTACTATGAGTTCACCAAGGATGAAGAATGGCTGCGTGAGCGCGCATATCCGATCATCCGGGGCGTCGCCGAGTTTTTCCGCCACTACCCCAACCTGCGGAAGGATGAGGACGGGCTGTATCATATGTATCATACGACCAGCGACGAAAAATATTACGGCGGCAAAGACACGATGGATTCGATGGCGGGCATGCATACAATCTTCCCGATCGTCCTGCGGGCTTCGGACCTACTCGGATTGGATCGCGATATACGGCCGGCGTGGCAGGAGCTCTACGAGCATCTGGCCCCGCTCCCGCGAAGCGACCAAGCGGACGCCGTCCTGAAAACGGAAGAAGGGAAAGCGGCCGTATGGGTCGGCGCTCTCGGTCCAGTGTTAGATCAGAAAAGCAATATCGACGTGAAGCCTGCCTATTTCGGCAGCCTATGTTCACTAGAAACCGCTGAAAAGAAATCGTGGCATGTTCGATACGACTATGGCGACGATTCGATACCAGGAGGAGCTTCTCGATCACGACTGGAGCCGGGCTGCCTCTGAAATGTCGGGGATGGCACGCGTCTTGGCCAATATGGGGCTTGCCGAGCCTTTTAAGCAGGTCGTGCTGGCCCAGTTGGAATGTGTCAACGCGGAGCGGGATTACTGCTATTTCAACGATACAGGCCGAATCAAATCGTTTGAAAACCGCTTGACCGTCAGGGAAGGGGTGAACTGCATCAGCATTCAGCGTCTCGGTAACGCTGCAGCTGCGCTGCAATCGGCGCTGTGCCAAAGCCAGCCTGCTGGCCCAGGCCAGGATTCGGTTATCCGTCTGTTCCCTGCAAGTCCAGTGGATTGGGACTGCGAATTTTCGCTATGGTGTCCTGGTGGATTTAACGTCAAATCGGCTGTTCAGGATGGCGATATACAATATGTAACGATCACGTCCTCCCTTGGAGGAACATGCCGGATTCGGAATCCATGGGGAGAAGGCGAAGTATGCCTGCAGAAGGTAGGAGGCGAGGTTCACTTGTTGGAGGGTTCGCTGCTCCAGTTTGAGACGGAGTTAGGTGATGAATTCGAGCTGTATCCGAATCGATAAATGAGTTGGAAAAGGCCGTTTCACAGTGATGTGAATCGGCCTTTTTGGATGTGCTGCTGTTACTCTTACTCTCGAACGTTCATAGGTTCATGAATTTCATTACGCCGGGCCAAGCATTCCCATCGTTTGGATCGGGCCTGGCAAGCGCTATGCTCCGGTAATTCTCGGCATCGGCATGGACTCTTTGCCGAGCTCCGCCCAGGCATATTTAAGCAGAAGTTCGGTTTTGAGCGGCGCATGCTCCGGATCGCCCCATAAATTGTTCAGCTCTCCGGGGTCTTCCTGCAGATCGAAGATTTCACCGTAGGTCTGGTTGTAGTAGACTGTGATTTTATAACGCTCGTCGACGTACGTTTTTTGGTGGATGGTGGTCGGTTCATGCCTGAACTCACAGATAGCGTGATCCCGCGCCTGTGCGGCTTCGCCGAGCCATACCTTTTTCTGATCGATGCCCGTCATCGCAAAAGGAACCGGTAGATCGCACAGGGACAAGAAGGTCGGAGCCAGGTCCACCAAAGATTGAATGGCGCTGCTCCGCTTGCCGGCCGGCACTTCACCGGGATACCGGACGATAAACGGCAGCTTGATCAAGTCCTCGTAATGAAACCCGCCCTTGGCCTGCAGACCGTGCTGTCCGAAGAAATGCCCGTGATCCGTCGTAAAGACGACGATCGTGTTATCGGCCATTCCCAGTTCCTCCAGCTTATCGAGAATATGCCCGATGTACTTATCCATCATGCTGATCATGCCGTAATAGACGGCGACCAGCTTTTTCTTGTCATACTCTGTCAATCGCTTCCTGCTGCCGTACTCGTAATAATGATGCGAACGGTAACCGTGGATGCCATGTCCCGTTTCCTGCAGGTCTGTGAAGTCAGGTTGCTCTTCTTGCGTTTTGGCAAAATGAGGCGGGTTACGGTCATGCTCGCCCGGAACCATCTCGGGAATGGTGAGCTGCTCGGGATCGTACATCGTATCCCATGGCTCGGGAACGAGGTATTCCGGGTGCGGGTCGAAGAAGCTGGACCACAGGAAAAAGCTTTCGTCGTTTTCATGATATTGTTCCAGTAAAGCATTGGTCCTTTCGGCGATCCAGGTATTGTAGTGGTACTCTTCGGGAATCGGCCATTTATATGTTTGGTCCCGGTCCATGGTACCTGTAGGCGGCAGGAAGTAGTCTCTCCAATTATGGCAGCCTTTCTCTTCCATCCACAGCGCATAATGCTGCCCGACATGGGCTTCATTGGTGTGATTCCGCGCCAGCTCGACTTGGTCAAAACCGTAGAATCCGTCTTTGTAATTTTTCCAAAACTCCAAATCCTGAAGAATAGGATAGGCTTCAAGCGACGGAAATTCCTCGGTCGATGTGAGCGGCTGAAAATGTGCTTTACCGATCAGCCCTGTCCGGTAACCGGCTTGCTTGAAATCTTCGCCTACCGTATGGCGGTCCTCCAGCAATTTGGTGCCGAGCGTCCACGCGCCATGCTGGCTCGGGTACATGCCTGTAATGATCGAGGCACGGCTCGGCGTACAGGTCGGATTGGGGCAATACGCCCGGTTGAACGTCGTCCCTTCCCGGACAAGCCGGTCCAGATTCGGGGTATGTATTTCAGGATTAAAGGCGCCAATCGTATTCCAGTGCTGCTGATCGCTGGTAATTAACAAAATATTAGGTTTCTTCATCCGTCAACCTCCTCGAACTGATTATATGTAAAGGGGTGCCCAAAGAGAATGGCGTATTGTATGATAGATTTATCATTTTGTCAGTTCATGTAAGGATGATGGGGAGGATGATAACGCATGCTGCAGGAGTATGATCACGAATTTGCTGAGTTTTTAATTACACGCCGACCAGGATCGACAAAGGTACACCGTTCTGGCTGGTCAGGGCGGGTCAAAGTACGGCAAAGCCGGGTTACCGGATTGGTCCGCGGAGAATTGAATGCTACAGTATTCATTTTGTCAGGGCAGGCAGCCTGATGGTTGAATATGAGGGGCACACGTACAGGCTGCAGACAGGGGATGCCTTTTGCATGTATCCGAACCGTACCTATATGTATTACAAGCCGGACGACGATCATTCTCTGCAGTTAACATGGCTGGCCATGGATGGACCGGGCATGGAACCGATGCTGAATCTGGCAGGCTTTCATCCGGATGTACCCTGCTCCAGAGGGCTGTGGATTCCAGAGGTAGCGAACTTGATCCGGCGTCTGTTTGCGGAGTGGAAGGATGGCAAGACGGACCAGGTCGCCGCCGCCCTGAACCTGAAAGGACTGCTGTACCAGGTGTTATCCCAGCTGATCGCAAGCGCCAAAGCCGTGGACGAGCCTCATCGTCCTGCTGCTACAACGATAAAAAATGTAAAAGCATCCCAGTGGACCGAGTACATCGAATGGCATGCCGCCGAGGGGATCACCGTACAGCAAGTAGCCGAGTATGCCGGCCTGAACCGCACCTATTTTTCGACACAGTTTACGAGGTTTGTAGGCATG
>NZ_PCZT01000009.1:862084-865598 GCF_002968895.1 Paenibacillus sp. AR247 | reverse complement strand
CTACTGTTCCATGTCCCCGACAGCGTACCGGAAGCGGTGCTGAATCTAAGAACGGATGATGCGTTAAAGGACGCCATTTGCTATGGCGTCCTCTTCACCTTGCTCTTACTCTTGTCTTGCACCCGGCTAATGAACCACCTCGATAAATCTCGTCGCGGCCGCCGATATCGGCATGTTACGCATCACCATAAGGCCCACCTTGGAAGGAGGGATCTCCACATCCAGCTCAATTTCAAAAAGAGAGCCTTCCTTCAGCTCCTTGGCTACGAATTCGCGCGTGACATACGAAATGCCCAGCCCACGCTTGGCGAATTCGATCAGCAAATCGACGCTTCCCACCTCGATGTCGGGCTTCAGCTCATATCCGTATTTTTCAAACAGCTCTGTGATGGCCATACGCACCCGGCTGTTCCGTGAGAACAGAATAACGGGATATTCCATCAGCTGTTCCATGGACAGCGCCTGCCCCTTCAGCTCCGCATACCGTTCGCCCGCCACAAAGCAGTCCTGCAGCTCAATGCTTTCCGTTACCTCCAGCTGCGAGTCGAAGATCGGCATCCTTACAACGCCAAGGTCGATCCGCCCCTCCTTTAGATAGGAGATCACTTCCGGCGTCGTGCCGTGATTCAGGTGCAGCTTGATTCCCGGATACTTGACATGGAAGTCCTCGAGAAAAGGAAGCAGGTAGTGCTTGAACAACGAATCGCTTCCGCCGATCCGCAGCTCGCCGCTGTCCAAATTTTTGAGCGCCACCATTTTTTCTTCAGCGAGCGTAATGAGAATTTGCGACTGCTCTATATAGGAAAATAAAATCTTGCCTTCCTGCGTCAGGCTTACACCTTTGGAGTTGCGGTAAAACAACGTAACGCCAATCCGCTCCTCCAGCTGCTTGATGGCATGACTGACGCTGGGCTGAGTCAGGTACAGCGCCTTGGCAGCCTGCGTTAAACTTCCCGTCTTTGCGGCCCAATAAAACACTTTATACAACTCGTAATTGTTAGTCATAGATATGGTCTATATCTCCTCAGAAATATATTGATTACATGTATGGCACATATTTGTATTATAGTGAATCCAAGACACAGAAACCAGAGCTTTTTCGACAGAATGAGAAGTGGAAGTCGCGGAGCTTTGAAAGGAAGGAGCAATTGAGATGAATCCTACAACTTTTGTATTGTTTGGAGCGACTGGCGATTTGGCCAAGCGCAAAATATACCCTGCTCTGTATCATTTATATATTCACGGAAAGCTTCCGGAAGCTTTCTCCGTAATCGGCCTCGGCCGTAAAGAAATGACGGATGAAACGTTCAAGGCTCACGTCAAGCAGTCGCTGCACGATTTTTACCGGCTGAACGTGAAAGAGGACGACTCCCTGCAGTCCTTCCTGGGACTCTTTGGCTTCAACATCCTGCACATCGATGACACGGATCATTTCGTCCGGTTAAAAGACCGGGTAGAGGCTTGGGAGCAAGGAATCGGCGGAACATCGAACCGCTTGTTCTACTTGTCCGTTGCGCCGAACTTCTTCGGCACCATCGCCTCCCAAATTGAAAACAGCGAAGCAGGCTAATCCTGTTATTCA
Organism: Paenibacillus sp. AR247; assembly: GCF_002968895.1. NCBI lineage: Bacteria > Bacillati > Bacillota > Bacilli > Caryophanales > Paenibacillaceae > Paenibacillus > Paenibacillus sp. AR247. The sequence goes on along the minus strand of NZ_PCZT01000009.1, from coordinate 864,016 downwards.
GGCGCTGTGGACGAACCGTTTTATCGCCAACGTCCAAATTACGGCTGACGAGACCGTAGGCGTTGAGGAGCGCGCTGGATACTACGACAAAGCCGGAGCTCTGCGGGATATGTTCCAGAACCACATGATGCAGCTGCTCATGATGCTGACCATTCACGCACCGCACAACATGGCTTCCGCGGAGAACGTCCAGCTCAAGAAGAAGCAGGTGCTTGAAGCACTGGATCCGCTGCAAAAGCAGGATGTGCTTACCAACATCGTGCGCGGACAATACACAGCCGGATCCATTCAAGGCAAGCCGGTTCCAGCATACACAGCTGAGCCCGGCATTTCTGAAGGTTCGACGAACGATACGTTTATCGCGGCCAAGCTGCATATCGATAATTACTACTGGCGCGGCGTTCCGTTCTACATCCGGACAGGTAAACGTCTAGCCTCGAAGAGCACGCGCATCGTGATCGAATTCAAGGAACCGCTCACCACGGCGACGCAAGCGGAGCAGGCAACCGTACCGAACCTGCTGGTCATCGAGATCGGGCCGAAAGAAGGCATCACGCTTCAGCTGAATGCGAAGGACCCGGATCATCCGAACGGCTTTAAACCGGTATACATCGATATGTATCCGGACCGCAAGGAAGCCCAGGAAGCGTACGAAACACTGATTCACGATGCACTGAACGGAGATTCGACGTTCTTCGTCCATTGGGATGAGGTCGACCTGTCCTGGCAGTGGGTGCAGCCGATCCTGGAAGCATTCGCCGCTAATGAGGTGCCGCTGCATCCTTATGCCGCCGGTTCGCACGGTCCGGAAGCGGCCCATGAGCTGCTTGCCGCAGACGGATTCCATTGGTGGTTCGATGAGGAAGACGAAGCCGGCCAGACTGCTTCCGAGCCGCTTGTCGAGGAAGTCACCGCCAGCTGATTTAGGGTTCTATGCTCGGTTTACCGAGCCAATCATATATTGAACATTCACAGGAGGTTGTAAGATGAAATTTTTTATTGATACCGCCAATCTGCAGGATATTCAATCCGCCTACAAAATCGGGGTTCTGTCCGGAGTCACCACAAACCCGTCCCTGGTTGCTAAGGAAGGCGTGAAATTCGAAGACCGGATCGCCGAAATTTGCCAGGCTGTGCCGGAAGTGGAGTCCGTGTCGGCGGAAGTGACGCCGGATGCGGAAACCGCTGAGGAAATGATTGCCCAGGCGAACGAGCTGATCAAGATCAACAACAACGATGAGAAAATCACGATCAAGCTGCCGATGACCCTTGCCGGTCTGGAAGCCTGCCGTTATTTGTCCCAAAAAGGGGTCAAAACGAATGTGACCCTGATCTTTACCGTGAATCAGGCGCTGCTGGCAGCCCGTGCCGGGGCAACTTACGTATCGCCATTCCTGGGGCGTCTGGACGATATTTCTGAAGACGGCGTCCTTCTGGTGGACAAAATTGCGCAGCTGTTCCGCACGCATAACCTGGACACGCAAATTATTGCAGCTTCGGTCCGTCATCCGGACCATGTCACCCGCGTTGCCATGGCCGGCGCGCACATTGCGACCGTTCCGTTCGGCGTGATTGCGCAAATCGCCAAGCATCCGTTGACGGATCAAGGTTTGGTTAAATTTGCGGCCGACTGGAAAAGCAGCGTCAAGTAAAAAGAGAGAGATCTGGAGGAGAGAGAAACGATGAGCAAACAGCAAATCGGTGTGGCCGGTCTTGCCGTCATGGGCAAAAATCTGGCTTTGAATATGGAAAGCAAAGGCTTCGCGGTCGCTTTATATAACCGTTCGCCGGAAAAAACGAAAGAACTGCTCGCCGAAGCCGAAGGAAAAAACTTTGTCGGTACATTCAGCATCGAGGAGTTTGTGCAGTCGCTGGAAACCCCGCGCAAAATCATGATGATGGTCAAAGCCGGCGGACCGACGGACGCGCTGA
>NZ_PCZT01000009.1:836729-861984 GCF_002968895.1 Paenibacillus sp. AR247 | reverse complement strand
GTTCATAGGAGCGGAACCCTATTCATCGAGTGAGCCTGTATCATATACAACTTGCCCTTGAGCGTCGTATCCGGTGAATCGCATTGGCGGGTTTTGCGGTTCATACAAGAGCACATACCAGTATACGGTACCGTCGGATGCAGGGATCAACTGGGCTTTGGATTTAACTTTACGTGTCTCCACGACGACGGTCCGAATGTCCTTGTTATTGACAGTCCCGACAAACATCGGGCTAAGCTCATTCAGGTTGCAGTAGCTCCAGTCGATATCCTGCTTCGGATCGATATACGAATTCGTGCCGACGATCCAAGTCCAACTTTGACGGTTGTGCTTCAGAAGGCCGACGTTATATTGATTGTCATTACTATAGAAAACCACCGTATGCTTATTGTCTGGATCAAAGGTTTTTAAAATTTCGTCATAAGACTTGTTGGATTTGTTCATCGCTTCTTCGATCGTAGTCGGGGAGTGGGAACAGCCCACAATCAGTACGAAACATAACAATAGGATACATCTGATTTTCATTCGTCACGTCCTTAACCCGAGATCACAGTGAACACACATTTTTCACTTAAATAGTAAAACGCAGTATTTCGCGGTTAAGTTGGAGCGATAAATACATATTTTTGTTTAAGCATCCGATTTCTGTTCGCCCATCATCTCCACAATACACGAAATCGCCCTTGCTGCCGCCGGAGAGCACTTCTTAAAAGAGACCGCGGCCAGAGCGATGGACCTTGAAGCTTCCGGGGCAATCGGCCGGGCCACGAGCCCTGAAGGAGCTGAGGCAAGAATCGTTTCCGGCAGGATGCTGATGCCAAGTCCGCTACGCACCATCGCCATGATGGCATGATCGTCCTCAAGTTCAAATCGCATACGGGGAACTGCTGCTTGACCGTCAAACCACGCCCTTACATCGGTGTCGCAGCCTTTCGCAGGCATAATAAACGGTTCATCCGCAATATCCTCCAGTGATATCGTGGATTTTACGTTGTGTTTATGATCAGCCGGCATAACGCAGACCATCCGATCCTGTATGAGCATTGTGGTCTCAAGGCCATGCGAAGAAGGCATGTTCACAAATCCAAAATCTGCAGTCCCGTCCGCAATCCATCGCTCGATATCTTGATAGTGCCCGTCGAGCAGCCGGATTTCGATCTGCGGGTACTTTTGCTGGAAACGTTGAAGGATATCCGGCAGCCAATGGATCGATACGCTGGTAAATGTTCCGATCGTGACAGTTCCCCGCACTAGCCCCTTGATCTGATCTACCTCCTGCAGCATGTTTTCCTGCAATTGAAGCATTTCCTTCATATATTTCCACAGCCGTTCTCCGTCATGGGACAGTCGGACGCTTGACCGGCCCCTGGTAAGCAGCTGAATGCCTAGTTCCAGCTCCAGGCTAATGATGGCACGGCTCACCGCCGATTGTGTTAAACTCAGCTGATCCGCCGCTTTCGTCAAATTTTCGGATTCGACGACTTTTCCGAGAATTTCATACTTTGCCAAGGTCATTTTATAACACTCCCTCCATGAGAAATAATCATTACAACCATTTTAAACATTCATTTTATTTATTGTAAGTGGCTCGGTATAATGCAGATAGAATGATGGGTAAAGGGGGAACGAGGATGGGAGCTATTGCAAAAACGCCGCAACCGCCGTATTATGCGGTCATTTTTACTTCGGAATTGTCTGAAGGAGAGAACAGAGGGTACGGGAAAATGGGAGATAAGATGGTCGAGCTTGCTTCGAAGCAGCCGGGTTTTCTCGGAGTCGAAAGCGTTCGGGGAACGGATGGGGTCGGAATTACCGTCTCGTATTGGGAGTCACTTGAGGCGATCAAGGCCTGGAAGGAGAATTCCTTGCACAGGGTAGCTCAGGACAAAGGGAAGAGCGAGTGGTACGCACGGTTCGGTCTGCGGGTGAGTAAGGTCGAGAGAGACGATTTTATGAATATCTAAATTGTAATTAACCCGGTCTGAATGGAAGCCTCCATTGCAAAAACACTCATAACTTTAATGTATGATTACGCGGTAAAAATATATTTTTAATATACAGCGGATTAACATACAATGAAATTAGTTAAGCGACAGAGTACGAGTGGGGGGAGTCAAATGGGGAAACAATTTCCGGCCATGCTTCCTGAGCATATGGACTTTATCCGGAAGCAGCACATGTTTTTCGTTGGTACAGCGCCGTTATCGCAGGAGGGACACGTCAACTTGTCTCCAAAAGGTTATGACACGTTCCGTATTTTGTCCGAGAACCGGGTCGCATACCTGGATTTGACCGGAAGCGGCAATGAAACGAGTGCCCACCTGGAAGAAAACGGCCGGATCACGATCATGTTCTGCGCGTTTGAAGGGCCGGCGAACATCATGCGGCTGTACGGAACCGGGACGGTGGTTTTACCGGAGAGCAGGGAGTGGGAGTCATTATACCCTTTGTTTGATCCGATGCCCGGAGCCAGACAGATCATCACGATCGATGTGCATAAAGTGCAGACGTCCTGCGGTTATGCGGTTCCCTTCATGACTTATGAAAAGGAAAGGGACACGCTGAATCGGTGGGCAGAGCATAAAGGCGAACAAGGGCTTCACGACTACTGGCAGGAGAAAAACAGGAGCACGATCGACGGACTTCCGACTCCTTTAGGAAAACGGCTAGGGTTATAGCCTAGTAAAAAAACGCGAAATCAAATTACCGAACGCAAAACAAGCCGCGATGGATCCGGGCTTGTTTTTTGTATAGGCCGTTTTGTTGTATCGGGCTTGTGAAAAAGGAGTGGGAGCGGGCATCATCGTTCAATTTTCATACCCGTATTCAATCAGCAAGGTCGTCGGCGGAGGGCAAGCTAAGCACAGACACGTTCAGAAATCGGGAAATCGCCAGTGCACAGGCACCCATGACGCAGGATTTCTGCCCCATGCCCGACAGTGTGATCTCCCGGTAATGGCTGATTTGGGAACGGAGTTGATGATGGATCCTCTGCAGTGCATCGGGAACCATATGCAGCAGCTCACTGTCGATGACGACAACGTCCGGATTGTACATATTGATGACATTGTTCAGCCCGATCGACAGGTAATAGACGAATTGATTCAGCGCGTCTAGCACTTGTTCGTCGCCTTTGGCGATGCGCCGGCTGATCCACTCCATATCCGAGGCATCACCAGGTTCAGCCGCCAGGATGTTCCGGAGCACGCTTGTCTCCGAAGCATACTTCTCCCAGCAGCCGTGGTTGCCGCAAGCGCAGGGCTCTCCGCCGGGAACGACGATCATATGGCCGATTTCGCCGGCAAAGCCTTCATGGCCGCGAAAAAACTTGCCGTCCATGATCATGCCGAGCCCAATGCCGGAATACAGCGTTACGCAGAGCAGGTTGTCGGTCGTATGGTGAGCGTATGCCCGCTCGGCAAAAGCGCTGAGGTTCGCGTTGTTTTCCAAATGGACAGCCGTACCGACTGCACGTTCCAGATCCTGCTTCAAGTCAACGTCCTGCCATTGAAAGCGGGGCACGAATTTGATTGTCTCTTCATTGGAGACGAGTCCGTGGATCGCCAATACGATTCCGACCATCCCATAGCGGCTGCCCGCGCAGCTGCTCTGATAACGGCGGATCGCGGAGGCCAGCAGCTGTACGATATCCTCATAGGCTTCCGATTGAATTGGAATGATTTCGGTTGTGACCGGTTGACCGGTTAAATCGGATAGCATGAATGTCGCATGACCTGCGTCCAGGTCAATGCCGAGCGCATATCCTGCCTGGGCGTTCAGTGAGAGCATAATCGGTTTGCGTCCGACGGGGTTGTGCTCCAGCTCGGTTTCGACGACCAGTTCTTCTTCCAGCAAATCTACTACCTGCGCTGAGATCGTTGCCCGGGTCAGGGCCGTAATCTTGGACAGATCCGCCCTGGAAATTTTTCCTTCCTTCATTATTTCCCGTATAATCAACGCCCGGTTGATCTTTTTAATATAAGAGGCGTCTCCGGTTACCATTTGTTTCCTCCAATTTTAGAACGTCATGAAAATTCAGCATAAACCATATTGTAGCACGAACCCGCCTCGCCCGCTCATAAATTACCCGATTGACAAAGGCGTAGGGAGTTGGTACAGTACGAATATATTTTGTAAGTTTAATAAACAAATTAAAAAATGTAAAGGGTTTCATACCAATTTTAACGATCCTTGGAGAGGAGAACAGGATGAGCCAATTTCTCGATTCAGAATTTTTGCTGGATACCCCTGCGGCGGTTCGGTTATATGAAAAGGCGGCTGCCGATTTGCCGATCTTTGATTTTCACTGCCATTTGGACCCGAAGGAAGTATGGGAGAACAAGCCATGGGCCAATATTACGCAGCTGTGGCTGGGAGGCGACCATTATAAGTGGCGTACGATGCGGATGCACGGCATCGGCGAGCAGCTGATTACAGGCGATGCGGAGGATTGGGATAAATTTATGGCCTGGGCGGAGACGGTTCCGCACCTGATCGGCAACCCGCTGTATCACTGGACGCATTTGGAGCTCAAGAACGTGTTCGGCATCGAACAAATCTTGAGCCCAGCCACGGCCCGCGATATATGGGAGGCATGCAACGCCAAGCTGCAGCAGCCCGATTTTCTGCCGAGGGCGCTGATTGCCAGAGCCCGGGTGAAATTTATCGGCACGACCGACGACCCGCTGTCCTCGCTGGAATATCATGAGCGGCTGGCTGCCGATGGCAGCTTTCAAACCATCATCGCGCCGACGTTCAGACCGGATGGAGCATTATATATCGAGCGCCCCACTTACACCGAATGGGTACATAAGCTCGGGGAGATTACAGGCCAAACCATCGGTTCCCTGGATGCCTTCCTGAATGCGCTTCAACGGCGCGTGGATTACTTCGATGAGCATGGTGGACGTGCGTCCGACCATGATATCCCGTACCTTGATTTCGCAGACGTCACAAAGGAAGAAATCGTTCCTGTTTTTAATAAAAGATTGAATGGTGAAGAATTGTCAGGCGCTGAGATTAACGCATACCGCTCTTTCCTGCTGAGGGAGCTCGGCAAAATGTATGCCGGCAAGCAGTGGGTCATGCAGCTGCACATGGGCGCGCTCCGCAACACCAATACCAAGATGAAAAACCGCATCGGTGCGGATACCGGTTTTGACTCTGTGGGAGAAACGAACCTTGCACAGGGTCTGGCCCGTTTCCTTGATGCATTGGATCAGGAAGACGCCCTGCCGAGAACGGTGCTGTTCAATTTGAATCCGAAGGACAATGCCGTCCTGGCCGCGATGACAGGCAACTTTTATGAGGAAGGGGTGCCAGGCAAAGTCCAGTTCGGGTCTGGCTGGTGGTTCAACGATCATATAGATGGTATGGAAAAGCAGATGAAGGACCTGGCGAATGTTGGTCTGCTCAGTCATTTTATCGGCATGCTGACCGATTCGCGCAGTTTCCTGTCCTATGCCCGGCACGAATATTTCCGGCGCATTCTTTGCAATCTTCTCGGAGCCTGGGTGGAGAAGGGGCTCGTGCCGAATGATATGAAGGCTCTGGAACGGATGGTTCGAAACATCGGTTACGGCAACGCCGAAGCCTATTTCATGAAACGATAACGGGGGAGGGGAAAGCGCATGGGTATTTTGCAGGAGCTTCTGAAGGATATTCCGATTCCGAAAATGGCAAAGGTCAACGTCCGGTTCAACGATGAACAGATCGTGGACCTGGGCAGCGACCTTGGGGCCAAGCTGCGTCAGGCGCACATCATGGAGAAGGTCAAGCCCGGCATGGAAATCGCGATCGCTGTCGGCAGCAGGGGTCTTGACCGCATTGTGGAGCTAACCGCCGTGACCGTCAAAGCATTGAAGGAAGCAGGGGCCAAGCCGTTTATTGTGCCGAGCATGGGCAGCCACGGAGGTGCCACGGCGGAAGGGCAGCGGGAGGTGCTGGCGCATCTGGGCGTCACGGAAGAGAGCGCCGGCTGCGAAATCCGTTCCTCGATGGAAGTCGTCCAGCTCGGTTCGCTGCCGAACGGCCTTCCGGTGTATTTGGATAAATACGCCGCCGCGGCGGACGGCATCGTCGTTATTAACCGAATTAAGCCGCATACGGCTTTTCGGGGACCGGTGGAGAGCGGCATCATGAAAATGATCAGCATCGGCCTTGGCAAGCAGAAAGGGGCAGAGGCCTGCCACCAGCTAGGGTTTAAATATATGGCCGAGAATGTTCCGGCCATGGCCAACATGATCATGGAGAAGAAGCCGGTCCTGTTCGGGGTAGCGACGATCGAAAATGCGTTCGACAAGGTTGCAGTCGTTGAGGTGCTTACGCCGGAGGAGATTGTCGACAAGGAACCGGAACTGCAGCTTCAGGCGAAGGAACTGCTGCCAAAGCTGTTTTTTGACCAGCTGGAAGTGCTGATCATTGACGAGATCGGCAAAAACATCAGCGGCGACGGCATGGATCCGAACATCACGGGCCGATATCCGACGCCTTATGCGCACGGAGGGCCAGATGTCAACAAAATGGTCGTTCTGGATTTGACGCCGCAAACAGAAGGGAATGCAAACGGGGTGGGCACGGCCGACTTTACGACGCAGCGGCTTGTCGACAAGATGGATCTGGAGGTTACTTACGCCAACGGGCTGACGTCCACCGTCGTCGCGCCGACGAAGATCGCCACGACGCTGCCGAATGACAAGGAAGCGATTCAGGCGGCGGTGAAAACGAGCAATGTGCTGGATTTTAACCAGGCGAAAATCGTCCGGATCAAAAATACGCTCGTTCTAAGCCAAATCGAGGTGTCTGAAGCGCTGTTCGAATATGTGAAGCAGCATCCGCAAATGGAGCTGGCCTCGGAGCCGTATGATTTGCCTTTTGACGAGCACGGAAATTTACCGAAAACGGAGGAGAGTCACTAGATGACGACGAGTTTGTTTGATTTAACGGGGAAAACGGCGGTAGCAGTCGGCGGCAACAGCGTGCTCGGCTCGGCGATTGCCGAGGGCTTTGCCGAACACGGTGCCAGGGTAGCGATCGTCGGGCGGAACCTGGACAAAGCGGAGGAAGTCGTAAGTGTCATCCGGAGCCAAGGGGGCGAAGCGAAAGCATTCCAGGCGGATGTGGGCTCGCGCGAGTCCCTGGTCCAAGCAGCCGCGGACATCGAAGCATGGTCGGGCGGATGGGACATTCTGCTCAACGCTCCGGGTACGAACAGCACCACTCCCTTTTTCGAGCTGGAGATGGAAGAATGGGACCGCATTATGGACGTGAACCTGAAGGGCATCGTACTTACCTGCCAAATTTTCGCCAAGCGCATGGTCGAGCAGAAACGGAAGGGAAGCATCATCAACATCTCGTCGGTGTCCTCAACGACGCCGCTCTCCAAGGTGTTTACGTATTCGGTGTCCAAAGCCGGATTGAACAGCGTCACCCAATTCCTGGCTCGGGAGCTTGCGCCGGAGGGGATCCGTGTGAACGCGATCATTCCGGGGTTTTTCCCGGCTGTGCAGAACCAGAAAATATTAAGCCCGGAACGGGTCGAATCGATCATGCGGCATACGCCGATGAACCGCTTCGGTACGCCGGATGAATTAAAAGGGGCTGCGATCCTGCTTGCTTCAGATCAGGCGTCGAGCTTTATCACCGGCTCGATGATCCGGGTGGATGGCGGGTTCGGCAGCATGACGATTTAATGGCCATACGGGAAGGAGGCAGAACAATGATAACCGAAAAATATGAGAAACTACAGTCCATCCTGCGGGAACTAAATTCAGTTGTCGTGGCATTTTCAGGAGGGGTGGACAGCACCTTTCTGCTTAAAGCGGCTGTGGATACGCTCGGCCCCGATCAAGTACTGGCGGTGACCGCAGATTCGGAAACATATCCGTCGACCGAGCTTGCAGAAGCGAGGGAGCTGGCCGAATGGATCGGAGCGCGGCATCAGGTCATTGAAACCTCCGAGCTGGCGATTCCCGGATATGCCGAAAACACGAAAAACCGCTGCTATTTTTGCAAAAGCAGTCTTTTCGACCATTTGGTTCCCGTACTGACGGAGCAATCCTATAAAAATATCGTTTACGGCGTCATTGCCGACGACATGAATGAGTTTCGGCCCGGCATGCAGGCGGCAAAGGAAAGAGGGATTCGCGGACCGCTGCTGGAAGCCGGACTGTATAAGGAAGAAATCCGCGAGCTGTCCAGAGGCTACGGCCTGCCCACTTGGGATAAGCCTTCTTTTGCCTGCTTGTCCTCGAGAATCGCTTATGGGGAACGGATTACCAAAGAGAAGCTGAGCAAGGTTGAAAAAGCGGAGGCCTATTTGAAATCGCTCGGCATCCGCCAGGTACGGGTACGCACGCACCAGGACACGGCGCGGATCGAAGTGGAACCGAAGGACATGCAGACCGTTCTGGAGCAGCATTCGCAAATTTCCGGCAGGCTGCAGGAGTACGGCTACAAGTACGTAACGCTTGACCTGGTGGGTTATCAGAGCGGCAGCATGAACAAGGTTTTGGCATAACGAAAGCTCTGGAAGGGGATGAGAACTTTGTTGGACGACGTTCTGGAGCAAGTACGCAGCGGAGCCCTGAGCGTGGCGGAAGCCAAAGCGCGGCTGGCAGCATTTGAGGATCTCGGCTTTGCCAAGGTTGACCACCAGCGCAGTAAACGGCAGGGTTTCCCTGAGATCGTCTATGGGGAAGGCAAAACGGCGGATCATATCATTTCGATTGCCTGCGCTCTGCAAGCCCGTGGCAGCAGCGTCCTGGTCACACGCGTGGACAAGGAAAAAGCCGAGACAGTGCTGCGGGCGTGTCCGGATTACAGTTATCACGAGACGGCAAGGGTTTTGTATTGGAAAAAGGAACAGATACCCACAGACGATTCGCAAGGATATGTCGCCGTGATTGCGGCGGGAACCTCGGATCTGCGCGTGGCGGAGGAGGCGGCCGTGACGGCCGAAGTGCTCGGAAGCAGGGTCCACCGGATATATGATGTGGGCGTTGCGGGGATCCACCGCTTGCTCAGCCATTTGGAGGAAATCCAGCAGGCAACGGTTTCTGTCGTGGTGGCCGGGATGGAAGGGGCGCTCCCCAGCGTCGTGGGCGGCCTGGTCTCCCACCCGGTCATCGCAGTACCGACCAGCGTCGGGTATGGGGCTCATTTTCAAGGCTTGTCGGCACTGCTGACGATGCTGAATTCGTGTGCCTCAGGCATCAGCGTGGTGAACATCGACAACGGATTCGGCGGAGGTTATAACGCCGCGCTGATTCATCAGCTTGTACATGGAGGGGGACAACGGATTGAAAACGCTATACCTTGACTGCTTTTCCGGTATCAGCGGAGATATGTTCATCGGTGCGCTGCTGGATGCCGGCGGCGATGCGCAGCGGATGCAGACGGAGCTGCAGAAATTAAACATCGAAGAAGAATATACGCTGCAGTGGAGCAAGGTGAACAAGAACGGGATCACTGCGACCAAATTTGACGTGCATTTGCAAGAAGCGGATGAGAAAGATCACGATGATCATCACGTGCATGAACATTCCCAAGTGGATCTTGGGGCTCAGGAAGGTTCAGGCGAAGCTCAATACGATCATGATGGAGCGCATCTTCACAGCCATAGCCACAAGCATGATCACGACCACAGTCACGAACATCATCATGGACATGACCACAGCCACGATCATGTGCACGATCACCATCACGACCACGCGCACGATCATCACGAGCATATCCACCATCATCATGCCCACCATCCTCATACCCATGATCACCATCATCATGACCATACACATCACCATCATAGCCATGATCATTCGCATAGTCACGGCCATCATCACCAGCATCATCATCGGGCATACAAGGATATCGTCCAAATGATTGAAGCGGCCGATTTTGAAGAGCCGGTACGCGACACGGCGCTCCGTATTTTCAAGATCATTGGGGAGGCTGAGGGAAAGATACATGGCGTTCCGTTAGATGACGTTCATTTTCACGAAGTAGGCGCAGTGGACTCTATCGTCGATATTGTCGGCGCCTCGATTTTGATTCATCAAATGGGTATCGAAGCGATCCATTCCTCGCCCGTGCCCGTCGGTATGGGCAAAATCCGGATCGACCACGGTATTTACCCGGTGCCGGCGCCTGCGACGCTGGAGATTCTGAAGGGCGTGCCGCTGGAAGCGTCGGATGTCCGCTTTGAGCTGACGACACCGACGGGTGCGGCGATCGTATCGGTGCTGGCGCAGCAGTACGGGCCCATTCCGTCTATCAAGGTGTCCGCCGTCGGTTACGGAGCAGGGACCAAAACGTTTGCCGACCGGCCGAACGTGCTGCGTGTCATCGTGGGCGAATAACGCTCTTGATCCGAAAGGAGTCTGTCTTATGAAATCCGAGCTGCCCCCAAGTCATGAACATGTCGATCATGACATGGTGAAGATGGAAGTCAACTACGACGACATTTCGGGTGAATGGTTGGGCTACGTGATGGACCTTCTGCTCGAAAACGGTGCAAACGACGTGTTCTATACGCCCATTTATATGAAGAAAAACCGGCCGGGAACGATGCTTCAGCTGCTATGCGCCAAAGAAAAGATCGACCGGATGAAAGAAATCATTTTTCGCGAGACAACTACGCTTGGCATCCGGTATTATCCGCTCACGGTGCACCGTCTGGAACGAACGTTTACTCAGGTCCCAACAGAATGGGGAGCCGTTACCGTAAAATTGGGTATTCATAACGGGGAGACCGTTCAATGCGCTCCGGAGTTTGAGGATTGCAAACGAATAGCCCAAGCGAACAGGATCCCGATCAAGTCTGTTTACGAGCAAGTATGGAAATCCGTCGGGTACCTGCCTACCAATTCGTGATGTTTTGAGTTACCTTTTATTGGAAAAATCCCCATACGTTCTCTATCATTTCCGCATAGCTTAGTAGAGAACTGGACATGAAAGCTTCCCGAAAGGGAAGTTTTCGTTTGTCTGACTAAGAAAGGAGAATGAATGATGGGGAGAAAAACGATTCAGGAAATTCAATCCGGGTACAAAACAGGCTCTTGGACGACGCTGGACATGACGAAGTATTATTTGAAACGGATTAAAAAGAAAGATCCTGCACTCAATTCATATATTACGGTAGCCAAGGATCGGGCCACGGGAGAAGCCAAACGGCTAGAAGCCAAATCCTCATCGGGAGAGCAGACCGGTCTCCTGTACGGAATTCCGCTTTCCTATAAGGATAATATCGATACGAAAGGCATCCGCACCACTTACGGCTCCTCGATTGACGCCAATCACATACCAGACAAGAATGCTGCCATCGTCCAGCGGCTGCTGCTGGAGGATTCGATCCTGCTGGGAAAAAACAATCTGCATGAATATGCCCTTGGTGTCACCTCAAATAACCCGCATTATGGACCTGTGCACAATCCATGGAATCACGAGTACACGCCGGGAGGCTCCAGCGGTGGATCGGCTGCGGCGGTAGCTGCTGATTTGACGGCAGCTTCCATCGGGACCGATACGGGCGGCTCCGTTCGGATCCCGGCGGCATCCTGTGGCGTTGTCGGGTTAAAACCTACGTATAACAAAGTACCCACTGAGGGCGTATTTTACGTTTCTTGGACTCTGGATCATGTTGGGCCGATCACGGCCAATATGACCGACTTGGCAGTCCTGTTCGGTGCCATGACGAAGCAGTCCTACCTGCCATATCTGAATCAAGACATCCGGGGGCTTCGTGTCGGCGTGCCGACCAGCTATTTTAACGAACACATCGACCCGGAAACCTATGCATTGTATCTTCAATCACTGGAGGCGCTTGAGTCGCTCGGTGCCATTCTCATTGATACAGACGTCTCCTTTGTGGAAGGGAACAGCGAGGTTTCGTTGACCATCGCCGCTTCGGAGGCGGGGTATGTCCACAAAAGCCGGATGGAATGCTGCTTATCGCAATACGGAGCGGATGCCAGAGCCTTTTTGGAATCGTCCCGGGATATCACCTCGCTGCAGTATATCGAAGCGCTTAAGACAAAAGAAATGTATATGAACATGTTCGATAAATTGTTCCGCGAACGCATTGATGTGCTGGCCACACCGACGATCCCGATCCCTGCGCGGAAAATCGGCGTGGACGAAGTCCATTTTGGCGATTATACGGAAAGCGTGTTTGACGCGATGACCCGTTATACGGGCTTGTTCAACATGGTGGAGGTTCCGGCTCTGTCCATTCCTTGCGGGTTGACAAGCGAAGGGCTTCCTGTCGGACTGCAGCTTGTGGCCCGAAAGGAGCGGGAAGATCTGCTGATTCGCGCCGGATACGCTTATGAGCAGGACCAGCTGAAGGAATTCTACCGTCTCCGGGATCAAATCTGCGCAGGATACTAAGCAAGTGCCTTGAGAGGAACACTGTCTGCACTGCCGTGCAGCGGTGTTCCTTTCATATTTTCTGTTCATCCATAATTCCGGAAATAATAGAAATCTCTCGTTTACCGAATTTTTCAAGCTGTTCTGACCATACTAAAAACATGATCGAAGAAACTTCAAAGAAGTCAGACCGCGTTTAGAGGAAGTTTTTAGTGCGATATAAGGGAGTCGATTCAACGAAGCAGAGACTTTCTTATATCTAACTAAAAATATCTACCGATGTAACTCCCAGAAGCCAGACCGCGTTTAGCGGAAATTTTTATTGCGATATAAGGGTGCTGAACCTCTGAAGCCTGCACGTTCTTATATCTAACTAAAAACATGATCGAAGAAACTTCAAAGAAGCCAGACCGCGTTTAGCGGAATTTTTATTGCGATACTAAAAAAAATATATTTTGCCACCAGTATGGACTTTTGCCGGTTGGGGGTGTGGACATGCAAACCAAAGAAGATGTGATCTTCTCAGCTCGCTTACAAGAAAATATCTCTCATCTGAAAGAGCGGTATGCGGATTGCTTTGATGTCGTGTTCCACGATTTCAGCTGCGGCCAAACTCCTGCGGTGATCGTCTACTTTATGGGTTTGACCGACAGCGACATGATTAACCGTTACATTCTCGAACCCACTTTGAAACAGTTGTCAGAAGACGGGGGCATCACCTTAGGGGATTTTTGCAAGTGCTTGCCGGTGTCCTCCTATACTATGATCCAAACGATGGATCAGGCGGTAATGGAGATTGGTGACGGCAATGTCGTCCTGCTAATGGATGGGGAAGAAAGGGCTATCTCTCTGTACCTGGCAAAATGGGAGCAGCGCTCGATCACGGAACCCGAGGCGGAATCCGTCGTCAGAGGCCCGCGTGAAGGGTTTATCGAGACGCTGATGGTCAATGTGTCCATGATCCGCCGCAAGCTGAAGTCGCCCGATTTGAAGATGAAGTCGATCCGGATCGGACGTTTTTCCCAGACCGAAGTTGTCGTCGCTTTCGTCAGCGGTATCATAGAATCCTCGCTGGTCACTGAAATCGAAAGCCGTCTTTCCCGGATCAACATCGACGGGATCTTGGAAAGCGGGATGATTGAAGAGCTCATCGAGGATAATCCATATTCGCCTTTTCCGCAATTACAGTCGACAGAACGGCCCGACGTGGTGGCAGCCAATCTGCTTGAGGGCAGAGCGGCCATACTCGTCGAAGGAACTCCCATTGCCTTGATTGCTCCAGCAACGATTTTTACCTTTCTGCAATCGCCGGAAGATCATTACCAGCGTTATTACATCGGCACAGCCATCCGCTGGCTGCGCTATTTTTTCGCGTTTATTGCTCTCATCGGGCCTTCATTCTATGTCGCTATCGTTACCTATCATCAGGAAATGATTCCAACGACGCTGCTGCTTAATATGACCAAATCGAGGGAGCAAATACCTTTCCCGGCTCTGGTTGAAGCACTGCTGATGGAAATTACGTTCGAAGCTTTAAGGGAAGCTGGTGTTCGACTTCCAAAACAGATTGGTGCGGCGGTCAGTATCGTGGGAGCGCTGGTCATCGGTCAGGCGGCCATAGCCGCCGGCCTCGTTTCTTCGCCGATGGTCATGGTCGTAGCGCTCACTGGGATCGCCTCGTTTCTGATCCCCCATTTTGCCTTTGGCATCACGGTGCGGCTGCTTCGTTTTCCGATGATGCTGCTGGCAGGCTTTCTGGGCTTTTTCGGCCTGATGATGGGGATCACCTTAATCTTGACCCATCTGTTCGCACTTCGTTCTTTTGGCGTTCCTTATGTTACGTTGTCAACGGTCAGCAGTCTGAGTCAGCTGAAGGATATTCTGGTCCGCGTCCCAACTTGGAAAATGAATACTAGACCGCGAATCGGCGTTTGGAACAGGTATCGCCAAGGTGCTAACCAGCGACCGGGACCCGGGCGGGGAGGCCGACGAAGATGAAAAGCGCAAGACTTGCTGCTGCGTTTCTTCTGTTTACGATCATCCCGCTCGTTACAGGGTGCTGGGACCGCACCGAGGTGAACGATCTGGCTTTAATTATGGGTGCTGGGATGGATGCTGCGCCAAACGGGAAAGTAGAGCTGTCCGTTCAAGTCTACACGCCCAACCAGACCAGCACGAGCAGCGACGGCGAGATGACGAGCAGTGGAAACGAAGGAGACATGGTTATCGTGAAAAGTGCAGTCGGGACGGATTTGGCGGATGCGGCCCAGCGGCTGCAGGAGGAGATGCCCCGCAAAGTCTTTTGGGGCCACAGCGAAGTATTTATCGTGGGGGAGGAGCTCGCCAAGAGGGGGATCATGGATCAGGTCGATTTTCTCTTTCGCCATCCCCAGCCGAGGGAGCATGCTTATTTTTTTATCAGCAAAGGAAGGGCTAAGAGCATTTTGAGCATAAACACGCGAATGGAGCGGGACAGCGCGGAAACCCTTCGCGAATTGACCGTTCTAGCCGGAGGCATGGGAGTTACGCTTAAAGATTTGGGAGGAATGCTGGCAGGTCGGTCGAAGGCAATTATCGTTCCTCTCATCGGGAAAAAGGAGGAATCTGGCCAAAGCAATGCTTACCCGTACATTAACGGGGCGGCGGTTTTAATGAAGGGGAAAATGGCGGGTCAATATCAAGGAGAAGTCAAACGATACGTTCAGATCATCCGCAACGAGCTGGAATCAACGACGGTAACATTTCCTGTACAGGAGAGTAAAGGCGATGATGGGGGCATCATGTCCGTCCGGCTGATCAAATGCCATACGAAGCTGATTCCGTTGATTCGCAGAAATCAATGGAGTGTTATGATCCGGATTGAAGGTGAAGCAAGTGTGCTTCAGAATGAAACCCATGTCAATGTGATGCTGCCCCAAGAAATGCCCCGATTGGAACAGCAGCTGAACAAGGAAATCGAGTCCAAGATGAAAGAGACGTTTCGGCAGATCCAGGATGAGACTGGCGCCGATGTTTTCGGAACGGCCGATGCGTTTTGGCATAAGTATCCTGCACGTTGGACCAAGGAACAGGCCCGATGGGATGAAATATTCCCGGAAATCAGCGTTTACGCCCATTCCGGTGTACATATTATTTCTCCTGGTTTTTCCGGTAAAAGCTTTAAATGAGGGATAAGCGATGATTGTTCTCAAACTGCTCGGCATTACGCTGCTCTTTGTGGCCGTGTTTATATATGATTTTTCAAGTGTGGACCCCAAGAAGAAAAAGGAACGGGCAGCCATTGCCGTCATTACCTTCGCCGGGTGGGTAGTAGCGGTCATGCTGTTATTTGCTCCCGGCTTGCCCGGTCCGACCGAATGGATCAATCAAGTGACCAAGCCGATCTGGGTTATCTTTTATCCCGAAGGCTAGGAGGGGGACGGCGGAATGGATAAGGAGAAAGTTTCGAATCTCCAACTGTGTTTGATGATGTACCTGATGATCGGCGGGACCTCCATACTCGTCGTGCCTTCTTTTACCGCGATGTATGCCAAGCAGGACATGTGGATATCGCCGGTCATTGGCTCGGTCTTCGGTTTCTTCAGCGTGACTGTCGCTTGGCTGCTGTATCGGAGAAATCCGGGGCTTACGATGATCGAGCAGACTCAGCGCCTTTTTGGGAAGTGGGCCGGAAGCATTCTGGGCATCGTTTTCCTCTTATTCCAAATCGACGCGATCGGCTTGATTACCCGGGAATATGCCGAATTCATCGTACAGGCGTTTCTGCCCAAAACTCCGCTGGTCATGATTATCGGGTGTATTGTATTGACATGTTCATTTGCCGTCCGGTCCGGTGTGGAAGTGATTGGACGATTCGCGCAAATTTTCGGTCCGATTTTTTTGTGCTTTGTCCTGGCGATTTTTCTGTTCCTTCTACCGGAATATCGCTTTTCCAATATGCTCCCCATTTTGGGGACCGGAATCAAGCCTTCGCTTAAAGGTTCTTTAGAGCCTTCGGTTTGGTTTATGGAATTCATCTTTATTTCATCGGTCTACCCGTCCGTCCGACAAGGAGACAACGGCCTCAAGGGGGGGCTGTTTGCCGTATTTCTAATGATGATCACAATGGTCATCACGAATTTTACTTGTTTGTTTTTGTTTGGTGAATCGACGGCCAATCTCACCTTCCCGTTCCTGTCTGCTTCGCGCTTTGTGAATATCGCGGATTTCTTCTCCCATGTAGAAGCGATGGTGATGGCGTTGTGGATCCTCGGCGGTTTTGTGCAAATTTCGATGTGGTATTACACGCTTGCTCTGGGAACTGCTCAATGGTTAAAGATGGCGGATTTCCGTCCACTGGTATTTCCGGTTGGGCTGCTGATCGGTGTGTTCAGTATCTGGGTGGCCAAAAATTTTCAGCAAATGCTTCATTATTTTCCCACTGGGGGAACGGGCAGTTCCATCATCGCTTTGCTGCTGCTGCCGATCCTTTTACTCTTGGTCAGCCTTATTCGCCGAAGCGGAGCTCGAAAGTAAACTTTTTTTACAGTCCTTCGAAAAGGGTGTCGATAGGGGAATATCTTCTTCGTCGTCTTATATAGACAGCGTTATAATGCTGTATATGACCATAAGGAGATGAAGCAATGAAATTTCTGTGTTTGGGTTACCTGGAACCGGATCTGATGGATGTCAGACCGCAGGAGGAAATCGACGGAGTGATGCAGGAGTGCAAGCCCCATCTTGAACAGTTGTATCACAGCGGGAAGGTGCTTCTCGACGCTGGCCTGGACAATGCCGCGACGACCCTGCAGCGCAAGAATGGAAAGTTGAGAATGATGGATGGTCCATTTACCGAGTCGAAGGAGCTGATTGGCAGTGCGTTTCTGATCGAAGCTGAGGATCTTGAAGATGCAGTCCGTGTGGCATCTCTTCATCCGGCCGTTCAGGTGAGCGCGGGCGAATCGTTTGGCTGGCGCATCGAAATTCGCCCGGTTCATCATTTTGAATTGTTTAGTCCAGAGGGATAACTTTCGATTTCATTTATTTGTTTAACTTCACTCTTACAAAAACGGCGCCCGCGACCGAAACCGCCGCCAAAACCGCTGCAAACAGCGAGGCACCCAGGGAGATGCTGGTCATATCGATCACAAATCCTGTTCCGATCGGCAGCAGTGCGGCAGGTACATAACCTCCGATATTCAGTACCGCGTTGGCTTCGGCGCGGCGGTGTGCCGGAACATGCAGGCTGATCAGCGTCAGGCCTCCGAGCTGCCCTAATCCCTGTCCTGCACCGGCAAATACAGCTGCTGTGACCAGCAACACGGGTGCCGAATCAATGACAGCAGCAACCAGGCATATCATGGACAAAAGAGTTGCCGCACTTCCAAGGAGAAACAGGCTGCGAACCGGCAGCCTTTTGACAGCGAATTGTATCCCCGTCGCCGCCAAGAACATAATACAGGCCGTTCCTCCAGCTACCAAGGGACTGGTCACATGAAGCAGTTTGGACAGCAGCGACGGACCCAGCGACAGCACAAAGGAAGTTGAGGTAATGCCTGGAGCAAACACGGATATTCCTAGAGCTAAATGCTGGCGATTTTGCTCAGGAACTGTTGGGAAGCGCAGTTTCCATCCTTCGCGTTCGCGTGCAGGATGCTGTCGGGAGGGGAGGCGTGCTGCCACCATGAAGGCTGTTGCCAAAATGATCAATTGGTTGGTAAACACCGTGACAACATGACGCTCAAGAAATTGGGCCATCATTCCGGCCAGCAAAGGTCCTAGCCCGGCTCCGAGGACCATGGCCACGGAGGCGGCAAGGGATGCCAGCTGTTTTTTACTGTGTCCGCCAGCGTCCACTACAGCAGCCATGCCCGCGGAGACGATGACGCCGACGGCTATGCCTGTCAGCAACCGCGCCGCCAGCAGCATGCCGACCGAATCGGCCGAAGCAAACAGCACACAAGCCGCCACCGCTGCTAATAGACCCGGATACAGTACGGCCTTGCGTCCGAAGCGGTCCGATAATTGGCCGGCCGCGAGCAGAGTGCCGAGCAGGCCCAGAATATAAGCGGACAAAAAATACCGTCAATGTTCCATTCGAAAATCCCATCGCCGTCTGCCACTCCACATACAACGGTGTTGCTGAATTGGACAGCATAAATCGGCTGTTACGATCCAGGCGCATGATCGATCAAGGTAATCTCCTCCTATTCAATCAACTCTTTGAATGTGTGTAGGGCATCCGTGTTGTCATGAATTTAGAATACGTTATAATAGTTCATAACTGAAATACACATTTGTAATAGGAGAGATAACCATAAGGTTATGTTACAGAGCGATGAATTTAAACTTGAACCATCTGAATGTCTTTGTGGCAGCCGCCGAGAAAATGAACATTACCGAAGCGGCGAAAGCGTTGTTTATTTCCCAACCGGCTGTGAGCAAAACGATTAAACAGCTGGAAGATGCGCTGCAAGTGAGGCTGTTTGTCAGGGATAAGCAGAAGGGGATCATTCTGACCGATGTCGGCAGGGAGATTCTGATATTGGCCAGGCAGATGCAGTCCATTGAAAATCGTATTTTCCAGGCAGCCAGCCGGGAAAACCAACTGTTAACCGGAAAAGTCAAAATCGGCTCGTTTCCAGCGGCATCGACCCTATTGCTCCCGGAGGCGATCTCCAGGTTCCGGGTCAAGTACCCACAAGTTCAAATCGAGCTGAGTGAGGGGGTATCCGACCAGATCAAGGAATGGGTTACCGACCGTACCGTGGAAATCGGGCTCGTCGCTTCTCCGTTTGCAGGATTTGAGCATCATAGCCTGGTTCAGGATCACATGGTGGCCGTTATTCCGGACGATCATGAGCTGCAGAATACAGAGATTGTGGATCTCAGAAAATATGAGCAAGACACGATTTATTGTAAAGGCGGACATGAGGCGGCGTTGAACAGTGCAATACAACAGCACCATTTTAATCTCGAAAGCAACTTGACTGTCCAAACCGCCGAAACCTTGATCCAGATGGTCCGCAGACGACTCGGGATCGGTCTTGTTTTCGATTTTACGCTGTCTTCCGTGTCCCATGAACTTATCGTAAAGCCCATTACGCCGGTCATCACGAGGGAGATCGGGATCATCGCGATCTCATTTGCGGAGATTTCCCCAGCGTCCATGGAATTTGTTCGAATGATGAAAGAATCATGAAACAAGCCGCTTCCGGTTATGCCGGCGCGGCTTGTTTGTTATTGTATATGCAATCGATGGCTGTTCGGAACGAAAATTCCCTTAGCGGCTGCTCTGACGATTCTCAACAGACTTCATGCGGTTTTGTTCATCGGGCGCCCGGTCATGGCCAAATTCCTGGCCGGCTTCCATTTCGGTGTGTCCCGACTGGCTGCGGGCGAATTCAGTGAATTCCGCCTTTTGCTCATCTTGCTCATGCTTTTGTTTCAGTATCTTTTTCGGATCTTGGGTTGTCATGGGGAAATCCTCCTCGAATTCAAATTCACTTTCTTATTATTACCCGCCTCGATGTATGGCAAACTTACGCTTCATATGTGTAATGATGGGGCATAGATTTTGCTATATGAAAAAAGTAAGCGAAACAAAGGTTTTAAATATTTTGCATATGGAGTAGGGCGTGTTAGCATGTCGTTGAGTAGGAAAAAGGGGATTTTATCTATGATTCGTCTCTTTTTATGTATCGTTTGTATACTTTGGCTCAGCTCATGCGACATCATGCCGGGCTCTTCAAGAGAACAAGCGAAGGAACAAATGCCATCAACGGGGGTGGAAACGGTGACTCAGCAATTCATACAAACGGCGGAAGCAGGTGATCTTGAGGCGGTACAGAACCTGCTTCAGGACGGAATCGATATTAACGCACAGGATGAGCGCGGCAGAACGACCGTCATGGCTGCGACGTACAACCATCAGACGGAGATGGTCCGGCTGCTGATCAGCAAAGGGGCGGACATCAACATCAGGGATCATCTGCTCAACAATGTATTTCTGTATGCCGGAGCTGAGGGAATGTTGGATATCGTCCAACTGGCGATCGACGCTGATGCAGACACCAAACTGACCAACCGCTATGGCGGGACGGCGCTGATCCCCCGCATCCGAACGGGGCCATGTCGAAGTGGTCCGGGAGCTGTTGACCCGCACCGATATCGATGTCAATCATATCAACCGCCTGCACTGGACTGCTTTGCTGGAAGCGGTCATTTTGGGGAACGGCGGGGAGAAGCATCAGCAAATCGTCCGGCTGCTGATCGACCATGGCGCGGATAGGGAGATCGCGGATGCGGAAGGCATCACTCCGCTGCAGTATGCCCAAAGCAAGGGTTGTCACGAAATCGCCGCAATACTGGAACGAGCAGGTTCGTAACTTTCAGCATACCCGCTAAAATAAAGCATGTTATCATCCATGCGCTAAAGAGCGAACGGTCAGGACCGTTCGCTTTTTCTGTACCTATCAAAGACGGAGGTGAGCAAGTGTCCATTCGCATCAAACTTTTATTATCCTATACCGGCATGCTGCTCATCAGCCTGTTGGTCTTTGTCATGACGGCGAGCCTGTTTACGATCGCGGCGACGGGCGACGTGCACAGCCTGCGCGATTTTTACAAAGTCCACTATCAGCTCAATCCGCTGACGGAACAAGAAGAATCCATTTTTTTGGAATTGAAGTATCTTGCCAAAAATGAGCCGGATCGATTGCAGGATCAGCAGCTGCTGAAGGATTTCGATTTCAAGCTCAAAACGGTCAGAGCCGGGCTGTATGTACGCCGTGAGAGCGGACGCATCTACCAGTCGTATACGTTCAACCAGCCGGAGCTGGAACAGCATCTGCCGCCTTATGACCTAAACAACAACCAAATTCGCAGTACGTTTAATATCGGTGAGCGTTTTTATGCTTATGCCAAATACGACTTTCAGTACTCGGACGGCCAGAAAGGCAGTGTGTTCGTCATCCGCGAGCGGAGTCCGTTTGGTGAAGTCACGAGAAAGCTTCTTCCGGCATTCGTCATTAGTTTGGCAGGCATCATTGTGATATTCAATGCGCTGCTTTTCCGCTGGATTACGCGCAGCGTTGTTAAGCCGTTGGATCGGCTACGTCACTCGGCAGAGCACATTCAGCGGGGCAATCTGCAGTTTTCGCTTGAACCGAGCACAAAGGATGAAATCGGACAGCTGAATGCAGCTTTTGAAAATATGCGGAAAAGGCTTCAGGAGTCGGTTCAGCTGCGGCTGGAGGATGAGGCGAACCGGAAGGAGCTCATCTCGAACATTTCCCATGACCTGCGGACACCGATCACCAATATTAAAGGCTATATTGAAGGCATTCGAGATGGAGTGGCAGATACACCCGAGAAAATGAACAAGTACGTCAACATCATTTATTCCAAAGCCGTTGACCTAGACAAGCTAGTGGATGAGCTGTTCCTGTACTCCAAGCTGGATCTGAAACAGGTGCCGTTCACGCTTGTGTCAGTTGATATCGTTGACTTTCTGGACGACTGCATTGAGGAGCAGCGATACGTTCTGGAAGAGAAGGGAGTGGTCATCGGATGGGCTCATCGGCCAATTCCGCCGGTCAACGTATTTGCCGACCTCGAAAAAATAAAGCGTACCGTTCTTAATATAATCGGGAACGCTCAGAACTATATGGATAAAGAACATAAGAATATTCATATTTCCGTTCATCCTGAACGGGAATGGGTAACCGTCGAAATCCGGGATAACGGGACGGGGATTCCGCAAGAAGCACTGCCGCATATTTTCGAACGATTCTACCGCGTCGAAGCTTCGCGGAATTCTTCAACCGGAGACAGCGGTCTGGGACTGGCCATAGCCAGCCAGATTATTGAGGGGCACGGGGGCAGGATCTGGGTGGAAAGCGAGCTAGGTGCGGGTACCCGCCTGTTCTTCACGCTGCGGCGTACCACATACGAAGGAGGGGAAGGCAGACATGGCCGGGAGCATTCTGATTATTGAAGACGAGACGACTATCGCGCAGTTGGAACGGGATTATTTTGAATTGAACGGATTTCATGTGGATTTGTGCCATCATGGAGACGAAGGGCTGCAGCTTGCTCTTGAAACGGATTACCATCTTATCATTGTCGACCTGCAGCTGCCGGGATTGAACGGTTTTGAATTATGCAGCAGGATCAGGCAGGCGAAGGAAGTTCCGATCCTGATCGTCTCCGCCAAAAATGAAGAGATCGATAAGATACGCGCATTTAACCTGGGAGCCGACGATTATATTACGAAGCCGTTCAGCCCGAGCGAGCTGGTAGCCAGGGCAAAGGCGCATTTGACCCGGTATGAACGGCTCATGAGCAGGCATGAAGTGCCCCACAAAACAGAAATCCATATCCGCGGCCTGGTTATTGACCAGGCGGCACGCCGGGTGTACGTCCGCAATAAGGAGGTTATCTTTACTTCCCGTGAATTCAGCCTGCTCGAATTTTTGGCCAGCCATCCGAACCGTGTATTCAGCAAAAGCGAGCTGTTTGAACGGATTTGGGGCATGGACTCGAACGGGGATATCGCGACCGTCACCGTACACGTACGGAGACTGCGGGAGAAGATGGAGGTCGATCCGTCCAACCCGCAGTATATCGAAACGGTATGGGGAGCGGGATACCGGTTCACCGTGTAACCGATTTAATAAATTGTTAATATAAAGTTTCGATTTTGTTTATACGAGGTTTCTTGGCCGTTTATCTGTCTCGTTTACGATAGAGACATGACAAACACCAATCCATCTAAGGGATTGAAGGAGGAATCATCGATGAATAAACATGCTAACAAACTGGCCGGCCTGATGCTGGCCGCAGCTTTGGGAACAGCCGCCTTGCCTATCGGTGCCGTGCATGCCGCAGACGATTCAAGGGCGCTGGGAGAAGGAGATATCAGCCAAGCAGTCCGTCAGTTATCGCAGCTTCATATTATGCAGGGGTACGAGGACGGTTCACTCGCCGTAGAACAGCCAGTCACACGTGCGGAACTGGCCAAATTGCTTGCCCTGACGTTTAGTCTGCAGGGTGCGGATCAGGCACAGCAGGGATTCACGGATGTCAATCCGCGGGCGTGGTTTTCGAAATATGCTGCTGAAGTGGCAGCACAAGGGATCATGCAGGCAAACGATGGCCGTTTTGAGCCCCGCGGAACCGTAACGAAAACGGAACTTGTACAGAGTGTAACCAAAGCACTTAAGCGGGATGCGAAATCCGTGGAATACTGGGCTGAAAGCCTTGACCCAAGCAGCGGTCCGGTCACACGCGGAGAAACTGCGTATTTACTGAATATGGCGCAGCAGGCGATCCCGTCGGACAAAGCCAAAATCACCAGGATCCGTTCCTTGAATGCGATTACGCTGATCGTGACGTTTGATGCGCCTTTAACAGCGGACAACGAGGCATTTACGAAAGCGAAAGAAGACTTTGCCTTTATCGGCGGTCTTACGTTAACCAATCTTCCGCGGCTGAAAACGGGTTCCATCGCTACTTATATTGTACCAACCTCCGTTCAGCAGCCGGGTGTCCAATACTCCCTGACCTACAGAGGAGCAAACGCGGGGACTTTTACCGGGAATGCAGACAAGCTGAACATGACCGAGGCCAGACAGGTAACGAATGATACGTTTGAGCTGGAATCCCTGCAGGCGAACGGCGTGGTTGACTACGGATATGTCATCTCCGCATACAGTACCGGCCGGGAGCGGATGCCTTCGTTCTGGACGAAAACAACCGCGCCAATGGCAAAACCTATCAGATCATTTCCTCCGGACAAGCCAGGGAGGTAACGATCACGCCGGAGGGCGGACAACCGATGGTAGCTAAATATGTACCGTTCACGCAATCTACCGATGGCAGACAGGAACCGAAATTCCGCCTGCCTGAGGGCAAAACCCTGACTCCGGGCGTCACCTATACCGTGACTTCGGATTGGGCGCAGATCGAACGACCATCTTTTGTAGCGCAGAGCATCGCTCCGCTTGACATCGTCGGTGCCGAAGCCATGAGCGGGACTTCCATTACGGTTGCGCTGTCGGAAGACCCGGGAGACGAGCTGTTCTCGGGCCGCAGTGTCGAGCTGACGGATGCGGAAGGGCATAAGCTGACAGCCGCATATAAATACTCCAGCCGCAAAGGGGCCGTGGGTATCTTCGATCTTGCACCAGACAGCAAACTTGTGAAAGGAACGACCTACACCGTAACGCCGGTGGGGGAATGGGCCGGTTCTTCCCGGACTCCATTGACAGCGAATTAAATCTTATACGCTTCTTGCTTGTTTCGGCTGCCGGATGTCCGGCAGCTTTTTACTTTTCTTTAACGCTTAAGTTTAATCGGATCATTGCTAGCTATGAACAGATAACGAGCAAAGGGTTAGTCGGTTGACACACGATAATCCTGTAACTATAATAGTTACATAGGATTTGTTACTAATATGGTTACAATTAAGATCATAATGTGACAATAAGATCATAACGCTACAATGGAGGAATCAGGATGAAATTATTAGTTACCGGAGCCACAGGGAAGCTGGGCAGAAAAGTAGTGGAGAACCTTTTGCAGACTGTCCCTGCCAGTCAATTGGCGGTCAGCGTGCGCAACCCGGACAAGGCTGAAGATCTTCGGGCCCGGGGCGTTGACGTCCGCCATGGTGATTTTGACGTGCCGGAAACGTTGGATAAGGCCTTTGCCGGGATTGACCGGCTGCTGATCATTTCCGCGGATGGAGACAACGAAACCCGGATTCGGCAGCATACGAATGCGGTGGAAGCTGCCGCACGAGCCAAAGTTGGTTTCATCGCATACACGAGCTTGGGAAATGCAGCTGAGAGCAAGCTGTTTCTTGCGCCACCTCATCAAGCAGCAGAGCAAGCGATTTTGAAGACGGGCA
>NZ_PCZT01000009.1:826618-836629 GCF_002968895.1 Paenibacillus sp. AR247 | reverse complement strand
AGAATCCGGCAAGGTTGGCTGGGCGCTGCAGCAGGAGTATGCAGAAGCGGCTGCAACTGTTTTAGCGGGGGAAGGTCATGAGAACACCGTGTACGAGCTGTCTGGCAAACCGCTGACACAAGCGGAACTGGTGACTGCGCTGGGCAATGTGTTGGGTAAAGAGGTACCGCTCCAGCAGGTCGACGACGAACAATATGCTGACATCATGAAACAAGCAGGAGTTCCGGAGTTTGCCCTCCCGATCGTTGTAGGCATTCAGCAGGGGATCCGTGAGGGGCAGCTTGAGATCGAAAGCCAGGATTTTGAGAAGCTGCTTGGACGTCCTTTAACGCCTATAGTAGAAGCACTGGATCAGATTGTAAGCGGGCTTAAATAAGTGAGCATCAATCGTTGGCCTAGATCTTAATATGGAATGAAGAAAGCTGCAGAACCAACAGGTCTTTTATGACCCGGTCTGCAGCTTTTTTACTGGTGTGAAATCTGGTGGTCTCACTCGTGTTCATCTCTCTTAGTTTCCGTCTGTTTCATCGGGAAAGCTTCCTCTTTGGAAACGCGAATCCGGTCCGGCGGAAAGTGTTTTTGGAAGTACTTCAATACCCGAAGATGGATATCTCTGTCGTACCAAGGGGTTAATCCGTGCTCCTCAAAAAGAGCTGGCATCCCCAGTCTGGCTGAACGTTTACCGAGCATACCGTCTCCAATCAGTAATGTATCGATCCACACGTAATCTGCAATTCCGCTTAAAGTCTTGGGGAAATCAGGCGTGAACGGCAGTACCGGCGAGATGGATGCCTGCGTTCGGATTCCAGCATCATGAATTTCCTGTAAGGCACTAAGACGGATGCGAATACCAGGTGCCTGCGGGGCAAAGACCTGCTTCATATCCTCCCGGTCAGTCTCCACTGTCATCGATACCAGCAGTTCGCATTTGTCCTTAAGCTGAGTCAACAAGTCAATGTCCCTTGTGATGAGCGGTCCGCGCGTTTGAATTTGCAGCGAATCCGGCGGATCGCTGATCATTTCCTCGAGAATTCCCCGGGTTATGCCCGCTTTGCGTTCTATAGGCTGATAAGGATCGGTGGCGGATGACATAAAAATATGAACCGGTTTGTTTTTCTTCCGCAGCTTTAATATCTCCTTGCGGTAATTTTCAGCCGCATTCGTTTTGACCTCCAGCCAGGTTCCCCAGGGCATGTCTTTAAATTTCTGGATGGGCATTTCCCTTACATAACAGTATTTGCAGGCAAAGGCACAGCCGCTGTATGAATTTAACGAGTGGGTGAACCCCACATCCAAGTATCCTTTTACTTCGGTGAGGATGGTTTTGGCCGTGATTTCCTTCGTTTCGATGTTCATATCCACAGCTCCTTTCCCATATTGTAACCGATGTGGCGGAGGTTTAGGGAGTGAACTCGCTTTGGTTAACATAATAAATATTACGTAATCATCATTATAGCCATATAAAGCAGGTGAAGTCGCATTCGCAAATTGATTTTCAACTAATTCATTTTTTTCGGAAAATAAGCCATCATCTGTCTTGTTTATTTCGTATCCTGAGCGTGTCTTCTCATTTGATTCGACGAGACGATAATACTGCCAATAAGGAGAAATAATGATGAGAATGGATATTGATTTCGGGAAGCCCCTTACAGCTGCTTGGGATGCCAACACGACCTGCGGAAGGGCATTTGAAGCGTTTCGAACCGCATTTGAATACGGTGAAACGGCGGATTTTCTCACGCTTGTGACAGACGATTTCCGTTTTTGCGTACCCTTGCCGTACGACGAATGGAAAGAACCGCAGTTCGGAAGGCAGCGGTTCATCGAGTTGGTCCAATTTGAAAAGGAAGTGCTGCAAGTAGCGTTAACCCCGCAGTTTCAGCTCTTTGATCCTCAGTACGGAGTGGTCGTTTTTCGAGCAGAAGGTCTGCTCAGTAACCAACCTTATCACAATGTACTTACCGTCGTGTTTGAATTTGAAGACGAACGGATCAGGTCCTTCCATGAATTTGTCGGGATGCCGCTGAAAAACTACTGAGAGCTGAATCCCTGATCGGAATGGCCGGTGATTGTCTCCGTACGCCTCGCAGGGCCTCAAGACCCGTTACGAGGAATTCCCAGGTGAGAATCACAGATCGACTATGCCGGTCTTGATGAACCGGGCGATCCGGATAGCGCCTGAAAGCGAGTAACGAAAAAATTCAGTTGTTTTAGAAAGTCCGGCATACAGCCGGGCTTTTTTTGCATTTATTACAGGTATTCGGTTGCGGCAATTCATGTTGAAGAAGCAGGATATTCGGGGGTGGCCGATGAAATCGTACGACGTATCCATTAAAATCGGTGTCAGCAACGGTATAATGGTTATAGAGTGTTGGAGAGTTTTAAGAAAGGATGCGATCCCATGAAGAAAATCATGAACAGACCCGAGACACTCGTTGCGGAAATGTGCAGCGGTCTCGTATTGGCCTACCCTGAGCTTGAGTATATCCGTAAATACAACATCATCAAGAAAAAAGTGATCCAGCAGGATAAGGTGACGCTGATCAGCGGCGGCGGCAGCGGCCACGAACCGGCACATGCGGGTTTCGTCGGCAAAGGAATGCTGGATGTAGCCGTCTGCGGCGACGTGTTTGCTTCCCCGTCCCAGATTCAAGTGTACCAGGCGATCCGCTCTTCTGCGAGCAAGAAGGGGACGCTGCTGATTATTAAAAACTATAGCGGCGACATCATGAACTTTAAAAATGCGGCCCACCTCGCTGCCGAAGACGGCATTAAAGTCGACTACGTGAAGGTGGATGACGATATCGCCGTTGAAGACAGCTTGTATACCGTCGGCAAAAGAGGCGTTGCCGGAACGGTGCTCGTACATAAAATCGCAGGAGCCGCTGCGGAAGCAGGCTTACCGCTGGAAGAAGTCAAGCAGGCCGCCCAGAATGCAGTCGATAATGTGAAAAGCATCGGGTTTGCGCTCACGTCATGTACAGTGCCGGCCAAAGGCAGTCCGACGTTTGAGATCGGTGATCAGGAAATGGAGTACGGCGTCGGCATCCATGGCGAGCCCGGCATCCGGCGGGAGAAACTGATCACGGCTGACGAACTGGCTTCCCGAATGGTTGCCGAGCTGCTGGAAAGCTTGCGTATCAGCGACAGTGCTCCCGCGGAGGTGGCCGTCCTGGTAAACGGATTCGGCGGCACGCCGCTGCAGGAGCTGTACCTGCTGAACCATGCGGTCATGCGTGAGCTTGCCGCACGGAACGTCACTGTGTATAAAGTATTCGTTGGCAACTATATGACAAGCATTGATATGGCCGGCGCGTCGCTGTCGATCATGAAGCTGAATTCCCAGCTGAAGCAGCTGCTCAGCGAGGATTGCGAGACGCCGGCTCTGACCGTCCGCGGACCATTTGAGCCGGTACAGTACGTACCAGATGAAGTGATCGTCCGACACCCGGCATCCTTCGGCGCCACTGCCGATGAAGCGCATGGAGTCATACACAACAATAAGCTTACACTGGAAAACCTGATTTATCTGGTTGATCGCATGAGCGGCGTCATTATCGAAAACGAAATTCCGTTCTGCGAGCTGGATGCTCATGCCGGTGACGGTGACTTTGGGATGAGCGTGGCCAAAGGGTTTAAGCAGCTCAAATCCGAGTGGGAGGAACTCACCTCCCAGGCGAAAGATATCGGAGGATTTCTTGATGCCTGCTCTCTAATCATTATGGAGCATTGCGGCGGTGCCTCCGGTCCGATATGGGGTTCGGCCTTCCGGGCGGCAGGCAAATTTGCGGGGAATCGGAGCGAGCTGTCCGTTACGGACATCGCCGGCATGATGGGTGCTGCCGTGAAGGGAATTCAGGATACGGGTGAGCGTTCCTTTGGACGGGGTGCCGTTGTGGGTGACAAAACGCTGATCGATGCGCTTGTCCCCTATGCCGAAGCCTGGACTAAGGCGGCTGAGCAGGGCACCGATCTGATCGGCGCAGGCCTGTCCGCAGCAGAGGCAGCCGTTGAGGGGGCCAAGCAAACCGAGCACATTGCGGCCCGGATGGGGAGAGCCGGAACGGTTGGCGACCGGAGCATCGGTTACCCGGATGCGGGAGCCTATGCATTAGGCGTAATTTTTACCGAACTCGCGCATTCCCTTAAACCATCGGATCAGTGAGATTCTATGAACGCTCAAAGGGGGCATGAAATTTTGAATAATAGCCTTAAAAACAAACCCTCCGCCCGGGATCTAATGGAATATCATGCGGAGGCTATGTTTACCCATGACCGCAGCGGACGCCTGCATCTGGTCAATGAACCTTGGCCTGGTTCAGACCCGGCTCCGCGATTTTTCCTGGGGAGGACGACGGGGGGAAAGAACGTTTGGCGTTTCCGTCACGACGTTCCTGACCAACTGGTGAAACAGCTGGAGAGTTGGTGTGCCGAAGAGGCTGCGGTCGTTGACTTTCAGGACAGGCCGAAGCATGAGAAGGATTATTGGAACCTGCTGCAAGGTAAAAAGATGACGATGGGGCCTTGCTTTTCTATTGAAAATGAAACGAGAGAGCCATCCGTGGATGTGCAGCGAATCACGCCGGAAAATGTAAGGCAGCTTGCGCGGGAAGGATTCGAATGGCTCGCTGACGAGATCAGCTATGCGCAGCCCTGCATTGCGGTCGTACAAGAGGGCCGAGCCGTCTCCGTGTGCCGCAGCGTCCGCATTGGTACGAAGGCGCATGAAGCCGGGCTGGAAACGTTAGAAGAATTCCGGGGCAGGGGATATGCTGCTGCAGCGTCGGCGGGATGGGCTGCAGCCGTCCGGGAGTTCGGCTGTACTCCGCTATACAGCACCTCATCGGATAATCTATCTTCTCAGCGAGTCGCAGGGAAAATGGGGCTTTCTTTCTATGGCGTGAATTTTTCGATTTATTAATAAAAGTAATTAGGGCGTTAGTTGATTCGCGGACACGATTGTGGAATCAAGAGGATCGATGAACTAAAAAGAGCGTGTTTGGACTTGTTCGAAACACGCTCTTAGATTATAGAGGCATTTATCGGCTAGCCGGCAATCATGTTTGCAGGCATCATGTATCCGTTATTTGGAGCTTTGCTGCAGCAGTGAACGGAGCTCTGCATCGGTTCCTAACAGCCGAAGAATCATCGTGACGGCTTCGGCCCGGGTCACGGGTTCATTTGGGGCAAAACGGGACTCATCTCTGCCTTCGAGAAGTCCGGCTGCTGCGGCTTGCCCGATGATATCCTTAGCCCAATATGAATCGGTAATATCCGTAAAATGGCGCGCTTCACCGGTGGCCAGTTCAGATAAATCCGCCAGATTGGCCATCATTTGAGCCATTTCGGCCCGGGTCAGGCTGCGCTCGGCTTGGAAAAGCCCGCCAGCATTGCCCTTGACAATTCCATTGGAAGCCAGAATGCCTATGGACTCAGCCGCCCAATGATCATGCATATCCCTGAAGGTAACGACCTCATTCCCTTGCCGAAGCGCGAAAGCTCTGACAAGCAGTTCACTGATTTCCGCCCGGCTAATCGGAAGGTCCGGCTTGAAGCTTCCGTTACCATATCCGTTGACCAATCCAAGCCGGGAAGCCACCGCGATGTCTTTTGCCGCCCAATGCGTGTATGTATCGGCAAATCTCTCCGGATGGTTCATCGCCAAGGCGTGGCGGAACGAAGCAGCAATATCCTCTGCCCGGATAAACTTCCGGAACGAAGGTTCCGGCATTTCCAGTATTGGCGTAGGAGTTGGAGTCAGTGTAGGCGTCGGTACAGTGGCCGGACTTGGTGCAGATGGTGAATCTGCCGGTTGGGAAGGGTTAGAAACGACCGGCTTGGCTGCGACTTTTAAATTCAGTGATTCGCTCTTGCCCCCATAGACTGCCTTGATCACAGTCGTGCCCGCACTCTTACCGGTTATTTCGCCGTTGGTAACCTCGGCAACCGCTGGATCAGCGGCGCTCCATACTGCTGACTTCGTAACGTCGATTTCAGTCTGATTCGAATACAGAGCTTTCAACAAGACCGATGAACTCTGGCCAACCTCCACATTTAAGCTGCTTGCACTGACACTCAAGCGTGTCAAGCCCTGAACCGTTATGCCTTTATTGGCTTGATTGCTTTCATCGTTGCCGTCGCTTACTACAAAGCGGATGGTTCGATCTGATGGCTCCGGTGCATTTTCGGAGCTAACGTATGCTACACTTCTTAAGGCCAACTCCCACTCAGAAACAGTGGCTGTTCCATTTTCTGATGTCAGGGTCAACATACCAGAAACGGGATCGAAGCGGCCGCTGATGTTGCCCATCGTCGCTCCATCGTTGGTGAACTGGAACTCTTCCTTACCGGCATGATACGGGCTTACGATAGACACGCGACCGGAAGCCAAAGTCTGATCATCGGGATCTGTGACAGATAGTAGGGGATCGACGGGTATGGTCCCGGCGGTATACGAAGACGAACCCGCACTAGTTGTCACAACGGGCGGCTCGTTGGCTCCAGGAGCGGACACTTTTACCGTCTTGGTGGCGGAGTTGCTGCTTGTGATTCCGTCGCTCACCGTGAACGAAATGGTTCTTATGCTTGTATACGGACCTGTGGATGTATTGGAGTAAGTCACCGCTCGCAGCGCTTGCTGCCACTGGACAATCGTAGCCGATGCTCCGGATGATATCAGAGTTAATGTCCCTGTCGCTGTATTATAGCTCCCTGTAATGTTACCCATAGTCGAGCCGTCGTTTATAAAGGCAAGGATATCCTGATTTGAAAAAAAGTTTCCCGTAATCGAGACCGTGGCTGATGACATCGTCCTGTTATCCAGGTCTGACAGGGTAAGGCCGGAATCGATCGCTACTGCAGTCCCGTTAAAGGTTGAGGTGCCGCCCGTGGTCGTCAACATCGGCGTCTGGTTGACCGCTGTCACCGTCACCGTTTTGTCTGCGGGATTGCTTGTGGCGGTCCCGTCATTCACCATAAACGTGATGATGCGATTCACCGTGTTGGGGGTGATGGCCGTATTCGAGTATGTAACTGCTCGCAGGGCTTGCTGCCACTGGGTAATCGTAGCTGATGCTCCGGAAGAGGTCAGAGTCAATGTTCCGTTAATTGAATCGTAGCTTCCGAGGATATTGCCATATTGGGTCGCACTGTTATTCACAAACCCAAGCAGGTCCTCGCCGGATTGCAGCCCGGATGTAATTCGAACTTGAGCCGAGGACAAAGTGGGGGTATCAGAATTCATGATGGAGAAATTCGAATCTACGGAGACGGGGGTCGCAGTTGTATTATTCCCTGCTCTAAAGCTGGTTGTTCCGTCACTGGTGGCAATCTGCGGCTGTGTGCTGGCATTCGTCATTTGGTTGGTATTTGGGGATGAATCATCAGCCGCACCTCCTTCGCTGACGATGACAGCAGGTTGAGGATCGTCTGCAGCGGATGCGGATTCGGGGAGAACCGAAGAGGTTACCATTTGAAATGCCCAGATCAGGGTAATGATTGCCGCGTACTTCGAGCGGTTGTTCATAAAATTCCTCCTATTTGCGTCATGAAATAAGTCGTGCTGTCTCTATATAGATTGAACTAAAGCTGAGCATCTAGCCTTCTGTTAGCAGTCTGTAAACTTCATTTCGATAGTTCATTCTATTTAGCTATAGAATATATCGGAATTCGCATAGCTGGAGAGTATAGTTCGAAAAAAATAGGGCTCGCACACTCGCAGGGACTACGGATAACAATCTATAAGTTCAGCTGGACATATGGTAGTCTTTTGGTATTAGAGAGCATTCATCCCAATTCAACGAGGTACAATCCATGACAAACGAAGATTTGGAGCGGCTGGCACAAAGGTTTGGCATCCATAGGGCATCATTCGATTTTCTCCGGCATAACGAAAACGAGACATACAAGGTAAACGCGGGCGACGGACGCAAATTTGTATTGCGAATCCATCAGCCTTTCCAAGAAGGGATGACCGGTAAGCAGCACACCTATGAAGGACTGCTGGGTGAACTGCACATGCTGGAGGAGCTATCCCATAACAGCGGCCTTAGTGTCCAGACCCCGATCCGTAATTCGGAAGGGAGCTTGATCACCGTGATGGAGCATAATGGACGTCAGCTGAATTGCACCATGCTCTCATGGTTAGAGGGGAGGGACCTCAATAAAACGGATGTCAGCCACCCCGAACTGGTACGTAGACTCGGCAGCCAAATCGGCGAGCTGCATACTTTTTTTCGCGGATACTATCACAAAACGCTGGAGAATCGGCCCAGCCAGGGGATGGCTTACAATCAATGGCTGGCCGAAACGGTCCGGAAAGGACTCAGCCTAGGCCTGTTTACAGGATTCGATGTCGACATCGTTGATGAAACCTTGCGGGAAATCAACAAGCTTTTAGCTGCGTCAGCTGAGGCCCCTTCCGGCCGGTTAGGTCTCGTCCATGGAGATCTGGGATTAGGCAACGTAATTATTTCACCCGAAGGGATTATGAGCGTATTATGAAGTGATAGGACGCAGTATATATAAACCGAAGCGATTGCTGTGAGGATCATGATCACGCATAACGCTTTCTTGACCATTCCCGGGCTGCCCAACGAATAAATGCCATTAATCCCATTGATTGCGGCTGTGGCATAAAACAGAATTTGCACGAACGTGATGATTGGGGGCTTGGTTGATTCGATTCTCCGATGATTGGACATCAGGGCTGCTCCTCCTCTGTTTGCGATTCTTTTAGCGATAAAGATAAAAGCTGTGATTCTGCTTCATTACACCAATCCAGGACCATTTGGACATACGCTGCTCCGTATTGCTTGAGCATAGAGGGAACTGGGAGTGACGAAACGTCATCCGGACGATCCCATGAGCTGCCCGGCTGGATTTCCTGAATGGTTTTCAGCATCCATTCAAAGCTAGCGCGGCGTTCCCGGATCAGATTCACGATCATTTCCGGTCCTTCCCGACTGGCAAATAAAAATTTAACGAGATTCTCATCCCTGATCTGAATGGGTGCAGACGGAGCTGCCAGCCATTGACGCAGAGCATTCCGGCCCTTATCCGTGAGATGCCACCGTTGACGGGCTCTTGGTCCTTCGGCACCTTGCGGAGCTTCAATAAGCTGTAACGACTCAAGTACCTTCAGCTGTGGATATAGCTGCCCATCGCTGATGCCCCAGAACATGCGGACCGACCGTTTTGCCGCCTCCCGTATTTCATAGCCGCTTCTCGGATGCAAGGAGAGGAAACCTAAGATCGACCAGGCGGTTGGCGTAAGTTCGAGAGGCTCTATATTCGTCATTGTGGGGTTTGAGCCTGCTGTTCCATCTTCATTCTCTTGTCGATGCAATATCAAAGCACTCCTTTAAAATAATATCTCTGGCAGAGATATTATGCGTCTCGATTTGCTTTTTGTCAAATCCCCGTTAGTTTGCTAAAAATGAAAATCCAAGATGTTGTGTATTCTTAAAAAATAGAGGATTATTATTTTCATCATGGCTGCTTCTTATGAGTGATGGCAGAAATGATGAGGATTCATAGGGATGTGCAGTTTTGTATTGTTTTGTTCATATGCCGTTCATCTCCTATTGATATATTGATCGTTACGAATGTTGTATGAAGTGGGGGAGTTTCGATGAGACAACTGCTGATTGTGGACGATGACAGTCATATCCGCGAATTGCTGAGGTTCGTCATGACGAGAGAGGGCTATCAAGTCTATGAAGCCGAGAACGGTATGGAAGCAGCCAAAATGATGGACAGGCATGACATGGACCTCGCCGTCGTGGATATCATGATGCCATATATGGACGGGTACGAGCTGTGCGAATATATTCGAGAAAATTACGATATTCCCATCATCATGCTGACAGCAAAGGACCAGCTAACCGACAAGGAAGAAGCTTACTCACGGGGAACAGATGATTACCTGACCAAGCCGTTTGAACCGGAGGAACTGGTATTTCGCATCAAGGCACTGTTCCGCCGCTATCAGCGCACCTCAAGTGATACACT
>NZ_PCZT01000009.1:805183-826518 GCF_002968895.1 Paenibacillus sp. AR247 | reverse complement strand
CACTTTATTTGAACCGAATTGTGATCGACCGGAACAACGTGGAAGTGACTGATGGCCAGAGCGTCTTTTTGCTGCCGATGAAGGAATTTGAGCTGCTCTCGCAGCTTGCCCAATATCCGGGGAGGCTGTTTTCGCGGGACGAGCTGATCCGTCTGGTATGGGGAGCCGATTACGAGGGGGATGACCGAACGGTTGATGTCCATATCAAGCGGCTTCGTCAGCGGTTTGCGGACTATACGGACGATTTCTCCATTCAAACGGTAAGGGGCATCGGGTACAAATTAGAGGTGCCCAAACGATGAAATCGCTGTACTCGCGTGTGTTTCTTATCACCCTCATTGTGATTGTTGTCAGCAGCACGCTCGGTTTTTTGGCTTCCAATATGTATTATCATGTCAAACTCAAACCGTTCAACGACGAGAAGCTCGTCGGAATCGCCAGCCAAATGAAACGGTTTTTGGAGAATGAGCCTGCGGATGTCGATGCCTACCTGCAGAATGCGGCAGCGCTTGGATATCAGATTTATTTGACGGACGGGGACAAGGATGACCGCTATTATGGCCGCAGTTTTCGCAAAATGGATTTGGGCGAAAGCACCATTTCGGACGTTCTGCAGGGAGACATCTATCATGGGGTAGCCCAATTCCCGAACAAGCCTTTTATCTCAGGGTTCTTCGATAACCGGTTAAGCAATACGGTCGGGATACCCGTCGCGGCAGGCGGCCGTCAATTCGCTTTGTTTATGCATCCTGACGTCATTTTGCAATTTGGGGAGCTGCGGATTTTTTTCGCTTTGGTCGGAATCTTAACGGTCGCTATCAGCGTTGTCTTGTTTCTGGTCAGCACACGTTATCTCGTTAAGCCGGTGACCCGGTTGTCGGAGGCAACGAAGCGTATCGCGCAGGGAAATTACAATATCGTGCTGCCGACCAAGCGCAGGGACGAAATCGGCAGGCTCGCCGAGCATTTTATGGTCATGACCCGGGAGCTGGAGCGTACAGACGCGGCCAGACAGCAGTTTGTGTCCAACGTCTCGCACGAAATCCAGTCGCCGCTGACGTCGATTCAGGGGTTTGCCAAACTGCTTGGCGGGTCCCGTCTTTCTTCAGAGGAATCAGCGCACTATGCATCTATTATCGAACAGGAAAGCCGCCATCTTTCGATGCTCAGCAAGCAGCTGCTCCTGCTTTCATCCCTGGAACAGGGACAGGTTGCAGTTAACCGGAAAACATTTTCCCTGCGGGATCAGGTTCGTCAGGCGGTTCAGATGCTCCAGTGGCGTATCGAGGAGAAAGAGCTTCTGCTGAAAATATCTATACCCGAATCCATAACGTTAACCGGTGACGACGTGCTGCTCATACAGGTGTGGATGAACCTGATCGGAAACGCTGCCCAGCATATTCCTGCCGGGAGGACGATTACCGTTTTTGCCGAACAAACGCATGCCGAAATCAAGGTGGAAATCCGGGATACGGGCGACGGCATTGCCGCAGAGCATTTGCCCTTCTTATTCGACCGTTTCTATCGCGCAGATCGGGCGCATGAACGAGGTTCCGGAAGCACAGGCCTTGGCTTAGCTATTGTCAAAAGGATCGTGCAGCTTCACGAAGGCCACATCGAGGTAACCAGTTCACCTGAAGGAACCAGCTTTATCGTTACACTGCCTGCGCTGTAATTTACCATTCATGCGCTGTTCACATTCGCTTCCTATACTGGACTCATTCCAAAGGAGGGAAGCAGGATGTATTTAGCTTTACGGGAAATCAGATTCGCCAAGGCCCGGTATACGTTGATTGCAGCCATCATGCTGCTGATTTCGTTTCTCGTGCTGTTCGTCACGGGTCTGGCCCAGGGCTTGGCCTATGATAATGCAGCCTCGATCCAAAATATGCCCGCCACCCATTTCGTGCTGGAGCAAGGATCCGATCATCGCTTTACCAGATCACAGATCAGTGGGGAGAAGCTCGAACAGACCCGGTCCGTCGTGGGCGATTCGAATGCGGAACCGCTGGGGGTTCAAATGACGAGCGTCGTTCTTTCCGGTGACATTCAAAAAATCGACGTTGCGCTGTTCGCCGTTAATTCTAATGGATGGCTGGCACCGGATCTAACCATGGGGACTACGGAAAAACAGGAAGCAGGCGGTGTCGTCGTGGATGAGAAGCTGGCGGAGCACGGCGTCAGATTAGGATCCATCCTGGTGGATCAAGCTTCGGGAACCCGGTGGACCGTAACCGGTTTTGTCAAAAATGAGTCCTTCAGTCATGCCCCGGCCGTGTTCTTGAGCAAGGAGGAGTGGATGGGACTTCATTCGCCATCGTCTGCGCAATCAGGGTCCAGCAGTGCCGAAGGGCAGGCCGCATATAACGCGGTTGCGGTTAAAGCAACGGAGGGACAGGTCTCTAATCTTCAAAGTGCGGTTCCGAACACAGAGATCATCAAGAAGGCGGATGCTGTGTCGGCGATTCCCGGATACAAAGAGGAGCAGGGCTCACTTCTGATGATGATTGCGTTCCTGTTTGTTATCTCGGCGTTCGTGCTGGCTGTCTTCTTTTACGTCATTACGATTCAAAAAACGAGCCAATTCGGTATCCTGAAAGCGATTGGCACGCGCACTTCGTATCTGGCCGGAAGCGTGACGCTTCAAGTACTGCTCTTATCCGTATTCAGCTTGGCGGTCAGCATTTTTCTGGTCAAAGTGTTGGAAATGGCGCTTCCCGGGACGATGCCGTTTCAGTTAGGGGTGGACATGCTGGCGCTTACCTGCGCTGCGTTTATCGCGATGTCCTTGGCCGGCTCGCTGTTTTCGGTGTGGAAGGTAGCCCGTATCGAAGCATTGGACGCAATAGGGAGGGCAGCAGCATGAACAATCGTTTGGAAATGCACGACATCACACGCACTTTTGCAGACGGTGGATTTCAGCGGACGATCCTGGACCGTCTCAACTTGAAGGTAGCGGAAGGGGAACTGGTCGCCGTCATGGGACCGTCGGGCTCCGGTAAGAGCACATTTTTGTCGATCGCTGGGGCGCTGCTGGAGCCAACCGGAGGAGATGTTTTGATAGACGGCAAGTCCATCATTGGCCAGGACAAACAAGCCCTTTCAGAGCTTCGCCTGCGGAAGATGGGTTTTATTTTTCAGAACGCCAATTTGATACCGTATCTCAAGGTGGAGGAGCAGCTGATGCTCGTGGCTAAGCTGGCGGGGAGCAGCAAGGAGGTTTGCGCGGCGAGGGCTGACGAACTCCTTCAGAAAATGGGACTGACGCATCGGAAGAATGCCTATCCGCATAAGCTTTCCGGGGGTGAACGGCAGCGGGTGGCGATCGCCAGGGCGCTGATGAATGACCCGGCCGTATTGTTCGCCGATGAGCCGACAGCTAGCCTGGACGCTTCGCGCGGGTTGGAAGTTGTCGCCATGATTGCGAAGCAGGTCAAGGAGCAGCGGAAAAGCGCGGTGATGGTTACGCATGATGACAGAGTGCTCCCGCATTGCGACCGGGTATTTTATCTGGATAAAGGAAAGCTGACGGAACATCCGTTGTGACATTCGATAAACAAGGTAAAATATACGATATGCGCCTGGGATCTACCCGAACAGCAGCGAAGGTCTAAAGTGAACAAACGGCAATCCCCAACACGGTTTGTGAGGAGATTGCCGTTCTTTTTATGAGGTCTTTGTAAAATATCACTGCGCCTTACGTCTGTATCCCTCCAAGCCGAGCCGAACGTATTGCTCTTCCGGCGCATCGTGGGCAGTCATCAGTTCCAGCATGTACCCGGTCAATTTCTGCTCGTTGTCCTCATCCCGGAACGGATGTTTCTGCCCGGGATCCTTCTCCATATCGAACAGCATCGTGCCGAATCCATGGTAACGTTCCAAAGATTTCGAGGGAATCTTCATCTGGGATACGCCTTTGGTAAATGCAAACGGAGGCGCCAGCTCGATGTTTTGCAGCTCCTCGACCGAAAAGCGTGTGCGCATATGCGTTGGCATGAGGGTGTAGTTGTAGAGCGGTCCGTTCTCTGGGCCTGCTGGGGCACGCATGTACACATACCGTCCGTCCGTACAGTTCACATGGCCTCCGTGCAAGCCGAATAGCGCGGCCTGGCGCACCGGCGTATCCAGCGCAATGGTGTCACGAAGGGGGTGTCCGGTCATATCCGCTGGTATTTCAGCATCAAAGAACTCCAGCAGGGTAGGCGCCAAATCGATTGTCTGCACCAGGCTTTGTCTGCGTTCTCCTTTTTCTGATCCATCAAGTCGAGCACCTGACCGAGGTAGTGATCGCACATCGACAGCAGGGCGGCATATTCATACCGCAAATGCTCTACTTCTTCCGGGGACTGCCGGACCTCTTCATACGGCGGCCAGTCGAAATGCTTGCCTTCATATGCATGAGGGTACAGCTTTCGAAACCGTTCCGGAGCCCGGAACGGCTCATGGGGGTCAAAGGTCTCGAGCTGCAGAAACCAGCGGTCCTGATCCGCATTCGCCCGGATAAATTCCAAACCCGCCTCAAAGGTTAACGCTTGCGGATAACGTTCTTCTTCCTTGGCAAACTCGCGGTTGATCCAGTCCTGACGGAACATGCCCGTCAGCGGACGGTCAACGGCTTGCGGGGGGATGACCGGGTCCTTCAGCCGGCCTTTCCAGGCGTCGCCTTCCTGACCGCGGATGAACTCGTAGGTCGTATAGCGGCTGTGGTACGTCGCCCCGCCATCCTCCCAATAATGCTGATGATCCGTGACCAGATGCGTATGTACACCTTCGTTTTTCAAAATCTCCGGCATGGAATCGTCGTAAGGCTCAAGCGGCCCCCAGCTCCGATGCAGGAAATTGTAGCGCCCGGTATGCAGCTCCCGGCGTGCAGGCACGCATGGCATGCTGCCGACAAAGCTGCGGTCAAAAACCGCCGTCCGCTCATCCAATCGGCGAAAGTTGGGGAGATGCGTCCAATCGCAGCCATAGGAAGGAAGCATGCGCCGGTTTAACGTATCAAACATGACCATAATGGCCTTCATTCCATCATCCCTTTCTTGGATCAGGTCCTCTATCATAGATCTATGTTAAAATAAACGGAAGATTATCCAGTAGAAAAGAACGATGATTTTCTCATAAAAAACGAACAACATGGCAATGTCATACCGAACCCGAGGTGGCTGTTGAAATGTTCCCTGATCCGATTGGAATCGTACATGAACCCTACAAAGTGGTACTGCAGTTTGCGTTTGAATGGATCCGCAGCCCGGAATGGAACGCTCCGGGGTACCGCAACCCCGGCGTTACGCTGTGGTATATTCTGGCCGGACGCCGCAGGCTGCTCGCTGGACCACGAGCCTATGACCTGCAGCCGGGAGAAGTGGTCCTGATTCCGCCAAACACCACTTTTATGACAGAAGGAGGGGAAGGGGAAGGAGGAGCGATCCATTATTTGTCAGCCAGTGTGTCAGCATACATGTATGGGATCGAGTGGTCCGAATTGTACGGGCTGCCTCCCCGCTTTCGGATTCAAAATAATGAGGATGGGCAAAGGCTTAAGGACAGCTGGTACAATCTCGTTCGTGCCTGGCAGCCGCATGATTCGGAGAAGGCCTCCAGCAGAGGAGACGGTATGCTATCCATCTCCCAAGCCGCAAGGCAACTGCAGGCACAGGCAGTCTGCCTGAACTGGTTTGCCGAAATGATCCGCGTTCTGGAGCTGCACCTGATGACCCCGGAACCGGTCGTCGACGAGAGGGTGCGCGAAGTTTGCGCTTTTATTCAAAGATCGTATGCTGCTCCCATTAGACTTGGAGATTTGGCCAAGGTAGCCAATACGAGCGAGGGCCATCTGCGTCTTCTGTTCCGCACACATTTAATGGTGTCTCCTTACCAATATTTGCTGCAGGTAAGAATCGGGAAAGCGCAGGAACTGCTGCTGGCCACAAACAGGCTGCTTGCGGATATCGCCGCTGAAGTCGGGTTCGAGGAGTACAGCCACTTCCTGGCCACCTTCCGCAAAATCGTCGGCATGTCCCCTTCACACTACCGGAAGAACAATTCGTTGTATCAATAAAACGCTTACCGTTACCGTATCCATCTATGATACAATGGAGCATATTGGTATTTATACGATGGTCAATTCAAGTACTTGGGAGAGGGGCTTTGCATATGTCGAAAATTTTAACACGGGCTGAAGTGCCGGTGGAAACCACCTGGAACCTGGATGATATCTTTCCGTCCAAAGAAGCATGGGAAAAAGAATTAAATGATATTCAGCGGGATATCGGCACGGTTACGAAATATGAAGGCGAACTAAGTCAAGGCGCTGACACTTTACTGGCCTGCCTGCAGGCCCAGGAAGAGCTTTCCGGCAGAATGAGCCGGGCAGGAGCGTATGCGTACCTGCATCAGTCTGGCGACAGCATCAATCCGGAGAATCAGACGAACGCTTCGAAAGCGCGTGACCTTGCGTCGCAGGTCAGCTCGGCGTTGTCTTTTATCAAATCCGAAATCATTGCGCTTCCGGACGGTACGATTGACCAGTACATAGCAGATCAGCCTGAACTGCGGGAATTCGAGCGCAGCCTTCGCCTGCTCCTGCAAACGAAGCCCCACCGCTTGACGGCAGAAACGGAGAAGGTGCTGGCCTCGCTGGGCGAGGTATTGGATGCTCCTTACCGGATTTATGAACGGAGCAAGCTGGCCGATATGACCTTCAAGCAGGCGGTGAACGGCCAAGGGGAAGAAGTACCGGTCTCGTTTGCCCTGTACGAGAATAAGTACTGCGAATCACCTGATACGAAACTGCGACGCAACTCGTTTAAAGCGTTCAGCGACACGCTGCACAAATACCGGAATACGTTTGCCGAGGCATACGGCACCGAAGTCAAGCGACAGGTCATTGAATCCCGTCTGCGAGGTTACGAGTCCGTGACCGATATGCTTCTGCAGCCGCAGCAGGTCACCAAGGAGATGTACAACAACGTCCTGGATATTTTGCAGGAGGAGCTGGCGCCGCATATGCGCAGATATGCCGCCCTGAAGAAAAAGGTGCTCCAGTTGGATGAGATGACGTTTGCCGACCTGAAAGCGCCGCTCGATCCCGATTACAACCCGGAAATATCTTTTCAGG
This sequence comes from Paenibacillus sp. AR247, assembly GCF_002968895.1. NCBI lineage: Bacteria > Bacillati > Bacillota > Bacilli > Caryophanales > Paenibacillaceae > Paenibacillus > Paenibacillus sp. AR247. Next base: position 819,401 of record NZ_PCZT01000009.1, on the reverse strand, counting down.
AAGCCGGAGAACTGATCAAGGAAGCCTTGGCAATACTCGGACCGGAGTACGGGGAAATCGTATCGGATGCCTTCCGGAACCGCTGGGTGGATTACGCGGACAACGCCGGCAAACGCACGGGGGCTTTCTGCTCTTCGATTCCGGGAGTACACTCGTACATTCTGATCAGCTGGTCCGACAGTATGCGCGGGGCATTTACGCTCGCTCACGAAGTAGGGCATGCCGGCCATTTGATGCTCGCTGCGAAATATCAGCGGCTGACGAATGCCCGTCCGTCCCTGTATTTTATCGAGGCACCGTCAACGATGAACGAGCTCCTGCTGGCGGATCATCTTCTGGCGCGGTCCAGTGAACCTAGAATGCGCCGCTGGGTGATTTCGCAGCTGCTCGGTACGTACTTCCATAACTTTGTGACGCATTTACTGGAAGGCGAGCTCCAGCGTAGAGTTTACGATCTGGCCATGAAGAATGTGCCGATCACTGCGGTAACCTTGTGCGAGCTGAAAGGCGATATCCTGTCATCGTTCTGGGGAGCGGACGTGGTCATCGACGAAGAAGCCAAGTTAACCTGGATGCGCCAGCCGCATTATTATATGAGCTTGTATCCTTACACCTATGCAGCCGGCCTCTCTGCATCCACTGCCGTCGCCAAGCTGATCCGGGAGGAAGGACAGCCTGCGGTGGACCGCTGGCTCGAAGTGTTAAAAGCCGGTGGCTCTATGAGTCCACTGGAACTGATGAAGCTGGCTGGCGTGGATATGTCTCAGCCCGATCCGATCCGCAGTGCGGCCGCTTATGTCGGTTCCCTGATCGATGAGCTTGAAAGTTTGTATTGATTTTTTTTCATGAAAGAGAAGAAAGGTCCGGATTACCGGACTTCTTTTTTAGATCGATGATTGTTTGACGATCGTACTATTTTTGCTGGATGTGTGGAATAACGGCCATGTGAAGCTAATACTGTACATTTTCAAAAACGGAATACTTTCCCCCGGACTCTTGCACCCGCAAGAGTTTTTGTCGTTCCAGGTAACGTACGTGTGCTGCGGTTTCCCCAAGCGCAAACCGTGCGCTGTCGTTGTCAAAAACTTTGGAGAACAGCCTCAGGCTAATGTCATATATCGTAGTACCAGCGCTTCCAGCCTCATGTACAATGCCCAGGACATGATCGAGCCGTTCCTTATGGTGGGCGATCACCGATTCAAAATAGTCCGTCTGCGGCTGAAACACCGGTCCGTGTCCGGGCAGAACGGTGCGAACCATCCGTCTTTGCAGCGCGTTCAATGTCTCGAAATAGGACTCAAGCGGATTCCCCTCATCCTCTTCGAACTGATATGTGATGTTGGGCGTAATTTTCTGCAGCAGCAGATCCCCACCAATCAGCGCCTGCCTCTCTGCATTCCAAAACCCCACGCTGCCCTCGGCATGACCGCCGCCAAGTACGATTTCATACAGCTCCCCGGCGAGCACGATCGAGTCACCTTTCAGAAGGTTTACCCTTGTACCCGTAATTGGGGAAATTTGATGGAGCAGCCGCGAGTCCAGCTCAGCTACATCCTGAGCAAGCGTCTCCGGCATGCCGCTTTTCAAATAAAAATGGAGATTTCGCTCCGCCTGCTCTTGGCTATAATAGCGCTCCGCCAAGGCATAAGTCTCTCCACTTGCATTCACTTCGGCTCCCGTCCAGCGCTGCATCTTACCGGCAAACCCATAATGGTCAGGATGGAAATGTGTGATGTAAATATTGCGGATATCAGTGGGCTTTACATTGAGCTGATGCAGCGTCTGCACCCATGATTTCTCGGTAACTAAGGTGTTCAGCCCGGGATCGATGACGCTCCAAAAGGACCCTTCCTGAACGAGATAGCTGTTCACGTGATTGAGTCGAAAGGGAAGCGGGATGCGGATCTGATAGATTTGCTTCAGCGGCGTCTCCATGAATTGATCTCCTCTTTGTCGAAGTTTAGTGAGAACTATAGATCAATGTCGAGCCCTGCGTCAATGACATATAGATTTTATTTTATTTTATATAGAAAAGTTCAATTAGACTTTTAATTCCTACCGGTTTAGTATGAATAAAAATGTTTCACAGGCAAACAAAAAGGAGGTGAACCTCAAATGGCCGCCGTGTTAACTCGAGAAGAAATTGAGCCGGTTCTGACCGGTACGAAGTTTCATCAATTTTTGGGCATCCGGCTCGAAGAAGTGAACGAGCAGTCCGTTACGATCCGGCTGCCCTATAACGAGCTCTTTTATACCTCTGCCGACGGATATATCCACGGGGGGATTCTTGCCACTGTCATCGACATCGCCGGATATTTTGCCGTGTTCAGTCAGCTGAATCAGCCGGTTCCGACGGTCGATCTCAAAATCGACTACTTGCGTCCCGGCAGGGCGGGGGATCTGCTGTTTACCGCTTCCGTAGTCAAGCTGGGGAGGAGCGTTAGCATCGCCGACATCGTGGCTGCCGATACATCCGGTAAAGCCGTTGCGATCGGAAGAGGATTGTTTAGCTCAAAACAGGAGTAAGAAGCCAACAATATTCAGAATACAAAGGTGGAGCAGCGATGAACTCTTACAATTTTGCAGAAATCATTCGTTCCTCGGCAGCCCATGCTCCTTTAAGTCCTGCGATCATTGCCCAAGGGAGAACGATAAACTACGGTGAGCTTCAGAGCCGTACAAACCAGGCGGGCAATTTGTTTGCCGGACTTGGTGTTGAGCCCGGAGACCGGGTGGCCGTGCTATTCATCAATGACTTCAGGTTTTTGGAAATCTGCTTCGGACTGATGACAATAGGAGCGGTTCCGGTGCCGATGAATTCGAAGCTGGGCGCAGATATGCTTGCTTATATATACAAGGATAGCGGCAGCCGCTTGCTGGTCTACCACTCATCTATGGGAGACAAGGCAAAGATCATTCATCAGGAGGCAGATGTCGCGGCAAGCGTCATCTGCACGACGGAATCACATCCGGACGATCTCGGGCTGAATTCATTGGTGTATGATGAAATACTATCGTCACAGGATACCCAGTTGGACCTGTATCCGACCCGCGGAGGCGATCTGTGCCTGCTTCCGTACACTTCCGGATCTACGGGAAATCCCAAAGGATGCCGCCTCACTCACAGCGGTCAGTTGTGGAACGTCAAGGCGATTGCCGAAATCCGCGACTTGCAGCAGGAAGACCGGATCGTGATATCCCTGCCTCTTTATCACAAAAATGCCATGCTGTCCATGAAGGCGGTGTTTTATTCCGGGTCATCTGCCGTTATCCTTCCGGCGCCTGAGCCTGCGGCTATTTTTCATGCGATCGGGACGCATCGGGCCACTTATATTTCCGGCGTTCCAGCCCTGTACCGCATGCTTGTGACTCACCTGAAAGAGTCACCCGCTTCTTATGATCTCAGCTCACTGAAGTATGCGATATGCGGGTCGTCCGATACGCCGGTTGAACTCCTGGAGGACATCAAGCAGTGGATGGGTATCGAGGTGTATGAAGGTTACGGCCTTACCGAAGGAGGACCGGTTGTGCTGGAGTCGCGTAAAGGCCTGCACAAGCCGGGATCGGCCGGCTTTCCGCTGCCGGGATGTTCGATTCGGATCGTGAATGCAACAGAAGCAGATGTCCCGGAAGGAACGATTGGCGAATTGTGGGTGAGTAACCCCGGTGTAGCGGACGGCTATTGGAATCTGCCGGACGTGACGCGCAAACGGATCACCTCAGACGGCTGGCTCAAAACAGGAGATATGGCGTGGCAGGACGATGAGGGTTATGTCTACATTGTTGGACGCAAGGACGACATGATCAACGTAGGCGGCGAGAACGTCTATCCGAAGGAAGTCGAAAACATCCTTCTCCAGCATCCGCATGTCGAGGATGCCTGTGTTCTTCCGATCCCTCACGAACTCAAGGGGGAAGTGCCGGTAGCATTTGTCGTGTTGAATCATCACACCGATCGTGAGGAAATCAAGCGGTTCTTCATCGAGCGGGGACCGGCCTATGCGCATCCTCGCGAGATTTACGAATTGGACGCTTTTCCACTGACCGGTCCGGGGAAAGTGGATCGGACGCGGCTCAAACAAATGTTGGCCGAACAATTACAAAAAGGAGTGGGCAAATCAATATGAAAGCAGCGCTGATTCTTGAACATGGAGATCGAAACAATGTAGTGGTGGGGGATTATCCGAAACCGGAAGCTGGTCATGGAGAAGTTCTGGTCAAAGTTAAGGCGGTATCCCTGAACCATTTGGATATTTTCGTTAGGAGAGGGATTCCTGGAAGAAAACTGGACCTGCCCCATATTTCGGGCGGAGACGTCGCCGGCGTCGTCGAAGAGATCGGATCCGGGGTCACGAACGTTAATCCCGGTGACCGGGTCCTGATCGATCCGCATATCCCGGGCAAAGGGGCACTCGGTGAGGATACGACGGGTGGACTGGCGGAATACGTAAAGGTTCCGGCAATAAATTTGATTCCTCTTCCGGAAGACATCTCCTTTGACGAGGCGGCTGCACTGCCGATCGCCTATGGAACGGCCTGGCGGATGCTGATTACGCAGGGCAGGCTTCAGGCCAACGAAACGATTGTCATCTTGGGGGCTAGCGGCGGCGTAGGGAATGCCGCGGTGCTGATCGCCAAGCTGGCAGGGGCACGCATTATTGCGGCAGCCGGATCGGACAGCAAGGCGGAGAAGCTGAAAGAGCTTGGAGCGGATCATGTAATCAATTACAGCAAAACCGATTTTTCCAAGGAAGTATGGGCTTTGACGGACAAGCAAGGCGCGGATATTGTAGTGGACTATACCGGCAAAGCCACCTGGCCGCAGAGCATCAAAGCGACACGCAAAGGAGACGGATTCTGACCTGCGGAGCGACGACGGGATTCGAGGCCGTTACGGACCTCCGGTACGTATGGGTCCGCGAGATTTCGATCATCGGCTCCAACGGCTGGGGAGAGGGAGATCTGCATACGCTGCTGGATTTGGTAAGCCGTAAAAAACTGAAGCCGGTCATCGACCGCGTACTGCCGCTGGAAGATATCAGGGAAGCGCACCGTTTGATCGAAGAAAGGGAATTTTTTGGCAAGATCATCATTCATCCTTAAACAAGCCAAGGAGGAGCGAACCATGGGAGTCCAATTAACGTTTGATCATGCCGTACATTTTGTGAATAAACCTGAGCAAGCGCCGGAAGAACTTGCAGGGCTGGGGATTCATACGGTGAACGGCGGGAGGCACGAATTGGTAGGAACGTACAACGCACTGACGTATTTTGATCTTCGCTATATCGAATGGATCGGCATTTTTGACCCGAAGCTGCTGCCTCCCCACCAGGATACCCAACGTTACGGGCTCGTGGATACGCTGGCAGGTGACGGTTATGTCGAAGGGCACAGCCGGATCGCGCTGCGGACGGAGCAAATTGATGAGTTGGCGGAGCAGCTGGCCGCCGAGGGTAATCAAGTGATCGGCCCTGTGGATTGTTCCCGCAGAAGGCCGGACGGGAAACTGCTGGAATGGAAGCTGTTGTTCGCAGGATTACCTGACGAAGGACTGCCGCTGCCATTCTTCATCCAATGGAACGATTCCGATGAAGACAGAAGGGCCGAACTGACTGCAAACGGCACCATTACGGATCATGCCCGGGGTCCCATGACTCTGGAGTATGTGGCGTTTACGGTTCGCGACTTGGGAAAGACGGTCAGCCGTTGGGCGAAATGGCTCCACTTAGAGGCCGGAGAAGCCGTCTATGATGACTATTGGAAGGGCAAGAAACAAGTCATTGATCTGGGTTCGTTCCAACTGGTATTTCTGGAGCCCGATCAAGAAGGACCCGCTAGGGAGTACTTGCAATCAAGGGGAGAACGTCCGTTTCTAGTCGGACTGAACAGCGGTCAGGAAGGCTCACCAGAGCAGTACGTCAACATTCACGGTTCTTTCTATCATTTGAAGTAGTCGTAGGGGACGCCTGAAGGAAAGGAGAGGCATCGCATGGCGTTACGTACCAAAAAAGACACTAAAGCGAAAAACCTATGGATCCGATTCGTTCAAATTGCATTTATTGCCGCACTGCTGGCGGGCATGCAGCTGGCGGTGTCCAAGGAATGGGTGAGCCGAGTATTCTTGGCTTCCCCGTCCCAGATAGTACAGGAGTTTGTATATATGCTCAAAGAAAACACACTTTGGCCGCATTTGTCCGTTTCCCTCCAGGAGGTTGCGGTAGGATATCTCATTTCGGCGGTGGCGGGCATCGGGCTTGGGGTGCTGTTCGTTTCATTCCCATTATTGGAAAAGCTGATCGACCCGCTGATGGCGGCGATCATGGCCATTCCAAAGACGGCGATCATGCCGCTGCTCATTGTATGGTTCGGTATCGGCTTCAAGAGCAAGGTCGTCCTGGTCATTCTTTTCTGTTTTTTTAACATTTTGTATAACACCGTTACGGGTTCCAAGCAGACCCGAACGGAGCATTTGAAGCTGGCAAAAGTTTTTAAGGCGAGCCGGACGCAAACGGTATTCAAGGTTTTGCTGCCTTCAGCGCTTCCTTCCATTTTCAACGGGCTGCGTGTGACGGCGGCGACGGCGATCACCGGCGTCGTATTTGCCGAGATGGCAGCAGCGAAGAATGGGCTTGGTTTCCTGCTTAATGAGTCCCAGGCTGTGCTGAATACGCCAAGATTATATTTAGTCATCATTGTAGTGACGGTGTTATCCGTTCTGTTCGTCGGGCTGATCAACCTGATCGAGAGATTGGTATGCCGCCGGTGGATGCCGAGCCGCGTCGCCTGATTAAGATTTTTACATTAAATAAGGGGGGAAGAGTCACATGTACTCAAATCAATGGTTAAGCAAAACAATTAGCGGAGTTATCTCATTGTCCCTGGTTTTCACGCTCGCCGCTTGCGGCTCGTCATCCAAGGATGCTCCCGCTTCCTCCAGCACCACTGGTTCTGCCGAAGCTGGAAGCGGCACGGAGGCAGCTTCAAGTACACTGGACAATACAACTGTGGATATCGCTTCAGGGGTTCCGCCATGGAAAGGGCGGGATAACAAGGAAGTCACCCTTACGGCCGGTTTTTCCAAAGGGATGACCGGAATTGCCAATCAGTTTGCCATTGACAAAGGCTGGTATGAGGATGCCGGCATTCATTTAAACTTTGTCGATACGATTAACCCGGTTGCGGCTTTCGGAGCCGGAGAAGTCGACATCGCCGACGGGGATCCCGGAACCTATATCCCTGCCATTGTGAACGGGGTGAAAATTAAAGTCGTCAGCAATATGTGGAGAAGCCGCGGGGCTTACTGGATTATCGCCAAGCCCGAAATCAAGTCGTTCGCCGACTTGAAAGGCAAAAAAATTGGTTCTGCACAGCCGATTGGAGGCATGCCGCTCACCTTGATGGAAGTGCTCTCGCAGAACGGCATCGATCCGAAAAAGGATGTTCAGCTTGTGCCGAACGGTGTGTATCAATCCGCCTACGCGACGTTTGAATCGGGCGAAGTCGACGCCACGATTATTCACCAGCCGTTCGCAACGATGGCGGAGCAAGCCGGCAAGGGGAATGTGCTGGCCAAGACTTGGGAGTTTATGCCGAAATACCAAACCGGCGTGCTGGTGGCCAGCGAGAAGCTGATCAAGGAGCAGCCAGAAGTAGTCGAACGCGTGCTCGAAGTGTATTTTTATGCCAACGAATACGCCAAGACGCATCTGGATGAATTTCTGCCTTGGGCAGCCAAGTATTTGAACCTTGATGAGAAGACGGCACGTACAGCAATCGAATCGGAAATCGTCCTCTGGGAGAATGACCCGATCGTCGATAAAAACCGCCTGCAAGTGACCGAGGATCTGCTGAATCAATACGGCATGCAGCGGGACAAAATCTCGGTCGACGGCACATTCGACAACACGTTTGCGGAGCGCGTCGCCAAAAGGCTGAAGCTGGGGAAATACAAGGCGAACAATTAAATGGAGAAGCGGGAAAGGAGCTGATGTCATGCCGACAATCGAGCTTCGGCATATTACCAAGGAATACGAAAATATCGATGAAGAGCAAACCTATGCGCTGCACGACATTAACCTGACAGTGCAGGACGAGGAATTTGTTTGTGTGCTTGGTCCAAGCGGTTGCGGAAAAAGCACACTCCTGGAAATTACCGCGGGTCTGCTTTCCCAGACGAGCGGAGAGGTGCTGCTGGATCAGGTTCCGCAAGCCGGAACCAGCCGCGACATCGGCGTCGTGTTTCAGGATTCCGCGTTGTTCCCTTGGCGGAGCATCCGCCGTAATATCGAATTCGGCTTGGAGATTGCCGGCGTCAGCCGCGAGGAGCGGCGCGCCAAAGTTCAAAAGACGATCGAGCTTGTAGGCTTGGCTGGTTTCGAGGACAAGTATCCACATCAGCTCTCCGGGGGCATGAGGCAGCGAGCCGGGCTTGCCCGGACGCTGGTTGCCGATCCGCGGGTCATCCTTATGGACGAGCCTTTCAGCGCGGTGGACCATTTGACGCGGTTGACCTTGCAGGACGAAATGATACGTATTTGGGAGAAAGAGAAGAAGACGATCTTTTTTATTACGCATGACGTGGCTGAAGCCGTCTATTTGGCGACAAGGATTGTCCTTCTCAGTCCGCGTCCCGGCCGCATCCAGCAAATCTTCGACGTTCCGTTCGATCGGCCTCGTAACCGGAACGATATGGAGCTCTTGAGTATCGTGGAAAAGATTTATATGGCGATCAACAACCCGGTCCAGAGCCATGACACCGAGTATTATATTTAACCGGATCAAAGGGACTAAAGTCCGGGTGATATGGAGGGATTGCGATGAGAGTCATCATTACGGGGGGCAGCCGGGGGATCGGACTTGCGATTGCCAGGCAACTGTCCATCGCCGGTCATGAACTGCTGCTGGTGGGGCGGAACGGGGAATCATTGGCCGAAGCGCGAACCGCGCTTGGTGGGAATGCACTGGTTTTCACGGCAGACCAGACGAGCGAGGAAACACCGGATCGGCTCATTATATATATGAAGGAACATCAATTCCAACCGGACGTTCTCATCTTGAACGCTGCCGCTTTCTTCGATGACACCCTTTCCGTTACTGAGCCAAAGGGTGAAGAGCTGGAGCGCATCCTTCTGGCCAATGTCGTATCCAATTACAATTGGGTGCGAACTTTGCTTCCGCTGATCCGCCAAGGTGAATACCCACGCATTCTGGTCATCGGGTCGACGGCCGGACTGCGGGCGGATACCTCGCTGTACGGCATTTCCAAAGCGGCGCTCCGAAATTACGCGCTCGGTCTGCGGGAGGAGCTGAAGCCTGCCGGAGTCGGTGTGACGCTGATCCATCCCGGTGGTACCTTTACCGAGCGGCGCGTTCCCAATAAGCGAACAGCCCCGGACCGACTCCTGGAAGGCAGCGACATCGGTTTGCTGGTTTCAGCCATCTTGTCTTTAAGTCAGCAGGCGGTCGTCGAAGAGCTTACGGTCCGACCGATGCTGGGCGACACTTTTTAGTCGATATTAGCTGGCATTGGAAAAGGTTCATTTCATGATTACGCGATGGGTCCATGCGTTTGATTGACGGATTTTGGAAGAACGGATAAGATGAGGTGAATGTTTCTGACGAACACAACAATTTAGAGGAGCGTTTGTATTGGATCAGTTTCATATTCAAGTGGACCTGGCCTTGGGACGGATGTTTGAAATTTATAACCTCCTGAATAAAAAACCAAAAGAATATGTGCCCGGCATGCTGCTGTATTATTCGGAAATCCATATGATTGAAGCCATTGGAAGGCATCAGGACTCCAATCTGACGGAGCTTGCCAGCATATTGAACATCACCAAGGGAACCGCCTCCAAGACGATCGCCAAATTGGGCTCAAAGGGGCTCATCTGCAAGTTCCAGCGAGAGGATAACAAGAAAGAGGTCCATTTCCGGCTGACGGGGCTTGGACAGCTTGCGTTCGAAGGCCATTACCGGTATCACGAGTCCCGAAGCTCGGATATCGACCGGGACTTCGACAGTTACTCTCCAGACGAGCAGAAGCTGATATTGCACTTTATTGAGCATTATACCGAAGAATTAAGCCGGTACCTTGAAGAATGACAATGTTATACTACATCATCGGAGTTAGAAGGAGGAATTCGTATGGCCAACCCGGTTTAACGAATACCGGTTCCACTGCGAAGCTGCAGGAACGCTTGGTGGACATCCGCCGCAATCTGCATCTGGAACCCGAATTATCCAATGAAGAGTTCGAAACGACGCGCAAAATCAAAGCTTGGCTGAAGGAAGCCGATATTGAAATTCTGGAATTACCTAACCTGAAGACGGGGGTCATCGCCCAAATCGGGACCGGCAGGGAACCGATCATGGCCCTGCGGGCGGATATCGACGCGCTGCCGATCGATGAAGAGACGGACGTTCCGTTCCGATCCAAGTTTGCAGGAAAAATGCATGCTTGCGGCCACGATTTTCATACAACCGTCGCCTTGGGAGCCGCGTATCTGTTGAAGGAAAAGGAGCAAGAGCTTCAAGGAACCGTACGTATCATTTTCCAGCCGGCCGAAGAGACTGGACACGGAGCTAAAGACGTGGTGGACTCCGGTGGGTTGGAAGGCGTATCGGCGATCTTCGGCCTTCACAATTCGCCGGAGCTTGCGGTAGGAGAACTGGGCACATGCGAAGGCGCCATCACTGCCGGAGTTGACCGGTTCGAAATCGTCATTAACGGAATCGGTGCCCATGCGGCAACGCCTGAGAAAGGGACCGATGCGATCGTCGCCGCCTCCCAAATCATCCTGGCTCTGCAAACGATCACCAGCCGCCGGGTCAGCGCACTCGATGCCGTCGTGGTCAGCGTCACGCGGATCTCCGGTGGGAATACTTGGAACGTCCTTCCTGGGACAGTGGAGCTCGAAGGAACGGTAAGGACGCTCGATGTGGAGGTACAGAAACGCATCCCGGACACGATCCGGCAAATTATTGACGGAATCGGAGCATCGGCCGGGGTGTCAGCCGAGCTGAAATGGTACCCCGGACCGCTAGCCACGATCAACGACGCATACTGGGCCAAGTTCGCCAGCGATGCGGCGGAGGAATCCGGCTATGTCACCAAAGTGCTTGGACCAAGCATGGGAGGGGAGGATTTCTCTTACTATCTTCAGCACATTCCCGGCGCATTTGTGTACGTGGGGTCGAACTCGCCCTATGCGCTGCATCATCCGAAGTTTAATCCGGAAGAGGATGCGCTGCTCCCGGCTGCGGAATATTACAGCCATCTGGCGGTACGCTGTCTCAACGAATTGAATACTCGATAAGCCGCGAGCTTCGCGGCTTTTTTATTTCCCGATTTGTACTGTCTAGCTTCTGCATATACGATATGCTCACGATTACTAGGCAAATGAGTGAAGACCGATCGATCCTTAAGCCATGACAATTCCTGCCCTAATGTTTAAAATGGATGGTAATCGACGATAGTAAGCCACACGCAGAGGAGATTTATATGAATGATCGATAACATCTTGTCATTTACGAATTTAAGCAAAACGATATCCTCGGTCTCAAATCGAATCATTTTTTCGCAAATCGCAGGCACCGTCCCCGCAGGGGAGAAAATTGTATTCGTCGGGCCGTCCGGCCAAGGCAAAAGCACCCTGCTCCGTATTCTTGGCCTGCTGGATGAAGCGGACAGCGGGGAGATGGTGCTGCTCGGAAAGCCCCTGCACCAGTGGGATCCGCAAGCCTGGCGGATGAACGTCTGCTACGTCAGTCAAACGCCGGTCATGCTTGAGGGTTCCATCGAAGATAATCTGCGTACGGTGAGCAGGCTGCATCATACAGAATATGATCCAGTCTATTCGGCTCATCTGATGTCAAGCGTGGGACTTGGAGATATGGGCTTGTCCAAAGAAGCTTCCACCCTTTCGGGCGGTGAAAAGCAGCGGGTGGCTCTAGTGCGGTCCTTATTGCTGCGTCCCAAGCTCCTGCTGCTGGATGAGATCACTTCCTCGCTCGACGATGTCAGTAAATATGCGGTTGAGCGTTTGATTACGGACATCAATCGGCAGGAGGGAACGGGCTATGTCTGGATATCCCATGATCGCGACCAAGCGGCACGCATCGGGGAAAAGGTATGGTCGCTCTCCAATGGGACTTTGTCGGAGGGAGGGATATCATGTCTTTGATCGCGCTGGCTTCGACGCTTGTATTTATTGCGGTATCCGTCGGTATATCCATATGGCAAAAGCTCGGACTGGAGCGGGATATTCTATATGGAACGATTCGCTCCGCGATACAGCTGCTCGCTGTCGGGTTTGTTCTTCAATACATATTTGGCACACACCATTTCCTGCTCGTTGCCTTAATCCTGGTCGTTATGATTGCGGTAGCTACCTGGAATGCGGGCAAGCGCGGAAAAGGGCTCAAGCGTATCTATCTGTACGTTGGTTTAACCATTACGATTACGGAAGTGGTTACGATGGGGTTGCTGCTCGCTCTAAGCATTGTCCCGCTCACAGCGCGTTATGTTATCCCGATCAGCGGCATGACCATCGGCAACGCTATGGTCGTGTCCAGTTTGTTTCTGAACCAAATGAAGCGGGAAGCGGTGACCTCGAGGGGAGAAGTCGAAACGCTGCTGTCTCTCGGCGCGAGCCCGCGGCAGGCGATCCATCGCATGCTGAACCGCTCGGCGCGTTCCAGCATGATCCCGACGATCGACGGGATGAAGACCGTCGGACTCGTCCAACTGCCCGGCATGATGACGGGCATGATCGTGGCCGGAGCCAGTCCGCTGGAGGCGGTCCGTTATCAAATTTTGATCATGTTTGCGTTCGCTTCGTCGGCGGCGCTCACTAGCATTTTGCTGGCCCTGATGAGCTATCGGTTGTGGTTCGGTAAGCTTGGCCAATTTATGCGTGTGGACTCGTAATAAATAACCTCTGCAAAATGAGCACTTGCTTTACTGTTGATTTCTATCGTTTGTGAGGACTCTGAAAAAAGGGCAGCGGGATTTGAACCCGCTGCCCTTTTCAATGAACCTTCTATTTTCCGGTGATATGATGCGGACCGGTCAGATTTTCGTGGTTTGGGATCTAGACAAATAAATGATCAAGGCCACAATGATGACGAGGAGAAAGCGCTTGTTCCCACGGTTCCAAGCCTAAGGCCGCCGTCGCCTGGCGCTTGCGACAGATAGTCGCCGAGGGATGCCCCGAACAAGATGGTGACTTGCGGCACTTTGTTTAACATCTGCCTATCCGGACCTATGGGCGGCTGGATCAAGCCCTCCTTATTATGCGTAAACTGTTCCATTTACATCCTCCTTTATCGTCATAAAAACCACCGCCTCAGCTTGCTCTTGCTGCCCATGTTGAGTCGGTTTTGTCCATGAGTGTAACAGCTGAGAATGAAAATTTTCTGTGAAAATGACCGTTCTACGCACTGCACAGCAGGCGCTTGGATAAAATTGCTTGAGGAGGATATTGGACATTCTCATCATTTTTTAATTTCTATCGCCTATAACTGTTTGTGAAGGGTGAAGCACTAATCCGCATGAATTTCTCTTATCCAATACGACTTCTAAGGAGGGTCTTTATGAATAACAACACGAACCTCAACAGAAAGAGCCGTATCGTCAAAACTTTTATGGGAATCGGCTTGTGTCTCTCCGTCGCTTTTTCCGGAAGCATGCTGCTGCCAGCCCATCCGGTTCACGCAGCCTCGGTATCTGACAGCTCCGTGGCGGATCGGGTTATCGCAACCGGCAAACAATTTCTAGGCGTTCGTTATCAGTTTGGGGCACCATCCGGCCGAACGGACGGATTCGATTGTTCCTCATTCACGCAATATGTCTTCAAGCAAAACGGCATCGATCTGCCGCGCTCATCAAGAGAGCAATCGCAGGTAGGCACGCCGGTGTCCAAGGATCAATTACAGCCAGGGGACTTGGTTTTCTCCGATACGAATCATGACGGCGTCATCAATCACGTCAGCATTTATATAGGCAACGGACAACTGCTGCATACCTACAGAGTCGGTATTGGCGTGACGGTATCCGATTTTTCTGGAAGCACCTGGGATCATACCTTTGTAACCGCTCGTCGCGTCATTTCTGACAATGGACAAGCTTCCGGCGGGCAGACAGCAAGCAGTCAGGCTTCGAATGAACAGAGCAGTAACGGACAGAATGCAGGCAGCCAAGATTCCAATGGTCAGC
>NZ_PCZT01000009.1:803488-805083 GCF_002968895.1 Paenibacillus sp. AR247 | reverse complement strand
GCCGATGACTATATCGCCAAACCTTTTGACATCGAGGAGCTCCTCGCCCGCATGCGCGCGATTTTCCGCAGGATTGAGCTTCAGGATCAACCGAATCGGGCAGTTCTGACATTCCGGGACATTACGGTGGATCTGGATGCCAGAGTAGCTACCCGGGGCGGTACCCCCATCGAGCTGACGAAGCGTGAATTCGACCTGTTGGCCGTGTTTATGAAGCATCCAAACCTGGTCCAGACCAGAGATATGCTGCTCGACTTGGTATGGGGCTACGATTCGCAGGTGGAGACGAATGTGGTTGATGTGTATGTCCGGTATTTGCGGAATAAATTGGACTCTGCCGGAGAAGAAAGCGTCATCCAAACCGTACGCGGAATGGGATACGTGATGCGGACATGAGGCGAATAACTGATTGGCTCAAGCGGCTGCCTGTCATATGGAAGCTGATGATTGGCGCAACGCTGCTCATTTTTCTGCTGTTTGCCACGTACAATTTTGCCCAATATCTGGTATTGAAGCACTGGATGCTGAACCAGGAACGGGACGCGCTTCATGTCATGATGTCACAGGTCCAGGGTTATTTGGAAGAACAGCAGGCAACGAAGGAATCGCTGGAATCACCGGAAGCGAGCTCTTTCATTCGCAATATTCTCGGTAAAAATCAAATGATCCGCCTGATTGACGACAACGGGGCGAATCTGCTGCTGGTTACGAACCATTTTAATCCGAAGTGGATCACCCCGCTGCCGATTACAAAGAGCTCATTGCAGGATGCGTGGCATGGAGAAGACCACATTCTCATTTACCGGACACCCTTTGCGATCAAGAACGAATCGGGAACGGTCGAAATGGCGACGAATCTCGAAACTTTCGACCATTTTAACGCAACACTGCTGTGGGTCATGGTCATCGGAGGCTTTCTGGCCGTATGCATCAGCGCTGCCAGCGGCTGGGCGATAGCGAAGCAGTTTTTGCGGCCGGTTAAGGCGCTTGCTGTTACCATCCAAAATGTGAAGCAAAACGGGCTTCAGGAACGCGTCGGAAACATCGGAAACGGGGACGAATTATCACAGTTGGCCAGCCTGTTCAACGAGCTGATGGACCAGCTGGAAGTGTCATTCCGCCAGCAAAAGCAGTTCGTGGACGATGCCTCGCATGAGCTGCGGACGCCCATCACCATTCTGGAAGGTCACTTGAACATGCTGAATCGATGGGGGAAAAAGGATCCAGTCATCCTGGAGGAGTCGCTGAATGCGTCGCTTCAGGAAGTCCGAAGGCTGAAGGGGCTCGTACAAGGGCTTCTGGCACTGTCCAAGTCAGATTCAGCGACATTGACCGATCATATCGAACGGATCCGGATTGAACCGTTTATGGCCCAAACCATTCAGCGGATGGAGGATTTGTATCCGGAATTTGCTTTTCGCATGAAAGCAGAGGGTACCGGTAAATTGGTGAGGATCAACCCGCTTCACCTGGAGCAGATGCTGTTGATCGTCATTGAAAATGCAGTCAAATATTCAGCGGAACATAAAGAAATCGACATTCGCTGCTACGAAGAGCAAAAACGGGTGTGCATATCGATTCAAGATTATGGAATC
>NZ_PCZT01000009.1:796705-803388 GCF_002968895.1 Paenibacillus sp. AR247 | reverse complement strand
GTCGAAGACGAAGGAACACGCGTAACCTTGTCGTTCCCGGCGGTATCCTCCTAAAGCCAATGCCATTGATGGGTTGGTTCTCATTAAATTTTCATATTCCTGCGTTAAGCTGATCTTTACCGATCGTTAACAGATCAGAACAAGCAGAAGGAGTATGAGAATGAGTATGGGTCAAATCGATTATCAACTATTTCATGTTATTAACGAGTGGGGAAGATCCGTTTCCTCCCTTAATCCTGTTATGCGTATACTGGCGGAACTAGCATTTTATTTGTTTTTTGCCGGACTGCTGGTTTATTGGTTCACCCGTAAGGAGAGCAACCGGAGAATGGTGGTTGAGTCCGTCGTCTCCACTGTCATCGGGCTTGGAATCAGCGGAGTGCTCGGTCACCTGTTTTACCGGAACCGTCCGTTTGTCACCCATTCGGTGCTCCAGTTGATCCCCCATCCTGCCAATGCATCATTTCCAAGTGATCACTCCATTGGAGCATTTGCCATTGCCGCGATATTCGTCATATATCGCCGAAGAGAAGGGGTCATCTGGCTGATCTTGGCTGCATGCATTGCGTTCTCCAGAGTATGGACGGGTGTACATTATCCGTTCGACGTATTAGGTGGGGCGTTGATCGGTATCATAGTTTCAGTAGGGGTGCACCATCTTGCAGCACGCTTCACGTTCGCATCCCGATTGTTTAAAGCAGGTCTCGGATGGTATGAAAAATACGAATCGAAGATTTTGCCCCGGCCCGTGAACAAAGAAGATCAACTGCCCGCAGGGAAGTGAAATGTTAATGCATATGCGTAAATTTACAATACTGTTTGTTCTCCTCATTATTTTGTGTTCTTGTACCGGGCCTATGGGAACCGGGCAAGCGGAGGCGGGTCGAAACGTTGTTGAAACTCCGTTGAAGAATTCCGTCAGTCCAAAAATTTCGCAAGGAGAAAAAACGGGAAAGGTTCCCGATCATGTCGTCATCGTCGTGGAGGAGAATCATTCCCGCCAAAACATCATCGGGAATCGGGCGGCATCCTATATGAACAGCCTGGCTAAGCAAGGGGCGTATTTCACGGAATCGTATGCCAATGCGCATCCAAGCCAGCCGAATTATTTAATCCTGTTTTCCGGGTCCGACCAAGGCGTTCACAATGATTCCTGCGGACATACGTTTACCGCGCCCAATCTGGCAAGCGAGCTGTTCAAACACAAGCTTACTTTTGCCGGATACTCAGAAGGTTTGCCTTCTGTCGGATCGACCGTGTGCACCAACAAACAGTACGGAAGAAAGCATAGTCCTTGGGTGAACTTTACCAACGTACCGAAATCGGCAAACCGGAGATTCACAGATTTCCCGGCTGATTACAACCAGCTTCCGACCGTTTCCTTTGTGATCCCTAACCTGGATCACGATATGCATGACGGAACGATCCAAGCGGCAGACAAGTGGCTTAAACAGAACATGGGCCCTTATGTCGAATGGGCGAAAAGCCACAACAGTATGCTGATTTTAACCTGGGACGAAGACGACTACGGCAGCCGGAATCATATCCCGACCATCATCGTGGGGGATCATGTTCGTCAAGCCGTATTCGATCAGAAGATCACCCATTTAAATGTCCTGCGGACACTGGAAGACCTGTACGATTTGTCACATCTTGGCCGTACGTCGGGCAGCGAACCGATCCGGAATCTGTGGAAACCGTCCTAAATGAAATTGAAGCCATGGAATTTGAATATAGATGGGGAGTGAGAGGCATGTATGAGAAGCTTCAGGATATGGATTTGTTTTTGCAGTCCATGCATGACTTGGAAACACGTATTCGCCATATGATTCAACGGTCCGGCCTTTCCGAGAAAGAGCAGCAGTTTATTTTGGACCATATATTGGTCATTCCCGGCAAGGATTTTTCATATCAGCGTAACTACGGTTAACTCTTGGCAGATCATCCTGACCGGATCAGGCATCGACTTGTGTCGCCTGGCAATCCGATGAGACCAAAGGGAGGAACAAGCATGTCTAACCGTCGCCCGCGTATTTTGATTTTGACAGCCGGCTTTGGAGAAGGCCATCTTCAGGTATCTTCGGCGTTATTGCACTATTTTCATGCGCAGCAGGTCAACCACTCGTGAAAGGCAAAATGCTGGAGACCATCAGCCGTTTCCGGCCCGATGCGATCATCAATACATTTCCTTTCGGCGTCGTTTCGGAGCGAGAATGCGTTCAAGCCGCGCGTACGTTTACTGTCATTACCGATTATGCCCTGCATTCCCGCTGGATTCATCCGGATACGTTCGGGTATTACGTGGCTACTAACGAGATTAAGAACCAAATGGTCCAAAACTATGACGCCGTAGCGGAGAAAATCAGCGTTACGGGTATCCCTGTGAGGCCCCAATTCTATACAGCAGCTGCCGAAGCCCCGCTGCACCGTGGTGCACAAGGAACGGCCAAGGGGAAACGTATTTTGATCATGGCAGGCACATTTACGGTGTTCCAGCAGCTCGTCGAGCTCATTCATCTGCTGGTTGACCAGGAAGTTTGCGAAATCACAGTCGTATGCGGACGCAAACAGCAAGCCTATGAGAAATTGACGACGCTGTTTTCGGGTCAGCCGCAGGTGAATATTGTTGGATACGTCAAAAACATTCATGATCTGATGGCCGCTTCCTCCTGCATCGTAACGAAGGCCGGAGGCATAACTTTGTCCGAAGCCGTCATTCTGAAGCTGCCGATTTTTATTCTGAATCCGTATGGCGGTCAGGAGAGGGAAAACGCCCGCTATTTTAAAACCAACGGCATGGCCCAGATTTCATCCAATGTTCGCCAGCTTGCGGAGCAGCTTCGGGATTTTCTCGGGGCACCGACGATAGCCGATCGGATCCGCGGGGAAATGGCTGAATTTCATAAAGGAGCGGCAGGCGAGCTGATCGTGAACGATATTTTGAAGACGCTGCAGAACTATCAAGATGCAAACCATGATTATGAGCTGATGCTTCGTCCATAAACGATGAAGCATAGGATGAAATGGTTCGGAATGCTGCTCCTGACCGCTGTGGCAATATATATAGTTTATATGCTGCAGACAGGGGATGCGGATTCTATTGTCGCGTGGATACGCCACTATCGTTTCTTTGGCTTCGTCGCTGTGTTTCTGTTTCAAACCCTGCTAAATATGCTCCCGCTGCCAGGCGAAATCACCGCCGTGATGGTTCTGGAAATCTACGGGCCATATTGGGGAGGTCTCTGCTTGTGGACTTCGGGGATCATGGGAGCTTTTGGGGGATATTGGCTTGCCTGGTCCTTCTCATCCTATTTTGCAGGTACGCGGGTTGAACCGTATCTTGCCAAAATGGAGGATTGGCTGAGAGCCAGTGAATTTAAAGGCCTTCTGATCACACGGTTCGTTCCCTTCATCCCCTATCATGCCGTCAACTATGCAGCCGGGCTATTAAGGGTTAACCTATTTCGTTACATGCTGACGACGGCGATCGGTGTGTTTCCGCATACTGTGGCTATGAGCGCACTGTACGCCGGCGTACGGAAAGGTTCACTGCTCTGGGCAGTGATCGGCTGCATGGTCTTCATGATCCTTGCCGGTTTGTCATGGTATGTAAAGAAGCGTACGTCCGGTAAGTCCCGAAAAAGCAGAGTGACGGCGGAGTAATGTAGACGAAGAGAGAGCAGCCAAGGAACGGTTGCCGTTTATTGGGATCCATGCAAAATAGCTTAGCGTTTCATAGGATGACAGGCAACTCCAACCAAGCCCGGCGGATTTTCTCGTTGGGGTTGGTTATTTCGGCTTGGAGACTGGGATTTGAGAAGAAGGCACGGCCATTTTATACTGCGTATTATTCGAAACCGGTTCGGCGCATGTTAAAAGCGTGTAATGGAGGGGAAATATATAGAAGGTGGCTACTATAAAGCCGATGAAGTAAAGGTTATACGAAAATAAGTTATAGCGGTTATGTATAGAGGGAGCTGGAAGTACGAATGCTGACGAATTTGCTGGAGCACTATGGTTACGCATTGATATATCTATTTTTGTGCCTGGAAATGCTTGCCCTGCCGCTTCCCGGTGAAATGATGATGAGCTATACCGGTTTGTTTGTGTATGAAGGGAAGCTGAGCTGGCTGCTGAGCATGGCGTCGGCCGGAGCCGGCGTCTTGACCGGCGTGACTTTATCTTATTGGATCGGATACCGGCTGGGACGCCCTTTTATTTCGCGCCATGGCAGCAAGGTCCATCTCACCGAAGAAAGGATGGATCAAATTACGGGCTGGTTTGAGCGCTACGGGGACAAGCTTCTGTTTGCCGCTTATTTTATACCGGGGGTCCGTCACATAACCGGTTACTTTTGCGGCGTAACGCGTATGCCCTTCCGGCGTTATGCGTTATTTGCCTACACCGGCGCGCTTTTCTGGGTAGGCCTGTTCATTTCGCTTGGTAAAGTGCTCGGCCCGAAATGGGAAGCCTACCACTCTACAGTCAATCGTTATATGGTTATTTTCGGGATCGGTTCGGCACTGGTAACAGCGGCCATTTATGTCTACCGCAAGTATAAACATCAAGTGATCGAGCGATTGATGGAATTGCTGGCAAGCGGCGTGCGGCACTTTCAGTCGTTCGGAAAGGTCCGTCTATTGCTGCTGGCCTCATTTGCTGCGTTTGTATTGTTTTTTTCGTTAATGCTCGGCGTCATTCAGGATTTTTTGTCGCATGAGTACGGACAATTCGACCAAATTGCCTCCTATTTAGTATCGGTTCTGTTCGGTCCGGAGTGGGCGGGCTGGATGCACGTATTTGAGAGGTTCGGGACTTTGGATTTGTATGGACCGGTTCTATGCCTGACAGGTTTGTGGATCGTGCTCCACAGCCGGGACCGCGGGCTGGATTTGTCGTTCCTGGTATGGGTCGTGGCCGGCGGAGAGCTCTTGGACAGGGTGCTTCGCCTGTTGTTCCATCGTCCTGGCCCGGTGGCAGCTGGCGTGCAGCTGTTCAATACATTTCCGAGCGAGGAAACGTTAGTTACGCTGACAGTATGCGGTTTTTCGGCCTTTTTACTGCTGCGGCATTATCACTTCCGTTACGTCCGGATTCCCATCGTTGTGGCGGTGATCCTGATCTGTTTGGCCGTCGGGATCAGCCGGGTTTATTTTCACGTGCAGTTCCCAAGCGATGTGTTTGCCGGATACATTTTTGGCGGTGTCTGGGTCAGTCTGCATGTGATGCTGCTGGAAATTATGCGCAAATTCAAGGAGTCGGAACTCGGCACGACCCCTGATCACGATAACAGCAATAAAGGTGCCTAATCCGGTTATTTCACGGCGACCAGAAGTGCGCCGATTGCGATCAGCACGACGCCGGCCGAGTTCAGCCAGGATATTTTTTCGCCGAGGAACAGAAAGGCCAGAATGACGGCGATCACGACGCTTAACTTGTCGATAGGCCCTACCTGCGACACCTTGCCGTACTTGAGGGCCAAAAAATAGAACAGCCACGACGTTGCACCTGCCACTCCGCTGAGCACGATGAAGCTGAGTGCTTTTTTTTGTGCCAAAATGCTTCCCAGCTGGCCGAACTTTCCCTGTACGGCAATGACGCCGAGCAGAAATAAGGCCATAATGACGGCCCGAATCGCCGTGGCGGCGTTGGCATCGATGTTTTGCAAACCGATTTTTCCGAAAATGGACACCAGCGCAGCCGCTGCGGCAGAAAGCAGCGCGTAAATAAGCCATGCAGCCATAAGCATCCCCCTTTTTTCATAAATGACTTTTCAACAGCGGCAAAGATTCCCTATTATAGTATTGTTCATCACGGGCTCAAATCATGAATGATTTTACAAAATATCCATTCCCCGAATCCGTGGCACGTTTTTCTGCGTAAAGAGGGATATGAACGAAAGGAAATAGATGAAAAGAGGTGAACTGCCATGGAGAATCAGTCCAAGGCTTTTCCTGACCATATCAAATTTCGCTATCCGTGGCGTTCCTATCAAAAGCGGATACTGGACCGGTTGGACGAGCATTTGCGCAATCGGCACCTGCATCTTGTCGCGCCTCCCGGATCCGGTAAAACCGTTCTGGGCCTGGAAGTCATGCTGCGCATCAACCGGCCGACGATCATTTTGGCACCGACCTTGACGATCAAGGAGCAGTGGGCAAACCGCTTCATGGAGCAATTTTTGGATACTGACATACGCCCGGATTGGTTGTCGACTTCCATTCATCATCCGGCCATGGTCACAATTACAACATATCAGGCCTTACATACTGTTCTCACCGCCGCCGGGAAAAAGGATGAGGAGCAGGGAGACAAGCAGTCTACTGTTCTAAGTGAGCATGGGCTGAAAACTGCGGTCGATGATACGGAAGATGCTGCGACTGAACGCGGATCGACTCCGGAGGAGCAGGAGATTCCAGAAGACACGGATGAGGCGGAAAAGGAAGACGTGGTGGACCAGCCTTCAGCAGCGATGGAGATCATTGAAAAGCTGAAGAAGCTGGGACTGCACACCGTCATTTTTTGATGAAGCCCATCATTTACGAGTGTCCTGGTGGAGGAGCGCGGTTCAGCTGTGCGGCATGCTGGAGCGGCCAACCAAAATTGCGCTGACGGCAACGCCGCCGTATGACGTGAACCCGAACGAGTGGCAGCGGTATATCGAGCTATGCGGGCCGATTGAT
>NZ_PCZT01000009.1:794767-796605 GCF_002968895.1 Paenibacillus sp. AR247 | reverse complement strand
GCATCAGGATTACATCATGCTGACCCCGCCTGAGGAGAAGGAAGCGGCGCAGCTCCGCGAGTTTCGCATGCATGCGGCCAGGCTGCGGGGCGAGCTCATCCGGGACAAGTTCATAACCGAACTGATCGCCGGCCACCCTTGGCTAACGAACGCGGAATCCCATATGGAAGAGATATTATCTTCCCCAGGTTATTACTCCAGCATGGTCATTTTCTTACGGGCGGCGAATCAGCCGGTGTGGCGCGATGCAGTCAGGCTGCTGGGGCTTAAAGAAGCAGATACGCCAAATCTAAGCGACGAATGGCTGGAGGAGCTGTTGAATGGGGTATTGTTTAAAGATGCCCATGTGGATTCAGATCGGCCTGAGCTGAAGGAACTTCGCAGACGGCTCAGCCAACTCGGCATGATTGAGCGGCGAAAACTGTACTTGCGATCCACCCCGGCACTGGACAAAGTGCTGGTTCACAGCGTTTCAAAGCTGAAGCAAATCGGGCATATCCTCGATTTTGAGAGATCAGTCCTTGGCGAAGGCCTGCGCATGGTCATCCTGACCGATTATATCCGGAAGGAAGATATGCCTAAGCAAGCGGGGGATGAACAGCCGATTCAGCGCCTCGGAGTGGTCCCGATTTTCGAAACCATCCGCAGACGGCTTAAAGAAAAGAACCGAGCGGTCGAGAGCTCCCCATCGGCGTTCTGACCGGCTCACTTGTGATCCTGCCAGTTGATGCGGCGGCATGGGTGCGGGAGACGGCCGGTCAGCGCGGAATTACGCTCAGTGAGCGGCCGCTCGCCCATGATTCCGACTACGTGTCGATCGATGTGCGCGATTCGAATCGTTCATCTATCGTCGAATGGGTCACAGAGCTCTTTGACCAAGGCGGCGTCCACGTACTCATCGGTACGGCCGCGCTGCTGGGCGAAGGGTGGGATGCACCCGGAATCAATTCGATGATCATGGCCTCCTACGTAGGCTCATTTATGCTGTCCAATCAGATGCGAGGGCGTGCGATTCGTTCGCAGCGCGGAAATCCGGACAAAACGGGGGCGATATGGCATTTGGCCTGCGTCGATACGGAGCTTGCGGATGGAGGAGAAGATATGGCGTCTCTTGCCAGACGTTTCCGCTCGTTGGTGGGCTTGTCCATTACGAATGAAACGATCGAATCCGGCATGGAGCGAATGGGATTGGGGCCGGGACGGTTAGCGGAAAGGGATATTGAGCTGTACAACGCACAAACACTGGATAGAGCAAAGGAGCGCCATTTACTTAAGGAGCGCTGGGCATCAGCCGTTGCCCTGCAGGGTTCGATGACCGAGGAGCTGAGGGCGGAAGGCAAGAGGGTTCCAAGGCCGGTGGTTTATCCCTATACGATCAAAGCGGTTCTTATTTTCGCGTTGGTGCTCGGTTTGGAGACCTTTTTTGACGCGGCCTCATCGCCACAAATGCTGCACTCAGATGTACCGGGGTGGTTCAAATTCAGCATTGCTGCCATCATGGCGGCCGTCTGTGCCAGCCCGTGGATCTACAAGGCTGCAAAAATGACGTTCAAGCACCAGTCGCTGGATCGAAGTATTCGCGAAGTCGGATTAGCCGTATACACCGTGCTGTATGAACTGAAGCTGGTCCAACCCGCTCCGAGCATTCATCTGATTGGAACCCAGGAGGAAGGAGGTGCCGTCGTATGCTGGCTGAGGGATGGGAATACGCATGAAAAGACGCTGTTTCTCAATGCTCTGCAGCAGCTGCTCGATCCGATCGACAATCCCCGCTATTTAGTCTATCGCACATCGCGGCGGCGGTTTGGCCTGTCGCATGATTACCATGCCGTCCCGGA
>NZ_PCZT01000009.1:784924-794667 GCF_002968895.1 Paenibacillus sp. AR247 | reverse complement strand
GGTAAACTGGATGCTGAATTTAAAGGGATCGTTACGACCGATGGAGCGGTTCGAAGTGGGAAAAATAAGGTGCTGACCTTTGTGGACAAGTACGCGAACCCACAGCCCCATTATGATGTTTACGAGCTTCTGATCCGCAATAACCGGATCGTCGATCAGAAGCATGCGGCTTATGACCTCCGGTACGAACCGAATACGTCAAACTATCAGGTTTATGATCCTAAAGGCTGGATCGAATATACGGTACTGACGGACGGAAAGATCGTGTGGGTATATAACGACGAAGGGAAGATCGTCTCGACGTATGATCTGCCTGCTTTGACCAAGCAGGATGATGTGTTCGGCGTTCAGTTCGTTGGAGCGGATTATCTGGTCGTCCGGCCGGGCCGCACGGGCTTGCTGACGCTGGTCGATCTGAAGGATAACACGACAACGGTACTCGCCGACAAGCTTTTAACGGGAAAAGATTTGGCATACGCCCGTGACAACCAGACGCCGTATCCTGGAGATACGCTGAGCTTCGCCGGGGATATGGGGCATGGAATTGTAGATTTTGCTTATCACAGTCCGTTCCAAAAGAACACCCGCTCCGAGCGGTTAACTTATGAACGGCCTTCTTATGCCGAAGAACGAAAGGCACTGCCTAAAGAACGCAGCTTTCAGGAGATGGCCGCTTCATGTGCCGTCGACACCGTGAGTTATGTTCACATTCAGGATGGGGACATCATTTACAAACCTCTGATTGGAGCGAACAAGAAGGATCAGGATGGGATTCGTACCGTTTGCCGGATCCTTAAAAAAATTACTGCCGAAGGCACGGAAGTGACGCTGCCGGGGACCTTTCCAGAAACGTTCTTCCACGGCATGTCGGTAGAGTTCACTGCCGGGGATTCCGTCAGCATTTACTTGGCTGGAGGAAACAAGCTGGGCATGGGTAACCAATTAGGAGGTAAAAATATTTTTCTGGAGAATGCCGGATTGGTTAAAGAATTCAATAGTTTTAAAGTGAAACCTGAAGGATGAGGAGTTGAAACAAGCCGCTGGCAAAGCGGCTTGTTTTTTGTTTTTTATGTAAAGCGCCAATTCTAGGGTTTCATTTTATTTTTTTGGAAACATAACCCTTGACACAAAAAAACAACCCGGGTATATTATTAATTAACAAAATGTTAATTGTAAATCGAAACAGGAAAGGCGCAGGCAAATATGTCCAACGAACAAGCACTTCAGCAATACGATGTCCGAAAGTACCGCACACCTGACGGCTATACGTCCGACATCGCGGTTTTTACAATCCGTTCGGAGAAGACGGAAGCATTTAAACCGCCGGTTATGGAGCTGCAAATCATGCTCATTAAACGGAGTATGACGGACAGTGAGGGCCGCCCCAACATCGAAGCAGGGAAGTGGGCCCTGCCGGGAGGCTTTGTCGAACCAACGGAATCCGCGTTTCAAACGGCGCAGCGGGAACTGAAAGAAGAGACTGGGGTCGAGCATATTCATCTGGAGCATTTTGGCGTATACGATACGCCGGGCCGGGACCCGCGGGGCTGGATCATATCGAACGCGCATTATGCGATCGTGCCCGAACGCCATCTGTCCCAGAGAGCAGCCAATGATGACGCGAGCGAGGTTGAGCTGTTTCCGGTCGACGACGTCCTGTCGCTGGACTTGGCGTTTGACCATGAAGTCATCATTCAGGACGCCATTGCCGTCATCCGGCGGAAGCTGCTGGAGACGACGGCGGCCAAGGATTTTCTGCCTGAAGAGTTTACCTATTCGGAGCTGCAGAGCGTACTGCTCACCGTAACGAAAGATTCGGCGATTGCCCTGGATGCGGCTTTTGCCAGAAAGATCAAGTCCCTCCCGTTTATCCAGGAGGCGGCCGGCAAGAAGACGAGCCGAACGTCGAAGAAACCGACGCAGCTGTACCGCTTTGTGGATGCGGATATCAGCAGCTCCATATATCACAGCAAGAAGTAAATCCATTTTGCGAAAATAAGATCTTATTTTTTTCGAAATCTGATTTAACATTTGGTTAATTGTTTATTTTACAAAGGTAGGACCAACGAATGAATCAGCGACCGAATCCGGATACCAATCTTTATGATGCAGATGACAGCCTTGCGCTGCATACGGATAAATATCAGATCAATATGACGCAGGCCTACTGGCAGGATGGAATTCATGAACGGCGGGCAGTATTTGAGGTTTATTTTCGTAAAATCCCGTTTCACCACGGCTATGCCGTCTTCGCCGGACTGGAACGGGTGGTGCGCTATCTGCAGCAATTTCGTTTTACGGAATCCGATCTGTCTTACCTGAAGGAAGATGGATACAGCGACGAGTTTTTAAAATATCTCTCCGGGATCCGCTTCACGGGAACGGTCAAGTCTATGAGGGAGGGGGAGCTGGCGTTCGCCAATGAACCGCTGATGCGGATTGAGGCACCGCTGGCGGAAGCTCAGTTAATCGAGACGGCTGTGCTGAATATCGTCAACTATCAGACTCTGATCGCGACGAAGGCTTCCCGCATGAAGCAGGTTACCGGAAGCGACGTCACGATGGAGTTCGGATCCAGGCGGGCCCAGGAAATGGATGCAGCCATTTGGGGAACGCGCGCGGCGTACATCGGAGGGTTTGATGCGACATCGAACGTGCGGGCCGGCAAACTGTTCGGCATTCCGACGGCAGGAACGCATGCCCATGCGATGGTTCAGGCCTACAGGGATGAGTATACCGCTTTCTGTAAGTATGCAGAGTCCCACCGGGACTGCGTTTTCCTAGTCGATACCTATGACACGTTGAAGTCCGGGGTACCGAACGCGATTAAGGCGGCCAAAGCGTACGGCGATCGGATCACCTTCAAAGGCATACGTTTGGATAGCGGCGATCTGGCTTATTTATCTAAAGAGGCCAGAAAAATGCTCGACGATGCCGGTTTTCCGCAAGCCCGAATTTATGCCTCCAACGATCTCGATGAACAGACGATCATGAGCCTGAAAGCCCAGGGAGCGCAGATCGATGTGTGGGGTGTCGGAACCAAGCTCATTACCGCTTACGATCAGCCCGCACTGGGAGCCGTTTACAAGCTGATTTCCATTGAGAATGAAACTGGTGAAATGGTCGACACCATTAAAATCAGCTCGAACCCCGAAAAGATTACAACCCCGGGCAGAAAGCGGGTTTATCGCATCATCAACCGGAGCAACGGCAAATCGGAAGGCGATTATATTGCGCTGGAGCATGAAGAACCACAGAAAGAGACGCGTCTCAAAATGTTCCATCCGGTGCATACGTATATTGCCAAGTTCGTGACCGGTTTTGAGGCAAGGGAGCTCCATCATCTGGTTTTTGACAGCGGCGAGCTGGTGTATGAGCTGCCAGACTTGAAGGTCATCAGAGCGTTTGCGCGTGATAACCTACAGGTGCTTTGGGAGGAATATCAGCGGATCTTGAATCCGGCTGAGTATCCGGTGAACCTGAGCCAGGCATGCTGGGATAACAAAATGAGGCTGATCGACGAAATTCAGCAGGACATCCAGCGGCAGCTGCAGACTTAAGGAGGGGAACATGGCGAAAATCGGAATATACGGATCCTCGTTCGATCCTATTACCAACGTGCATCTGTGGACGGCCAGCACCGTGGCCCACCGCTGCCGGCTGGACCGGGTGATCTTCCTGCCCTGTTCAAGCAAAAGGCCGGATAAATCGCTGCATGCCAGTGACGAGCACCGGTGGAACATGATTCAACTTGCGATAGATGGCAATGATAAATTTGTCGCGGACGATTATGAGATGAAGCAAGCAGGATGGGAAATTGCCACCTATCTGACGCTGAAGCATTACAAGGAGGCTTTCCCGGACGACGACATTTATTTTATCATGGGTGCGGATCTACTGGTTGATATCGGGGAAGGGAAATGGAAGAAATCCGAGGAGCTCATCCAGGAAAACAAGTTTATCGTGATGGCTCGGGACGGAATCAACATGCTGGCGGCCATCAGCAAATCGCCGATTCTGCGGAACGCCGACGACGGACAGACGTTTCATCTGATCGACAAAGGGCTCGCGATGGAAATCAGCTCGACGTATATTCGGGATGAATTCCAACGAGGCGGTGAGCCGCGTTACCTGGTTCCCGACAACTGCTATGCTTATATGTGCCAACATAAACTGTATCGATAGAAGGGAGTCATTTATATGAAAAACCAACAACAAATTATTCAAGAACTTCATGTAAAGCCTGAAATTAAGCCGGAGGAGGAAATTCGCAGACGAATCGGTTTCCTCAAGGATTACTGCAAAAAGGCAGGGGCCAAGGGGTTCGTGCTCGGCATCAGCGGCGGGCAGGACTCGACCCTGGCAGGACGCCTTGCCCAGCTTGCGGTCCAGGAGCTGCGTGCGGAAGGATATGAGGCCAAATTTTACGCGGTTCGGCTCCCTTTCGGCATTCAGAAGGATGAGGACGATGCGCAGAAGGCGCTGGATTTTATCAAGCCGGACGAAAGCTATGATTTCAACATTATGAATGCCGTCAACGCTTTTGCCCTTACGTATTCTGAATCTACCGGAAACGGGCTTCCCGATTACCATAAAGGAAACGTCAAAGCGAGAATGCGGATGATCGCCCAGTACGCCATCGC
Source organism: Paenibacillus sp. AR247 (assembly GCF_002968895.1). NCBI lineage: Bacteria > Bacillati > Bacillota > Bacilli > Caryophanales > Paenibacillaceae > Paenibacillus > Paenibacillus sp. AR247. The sequence goes on along the minus strand of NZ_PCZT01000009.1, from coordinate 790,024 downwards.
CGGTGAGCGGCAGTGTTTGGTGATCGGAACGGACCATGCCGCCGAAGCGCTCACCGGGTTTTTCACGAAATTCGGTGACGGGGGAGCGGATATTCTGCCGCTGACCGGGCTGACCAAAGAGCAGGGCCGTCAGCTGCTTAAAGCTTTGGACGCCGAAGCGCGGTTGTATCTGAAGACGCCTACGGCCGATCTGCTGGACAACAAGCCGCAGCAGCCGGATGAAACCGAGCTGGGCATGGAATACGAAGTGATCGACCAGTATTTGACCGGGCAGCAGGTTGACCCGCAGGAGCAGCTCAAGATCGAGCAGCGTTACGACCGTTCGCAGCATAAACGTGAGCTGCCTGTGACTCCTTTTGATGAATGGTGGAAATAAGGCCAAATCCGGTTTGTGCGGCTGTTATAATCAATGAAAAGAGTCGAATGAGGTGAGCCGACATGGATATTCAGTCCATAATCCATCGAATAACACAGGATCTTTGTCAGGTTGATGGGGTCAGGGCCATCGTACTTGGTGGTTCCAGAGCTAGAGGGACACATCATCCCGGATCCGATATCGATATCGGCATCTATTATGATTCAAGGGAAGGATTGGACATCAAAGAACTCCGTCGGATCGCTGCTGTCCTCGATGATGACGGCCGAACGGACCTGATCACAGAGATTGGCGGATGGGGACCCTGGATCAATGGCGGGGCTGGCTGCAAGTCGAACAAATTCCGGTTGACTTTTGACCGCGATATCCGCAAAGTCTCCACGGAGATGGAAGAATGCCTCGAGGGAAACGTCACGATTGATTATCAGCCAGGACATCCTCACGGCTTTATTAACGCCATTTACATGGCGGAAGTCGCGTTGTGCCATGTGCTATGGGATCCTGCGGACATCATTACCGCCCTGAAGTCCAAAACGTCGCCTTTCCCAGCCGTATACAGGCAAGCGGTTATCGGCAAGTTTTTGTGGGAAGCCGAATTTTCGCTTGACATCGGGATGAAAGGGGTCGCCAAGAAAGACATCTCTTATGTGAGCGGATGCTGCTTCAGGGCGGTATCCTGCTTGAACCAGGTGCTGTTTGCCATAAATCATCAGTATTGCATGAACGAAAAGGGAGCGACTGCCCTCGCCGACGCTTTCGATATCGTGCCGCCAGCCTATGCTTAAAGTCTTGAGGGCTCCGCTCCAAGCTACGACTTGATCCAGCATCGCATTGACATTGTCCAGATGAAGGGCTTGCGGTTTAAAGACCGATCCGTTTTCAAAATCGGTGAACAGAGACAGCGTTGGATGAACGCGAACGTCGGCAACCAAAAGTTCTCCCAGGATACCGCGAAGATGTTCCGCCGCACGGGCGCCGCCGGTGGAGCCGTAGCTCACGATCCCTGCTGCCTTGTTGTTCCACGCATCACGGGCGAAGTCAATCGCATTCTTCAGCGCGCCGGTAATGCTGTGGTTGTATTCCTGAACGATGAACACGAAGCCGTCCAGTTCTCCGAGCTTTTGGTTCCAAGCGGCGATACCAGGTTCGGAACCGTCTGTCGTTCCGAGGAAAGGCAGATTATAATCGCTGATATCCACGATTTCGTAGTTAGCGTCACCGCGTTGGTCGGCAATCTCTTTGATCCATTGTCCCACTTGCGGGCTTACCCGGCCTTGACGCGTGCTTCCCAAAATAATACCGATGTTCAATTTGCTCATTGTAACTTCCTCCTTGGCTGCCGTGCCAAATAATTTTTTGAAAAACGACATGTTTGCACCACCTGAACCATCTATGATGTATTTTGATTATGAACCGACTGCAGTCTGAATTCATCAGTAAGTTACTTTACGTAAGTTATTATATTTTTTAAATTTAATGTTGTCAACATAAAAACTTTATTTAAGTAACTGAGATACCAACCTGTTATACCCGGAGAAAGGATCCATGGACTGCGGCGTGGAAGTAAATATAAGCAGAGCAAGCAAGTAAGAAAAAGAGCGAGAGGTGAAATCATGCGATGAAGGCTATTACCGATATTCAGATCCCAGACGTTCCATGGCATCGGTTGACGACGGCCTATGGGAGAGGCACGGACATTCCCCGGTTCATAGAAGAAAAACAGTACGTTTCCGTAGCGGGATTGATCGAACATCAGGGAACCTTGTGGCAGGTGACCCCTTGGACCATTCTTGTATTGATGGAGAAACTAAGGACGGTGGAGCCGGTACAGGTTTCCATCGAAGAGATCGATTTATACCTTGCTGTAGCTTCTGCATTAGCAGATCAGGATATTCGTGACGTGGGTTTAATATCATCCATGGATGAGCTGCTGGATGACAAGTACCTCTGGCCCGAGAAAGAAGACGGAGACGAGGAGGAGTGGGAGGAAGAAGAACCTCGGGGCTACGAGCCGGATCCTTTTTACGGATATTATTATTTCAGCGGTGTGCTGCTAAAACAGGGAGTAGCGGAGTTCACGCGGATCATGAGCGGAAACGAGGACCTTGCTCCCAGGATCAGAGAACTGTTGGCTTTGCTTAAACAAATCACCGCTGAATGATATTTAGCTATACCATCGTTAGGCAATTAAATTAGGAAAAAAGCACACACCATATTTTAGCGGCGTGTGCTTTCTGCGCATGAACAGCCTGTTACTTGCCTTGAATGCTCAGCTCGGCGAGAGTCGGATTCCAATCGACCTGGCATCCCAGCTGTTTGAACAGGGAGGCTGGCACCATGACGGCGCCGTTTATCATACTTACCGGGCCGGACAATGCAATGGACTGCCCTTGAATGGCGGCTTCGGCCGTGCCGGGACGGAAAGTCACCGTAGTTTGGCCGTATTGAAGCCTGTAAGTGGTCCCTTCCTGAGTTGTAGAGGCCTCGAGAGAGCCTCCGAGCTCCTTCGCTATGCTTTTTACAGGGACGATGATCGAGTTATTCTTATTGACTGCCGGGAAGGAGGCGGGGAGCAAGCTGCCGTTGATACGAATGGTGATCGGCCGCTGAAGAGGAACCGGTGCGTATTCCATGCCATCACCCGCATTACGCGCGACGCCAACCTCGTTCCAATTTTTCGCTCCCCAGCCGTACACCTGGCCTTTGGCATCAACGGCCAAACGATGAGTATCCCCGGCCGATGCCGATACAATCCGCTGCAGTCCTTTGACTTTAACGGCTGATCTGCCCTTTTTGCCGTCGTACATCCACACTTCGCCTTGCCGGCTCACCAGCAACGCATAACCGGGGGAACATAAACATTTCGGACCTGAAGGGACGGCTGAATGCTCACTGGCTTTACATACAGCTTTCCTGTGCTAGAAGAAGCTTGGGTAGACCAATTCCATACCTTGCCGGAACCGTCTACTCCATAAGCGTCATAGGCATGCTGCATGGAAATTTGCTTCAATGCCGGCAAACCCTGTATTCGGACCGGTACGGAGAGGTGGAGCTGATTCTCTGAGGCATTCACCGTTAACTTCCAGACAGATCCTGCGGAATCCAGCGCATAGATATAATCGGATGTCGACTGCAGCTGAACGATATTTTTCAAGCCACTAACTGAAATCGGCTGTCCCGAATCGCCGCTCTTCTGATCTCTCATCCACGCTTTAACGGATCCATCGCTTCCGAGACCAAAGCTGTACTTTTGCAGTGTCGTTACTTGCGAGATTCCAGATAAACCTGGGAGTGCTCGTGGAACCTGGGTTTCCCGGACGTAGCCCGGCCGTGATCCCCATTCCCATACCGTACCGTCGCGAGCGACGCCCAATTGGTAACCATACCCGTCGGTAGCTATCGAGTTCAATGGTGGCAGTGTGTTGAGACGAACAGGTGCCACCATGCTGGAAACGGCCGTAGTATCTGGAATCCCGAGTTCGCCCAATAAATTTCTTCCCCAGGTCCACACCGAGCCGTCTGCCCGGAGTCCGACCGAATAATAATTTCCGGCTGCCACCTGAACGAAAGCCGTTCCCAAAGCGGCGGTGCTGGAAGCTGACGCGGCCGGTGACTCTGCAGAGATGGAAACCGATAGCCGTGCTGCAGCATCCATGCGATCTCCCGGTTGGGTGGATGCTGCCGCAAACGAATGGGGTGATACCGCCGTCACAACCACTGCAGATAGCAGCACGCCTTGCATGAAGTGGGAATATTTCATGATCATCCTCCGTGTTCTTTTTACTTGAATCTACTAATCAAGACGCAAGCATCATGCGGGAAGTTGCGCGGCCCAAGCGTAATCTTTATCGGACAAGTCCCGTGTCCGGCCAACCGTTGCCCCGGCCACTGCCTACACTTTATAATTCTAGTTAGTAGAATCCAGCAGACAGGAGGCGGATATGATCGATCAGCAGGAGTATGGAAAATACGTGCTTGGATTGATGGATGAAGAAGAGGCTGAAGAAACTGCGGGGCCTATTGAAGAAGAGATGTTTTACGGCTATTTTCAAATCTATATGCCTAGTGGAAAAGGGGTGGAAGCTACGTTCGCGCCCCTGGAAGACGGTGATATCTTATTAAAGCGGATCCTTCCGATCTATGAAATGCTGGATCCGCAGGACTTTGAAGGGGAATGGGTGCCCGGGTATTTTAACGGAAAATCTGAACATGTATCCGAAGAGGAGCTCAGGGATCTCGGCAAAAGGCATATTCTCGGTTTGAAGCAGCTGATGGACGATCATGCCGAGCTTGAGGAAGCGGCTGAGGCGTCGAGGTATCTCGGAACGGTCTCCGAAGTTGTCATCGTATCCGGCAGCGAATTCGAAAAATTCCGAGAGGAATATGATCCCGTCGTACACGAATCGTTGTTTGAACTGGTGAGTGAGCATACGGATGATCAGGAACCTGTTCAAATGTTGAGCGAGGCTTATTATTCCATTGCCTGTGACTACTGGATTTCGTACTACCTCCAATGGCACCGCTACGGGCTTGAAGGAGACCCGCTTGCCCCGTATTTTGAGCTGTACAAGCTTGGATACTCGGCGATTTTTGCGAACGGTAAGCTGTATATCGGTAAGCCGTAGAAGTTGAAGCCGTTGTCGCAACAGAAACCTATGAAAAAGGCGTCCATCCAAGATGGCCGCCTTTTTGTGTTTCATACAGTAATGATCAGTTTGATGTGC
>NZ_PCZT01000009.1:776656-784824 GCF_002968895.1 Paenibacillus sp. AR247 | reverse complement strand
AACAAGGCAAAGCCAACCACTTTGGTTGCCGTCGCGATAAAATTCAATCGGCCCGCACCGTTCATGCCTTTCATGCAGATGGCGTGCGTGCCCCACAGCAGAAGCGAGCAGACGATAAATGTCAGCACATTGCCCGCCTTTAACGTGAATATTCCGGTATCCACCCACACCTTACCGCTGGTCAACACCGGAAAAAAGGTCGACAGGTAACTGGCGAAGGTCGTAATCACCGCCACGAACCCGGCTATATTGCCTACCCAATATCCCCAAGTGGACATGAAGCCGGCCAGGCGGGAGCCATGTGAGCCTTCCCGGAACAGCTCCTTCGCGTAAATTTGCGGCCCGCCGCTCAGCTCCGGCTTACGGACAGCCAGGCTTCCGAAAACCAGCGCCAGCATAAGAACCCCAAGCCCAGTCGCCAGCCAGGCCAGAATGACGCCCGCAGGGCTGGCCGCTTCGGACAGCGAGCGGGGCAGCATAAAAATTCCGGAACCGACCATATTCCCCACGACGAGAGCGGTCAAAATCCAGAATCCCAGTTTGTGTCTGGTCATGATGTCAAACTCCTTTTGAATGAATAATGCATCGACTTGTTGAAAAAACACTGACAAGTATTAATCATACACTTTCTTCTGGTAAAGCACCAGAGTAAAATTCAGGGGAGCCAATTTTATGACGTTAATCCCTCTGCAGGTTTCGCTTGTCCATTCGACGGGGAAGAATAAAGAAGATAGAACAAAGATGGAACAATTTTGTACAAGGAGCGTGGGAATCTTGAGAGAAATCCGTGAGGCAGGTCAAGGGTTCGTGATGGTGGAGGATGATCGGGCGGTGGCGGAAATCACTTTTCAGCCCGTAGACGACAGAACCATCGTCATAGATCATACGTATGTGTCCGAAGAGCTGCGAGGACAGCGGATCGGGGATGAACTGGTCAAAGCGGTGGTGGATATGGCCCGGAATGAAGGCAAGAAGATTATTCCTGCCTGCTCATTTGCCCATGTTCAATTTAAGCGGCATAAAGACTATAAGGATGTGTGGCAGCAAGAAGAACGCTGATCGAACAATAAGAAATGAGGTGGGAGCTGTGAAACGAAAAATACTCGTTACCGGTGCAGCCGGACGGATCGGGAGCTGTGTAGCGGATGGACTCCGGTCGACAGGCAAGTATGAAGTGGTCGCAACGGATATTCGGCCCGATCCGGAACACGGAGTCGGCAAGCTGGACATCACGGATGGAGAGGCTGTGGCGGCAGCGCTGAAGGGTATCGATACGGTGCTTCATTTTGGCTGGGCAAAAGACGAAGACGATTTCCTCGGGAAGGTGCTCCCGATTAACGTGACAGGTGCTTATCACATTTATGAAGGTGCCCGTAAAGGCAGCGTATCGAGGGTTATTTTCGCGAGTTCCAATCATGCCACTGGTTTTTATAAAGTAGGAGAGCATATCAAGCCCGAGGATCACCGGCCCGACAGCTTTTATGGGCTCAGCAAAAGCTATATCGAGCTTCTGGGCCGTTACTATTCTGATAAGTACGGAGTTTCCTCCGTGAACATCCGGATCGGCAATTTTCCGGGAGACGACCGTCCGCACTCGGACCGTACCGCTCATATTTGGATCTCCCGGCGAGATATGGTGCAATTGGCCGAATGCTGTATTGAGGCAGATCCATCCCTTAAGTTTTTGACAATGTATGGGACCTCAGCGAATGACGACAATTATTATGATATCGGATATCTGCGCGAAAAAATCGGCTATGAGCCTAAGGACAACGCAGCGGATGTACTCGCACGGCAGGGGCTGGACGAAGACGACATCAAGCAGGAGGAAGGGGTATACCAAGGCGGTCCAGGGGTAAAGAAGGAATAGGCATAAAAAATATTGTTCTGAAAATGTTTTCCCTGAGAAAACCAGGAATAATTTTATAAAAAAAGCGAAGGAGTTATGTCGTCTGCAGGCGGCGTAACTCCTTTTCTTGTTGACTTGATCAATGAGATCGGCACAAAAAGCTTGCATTGGACCATTAAAAAACTCCGCCAGACGGAACGTTATCCCGTTAGTAGGCGGAGTTAGAAAGCAAACAAAAATAAAGTTGCCAAAATGAGAGCAACATGATAAATTTAAATATGCGTCATGTGACAGTTTGTGATTTAATCAGTATTTCCTAACTATATCTTACACCATAGCGTCGGTCCCGTCAACCCCCATTTTTCAGGAACTCACAATCATTTGTGTAAAGGAGTGTTTCTTAATGAGTCAAGAACTTCAACAGGAGCAGCAGCGGGTGAATCAGGTGATTGGCATCATCCAAGATCAGATCAACGAATATGAGGAAGCAACGGCTCGCCGTCGGCAAGAGGTTGTGGACATCCGTAAGCATTTCTGGGAAGACGTTACGGTGAACACGGACAACTTTGACGATTTTCTAGAAACGATTATCAGCTTAAGGCAGCAGTCCGAGGTCCTCTCCTTAAGCCAGGGCAGCCACCGCCAATCCTCCAAGCGGCTGTCCCAGCTTCAGCGCATGCAGGATGTGCCGTATTTCGGGCGGATTGATTTTGCCGAAGAGGGAATGAACGAGACAGAGCGCGTGTACATCGGCGTTTCCTCACTCACGGATGCTACCGGTGAAAAGTTCCTGATTTATGACTGGAGAGCCCCGGTCTCAAGCATGTATTACGACTGCACGCCGGGTCCGGCTGAATACATCACGCCCGGCGGGCCGATTCAAGGCACGCTGGAGCAGAAATGGCAGTACATCATCCGCAGCGGAGTTATTCAGTCGATGTTTGATACCCGGCTCACCATCGGTGACGAGATTCTCCAGCAGGTGCTCGGTCAATCCGCAGACACGCACATGCGAAGCATCGTGGCGACGATTCAGCAGGAGCAGAACCGGATTATCCGCCATGACAGCGCACGTCTGCTCATTGTTCAGGGCGCGGCCGGGAGCGGCAAGACGTCGGCGGCATTGCAGCGGATCGCTTATTTGCTGTACAAATACCGGAATCGTTTGACGGCGGACCAAATGCTTTTATTTTCACCAAACGCTATGTTCAAGAGTTATGTCTCCAGCGTGCTGCCTGAGCTCGGGGAAGAGAATATGCAGCAGGTCACGTTTCAGGAGTACCTGAACCACCGGCTGAGCGGCTCCTTCGACGTTGAAGATCCTTACATTCAGCTGGAATACGTCCTTACGGCTTCGGAAGACCCGAACTACCGGGTGCGGATGGCGGGTATCCGCTTTAAGGCGACGAAGGCGTTTTTTGATCGGATCCAATCCTGCCGCCAGGCGCTGGAACAATCCGGAATGGTATTCAAGGATGTATCCTTTAAAGGCAAAACGCTCGTTTCCGCCGAGGAAATCATGGAGAGATTCTACAGTGAGCACACGACGCTTCGCTTTGCCAACAGACTGGAAAAGTTGTCGGATTGGCTGAAGGAGCTGGTCAAAGAAGCGGAGAAGGCCGAGCGGAAAAAGCCTTGGGTGCAGGACGCCGTTGAGCTGGTCGACAATGATGAATACCAGCAAGCTTATGCGCATCTTCGAAAAAAACAAGGGTTAACCGAAGAATCGGAAGAGGATGTGGATCTGGAACTTGTCCGTAAGGAGCTCGCGCGCCGGATCGTCAGCAGGAAATTCAAACGTATTCGGCAACAAATTAAAGATATGGGCTTTATCGATATGCCGGCCATCTATAAGCAAATGCTGGTTTCCCATCCGGCTGACGACGAGGTTGAAGGAGCAGAACTCCCTCCCGAATGGAATGAAATCGGCGAAATGACGTCTCAACTGATGGACCAAGGGAAGCTTTTATATGAGGACGCAACACCTTATTTGCTGTTAAAAGAGCTGATCGAAGGCTTCCAGACCAATGTTTCGATCCGGCATGTCCTCGTGGATGAGGCGCAGGATTATTCGCCGTTTCAATTCGAATTTATAAAAAGGCTGTTCCCAGCGGCGAAAATGACGGTGCTTGGCGACTTCAACCAGGCAGTCTTCGCCCACGCCGACGGTACGGATGATTTCGGCATGCTGGCCGAATTATACGGAGAGGAACAAACCGATGCCATTATCTTGAACCGAAGCTACCGGTCCACCAGACCGATCGTCGAATTTACACGAGCGCTTATCCCAAATGGGGAAGAGATCATTCCTTTTGACCGGAACGGAGCCCGCCCCGTACTCACGAGAGCTGCCGACGCGGAGCAATTACATCAGTCCATTAGGGAAAAAGTCAAACAATTCCGGGAACAGGGGCACCGGACCGTTGCGATTATTTGCAAATCCGCAGCCCAAAGCGCATCCGTATTTGAATCCCTTCACGATCTGGAGGACATCAAGCTCGTTACCAGCGGTTCGATCGAATATAAACAGGGAGTCGTTGTTATTCCGGTATATTTGGCCAAAGGAATCGAATTCGATGCTGTAATCGTCTATAACGCTTCAGACGAAGAATACGGAGAAGAGAGCTTGCGTCGGCTATTCTATACCGCCTGTACCCGGGCCATGCATGAACTGCAATTGTACAGCATCGGGAAGCCGAGCCATTTTGTTCAAGAGGCTGCTTCATGGATTGCGGAAGATTCGATTTCATGAATTGAAAACCATCCCCATTTCACGTATCGTCAATCACAATGAGAGACGCTGCATGGGGAGGACCATATCATGACGGGTAAGATCGTTGTCGTATTAAAAGCTGTAATTATCCATCAAGGCCGTATTCTGATCCTCAAACGTTCCGGTTCAGACGAAGTAGGCGCGGGAGGCTGGGAAACGGCCGGCCACTCTACGCCGCTTTAGGAGCGAAACATATGCATACTCACAGAGCATTATCCACGATGGATTTGACAGACATTTGCGGGTTCCCGCAAACGTCTAATTTATATAACCGAAGTGGTCATGCTTGTTGGCTTGGCAACGTCATTGTCTCACCAGGTCACAGGGGGCGAGGTGCCGGTGAATTTTTATTGCATGCAATGATGCAAAAGGCAAAAGAGAACTACGGGGTGAGGGAACTCTTCCTCTCCTGTCATCACGCGAATTCAAGAGGGCTGGCATTTTATCATAAACATTCCTTTAGACCTTTCGATTTGAAAATTTCCCAAATAGATGGCGGCCGCAAAATCATCACGGTGCAAATGAAAAGGAATCTGGGCTGAGTTCAAACGACTTGAAGAAGCAGTTGATTAACCAGCGAATAGCGAAAGCCCGCTTTGCAGCGGGCTCGTTATGCTCTCCGTTTATCGAATCCTTTATTTAGTTCTGCTCCTCGGCTGCCAGAATCATTCCCGAGTATTCCAGAGCCTGGATTCGGGTATGTGCCGCCACTTTCCATGACAATTTGCTTGTACCCGAGCTCGTATTCTTTGCCGTCTGCTGTTCGTACGCGGTCTCCGCCTCGTCTTGGATCCCATATTTCGACGACGTGCACGGTTTTGACAACCGGCCCCTGAACGATATCCGCTGTTACTCTCCCAAGCATAATTAAAGGGAATAACGATAGGAAGAATATAAAAATGGCTAATAGCAAGTCTGCTCTTCGCGTAACTGATTGCCGTTTGCCGTACCGAAGCACCACGTATGTAAAAATATAGCTGAAAAATAGTAAAGCTGTACAGTATCCGGCGATTCCAATCCACAAAAATTGGCGGACATGACCATCATACTTCACTCCAACAATAGCCAGTTCTACCAGGCATAGCAATAGCAGGACGATCCGCAGTATGTTTCTTTTCTTTTGGTACCATACCCTTGTTGGGGGAGAAACCAGAGCTCCCAGCTCGTTCATGTCATCAACCTTTCGTCATTCGATCATATCCGGATTATCGAGGCCGATTCGTGCAAGCAAATGCTGCGCACGCCGGCATCATACAAAAAGTAATGGAAGATCCTGCAAATTGCAAGCCTGAATATCAGGAACAGGAAACGAACGTGAATTCATCAGGCGCACAGGTGCACGATGCTGAAACCCGATCTAATACGGCTCCGTAATGTTACAAAGACAACATTTTTTGAGCTCACAGGGGGATCGAGCGCGTGGCGAGGCATTCGAAAAGTCAAACAAAGCACATCAGCACAAAGCGTCATCAAGGGGATCGCAAAGGTAAATCTAAACGGAAGGGGAACCCGGCCGGAAGCCGGGCTTCCCGTTTTTGGCTGGGTTTATTAAAATTCCTAGGCTTTTTCATATTAGCCGGCTTACTTCTGTTATATTGGGACTCGGCCAGGTTGGCCTCATTAATCTCACATGCGTCTCCGGTACAGCAGCTGACGGCAGACACGAACGGAATCGTCCGAATAGAAGGAAACGCAGAGGGAGAGGCCGTTGCAGCGGATGAAGGCAAGTTAAGGCAGCGTTACCTGCTGCTTCAAAAAGAAAGTTTAATTGGCATTGCAGCAAAAGCGGCTGTAACTATATGTGGAATGAAGACGCTGTCCCGCAAGTATGGGGGAATTTAAGCATTCAAGGCGTTAAAGTGGAAAGTGAACGTTTCAAATTCTACTCCGACTGGCTACCTCTGGATTCCGAAACAGTAGAAACGAGCCAACTCCCCTTTGTCCATGAGGGGGAAACATCCCGCCCGCTGCTTGTGGAGAGCACTAAGGAAACGGCCTACGGTTATCACGCGCTTAGTCCAGGGCAAAGGATCACGGTGATCGGCCGGGCCGTTAACGGACATCTGGAGCCCATTCATCTGCCCGGCGAGAGTGAAGATCAGCGTATGATTTTGATTGGAAGCAGTGTAGAGGAAATGCTCTCCAGTGAAAAGGAAACGCAAATCGGGGTTCTCATCGCTGCCGGATTCGTCATGCTGTTTTTGGTACCCGTGATCGTCGGGTGGATCCGTAAATTGTTCCGGAAGCTACACACTTTGCACAGCTAATAGTCTGTGTTTTGCAAAACCAAAAAAGCAATTGAATAGAGCAAATTAAAAGTCCGCGGAAAACGCGGACTTTTTCGTTTGCTTGGACAGGTCAAACCATTGGAGTTTGCAGTGTTCTCGCAGCATTGGCACGTTCATTTTATGGTCGCGCCAGCAGGAAGTTCAGGAAGAACTGGCCAGACTGAAGTCCGCCAAACAAAGCTCTTTATCCTGGAAGTGAATGATGTGTGGTGACTGACGCCTCAAGTCACAAACGAAAAAAACCCAAATCAAATTCAACCCCTGTTTCTAAGAGAAGCGGGGGTTTGCCTATTTATATGAAACGGATTTCCAGTAACGAAAGTGTCATTGCTTCCTTCCCGTGATATGGTAATCTCATTTAAGGGGATTCATTTCCATTTGGGACCGAAATCCACGGCATAAGGAGGAGAAACATGAGTTTGCTGTCATTTTTGAAAAGATTGCTGGGTTCCGGTTCGGCTTCCGGAGATAGCTCAAAAGAAGGGAATAAGGGTCACGGGTTTGATACACCCATACCACCATACATAGGCATCACCAGAGAGATACAAGGCTTATCCGATCTCATCATACGATTGGAGAACGCGCTGGGAACGGACTATATGGAGCACGTAAAGCAGCGGGTTATGGAGCGCCATCCCATCAGCCAAACCCAATATCAATGGATGCTGCTTGAAGTGAAGAGGTTCTTTCTCATGTGCGCGATTCTCAAGCAGGTTCCCATGTTCAGTAAAGATGCCGACCTGATCTGGCATGAAATGCTGATGTTTACCCGCGATTATGATCGCTTCTGCAGCACATTTGCAGGACGGTTTATTCATCATCAACCTAACGTGGCCTACACGAATGATAAAAAGTTGCCGGAAGAAGAGAGGGCACGGTATGATTTGATCTACAGCATGCTGTTTCACATTTATCCGGCAAACGAGGCACTTCTGAATCCGTTTTTCCAATTTAAAATCGATGAAGAGTTCTTTCAAACTTTCGACAATTTAAACGATCAAGAGATCCGAAGCCGATATTTTCAGAGCAGTTCCGATGCCGCAATCGAAGCCATTCAACTGGCCATCATCGGCTCGATCCGAAAACATTATCGGGACGTCAAATCAGCAAAACCCGGCACATTGAGAGCAAGCCGTCCTTTGCCTCCTAGAAGCTGCCGGGGTCAATCCACCGGCATCCGCCGCAGTGAAGAGAGCGGGGTGACGGTAGATCCGTTCAGCTCCATTCTGTTTCTGACAGCCATGGATACGGATCCGTT
>NZ_PCZT01000009.1:766241-776556 GCF_002968895.1 Paenibacillus sp. AR247 | reverse complement strand
GTCCTGCAGTTCGTCCAGTGATTCTTCCTGCAGTTCGTCCAGTGATTCTTCCTGCAGCTCGTCCTCGTGCAGTTCTTCATCCTGCAGTTCCTGTGGAGGGGGAGGAGACTAGGAAACCTGTACCCCTGTACCTTCAAAAAATCCTTCTGCTTGCTGCAGGTGGATTTTTTTGTCATTTATATTGACCGAGAGGTCAGCATGTTGTATGATTTTACTAACCAATTGGTCAGCGTACTCAAAAAGAGGTGATGAGACTGCCGATACAGCTCTACGAACAGGAGAACATTTTGCAAGCCTGCTTAACTGTGTTTGCGCGCAACGGTTACAAGAACACTTCAACGGAAATGCTGGCGGCTGCTGCCGGGATCTCCAAAGCTTTGATCTTTCATCATTTCACGAGTAAGAAGAAACTGTATCTTAGCTTAGTGGACCACTGCTTTGAGAAGGTCCGAACCGGTATCCATTTTGATGAGCGGACTACGGAACATGCTGATTTTTTACAGCCATCACTGAGTTAAGCCGTGCGAAGCTCGGCTATTTTCGCGAGCATCCGGATGAATGGAAGTTGGTATACGAAGCATTTTATGCCACACCTGATGGCTTGAAGGAGGAAATCGAGGATAAGTACGGGCAGGTGAGCGAAGCCCGGAATGCGATGCTGGCACAGCTTTTTGACAAGGTTCCCCTTCGTGAAGGCGTAAATCGAACGTATGCATTCGAGCTCGTCATGTCTGTAACCAGACATTTCGAAATGAAGTTTCTGAACGAGACGAAGGGGATGAGCCATATTGACGAAGCCTATACCCGCAGCCTTATGGAGGAATTGGAAGCATTTTGCGACATGATCCGATACGGTATGGAAAACTAAAGTGAAGAGGTGAGCGGCCGTGAAAGACATCACCAGCAGTGATTTAGTGGCACCGGAAACGATGCGTGATTTCAACGCGTTTTACCAAAAACTGGTCCATCGTCAGGAAAGACTTTACCGGCTTGACGACTTTTTTGGCATGGGCGAAGCGTGGATAGCTTTTCGGTATGAGGATGTCTCAGCGATTTTGAAAGATCCCCGGTTCCTTTCGGACAGGCGGAAGTTCGCTTCACAGCAACAATCTTCGCCTGAGAACAGCTCGGTCAATGAATTGCTCGAATGGTTCAAAAGCATGCCTAATATGCTCATGGTGGATCCACCCGACCATACCCGGCTCCGGCGTTTGGTGTCCAAAGCATTTACGCCCCGAATGATTGAGGACCTGCGCCCGCGCATCCAACAAATCGCCGACGAGCTGCTGGATAAGGTGGTCAGCCGGGGCAGGATGGAACTCATTTCTGAATTTGCTTATCCGCTGCCTATCATCGTAATCTCGGAGATGCTGGGAATCCCCGGCCATCATCAGGCGCGCTTTCGCGAGTGGACCCACAAGCTGGCTCAAGGCGCGCTGAACCCCGGCCAAGCAAACTTGGTTCAAGAAGCGCTTCAGGAGTTTATTGATTACATTCAATCTTTGATTTCCGAAAAGAGGGTGCGCCCCGGTAACGATGTTATCAGCGGTTTGCTGCAGGCATATGACGAGGGCGATAAACTTAACGAGAACGAGCTGCTCTCTACCATTTGGCTGCTCATTACGGCAGGACATGAAACGACCGTGAATCTGATCGGCAACGGAACCCTGGCACTGCTTCAGCATCCAGACAAATGCAGCTGCTTCGCGAGGATCCGGCCCTTCTGCCGGGTGCGGTTGAAGAACTGCTCCGGTATGCGGGTCCGGTTATGATTACGGGCCGGGTTGCAGATGCAGATATCGAGATCCATGGTACTTTCATTCGAAAAGGCGAGATGGTTATGGTTTCGCTGGCCGGAGCGGATATGGATGCAAGCCGATTCGACGGGCCAGAGCGGCTGGATATCACAAGACAAGAAACCGATCATTTGGCGTTTGGCCGAGGCATCCATCTTTGCTTGGGAGCACCCCTTGCCCGCATGGAGGGACAAATCGCGTTCGGCTCGCTATTGCGGCGCTTTCCCAACCTGCGTCTCGACGTGAAACCGGAAGACCTGGCATATCACTACAGCACGCTCCGATCATTGGTGAGCCTTCCCGTCAGCTTTTAAAAGCTTATTCATATCCATGTTAGAGAAAAAGTCCGCGAAATGCGGACTTTTTTCTTTTGCTTTCAATTTATTGATCAACTCGTCTGGAGACAGGCGAGTTTTTATTTGTGACGGCAGCTCATAAAGATTCTTTCCGTTTTGTTGCGCCTTCTAACAATTTAAGGTTCCTGTAAGGTTGGGATTAACATGCTGAAAGGTTCGGGATTTAACATAAGTGATGTAAGTGGTAAGGAACGAATACATGAACGAATACACACAATTGAAGGAGATACTCATGAAAACGATACTGCAAGCGGAGAACGTCAATAAAACCTTCGGCACCAAAGGAAACCAATATACGGCACTGCACAATATCAGCCTTAGCATCGAAGAGGGCGAATATGTCGGCATCATGGGACCTTCCGGTGCTGGGAAATCCACCCTGTTGAACATTTTTTCGACGATCGACACGCCGACTTCCGGGGAAATCATCATTGATGGGCACAACATCGTGACTATGAATGAAGAAAAGCTGTCCGATTTCCGCCGGAATAAGCTCGGCTTTATTTTTCAGGACTATAACCTGCTCGATACGCTCACGGTCAAGGAAAACATTCTGCTCCCGCTGGCCCTGTCCAAAGTACCGGCAGTGGAGATCGAACAGCGGGTTAACGAGATTGCCGACACGTTTGGAATTCGTGAAATCCTGGATAAGTACCCGTACCACATCTCGGGCGGACAAAAGCAGCGGGCAGCGGCTTCCCGGGCGATCGTGGCCAATCCGAGCCTAATTTTGGCGGACGAGCCGACCGGCGCGCTCGATTCGAAGTCGGCCACCCGCCTTCTGGAAAGCTTGAGCCGGCTGAATCAGGCAAATCGCTCCACTATTATGATGGTTACGCATGATGCGAATGCGGCGAGCTACTGCAAGCGGGTTATTTTCATCAACGACGGCCGGCTGTTCATGGAACTCCGGAAGGATGATTTCTCACGAAAACAGTTTTTTGGTCAGATACTCGAGGTTCTGGCTACGCTTGGAGGTGAGGAAGATGACGCTGTTTAATATCGCCGGCAAAAACATCCGAAATAACTTCAAAAATTACTTTCTATATTTTGCATCGATGATTTTCAGCATCGTTATTTATTTTACGTTTGTGTCGTTGAAGTACGATCATACCATTCAATCGGCATCGGACGGGTCGCCGAAAATCAGCTCGGCATTCAGCGGAGCGGCCGTCGTCCTGATCGTCTTCGTCGCCATATTTATCTGGTATTCAAATTCGTTTTTTACGCGTAAGCGCAAAAAGGAGGTCGGACTGTATTCATTACTCGGCGTCCGAAAAAAGCAGATCGGCCGCATGCTCTTTTATGAAAATTTCCTGATGGGCGTCCTGGCGCTGCTCGTCGGCATTGCGCTCGGATCGGTGCTCAGTCCGTTTTTTTGTCATGCTTCTGATGAAAGTATGGGCTACGACGCCATGCCGAATTTTGCTATTTCGCCGGCAGCCGTCCTGAATACGATTACCGTGTTTTTGATCATTACACTGATCACTTCGGTTCAAGGCTACCGCCTGATTTACCGGTTCAAGCTGATTGAGCTGTTCCGGGCGGACCAGGAGCGGGAGAAGGAACCGCTGTCATCCTTATGGATTGCACTTCTCTCCGTATTGCTTGTTGGTTTCGGCTACTGGCTTGCGCTGCAAAACNTGCTGACATCAGAGGCGTGGAAGACAATCGGTGTGCTGATGACTCCGCTGGTTATCCTCGTTTCGGTTATTCTCGGCACCTATCTGCTCTTTAACACATTGACCGTTACGCTGCTGAAGCTGGCCCGTAAACGCAAAAGAAGCTATTGGCGGGGACTGAATCTGATTGGAACTTCCCAGCTTTTGTACCGGATGAAAGGGAACGCACGCACGCTGACGATCATCGCCGTGCTGAGCGCAACGACGCTGACGGCGGTCGGAACGGCATACAGCCTTTATTACAATAACCGGATCAATGTGGCGCTTGCGAACACGAACAGCTACATGTTCATCGGGGGAGACAAAGCTGCAGAGAACAAAGCGAATGAGGCCATCGAACAAGCTGCGGGTCACAAGGTGATCTACCATGAATCCATTCCTTTGCTTGAAGTGGATGCCGATACTACAGGACTGGAGCAAACTGCCGGGTCCAATGAGCAGACGTTTACGGTGATATCGAACCACACCTTTAACAAGCTGGCCAAGCTTCAAGGGCGGGACGACGTGCTGAGCCTACAAGGCAGCGATGCCGCGGTGCTGGAGCCCGGGTATATGAAGGGGATTTCGCCCACATACGAGGGATCCACCATTGTGCTGACGGGAAAGGGAATGCATGAAAAGATCCATTTTACCGCATTGAAAACGTACAGCGTGCTGAATCTCGGGACCGTCTATTCAACCCTGGTCGTCAGCGACTATTTGTTTGCGGCGCTCCAGCCGAAAGCCAAGAGCTTGACTGCTCAAGCGTACGAAATTACACATCAGGACAAGGCTAAGGACCTGACCAAACAATTGGAAAGCATACTGCCGAAGACAGCAGAGTTCTCAAGCTTCTATAGCGATTATGCGCGGGGAATGGAGTCTACCGGTCTGATGATCTTCATGGGCGGATTCCTTGGGCTCGTGTTCCTGGCGGCAACAGGCAGCATCATTTATTTCAAGCAGCTGACGGAAGCGAGCAGCGACAAAGCACGGTATCTGATTTTGCATAAAATCGGCGTCAAAAAAAGCGAAATCCGCAAATCGGTCGCCAAGCAGGTGCTGTTTGTGTTCGCTCTGCCCCTTGCAGCCGGCATTGCCCACTGCGCCGTGGCCTTATCGGCTTTATCGAATCTGATGATGACCAGCCTGGTCGTTCCCGTCGTCAGCTGCATGGGCATTTATATTTGCATTTATCTCGTTTATTATTTCCTGACCGTCAACAGCTACTACAAAAATCATTACGAATGTAAAGTGAGGAGTGGATTGATATGAAAAAAGGACTCATCTCAATAGCGGTTATTTTGATCGTTCTGGTCGGATTCGTCGTATTCATCCAAAACGTGAATCTGAACCGCCTTGGCGCGCAGCAGTATTATGTGCAGATTAACCAAGACGGAAAACGTTTTGAAGACAAATCGGACAACGGGGAGAAGTACGTCTACTACGAATACACCTTGGATGGCTATAATCCAAGCGGTAAAGAAAAAGCTCTGACTTTTACGGCACAGAAGGAACTGCGCAAAGACGCTTATTTGCGGGTTTATGTCAAAGGAGAGGAGGTCAGTTCCTACCAAGAAGTGAAGGCCGATGAGCTGCCAGAAGGAGTGAAGCAGAAGCTGGACGGTGCGGGGAACTAATCTCTCTGCGTGTACCACGATAACTCAGTAAAACTTTCTATAGAGGAGAGAATCCAATGGATCGTACAACCTTAAAAACTTTATCCCAAAAAGCACTGTCTTATTCGCTGGCATTGACGCTGGCAACTTGCCCCATCGCAGGTTCGTCTCAGGTGCTGGCCGCCCCTGCGGCACCTGCTTCCTCGTACGCCGAAACCGCACATGTACAAGCTCCGGTTAAGTATCAGATCAACGCGCGGCTGGACGAGACAACGATGCGTATTCAGGGAAGCGAATCGGTCACCTACCGGAACTTGTCCAAGGATACACTGCAGGAGATCGTATTCCACACGTTTGCTGATGCGAACCGGTCCACAGCGACCCAAACGTCGATGTTTGAGCGCAATAATGAGGAGATCCGGAAGGAAAATCCGCAGAAGAAGCCGGAAGACTTTCTGGGCGGGATCGACATCCGGAGCGCTTCAGTCAACGGGCAATCCGCGGAGTTTACGAACAGTAACCAGACATTGACCGTTCATCTGAAGCAGGGTTTGAAACCGGGCGAGTCAGTAACGGTCCAAATCGGCTTCGACGTTAAGCTTCCGTACGGGATGCAGCGTCTGTCGTATTACAAAGATATCGTGAACGGCGCGCATTGGTTCCCGGCCGCTTCGGTCTATAACGAAAGCAAGCATCAATGGGACAAGGCACCGTACAGCAAAACCTTCGAAACCGACTATTATGACATCTCGGATTTTGAAGTACATTTGAATGTGCCCGACTCTTATCAAATCCTGATGCCTGGGACCCTAACGACGCAGGAGGCTGCAGGGGAACCGGGCAGAAAACGGTTAACGCGATAGCGGATAACACCAGGGAGCTCGTCTTTTTTGCCAGCCCGAATTACAAGGTGGAGAGCGTGACACGCGACGGCCTGACGGTTGGCTATTATTATTTCGATAATATGCCGGACAAGAAAAAACTCGTGGATCAGTACATCGACGCTGCTTTTGATGCGATACGTTTTTTTAACGAAAAATACGGCAAGTACCCTTATCCGGAATTCCGAATTGCAGAATCCTATGTAGAGGGGGTTGCTGTCGAATTTTCCCGGGTCATTCAAATGGGGCAAATCACTCAGAACAGAGATCCGGCGCATGATGACGTATTCGTCCATGAAATCGCGCATCAATGGTTCCACGGCTTAATCGGCAACAATTCGGAGACAGAATCGTTTTTGGACGAGGGGTTTGCCGATTTCTCCAAAGTGTATTTTGCGGAAAAACGAGGCGATACGCTTGGCGGATTTCAATCGATCCAGATAGATGACTTGTCATATATAGACGAACCGATTGCTTCAACCAATGCGGAAGCGGGGGATGAAGAGAATCCGGTCTTTTACGGAAAAGGACGTCAGGCGATCTACCAGCTGTACCGCATGGTGGGCGAGGAGAAATTCGATGCGTTCATGAGAGAATACTTCAAGCGCTATGAATATAAAAACGCGACCATCGACGGTCTGCTGCAGACGATTCAGGACACGCTCGGAAATGATGCACGTCAGGAAATGGACCGGGCGCTGCATGATCCGAATTTTACATTAAAGCCTGAATACCGGCTGTCCGAGGCGGAAGAATCCGCGTATTGGCATGAGCAGTTCAAGAGCATTTATCACTCGTCCCTGACCCAGATTCCCAATCTTGGGGAGGAAACGATGAGCCGCATTGTGGATAAGGCGCTTCAGGGCGAACCGCTGACGATCGTGATGAGCGACCGGGCAGACGGTACTGCTGACAAGCAGGAGCAATCGATACTTGAGCAGCTGCAGAGTTCATTGCAATTGATGGGAATTCAGGCCAAAGTGATTACGGAGCGTCAAGTCCTCAAGAAGCAAATGGAGAAAGAGCTTGCCGCCAGCAACATTATCGCCATCGGCCGTGCCGGGTCGAACGGCTTGATCCAGGCGCTGAAGCCCGGCATCATGCAAAAGGCAAAATCGATCGGTCTGAACTGGACAAGCTTGATGGGGCAAAAAGCAGCTTCGGGCGCTTATATCATCAAGCATCCCTACAATCAAAACCGTCTGCTGCTGCACTTATTCTGGAACGGAAAGGCGCTCAGCGAACCGGCTATGAAGATTTACCCTGCTCAGATGCTGAATGCAGCTCAGATGCTGAATGCACTCAGCTTCAGCGCGGATTACTACCAATATTATGTCATGGATCCGTCAGGCAAAATCACGTCAGACCGGAAAACTGCCAACCCATTGGCTAAGTTTTTCGCGCAGGAATGAGATGGACAGCGTTTCAAAAGGGGACAGCGGCTTGAAAATAGAGTTATAGTAGATGGCAGGGTGGAAATGATGAAGAAAGGAGGTACAGAACGTATGACGCAAAGTCAGAAAGTGCTGATCGTCGATGATGAGGAAGATATCGTCAAGCTTTTGAAAACCGTTCTTCTGAAGGAAGGCTTCGAGCATGTGTTTGCCGCTTTTTCTGCGAAAGAGGGCTGGGAGCAGTTCCAGGACAAGCGCCCTGACGTCGTCATCTTGGATATTATGCTGCCGGACGGAGAAGGCTATGACGTCTGCAAGAAAATCCGCAGCGTATCGGACGTACCGATTTTCTTCCTATCGGCCAAGACGGAAGAAATCGATAAAATACTCGGGTTTGCCATCGGTGGCGACGACTACATCACCAAACCGTTCAGCCCGAAGGAATTAGCATACCGGATCAAAGCCCGCTTTCGCAGGCAGGAGGCTGCCTCTGATGATATGGAAAAAGAGCATGTCGTGCAGGCAGGCCCGTTTGTATTTGACGAGCAAAAAATCGAACTGAAGAAAAATGGGGAAATCATCGAGCTGAAGCCGAAAGAGCTGGGATTGTTCACCCACTTGCTGAAGCACCCGAACCAAATTATCAGCAAAGAAAGCTTATATGACCAGGTGTGGGGCGAAGATTCCTTCGGGTATGACAACACCGTAATGGTGCACATTCGACGGCTCAGGGAAAAAATTGAAGACGACCCGTCCAATCCGCAGTACTTGGTCACGGTCAAGGGACTGGGATACAAGCTTGCGCTGGAGGGTGCGAAGCGATGAAATGGAGGCTGACCGGAAGATACCTGGTATCCGTCGTTCTCATCGTCGTCATCGTCATTTTTATGAACATCCTGGTTGTGACCGGACTTTTCTTGAATCAGTTTGCTTTTCCCCATTTTTCTTTTCAAACCGAACAGAATAATCCGGATAAGATTACCCGGTCGTTCGGCAAAGAAATTATTCTCTCCGAATCGGGGATGTCGATTACCGGTGCAGGGAAGGAATTGCTTGACCGTAATCAGGCCTGGATCCAGATTTTAGATGAGAACGGCCGGCAGGTCTACGGGTACCATGTACCTCCGGAAGCAAGGACCAAATATACGCCGATGGATATGGTTCAGACCTACAAGTATATCGAAAAGGAGCTCATGTCTACCGTTTTTGTCGGGGAAAAGCAAGGCAAACAGCAGCGCTACAGCTATTTGATCGGTTTTAAAAATACTTATCTCGAGCGTAACGTCTTGACGTACGATATTCGCTCCGTGGTGCATTTTTTCAAAATCGGAAGCTTGGCGGTCATCGGGGTCGACGGTGTTATTGCGCTGTGCATCGCCTACCTGTTCAGCAAAAAGCTGACCCGGCCCCTTCATACGCTGATCGATGCGATCAAGCAGCTTGCGCACAAAAAGTATGGGGTTTATTACGAGCCTAAAGGGGTTTACAAAGACGTGTTCCATCATGTCAACCTGCTGAGTGCGGAATTGATGGCCAGCGAGGCTGAACGTAAAAAGCTAGACCGCATGAGGGAAGAGTGGATTGCGAACATCACGCATGATATCAAAACGCCGCTGGCTTCAATCCAAGGATACGCCGAAATGATGAGGGACAAGGATTATGAGTTTACGGCCGTAGAAATGCAGGAATACGCGGAAATCATCGAACAGAAGTCCCACTACTTGAAAGACGTTATTGAAGATTTGAACTTGTCCACCCGCCTCAAGAACAAAAACATCACGCTCAATCTGAAAAACGTCAATCTGGTCAGCCTGGTACGCAGCGTAGTCATCGATGTGCTGAATGATCCCCGTTACAGCGGCAGGAACATCGATTTCAGCTATAGCGAAGAGACGATTCAGGTAAAAGTGGACGACCTCCTCATTCGCAGGGCCGTCAGCAATTTGATCTACAACGCGATGGTTCACAACGCAGAGGATACGGTCATTGAGGTTGGGGTAGAGAAAACGGCGGATTCGGTGACGATGATCGTAGAGGATCATGGGAAAGGCATCCGCAAAGAGGAACTGGACCGGATTTTTGACCGCTACTACCGCGGAACCCATACGGGCGAGAAGCATAAAGGTTCAGGACTGGGGATGGCCATCGCGCATGATATCGTGGAAGCACATGGAGGGGAGATCCGCGTCACCAGCGAGCTCCATCAAGGAACGAGGATCGAAATCACGCTTCATCCGCTTTCAGAAGTTCACAAATCCGATGAGTTCCTATAAGATAAAGATTCCTATATCATTTGATGGATGATAAAGAGTCAAGATTCATGGGAGGTAAAGTTTGAATTTGGCCGAATGGATGACGAGTCTGGGCGAATATCCGATGATGCATATTCCAGGTGGAGACGTTGCGCTTAGGGATGACAGGGTTAAAAGATCATGGAACGTCGAGCTGGATGCCTTTTTCATGGCACACGTCCCGGTAACGAATGCATTCTACGACGACGTGCTGCAGCATAAGACCCGCACGCACGAACGTTCGAAATCACCAGTCACAGGGGTGTCATGGTACGAAGCAGTCTCATTCTGTAATACGCTGTCCCGGCAAGTCGGGG
>NZ_PCZT01000009.1:760889-766141 GCF_002968895.1 Paenibacillus sp. AR247 | reverse complement strand
TGGAGCCTTGTTATGAGATTGACGAAGAGGGCGAGCGAGTCGTCTGGAACCGGAAAGCGGACGGCTATCGTCTGCCTACGGAGGCCGAATGGCAGCATGCATGTAAAGCAGGCTCTCAAGGCTACCGGTACGGCGAATTAGAAGAAGTCGCCTGGTTCCAGGAGAATTCCGATGGCATGACGCATGAAGTCGGAGGCAAACTGCCGAATGCGTGGGGGTTATACGACATGCTTGGAAATGTGTGGGAATGGTGCTGGGATCTGTATGACGAAGAGGTATACGGATCCTACCGCATATTCCGGGGAGGCAGCTGGGCGGAAGAAGCAAGAGGCTGCGGAGCGACATGCCGTCGGCGCAGCCACCCGACGTTTCAGATCGACGATCTCGGATTTCGACTGGCCCGCTCGATTTTCTCCCATAACGGAGATGGGCATCGGTCATTCGGATAAGCTGCCTGTCCTATTAGAATCATAAGAGAAGGGCCACCCAATAAGGGTGGTCCTTCTTCCGTTACCGGCGGCCGTGAAAGGTCCGGCGTAAATCTTGAACCCACAGCTCCGGCACTTCCCACGGTATAAAGTGTCCTCCTTCTTCGTGGGCAGTAATGTTCACATGGTTGTACCATGCAGCTCGGTCGGTCTTGAGAAAATGCTCCACGCGTTGATCGGTCGTCACCCCCGGCGGATTTTCGTATCCCACGAAAGTGATGCCGGTCGGCGCTTCGATAACAGGCTGGCGTGAATGGGAGGGCTCCCAAGGATACCGGTTGTTATTGGCATAGACGCGCATCGACGTTTCGATGGCATTATTGACCCAGAAAATCGTGGCGTGCGTCAGCAGATCGTCCTTGGAGAACACCCTTTCAATGCTGCCTTTGTTGTCGCTCCACTTGATCCAGCGTTCAAGAATCCAGGCCATCATGCCGACAGGTGAATCGCTGAGGCCGTAAGCGAGCGTGCCTGGATCCAGAACGTGCACGGCAAGATGCGAAGCAAACCGGCGGTCCAGCTCCAGTAATTGTTTCCGGATCTCCTCAGGCAGGTCATCCGGAATCGGACGTCCGCCGGTATAATCCCAGGCGCGTTCCCCGTTAAAGAAGTCCAGTTTGAGTGCCGAACCGATATGAATACCATACAGCTCGGCTCCGTATTTATGCCCTAGCTGACCAGTGATCAGCGCGCCGACATCACATCCGGCAGCAGCATACTTCTCATATCCGAGCATGTCCGTCATGAGTGTGTGCCAAAGATCGGCCATCTTCCAGAAGTTCATGTCCGGGTGGTCGGGAGGCGGAGCAGAGAAGCCGAAACCCGGCAGCGAAGGGACAATGACATCAAAAGCGTCGGAGGGATCACCTCCATGCGCCCCCGGATCAGCGAGCGGATCCACCACTTTGGACCAATGCCAGAACGTCCATGGCCAGCCATGGGATAAAATGAGGGGAACCGGGTTTGGCCCGACTCCGGGCTTGCGCATAAAATGGACAGGCACACCGTTGACTTTGACCTGATAATGCTCATAGGCGTTGATCGCCTTCTCGGATTTACGCCAGTCGAATTCGTGAATCCAGTAATCGACGAGCGATTTCAGTTCGTCACGGCGTACGCCGTAGTAACCGTCTTCGTTGCCTGCATCCAGGGGCCATCTGACGGAGGTAAGACGACGGTTCAGATCGTTCAGTACCTCTTCGGAAACATGGATGGGACTTGCTTTAAACGGAAATTCGGCATGGGACATAGTGATCCTCCTCTGACGTGATTTGGAGCCGACGAAAAGGTGAACGGTTCAAGCGAGAAAAATCCGCTAAGCGTCGCCAGCAATTTCGACCAGGCGCCTCAATGCCGGGATGGCGTCAGCTATCGTCTGTCTTTCTTCCGTCGTGAGATGTTCCGCAAAACCGGCAATCCGACCGATCCGTTCCAGGCGCCGGGAATCGATCACGTTAGCTCCCTGGGGGGTAATATGCACGAGAACAACGCGGCCGTCATTTGGATCGGATCTTCGTTCGACGAGCCCGTCCCTCTCCAGCTTGATTACAATTTGCGTGATCGCCGACTGGGTTACCTGCTCCGTGGCAGTCAGTTCTGTCAGGCGCATCGGACTGTTGTGGGTTTAATGAAGTATTATGCGTATCTGTACGAAACGAGCGGGGCGGCCGTGATTGAGGTTCCGACGTACCCGGTATATCCGAAGGTCGATACGGAACTGCTCGCGTCTTTGCGTTCGAAGCAAATCGGTTATTATATTACTTACTACAACGCCGGCAACCGAGACCGCTCGCATAATATTGCTCTGGCGGCCGAAGCGATTGACGGTACGGTCATCTTTCCTGGTGAACGGTTCTCGTTTAACCGGGTAGTCGGCATACGAACGACCGGCAGAGGATACCGCCGGGCCGCCGTCATTGTGCGGGGAGAATTATCTGAAGGCGTAGGGGGCGGCATCTGTCAGGTATCCTCCACCTTGTTTAATGCCGCCGATCGCGCCGGGCTGAAAATCGTTCAGCGATATTCCCACAGCCGTCACGTTCCCTATGTGCCATCGGGCAGAGATGCAACCGTAAGCTGGGGCGGACCGGATTTTGTTTTTGAGAACGCGTACAACCAGCCGGTCCTTCTTCGCGCGTTTGCGGGTAGCGGCAGCATGGCTGTGTCCATTTTGTCGTCTGATGTGATCGAATACTTCCCGAAAAAGGTCCCCAGCATATCTCATCAACTGCCGGAAGAGGTGCGCGACATCACCGCAAGCCAAAGCCCCGGCCATCAGAAGAAAAATTAGGCCACAGGCTTGCCTTGAAGCAGCTTTCATAGTCCAAACGGAAACAAGTTAATTCCTTAAACTGTGCAGCGCACGGGCAAATCCGGCGATGCCTTGTCCAATGCATTCCGTCTTTGCACGCGCGAACGTAAACCGGACGAATCCGGCATCCGAACCGTACACGCTTCCAGGCACGAATACGACACCATTCCGGATCGCTGCTTCCAGCAGCTTCGCGTCATTGACTGGTTCGGACAGCTTGCACCACAAATGATGACCGCCTTTCGGAATATGGAATTGAATCTCCCCCGGCAGTTCCTTCCGCAGCGCTTCGATCAGAAGATCGCGCTTATACATCAGATTTGTCCGCAGGCGGCCGAGATGAGGTTCAAAAAAGTCCGATTCCAAAAACTGCGCCGCGACCTGCTGGGGAATGACGCTAAGTCCAAAATCCATCTGCTGCCTGGCATCCGCCAATCTCTGCACGACGGAATTCGGGGCAACCATCCAACCGATCCGCAGTCCCGAAGCGGCGATTTTGGAGAAGGATCCGATGTAAATGACAGACCCGGACGTATCTATTGATTTTAAAGGCATGCGTGGTAAGCCTTCGTAATCGGTTAGGCTGTAAGGATCGTCTTCGATGATCGGCAGTCCGAGCTCGCTTGCGGTTTGAAGGAGCTTGTGGCGCCTGTCGTCGGCAAGCAGCGTACCGGTAGGATTTTGAAAATTCGGATTCGTAAATATCATCTTGATGCGGTGTTTTTTGTACAGTCCACGAATTTCTTCCGGCCTCATGCCGTCCTGATCTACGGGAAGCCGGAAGATCCGCAGTCCCGCCGACTGGAACATCGGCAGCGAATAATAATACGATGGGTCCTCTATAGCAACGGCGTCGCCAGGGGACAGCAGGCATTGCGTAATTAAAAATAAGGACTGCTGAGACCCGGATGTAATGAGGATGGATGATTCCGTCGCCTGAACCCCGCGGTATTCGGCCAAATATCGAACGAGAGCTTGCCGGAGCGGGATATATCCCTGAGGGAGGGATCCTGGCTCAGAGCTTCCCGAATTCTCCGGAGAAACGGAAGGTTCGGAAGAAAGCTCCCGCCTTCGGCATACCTGTTCCAATTTGGTGTATGTTTCGGTGAAGCGCCCCACTTAAACTGGCTCACCCGAGTTCCGCTGCCGGAACGGCTTTCGATGATCCCGAGCGAACGGAGTTCCGCAAAAGCTTGTACGACCGTGCTCCGGTTTACGCCGATCTGCTCTGCCAATTTCCTTTCTGAAGGCAGCAGGCTGCCGGGCGGAAATTCCCCAAACGAAATTCGCCGCTCGATATGGTCGGCGATCTGCTGATATAATGGTTTTTTACTTTCTCGGTCAAGACCCCACATACGTTTTCACTTCCTCGAACAACAATTACGACACATTTTTATCATCCTTTCCAATATAACTTATTCGCTTAACGATTTCTGTCTTTTCTCACCGAAAGTTTTGCGTTTTCATGAACACGGCCCGTTTCATTTAGTGAAATGGATGGTCAGGGAACGATTGCAATGGCTGGTGTGTTCACGTCCGACGGTGATTATAATGAAACTGCAACAAATCTACTTGACGGGCGGGTGAACAGCATGGTCTGGCTGATGGTTTTTGCTGTGATCGTATTAATATGGGGACTCTTCGCAACGATGAGAATTGGACAATCCCAAAGCAATAAAGAACAAAATCCACAATACTTCCAGGATACGGGCAAAAAATGGTTTAAGGCTTCTAGGCTTCTACGTAATTAGCATCGTTGCGGCAGCTATAATTATTGTGATTTTGATCAAGTGATAAAACAGAGGTAAATGATGAATGAATTGTAAATAAATATAAATAAAGGTTGTTAATGTTATCCAAAACGGATATACTAGCAATGTAAGCGCTTGCTTTAGTAGATTGAGACTTCTAGATTTCCCTGCCGCTGTCCCATACCAAGCATAAAGCGAGGTGATTAACGTCCCAAAGGCGGGCTCTTTAATGATGCAGGTCTGATTTTCCTTATAGTGTCTATGACGTTTTCCCAATTTGATGAGGAGGGAACAAGATGCTGAAAAAAGGATTATGCGGAATCATCATGGTCAGTCTTTTGATTGCTTTATTTCCTGTCAAACAGGTGAGTGCGGCTCCGAACTGGAAGCTGGTATGGAGCGATGAATTTGACGGAACCGCGCTGAACCGTTCCAATTGGACTCCGGAGATCGGCACGGGCAGCGGCGGATGGGGAAACAACGAGCTTCAATACTATACGGACCGGTCGCAGAACTTGCAGGTTACCGGAGGAAATCTGGTGATTACGGCAAGAAAAGAATCTTACGGCGGAATGAACTACACTTCGGCACGTATCAAAACGCAAAACCTGAAATCCTTTACCTATGGCAAAATAGAGGCTAGGATCAAGCTGCCTTCCGGACAAGGGCTGTCGGCCGGCGTTCTGGATGCTGGGCAGCAAC
>NZ_PCZT01000009.1:753401-760789 GCF_002968895.1 Paenibacillus sp. AR247 | reverse complement strand
CGGTTCTGGATGCTGGGCAGCAACATCAGCACGGTCGGATGGCCGTACACGGGGAAACGGACATCATGGAGCGGGTTAATAACAACCCTTATGTTAACGGCACCGTTCACTGGGATGCGGGAGGGCATGCGGAATACGGCAGAGTATCGGGCAACCTCGATTTTGCCCAATACCATGTGTACAGCGTCGAATGGGATTCGAAGTATATCCGCTGGTTCGTTGACGGACAGCAGTTCAATGAATTTTATATTGAGAATGGCACTGGAAATACCGAGGAATTTCAGCGGCCGTTCTTCCTGCTCCTGAACTTGGCGGTCGGCGGCAACTGGCCGGGGGCTCCAAACGATTCGACGCCGTTTCCTGCTCAAATGCTCGTGGACTACGTCCGTGTATATCAGGACAAAGGCCAGTCCAGCGCAATCAGCAACGGAGTTTATACTTTGGCCTCCAAGTCGAGTGGAAAAGTAATGGATGTCGTTGACGTGTCCATGGCCAGCGGAGCCAAAATCCAACAGTGGACGAATTATACCGCCACCAACCAGCAATTCCGGATCGAAAGCACGGGTGACGGTTATTACAAGCTTACTGCCGTGCACAGCGGCAAAGTATTGGATGTGCCGAATTCGTCAACGGCAGCCGGCGTCCAGCTGCAGCAGTGGGATGATAACGGGACGAACGCGCAAAGGTGGAGCATTGTCGACGTAGGCGGAGGGTATTATAAGCTGGTTTCCAAAGCAAACGGACTCGTCGTTGACGTGTCCGGTTCGTCCACGGCGGATGGCGCGGCCGTTCAGCAGTGGACGGATAACGGAACGGACGCCCAGAAATGGGCCTTGACCAAAATCAATTAAGGCTCAAACAAGCAGTCCACATATGGGCTGCTTGTTTGTGTATACGCGACTGAAGCGGAACACATGCTAAAGTCTTGGCAATCGATGAGAAATTTCGGTGGATGGGCGTGCTATAATTTGAGAAGACCATGAATGAACTATCATCTATATTTTCAAATTAAAGGAGAGTTACGGCAAATGATCAATAAGGAAAACAATGAACACATGAGATGGATCGAAGTCGCCCCGGCCAAGGATGCAGGCTCCAGCATCGTACTGCATGATAAAGAGACTGTCGCGAAAATGTCCGAGGGCTTAAATCTCGGCACTCCTTCTTTAATGTTTTTCACAGAGGATGTGGATGCGTTGTATCGCGATTTTACCGATAAACAGATCACGGTCGGTGAAATCGTTGAGCTGCCTACCGGCAGGGTGTTTAACTTTGCGGATGACGAAGCGAATTACTTTGCGGTCATGGAAAAAAAATAACGGCCGCTCACGGCCGGAAGAAGGGGCGATGGTAGCGACCATCGCTCTTTTCGCTAAAAGGGACATATCAAAGTCAAGCCTGATTCAAGGAGGAATTCAGATGTTTAACCCTTTTGAAGTAGCCGAGCTTATGGTCCAACATATTTCAACGAATTTTCCGGACGACGTCTCTCTGATCGGTTATTATGGATCACGCGCTCAAGGAACGGCGACGGAGCGTTCCGATCTCGATTTTTTTTTATACCGGCGAACGCGGAAGGTTTCCGTCATAGTTTGCAGTTTGTAGTGAATGGGATCAGCTTTGATTTCTGGCCGATCAGCTGGGAACGTACGGAGAGAATCGCCGCTTTCGAAGAACTGAATGTATCGATCATCGCGGATTGCAAGCTATTGTATGTACGTTCCGAAGAAGACTACGAACGGTTTCTCAAGCTTCGCAGCAAAATTGCTGACCAAGCCCGGGCACGCTTGGAATGGCTCCATAAAGCCGAATCGAGGCTGAAGGAAGCTTATATACATCTTTACAACTTGAGCAAAATGGGCTCTATGGATGATCTGGTTTCTTTTCGCTATGAAGCCCAAGAGATCCTTATCTTAAACCTTGAGAGCCTTTCATTAATCAATCATACATACTACACCCAAGGCTGGGGCAAAAACAGGGAGCAAATCCGAAACTTCCCTTTACAACCGGACACATTGGAGCAGACGATGGAGGCGATTCTGTCCTCCTGTTCGGGATTTCAAATCCGGGAAGCCTGCGAGCGATTGACCAAGGATACGCTTCGTCTCATTTTGCAGCAGAAAGAGAAAGACGTCAGCGGTCCAGATCATCCTGGCCGGATGAAGGGCTTCTATGAAGAAGTGAAAGGGATTATGGATAAGGTGGTGAGCGCTTGTGAATCAAGCGACTACCATACAGCCTATTTCTGGGCGGTCGGCGTGCAGAAGGAAGTATCCCGTTTTCTCTTTTTCACCGAGAAAGGGTATTGGCCGTCGCCTTTGTGCGCCGGGGAGGAAGAGTTAACCTTGTATAAGGAACTTGGCTTTCCAGATTTAATCGGATTACTGAATCAGGTAGATTTCAGCCCCCTGAAAGAAGCGGTTGAACAGCTTGATTCGCAGCTGGAGCAGCATCTTCAGAGCCAGGGAGTACAAATCAACCGGTTTCGGAACGCCGAAGAATTCAGCGATTTCCTGCTGACATTGGGTTGATCGCCGAGCCTGGATGCATCATGTCCATATCCCGCTGTGATTCCAATTCGGATGACTGGAAATGATGATAGCATAGAGGACGGCTGCTGCTGCTGCTGAGAGTCTCCTTCTCATGGTGTCGATTCGTAAATAAGTGTAGGGAGGTTTGTCAGTTTAAGGCGGCGAAGAATACATAAGGCAAGTCTTGTAGCAAGTTAATATGAAGATAATACAATGAGTCATAACAAGCCAAAGGGAGAATGGAAGACATGATGGAACAGCTGAAAGTTTGGGCTAAACAATTAAAAAGGCAGGTATTTGTACTCTATTACGCCTATCGCGACAAACGTTCGCCATGGTATGCAAAGCTGTTTTCCATGTGCGTCGTTGCCTATGCATTCAGCCCCATAGATTTAATACCGGACTTCATACCCGTCATTGGCTATGCGGACGATTTGGTTTTGATTCCGCTGGGAGTATTGGCTGCAATAAAAATGATGCCTGGTGAGGTCATTGAGGATGCCAAAAAGAAAGCGGATGCTCGCATGAACCAAGGGAAACCGGTGAATTGGGCTGCAGGTGGCATGATTATTTTATTATGGGCTGCTGTACTGGCAGTGGTATTGACTTACCTGTATAACCGTTTGAAGTAACCAGCTGATGCACAGCAGGGCCTTCCGGCAGGATTCGGGTCGCCCGCCCAATCGGCTGCTTAAACCGTGGCGTTCCCCCGTATTTATGAATCCTGCAGCTTCTCCCGATACTCGGATGGCGTACAGTTGTACACCTTGCGGAACTGGCGGGCGTAATAGTTCTGGTCCCGAAAGCCGCTTTCGAGCGCCACCTGGGAAATGGACAGGTTTGGATGGCGAAGCAGCGTGCAGGAATAGTCCAGACGCTTGCGTATGACATAATCCATCGGGGTTGTGTGATAGTTGCGCGTAAAGACGCGCTGAAACTGGCGGGTGGACAGGTAGGCTTTGTCGGCCATCGCTTGCAGGGTGATCGGCTGGAGAAAGTGCTCTTCAATGTAAGTGACGGCTTCACCGATCCGCAGGGCCTTGTTATCTTCAGCTCCGCTGCCGATCTGATAATAGCGGGAGAGCAGGCCGACGAGAGCGGTAAAATAAGAGCGAATCATTAGACGATAGCCCTGCGGCTGCAGTTCATACTCGGTTAAAATCAGGTCAAGCAGTTTTGTCGCTTCCTGCAGCTGCGCTTCGTTCAGCGTAAGCATGCCCTTGAAGTTCATTTCCTTGCGGTAAAATGGTTCGATGTAGAAGAGCGCTTGAAAGCCCGGAAGCAGCCTAAGCTCGGACAGCTGCAGAAGCTGCTCGGGCTGGAACATGACGTTGATGTATTCAATCCCGTCGACGTTTTTGTAACCGTGGGATACGCCGCTGTGAATCAAGAATACCTGGCCGGCTGTAACGGGGTATTCCCTCCCTTCAATGATATGAACGGCGCTGCCCTGCAAAATGACGACGAGTTCGGAAAAATCGTGGCTATGTACAAAATATTCGTGCGTTAGCGGACATTTCTGAATGCGGAACGTAAAACCCGGCTCGAGCCCGATGTCCGTGGCAAACAGTCTGGTGGTCATCATGTCCATATTATGCTAAACAATGTCGGCATCGTCAAGGCGAAGAGCGGCGTCCCGCGATACCATTAAGATTACAGGCCGACGCATGGCAGATCGATACGTCATCGGCTTAGAGAATGTCAATGGGGAGGTACCTATGGATTTATGGTGGAATGAAAGGACGAATCAACCCGTGAAGCCGGTTATTCTTTTTCTGGGGGTACAGCATTACGGCCAGCGGTCATTATATCCGGTATACCGAAGCTTGGATCCGTCCAAAGAGCACTGAATCCTGCTTANCGTTCGGGGGACGGTATTCATCCAAACCATGCCGGGCACTGGGTTATGGCGCGTACGCTTCTCAAGGAAATGTTCGGCGCGGCACCCGGTGTATTTCCGATGTGGATGCGATTTCGAGATCGCTTGCTGAAGAAACGGATTGACACCTAAAAATCAACCGGATTATAGTTAGGTCACTCCAACAATCGGGAGGGAGAGAGGTACGATGAACTTGCTGCAAATGCTGCGAACGCGGAAATATTTACAGCGGATCTTGCTCAGCTTTATGCTCGTAGTCGCCACGCTGGCGGTGGCCTCCCTATTTATGAACGCCTTCGCACGCGACAAAGTGCTCAGCCTTCAGAACGAAGCTGACCGCAAGTTGCTGACCCAAATCAACTATAACATTGAAAACATGAACGGCATCGTCAAGGACCTGGCGGTATCCATGTACAACGACGAAGAGCTGATCGCACTGAAATCCGGAGCGGATTACAAGCAGAGCATTCTGAAGATCGAGCGCCTGAATCAGACCGTAGCGGCGTCTCCGTATCTCCATGCTGCTGTCTTTTACAACGGGGCGCAGCACCGGTTTTTCTCATCGCTCAACCATGATATGGACAACAGGCTGCTGTATCAAAGGCTGGGAGATTATATGTCGTCCCGCAGCGACCTGCCGAAGCTCCAGTTGATTCCGATGGATCTGAACGGCGGAAATGAAGGGATCGATGTGTTCGCCTTCTTCATTTATGACGGACCGTCCTTAGGTTCCGTAAATGATAATGTCCTGATTTTGACCGTCAAGCCGGGATGGATGCTGGATAACGTGAAAGCGCTTAATCGTGTCGCAGAGCGGGAGAACGACATGCTGTTCGTGACCGACAGTGACGGGCGCATGCTGATTTCCAACGACCGGTCGCTGCCGGAGGGGCTGAGCGTCAAAAAGGATTTGCTTCAGCGAATCCAAGCTACCGGGAGTACGCTGGACTCTTTTATCTATAAGCACGGTTCGCATAAATACAAGGTGACGTATTTGAGCAAAGGACTGAACAACTGGCAAATCGTCAGCCTCCAGAATTATAACGAAGTGCTCGGCAGCGTCCGGCAGATGAAGTGGACGGAGATGGCCGTGACGCTGTCCGTTGCGGTCCTGGCTGTGCTGCTGTCCGTGTTTTTTTCGCTGCGGCTGTATAAACCGGTCGGACAGCTCCTGACGCTCGTTCCGCCGCAGCGGCGCGATGCTCCCCCGGCGAAGGATGAGCTGTCGGTCATCGCCGCCAACGTAACGGAAATGATCGGAAAGCTGAAAGGGCTCGAGCAGGAGAGGGCATCCCAGTGGAACATCGCCAAGGTCTATCACCTGCGCAGCCTGATCGGTCTCAGCGAAGGCGTACACGAACTGGAGTTTCGGCGGATAAGAGAGCAGTACGGGCTCGATATCGCGTATCCGTCAAGACTCCGTCTGGCTCTGGTCCAGATTGACGACGTACAGAGCCTTGCCCGCGGCCAGGGATCGCAAGCAGAATCGCTGCTCTATTTCGCCATAGCCAATATTGGCCAGGAACTGCTCCACAAACACGGATCCTGCGAAGCCGCAGATATGAAAAGCGGGCATCTCGTCTTTATCGTCGGCGGCGAATCCAGGGATTTAGCTATGCTTGCTGACCGCTTTCGGGAGCTTCAGCACACCATCCTTCAATATTATCGGGTTACCTTCACGGTAACGCTCAGTGACCCGTTTGAAGACTACCGCGAAATCACGGCGCATTATAACCTGGCTGTCCGCCACGCCAATTACCGCATGGTTTTTGGCAAAGGTGCGGTGCTAGAGCCTGAGCGGGTCCGAAGCTGCGAGGCAAACGATACGTTCCGCATTCCGCAGGAATTGGAGCGGCGCCTGACGGAAGGATTAAAGAGCGGCGATTTGGAAGAGACGGAGCAGGCGATCCGGAGCTGGAGAGGGCTGATCGGCGGATTCAGCTTCGAGAATATGTACTCTGCGCTGCTGCATCTGGCGGTTACGCTCAGCAATACACTGGGAGAGATGAACCATCACAATTTGAACCCGGTATCGGTCAACGTTCAGGCCATCAACCGGCGCATTCTCGAGAAAGAAACGTTGGATGAAATCGAAACGGTGCTGCTCGATGTCGTCCGCGAGGTATTCGAACAGCGGCGGAACGGGCGTGAAGACAAAAACAGGCTGCTTGCCGATACCGTGAAAGAAATTATCGACAAGCATTTTGCCGATCCGGATCTCAACGTGCAGCGGATCGCCGACATGCTGAAGATGAGCTCGGTCTACATCGGGCAGGTGTTCAAGGCACAGGAAGGAACGACGGTCGTCGATCAGATTAATGCCACCCGCCTGGCCCGTGCCCGAACGTATTTGGAGCAGCAGGAGCTGACCGTTGTGGAAATTATGGAAAAGGTCGGCTTCGGCAACGAAAGCTATTTTTACCGCTTGTTCAAACGCCGATACGGAACCACACCCAAGGAGTACCGCCTGAAATCTGCCATAGAGAGAAGCATATGAACCTGATGAAGACCCGCACGGGAGAACCGTTTCCCTGGCGGGTCTTTTGCATGCCCAAGAACGGCTGCAGGCTTGTAAATACAGGAATCCGGCATCTATACAGCCCGCCAGTACAGTGATCCTGCAATTGTACAGTACGCAGCAGTAAGGGTTTTACGTTATCGTTAGACGTGCAAAGCCTGACACCAGGCAGAGCGCAAAGGAGGAAAGGGGCTTACGATATGTTGAATAAGGTTTCTCTGGCGGGTGACGCAGAAAACAGACGGATGGAGCCAGAACTCGGACAAACCGGATTGCTACCCTCACCGGACGTGCCGCCAAAGCAGCGCAAGCAAAAATCGATCATCCGGAAGGAGCTGCGCCATTTCCGTAACAACCGGGAGCTGCTCCTGCTCTCATTGCCGGGAATATTGTATAAGCTGATATTCGCCTATATTCCGATGGTGGGGCTCATCATCGCCTTCAAAAATTATCGGTACGA
>NZ_PCZT01000009.1:752122-753301 GCF_002968895.1 Paenibacillus sp. AR247 | reverse complement strand
TGCGATCCTGATGAACGAAATCAAGCAGAAATGGAGCAAGTTTTATCAGACCGCCTTGTTCCTGCCGCATTTCCTGTCCTGGGTCCTGGTCGGTTACGTCGCGTATGCTTTTTTGAACCATGCGGACGGGTTGATCAACCGGACGCTGCAAGCGTTTGGGATGGATCCGGTCAGCTGGTATCAGAACGCGGCTCCTTGGCCGGTCATTCTCATTCTGGTTCATTTATGGAAGGCCGTCGGTTTCAATACGCTTATCTATTTCGCGGGAATTTTGGGAATTAACGGAGAATATTACGAAGCGGCGCGGATCGACGGGGCGACCAAATGGCAGATGGCCCGCAAGATCACCATTCCGCTGCTGTCGCCGCTGGTCATCATACTGCTGATTTTGTCCATCGGCAACATGTTCCGCGGTGATTTCGGTCTGCACTACTTCATTCCGAACAACTCAGGTTTCCTGTATGGATCCACCGATATTATCGATACTTACGTGTACCGCGCACTGCGGGAAATCGGGAACGTGAGCATGTCGGCGGCAACGGGCTTTTACCAATCGGTTGTCGGCTTCGTACTGGTTCTGCTGGCTAACGGCATTGTGCGCAAAATCAATCCCGACCATTCTTTATGGTAAGGAGGTGACGTAAAGGTGACGAAAACATTGGAGCTGTCGAAAGTATTGATCAACCTGCTGTTTATCATCCTGTCCGTCTTGGTCGTGCTGCCGTTTCTGCTCGTCATAGCCGTATCGCTTACGGATGAGAAGGCATTGTCCCGGGACGGCTATCAATTCATCCCTAAATCGTTCAGCCTGGAGGCGTACCGCTATCTGCTGGATGCCCCGGACGTGATGATTCAGGCATACGGGGTTACGATCACCGTCACGGTGATTGGATCGCTCGTCGGCCTGCTGCTGACCGCGATGACCGCTTACGTCATTTCCCGGCCGGATTACCGCTACAACCGGATGACGACCTTTTACGTATTTTTCACGATGCTGTTCAGCGGGGGACTCGTTCCTTCCTATATTCTAATGACCCAGTACCTGCACCTCAAAGACAGCCTGCTCGCACTCATACTGCCGGTGCTGCTGTCACCGTTTAACATCATGGTCATGAAAGGGTTCATGTCCAAGATACCGCTTGAGATCATCGAATCGGCGAAAATGGATGGGGCGAGGGA
>NZ_PCZT01000009.1:749867-752022 GCF_002968895.1 Paenibacillus sp. AR247 | reverse complement strand
ATTTCGTTCTCTTATTGGAACGACTGGTTTAACGCGATGCTGTACATCGACGATCCGGGTAAGGTACCGCTGCAGCTGCTGCTGGTCCGGACGCTGAACAGCATTGAATTTCTCACGACGAATACCGAGTTTGCGACGCAGCTGGGCATCGACCTGGCGAGCTTCCCGAACAATTCCGCCCGGATGGCGATCGCCGTATTGGCCGGCGGACCGATGCTAATCATCTTCCCGTTCTTCCAGCGGTTTTTCGTGAAAGGGCTTACGGTTGGCTCCCTCAAGGGTTAACATACACGCAAGCGATTATAAAAACAGGAGGTCACACAGATGAAGAAAAAGTGGTTTGGCGTGCTGGCGTTTATCCTGCTGGCAGCAACCGTCCTTGCCGGATGCGGCGGCGGAAAAAGCGCGGACGGAGGCGGAGAAACGGCCGGATCAACGGATGTGAAGAACGAGAGCGGATTGAGACCCGTCGAGCTGACCTGGTATTATCCGTTGTCCCAGCTCCAGCCCGATCAGCAGAAGGTGCAGGACGAAGTCAACAAAATCGTCAAAGAAGAGATCAACGCTACCGTCAAGCTGATGCCGGTCTCCATCGGCGACTACGTGCAAAAAATGAACACCGTGCTTGCAGCAGGCGAGAAATTCGACATTCTCTGGACCGGCTACATGCTGAAGCCGGAGGAGCTGGTACGCAAAGGAGCCATCCAGCCGCTTGACGATCTGCTGAATCAATACGCGCCGGAGCTGAAATCCGATGTGCCGCAGGTGATGTGGGACCCGCAGGTGATGTGGGACGGCCTGTCCGTCGACGGCAAGATCTACGGCATCCCCAACCAGCAGATCAACGGTTCCCGCTATGGATTTATCGTGCTGAAGGAGCTTGCCGACAAGTATAAACTGGACACCACGAAGATCAAAAAGATTGAGGACATTGAACCGTTCCTGAAGCAGATCAAGGACAACGAACCGGATATGATCCCGTTCGGTATTTTCGGCACTGATTTTATCAATCCGCAGGTGCATGACGACAAATATTGGATCGTGCCGGGACTCGATGACCACTTCTACATCAAGACGGATGACCCGACCTATACGCTTCAACGTTATCCGGAAGAAGAGCTGAACAATTTCCGCCTGGCCAGCAAATGGTACAAGGAAGGTTACATTTACAAGGATGCGGCGACCGTGAAATCGGGTGACTTCAAAGGCAAGATTGCGGTGGATTACCATATCGTTCTGAAACCGGGCGTCGAAGCTGAAGTCAAGGCTAGAAACGGCGGACACGACGTGGTCATCATCCCGCTCAGCAACTGGTTCTCCAACGGTTATTCGGCGACCACCAACCAATCGATTAGCCGCACTTCGCCGAATCCGGACCGGGCGATGATGCTGCTGAATCTCGTAAACACTGACAAGGAGCTGTACAATCTGCTCTGCAACGGCCTGGAAGGCGTTCATTACGAAAAGCAGTCCGGCGAATACATTAGCGCACTCCCGGATTCCCGATATAAACCGAATATGGACTGGGTTTTCGGCAGCGTATTCAATTCCTATCTGAAGGAAGGCCAGCCGGAGAACGTCTGGGAGGAAACGAAGAAGATCAACGAAACAGCCGAAATCAATCCGGTCGGGGCGTTCAAATTCAATTCGGAGCCGGTCAGCACCGAGATCGCCAACCTGAACGCGGTATGGGGCGAATACAAACGCGGACTTGTGACCGGGACGCTCGATTTTGACGAAACCTGGCCGGTGCTCTACGGCAAGCTGAAGGAAGCGGGCGAGGATAAGTATGTGGAGGAGGTGAAGAAACAGTTTGAACAATTCCTGAAAGACAAGGGGTTGAAAAAGTAAGAAGTTCATTGAAAGGCAGAGAAGCGCAAGCGGCGCACGGATAACGGGGAGAAACCTGCTGTCATGGGCGGCTTCATTGGAAGCATACAACGGGACCGGGGCCGGCCCTAATCCATGCTGAAAGGAAAGAGAAGCCATGGCAAAAAAACGGTTGCTCACGGTTCTCGCAGCCATCGTGCTGATCACGTTCACCCCGTTTCCGCCGCAAGCTGCAGCGGATGAAGCAGTCGCCAAACCAACGGGAAAATCGCTGTATGTAGCCACAAATGGCAGCGACACGAATAATGGATCCATGAATCATCCG
>NZ_PCZT01000009.1:740850-749767 GCF_002968895.1 Paenibacillus sp. AR247 | reverse complement strand
ATCCGTTTAAAACGCTGGAGAAGGCAAGGGATGCCATCCGGAAGCTTAAAGCGAAAGATGGCCTGCCCGCCGGCGGCGTGACGGTGTATCTGCGTGAAGGGCGGTACGAACGATCAGGCAGCTTTGATTTGAAGGAGCAGGATTCCGGCGAAGCCGGGAAGCCGATTAAGTATACGGCTTATCCAGGCGAAAAGGTGACCTTGTCCGGATCGAAACGCATTGAAAAATCCGCCTTCACACCGGTCACCGATCAAGCGATTCTTAACCGGATCATCAGTCCCGAGGCGAGACAAAAAGTGCTGGTGGCCGACTTGGCAGGCCAGGGGATTACCGATTACGGTGAGCAAAGCCGCCACGGCTACTATCTTGCCAACGATCTGAGCAAAGTCCCACCGATGGAGCTGTACGTCAACGGGCAGGGAATGACCTTGGCGAGATGGCCGAACCAAGGGACGGTACAGATGGATGAAATCATCGATCCGGGCCCGACGCGGAAAGATCCGAACGGGGAGGTTCATACGCGCGGAGGAACTTTTTCGTATACGTATGACCGGCCACAGTACTGGACCCAGGCGGACGATATTTGGCTGGACGGAATATTCGGCTACAGCTGGGAATGGTCCTACAACAAAATCGCCTCCATTGACACAGCCGCCAAAACCATCACCCTCCGCTACGGAGAGATGAGCGGCCTGCTCAAAAACTGGTATCCGGATTTTCATTTTGCGCAAAACCTGCTGGAAGAGATCGATATGCCGGGCGAGTATTACATCGACCGCCAGGCGGGAAAGCTGTACTTTTTGCCGAACGCTGAATTTACAGCGGCGAATCCGACGATCGAGGTTACGATGCTGAAAACGCCGATGATCAATGCGCTGAACGCTTCGTACATCGACTTTTCCGAGCTGGTCATGGAAGATGGACGCGACTCGGCAGCGGTTATTATGGGCGGCAGCCATGTGCGTATTCTGAACAGCGAAATCCGCAACTTCACGAACAGCGGCGTGTTGGTCAATACGCAAAGCCGGTTCTACTATAATGATTTTCAGGGCGTACCGGGAACGGATCATGCCATTGTCAGCACGCACATCCACCATATCGGCGGGACCGCGGTCACGCTGACGGGTGGCGACAAAACGACACTGCAGCCGGGAAACAACGTCGTTGAAAATTCGCACATTCATGATTTTGCTTATTACCATAAAGCTTACAATCCGGGCGTTCTTCTCTCCGGGGTCGGCAACCGTATGGCGCATAACGAGCTGCATGACGCGCCTCATCCCGGCGTGCTGATCTTCGGCAACGACCATGTCGTAGAGTACAACAACATATACGATGTGTGCAAAACCTTCTCGGATCTCGGGGCTATTTACATGAACGCGGGCGAAACACCGCAGCAGCGGGGTACCGTCATCCGCAGAAATTATTTTCACAATATTGGAGAAAGCAAGGCCGGCGTGGAGGGCGTCTATCCCGACAATTTCACCATGGGGCTTCAGATCGACGAAAACATTTTCTACAAAATGGGCAACTCGGCGATCAAAAACAACGGCGGCGCACATATTTTGTCCCGCAACAATATTTTCGTAGACAGTAAAGTTCCGTATGATTACGCGGACATCTACCTTGGGGATCAGCCGGACAATCAAATCCCGAAAAATTACATGCCAAAATGGCAGGCGCTGTTCGCCGCCAACAACGATTTTGTAGGCACGCCTTATTTGACCAAGTATCCAGAGCTGGCCAACTTCTTTACAGAAAACCGTTATTATCCCGATACGAACACGTTCCAGGGCAATGTCATCTACAACCCGACCATTCCACGCAGCACGACGACCAATGCCGACGGAGCGTATGACAAATTCGGGCTGGTTCAGTATGCCAATAACTTCGTTACGACGGAGGATCCGGGCTTTGTGGACCTGGCGGGCGGAGATTTGTCCTTGCGGCCGGATGCGGCTGTATTCAGCGCCATACCTGGCTTTCCCAACATCCCGTTCGGAGAAATCGGCATTAACGGCCGAGCCGGCACCAGCACAGGTCAGGACAGCCATCCTGTCCAAGGGGTTGCCGTGTACAACGACGATGTGACGGTCGACCGTTGGAAAACGGTCAAACTGCAAACCGCGGTCCTGCCGTGGAACGCAGATCATCTGGATGCTAACCGGAGCATCGTGAAAGTAGATGAAAACCGCTGGTATAAGTTACTTAACGGCGCGTCCGCGCTGAGCAGCAAAAAGTTCTCCGATTATGAGCTGACCTTCAAGCTGAAGACGCCGGCGACCATCGGCGAAAACGCAACGCTATATATTTTTGACCGCCAGGCGGGCAACGGTTCAAGCCGCATTGGATATAAAACCCGGGCCGACGGAACGTCGTCATGGCTGCTGTACAATTCGGCGTGGTCCGTGCTGAAGGAAGTCAAGATGCCTGAGCATGATTTGAAGCCGGGCACGGAGTATGCCGTCAAAATGCTCGTCAAGGGCGGCGACATCAGCATGTACTTGAACGGCGAGTTCCGGATGAAAGGCACCGATCCGGGACATAACCCGGAGGGTCAAGTCGGGTTCTACGTTAACAACGTCAGCGACATGATGTTCGATGACATCCAGTTCAAGGCGCTGACCACCGTTCTGGCCGGTATTATCCCGGCGGATAACAAAATTCGGCTGGCTGCCGGAGAGAGCAAGCAGCTCCAGCTGACGTTTGATCCCGCGGATACGCCGGATACGGATGTGACCTGGCAATCCGCGAACCCTTCGGTGGCCGAAGTGAACGACACAGGTGTCGTGAGCGCCGTGTACGAGGGCGAAACGGTCATCACGGCCGAATCCAAGGTAAACCCGCTGATCAAGGCGGACATCGCGGTCACCGTCTCAAACATCATGCATGAGACCGATTTTGAAACCGGAGGAAACGGCTGGCCCGTCGATCCCAATCGCAGCATTGCAGCCGATCCGGACGGGAACCGCCGCTATAAAATCTTAAACGGCGCCACCGGCCTGCTCGACCGAAACTTCTCGTCCTACCAGCTTGAGTTCAAGCTGAAGACGCCTTCCGTCATGCCGAATGACGGGGTGCTGTACATTTTTGACCGCCAGGACGCCGCAGGCTCAACGCGAATCGGCTACAAAACAAAGGCTGACGGCACGTCGGCATGGATGCTGTACGACACCGCCTGGCAGAAGATCAAGGAAGAGGCTCTGCCCGCGCAAGACCTGCAGCCGGATACGGAATATGGCGTCAAGGCGGTCGTCAAAGACGGCGACATCCAGCTCTATGTGAATGGGGAACTGAGGCTGTCCGGCACCGATCCGGGACATAAACCTTCCGGCAAAGTCGGCTTTTATGTGAGCGGATTCGATTACATGCTGTTCGACGACATTCGTTTCTCGGTAGTGCCTTAAAGCTTACTGGTGTTTAAGGGTTTCTTCGGCGCTCTCTCCCTGCATGGAGGGGGCGCTTTTACAATTCCAGGTCCAGTGCAGCAATCAAGAGGTTCAATTCAATTCTATTCAAGGACAATACGGTATACCTTCCATGGCAAAATCGTGCTAAATGTGAGCAGCGCAAAATTCATGGATAAGCGCGATTCTCGGATACCTAAAGATTTTTAGCACGGCAAAACCAAAAACCACCTCAAGGAGGGACAACATGATTCGATGTTTATTTCGAGCCGTTTGGAACGGAGAAGGCAGTCCGCCCTCTTTTTTTCGAGCCCAGGAAAGAGAGCATTCGCTTACCGATGCGATGGAGCGGCTTCAGGTCGCCAATCTAAGCCTATTTGCCGATCAAAAACAGCTGTTTCTATATTATGAATGTCTGGACACGCCGGTTCTCCCGGAAAGCTTGCTGGCTGAAACCGGAGAGCAGCTGGCTGAATGGCCGGGAGGCGCACCGGGAAGACGTTGGGTACCGATGACTGATATTTTTCATTACCAGCACCCTGTGTCGAATTCGCAGTGGGCCCGTGTCCATAAGGAACGCACACCATACGGAAGAATCGCTCTGCTAAAGCCGGAGCAAACGGCAAGCTATATATATTATCACTACCAATACCAGGAGGAAAAGCCGGGGGACGGCGATAAGTACGGCATGATCGGCATGCACGAGAATGTTTTGTTTTTCTATTCGGAGCTGCCGGAGACGATCACGCCCGTGCTCTATGAGGGTCGATTGAAAACGTCGTTGAAGCCTGAAAACTGGGCCGAGGTGATGGAGCCCCATTTTATCAAGTGGGAGGGGGCTCCTGACGGGCAGGACATTTGGCGCAAGCTGATGCTTGTGCTAGAAGCGCGCTGCCCGGCCGGAAGAAGGGGTGAACAACATGCGTAACTCGCTATGTCTGAACGGAGATTGGGATTTCATGCCGCTGTACGATCAGCCCCAATCCCGCAAGCTGCCGGAGAACATCGTATACTATCAGCACAAAGTTCAGGTCCCATCCAGCTGGAGAAGGACCTACAAGCAGGGCACCGGC
Source organism: Paenibacillus sp. AR247 (assembly GCF_002968895.1). Classification (NCBI taxonomy): domain Bacteria; kingdom Bacillati; phylum Bacillota; class Bacilli; order Caryophanales; family Paenibacillaceae; genus Paenibacillus; species Paenibacillus sp. AR247. The sequence goes on along the minus strand of NZ_PCZT01000009.1, from coordinate 745,287 downwards.
CGGTCGTTCGGGAACATTCCCGAATACGGATATGTTCCGATGGACCTGTTCGATTATCCGAAGGAATGGGACGCCGCCGAGGCGGGCGTGCTGCACCGGAGCTTCCGGCTTCCGGACCACATGGCCGGCCAGCGGATTGTGCTGCGCCTGGACGGCATCATGCAGAAGGCTGTTATCTATTTGGACCGGGAGGAAATCGCCGTATGGGAGGACGGCTACCTGCCGCTCAGGCTGGATATTACCTCCCGGGTGCAGGCGGATCGTGAACACCACCTGCACATCGTTTGCGGGAGCTTTGACCGCGTGACCCTTCCGTCCGGATCGCAAAAAGTGACCGGCCTTACCGGTTCCTGGTTCGGCACCGTTTGCCGCGGCATTTGGCAGGATGTTTATTTGGAAGGTTATCCGGAATTGTCGCTGGAGGATGTCAGCATCCGCACGTCCGTCCGGAAAGGGAAACTGGAGGTGCATGCGATTGCCGGAGGAGCTTCCACCGAGATAGAGCACAATTCGGGAGAAATGGAGCAGAATACGGTTCAAGTCAGGCTTGTCGTACGGGAGCTTGGCGTGTTGAGCGGGAATGAGCATCATGTGGAGCATGCCCAAGCATCCTCGACTCATCCGGATCCAAACCCGGTTCTTGCAGCGAGTGCAGCGGCCGTTTCTGTTGACGGTGCCGTTATTCAGCTGCCAAGGCTGTGCGAAAACGAGCGGGACGGGACAGCATACCACGCCTCCTTCATACTGGATTGGACAGACGCCCATCAATGGAGTCCGGATTCCCCATTCCTCTATCGGGCGGAGCTTGAGCTGCTAGTGGATGAGCGGAGCATCGACCGCTGTCATATTACGTTCGGGTTCCGGGAGTTCTGGTGCGAAGGACCGCAGTTTGTCCTGAACGGCATTCCGATCAATCTGCGCGGAGATTCCTGGCATTTTCAAGGCGGGGTGCAGCAGACGGAAGCCTACATCCGGAACTGGTACCGGATGTGCCGCTCCGTCGGCGTGAACAGCATCCGGCTGCATGCCGAGCCGTACCCTGAGGACTACGTGCGCATCGCCGATGAAGAAGGCATGCTCATTGTGGATGAAACCGCGATATACGGCTCGGGCAAATCGATGCAGGCAGACCATCCGGCTTACCTGGAAAACTGCCGGACCCATGTCCGCCGCCTTGTGCAGCGGGACAAAAACCACCCGTCCGTCATCTTGTGGAGCGTACAAAATGAGATGCGCTGGGTCGACGGGCGCGACGGTTTCAAAACGCATATTCCCGGCCTGATGGCCGCCATCCGCGAGCTGGACCCGACGCGGCCGATTCTTGCTGAAGGAGACAACCGTCTTCTGTCGAAAGAAGATACGGAAGTGGAGAGCCGCCATTACAATATCGACGGCACGATCGGCCAGTGGGACCGTGACGTTCCGCTAACGTTCGGCGAGCATGGCGGGTGGTGGTACATCTGCCCGCAGAACAGCAGTATGTATGTTGGACTGCGAGCTTACTGCGGGACAGATGAGAGCACGGCGGGGCTTGCCGAAAAAGAGCGGCTGTTTGTGGAATATGCCCGGCGTCAGGGCGTATCCGGCCTTTCGACCTTCAACTTTGCGCATTATTTCATGCGGGCTATGCCTGACCGGGACGTGATCTTACCGCCGGCCGGTCAAGGCGAACTCGGCCAGCCCGGCGTAAAGCCGAAGCGGATCCCCGCCTATTCACTGACCTTGAACAACGGTCTGCTGCCTGAAGAGTATCCGGCTTATTCTCCAAATCCAGCCTTTGCCATCATGGCCAGAGCATTCAAGCCGGCCACCATCATCGCCGCCGAATACAATCGCTGTTTTTACGATGATGCGCCGGTTCACCGCAGCTTCGACGTGTACAATGATACCCTTGCGGCGCAGGACGTCCGGGTGGAATGCAAGATCAGGCAGGGAGGGAGGCTGGTTCACGAGCAAAGCTTTGACTTCCGACAAGCTCCGGCTGAGCACCAAATCATCTCGCTGCAATGGACCCCGGAATCTGTGGATGCAGAAGAACGGGCTGAGCTGACCGCGCAACTGATGCATGACGGGCAGCTTGTGCATGAGCTGCGTATCGAATACAGATTGGTACCCGCCAGGCTGCGCAGCGAAGCGGTAGAAGTCGGCAGGGAAGCATTCTTTTGGGGGCCGGCCGGCGAGTATGACATGATCCGCCGGATGATCCCTGAATGCGCAGCAATAGAGCGGGAAAGCTTGGCCGGACTGCCAGCGGACAGCTTACTCATCCTCGGCACCTATGCCGAGGATGCGGACGGCGGGCTGGAGGCGCTGCTGAAGGCATTCGTGGAACGCGGCGGCCGTCTCATTCTGCTGGAGCAAAACCAGCTGTCGCTCGGCAAGCTGACGCTGTCACGCAGGCCTTTCATCCGTGCCCATGCTGGCAGCTACAGCCATCCGGTTCTGAAGGGAATCGGCGACGAGGATTTAATGTTCTGGCATGAGGAGCTGCGGGAAGAAGGACCGCTGCCGATCATTCATGCGGCCTTTGAAAAGCCGGTCATCGGCGACTTTACGCTGCTGCTCGAATGCGGTGCAGGCGATTTCGGAGACGGTGGAGACTTGTGGTCGCCGCTGCTGGAATACCGCAGCGGCACAGGCATGTTTATCGCGAGCCAGCTCGATCTGATGGCGAACGTCGCGCGCGTTCCGCAAGCCTGCCTGCTGCTGCGGAACCTGATCGCCTACGCCGGGCGCGCCGATGTCNCGGGCGCAGGCGAAACCGCCCGCACGGCCGCGCTGGTACGCGCCGGCGGAGCGGCCGCAGCTTTCCTCGACAAGCTGCGACTGAACTACACGGCGCTTGGCGAAGCAGCGCCGCTTCTGGCGTCGGCGGGCGCAGCCGCCGCGCAAGGGGTGCCGGCGCAGGGCATCGCCCCGGCGCCGGACGCAGGCGGGCATGGCCGGCATGCTGCCATGCCGCCCGGGCAGGGCTTCGGCCTGCTGGTGGCCGAAGCCTGCCTGCTTGAGGCGCCGGGCGCGGCCGAGGCCGTCCGGCGCCACGCCGAAGCCGGCGGACGCGTGCTCGTCCTGCCGGCGGAAGCCCCGCAGCAGGCGGCGCTGGCGCGCCTGCTGGACCACCCCGTGCGGGTAGCGCCGCACGAGGCGTATCACTTGGCGGCGGATGACGGCGCCGCCATGCGCGGCATCAGCCCGGTTGACCTGTTCGGCTACGACAAGGTATTCTTGTCGCCGCGCGACGTGGTCAACCGGGTGCTGGCCAGCCACAAAATCGAAGCACCCGGCACGGAGGTGCTGTGCCGCAGCGTGGAAGGCACCGCCTGGAAGGACTACTTCGTGAACGGCTACACGGCGGAGTACAGCCGTTTGGCGCTGGTGGAACTGAATCGCTCTAAGGCCGTGCCTGCAGGGGCATTCGTGATCGAAGCCAAGATTGGCGAGGGAAGCGTGGTATGCTCTCAGCTGCTGCCCGATCCCGGCAGCGACAAGGCACTGCGCCTGTATTCACGCCTGCTCGCCAATCTTGGAGCTGCCTTCGATGACGGCTTGCTTATTAGCGAGAAGGGAGATGCACAGTGGTCCGTGGAAGCGGTGATGGCACTGCCTTGTCCGCCGTATGTCGATTACGAAGCGATGAAGACTTACCACACGGACCCTGAATTTTCGTTGAACAATTTGGGCGAAGGCTTGTACGGATGGATGCAGAAAAAGGAACGGCGCCCGGATGACGGCATGCTTCGCATAGCGGACGCTGGAGACACGCCATGGTTCCTCAGCTGTTTCATCCTCGTGCCCGGGAAGGAAAACGAGATGCGGCAGGGGAAGCTGCGGATCAACACCGAGGCGTGGTTCGAGATCTATATAAACGGCGAGAAGGCTGCAAAGCCTGATCAGGAATTGATTTTGATAGGTGGGCTAAACCGGCTCATCGCCATCGTTCGCGGGACACAAGGAGACCTTCTCTTCGGCATGACTTTCCTGAATCGGGACGGTACGTACATGAAGGATCTGGCGTTCCGCCTGACGCTGGACGAAGTCGAGCCGAAATAGGCAGGTACGCAGGCGTGCTGCCGATTAGGATTAAATGCAACTTTATAGGGAGGCTTCTTCCCGCAGAACCAACACGGAACCCTTACTTCATCATTTCTCAGGAGGTTGTTATGATCTGGAGCGCAACGATCGAGCAAACGCTATTAACCACGAAAGCCAACATCGCACGCTTTCATGGTCAATTTCCGCATGTCAGCCACGGAGATGGCAAATATCAGCTGGTGAATCATACTGATTGGACGGAAGGCTTCTGGGCCGGCATTTTANGGTTGAGTTACGAATACAGTAAAGATCCGGATATCTACCAAGCAGCGGTCCAAAGCGTCCGTTCTTTTCAGGAGAGGCTGCAGCAGGAGAGCCACTTGCAGCACCACGATATCGGCTTCC
>NZ_PCZT01000009.1:736725-740750 GCF_002968895.1 Paenibacillus sp. AR247 | reverse complement strand
TTCCTGTATTCTCTGTCCGCTATGGCAGGCTGGATTGTCGAGCAGAATGAAGATGCCCGGCAAACCGCCCTGCAGGCCGCCGACCTGCTCTTAAAACGATGGAGGCCGTCCGCGCAAATCATTCAGGCGTGGGGTCCGGAAGGGGACCCGGAAAACGGCGGGCGCATCATCATCGACTGCCTGATGAATCTTCCGCTTCTGTATTGGGCGTCCGAGCAGACCGGGGACCCTCACTATGCCGCAATCGCCCGTATTCATGCGGACAAGAGCCGGAGATTTCTCGTGCGAGGGGACGGATCATCATACCATACGTTCTACTTCGATCCGCAAACGGGCGATTCGATCCGTGGAGGTACGCATCAGGGCTTCAGGGACGGTTCCACCTGGTCCCGCGGGCAGGCTTGGGGCATATGCGGTTTCGCGCTTGCCTACCGTTATTTGAAGGAGCCGTATTTTTTGGACACGGCTAAGCAGCTGGCACGGTATTTCATAGATCACGTACCGGAGGATCTTGTGGCTTATTGGGATTTTGATGCCCCGCAGCAGCAGGGTGAACCGAGGGACAGCTCTGCTTCGGCCATTGCGGCATGCGGAATGTTAGAGCTGTTGCAGCATCTGGACGAAACGGATCCTGAGCGCGCATCTTTTCAGGAGTTCGCGGAGCAGTCCGTCATCTCCATGGCGAACGGTTATTTCACGGCCGGCAGCACGGAGGAAGAGGGATTCCTGCGGCATGGCTCCTACTTTGTCAGAGGGGGAATTTCGCCGGACGATTTCGTCATTTGGGGCGATTATTTTTCCTGGAAGCACTGATGCGTCTGGACGGCCGCTCGCCCGGATATTGGTACGAAAGATCGCTCTAAACGCTGGGTCGAAGTCAATGTTAACTTTAATGGAGTATGATCAAAGGTGGCGGCCATTGTGCCGCCTTTTGCTATTGTTCATGCTGTTTCCTGTTTCCGCTGAACGCAAGCGTAGGCTGAGATGGACTGCTGAGCACAAAAAAGAGGTACACGTTAAAGAACGTATCCCTCCTCCCGTCTACCAAGCTCAGACGTATGGCATACCCGAAATGATCCTCGAAATGATTCCCCCTTTCACCCAGCTCCGGAGATGCTTCGTACAAGTAACTTAATACGATCCGCTGCGTTTCATGGGATATTCCTTTCAGATCAGCTGCTAAGTTATCCACCAAGTGCTCCTGCTGCGCTGGTGAAATGGCGCGGTAAAACTCCCCGGCTTGGGTGAAATTATCCGGTTTGGATATGTCGGTCCGTTCGAGCTTGCCCTCCACGTATCTTCCATTTCCGCTGGTCACCAGGGAAGCCGGAGACCAATTCTCCTGGTGATTGATCGGTATGCTGCGAAAGCTAGGGCCTAACCGCCGGCGCTGGGAATCCCAGTAAATGTTGGCGCGGCCCTGCAGCATTTTATCATCCGACAGCTCGGCACCCTCCAGCAGATTGGACGGGGAAAAGGCAATCTTTTCGACCTGTCCCATATAATTGTCCGTATTGCGGTTCAATACGAGGCGGCCGACCGGACGAAGAGGGTACTGCTGCTGCTCCCATACCTTGGTATCATCCAGCGGGTCGAACGGAAGATGCGCGGCATCATCGGGATTCATCAGCTGCACATACAGCCCGTACTCCACGGTCTTGCCCGCGGCAATGGTATCGTACAGATCCTGGCCGGCAATATCCGGGTTTTCACCCGCCAGCCGGGCTGCTTCCTGCCGATCGATGTACTGCTCGCCGGCTAATGGCATCCAGTGGTATTTTACATAAAAACGCATGCCCTTTGCATTTTTCCACACGTAAGTGCTCACGCTGTGACCCTTAATGTGGCGGAGACTCTTCACCGTGCCCACGTCCGAGTATAGCCAAACGAGGAAATGGGTGGATTCCGGCGCCCTGGCTACAAAGCTCCAGAAGCGTTCGGGATCGATCAGATTGTTTTTCGGCGAGGGGAGAAAGGCCTTGATTGATTCCGGGAACCGGACGGCATCTCGAACCAAAAAGACGGGGATATGATTGCATAACAAATCAAATACCCCCTGCTCGGTGTAAAACTTGGTGGAAAATCCTCGCACATTGCGCGAAGTATCCGGTGTGCCTTTATTGCTGACCGCGAGGGAAAAGCGAACCGCGACGGGAACCTGCTGACCGGGCGTCTGCAAAAAGCTGAGCATCGTATAGTCGGTCATGGAATGCACCGTCTCAAAATAACCGAATGCGCCAAAGCCTTTTACGTGAACGGGACGCTCAATGATTTTGCTATGTACAAAGGTTTCCAGCGTTTCATGCAAAATGTTATCCTGCTCCAGGACAGGTCCGCGTTCGCCAACCGTCTGCGAGTGCATCGCGGCCGGCAGGTCCTCTGCCCATGGTAAGGACTGGTTTACGCTATGCGGTCTGTCGTTCCCCTCATTTGGAACCGCTGAATTTGGTTCACGGTTCGCTGCATTGCCAGCCTGATGGGCAGCGCCGTTGTGATGGGAATCGTTCATTCCTTAACCTCCATTTTCATGACTTCTCTCCAATATGGTTTATGCGGACTGCCAATGAAAATATGAGTGGACATCCATATGTCATTGCAGGTTTCGCGGCGCTGTGTATCGAAATATAGTCGCTTATAGGTTAGCTGGAATGTCATAAATAAGCCTCTCAAAAGAAACTTTATAAATTATTATCGAGGATGGGGAATGAAATAACATGATGATATCTTATGAGACCGGTACAAATACATTTCAGTTAAGGGCTGCTTGCATTATCCTCCATAGAGATAAGGTGCTGATGCAAAGAGCAGAACATAATCAGTTGTGGTTTATGCCCGGCGGCAGAGTGGAATTCGGTGAAACCGCAGAAGAAACGATCGTACGTGAAATGATGGAGGAATATGGGGCACCAATCTATGACCGTAAGCTTTTCTGGATAATCGAAAATTTTATAGACTTTCCGGATCGTAAGTTACACGAGCTGGGGATGTTTTTTCTTGTGAATTTGCCAAGAGATCATTCCATATATCATCATGTTGTAGAATTTCAAGGCATGGAAGAGGGATTTGTCAACCGGTGGATCGATATCGATGAACTTGATCAGTATACCGTCATTCCTGAATTTGTTGCTTCGGAAATCAGACAATTAGATCATACGACAGGGGTCAAACATATTAAAAATAGAGCCGTCAGATAGATCGGAGGGAGAATATATTATGATCCGTGAAGCGGAATCCAAAGATAGAGAACAACTGAGTAACTTGTACAGAATGCTGGTGCCGAACAGCAAGAAAATGAATGTGCTGGAAGAGCAAATCGAACAAATTAGAAGGGATCCCGCCAATTTTCTGCTGGTCTATGAAGAGGAAGGGGCATTACTGGGAACGCTTACGCTGAACATCTGCCTTCAAGCCATGCATGGGACCCGGCCCTATGGATTGATCGAAAACATCGTCGTTCATGAGGACCACCGCAGCCGGAATATCGGCCAATCCCTTCTGAAATATGCCGAAGAATATTGCAGGTCGCTGCATTGTCACAAAATCATGCTGCTCAGCCATTCCAAGCGAGTCCGGGCCCATCAATTTTTCGAACGAGAAGGATATGACGGCTCAGTCAGCAAAGGCTTTAAAAAATATTTGTAACAGTACATTCAGGAAAACCTAAAGATCAGCCCGAATTTTCTCTGTAAGAGAAGTGTTCGCTATAATGGGGTAACAGGCATCAAGAAAGGAATGTAATTATGAAGAAATATATCATCATCGGATCAGGCATCCTGGGAGCATCGACGTCTTATCAGCTGGCAAAAATGGGAGCGGACGTCCTTCTCATCGACCGAAAGGATCCGGGACAGGCGACGGATGCCGCCGCGGGCATCATTTGCCCATGGCTGTCGCAGCGCCGCAATCAGGCCTGGTACCAGCTTGCCAAGGCAGGGGCGGCTTTTTATCCCGGGTTAATCAAGGAACTGGAAGCTGAAGGCGAGACTCAGACGGGCTATGCGAAGGTTGGTGCCCTCAGCGTCCAC
>NZ_PCZT01000009.1:728741-736625 GCF_002968895.1 Paenibacillus sp. AR247 | reverse complement strand
AGCGGCGCCGCCCGGGTGGACGGCCGTGCCCTGCGCGACGCTTTGATTCGGTCTGCCCAAAGGCACGGGGCTGTTGTGATTCACGGGGATGCGAAGCTTCTGGCGGATGGGAACCGGGTGAGCGGAGTATCGGTCGGACCCGACGAATATGCAGCGGACCGCACGATCGTCTGTGCAGGGGCGTGGGCCGGACAGCTTCTGCAGCCGCTCGGTGTCCGCTTTAACGTCCGTTACCAAAAGGCGCAAATCATGCACCTCCAGCTCGAGAATCATGAGGATACAGGTATATGGCCAGTCGTCATACCGCCTTCTGATCAGTATTTGCTGGCTTTCGACGAGCAGAAGATCGTGATCGGGGCAACGCATGAAAATGACGTGGAAGGCTACGATACAAGAACAACAGCGGGTGGTATGCAGGAGATTTTGAATAAAGGATTAACCTTGGCACCCGGATTGGCGGACGGCACCTTTCAGGAGGTCAGAGTCGGATTCCGTCCGTTCACCTCTGATTTTTTGCCAGTGCTTGGAGCCGTTCCGGGCTGGAGCGGCCTGCTCGCGGCGAACGGGCTCGGTGCATCCGGCTTGACGATGGGGCCTTTTATCGGCTATCAGTTAGCTAAGCTGGCGCAAGGCGTGGAGCTTGATATCGACATACACGATTACGATATCCGCAAAGCCATTGATGAGGGTTCGTTAACCGAATCGTAACCCGAACGTAACCCTCATGGATCGCCATTCTTCTACAATAGAAATGACATCTATACATATAAATACGTCTCCAATGGCGTATATAAAGGAGAATGATCCATGAAGAAACGGTTGAAGGTGTTCATTGCGGTGAGTTCGGCATTTGTCATTCTGTCGGGCTCTGCGCTGGCGGCGTCGGCCGGGCCGCGGATTTTTATCAATGGGGCGGAATTCGCCAACACTTTTATGAAATTGAAAATCGAAAACGGAACCGCCATGGTCTCGCTGCGGGCCATCGTGGAGCAGCTGAAAGGCGAAGTGGAGTACAAGAGCGACGGCATTCATGTGTCATTGCCCGAGGCGAGCAAGCTCTCCCAGCAAGTGAGCGGCTTCATGAACGCCTTGCAGGCCGATACGCCGGAAGATGCCGCCAAGACCTGGATCCGCGGTGTCCAGAAGCGCAGCGGACCGATGCAGTACGCGGTGATGACTCCCGCGCTGCAGGCCAAAACCAAACAGCAGTTTGAGGACAATTTCTGGGTTACCGGGGGTTCCAGTCCTCATATGGGCACGGTAACCAATATGACTACCAAGACATTGTCGGACGGCAAAGTGCAAATCTCCTTCGATTACCCGCTGGTGACATCCGCTGGCGTGGAAGGCACAGGCAAAGCAATGCTCACGATTGAGAAGGGGTTTGGATCCGCTGATGACCAATGGGCGATCTCGTCCATTTGGCTGAAAGATCCCGGCGATACCGGGCTCATGATCGGCGTGGATTAGGGATTTTTCGAAAGCTCGCTTGATAGCGGGCTTTTTTTCTTGGTTTATCGTTTGCCCGGCAACCAATATACATCGTCTATTTCCCATTAAACTGCATAAAATCCGGCTATTTTTCCCATCGTAAGAACATATTCAAACATGTCGGATTCTTAAGCAGGAGGCAAAAAGATGGCGCAGCAGCAGGAACGGGAGCATTGGCTGGCACTCATCAAAAAGGGAACAAATCATCGGCGATCGCTATGCTCGGCAATGCGGTCATCGCTGCAGCCAAAGGGTGGGGGCCTCTTTAAGCGGCAGCGGGGCGATGTTTGCATCGGCGATGCACTCGCTTGCGGACTGTGTAAACCAAGGGTTTGTGTTTGCCGGAAGCGTGCTTGCGGAAAGAAAGCCCAACCGTAAATTTCCGACCGGATTCGGCCGTGTGATCAACATTTTTTGCATGGTCGCCGTCATTGTAGTGACGATTATGGCTTATGAAACAATTCGGGAAGGATGGCATTTGATTCATCATCCGGCCAAAGCGGGCGGAGCTTTTTGGATTAACGTGGGTGCGCTTATTCTGAACCTGGTGATCGATGGCGCGATTTTATTTAAGGTGATGAAGGAAATCGCCCGAGAAGCAAGGATCGAGGCCTCCGGGATCTCACTCATCCCTATGGCCTTCAAGCATGTATCACGCTCTGCACCTCCGACGCGGCTGGTCTTTTATGAGGATTTGGTAGCGGTCACCGGTGCGTTTCTGGCTCTTGTCGCTGTTGTTGTCACGACATTTACCGCCTTTAAAGCACTGGACGGCATCGTGACCGTCATCATCGGTGTGTTGATGGTGGCCGTGGCTTTTCGTGTAGGCTATGATAATATGGTCGGACTAATCGGTGTGGCCGCGCCCCGCGACGTGGCGGAGAAGGTGTCGTCCATCATTTTGTCCGATCAGGATGTCACCGACATCAACGGTCTGCGGATTATCCAGGAAGGCCGATACTATCATGTGGATACGATGATCGAACTTCGGAGCGGCCTGTCGCTTGCCGATGCCGATGATATTAAGTTCCGCGTTCAGGACCAGCTCAGCTCGGATCCGGATATATCCGATGTCGTATTGGGCATCATCGAAGATAACGGTGTGAAAAATTGGACGCCGGAGCATTTGAATGAGTTTTCGTAATCGCTAGAATTAAGATATTGAAAAAGTCCGCAGAATGCGGGCTTTTTTGTGTTGGGCTGCACGAATCCGGATTGATGTCTGGGTGTCAAATGTGCCATATCTTGTGGCTTAAATGTCTAGATCATGCTATTTTCCTGACTTGATCATCAAGGTTTGACTGCATGCAACCGTTTAGAATATGGGACAGAGCAGGTTGAATCCAGAACAATTTGGCGTAACCGCTCTCATAGAGTCAAGTGTGGAATCATCACGATTAGGAGCTGAGTATCGATGCAGTATACCAACCCCGTCATTCCCGGGTTTCATCCGGATCCCAGCATCTGCCGGGTCGGTGACAATTATTATCTGGTCACTAGCACATTCGAGTATTTTCCGGGGGTGCCGATTTTTCACAGCAAAGATTTGGTGCATTGGCGGCAAATCGGGCATTGCCTGACGAACGAGCAGCAGCTGCCGCTGGCGGGTGCAGGCAGTTCAGGGGGCATTTACGCGCCAACCCTTCGCTACCATGACGGTATGTTTTATATGACAACGACCAATGTTAGCGGGATCGGGAATTTTTATGTGACCAGTGTTGAAGCAGCCGGACCCTGGTCCGATCCGATACCCGTTGCGCAGGGCGGAATCGATCCATCTTTGTTTTTCGATGAGGACGGCCGTGTGTATTTCCAGTCGACCCGAATGGGAGACGAGGGAGACGGGATTTATCAATGCGAAATCGATAAGGAATCCGGTGAGATGCTCACAGAAAGCCGCTTGATCTGGCAAGGAACCGGAGGGTCGCATCCCGAGGCGCCGCATCTCTATAAAATAGGGGAGTATTATTACTTGATGATCGCCGAAGGCGGAACGGAGTTCGGACATATGGTGACGATCGCCAGAAGCAACGATCCTTATGGACCTTATAATTCTTGCCCGCATAATCCGATTCTCTCGAACCGGAGCCTGAAAAGCACCATCCATGCAACAGGTCATGCCGATCTGGTACAAGCTCATGATGGAAGCTGGTGGGCGGTTTGTTTGGGGATCCGGCCACCGTCCTATCCGATGCGCCACCACCTGGGCCGGGAAGTGATGCTTGCGCCGGTAACCTGGACGACGGACGGTTGGCCGGTCATCGGAGCAGGCGGACACATCGAACCCATTATGGACTCGCCGAATTTGCCTGCCGTCCGCTGGGACGAGAAGCCGGCAAGGGATGACTTTGACGGCACGCAGCTTCAGTTGGAGTGGACCTTTTTGCGTAATCCCGTTCCCGGGAGCTGGTCTTTGGAGCGACGACCCGGGCACCTGGAACTTCGTGGAAATCGGACGACACTGTCAGACACCGGCTCTCCGGCATTTGTAGGACGCCGTCTGTGCCATTTTACCTGCAATATTTCGGCAGCCATGGAATATGAACCAGCCGGCGACGGGGAAGAAGCCGGATTAACCGTTTATATGAATGATAAGTATCACTATGATGTTGCCGTTACGTCAAGCAATGGAGTCAAGAAGTTACGGCTTCGGCGCACCGTCGGTTCCTTATGTGTGGAGAAGGAACATGCATGTCCGGCAGGGCCGCTGGAGTTGAAGATCGAGGTACAGCCTGACAAGTTCGTGTTTTATTACGGGCAGCCGGGAGCAGATCTTAATTGCTGTCGTTATAGCCGCATTCATATGAGATTTCGGTGATCGAAAGGTTCGTCTGCTTGAGCAGGATGCATGCCCGTTCCAGGCGAAGCCGCTGAAGATACGCCATCGGCGACGTCTGATAATATGCCCGAAAGATCCGGTTCAGGTGCCGTACGGAAATCCGGGACTTATCCGCGATTTCTTCCAGGGTCACCGGTTCGAGGTAGTGGTCTTCGATATAGGATACTGCATTTGCCAAATGCATCAGATTGCTCTCGACGCCCTGATCCTGGTGCTCATACAGCCTGGACAAGTATACGGCAAGCTCCATAAACCGTGACGCCAGCATCGTTTGGTAACCTTGGTGCCGATGGTGGTATTCGTCAATCATATCGGAAATAACCGAAGCCACATGTTCGAGATTGGACAGCGGAATATTGAGTTTACTTTCATAAGGATGCAGGTGACGATAAAGCGGTTCCAAAATAAAAAGCGCCTGAAATCCTTGAGACGCCCTTAAATCCGGGCCGGCATATTTCAGCATATCGGGTTTGAACATGATGTTGCAAATTTTAAAATCGTACGGATCCTTGTAGGCATGCTGCGTGGCGCCATTAATAACAAACACGTTGCCTTTTTTGATAAAAGAAGCCTCGTTGTTGACGATATGCGTAGCATGTCCGTTCAGTACGATCACCAGCTCGCAAAAGTCGATGTGCTTATGCAGCTGCATGTCTTCGTCATGACCTCCATACTGGATGAAAAACGGAAACTGCTCGTCGGTCGTAAACCAGTTTAAATACACGTTGATGCTCATGGAGGATCCCACCCGAAAAAGTATGGTTTGATGTCTATATCATCCTATAACCGCGACTTAAAAATCAAGGTTTGCCAGCAGATTACGAATTACAATGGCTATTAACCAAACCGGAAATCGGTAAAGGAGGGATGTTTTTCGAGGATATTTCCGAAAACGTTTTTACTTCACGCACATACGGAAGGATAACCGGGAGAGCTAAATCAACTATGCTAAACCCAAAAATGCAAACGCATTCTTAACAGAAATAAGGGGGAACGATGAATATGACAGGTACAGTTGGGAAAAAATTCGGGCTGCTTCTTCTTGCCGGCATGCTGTTCATTTCGGCAGGGTGCAGCAGTTCAGGGGATGGCAAGCCAGCCGGTTCGGCCGGCAGCACGCAGGATTCCAAATCAGACGATACGAGCCCGATCACATTTTCGTTTTTTGGGGCGGACGCGAGCTCGAACTGGAACAAAATGCAGGATGAGGTTGGCCAAGAAATCACCAAAAGGACAGGGGTGACCCTGGATGCGGAATTCGCCGTATCCGGCGCGGGAGCGGATAAAATATCGCTTATGGCGGCGAGCGGTGATTACCCGGATCTGATTTACGGCAAAGGCGATGTCGACAAATTGGTGGAAGCCGGGGCCATGATCGACCTGACCGATTTGATCGACAAGTATGCACCGAATCTGAAAAAGGTATACGGCAAGTATATGAACCGCCTGCCATACAGCAACGACGACAAATCTATCTATGTCATACCAAGTAACGCGGCTGTTGATCAGCAGGACTTTGACGCCGGCAGCGGCTTTGAAATCCAAAATGCGGTGCTGAAGGAACTGGGTTACCCGAAAGTCAGAACCGTCAAGGATTTTGAAAACGTTCTCCAGCAGTATAAGGATAAGCATCCGACAATTGACGGCAAGCCGACCATTCCGTTAACTTTGGACGCCGATGACTGGAGAATCATGATCACGGTCACGAACCCAGCAGTGTATGCTACCGGCCTCAAGGACGATGGTGAATACTACATTAATCCGGACACCTTTGAAGCCAAGCTGCACTATAAGCGGCCGGAGGAAAAGGAATACTTCCGCTGGCTGAACCATATGTACAATGTGGGGCTGCTGGATAAAGAAACGTTTGTCCAAAAGAGCGATCAGTATAAGTCCAAAATCGCCAGCGGCCGCGTCCTGGGTCTGATTGACGCCAAATGGGGATATGCGGAAGCCGAGAATGCCCTGAAGTCCAGCGGGAAGGCGGAACGCACCTACGCCCATTTTCCGGTGACTATGTCGGAAGAGTACAAGGATCATAACTTCCAGGATACCGGATTTATGTCCGGCTGGGGTGTTGGCATTACGACCGCATGCAAAGATCCCGTACGGGCGATCAAGTTCCTCGACTTCCTTGCATCGGACGAAGGACAGGTCCTGATCAACTGGGGGATTGAAGGCAAGCACTATAATGTGGTGGATGGCAAACGGGTCATTCCCCAAGAAGTGCTGGATAAGAAAGTGAATGATAACGCCAACTTTACGAAAACCACCGGTATTGGCTTGTACGGAAACATGTCGGCTCACTACGGTGACGGTGTCAAGGACGCCACAGGAAACTACTACACGACGAATTTTCCGGAACAAATTATCGCCTCATATACCAAGCCGGAAAAGGAAACGCTTGAGGCATACGGGGCAACCACCTGGAAAGACCTGTTCCCATCGAGCAAGGAATTTCCGGTCAAGCCGTGGGGTGCTGCCTGGAATATTGCGGCTCCGCAGGACGGCAATTATAATGTGATCTATCAGAAAACGCAGGATATTATCCGCAAACGGATTCCGGAAGCCGTTCTGGCAAAACCGGAGCAGTTCGACGCGATTTTTTGACGGCATGCTGAAGGAGCTCGACGACGCGGGCGCCGTGGAGATGGAAAAGCAATATACGGAGCTGGTCAAAGCGAGAGTGGAGCTGTGGAGCGGTAAATAAACGCAGAAGATGCACAAAAGGAGTCTTGAGCTCCTTCTGTGCATCTTCTGCGTTTAACATCTTACTTATCTGCAATTAACATCTTACATATCTGCGTTTAAAGCCGAGCTGTTGTTTATCCACCGCTTTTTGAATGCTTTCCAAAGCATTTAGGATGCTGCTTTTTTTATGATCGCGCTTCATTTCTACCGGACCGACTGCTTTTGCAGTCTCGACCGCTTTATCATGGAGCGGCAGATAGGATACGGCTACCGTGTATATAAAATTGTTCATCGCCGATTTTGTTCGTTCCGGAGCTTCGTGGATTGTCTTTGTCACCAATGCCAGCATATCCACGAGTTTGCTTTCGTCAAATTGAGTGTCCGGCCGGCTGCCTAGAAGCCAGCAATAACAGCTCCAGCCCGCCGACATTTTCAGCTCCTCACCACTTGCGATCCATTGATCGGCGACTTGCTGCGCAATATCGGTTTCCGCCAAGGTTACCGCCACCACGTAATCGGACAGCATATAAAAATAGGCCCCCTGAATCCAACGCTCAAAATCCTTCTCGGTCATCGCTTTCGGATCGGCAATGATGCCGGCAAAGTACATGGCGTCATAATTTCCTGTGGTGTACAGCTGCTCAGCCAACGATTGATCGATTTTGATCTTCTTGGCCATGGGTTTCATGGCACCTGTCGCTACGCCAAAAAGCGGTTCGTGTGCTCCATTGGACATATACTGCTTCTTGAGCCGTTCCTTGCCGAGAGCTTCGAGCTCCTGCATGACCTGTTCAAAATCCATGCTTTGACACCGCCTTCTTCAAATTGTTGCCGTATTTATTTTCCGCTTTTGCCGTTCCAAA
>NZ_PCZT01000009.1:721812-728641 GCF_002968895.1 Paenibacillus sp. AR247 | reverse complement strand
CCTTCCGCCGATAATAACCTACGCCTTCACCGTTAATACCCAAACGTTTGATGGTCACGACGATGCGGTCGCCGGTCCGAAGCTCATCGGCATGATCGCGGGCAGAGCCAGACGTCTGCTTCATCGGCTCATTTTTGCGGAAGCCTTTGCGAGCAGCTGCATCCTTTCGATATAAATGAGTCCCGGCTTGGGACTGTCGTTTGTTATTGGGATGTTTTCGTTCATTCATGTTCGTTCTACACTCCATCGCTTGTTCTTCGTTTCACTATACCACGCGGCCAGGTAGGAATGCCATGTTCCGCCGCCGGGTGCTGCATTTTTCGTGACATTTCCTGTTGGGCAGCGTTTATATCTTAAAAAGCAGCAGAGGTGACCTGTTTCATATGAAAAAGCTGAAATTATTATTATGGATAACGATGGCCACAACGGGATTAGAAATGATGGGATTTGCGATGAATGAATCTGCACAAGTCGCAGCAGGCCCACAGTCGGTAGCAGTTCAAAATGCAGAATGGAACCAAGGACATCTCCTCGTCCCGGTCCGGCCTCTAATCGAACCGTTGGGAGCCCGTCTAGAATGGTTTCCTACAGAAAAGGAATTGGTTATCCGCAAAAACGATCTTACCATTCGGCTGGCTGCAAATTTCAAGCGGGCCATCGTGGACACCCCATCAAGAGGAGAATTTCCTGAATATCCGGACCTGCCGCATCGCGAGTATGCCGATATGGGAGCTCCCGTCCAAGTGTTGAATGGGAGTGTCTATGTCCCATTAAAATTTGTCGCAGCAGCATTGGGAGCTACAGTTGAGTGGGATGGGCCGTCCAAGCTTGCTACGGCGATTCTGGAAGGAATCCGGATCCAAATTAAACCGTCACCATCCCCTGTTTCTATGCCGGGTACCCAAAAACTGACCTCCGCCCGCATGAAGTTGTTGTCGGACAAATTAAACGAAGCCCAAAATCTGGACGCTAAATACGTGAGCGCACACTACAAATCCTATTTTACCGAACGCTTCATCCGTACGCTGATTCATGATCAGGGGCTGCAGGCAGCCGGCCGCTATAAAGATCCGATAACCCTGCCCGAATATACTGGCAAAACTGCAGCCACGTTTACACAATCAGCTCCCTTAGGGAACGGGCTGACGGGAGAGGATCAATACATTGAGGATCGGACCGTTACGCTCATCTGGACAGGAGGGGCTTGGAAGGTGGAGCGCGTCGACATCCGCATAAGAACATTAACGACGGGGTTTGCCGAATACGCACCAATGAAATAGGAACATACGAATCTTTTCGACATCGTGATCAAACGGAAAGTCTTTCTATGAATTCTATATGAAAACGCCTCTAATTATCCGGGTATCTCCTGAAACCGATATGGCTTAAAATACGCCTGAAGGAGATGATAACGATGCCAGCACAGACCGACTATCCATTTCAGAATACATCCTTACCTTTAGAAGAACGAGTGAGAGACCTGGTCTCCCGATTTACACTGGAAGAAAAAGTGGAGCTGATGGTTCAATATCAAGCTGCCGTCGAGCGGCTCGGTGTGAAAGCGTATAAACACGGAACGGAAGCAGCCCACGGCATGGCGTGGCTGGGAGAAGCAACCGGATTTCCGCAGCCGATTCGGCCTTGGCTGTACGTGGGACACGGAACTCATGAAACGAATCGGCAGCGTCATCGGTGACGAGGCCAGAGGGTTCTACCGCCGCAATCCCGAAGTGAACGGATTGACCCTAGTGGGCTCCGACCGTCGATTTGGAACGCGACCCGCGCTGGGGCAGAACGGAAGAAGCCTACGGAGAAGACCCGATCCTGACCGGGAAACTGGCCTCCGCGCTCATTCAGGGCATTCAAGGTGATCATCCCGTATACTTGAAAGCGGTTGCCACTTTGAAGCACTTTATTGCGAATAATAACGAAGTTGGCCGGGGTGACGCTTCGGTCAGCATTGATCCGCGCAACATGCGGGAATATTATTTGAAAGCGTTTGAGATTCCGTTCAAGGAAGGCGGCGCCCAGTCCATGATGACGGCTTACAACGCGATCAACGGCGTGCCGGCGAACCTGAGTCCTGACGTCAAAGCCATCGTCAAGGACGAGTGGGGCATGGACGGTTTTGTTGTAAGCGATGCCTTCGACGTGACTGGTACCGTCCGCGATCATGGATACCTGGATACGTATAAGGAGGCCGTCGCCCGCTCCGTTAAAGAAGGTGGGATTGACAGCATCACGGACGATTCGGCTGTGATCAAGGATGCGCTGCGTGAAGCACTGAGTGAGGGACTGCTGGCTGAGAGCGATCTTGACGCCGCACTGACGAATACCTTCCGCGTCCGCTTCCGGCTCGGCGAATTCGATCCTGAAGAGGGCAACCCGTATGCTGCGATCGACGAATCCGTAATCCTGCGGCCAGAGCATGCGGAGCTGTCCCGGGAAGCCGCCCGTAAGGCAATGGTACTGCTGAAGAATGACCGTGGGCTTCTCCCGCTCAATACAGACAAGCTGAACAAAGTGGCCGTGATCGGGCCGCTCGCCGGAATGGTGTACCGGGATTGGTACAGCGGCTCGCTCCCTTATGCCGTCACGCCGCTCCAGGGCATCCAAGAGAAGCTTTCCGGGGCAGGAACGAACGGCAAGACAAGTTACAGCGGGGGAACGGACCGGATTCGGCTGAAATCAAAAAAACGGGGCGGTATGTTCGAATTCAGGCCGGAGAAGAGGCCGCGCTGGCAGCAACGACCGAAAATGCTATGGATGCGTCTGTGTTTGAAATGACGGATTGGGGCTGGGGAAGCCACACCTTGATCTCTGAAGACAATGGCCGCTACCTGACAACTGACGATAAGATCGTTAAAGCATCGTCCGATCAAATTTGGGAGTGGTTTACTAAAGAAGTCTTCCTCATCCATCCTGCCGAACATGAGCAAGGATGCGTAACCTTCTCAACATGGAATGGTACACCGGTGACGGTGCATGCCGAATCAGGTCAGCTGCTGGTAGGCGACGGCCAAGCCGCGGAGACTGCGAATGAGATCAACGTTGCAGGTGCGGCCGAGGTATCGGGTGAGGATGCCCCGATCGTCCATGCCGATCTGTTCGAGCTTGAAATCGTCACGGACAAGCTTCAGACTGCCAAAGAAGCAGCAGCGGAAGCGGAGCTGGCGGTTGTGTTCGTCGGCAATCATCCGCTGATTAACGGCAAGGAGACGATCGACCGTCCGGACATTACACTTCCGGAATCGCAGGAGAAGCTGATTCAGGAGGTTTATGCAGCCAATCCGAACACGGTGGTCGTCGTCGTAGGCAGTTACCCGTACGCGCTAAACTGGGTGGACGCGAATGTACCGTCCGTTCTGTACACATCCCATGCCGGCCAGGAACTGGGTCATGCATTGACAGACGTGCTGTTCGGGGACACCAACCCGGCGGGACGACTGAATATGACGTGGTACAAATCCGTCGACCAGCTGCCGGAATTTATGGACTATGATGTCATCAAGCACGGCAGAACGTACCAATACTTCGAGGGCGAGGCTCTGTATCCGTTTGGACACGGCTTGTCCTACACCAGCTTCCGGTATGATGGGCTGCAGCTTGCGAAGGAAAAGCTTACGGCAGGCACGGATCAAACGGTTCGTCTGACATGCAGGGTAACCAACATCGGTGAAGTGGCAGGGGAGGAAGTGGTGCAGCTGTACAGCCGGGCAAATCAGTCCCGCGTCAAGCGTCCGCGCAAGCAGCTGCTTGGATTCCGCAGAGTGATGCTTCAGCCGGGCGAGACGGCCGATGTGTCCTTTGAAGTTCCGCTCGATCAGCTGGCGATCTGGGATGTCACTCGCGAGCGCTACTGCATCGAGACCGGCACTTATATGATGATGGCCGGCGCTTCTTCGGAGAACCTGCCGCTGACAGCCGAGCTGGTTGTAGATGGGGAGACCATTCCGCCGCGTGACCTCACGCAATCAACGAAAGCCATCAATTACGACGGTGAGTGTACGGAAGGCGGCAGCGCCGTGGTCGTGAAGGATCAATCCGGATGGATCGTTTTCCGTGATGCCAAGTTCGAGAACGGTGCGGATACGCTGCGAATCCGGGCGGCCGGAGCGGCGGATGCCGTCGTTGAAGTGCGGCTGGATCATCCTGAAGGGCTGCCTGTGGGCCGGATCACTCTGACTTCAGGCGACTTACAGACATGGCAGGATTATTCCTGCAAGCTTAGCGGAATACACGGAAGTCAGAATGTGTATTTTATTTTGAAAGGGAACCTGGCAATTAGCCAATTCCAATTCTCTTAAGTCCGAAACGGAAAGCAAAAGCCAGCTATTGACCCATACACCCGCCTGCATTAAAGGCGGGTGTATTTAGGTTTCATGCAGGCTTGTAACTGCCAAGAAGATATGAATGTTATATTTATCTGATTGATTATTAATCATATTAAATAAATAATTTTCCCCAATTACTCCAGACAGCATGTTGAATCATGTCATCTCGTACCACAACTTTCCCTCAAAGTTACTTACTACGGCTCAGGACTGGCTTCATCAGCTAGTGAACTGCTGGCTGGACTAGATCCTGGATGCCCCATCCACCAAGAAAGAACATGAGCATGTGTGCTGTACGATTTTTCACCGAATTGAGAAGTTACGCACCAGTGAACAAATCTTTAATATGATTAATTAAATTCGGTCATCATGAAGAGAACAAGCCCCAATCTCACCGAGATCGGGGCTTGCTGTTCTTGTGGCGCAGCTTGTGTTTCACCTATGGAAATGAGGGAATCCCCTTACTGGATAGAGGCTTGCTTCAAATCACTCTTAGGCGGCAGACCATACAATCGGGCATACTCGCGGCTGAATTGGGAAGGACTTTCATAGCCAACCTGGAAAGCGGCATCGGCTGCCCCCATTTTTTCACTGATCATGAGATGTCTCGCTTCCTGAAGTCGGATCCGTTTCTGATATTGCAGCGGGCTCAGAGCCGTGACCTGTTTGAAATGTTTATGAAAAGACGACGCGGCCATATTTACTTCCTTGGCCAGTTCCTCGACGCGAAGCGGCTTGGAATAATCACGATGGATGAGCTGAATGGCCTTCGCAACGGCGTGCGCCTGGCTGCCGATCACCGCAAACTGCTTGACCAAATGGCCTTGCTCGCCCTGTAGAACGCGGAATAGAATCTCCCGTGTAATCAAAGGAGCCAGGATTGGGATTTCAGCAGGTTGGTCGAACAATTTTACCAGCCTCAGCAGGGCATCAAGCAGTTGCGAATTCGTATTGCCGACAAATATGCCGCTTCCCGGCTCCGATTCTTCAGGCCAGGCCAGATCCGTATGCTGCAATATATCCAGAATTTGATCCGGTGTAAACTCCAGGTGAAGCCCAATGAACGGAACCTCAGGCGAGGCTTCGGTGATCTCACTTTTGATCGGGAGATGAACGGATGTCACGAGGTACGTGGTCGGATTGTAATGGTAAATCTCTTGACCAAGCGCTGCGGATTTGGCGCCCTGGACAATGAAGCATAAAGAAGGCGCGTACATGCTATGAATAGGTTCGGACGTCGCCGTGGCCCGCATCATGTGCAGCGACGGGATCTCTGTTATATGTAATCCATCCGTCTGCAACAGCTGATTTAGCCGCCAGGATAATTCAGACAAATAAGGTTCGAGTCCGTTGGGTTGCATTTCTCGATCCATTTTCAGAACGCCTCCTTGTTCAAACATACGGTAAGAATAACAAAGGAGCCGACATCAGGCAAGAATGGATGGAGTGAATTGTTCTGAGTCTGAGATGCTTCAGATCATTTTCCTGAATCATCATAAGAACCTCCTTTGACGAAATGTAGAAGCCGATTCATTCCGTCAACTTCTTCTTTTTTTCTGTTATGCGAAAATGCTAACATGGAGAAGGTCGAAGGAAAAATATAAAAAAGGTTCAGGACCAATGAGCTTTTTCATATACCAACGAGGAGTGAGCATTTATGCAGAAAAAAATAGGACATGTTACGCTGCTGGTTAAAAATTTTGACGAAGCGATTGAATTTTACACAGAAAAGGCAGGGTTCGTTTTGTTAACGGACAACCATTTCGGGAACGGCATGAGATGGGTCACCGTAGCTCCGTCGAAGGAGGCGCAAACCGCCATCGTATTTGTGGTGGCAGACACGGAGGCTAAGCAGGACAGGGTTGGAACCCAAGCAGCGAACCACGTATTCCTCGTCGTCCAAACCGATGACTTCTATCGCGATTACGGACAAATGAAGGCAAACGGAGTTCATTTTCTCAGTGAACCGAAAGAGGTCCCATGGGGCATTGAGGCGGTCTTCGAGGATCTCTATGGAAATCGGCTTGACCTTGTCCAACATAACGGATTTTAAAGACTAATCCATACCAAATAGAAATCTAGGAATCGTGAGGTTAGCATGAAGCCAATTAGAAACTCTGCGAAAGCGATCATCATTCAGCAAGGAAAATTGTTATTGACCAAAAACAAGGATAACGACGGTTTTTTCTACCTATTCCCAGGCGGCGGCCAAGAGCACGGAGAAGTACTGAAAGAGACCCTCAAGAGGGAATGCATCGAAGAACTTGGAGTACAAGTTGAGGTGCAGGACCTTGTTTACGTGCGCGAGTACATCGGCAAAAATCATGAGTTCGCAGCATGGGATCATGACGTTCATCAAGTGGAGTTTTATTTTGTCTGCTCGCTTACGCAGGAAGCCCCGACGCAGATGAATGGAACCCAGCCCGACCAGGATCAGATCGGCGTAGAATGGGTGGATATTCGTCAACTCGATCACATCAGGTTGTATCCGAAGG
>NZ_PCZT01000009.1:720633-721712 GCF_002968895.1 Paenibacillus sp. AR247 | reverse complement strand
ACGATCAATTAGTGAATAATGAAATGAACGTACGGTATCTCGGTGATGTGAATTAAGTGACAGAGTGAATAACCGCAGGTCATTTATACGAATCTTTGGGATTTCTGAAAGTTCGCGATGACCTTTGGGATGGTGAGGTTGTTCGTTTGCTGAAAATCGAGTGATTTAACGAATGAAAGTGATAAGGGAGCCTGAACGGCTTCTTTTTTATGGGGATTTGAGAAAGCAGAAATCTGTTGAGGGTTAAGTAATTTTCAGGGATGATTCAGAATATATGTTCTGGTATAATAATTCAGGAGAATTTTGGAAAAACGAGGTGCTGTGAGGTCGTCCAAGCTATACATATTGGTTGTTCAATCTGATCCTTTCCATGAGAGGGGCAAGAAATGTCCGAATCAACGGCAACCATAAGAGATGAAATCTTGCAATCCATTACAGATATCTTTGGGATCGGAATAGATGATTCCCACCAAATCGATCAAGGATATCTAAACCTGAAATGGAAAATTGAAACGGACATCGGAAGCCTGTTTGCGAAGCAGTACAACAAGACCCGATATCCCGAGCATCTCGTTCAAGGACTGGAGATTTCTTTATCGCATCAAAACGATCTCTATAACCAAGGGATCCGCGTACCCCAACTTTTCCAGCAACAAGGCCAATATGTGCTCCGCACGCCTTCACAGGAACGATACGTCCTGATGCGTTCTTGCCAGGGTGAAATATTACAGCCGGGTACGGCCAATGCACATCAAATGTATTCGCTTGGGAAAACAACCGGGTACATGCACAAGCTCCTGAATTCGCACCGTGCCAAACAGCCTCTGCATTGGAATATCCGCAGCAAAGAAGAAATGCAAAAACATTGGGAGCGCAGATGGTCCGATGCCGTATCGATGGGATGCGAAAAAACGCTAGCCGCTTTGGAAATCCAGCGAGACATCATTGACGAGACGGATATCGGACTATTTTCAGGCTGCGAGCAAGGCTGGTGCCATTGGGATTTGTTTGTCGACAATATTTTATTTACGCCAAATTCGGTATCCGCAGTCCTTGATTTTGACCGGTTGAATTATGTT
>NZ_PCZT01000009.1:700936-720533 GCF_002968895.1 Paenibacillus sp. AR247 | reverse complement strand
TCTGGATGTCGTTCGTGCTTTCGTCCANGGTTACCGCGAGCACCGACCGCTTACATTGGATCAATTGGTCAGATCCATCCAGTTAACCTGGTGGAAAGAGGCCGGATGGGTGACCGTGGAAAGAACGGGATTCCACTCCCATCAAAAGATTTCGGGAAGAGAACCTTTGGGTAGGTCAGCATTGGCATCATCTAAGGGATATCTTGGGCGGGATATAAGATTATGAATATCGGTGATAAGCCTCCGCTGAAACGAGAGATTTTTTGAATTGCCGTCTAAGTTTCACAAGGTGGGGCCAAGACAATGGATCGAATAGGGGCCAGTAGGGGATCCATAAAGTTCGGGCTAATAAACGAGGAGGTGTGAACATGGAACTAGCACTCGAATTTATCCAAAGCATGAAGGTCAAGCTGAAATCGGAACAAAGAGGGACGCTTAAAGCCATTGAACAAGTGTCTGAAGAAGATATTACCTGGCATCCGACTCCGGAAAGCAACAGTATTGCTAATTTGGTGGCGCATATTCGGGGGGCCGCACACTCACGGGTCGAGACGATTCTGTATAACATTCCGGACATGCGGGACAGGGATAAGGAATTCGAACGTGGACTGATGATGACGAAAAAAGAAGCATACCAGCATACAAAAGACGCGTTTGATATCATTCTTCAGTATCTTGAACAGCTTCAATCCGAGCCAGAGCAATTGATGTCCCAGCCTTTCCTCCTACTGCCGCCGCTTACATACAGCCAAGTGAACAACGAAACGACAGCACTAAATCTGATGATGGCGATGTTCAGAGAAGTGCACTACCATACGGGACAGATCATTTATATTGCCAAAATGAGAAAAGGCGAGTTAACTTGGGACTGAAGAGATCAGAAACTGTAGTTCTGTATATTTTTCGGAAAGGGGAAAGGGTATGGAAAAAATGAAATGGGTGCTGCTTGCGATCTCATCGTTGATCTTGGCAGTCTGCTCGTTACGGGCAGGGAATCTGTGCCTGCATCCAATGATCCCCGAGACAGGCCCTGTGGGTGAGCCTCCTGAACCTGACCGTTATCAAGCTGTTCTTTGGTATATAGCTTCCGGGTTGTTATTCATCTCATTCATCATCGCTGTTGTTCGATCGATCAGCAGCTGGGTGCAAGGGGGATGGCGTATACCTCATGATTAGCTGCCTGAAAACTAGAAACAAAGCAATCGAAAAGAAACGCCGGTTCCCCTGATAGGCTACAATCATCATAGAAATGAATATAGCCGGGAGGTATGACGCGAATGAAATTGCACAAGATTACCCCAAACCTGTGGTTCGATTCTCAAGCAGAAGAGGCGGCGAATTTTTATACGTCCATTTTCCATGATTCCCAAATCGGCAGAATTGTCCGCTATGGTCCGGAAAGCAGGGGTGTAGAGGGAACGGTGATGACCGTAGAATTTCAATTGGAAGGGCAGTCATTCGTCGCGCTGAATGGGGGTCCGCATTTTAAGTTCAATGAGGCCATATCTTTTATCGTTCATTGCGATGATCAGGAGGATCTGGACTATTATTGGGATAGGCTCTCCGAGGGAGGGGACGAAAAGGCGCAGGTTTGCGGTTGGTTAAAAGATCAATTCGGCGTATCCTGGCAAATCATCCCCAGCCATTTAACGGAGATGATCAGTGACCCCGATCCGGCAAGAGCAGGGCGAGTCATGCAAGCCATACTCCAGACGAAAAAGAAAATCGACATAAAGGCGCTGCAGCAAGCTTACGAAAATTAGCGGATATTCTTACCCGCGTAAAAAACGAAGGTTCGAAGAAAGGCCATCCATCAGGGTGGCCTTTTGCACTTTTGCTTCTTATGGTTGGAGGTCATCACAATAACGCCGTAAAATTCCTGTCCTTCGCCAATTTTATGTTTTAACCAAGCCACTGTGATTTACTTCACAGGCAAAGCCTCCCATATCCGTTACGATATAAATGTAATGAATTTCACAAGGTTGCACGGGAGGCGTGTTTATGAGCAGACGATTGGTGATGATAGGCAACGGGATGGCGGGGGCGCGGTGTATCGAGGAAATTCTTCGCCGGGACCGCGACCGCTACGAGATAACGATGATCGGGGATGAGCCGTATCCCAACTATAACCGAATTATGCTGTCCCCTGTGCTGCAAGGGAAAACAACGTTTGAAGAAATCACGATTAACGATTGGGACTGGTATCAGTCCAATAACATACATTTGCTGTCCCAGGAACGGGCTATAGAGATTAACCGAGCTTTGAAAGAAGTTCGAACCGACCGGGGAACCGTCATCCCCTACGACGAGCTCATTATCGCGACCGGATCCAGCGCGTTTATTTTACCTGTACCAGGACATGACCTGGAAGGCGTCGTCGGTTTCCGCACCATTGAAGACACGAAAATGATGCTGGAAACGGCTAAACAATACAAAAAGGCGGTCGTGATCGGCGGCGGATTGCTCGGCTTGGAAGCAGCTCGCGGATTGATGAACCAGGGGATGGAGGTCCATGTCGTTCATTTGCTGCCCCATCTGATGGAAATGCAGCTCGACGCGGCAGCGGCAAAGCTGCTTCAGCAGGACCTGGAAGCCCAGGGCATGAAGTTTCTGATGGAAAAGAAAACAACGGAAATCTACGGTGACGGGAGAGTACAAGGGCTTCGGTTCGAAGACGGAACGAACGTCGAATGCGATCTTGTCGTCATGGCCGTTGGCATTCGTCCCAATGCAGCGCTGGCGCGGGACGCGGGGCTGGCGGTTGGCCGGGCCATTCAAGTCAACGACCTGATGCAGACGACGGACCCGTCGATTTATGCCGTAGGCGAGTGCGCTGAACACCGCGGCATAGCCTATGGTCTGGTGGCGCCATTGTATGAACAGGGCATCGTGCTTGCGGACCACCTTACGGGCCGGCCAACGGAAGGTTACGCGGGCAGCGTGTTGTCCACGCAGCTAAAGGTAGCGGGATGCGATCTGTTTTCCGGCGGAGAAATCCATGCGGATGAGGACACGAAAGCCATCGTCGTGCAGGACGAGGTCGCCGGATCCTATAAAAAGATCCTGGTTCGCGAGAATCGCATCGTCGGCGTTGTGCTGTACGGGGACGTTTCCGACGGAACCCGACTGTTCAGCCTACTGAAGAAAGGCAGCGACATTCAGGAATATACGAGCGCCTCCGTGCTCCATAAAGCCGGGGGAGACAGCGGACTCGATGTCGCCTCAATCAGCGCGGACGAAACGATTTGCGGATGCAACGGCGTAACCAAGGGACGCATCGTCGGCGCCATTCTCGAGAACGGACTGACCACGTTCGACGAAGTGAAAGCTGTGACCAAAGCCGGAGGCTCATGTGGCAAATGCCGCGGCATGGTTGAGGCGATCCTCGCGCATACGCTGGGCGACAAATTCGACGCATCGGCGCAGAAGGCGGCAGGCATGTGCGCCTGCACGACGCTTACCCGCGATGAGGTGGTGGCCGCGATTCGCGAGAAAGGTCTGCAGTCGCCGCGGGAGACACGCATCGTGCTCGGGTTTGCATCCGAAGAAGGCTGCTCGAAGTGCCGCCCGGCACTGAATTATTATTTGCGGATGCTGCATCCTGAGACGTATGCCGACGATAAGGCATCCCGATATGTCAACGAACGAATGGAAGGCAACATGCAGAAGGACGGCACGTTCTCCGTCATTCCGCGGATGTATGGAGGAACGACGACACCGGAGGATTTGATCCGCATCGGTGAAGTTGCGAAGAAATACAACGTGCCGCTGGTAAAAATTACGGGCGCCAGCCGCATCGGGCTGTACGGCGTACAGAAGGAAGACGTCCCGAACGTTTGGGAGGAGCTGGAGATGCGTTCGGGGTACGCCTACTCCAAGTCGCTGCGTAACGTCAAATCGTGTGTCGGTTCGAGATTTTGCCGGTTCGGCACCCAGGACTCGTTAGGGCTTGGCATCCGGCTGGAACAAGAGATCGAGATGGTCGATACGCCGCACAAAATGAAAATGGGTGTGACCGGCTGTCCGCGAAACTGTGCCGAAGTATTGACGAAGGATTTTGGCGTCGTCTGCGTGGAGAACGGATACCAGCTGTATTTTGGCGGAAACGGCGGCACCGAGGTCCGGGAATGCGACAGCCTGACGACGGTGGCGACTGAGGATGAGGTGATCCTGTTGGCTAAAGCCTACGTACAGCTGTACCGGGAAACCGGTATTTACGGCGAACGCACAGCCCCATGGGTGAAGCGGATGGGCACGGATTGGGTGCGCCAAATGCTGGGCAATGAGCAGGAGATTTCCGGTTTAGCCAGCCGTTTCGAGCATGCAAAATCAACGTATCACGAAGCATGGTCGGCCGCGCTGGAAGACGAAGAACGCCGCCGGATGTATACCGTGGAGAGACCATAAGGGGAGGGAAGGGCATGGACGTGACGAGAGAAATGATGAAAGTGATGAAGCTGGAGGAGCTGAAACCGCAGATTGGCAAGGAGGTACGCGTTGGCGATGAGTCGGTTGCGTTGTTCCGGCTGTCAAACGGGGAGGTGCGGGCGGTAAGCAACTGGTGTCCGCACAAGAACGGTCCGCTGGCTGAGGGGATTGTGTCAGGTGAATTTGTCTTTTGTCCGCTGCACGACTGGAAAATATCGCTGACGACAGGGGAAGTGCAAAAGCCGGACGACGGCTGCATCCAAACCTACGAAACCGCGGTTATCGACGGTTACGTCTATATTGGAGGACTGAAAGAGCATGAAAAACACCATTCAGATCGTTGATACCGCCGGGGTAAACAAGGTTAGCCTTATGAACCGGAGTATAGGCAAATACTTTGTATCCTCCATGCTTGCCGGTTTGTTCGTTGGTCTCGGCATCATACTGATCTTTACGATCGGCGGACTGCTCGCGCCAGTTCACGCACCCGCCATGAAGATCGTCATGGGAGCCAGCTTTGGTATCGCCTTGAGTCTGGTCCTGATGGCGGGATCGGACTTGTTTACAGGCAACAATATGGTCATGGTGGTCAGCACGCTGAACAAGAAGACGACCTGGCTCGATACGCTTAAAATATGGCTGTACAGCTACCTCGGCAATTTTGCCGGATCCTTACTGGTCGCGGCGATCTTCGTATGGACGGGATTGGCGAAAGGGGGAACGGCCGAATTTATCAACAGCACGGCTGCTGTTAAAATGAATGCACCGTTTATGGAATTGTTCATGCGGGGAATTTTATGTAACACGCTCGTCTGTCTTGCCGTCTGGTGCTCCATGAAGCTTAAGGAAGAGACCGCCAAGCTGGTCATGATTTTCTGGTGTCTGTTCGCCTTTATTACCTCCGGGTTCGAGCACAGTGTGGCAAACATGACGCTGCTCTCGGTCTCGCTCTTTATCCCGCATCCAGACACGGTAACCTGGGGAGGGCTGGCCGCAAACCTGATTCCGGTTACCCTAGGTAATATGGTCGGCGGCAGCGTGTTCGTAGGCCTGGCTTATTGGTATATGACGAAAGATAAAGAGAAGGTGGAGATCGAAACTTTGCCGCAAAGCAAAAGGTCTGCAAGTTAATGATCTGAAATAATCAACACCGTGAGCCTTCCCATAGAGAGCCCCAAGGGCGCAGCGGGAATGAAAGCCAAGAAAGCGCGGTACGCCCCATCAGGTCGCTTTCTTGGCTTTCGGTTTCCACGTGGGCGCTTCCGTCTCAGCTGGCTCCTCGATGATAGCCATGGCTTCATCGTAACGGCGGCTTTTAAATAGAATGATCAGTTCCTCCAGATCTTCTCTGTCCAACAGCTTCACCCCGTTCACGGCCGCAAGGATGCGGCAGGATTCGGTGTATCTTCCGGAAGTCAGCACGATTGCCCGTTCAGCTTCATAGTATCTCATCGAAGTATAAATCTCCTGAACCGCTCCGATGCTGACCGGATTGCTGTTCCCGTAGCGTTTGGCCTGAAGGACGTTTCTCAGTCCGTTCTGATCCGTAAACACCAAGTCGGCGCCGAAGTCCCGGCTGGCTGTCGTTTGATACACTTCTCTATATCCGAGCTCGTGAAACAGCCGGAAGAGATACAGCTCAAATTCAGAGCCGTCTGCCATTAAATCGATATCCTTGATCGTAATCTTGCGCGGATTCGCCTCCCGGCGGATCCTTTTTCTGCGGTTTCTGACCAAACGTATGACGAATAGGACGAGGAGCAGGGCAACCAGCCCGGCGATCATGATGGTCGTTGTATCCAAGGTAGTAGGCAAATTAGGTTTCCTCCAAATATCCGAATGTTTGTTCCTATCCACTATATCAAAATCGCTTCAACGAAGGAAGTCATTTCAAATGACTTGCTAGCTGAACATGACCGTGAGAGAGTAAAGGATATACAAAAATAAAACATGGGGTGTGATTGTTAAATGACCGAGACGTTGAATTTCGAGGAATGGTTGGATCGGGAACGGGATCGGGATCGTGACTCCGCTCTAGTCGTGCTCATGTGCGGAATCGCCGGTTCCGGGAAAACTACATTTTCCCAGAGATTGGAGGAACAAGGATTCATCCGTCTCTCTATTGACGAGGAGGTGTGGAACACGCACGGCCGTTACGGAATCGATTATCCGGTTGAAAAATACAGAGAATACTTAGATGTAGCGCATGCAAGCTTACGAAAAAAGCTAGTCACATTGGTTCAAAACAAAAAAGCAGGTTGTGGTCGACTCCAGCTTTTGGAGCCGTTCCGCGAGAGATGACTATAAACAGCTTATTGAACATTCGGGAGGAAAGTGGAAGTTAATTTATTTAAAAGTACACCCTGATGAATTGCGAAAGCGCCTCAAAGTCCGGAGCCAACGTTTCGATGCAAACGCCGCGTTTCCTATTACCGAGGAGACGTTGAACAATTTTTTTAACTCGTTTGAAGAGCCTCAGGGGGAAGGAGAAATCGTAGTAGAAAATGTGATAGAGCAACAATAGCCGGCAGATGCTGCTGGTCTGTTCTGCGGATTACTAAAAGGCTGCCGTACGCACGGCAGCCTTTCGCATTTCTACAGGAAGAACATTAGCACTTCTCATCTCAGCACAATTTTTTTATTACAGATCAACAGTAATTTTTCGCGTTATCTTCATCGTTCTGATCAGAATATTTGGAACAATCAGCAGCAGCGCGATCGCTCCGTAGACGCCGACGGTATAACTCAAAGCGTATTCCAACCCAAAGCCCTGTTGAAGGACGGAAGTGATCAGATGAATGAGCAGGTTTGTAAAACAAAACGCATAACTCCGAATCATCCAGTTGCGGTGCCGAATGACCTGTTTCTTCTTAATTTGAACGAGTGCCGTCACCGTAATGAACAGCCAGATTAAATTCAGCGCGTTAAACGCCATGCTCGTCACTTTTCCTCCGGTGGCGTAAGGCGCCATATACCCGGAAGTTATTACGACAACAAGCACCGACAACATATAGACGTATCCGTTGATCCGATGGAATTTTCGGCTTTTTTGAAAAATGCGGTTGGAAAAGTTGACAAGCCCAGCCGCCATGGCGATGCACGCAAAAGCAACATGTATGCGCATGATGCTTAACCACGCTGGGAGGTGAATTTCACGTTGAAGACCGGTTTTATGGCTTAAAAAGCCTTCTGCACCGGGATCGATAATAAAATTATCCAATAAAGCATAAAGGATAAACAAAATACTGACACAGGCCAACACACCATATAAGATTTTTCGTTTGTTCACTTCATTCATAACCCCCAAAGCTCTTCATTTCATTGTTGAAAAGTTGATTTCAAACGCTTGCCGACGACCCTGGAGGCCGGAAGCACGCCGGCTTTGGCGGTGCCGTGCAGCTCGTCGCCATCGACGGTGACATCAAATTTCAGGTTTAAACGCATCGGCTTGGTTACTTGCTGGGACCAGGTCAGCTTGTTACCTTGAATGACTGGACTCATAAATTTGACCGTTTCATCCCCTTGGGTGGCTGTTCCGTGGACTTCACCATGGCTTGTTGCGATGGAGAGCTTGACATCCATTTTCCCCACGGGCGTTGCAATGGTCACATCCCAGTCACCTTCGAAAACGGACTCTATATGTCTAGATGTGTTTTGAAGGGGAGGGGAAGGTGGATTCACCGCTTCAGTACTCAGCACAAGGTTCGATTCCTTGTCTATTTCGGACTTTTCCGAGTTCGGCACCAATCCCTGTGCCCGCCAAGCGATACCTCTCCGCTCGTATTCGAACAGCTCCTCGATCGCATGGGCGATCCGAGGGCCAAGCTCGCGTTCCACCAGATGCAGGGCAACATCGAGCCCGGACGTTACGCCGCCGCCACTAACCAAATTGCCGTCGTCCACGACACGTGCCTTGACCGGCAGGGCACCGGTTGCGCCAAGAACGTCCATGCCCAGATGATGCGTAACGGCACGTCTGCCTTCCAGCAAGCCTCCCATGGCCAAAACCAAGGATCCGCCGCATACGGTGGAGACAATGATGTCTTTCCTTCCGAGCGCTTCCCTGATCATGCCTGTCAAATCGGTATTTGCGGTTCGTGCCAATATGGCTGGGACGGAATCGGGACCGTCGCCTTCGACATCCCCGGCAGCGCCGGGAACGAGAATAATCCCCGCTCGATTTGGATCTAGTTTGCCGGCTGCTTCAATAGGCAGGCCCTGGGTGCCGCTGGCCACAGCTCTTGCTCCTTCGGCGGTGACAAGCTTCACCTCCAGCGCACCATTGGACATCATCGCCGCGGCACAGAAAACTTCATATGGTGCCAAGGCATCCAGCAGATCGAAGCCATCAAAAAGAACGATTTGAACGGTTAACATCGATACATCCTCCTTCATTGAAGACGAAGCCGTACGTTCAACTTGAGTCCCTTGTGTTTTTACGCGAGACACGATCGCCGAACGGTACATTATGGGTCATCATCGTTATTTGGTCAGCAAGTCCTTAAGCCGGCTATATTCCTGTTCGTCAATTTCACCTTTGGCCATCCGGTTTTTGAGAATCCAGGCAATGTCATCCTCCCGGCGGCGGCTGTTACCGGACTTGTGACGAATGGAATACATCCGAACCGCCAAAAAACAAAAAAGCGTGATACAAAACAAAGCGCTAAACACGTATACACTGCTGTTTTCCATGGTCAACCTCCTTCACGAACAACATCCTATCAAATGAATATCTCGAATGAAGAAATAAAAGTGTCACAAAACGATAAACATTGCATCACAAAATGGGTAGGGCAGTTAGTTCTTCCTCAAAAAGATGATAAACTAGATGCGAAGGTGGGATGTACATGAGCGGAGGCCATACGATTCTCGTTGTAGACGACGATCCCAGCATCGTCGAACTGTTGAAGGACTTTTTGGAGAATGACAATTTTCGTGTGATCACGGCCTGCGATACGGCAGAGGCGTGGGACATGTTCGAACGGAATACGGTTCACGCCATCATTCTGGATATTATGATGCCGGGACAAAACGGGTTTGATTTATGCCGCCGGATTCGCGCGGATAGCGACGTTCCGATCCTTTTTCTGAGCGCGCGCAGCGATGACGTGGACAAGATCCGGGGGCTGACGCTCGGCGGCGACGATTATATCGTGAAGACGGCTTCTCCGGGAGAGATTGTCGCCAGGGTAAAAGCCGTCCTGCGGCGCACCGCTTCGCGGGAGCATACGAAGGAAAGGATCCTTGACTACGGCCGGATCCAATTAAACTTGTCCACCAGGGAAGTTTTTGTGGATGGGGTTGGCATCGTGCTCACCCCGAAGGAGTACGATTTGCTGCGATTGTTCGCTGAACATCCAAGGCATGTATTTTCCTATGAGCAGCTGCTCGCCAAGTTTTGGGAAGGGATCGGCGACCGGCATACGATTCGGGTTCATCTCAGCCGGCTCCGGGAGAAAATTGAGGTTGATGCAAATCATCCGCAATACCTGGTCAACGTGTGGGGTGTAGGGTATCGCTTCGAGGGAGGATAAGATGAAAACACTTCGCATTCGCACATTTACGATACTCTGCCTATTTATGATCACGCTCGTGCCCTGGGTATTTTTCGTTGCAGCCAACTTTCTGGAAACCCATTCGCTAAAAATCGGCTCAAACCAGCCATACGATGAAAGTCTGCAGAAAGATATAAACGAGGCCATTCACATGATTGAGATGGGCTCGGGTCAATGGCGGGATCCGAACTGGCAAGGCCAGCTGCAAAGCGAGCTGCATCAATCCAAGCTGGACGCGGTCATATTATCCGGTTCCGACGAGGAGATTTATCGGTCAACCGATCGTGAAGGTGGCTTGCGGTCAACCGAGCGCTTCTCTGTCATCGAGAATGGCCATGTGCTTGGAAGGGTGGTTGTTTACCTGCCCAAGTCTAATACGCTTCCGACGATATCTGCGTTTGCCGGTCTGCTGCTCGCTTTTTTCATCGTTGGCGTAGAGATGCGGAGATTCCTGCTGAAGCCCCTGGAGAAAATGAGCCGGGCCGCAAGGCAAATCGCTTCAGGCGATTGGGAGGTACGGTTACCGAAGTCGAGAATTACGGAAATCGCTGAAGTAGGGGATGGATTTGATGTGATGGTTAAAGGGCTGCGAACGTCATACCAGAAGCAGGTAAAGCTGGAGGAAGAACGCCGCTTTGTCATATCTGCGGTCGCGCATGATTTGCGTACTCCGTTGTTCGCCCTGAGGGGATATTTGGACGGCTTGGAGCAAGGCATTGCCCAAACGCCGGAGAAAATTTCAAAGTATGTAGCCGTATGCAAGGAGAAATCGGCCCAGTTGGATCGGTTGGTGGAAGACCTGTTTACTTTTACGAAAATGGAGTATTGGGATCGTCCATTGAACAAGGCGCCAATCGATTTACCGGTCGTGCTCCAGCAATCCATCGACAGCTTGAGTCCCAGTGCCGGGCATAAAAGTATTGTGATCAACAGCCATCTGGCCGCCGATTGCGTCGTTAGCGGGGATGCGCATCTGCTGGAGCGCGCACTGAGCAACCTGCTGGATAATGCGGTGAGGCACACCCCGCCAGGCGGTACGATCGATGTCCGATGTAACAAGAAAGAAGGGAAAATCGAGTTTATGATCCGAGACAGCGGGCCGGGGTTCACGGCGGAAGAGCTGGAGCGCGTGTTCGAACCGCTGTACCGCGGGGAAGCGTCCAGAAACCGTTCGACCGGAGGCAGCGGCCTGGGATTAACCATCTCGCAGCGAATTATTCGGCAGCATGGAGGCGAACTCACGGCAGGCAACGATCCGCAGGGCGGCGCAAGGCTGACGGGCTGGATTCCAGCTGCAGACTCACAGCTTTCTTGATGGAGCTTACTGCGGATAACACTTTGAAATAGGCTGGTCACTGCCATTCGGCGGCCGGCTTTTTTTGCGTATAAGCAGCTGCTTCTATTTCTTTCGGTTGGTCCTGATTTGGCAATATGTCAGGTTGACTCGACAATTTTTTATATTCCTTTATATAATATGTATAAATTTCCCCCGTTAAGAAGCAGCCCACTCCAATTGGAAAGTTGTCATTTTGTTGCGTAAGTACAAAGTGTTACCATCTCTTCCAGCAGTAACCTTAGAGAAACAAGCGAATATTTTTTTCTGAGGATTGGGAAGCGCTTGCATATAAATTGCCAGTCTAACGCCATATAAAACGAATTTAAAACACACTAATAAGGGTGGTATAATATGAATTTATCAACGCTGCGAAGATGGCTGTGGCCGCAAACGAGTTTCCAGGGAAAAATTTTTATGGCTTTCGGCCTGATCACATTTCTGTCCATCGTCTCCGTCACCGCTATCGTCTATGTGAATATGCGCGAGACGATCAAGCATAACGCGGTCACATCCGTCTCGGACAGTATCCGGCAGGCGGATGAATCATTGAACGTCATGCTCGAGGAGATTGACCGGCTGAACACGGTTGTCGTAACCAATAAAAACACGGTGATCAATACGATCATGAGCCCAAACGAAGAGCCTAGTTATGAATGGTTCCTGGAACAGAAACGGATAACGGAATATTTATCCGGACTGATTCAATATAAGCCTTATATTTCCCGCATGGCGGTCGTCGGGCTGAACGGAAAAGTATTTTTTACCGGCGGTCCCTGGATGGACCGGAGCGTTCTGGGTACTCCGATGCTCAACTACATGCTGCACAATGGATCACGTCATGCGTATTTTAAGCCGGAAGGAACTGCGGATGCCATTACCGTCGGCCGTGAGATTCGCTATAACCGCGAGACGGTCGGCATCGTCATGGTCGACTTGGATTATGACTTTATTAAAAAAACGTATGGGGTCAAACCGACCGCGGACAGCATGCTGTATGTTCTTGATGAGCAGAACGGCTATGTGTATCAATCCGAGTCTGCGCCGTCCTCTTATGCGCCCCCGCTGGACAGAATCGTCCAGATCAAAGGGAAGCTTGCCGGAGATAACGACGTCGTGGAGCAGAAGATCAACGGCAGGTCCTACATCGTGGTCAGCCGCCATTCCGAATACACGG
Organism: Paenibacillus sp. AR247; assembly: GCF_002968895.1. Classification (NCBI taxonomy): domain Bacteria; kingdom Bacillati; phylum Bacillota; class Bacilli; order Caryophanales; family Paenibacillaceae; genus Paenibacillus; species Paenibacillus sp. AR247. The sequence continues at coordinate 708,040 of NZ_PCZT01000009.1, read as the reverse complement.
GCTGGAGCACGCTGGCACTGATTCCGCTTGATTCGTTACTTAGCGAATCGACGCGAATCCGTAATTTGATGACCGAGGTATCGATCATCGTCTTTATCGTCATCCTGATCGGTTCCCATCAGGTCTCTTCGCGGACCACAATAAATATCCGGCGGCTCAGATCGATGATGATGCAGGTGAAGGACGGGAATCTGTCGTTTCCCCGAACGGAGATTCATTCAAAGGACGAAATTGGACAGCTGTACCGCGTGTTCATCAGCATGGTAGACGAATTAAAACGGCTGATGGAAGGCATCCGATTAAGCGAGAAGAAGAAGCGGGAGGCTGAACTGACCGCCCTGCAGGCACAGATTCGTCCGCATTTTTTGACAATTCGCTGAATACGATCAAGTACTTGGCCAAGCTGAACGGGGTGCCCAATATCGAGGAAGTATCCGGCTCGCTCATTGAGCTCATGCGGGGTTTATTGGGGAACTCCAACGAATTTTTAACGCTGCGCGAAGAGCTTGACTATGTGAACAGCTACATATCCATCGTGAAATACAAATATTTGGAACCCATCGAGGTGCACACACAGATCGAAGACGACGCTTTGCTGGATTGCCGTGTGCTGAAGCTGATGCTCCAGCCTCTCGTCGAGAATGCGATTATGCATGGTATCGGTCCATCCGGGGAAGGGGGCTTCGTCCTGATTCGGGTCTATGCGGAGCATCAAGAACTGCGGATCGAAGTCACGGACAACGGCCGGGGCATGACACAGGACCAGATCGACGCTCTTCTTGGAGCAGCGGACCGTGAGGATATGCCGTCACGCTTCAGCAGCATGGGTGTACGCAATGCGAACGAACGGATCGTGAGAATGTTTGGCGAATCGTACGGTTTGAGCTTATACAGCGAGCCGGGTCTGTACACGAAGGTAGAAATTCGTTTTCCGCAAATTCGTAACAGCGATCAATCTGATCAAGAGGTGGTCTAATGATGTTTAAAGTACTATTGATCGACGACGAGCCGTTGATTGGCAATGTCATTCGAACGTTATTCAACTGGAAGAAGCACGGGTTCGAGTTCGTCGGCGAAGCATACAGCGGGACAGAAGCATTGGGGATGATGGAGGAGTCGCAGCCCCACATTGCCATTATCGACGTGAACATGCCAGAGATGAACGGAGTAGAGCTCCAAAGGATCATCCGTGAGCGGTATCCCTCGGTTAAGACGATCATGCTCAGCAGTTATGACGATTACGATTATGTCCGCGAATGCTTGCGAAACGGGGCTGTCGACTATTTGCTCAAGCACCGGCTTGATGAGGCGTTGCTGCTGAACGTTTTGGGCAAAGCCGTTAAGGATTTACAGGAAGAAGACCGGGTGGAGGAAGGAAGGCTGGCGAGCAAAAAAATGGCGGAGACGATGAAACCTGTATTGATCAGAAGCCGCATTGCCGAGCTGGTGAGAGAGAACGGGGAAGGGGCAGGTAGCCTTGAGGTTGCGGGCGGGCTGGAAGGTTTGTATCCAGGTGCTGTCCGTTATGCGGCAGCGGCACTGCAGATCATCCCGTTCCTGCTGCTGACGGAGTCGTTCAGCGACAGCCAAACGAACCGGCTGGTACAGCAGGCGGTCGATGTGATGCAGCAGAGCCTTGGAGATATCCATGAGCGGACGGCCGCTTACGTGGAGAACGGGCGGTTGATGGTCGTGTTTGCGTTCAAGGAGCGCAGCGAACATGCCGGCAGCAGCGAGGCGCACCGCTGGATGGGCAAAGTTCAGCATGCGCTGGAGCTGATGCTGAATTTGAAATCTGTCTATGCCCTTGGGCATCCATGTGCAAGCTTGACGAAGCTGGGGACGAGCTACAGTTCGGCCGAAAAGGCGCTCGATACCTCTCCTGTCGTGGAGAATGGGATCCGATCCGAACATGTGACCCATAACGAGCCTGCTGCCAAAGAAAGACCGAACGAGCAGCATCTTCGCGTTGCCTTGACGATTGAGGAACAGAAACAGCTGCTTCTTGCCCTGGAAAGTCTGGACCAGGAAAGGATGCAGCAGCTGATCGCCTCCGTCTGCGGTTCTGTATGTCATCAGCCGCTTCATTCACCTGCGGTGCAGATGATTGTCAGCGAGCTGCTGCACACCGGCGACAAGGCTCTGAAAAAGTCCATTTCCACACCTGCAGCGGAAGCCGCCATATCCGAACTCCCGCCGCGACGCGATCTGGGGCGGATCGGCAGCATGGATGAGCTTGAGGAATAGGCTGAAATCCTACTTTACCGCCTTGCTGAATTTACTGAAGCGTCAGCGTGCTGGAGGCGGCTATTCCCGGCATGTCTCGCAGGCTATCCATTTTATATTGGAGCGGTATCAAGGTTATATCAACTTGGAAATGGTGGCGGCTTCCATCGGGCTCAATCCCTCTTATTTAAGCCGTTTATTCAAAGAGGAGACGCAGTGCAACTTCTCGGAATACGTGAACCGCATACGCATCGACGCGGCCCAAAAGCTGCTGGAGAGCGATCAATATTCGGTCAAACAAATCAGCAGCCAAGTGGGCTTTACGACATATAACTACTTTTTCAAAGTGTTTAAGGAGCTGACCGGGATGACACCGCATGCTTATGTGGAGAGCCTCCGTCCGGAACGACAGCGGTCGAAACCGTAAAATATGTGGAGTAAATAGTCAAATAAATAGAATTTGCTGTCATGCGGGGTGAACTATAATACTCACATACACCAGGGGAAACGCTTTCAACTGTTCCCAAATATACAAAAACGGAGGTCATAGAATCATGTACAAACTTTGGGGTAAATATGCGCTGAGCACAGCGCTCGTTTCCGCTTTACTGCTCTCGGGCTGCAGCTCCAACAGCGGTTCGGGATCCGATGCAAAGACGGCGGAGCCGTCCGAAGCAACGGTGAATGAGACCGGGTTTCCGCTTACTAAAGAGCCCGTCACACTGAACATGTTCACCCGGATTGCCCCGCTGAATGGTCCTTTCAAGGACATGCCGGTGTTTCAGGATTATGAAAAAATGAGCAATGTGCATGTAAACTTTACCGAAGCGCCGACAGACGGCTTCCAGGAGAAAAAAAACCTGCTGTTCGCCTCCAATGAGCTGCCCGACGCTTTTTACCGCTCAGGCATTACGCCGCTTGAAGCGACGCAGTATGGTGCCGTTGGCCAATTGATTCCGCTGGAAGACCTGATCGACAAATATGCGCCGAACCTGAAAACACTGATGGAACAGTACCCGGAAATCCGCTCGGCGATCACGACACCGGAAGGTCACATTTACGCGATCCCGGGAATCGTGACGCTTGCAGCCGCCCGTACGGATAAGAAGTGGATCAATGAGGCGTGGCTGAAGAAGCTGGGCCTGAAAGAGCCCGAAACGACGGACGAATTGTACGATGTGCTGGTGGCCTTCCGTGATAAGGATCCAAACGGCAACGGCAAGAAGGACGAAATTCCGATGACCGCCCGGGCGGGCCTGGCTGTCGTCAACTTGATGAGCGGATCGTTTGGTCTCGACCAGCAGCTTGGCTACAACATCAATTTGGAGAACGACAAGGTCAACATCTGGATGGGCAGCGAGCAGAACAAAGAGCTGGGGCTCGGGCAATGCCGGATTTTTCTTTGATCAGACGAACAACAACTTTCTGCCAATTGCCGACCAATATGTAGGGATTGCGCCTCCGGCAGGTCCGCACGGCGATCGGCTGCAGGCCCAGACAGCGCCAGTGCCGCGTGACTTTGGTGCCTTCGCCATTTCGTCCGTCAATAAATATCCGGAAATCACCATGCGCTGGATCGACTATTTCTACAGCGACGAAGGATCGACCCTGCTGCGGTTCGGGCGAGAAGGCGAGCACTATGAGCTGAAGGACGGAATTCCATATTATAAAGAAGACTTCCTGAAGACCGACAACCAGCCCAAAATCACACCTTATGCAGGAGGAGGAGCGCCACACCTCATTAGTGATAAAGTAGCCTCTTATATCAATCCACCTCAGGTGCAGGAAGCTCAGAAGAAGCTGGATCCATACATGCCGAAGGTCCGTTATGCAGCTCCGATGTTCGACGAGAAGACGGCACAAGAAGTCAACATCCTCCGGAACGATATCGACAAGTATTACGAAGAGCAAAGCACGAAATTCATTGCCGGTGCGCTCAGTTTCGATAAATGGGATGAATTCCAATCCACGCTGAAAAAGATGCAGATCGACAAGCTTCAGGAGCTGTATCAAGCAGCCTATGACAAGATGGAGAAGTAATGAAGAACTAATGATAATTCGTCATGAGGTAAGGAGTAGATGGTTATGAAGAGCGCGCAAGTCCAGGCGACGGCCGCTCCATCCCGGGTTTCCGCAAGACGGGGGAGACGCATATGGATTCAGATGGTCAAGCGGTACGACCTGTATCTCATGCTGCTGGTGCCGATCGCCTGGTATTTGATCTTTCATTACGGGCCGCTGTACGGTCTGCAAATTGCTTTTAAAAATTTCAACCCTGCCAAAGGAATTATCGGCAGCAGCTGGGTTGGCTTCGATCATTTCGAGCGGTTTTTCGATTCGTATTATTTCGGGCGGCTGCTGTGGAACACGTTGTCGATCAATCTGTTTTCGCTGCTGATCGCTTTTCCGATTTCCATCGTGCTGGCGCTGATTGTCAATGAAATTCGCAGCAAATCGTTCAGCAAGCTGCTGCAAAATATTACGTTCATACCGCACTTTATTTCCGTCGTCGTCATCGTAGGCATCCTGAACGTATTCCTCTCGCCCACGACCGGGCCGATCAATTCGCTGATTGAGGCATTCGGCGGTTCGCCGATCCGATTTCTGGAGGATGCCGGCTGGTTTAAAACGATTTTTATCGGCTCGAACATATGGCAGAACATGGGCTGGCAATCGATCATTTACATCGCGGCGCTCAGCGGGAAGATGGACGGCGCCTCCCGGATGCGGCGCGTGTGGCATATCTCCTTGCCGGGAATTGTTCCCGTCATCGTGATCATGCTGATCCTGGACATCGGCCATTTCATGGACATCGGATTCGAGAAAATATTACTAATGCAGAACAATTTGAACCTTGAGGCGAGCGATGTCATTTCCACATTTGTGTACACCACTGGTATTCTCAAAGGAGAGTACAGCTACACCGCGGCCATCGGGCTGTTCAACTCGGTCATTAACCTGGTGCTGCTGCTATTGGTGAACCGGTTTGCACGCAAAACGTCAGAAACGAGCCTTTGGTAAAGGAGGACCATGCGCCATGTCTAAACAAGCTGCTGCTATAATCAGCAGACCGAGGGATGAGCGGGTGTTCGATGCGATCGTGTATACGATCGCATCGCTCATCATTCTGATCGTGCTTTATCCGCTCATTTTCGTGATCAGCGCTTCGTTCAGCGACCCGGCGAAAGTGCTGAACGGGGAAGTATGGCTGCTGCCGAAAAGCGTGTCTTTGGACGCGTACTCGAATATTTTTCATAACGGAAAAATATGGACGGGATACATGAATACGATCATGTATACGGTAGTCGGCACAATCGTCAATATGATCCTGACCATATTGGCGGCTTATCCGCTGTCAAGACCCGACCTGCCCGGCCGGAAAGTGCTGATGGTCATCATTACGCTTACGATGTTTTTTGGCGGCGGGCTGATCCCTACTTATTTGCTTGTCAAAAATCTCGGAATGCTGGACACGATGTGGGCCTTGATCGTTCCGGGAGCGATCTCCACGTACAACCTGATCGTTATGAGAACGTACTTTCAGAGCAGCATCCCTTGGGAGCTGCAGGAGGCTGCCCACATCGACGGATGCTCGAACTGGCGGCTGCTGATCAACATCATCCTGCCCTTGTCCAAGCCGATCCTGGCCGTCATGGTGCTGTTTTATGCCGTCGGCCATTGGAACTCATTTTTTAATGCCCTGATCTATATCCGCGACGAGGGACGGTATCCGCTGCAGCTAGTCCTGAGGGAAATCTTGTTGATCAGCCAGACCGATGCCGTTGACGGCAACGTCGGACTGGAGAGTAAGGTGCTGCTTGCGGAAAGTATCAAGTACGCGGTCATCATTATTTCCAGCCTGCCGATTTTGATTATGTACCCTTTTGTGCAGCGGCATTTTGTCAAAGGCGTCATGATTGGCTCCATTAAAGGATAGACATGGGCAGACGCCTTGATTGGCGGCGTTTAATAACATCTTACTTATGGAGGTACATTGTGCAAACGAATGCGACGATAACAATCGACTGCAGCCGGCCTGGTGAACATACGGTTAACCCCTATCTCTTCGGGCATTTTGTGGAAGATATTCGCGACCATATGGAAGCGATGCTGGCCTTTCCCTTAAGAGATATGGATTTTGAAAGCGAGAAAACCGGAGAGAGCGCCGTATCGGGAAGCTGGTTTCCCTTTACGAACGGACGAAATACGCAATATGCGCTGGAAGCGCCGGCACTGAGACATTCAGGCCGCGCTCAGCGCATCCGGATCATGAGCGACGATGAGGCGTACGCTGGCATCGCACAGAACGCTGCGCTAAAGGGCCGATGACATACACGGTCCGTATTGTCGCCCGCGCATCCGTTGAGCTCCGTTATATCATACTGGACGCGGTGGACCGGCGGACCGAGGAGCTTCTTGGGCGTGTGAAGATGGAGCTCAAAAGCCACAATTGGCAGGAATACGAAGCAAGCATGCCTGTCTCTAGAAACTGTGCCGACGCGGAGATTCGTGTCTATATTCCGGCAGACCATCCCCGCTGGACCGACCATGTTTCCACCGGCATGCTGTGGCTCGATCACGTATCCCTGCTTCCTGAGGACAACATCGGCCTGGTGAAACGCGAGGTGATCGATATGGCCCGGCCGCTGAATGCGGGCATGATGCGGCTCTCGGGGAATTACATCAGCGCATACCACTGGGAACATGGCGTGGGTCCGGTGCTGGAGCGGCCAGTGATGTACAACGAAGCTTGGGGCGGATGGACCAGCAAGTATTTCGGGACAGACGAATTTATCCGGTTTTGCCAAGAGCTGCAGGTGGAACCGCTGATCTCCGTCAACGACGGGTCTGGTACGGCCGAGGAAGCCGCACGGTGGG
>NZ_PCZT01000009.1:690356-700836 GCF_002968895.1 Paenibacillus sp. AR247 | reverse complement strand
ATACTGCAACGGAAGCATCGACACGCCGATGGGAGCGCTGCGGGCGGCGAACGGTCATCCCGAGCCGTATAACGTACGGTATTGGGAAATCGGTAACGAAGTATGGGGCGACTGGCAGGTGGGAACCTGCTCCGCCGATGAATTCGCCGAGCGCTGCAAGGCGTTCGCGCTAGCGATGAAGGCGGTCGACTCGTCCATCGTCATCTTGGGCTGCGGGCATACCGACCCGGAATGGAACAAGCCGGTGCTCGATATTGCGGGCGAACAGATCGACTACTTGACGATGCATCTATACCACGGCTTCGGACGCTTCGGGATGAACCGCGATACACCGGCAGAGGAACGATATAAAGCCATCGCTACGTTCCCGGAATGGACCCGTGAAGATATCCGGCAGGCGGAGGAACTCATACGCGCGAATTCGAAGCACAGCCATGTGAAGCTCGCCGTCACCGAGTACAACACCATGTATTTTCCGAACACGGTCCGCAAAGGGCTGCCGGATGAGCATACGCTGGGGGCAGCTGTCGCCAACGCCGCCAACTTGAACGAAATGCTCCGCAGGAGCGATATGGTGCACATTGGCAGCTTCTCCGATCTGGTGAACGGTTGGCTTGGCGGCTGCATCCGTGTTGGCGATTACTATGCCGATCAATACCGCGGCAAGAAGCCCGGCTGGAGCGGCCAGCCGCTTACAGTGTACGGAACGCCGACCTATGAAGTGTTAAAGCTGTACGCCAACCGGGACATCCGGCGGATCCTGCCGGTGGATGCGGAGTGCGGCACCTTTGCCGTGGAGTCGCCTAAGCAGACGCGCATCGGGCTTGATGCGGTGCCTGACTTGGACGTGACCGCAGGTATTAACGAGGACGGCAGCGTCATCACTTTGTTGATCGTGAACCGCAGTCTGCATGAAGTAAAGGCAAAGCTTGACTTGCTTTCATTCGAACCTTTCGGTGACACTATTTTACATGAGATCACAGGCGACTCTTTCGAAGACATTAACTCCGTTTTCGAACCGGACCGCATCAAATGCGTGCCCCGTGTCGTTCCGGTTTCCGCCTGGCAGGACGGTTATCCTTTACGAAAAACATCGGTGTATGCAATTGAAATCAAGAAAGAACAAAGGTCAGGAGTGGCAAAATGACAACCAGAGGCTATATCAAGGATCATCCAAGGCCGCAGTTCGTCAGAGGCGACTGGATGAGCCTGAACGGAGTGTGGGATTTCCGATTCGACGACCATAACGCGGGAGAACAGGAACGCTGGCAGGAGACGTTCGTTGAAACGCATAAGATCAACGTTCCTTTTACGTATGAAACCCGGCTGAGCGGAATCGGGATCGAAGAGTACCACCCTTACGTCTGGTACAACAAAAAGGTACATATCCCGAAAGAAGCCGGGGAAAAACGGGTCATCCTGCATTTTCAAGCCGTCGATCACGTTGCCAAAGTGTGGATCAACGGCCAGATGGCCGGCAGCCACCAGGGCGGGTATGCCGCCTTTTCCTTTGATATCACGCCATACTTGGTCTTTGGCGCCGATAACCAAATAACGGTGAAAGCAGAAGACAGCGACAGCTGCACCCAACCGCGCGGCAAACAGCGCTGGACGAAGGACAACTTCGAATGCTTTTATGTCCAGACGACGGGCATTTGGCAGACGGTATGGCTGGAATATGTAGAAGAGCAGCGGCTGGAAACAGTCAAAATCACACCGGATGTCGACCGGTCGATCGTCCGTTTCGATTACCAAGTGGAGGGGGTGGAAGCTACAGGTGATTTGAGGCTGGAGGCGATCGTTACATTGAAGGGGAGGACCGTGAAGCGGGTGAGCTTAGTGATTGACCGCCCCTGCCTGACGGTGGAAGTGGATCTGATTCATGAGGCGAACGGGCCGTGGAAAAAAAGCCTTTGGTCGCCGCAGCACCCGAATCTGTACGATGTTGAGTTTGTCCTGACTTTGGACGGCCAAGTGGTGGACCGCGTCTTTTCCTATTTTGGAATGAGAAAAATCTCGATCGAAAATGGCCGGGTGCTGCTGAATAACGTGCCGATCTACCAAAGGCTGATCCTGGATCAGGGGTACTGGACGGACAGCCATTTGACACCGCCGAGCGAGGAAGCCCTGATCGAAGACATCGATAGCATGTTAGCGATGGGCTATAACGGTGTTCGCAAGCATATGAAAATCGAAGATGCCCGCTTCCTCTATTGGTGCGACGTAAAAGGTCTGCTGGTATGGTCTGAAATGGCTGCGACCTTTGAATTCCAAGATCAGGCGGTCGAGGCGTTTACGAAGGAATGGCTGGAGATCGTCCGGCAGCAGTACAATCATCCGAGCATTATCACGTGGGTTCCCTTTAATGAATCGTGGGGGATTTCATCGATCCTTCGAGATCCAAGACAGCAGAAATTTACCGAGGGCATTTATCATTTGACCAAAGCGATTGATCCGTACCGGCCGGTTATTACCAACGATGGCTGGGAGCACACCGTATCTGATATTTTGACGCTGCATGATTATGTCGAAAATGGAGACGGGTTCATGAAACGGTACTCGAACCTGGAGGCGGTCTTAACATGCGAAACGACCTGTAACCAATGGAAATTCGCTTTTGCCGAAGGGTATAAATACCGGGGTCAGCCTATTATGATCACTGAGTTCGGCGGCATTGCGTTCCGGTCGGACAAAGGCTGGGGTTACGGACGTCAAGTCTCTACTGAAGAGGAGTTTCTGAGCCGGTTCGAGGGATTGACCATGGCAATCAAGAGTGTTGATTCCATCGTTGGCTACTGCTATACGCAGCTGACTGATGTACAGCAGGAGATTAACGGGATTCTGAACGAAGACCGTACGCCAAAATTTCCGCTCGAGAAAATTAAACAGATCAATATGGCATAACCGAACGCCGATACACCAAGAGCCAAAAGAATCATATTTCTTTTGGCTCTTCCCTTGATCAGATCCATTTACGAAAAACGTAATCTATCGTACAAATTAGGGAGGTAATATCATAGTGAAATCCTTGCGATGGCTAATCATGGTAGCGGTTACATTTTCCCTGATCACCACGGTGCCCACCGAAACCTCTGCTTATCAAAACCCGAGAACACTTCCCGACGAATGGGGGCAGTATGGACTCGGAGACCCTTACGTTTTGAAATTTAACGGATATTACTATTTGTATGTGAGTACGCGAGATACGGATGACGGCGTTAAAGTATGGAGCTCCAAGGACTTGGTGAACTGGTCCTACCGGGGGTTGGCCGCAACGGACCCGATTACGCATGGAGCTTATGCGCCTGAGGTCGTCTATTGGAACGGCATGTTCTATATGTATACATCGCCGGCAGGCCAAGGACATTACGTCCTCAGCAGCACGAGTCCTACCGGTCCGTTCAACGTCGTTACCGGCAATCTCGGCAAAACGATCGACGGACACGTCTTTATCGACGACGACGGATCGTTCAGCTTCTATCATGCAGGGCAGGGACGCATCGATGCAGCGCCGATGAGCAGCCCGACCTCGATCGGGGCGAGCTCGTCTACAGGCGTCGGCATGGGAGGCTGGACCGAAGGGGCGACCGTGTTCAAGCGGAACGGCAAATACTATATGACTTATACCGGGAATCACGTGTTCAGCAAAGGATACCGGGTAGATTATGCGGTGAGTACGACAGGTCCGCGGTCCGGTTACGTTGCCGACAGCCTGAATCCGGCGTTAATCAGCACGGAAGGCCCGACCGTGGGACTTGGTCACAACACGGTGGTGGTCGGCCCTAACCTTGACACCCATTACATCGTGTATCACAACTTGGAGGGGCCCGGCGTAGTCGGTCCGCTCCGTCATCTGAATATGGACCGCATCGTTTGGAACAACGACAAAATGATCGTTCAGGGACCGACAACAACGCCGCAGCAGGATCCGGCGATGCCCACATTCTACGATTACTTCGACCGGACATCGATCGGCAGAGGGTGGACCAATGTCAACGGCGGCCATTGGGGCATCTACAATCAAGAGCTGATGTGGCAGGACTCGATCGGGGATACGACCTGGTACAAACAGATATCGTCGGCATCCAGTTCCTCCGATTATACGGCTGAATTCAATACGAAAGAAATGAAGCGGGGCACTTCCGCTAGCCCAAGATACGGTGCCACCTTCTCGTACACGGACGAGAACAATTATGGCGTAGCGCTGCTAAGCTCGAAAAATAACCGCCTTGCGACGTCCTTCCGGATCAACGGTGTGGATCAAGCGTGGCAAACGTTCGACCTGCCTGCAGGTTTTGATTACACGAAATGGCACAGCATTCGTATCGAGAAGTCCGGCACGACGTTTAAGTATTATGTGGACGGCATGCTGAAAGGAACGCGTACGGCCAATTTGGGCGGAGGTAAAATCGGTGTCCTGACGGAAGATACGCATGCGGATTTCGGCTATGTCGCTGTCAGTAACGATGTCAACGGAAGCAGCGCATGGGATGCTTACAAACCGGTCCCAGGGACGATCGAAGCGGTGCATTACATGAAGGGAGGCGAGGGTGTCGCCTATCATGACACGACCGCGAATAATATTGGCGGCGCGTATCGCACGGACGCGGGCGATATTCGTCTCAATAGCGAGGGGCTGTTTAACCTAGGCTGGAATCAAACGGGAGAATGGTATAAATACAAAGTCAACGTGGAATCAAGCGGTTATTACGATATCGACTTCCGAATGGCCACGACGATGAACGGTGTGCAAATCCGCCTGTGGGACGGATCGACGGACGTAACGGGAGTCATCGACGTGCCGAACACAGGGGACTGGGATAACTGGCAGACCGTAACGAAGAAGGGAGTCTATTTGAATGCCGGGCAGCGGGAGCTTCGAGTCGAATTCGTTAAAGGTGAGGCCGATTTCTCGCGGATGACGTTCCATAAGAGCGCTCAAGTCACAGCGCTTAGCGATGACTTTAACGATGGTAATGACAACGGGTGGACGCGATTTGAAGGGACATGGGCCGTAGAGAACGGCGAGTACAGCGCTGGAAGCTCTGGACCTGCCAAGTCAACGATCGGGGACGCGAATTGGGCGGATTACACGGTCGAAGCCGACGTCAAAATTATCGACGCTGGAGGCGACGGTGGACTGCTCTTCAGGGTGTCCAATCCTTCCCATGGCACGGAGCGGGGGCAAAACAACTATGACGCCTTCCAGGGGTACTATGCCTATTTGACGACAAGCGGGGTTAACCTCGGCAAGATGAGTTACAGCTGGACATTCATCCAAAGTGCGCCGCAGACTTATGCGACAAACACCTGGTATCATATGAAAGTAGTGACGAAAGGGACAAATATGAAAGTGTACGTGGATGATATGAACCAACCGAAGATCGATTATACGGACAACAGTCTGAACCCGTTCACGCATGGCAAAGCAGGCGTCAGAACGGCCAATAAGCATACGCATTTCGATAACTTTAAAGTTTCGCCTTAAGCCGTAACAGGAAGGTATCCCGATCTCTGCGTACTCTCCGTAACAGCAACAGCCTGCCGATTTCTGGATCGGCAGGCTGTCCTTATAATAGCATTATTTCGATTTATAAAAATTCTCCGCTTTTTGGATCATATGTTTTTCTTCGTCCGGCACATCCGTATCGTAAAAAACGGCTCCGACCGGACAAGCTACCTCACAAGCACCGCACTCAATACAAATATCCGCCTCGATAAAAAATTGGTCCGGGCCTTCCTCGATGCAGTCTACCGGACAAACGTCCACGCATTCTGCCGCTTTTTCATCAATACAGCCCGAGGTAATCACATATGGCATTTGGTCTCACCCTTTCGATGAAATGTTTACCGGCGGATTACGCGTACCGGTAAAGAGATCAGCGTCTGTCCGGCGGCGGATGGGGTCAGGTTATCTTCCAGCTTAAACCCTGGAACGGGCTCGATCCGCTCAAATTGGTCCATGAACAGCCCCAAGCCGATGTTGGCTTCAAGCCGGGCCAGCGGTGCGCCCAGACAGAAATGCGGACCGTTGCCGAAGGTCAGATGCCGTTTATTGTTGGAACGGTGGATGTTCAGCGTAAACGGGTCTTCAAAAACTTCTTTGTCCATGTTCGCAGCACTCATCCAAGCTACGACGACGTCTCCTTTTTTAAGCTCCACGCCGAGCACGTTATTATCCTGCTTCACCGTACGGTCCATCTTCGCCATGTGGAACCGATAGCGGAGCATTTCTTCCACCGTATTCGGAAGAAGCTCGCGGTTCGCCTGGACCTCACCATAAATCTGGTCGTTATCATATAGGAAGGAATAGAACGTGCTGGACAGCAGATGGCTTGTCGTCTCAATGCCGGCCCCGAGAATGAACATGGTCATCCGGACAATCTCATCATCGGTCAGCCGTTCGCCATCGACCTCGGCCTGAATCAGGTCGGAAATAATATCATCAGTAAGCTTGCTTCTTTTGGCGATGACATGCGGATAGAGATAGTTATAGTAATTCGTGGCCGCCTGCCGCTTCAGCTCCTGAACGTCTTCGACATTGTCGGCCGGAAGAGGGAGGAACAGATGATCGACCCATTCCTTAAACAAAAAGCGGTCTTCAGACGGAACACCAAGCAGGTCGGCGATCACGATGGTGGGCAGCGCGCTTGAGAAGCTTTTGACGATATCGATAACCGGCTCGTCGCCCATGTCCTTGATCAACTGGCTGACCACCTCATGGATGCGCGGTTCCCACAGCTTCAAGCTTCTTGGCGTGAACGCCGCCGACAGCAGGCTGCGGCTTTTGCGGTGTTCCGGAGGATCCGAACTGAGATCGACCCGTCCCGAATTATGCTGGCCGGCTTCATTATCGGCGCCGACGCTGATCGTCGTTCGTGCCCTCACGCTGGAGAAGTACTCGTAATCGCTAAGTACTCTTTTTACATCTTCATACCGGAAGACATTCCAGGAATTCGTTTCCTCATTATAGCTGATCGGATCATGTTCCAAGTGGTGCCTGTACCATTCAAAGGGGCTGAATTCTTCCACGGCGGATCGAAATTGGGTGATTTTAGCTAAGGAGATAATTTCCTTCTGCATAATACTCCCTCCCGGTTTGAATTATTTGGATTATGATTAAATTAACATATGATAATTTAACATATAATCGTCAGAGGAACCACGACCGAATGACCCATGCCTAAAGGTCCGCTTTCCGGTTATAACGGTTGGATCAAGACCATGGGCGAACCCTTAGGCCTTACTCACGACGCCTTTTTTGATCGCAGCTTCGGGTGCATGCTCAATACTCCGGGACGTGCGCTTGATAAAGAACGAGAGCAGCAGCCCAACGATGCCAATACCGATAATGACAACATAGGCGTCGTTAATTCCTTGGATGGTCGCTTCAAGCACCATTTGCTTCTGATTCGCCGCTGCGCCGCCGGACGCCATCATGTCCGTCAGATGCGTTTTCGTCCGGTCGGACATGACCGTTACCAACAGGGACGTACCGACCGCACCGGCTACTTGACGCACGGTGTTGGATATGGCTGTTCCATGCGCGTTTAATCGGGAAGGCAGCTGGTTGAGACCTGCGGTCTGGATTGGCATCATCAGCAGTGCCATACCGATCCGGCGTCCCGTCGACATGAGCAGCAGATACGCATAGGTAGTATGATCCGTCAAGTTGATGAATCCGGCGGTTGTTGCGATCGTAATGATTAATCCGGCAACGGCAAGCCATTTGGCGCCGAATCGGTCAAACAGGCGGCCGGTGACGGGCATCAGCAGTCCCATCACAAGCGCACCCGGGAGCATCAGCAATCCGGATTCCAGGGCGGAATAGCCGCGTGCATTTTGCAGGTATAACGGAAGCAGCATCATATCCGCATACATGACCATCGTAACCATGATGTTGATCACCGTGGTCAGGGAGAACATGTTGTACTTGAAAGCCCTTAGATCCAGCAGGGGTTTCTTGGAAACCAGCTGTCTCCATACAAACAGCCCGAGGGCAATCACGCCGACGGTAATGGACACCAGCACCTCGGCGCTGGACCATCCTTGGCTCCCTGCCTGGCTACAACCGTAGAGCAGCGTGCCGAATGCGACTGTGGAAAGAACGACGCTGACGATGTCCATCTTGGAGCGGACGGTCTCCGACACGTTTTTCAAATAAATAAAGCCGCAGATAATGACAATAACGGCAAGCGGGATCATGCCATAGAACATCGCTTGCCATTTGAAATTTTCCAGGATGTAGCCGGCAAGCGTCGGGCCGATCGCTGGAGCGAATATGATGGCGAGTCCCATCATGCCCACTGGCTGCGCCCCTCTTTTCCGGAGGGAACAATACCAAAATCACGTTGGTTAACAGCGGCATGATGATACCGGCGCCTGCAGCTTGAATCATGCGTCCCGTGAGCAGAACCGGGAAGTTGACCGCGAGGGCGGACACAATGGTTCCGACGAGAAAGATCATCATCGAAGCTTGGAATAGCTGGCGGGTGGAGAACCTCTGCATAAAATAAGCCGTAATCGGAATCAGGATTCCGTTGACCAGCATGTAGCCAGTGGTCAGCCATTGAGCCGTGGTGGCCGAAATGTTGAAATCAATCATCAATTCCGGGGTGGCCACGCTCATGACCGTCTGATTCAGTGTTGCGAGAAAGGCGCCCAGTATCATAATGATCAGAATCGGGCCCTTCTTGACGGAACTGCTGGTTGTGTCCATAGGATGACTCAATCTACTCCTTCCTTTCTTTTCTCTCTAGACTTAATTTACAATGTGTTGGATAATTAACATTGTATAAATGAGATTATAGACAGAACCGTTGGAGCTTACAAACAACGCTTTCACAAAAAAAGTAAATTAGTTATCGTTTCATCGTTTTAATGTTGATTAGTGATGAGAATTACTGCACATTGCTAATAAATTGTCTATTACGCAGGCCAGGAGAAAGGAAGGAAAAAAATGCCCGACGTTTCCAAACAGCCGACCGACCCCAGAGTGCTTCGTACAAGGCAGCTCATCAAGGATGCTTTTATCGATCTGCTGCAGGAGATGGATATCGAGAAAATGTCCATCAGCAGGATTGCCGAACGTGCCACCATTAACCGCGTCACGTTTTATTTGCATTACCGCGATATTCCCGACATGCTGGAAAAAATGGCCGATGATATGATCGAAGATTTTAAGCAGGCCGTGGGCATTGAGCCGGAAAAACCGGCAACCGAGGAAGAGGATTGGTCCATGATGCTGCGGCTTTTGGAGCATATTGCGGAGCATCACAAGTTCTACAAGGTGATCTTGGGATCGCGGAAGGCGCCCATATTCAGTGAAAGGCTGTTAAATATGCTGACCGAGTTAATTTCGGCAAGAATCGAAGAGATGGGGACCGAGTCTTTTTGTTACAAAGCAGGCATACCCAAGGACATCGCCATCTGGCATGGATCGGCAGCCCTCATTGGTACGATCGTGGCCTGGCTGCGCAATGACATGCCGTACACACCGGCCTTTCTCGCCAAGCAGTTTTATTTGTTGACGCGCAGCCGGATTGAAACGAAGGGAGAGTGAATGGCTGGATGCAGGAATTATCTTTAACAGAGCGGCTGTTGATTATATCGGAAACGATCCGGATGACCGAAAAGGCATTTGCGCACTGGGAGAGTGCAACCATCACACCTGATGAATTGGGGGAAGCCGCAAAAGAGTTTTTCGACAAAGCCGCAGCGGCCGAGAACCGGGCTGATTTTCAAAAGGTGATGTGGGCGTATTTTGGACAGCTTCGTAACGCTCATTCGAATTATATCGACAGGGCGGCGCCGTTCCCGCATGGCGGGGCATTTCCATTATCACTGTTGGAGTCGGATGGTTCTTGGCTTGTAAAGGAAGACGACACCGGGCTTACCCGCCCCGGGGATATGGTGGTATCCATTGCCGGCAAATCGATGAACGAGTGGCTGAACGAGTTGGGCCAATGGACCGGGATTACGGATAGGCGCATGATGGCTGGCCTTCTATCTGTGTATTTTTCGCATTATTACATGAAGGAGCAGGCAGATATCGAATTGTTGAATGAGCAGGGCAATACTCGAACGGTTACGTTATCTCGTCAGCCTATAGATTATAACAGTCACAACAATGGATACATCAGGAAAATGGCTGCAGCAAGACAAAACGGCATATATACATATTCCAAGCTTTAACCATTCGAGGTTTGAAGAGAAGGCTCTCGAGCTGATCGGGGAATATCAACACGCTGCATCGATCATCATCGATGTGAGAGGAAACGGCGGCGGGAACACGCCGGGAAGGTTAACGCATCAACTTATGAACCGGCCGTATCGATGGTGGAAAGAGATGGCGCGCCATCCTGAGTTTTTATACCGGCGGCACCCGAATGCCGAAATCTCCTATACAACGGATTATCGGTTTTCCGTATTTGATCCGGACTATACGCAAGCTTCGGCCGAAACCTCCTACCAAGGTAAT
>NZ_PCZT01000009.1:684274-690256 GCF_002968895.1 Paenibacillus sp. AR247 | reverse complement strand
GAATTCGTGGATAAGTGGAAAAAATCCGGCGGGGACGAAGTGACGAAGCGGGCACAGACCTGGTACGATAAAGTGAAACAATATCAAAAATAACGAGGAGGTACGTGCATGCAGCCGATCGAACGCAAAAAGCTTGTCTCCCGGCATAATCCCGTCCTGCGCCAACCAGAGAAAATGGCACCGCTCTCGGTCGGTAACGGAGAAATGGCATATACGGTAGACGTCACCGGCATGCAAAGCTACCCGGACGAGTATGTCTTTCCGCTGGGAACGCAATCGCATTGGGGCTGGCATTCCACTGGTGGCCGAAACGTTCACACGCTGGAGCAGCTTCGGCTGGAGCCATTCGACACGCATGGGAGAGATGTAGGCTATCCCACGAATGCGGCCGGACAAGAGGAAGCCTTTCATTGGCTGAGGCAAAACCCGCATCGCGTGCAGCTTGGCGTTTTCGGGCTCGACTTGCGCTCGCCGGACGGAGATCGGATCGGGCTCGATGAGCTCCAGGACATTGAGCAGACACTCGACCTGTGGCACGGCATCATTACGAGCCGATTCCGTGCAGGGGGAGAGGTCGTCCAAGTCGTGACGGCCTGTCACCCGGATTCCGATCAGATCGGTATCCGGATCGAATCACCGCTGATCTCAGAGGGACGGTTGTCCATCATCGTCCGCTTCCCGGCTCCCTATCCGCAAGCCCGCGGCTGGGGGAGCAGTATCGGTTTGAATTGGGAAGATCCAGATCTGCATGCATCGATAAGCAGAAATGCAACTCGCCAGGGCGCACAAATCGAGCGGATCATGGACGAGGATACCTACCACGTCAGAATGGCATGGACTGAAGGGGAGTTGGTTCAAGAAGGACCGCACATGTACCGTATTATGCCTGACTCTTCGCTGGATCAATTTGAGTTTGCCGTGAGTCTGTCGCCCCATGAACCGCATGCCTGCGAAGAAATCGACGCGACCATTGAAGCCTCAAGCCGTCACTGGGCAGGCTTCTGGCAGCGCGGAGGCGCACTGGAACTTGCGGACAGCCGCGATCCCCGGGCCACAGAACTCGAGCGGCGCATTGTGCTGTCGCAGTTTTTGACCGCTCTTCATTCCGCAGGTTCGCTTCCTCCGCAGGAAACCGGGCTGATGTATAACAGCTGGTTCGGCAAATTTCACCTGGAGATGCACTGGTGGCATGCCGCTCATTTTGCGCAGTGGGGAAGGATCGACCTGCTCCACAAAAGCATGGATTGGTACAGCCGAATTCTCCCCAAGGCTCGAGCTCTTGCGGCATCGCAAGGGTATGAAGGGGCACGGTGGCCGAAAATGGTCGGTCCGGAAGGCGATCAGAGCCCATCCGATGTCGGTGCGCTGCTCATTTGGCAGCAGCCGCACCCGATCGACCTGGCAGAACTCTGTTATCAGGCCGAGCCGACCCAGGGTACGCTTGAACGGTACCGGACCATCGTGATGGAAAGCGCCCGGTTTATGGCATCCTACGCCGTATGGGAGCAGGAAAGCAGCCGTTACGTGCTGGGCCCGCCCGTCATCCCGGCACAGGAGAACCATCGAGGCGATGGGACGATGAATCCGACGTTTGAGTTGGAATATTGGTTCCATGGGCTCGGTATCGCCCTGGAGTGGAGGCGCCGGCTTGGTCTCCCGCCTGAACCGCAGTGGGAGCATGTCCGTGCCAAATTGTCGAAGCCTCATGCCTTCAATGGTGTATATGAAGCTCACGAACTGATCTCGGATACGTTCGAGAAGGCGAATATCGACCATCCGTCGATGCTCGGCGCATGCGGCATATTACCGGGTAAGCTTGTCGACAGGGAAACGATGCTTCGAACGCTTTACCGTGTCCGTGATGACTGGAAATGGGAAACATCGTGGGGATGGGATTTTCCGATGGCCGCTATGGCCGCGGCAAGGCTCGGCGAACCGGGACTGGCCGTCGACATGCTGATGATGGATCAGGTCAAAAACAGCTATCTCGTCAATGGCCATAACTACCAGCGGGATAATCTGCTCTGCTATCTTCCGGGCAACGGTGGACTGCTCTCCGCCGTAGCATTGATGGCTTCCGGCTGGATCGGCGGCCCTGACTCCCATGCACCGGGATTTCCGGGTAATGGAACCTGGAATGTGCGGCATGAGGGACTGGTGAGACGTTAATAAGTATGATGCTGTACATATACGGTTCGATACCAAATACTGCTTGCCTGAGCTGGCGCCGAATATTTAACGGAGCCAGCTTTTTTGCGCTCCATGACGCTCTTTGTAACTTATTTTTTCAACTAGGGATTGTCATGCGGAAGAATATGCCTTAATATATTCGATAATGATAATCATTATCATTACAAACAGACATCGGTACGCATCGATAGGAGGTGAATTCTTGAATACGGAGGAAGGAACAACGACTAGGTTGGGAAGCGGCTATTATGTAGTGATTTTGATCTTGATGATTCTAATCGCGTTATCCGCTGTCTTTTCCGTATCGATTGGACAGGTACATATTCCTTTCAGGCAGTCGTGGGAGATCATCGTGCACACCTTGACCAACGGCAAATGGGGATCCATGAGCCATGTCGAGAGCGACTCTTACGTCAACATCATTTTGCAAGTCCGGATGCCCCGCGTCATATTTGCCCTTTTGATCGGCATGGGGCTCTCCTTATGCGGAACGATCATGCAGGCGGTCGTGCAAAATCCGCTCGCTGACCCGTATATTCTCGGCATTTCGTCCGGCGCATCCTTGGGAGCAACCTTTGCAATCCTGGTCGGATTCGGCAGCGGTGCGCTGCTGTCCCAGTTCGGCGTCGCCTTCGGGGCTTTTGCCGGTGCCATGGTCACGTCGATTGCCGTGCTGGTGTTATCCAGCATCGGAGGCAAAGCGACATCGGTAAAGCTCGTCTTATCCGGCGTCGTCATCGGTGCCTTGTGCAGCTCCTTTTCCAGCCTGGTCATTTATTTTGCCAACAACGCGGAGGGCATCAAGACCGTCACATTTTGGTCCATGGGCAGTCTGGCTTCCTCCAGCTGGGATAAAACGCCAATCATGGCGGCGGTTGTACTGCTCGGCTGCGCATTGTTCTTATTGCAGCACCGTGTGCTCAATACGATGCTGCTCGGGGACGAGTCAGCCATTACGCTCGGGATTAACTTGAGTGCCTACCGCAAGTTTTATATGATCGCCGCGGCACTTATTACCGGTACGATGGTCGCTTATGCAGGCATGATCGGTTTTGTCGGTTTAATCATTCCCCATATCGGCAGGGGGATCTTTGGCGCGGATCATAAGCGGCTGACGGCAGGAACGCTGCTGCTGGGCGGATTGATCGGGATCATTACGTCAGTGATCGGGTCGCCGCTGTTTATCTACATGATCGTGAAAAAAGGCTACAATTTCGGAGGGTGAGACATGGAGTTGACCGCAAAGGAAATGCATGTCCGTATCGGCAAAAAAGATATCGTGAAGAACGTATCGATCCAGGTCAAAAACCGGCAGTTCGTTGGCCTGATCGGTCCAAACGGATGCGGGAAATCCACACTGTTGAAAAGCATATACAAAAGCTTGGTTCCGCAGAAAGGGACCGTTTATTTAGACGACCTGGATGTGCTGAAAACGAACGAAAAGAAAGTTTCGCAGCGGCTTGGCGTCGTTGGCCAGTTCAATGAGATGAATTTTGATTTAACGGTCCAGCAGATGGTCATGTTGGGCAGAACACCGCACAAGAAGCTGCTGGAATCCGACAAAGCGGAAGATATGGCGATTGTGGAAGAAGCTTTGGCGAGAACGAATTTGCTGGATTATAAAGAGCGCAGCTATTTGTCGCTGTCCGGCGGGGAAAAGCAGAGGGTCATTTTGGCGCGGACGATCGCGCAGCAGCCGAAATTCATGATTTTGGATGAACCGACGAATCACCTCGATATTCGGTACCAGCTCGAAATCTTAACTTGTGTAAAAGGGTTGGATATCGGGGTGCTGGCCGCGCTTCACGATTTGGAAATGGCCGCTCATTACTGCGATTATCTCTATGCCATGAAGCATGGCGAGGTATATGCGCATGGCACGCCTGAAGAGGTGCTGACGCCGGAGAACATTGAAGCGCTGTACCAGATTAAGTGTAAGACATATATAAATCCGGTTACGAACGGGTTGGGATTTGCTTATGGTCTATAAAAGGGGAGGAAGACAAGTGAAAAAACATCTGCTGCTTACTGCCGGGATTGCGGCAATGCTCGTGCTCAGCGCCTGCGGAAATGCGGCGAAAACCAGTGAACCGGAGGCCCAGGCTGCCAGCCACTATCCGGTAACGATCGAAAATTTCACGAAAGCGGAAGGCGGAACGACCTGGGAGAAAAAAGAGCAGGTA
The DNA here is from genome assembly GCF_002968895.1 of Paenibacillus sp. AR247. Classification (NCBI taxonomy): domain Bacteria; kingdom Bacillati; phylum Bacillota; class Bacilli; order Caryophanales; family Paenibacillaceae; genus Paenibacillus; species Paenibacillus sp. AR247. Next base: position 685,883 of record NZ_PCZT01000009.1, on the reverse strand, counting down.
TTCGATAAGGCGCCAGAACGCATCATGGCCAATACCCGGCCAGCAGCAGAACTGCTGCTTCACCTTGGACTTGGCGACAAAATCGCCGGGGTCGGCGCGAATTTCGGGGCACCGGATCCAGCGGTCGAATCGGAATATAACAAACTGAATATCCTTAGCGACGAGTACGTCGGCAAAGAGGTTACGCTGGGGACCAATCCTGACCTGGTTTATGGACGGGGTGGCTTATTCGATAACGCCGATTGGGGAGTCGGTACGGTGGACACCTTGAACGGCATGGGAATCAAAACCTATGTTCTGGAATCGTCCGTGACCGGGGGAACCTATGATTCGATTTACAAAGATATTGAACATCTAGGTGAAATTTTTAACGTACAAGATAAGGCCGAGTCGTTCATCCAGGAGCTGAAAGGGAAGCAGGAAGGCATCGCTTCCAAACTAGCGGGTATCCAAGCGGAGAAAACATTCGCCTATCTCCATATGAGCGATCCAAAGGAAGTAAGCGTATACGCAGCCCAACAAGAAACATTTTTTAATGATGCGTTCAAAATGGTCAAACTGGACAACGTCTTTAAAAATGAAACGGGCGAGGTCAGCGTCGAAATGCTGATTCAGGCAGACCCGGATGTACTCATCATCCCGGACTGGAGCACGACGGGCGGCACGACCCAAGATAAGCTCAAAGAGGCACTTTATGCAAATCCCAAATTGTCCAGCATGAAGGCGATCAAAAACAAGCAAATCTATGCGGTGGACTACAACTATATGTTTGGCTATGGCTACAATACAATCGACGGGATGGAAAAGCTGGCCAAGGAAATGTATCCTGACTTGTTTAAATAGTTTCATATCATATAGAAGCGCGTCATGACAACACTTTATAAACGACAGAATCGCCGCTCCTCCATCAGATTTCCTTCCTTCTGATTTGTGTAAATAAGAAGTAACAGCCTGGGCCATACTATGCCAATAGGAAATGAATGGGAGGTGGGAGCGATGAGCGAGACCAGTATTACGATTCATTTTGTCGGCGGAGAAGCACTCAATATTATATCCGATAACGTCAGCGGTGTAATTTCCAGGCTGAAGAGCGAGGAATGGGTAGAATTGAATGAGCATCAGGTGCAAACTTCGAACATTTCCTTTTTTACGGTGTATGAGTCAGGCTTTGGCAAAAACAGCGAAAAACAGCTTCCGTCTAAAAGCTGAATGGGTCATCAGCATACCGAACGACAGCCTGGAGCGATCCGGGCTGTTTTTCNGTCGTGAAGACTTTCATATCTGTACCCAGCAGCAGGCTGATGGGCTTCTGTCCATTCCGTTATCCTCGACTAAGGTCTAGTGATCACACTGGCCTTATGATAGGTGTGCTCCATGCGATTTTCCTTATAATTAATATTATACATAACCAAACAGGAAGAAACTGGGGGTACAAATGAAAAACATAATCACAGGGACGACCGCCGTACTTGCCGTCATGCTGCTCGCAGGCTGCGGAACCGTGGAGGATGCTGCACAAAAGCTCAAGCAGGGGGCGCACGAAACGGCGATGACTGCCGGAACAACGGTCATGGATAAAGTTAGCGGTATCGAAGAAAGCATCAAAAGC
>NZ_PCZT01000009.1:682806-684174 GCF_002968895.1 Paenibacillus sp. AR247 | reverse complement strand
TACTGCCGCACAGGAAGTTGGGGCGGATTCATCGGTACAAATTCACCATAAAGCAGGGAACATCACTCTCGTACGGGGTACAGGAAATAAGATCACCGTGGAGACCACCATCTGGTTTTTAAATGATCAAACTCACCGCAATATTTCCGAGCAAGCGGAAACCTCTATTGTGGATAAAAACGGCACGATGGAGATCGTGACACATGCAAAGGGGGATCCCAAACGAGATTTATGGGATTGGGCAGAGTCCCGTTTCGGGAAATCCGAGCTGTTCATCGAGTATGTCGTCAACTTGCCGGGTCAGATCACCGGTTATGAAATTGTTAACGATGTCGGCGGCATCACGATGAAAAACCTGAACGGATCGTATCAGGTTGAAAATAGTGTTGGCAGTATAACCGTTGAAGGAGCGCATGTTGCAGGGAAATCCAGAATCCAATCGGATGCCGGAAGCGTCCGTGTGGACATCCAGGAAATGGAGAAGGACAGCACTCTTCAGGTAGGCACCGATGTAGGCGGAGTCCAAGCGGTACTTGCCACTTCCTTGTCTTGCACCTTGAAGGTTCAGAGCGAACTCGGAACCATTTCCGGTGTATCGAGCGGTTCTACCTACTTCAACGGCGGGGGCCCGGTCATTACGCTTTCCTCTTCGGTCGGAGCGATTTCGGTAGAAGAAGCCATTTGAAATCAGTGATTTGAAGCCATGTATGTTTAGATGATTTGTGATTATCTTTGGCACCATGAAGAGGCTGTCCCTGAGTCCGTAGACCTGGGGACGGCCTCTTTGTTTGTTCGACATTAACTTTGAAAATATTGCCTAATCCCCAAAATATTTATATTCCTTAAGTCAGATTTACTATAAGATATAGGAAGTACAGTCGTAATTTGGGGGTTCGACCACATGGAAAACAATTACCTCGCCGAGGTTCGACGACGTTGCATCGCTTATGGAATGCAGCCAACCGATGTTCCCTCACTCCGAACAACCGTGTCCGAAGAGCATCTACAGAGACAGAAGCGGCTATATGCCGACATTCTGGAGGTTACCAAGGGATTTGGAGAGAACACGATTCAATTACTAAACGGGCAAATGGTTTCATTCGTCGTCACGGATGACAAAGGTTTGGTAATTGATTCCTTCGGTGATCGGATTATTAGAGAACAACTTTCACAGCTGAATATTAAAGAAGGGAGCTTGCTGATTGAGAGAGAGGTGGGGATATGCGCGACACTGATCACGCTGGAGAACAAAATTCCGTTTCAAACGGTAGGGACGGATCATTATCATCTTGTTCTGCACGAGTCGGCCTGCCACAGCGTCCCTTTTTCGGTTCCAGGAAATCATGGGTTGCGCGAAGGAACGATCTC
>NZ_PCZT01000009.1:677804-682706 GCF_002968895.1 Paenibacillus sp. AR247 | reverse complement strand
GTCGACAATTTGGATACCGGAATTCTTTTGGCTGACCGCTCCGGAATTGTAGTCGATTTCAATCACGTCGCCCTAAACATCATCCCCGATTATATTTCCGTCGGACAGTCCTCCTATCAAATTACGGAGCTCGGACCGCTTTTTTTGCAAACGATCGCTAACGGCCAGCGGCAGCGGGGAATCGAGGTTCATTTTCACGCCGGCGGGACACACACGGTTTGCCTTGCCGACATCATTCCGATATTTGAAAATGGGATCATCCAAGGCGCCTATGCGCAGCTGCGGGATATTACCGAACGTTATTTGCTGGAGCAGCAGATCATCGTCAGCGAAAAGCTGTCGGCCATCGGCAAGCTGGCCGCCGGTTTAGCCCATGAAATCCGCAACCCGCTAACCTCCATCATGGGCTTTGTGCAAATTATCCGCGAGCGGCCGCTGGACCCGGACACGACCCGTTATTTGGGTTTCGTACACGAGGAACTGGTGCGCGTTAAAAATCTCGTATCGGATTTTGTCACGATGTCCAAACCTTCTTTTCCAATCGTCAAGCCGATCGAAATCAATCCGTTCCTTGACAGTGTGCTTGATTTTATGGAAGGACAGGCCGCGCTGCACGATATCCGGTTTATCCGGGATTACCATACCGGTGACCAGGACATCCTGTATGCCGATGCTTCGCAAATTAAGCAGGTACTGATCAATATTTTACAAAATGCCGTTGAAGCGTCCCAGCCTAAAGAAGCCGTAACCTTAAAATCTACCATACAAAACAAACATCTAACCATCACTATTTCTGACAATGGCACCGGTATTAGTCCTGAAAACCTCACAAAAATACAGAATCCTTTTTTTTACGACCTAAAGAGAACGGAACGGGCCTGGGTCTATCCGTATCCTACCGCATTATTAACAACCATAACGGAGAGATCACCGTCGATTCCAGATTGGGTGCAGGAACGGAATTCAATATCCGATTACCTTTGTCAGGCATTTTAAAGGAGTGTCCTGTGTGAAAAATGTCGTAGAGCTCTTAGTTGAAACGCTGGTCAGTCTGGATGTTCAGCATGCTTTCGGAATTCCGGGCAAATCCGTTGCCCCTGTGATTCTGGAATTTGGCAACCAGGGAATCGAATTTATTCTGGGAAGGCATGAAAGCGGGGCGGGTTTTGCAGCCGGAGGTTATGCTTTTGCGGGGAAAAAGCTGGGGGTGGTCGTCGGAACTTCAGGACCGGGAGGGACCAATCTGGTCACTTCCGCAGCGCATGCGAAAATGAACTGCCTTCCCGTTTTCTTCATCACGGGACATCAGTCGGCGGCGGAAATAGGGATCCCGCAATGCCAGGATTCCTCGTTATTCGGCATCGATTTGGCGGAAATTATGAAACCCGTCACGCTGTTCAGCACAATGGTTTCCCGCGCCGATACCTTCCCGGCGATTCTTAATCATGCGCTTCGCGAAGCCATGACCGGACGCAAAGGTCCGGTACATCTGTGCATCCCGTTTGATGTGATGATTTCGCCAGTAGCCGAGACGAATATCCATATTCCGTCAAGCCGTCTAAACTATGCCGCAACCAATCTGACGGATGTGGTGAATCAGGTGCGAGCCGCCCGAAACCCGGTCATTCTGGCAGGAAAGGGGGTCGTCCTCTCCGGAGCTCAGGAGCCCCTCGCCAGGTTCGCCGCGCAGTTTCAGGTTCCCGTCGTCACAACTCCCGGTGGCAAGGGGAGCATCCATTCGATGCATCCACAATATTACGGTCCTTTTGGTCTGGGCGGACACCAAAAAGCCAAACACCTGCTGGAGTCGGGCGTCGACCTGATGCTGGTAATGGGATCGCGATTGAGCGATACCGCACTGGCGGGTTTGGACCGTTCTTATTTCCCGCAAAGGATCATTCAGTTCGATATCTCCTATGAATTTATGGGCGGGATTATCCAGGCTGAGCATACGCACGTGTTTGGCGATATTACAACGAATCTCGAGGAGCTGCTGCGCCTGTATCCGAATGAAAATGTGAGTGATGACGTGCGGTTTGGTGAGCGGTATCATGATCCGCTGCCCGAGCTTCAGTCCCTTTCGGTCGCGGAAGTCTGCCAGGCGGTAGGGGATATCATTCCTGAGCGAACCACGGTTTTTGCCGATGATGGCGCACATGGGTACCATGCGGTTCGTTGGCTGGATGTAAAGCCTGGCGTCACATTTTTCTTCGATTCCTATTTTGCTTCCATGGCCAATGCGATCGGGATGGCGATTGGTACAAAATTTGCCGACCGGGACCAGAACGTCATCTGCTTGACGGGAGATGGCTGTTTATTTATGCTGGGCTCTGAAATCTCGACCTGCGTCGCCGAGCAGCTTCCGGTTATTTTTATCGTCATCAATAACGGACAGCTGGATATGGCATTAAAAGGGATGCGCGAGTTTACCGGAAGAACCGACGGCACGGTCTTTAAGCAGCCTTTGGATGCCGCAGCGTATGCGGCTTCAATGGGAGCGGACAGCGCGCGGTGCACGACGCTCAGCGAATTTACGGATGTTTTTAAACAGGCACTGCAGCTCAATAAGCCTTTTGTGATTGACGTGATCGTGGACAAAGAGGAGATCCCTTCCACCTTGGCCCGGCAAATGAAGCTCGGTTAAAAAATTTTTGCTACCGAATTGACCGGATCACGCGAGAGAAGCGCCATTATGGCGCTTTTTTATTTTTGCAAATCTTCATATTCCTAATAGATTGGGAGAATTGTTTTAAGGTATTTGAATTGGGTTCATCCCCAATATGGGCAAATCATGTGAGTATTTAGCCCTAATTCTTTGAAAAACGGTTTTCATAGCCAGTTATTTCTATTAGCATAATGCTAACAACTCTCAAAGGAGGTATGAACAAGATGTATTCATCTCAGTCATTGATCTCAAGGAACAAGCATTTTAAATTATTCTGCTTCGTTGCTCTTTCCATCCTGCTCTTTGGGATGTCGAGTCTGACTGCCTTTGCTGCATCGCCGGGAAAAACCGTCAACGCTTCGGCGAAACTGGCATACAACCTTAAAGGACTTCATCATAAACTGGCGGTTCAGAAAGCTTATATTGCTTCGAAATACGTATATGTTACCCAGCGGTCCAAAGGGACGGTCTATCTATCAAGACTGGTTATCAACGGCAATACCGCCACATACAAGGATGAAATGAAGATCACCAATGCCGGTCACGGGCAAACGCTTGATATGTATACCTACAAAGGGATCAACTATTTTTACTTCAGCTCAAAAGCCGATCCTTCAACAAGCAATTATTGGTCGCTCCAGGTCGCGAGACTTCAATATTCGGCCGGGAAGACCCTGGATTATACGGACCTTCACCGGTTCACGTATATGAATTACGCTAACAAAAAGGGCACAAGACTAGGGGACACGTACCGTGTTGACGGCGGCGGAAACAGCACATATACCTTTTTCCGGGTTCAAACGAAACAAGGAAAGGTCACCTGGTCCGTTTATGATACGGTTAAACTGAACAAGCTGCTGGACAGCAACGAGCAGGTCCGTCTGGATAGTGCGGCGGCGAAGGCAGCGTGTGTATCCAGCTTTACCCAGTCGGGCAGTGCCATCGTGAGACCGAACGGTTCCTTCCAAGGCGCTGACCTGCTTGGCAAAACGGAAATTTATACGTCTGGCGGCGCTGAAGGAAACACCCCGCAGATTGCTATGATATCTAACACAGGAGCTTATAAGAGCCTGGTGAAAATCACCAACGTGGGAAAACATGAAATCGAGGGTGTACAAAACAAAAACGGGAACGTTTATTTTAATATCGTAACCAATCCCGACAGTAAGCAGAATACCCAGAAAATCTATTACGTTCCAGACAGCATTTTTTAATCGCGATCGTGTTGGCTGGTTCGATGAAAAGACAGAAAACAACCTGAGCATGGTTCAGGTTGTTTTTCTATTGGCAGCGATTATGAAATTTTTCCGGGGTCCGTTACCATGATAAAATAGTATGGAGCTTCAACTGCCAGTTATTTAACGAATCGTCATTGCAAAGGAAAGGTGAAGAAAATTGTCAGCCAAGACGAATGCCTGCCGAATACTCGACACGCTTCAAATCAAGTATTCGCTGCACGAATATGAATGGGACGAAAATCAGCTGGATGCGGCAACGGTAGCCGCGAAAGTAGGGCTGGAGCCCGGCCAGCTGTTCAAGACGCTCATTTTAAAAGGGGATAAGACAGGGGTCATCGCTGCTTGTATTCCAGGCGACCGGGAACTGAATCTGAAAAATCTGGCCGCTGTAAGCGGCAATAAAAAAGTGGAGATGGTGCCCGTGAAAGACATTCAATCCTTAACAGGGTATATCCGGGGCGGCGTGTCTCCATTGGGCATGAAAAAGAAGTATCCGCTGTATATGAATGCATCCGTGAGCTCCATGGAAGTTGTCAGCATTAGCGGAGGAAGACGGGGGCTGCAAATTTTTCTAAGTGGGCAGGACTTAACGGAAGCTGCAGAGGGAGTGTTGGCCGATCTTGTGTACAGTTAGCCCGCAATGATGGAACGGGTTCAAACCCATCAACCTGCAGGTCTAATCAGATTTTGCCTATTGAACTCAAAAGCTGCATAAATGCGATAAAAAAGCCGCCAATCAACACTAAAACAATCACCATGATCATTACAAATCTTTTTCCATCCATCGTTAAACACCTCAGGATGATTATACCAAAAGATAGCCCTGATCCATAACAAATATGGAAAGCAAGGCGTTGAAATCAGAGCAATGTCTGGGGGGAATTGTGATTCGGGCGAAAAAAGAAAACGGTGAAATTCATTTCTTGGGTTAAAAACAATCTTATCTATCCATAATTAAGCCTATGTATACGGAACACTTTGATCTAAGTATAGAAGAAA
>NZ_PCZT01000009.1:676518-677704 GCF_002968895.1 Paenibacillus sp. AR247 | reverse complement strand
GGAAGGATTTATTATGAACGTACTGATTATCGGAGCCAATGGCCAGATTGGCCGGCATCTTGTAAGAAAGCTGCAGGAATCCAACAAGCACAATGCTATCGCGATGGTGAGAAGCGACGAGCAGAAAGCGGCATTTGAAGAGCAGGGCGTGCAAGCGGTGCTTGCTGACCTGGAAGGAAGTATCGATGAGATTTCCCGCGTTGCCGAGGGGGCGATGCAGTTGTATTTACTGCAGGCTCGGGGTGCCATACAGGAGCGGATAAAACGNTGATGATTGATTTGGATGGTGCAATCAAGTCGGTAGAGGCTCCAATCATGGAAGCGTTAAACGCGTTATAAACATCCCGTAGAGACCCGAGGGGTATTTCTAGATAAACCAGGTTATTGAAGCCGCTGAATAAGCGGTTTTTTTCTGTAGCGTCATGCCTGCTACTCAGTCCCATGAGCGTGGCACTAGGGAAAAGGTCGAATGGATCAAGGAGGATAACCGATCGCTATCACGAGTAAAAAGATTCCGAATGTTTTTCGCCAATTTATATCTAGTACCAATATGCCGAGTATTTCGAAAGGGAGAGGAGAATCTTATGCATCGTCATCCATCGTTTAACTTGCTGCTTCACGACGACGAAGAACTGGCAGAATATCTAGGCAGCCCGGTCTCACAACGGATCACCATCCATGAATGGCCATTATCGTGTGTTCAGCGCATGGTTACGGAGCAGGGAGACCGTTACATTTATAAAGTACAGGCTCCGCCGACGCTGGAAGCCCAATTTTATGCTCGTGCCCAATCTCCGCTCCTGGTGCCGGTTCGCGTGATCGAAGCGAAGGACAATATGACGGCTATGCTAATGGAAGAAATCCAGGCGCCGCGGCTGAAGGACATTCCTTTAAAAGATTCGGAGGCAACCACCATCGCCAATGATCTGATAGACATGATCTCACAGATCCATGGAGATTTGCCTGTCATGTTCGACATCAGTACGGAAGAAGGATGGGCCGTATATATCGAGGGTGCTCTTCATGATATTTCCGAATGTATTCATGAAGGAAGCTTCAAGGAAGTGGACATCGGCAAGGTCAACAAACTGCGCGAGTGGAGTCAAGCCCCGGCATTGCTTACCGAACTCCGTTCACCTTCAGGATATGTACATGCAGACCTCAAAGCGGAAAATGTGCTGGTGAC
>NZ_PCZT01000009.1:662399-676418 GCF_002968895.1 Paenibacillus sp. AR247 | reverse complement strand
AAAATGATCCTGATACGTTAATTAAAAGGCACCTCTTACCTGCCCTGAGGCATTTTAGAGGTGCCTTATTATGTTCATAACTACATTTTCAGATCAGACGACGATCTTTGACCTTATTAAAATAACAGCGTTCGCTCATTTTACAGCCGTATTCTTGAAAAAGTCGATGGGTGCCGTGCCTTCGGCTTTCCATACCGTACCGCGCTGCTCGTACTGGAATAAGTTTTCTACAGCGTTAGCGATCTGCGGCCCCAACTCGCGTTCAACCAAATATAGAGCTACGTCCAATCCCGAAGTCACGCCTCCGCCGCTGACCAGGCGTGGTCCATCCTCAACGACTCTGGCCTCTACCGGGATCGCGCCCGCGGCACCTAACGCAGTCATGCCAATCGGATTGGTCACGGCATGCCGGTCTTTCAGCAGTCCATCCATCGCAAGCAATAAAGAACCTCCGCATACCGTTGCTACCGTCACTTCTTTATCGTCCATTGCCTGTTTGATCATGCTGGTTAAGGGCGTTTGCTTCGCCTTCCAAAGAAGGTTCGGAATGGTATCCGGAGTATTTCCCGCCGGCTTGCCAGCAGCACCAGGCACCACAATAATTCCCGGCTGATGGGGGTCCAGCTTGGATTTCGCTTCCAGAGAGGGTCCACCCAGCCCGCTCGGAACAGAACGCTTGCCTTCTGCGGATACCAGTTCGACCGTCACTTTGTCACCGGAATACATACCCGCAGCGGCAAATACTTCATAGGGCGCCAAGGCGTCGAGCAAATCGAATCCATCGAACAGCACGACTTGAACATGAAGAGTATCCTTCCTGTTTTGATTGTCTGGTGCAGCATTCGCACTCGCGGCGGGGACAGCCAGACTGAGTACCAATGCCAATGACAAAAATAATCCAAACATCTTTCTCATTTCTGAATCTTCCTTTCTCTTCGCACCAAGCTCAGGCAATATAGCTCATGCGTTTTTTATTAGCAGTAGAATCATATCAAGCGATTATCACAAACGGCGTTCTATAAAAGTCACAAAAGGATCAACAACTCCTCACAATCCATGGAGCCATGAAAATATGAAAATCTTGACTCCAAAACGAGAACAATCCTTAACCCATCGCACTAAAGCAAACTCTATAATTAAACTTGTCATGAACAATCTTAAGCCTTGGACGGTTAAAGCACAGAAGATTTATTTACCAGAATGTTTTTTGCGCGGATGAAGGAGGCGTTAAACATGAGAATAAGACGCAGGCATTTCAGAGCAGCAGTCCTTGTGTCCATTTTGGCAGCCGTTCTTACGGGGTGTGCTAAAGGGGCGGAACCAGCAGCGGCCGCGCTGTCTTCGGCTGATATCTCTATTCAGCCGCAGCAGGGAAAGGAGCTCAAATGGAATGGGAATATCCCGTATGATCTTCCGGTTATCGATTTCATCGACTCCAAAACGGGATTTGCGGTTAAAGAGCGCACTGATGCTCAACTAAGACTGCTGTCCACCCATGACGGCGGAACGCATTGGCAGGAACAGAATTTGCCTGGGAAGTATATACGCAGCCTGGATTTTATCAATGTCAAAACCGGGTATGCTTTGGTCGAAGACAACTGTTCCAGCAGCGCAGGACAGCTGCGGTGCAAACGGATCAGCCTGCTGAAAACTGGGGACGGCGGCCGTACCTGGAACACAAAATGGAAGTCCGAATCCCAAGAGGACCACAGCCAAGGCCATAAATTGTCGTTCGTGAATGAGAAAAGCGGCGCGATGCTCGTAAACGGCCGCCTGCTTCTCACACAGGATGGGGGAAATCATTTTCAAACAGCTGTGTTCGGAATCAAGGACTTCAAACCGATCAGCACCAGTTTTCCGAAAGCCGGCACCGGCTATGTGGTCGGTACGGTCGGCAAGGATGATACTAAGCTTGCTGTTGTCAAGACCAATAATGGTGGGCGGACATGGTCCAAACAGCTGGATCTCTCTGCGAAGGAGTCGCCTTTGTCCGCCTTTCAAATCCAGTTTGCGAGTGAAAATACCGGATGGCTGCTGACAAATGAGAAGGGGATGCTGAGCGGCGACGTCTACCGTACTGTTGACGGTGGTAAGCATTGGACTAAAATGAGCACACAGCGGACGGGACGCCCTTATGTGAACGGCATTCAGTTGATCGACGGGAATACCGGCGTAATTTCGCTGCACCCGGGTGCAGGACCGATCGAAGGAGGCATTTGGCTGACAAAGGACGGCGGCCGCAGCTTTACCAGCGTGAGCAAGGCGGTGGCAGTAAATCAGGTACAGATGGTGTCCGCTAAGGCAATATGGGCCGCCGTCGACGGGATGAACGGCTCCGATTTTCTCATTCACTCGACTGACGGGGGAGTAAGCTGGCAGGAGTCTTATCCGCTATCCGAGCCGTATGGCAGACCGACGGAGGACATGGCTTTTATCGATCGTCAACTCGGATTTGGCATCGGAACCCAGCTGGACAGCGGTAAGGTCCTGAAAACGATCGACGGTGGGGCGAGCTGGAAGATCATCGCTTCCCTGGATTCTTATATCCGGCTTGAGAAAATCAGCTTTGTCAGTGAGAAAGAAGGCTTCATGATGGCCTTCCGGGACAAAGACTCCCAGCATGTTTTATTGAAAACCCAGGACGGCGGGCTCACCTGGCATGAAGTTTCCAGCGAATCGCTGTACAAGCTGGGGATATCCGACGTATCCGCCTTCCGGTTTTTTGACACAAATCATGGTGTCTTGTTCGCCACAGGAGAAGGGAAGGCTATTTATCGCACTTCGGATGGCGGAAAGACTTGGGGCAAAACGCTGGTGAGCAAAGAAAATAGTGAGATGCAAGTCTCCTTGACCTCCTATTCCAGTGGATGGCTGCTGAAGCAGACGGACACCAAGGGAAGTCTTGAGCTCGTTCGCTTCGGTGCGGACCATTCGGCGCAAACCGTATTGACGCTGGACAAAGACTGGTATCCGGACGCTGTCTATTTTAGCGATGAAACGCACGGGTATATGCTTTTTGAAGATTTTGAAGCCAAAGACGGTGTGATTACCCGCCTACTGACCACGAATGACGGGGGCCGAACCTGGGTGGATCATCCTTTTCCCGCGGATGCCGAGATGGTAGACGTCCGATCGATCGGCTTTTCCGATCCGCAGCATGGCTGGATTCAGTTCCTGCAGGGAACTGCCGTGACGGCTGATGGCGGGCTGAGCTGGTCCGTTCAGCAGTGATCATCGACAGGGCTAGCCGGAAATCGGAGAAGCTGACAACATGTGCCCATTTTTTGCCGCCAAATGGCGGTTTTTTTTATCCTTCGCTTGAACTAAAATCTAATTAAATTGAAGTAAGAAGAAAGGGGCACTGGTGCATGAAAGCATTGCCGACCATTCCACTAGACAGGCTGCTGTTACGTCCTTTTTGCCTAGACGATGCCAAGGCTGTTCAGAAATTAGCCGGGGATCCATACATCGCTGACATGACGTTATATATTCCTCATCCCTATGAAGATGGCATAGCGGAGAAATGGATTGCATCCCACCAAGATCAGTTTGAGCAAGGACGATCCCTCGAGCTGGCTATCGTACATAAGGAAGGCCAATATGTGATCGGTGCCATCTGCATCGCATTCCATCAGCCATTTGACCACGGCGAACTTGCTTATTGGATAGGGAAGCCCTATAGCAATCTTGGTTATTGTACCGAAGCCGCAAAGGGAATCGTTCGTTACGCCTTTGAAGAAATAAGGTTAAACCGCGTATTTGCGCGTCATTTTGGCAGGAATCCCGCTTCGGGTAAAGTGATGGCTAAGGTGGGGATGAAATATGAAGGCACGTTACGACAGCATGCTAAAAAGCAGGGGAAATACGAGGATCTTGTGTATTATGGACTGTTAAAAGAAGAGTATCTTAAGATGAAATGACCGGCAGCGAGCCACATGATGCATGACCGGCTGCCGGAAAATACAATTAAAGAACAGGTTGCACGCGGAGAGTTGTATTCACAAACGGCTATCTGCTGACAGCACGCCATGCATCCAGCTGTCTCTGCACTTCTTTACGCACGTCTTCAATACCTGCCTGCTTCAGTTCATGATTAAACTTGGGGAGGATCGCGCCAACATCGACGGAGCCTGTCATCAGACTGGGGTAGTATTTCTGCCAGACCATCTCAATGTTATCGGTTTGTGCCGTCATTTTGCTAAGATCCGGCGTAAATCCGAGCACGGCCGACTTGACGACTCCAGCATTATATTGACGGAACTGCTCCCATTTATCGAGGGGATCCGGGTAGCCGCCGCCCATCGTATTCAGGATAAACCAATTTCCCTGAGTATACTGTACTCCAGCATAACGGGAAGAGGCATCGGCTCCATCCTTATCTTTTGAGGAGATGGGGACAACCTGCCCTTTGGCATCAAGCGTGTAGTGCACGCCCTCAATACCGTAATTAAATAAGTTCCGTATTTCCGGATCCGTGTTCAGCAGATTCAAAAACTTGATGCTCTCGGCGGGATGCTTGGTGTTGGCATTGACCGCCATAATTCCTCCCCGGACCGATTCCGTGGTGACAACGCTCGGCGTGACGGGATTCGCCACGACCTTGTAGCCGCGGTCCTTGCTCCAGGTCGTCTCCGAAAGGGGACCGCCGCCGGAGGATTTCCAGAATACTTTGGCTCCCCGCTTCAAGCCTCCAGGCTCCCGCAGCGCGGCGTCTTTGTTAATGAAGCCAGCCTTGTAATAACGTCGCAGCGTATCCAGAATCTGCCGCGCTTCCTTGGTTTCGAATATATTGACGACCTCGGCGCTCGGATCCAGCGATTTGATCATTAAGGGAATTTTGTTGTTCATGATATATTCATAGCCATCGAGTGCAAAGAAATTGTGCGAATCCCGATCAAGCTCCATCGGCACGTAATCCGGTTCTTTTTGTTGAATCATCCGAAGAAGAGGTTCAAGCGATTCCCGGTTCCTGCCAACCGACCTTGATGTACGTGACGGTGACGCCGATTTTGGGTGCCATGATTTCGTTGATCTTATCGTTGACGAGCTGCAAATCCTTATCAGGTTCTCCAATCGTATAATAAATCAGATTGACAGGTGCACCGTCATCGGAGTCGCTATCTTGGCCGGACTGACGAAAGCAGCCTGTCGACGATAAGAGCAGCAGAATCAGAGAGAGGGTCATTAAGACCGGCTTGCGTCTATCATTCATGACCACCAGCAGCCTCCTTTCTGAAAAGTTTGAAGCTTAAGCTTTTCCGCGGAGCTCGGAAGGAGACTTTCCGAAAAAGCTATGAAAGTGAGTATAGAAATAATTGAGATTGTTGTAGCCGACGGAAAACGCGATATAAGATATTTTCTCTTCGGTTGAGCGGATTCGGTCCTCTGCAAGCAGCATCCGGTATGCCATGAGGTACTCCGAAAACTTCATTCCGGTCTCTTTAAGAAACAGCTGTCCCAGGTAAGTACTGTTCATTTGGAAGCGCTCCGCTACGGATTTTAACGTTATGTTCTGGGCGTATTCCATCTTGATCATCAGCAAAATACGGTTGACCAGCTTGGAGAGGTGCTCATATTGAACCCCTAATACGGGATCCCTGTTCAGGTCCTCGCTGTTCTTATCGCCGATCGTACCGTTAAGATCCTCGACAATGATTTTCTCAATGACTTGCTGCAGCTTGGTGCGCTCCACCGGTTTGAGCAGATAGTCTTTGACGCCGCAGCGAATGGCTTCCTGAGCATATTTGAATTCACTATAGCCGCTCATAATAATGTATTTCGTCGGGATCTTAAATTCGTTAAGCCTGCTGATGGTCTCATACCCGAGCGTCTTGCCAATGCAGACATCAAAGATAGCCACGTCCGGCTGCAGGTCAACCACTTTGGTCATGGCTTCCTCAGTCGTTTCACACGTTTCAATGCGGCCAAACCCGTATTGGTTCCAGTCCAGTATCCGTTTCATGCCTTCCAAAATTTGAGGCTCGTCATCCACAATCATCAACTTGTACATGTTCAATCACCTCTTTTGATATCCGTACCGCAATCTTGACCCCGGCTTCCTCGTTATTTGCGATTTCGATCGTACAGCCGTCCCCATAGAAGAAATGCAGCCGCGTATATACGTTGCGAAGGCCGATACTTCCGGAGGAAGCGTCATCCTGGTTAAACAGCGTGCGCCGAACGGTATTTAAACGCTCCGCCGGTATTCCCTGCCCGTTATCCACAAATTCAAGCATATAACCGTCATCGGATTCCCAGCCATTAACGACGTACAAATTAAACTCATGACCGGCATCGAAGCCGTGAATGAAGAAATTTTCCGCGAGCGGCTGCATCCAAAATTTCACGGTCGGGATCGAGAGGAGGGCCGGTTCGACATTGACCTGATAATAAAAACGTCCCGGATACTTAAACTCCATAATCTCCAAGTATTTCTGCAGCAGTTCCAGCTCGCTGGCAATCGAAATGATATTTTCCTTCTTCACGATTTCGCGGTAGAGCGTCCCTAAAGTCGCAATGGCATCGGCGGTATCTGTGTCCCGGTTGACCAGCGCTGTAGAGCGGATCACCTCCAGGGTATTGTACAGGAAGTGCGGATTAATCTGGTTCTGAAGCGCTTTCATTTCGGTTTCCTGCTGCTTTATTTTCAGCAAATATTCATTGCGGATGTACTTATCCAGCTGCTGTATCATATCATCCAACTCACGGGCGATCATACCGTATTCGTTTCTCCGGTACCGGGCCGGGCGGCTCGTCGTAAAATTGGCCGTTTTGACGCGCCCGATCGACTGGATGATGCGGTGCAGGAAGAGGGCATCATCCCGTAAATTGTAGACAATGAGCAGCAGTACGCTGACCATCGCGGC
This sequence comes from Paenibacillus sp. AR247, assembly GCF_002968895.1. Classification (NCBI taxonomy): domain Bacteria; kingdom Bacillati; phylum Bacillota; class Bacilli; order Caryophanales; family Paenibacillaceae; genus Paenibacillus; species Paenibacillus sp. AR247. The sequence continues at coordinate 669,552 of NZ_PCZT01000009.1, read as the reverse complement.
CAGCACGATCAGGAAGAGGGTGATCAGCATCCCGGCATGCTGACGAATCAGCGTGGACAAATCGATGATGCTGACGAATTTGAAATTAAACTTGGTGGAGGCGAAGGTGACATAAAATATCGGCTTCAGCATTCCCCTTGAAATAATGCCGTGTGTGCGTCCATTTGCTGCAGCCAGGCGGGACATTTGCTCCAAATCTTCGCCGTGTCCGCCGATCAGGTAGATATCGCCGGCAGCACTGACGGCCGCAGCTTCGCCAACCCGGAAATTTTGGACCGATCTGAAAACTTGCTCACTGCTGACCAAAAAGCGCAGCTCTCCGAATTCCTGAGAGCCCAGCGTAGGATTCGACAGTTTCTTGCGGTATACGAAACCTTTCGTAATCGTGTCATGAAAAGCCTCGTCCTTATTCGGAAGTCCGAATGTGTAACTGGCAATACCGTTATCGTTAAAACGTACTACATTGCCGTATTCGCCGGTGTGCAGGCTAATTTGCGTGATCTCACCCTGCGCCCAGCTGTATAAGTAGGTCTTAAGATCTTCGGGAAACGAAACCAGTGGCTGCGAGTAGATGCTGTGATCCAGCCTGCTCGTCAAGTAACCTTCAGCACTGCTGCTCGCAAAGCTTCTGGCATCGTCGAGCAATCCCGGATTGGAGTAAATCCGCTGCATGTAAGCCTCGATACGGTCGGCGTCATACTGCAGTTCATTCTCCACGCGCGAGAATGCGTTCGCCGCCTCGATCCGGGCATTGCCGACCCATTGATTGAGCAGCATGGCACAGGTCAGCGTGCCCAGCGTGAGTCCGATGCTCACGACGAAGATGACATAGGCGATAAACTTGTGGCGGTAAATTTTGATTTGCAAAAAAGAGCCCATAAGACACCTCGATTGACAGCAACTCGTCGAAGCATGAATGCTAATCCCAATGTATCACGATTAGTGCAAAGGTACCACGATTAGTACGAAACTTCATCGATGGGAAGGAAAAAGCATCCCTTAAGAGAGTCTCATTAAGGGATGCGCTTCCATTTCTTTTACTTGAAGTAGTTATCGATTTGCTCTTGAGCCGCTTTCATGATCGTGTCCATGCCGGCGGACTTCAGTTCAGCCGTAATCTTCGGCACCATTTTCTCCGGATCGGATGCGCCGGTAATGAGTTCATACTTGTATTTGTCCCATACGGCTTGGCAGTTTGCCACTTCGGTCTGCAGATTGCTGATATCCAGCGCGAACCCAAGGATCGTGGAGGAGGAGGCCGCTTCGTTCAACTTTTTAACTTGTTCCCATTGATCTTCCGGAGCGCCTTTCGTCACCGCCAGATTAAAGAACGTGCCTTGGGTGTAAGCAGCCAGCGGCCAAGTATCGGTTGTACGCTCGATGACTTTTTCGCCGTCGACGTTTTTGTAGTCTACGCCCAGCTCGCCAAAGGCCAGCATGTTGCGCAGCTTCGGATCGGTGTTAACCAGTTCAAGGTACTTCAATGCTTCCTTCTGATATTTCGAATTTGCCGAAATCGCGTTCAAAGAACCTTGGATTGTACTTGTGGTGTAGATCGGTCCGTAATGCTGAACCATGTCGTATTTCTGGACGTTATCGTTGATCTGCCAGCTGATTTCGGCGCCAGGGAAGGCTTGTGCCGCAAAGAACGGTCTGCCTTTGTCAGCTTCAGTTTTGGTCGGAGCATCCGGATTGATGATGCCGTCTTGATACCATTGATGCAAAAGCTTCAGGTTAGCCATAACGTCAGGCTGCTCCAGAACGGAAACGACCTTGCGCGATGCATCGTCCGCTTTCACGCCGACCGGAGGGAAGCCCAGCGTTAAATCGTCATAATCGTTAAAAAATCCGTTCAGGCCTTCGCCTTGGGTCATCGGCAGCGGGTAGAAGCTTTTGCCTTCCCCGGCCTTCATATCGTGAAGCGGCTTATCCAGATCCTGCAGCGTCTTGATGTTGTTGATGTCGATATTGTACTTCTGCACATACTTGTCATCGAATACCCAATACTGCGTCAACGCGGAATCTTTATAAGTCGGTACGGAATAATATTTTCCGCCGATTTTGGTGCCGTCCCATACGTTTTGCGGAATCAGTTTGTAAAGGTCAGGCGTTTCGCTTTGTACCAGATCGGTAATATCGGCAAAAGCGCCCATCGCAACCTGCTTGCTGTACTTGCCGCTGTTCGTGAACATGATGTCGAAAGGCTCGCCGGTATTGACGATGGTGTTCATCTTCGTGTCCCATTCGCCCCAGCTGGCTACCTTGATGTCCACTTTCACGCCGATCTTTTCGGCTGTGTAGGCATTCATGGCGTCAACAGCCTTGCTGAAGTTGCTCGGCACCTGGCCGCCGATCGTCCACCAGACTAGCGTCGGAACATCCTTGGTCGTTGTCGAAGTTTCCTTCGACGGCTCCGTGGTTGTCTGCGATCCATCGGCTGTAGAAGCAGGCTTCGAACCGCCGCAGGCCGCCAGAGCTGTGGCCAGAAGGGTCAGCAAACAGAGCGTAGAGATGAACCTGAAAGATCTTTTCATTCCAAATCCCCCTTATAGATGTTGAATCACCGTGATTAGCAGTGATTTATCATAAACCAAGATGTCTTGGCTTATTTCGTCATTATCCTTTAACAGCACCGACCGTAAGCCCGGAAATAAAATACTTCTGGAAGAAAGGGTAGGCGCAGGCTACAGGCAAAACGATGAGGATCGCAACAGCCATCCGCGCAGATTCCTTCGGCATCGTCGCGACAAGTACGGCGTAGCTCACGCCCATGCTTGCGGCATTCTTTGCCAGGGCATCGACATTGCTCATCAGGCTGTTGAGCAGGGCCTGCAGCGAGTACAGGTTCTGGTTGTCGATATACAGCATCGATTGAAACCAGTCGTTCCAGTAGGCGAAGCAGAGAAACAATCCAATCGTCGCGATCACAGGCAGCGAGATTGGGAGGACGATAGAGAAGAAGATCCGCAGCTGGCTCGCGCCATCGATTTCCGCCGATTCGATGAGTCCGTCGGGAATCGTGCTTTTGAAAAACGTTTTGCAGATGATCACGTTAAACGATGAGACGGCCAGCGGCAGAATCAGGGCCCAGATGCTGTCCTTCAGACCCAATAAATTCGTGTTGATAAAGTAGCTGGACACCAAACCGCCGTTGAACACCATCGGAATGAATACGATCCAGGTCAGAAACCCCTTCAGCTTGTAGTTGGGGCGGGAAATGACGTAACCCATGGATGCGGTCAGCAGGACGCCGAGCACGGTCCCAATCACAGTGACAAGAACCGACACACCGAGCGCCCTCAAAATCGTCGTCCCCTGTTTGGCGATATAGGCGTATGCATCACCCGATAGTACGGTCGGAAGTAAATGATATCCCGTCTCACGGATCGAGTCTTCACTGGAAAATGAGATGGACAGGACCACAACGACAGGAATGACACAGATCAGCGCCAAGACGATAAATATCAGATGGAAAATGACGTCGACGACTCTGTGGGTACGATTAAATTTCTCCAGGCCCGTATCGTAAGCCGTTCTTGTTGACATCGACCCTACCTCCTTACATCATTGCGCTTTCCGGATCGATTTTGCGGACAATCCAGTTAGCGATCAGAATGGTGGCACAGCCCAGGACGGACTGCACGAATGCAGCAGCGGAGGCCATCCCGACAGTAGCGGTTTTCAGCTGCTTGTATACCATGACATCGATGGTCGTAGACACGTTGAACAAGGAATTGGAGTCCCGCGTGACCTGGTAGAACAAGCCGAAATCGGTATAGAAAATGCGCCCGACCGCCAAGATGAACATCATGACGATGACCAGCTTCAGCATCGGCAGCGTAATAAATCTCGTCTGCTGCCAGATCGAGGCGCCATCGATAACCGCGGCCTCGTAATAGGTGCTGTCAATGCTCGTGATGGTGGCCAAGTAGATAATCATTCCGTAGCCCAAGCCTTTCCAGACGTTTAAGAGAATAAGGAAGAACGGCCAGTATTTCGGTTCCATGTACCAGTTCACCGGGTCGCTGCCCATACTGACGAGCATTTGGTTGACGATCCCCTTATCGAAGCTTAAGAAAGCCCAGCCTACGGCGGATACGACCACCCAAGATAAAAAATAGGGAAGGAACATCATCGTTTGATAGATTTTGCTGGCCTTCCGGCTGTGCAGCAGTCCTACCATAATGGCGAATAGAACAGGGAGGACGATGCCTAGAACGATAAAGATCAAGTTGTATCCAATCGTGTTGCGGATAATGATCCAAGCGTCGTTCGATTTGAACAGGAACTCGAAGTTTTTGAAGCCGATCCACGGGCTGTTGAACACATTGCTCAGGAATCCGCCGCTAATTCTAAAATTTTTAAAGGCGATAATGATCCCGAACATAGGCAGAAAGCAGAAGAGGATATACCATATGGTCGTCGGCAAGGCGAGCAGGGTCAGTTCCGTATCCTGCTTGTGCCAACGTGGACGTAAGCGCTTACGTTTGTGGCTTTGCTCGGCTTTTGAACTCATGTTAGTCACTCCTTCCGGTGGTTTCTCTATTGCAGCTTGCGCTTCGTAAATTCATTGTATAAAAGGAAGATTCCATGCTTCCAGATAACAAACTTGATACTATAGTCAAAAAACGTTAGGTGAACATGAAATTTTGTCGAAATAAACGCATAAAGGCACCCGGTTCCTACGACCGGATGCCTTTTTTAAATGGTGAATTAAGAAGCATATTTGAATGATAATCGATGGGATCATCTTAAAAAGCGTTAGCGGAACATCTTCTAACCGTCCAACAAATTAGACACGAGCCAGGGCTTGATGACCGGAAGCACGGTCTCCGGGTGCATGGCTTTGGTATGGTCCATCCCGTCTCCCGTTAAGATACGAACGTCCCAGCCCATTTCTTCCAAAGCTTGTTGGTTTCTCTGCAATATCCCGGTAATGTCCACAGTGACGCCGCCGAAGTTTTCCCCATACACGATCGTATCTTTCTCTCCGGCAAAAGCCAGCTTCGGAACGGCCGGGTTCAGACTCACCGCCCGATCGTCAAAATCCATCAAATGCTGGTACAGCGTCATAAACTGTTTGGTCTGATTTGTGTCGATCTTGACCTGAACCTGGTCCCAATCCACCTTTTCCGGACTGCTCGAATCCTGCCAATCTTTCATTATAGGGGTATTTTGATTGCGTACAGCTTGTTCATAAGTACTGCGGGTCACCACCATCATTTCTTTATAGGGCCCGTCCAATGGCGGAAATCCACCCATGATCAAGCTATCCAACCGCTCCGTACGGATAGCCAGCTGCAGACCGACCAGCGCCAGCCAGGAGTAACCATAATAGCTAAAATGGCGGACATTCATTTCATCAGCGATGAACAGCAGATCTTCTACAATCTGCTCTGGTGTCAGATGGTCGGGATTGGGGTGCTTCATGCGATGGCCTTCATAGTCAAAGTACAAGACTTGGAACATATCAGCCAGTCCCTCGACGAAATGCTGTCCGGATTCGGGGTCGACACCCCACAGCTTCAGGCTTTCAGCTTCTTGGCCGTACACGGATTCCTTGGCAACAGGCAGCATGATTGTTTTGCCTCCGGATCGTCCCGCCAAACCAACTTTGATTTCGGATGAATCCTTGAGCTTGATGACTTTTTCCATATTCTTCACTCCCAAATGGTTTATACAGTCATCATATAACATTCATGCAATCTTTCGGTTCCGCGGGTTTACTTCCTTGATATACTTGAATTAATGGCAAAAATATATTGTTGTAGCACTTGAAGGTTTAACTTTAAACTCGAGTGCCGGCCATGGAGCTGTATTGATCGAAACGAAATACCAGTTTAATAAACGTAAGCTATATCTCAGATCCTTCTCCAAGATTCTGTAAACTGCTGGATTCTACGCAGCCCTTCAGCGATTTCCCTCTCTGTCAGATTCCCGTATCCGAGTACCACCTTGCCGGGGGAGCGACCTTTTAACACTGCATAGTCTTCAAAAGATGAGAGGCGGACGCCGAGCCCTTCCATGTTGTGCCAGTCCATCGGCCCGTAAGCATCCTGCTTAAAATGGAGCTGAACATGCATTCCAGCTTCGTCACCCAACAGTTCAACGCGGTTGCCGAATAAGCGGCGGCATTGTTCCGCGATATATACGCGTTTTCGTTTGTATATCGCTCTCATTTTGTGAATATGCCTGTCAAAATGCCCGTCCAATATAAAACGCGCAAGTGACGATTGCATGATACCGGAAGTTGTCAGGTTTAGTTCCGTTTTGGTGCGAATGACCGGCTCGATCAGTTCCGGGGGGACAACGAGGAAACCGATCCGCAGGGCGGGCGAGAGCGTTTTGCTAAACGTGCCTGCATAGATGACCTTGCTCGGGGCAAGAAGCTGCAGTGGAGGGACCGGCCCGCCTTTATGCCGGAACTCGCTGTCATAGTCATCCTCAATGATATAGTGACCAGCCTTTTCAGCCAGCGCAATAGCCATCTGCCTCCGTTGAATCGAGAGAATGCTGCCTGTCGGGTATTGGTGGGAAGGCGTCAGCACGATCAGACCAGCAGGGAAGTTATGCTCAATCCGGTGGATCTGCATCCCTTGATGATCAACCTCGACCGGATGGATGATATAGTTTAATCTTTGAAAAATATCACCGACAAACCCGATCGTCGGCTCTTCCGTGTAAACCGTATGAAAACGGTCCGAAAGGGTAGACGCCAGCAGCAGAATTCCTTCGGAGGTCCCCGACGTAATGACAATTTGGTCCATGCTGCACGCCATGCCTTTTACCCGGTACAAATAACCAGCAATGACCTCTCGCAGTGCGGGCAGCCCTTGAATATTGCCATACGAAAATATGTCTTCCACCGCCGAATCGGTAATCTCCCGTACGTATTTGCTCCAGAGCCTGCGGGGAAAATGAGACAAATCAGGCAGACCTCCGTCAAAGTCAATGAGCTTCGGTTTCTTAGGAACGGACTCAGATCGAGCGGTTGATGCTGAAGAAGGCATAGGGTCGATTTTCATAGCTTTGCGTGTTTCGATGCCCTCAGCGACAAACGTTCCGGAGCCGGCTCGGGAAGTCAAATACCCTTCGGCGGTCAATTGCTCATACACTTCGATTACGATGTTGCGCGCTATCCCAAGGTCCAAGG
>NZ_PCZT01000009.1:657382-662299 GCF_002968895.1 Paenibacillus sp. AR247 | reverse complement strand
AAGGGATGTTTAGACGTGCAATGGATGCCGAGTTGGGCAGATTGCCGAGCTTGTGGCTTTGAAAGAAGAGTAATTGCCAGAATGGTTAACGTAAGATATATTATGTAAATCTAAATTAATTTGATAAAAATTTATCATGCTGAAGCCGCTTGCCTGGCGGCTTTTTTGCGCTATTAAAGAAATGATAATCCATGTACCTATCAAAAAAACAAATTCCGACATGTTTCGCGCATTTTTTTTGCAAAAAAGTGATTGAAACCGTTTTAAAAATGTAATATACTCTTATCGTGATAATAATTTATTATATTGATAAATTTTATAACAACACATAAGGTTTACAAGGAAGGAGACCACCCGTACATGAATGATAATCGGCAGTTCCTTGAGAAGTTTTTTCCAATTGCCTCATTTATTGCGGCTATTATTGGGCCCAAATGCGAAGTCGTAGTCCATGACGTCAGCGATCCGGAACGATCGATTATTTTTATTGAGAACGGTCACATCAGCGGGCGTAAGGTAGGAGACGCGTCAACGGACTTGGTCTTGAAACTGCTGAAAGCGGAAGCATACCGGGAAGAACAGTTTATCGCCAACTATAAGGCTTCGGGAAAGATGGGTCAAAGCTTTAGATCGTCCACCTTTTTTATCAAAAATGACGACAACGAGCTCGTCGGGCTGATGTGTTTGAACATTGACATCACCCACATGGAGGCTGCCGCAGAATGGATTCAGCATATTTTACAAGGCGGTTCGCCGCTTCCTCCAGCTTCAATTGAGGCTCCGCAGGAAGACAAACAGTCCAAGGAATATTTGCAGGGCAACGCGGATGATCTGCTTACTCATATGATCGCATCCGTAATCAGCAAAATAAACATTCCTGTAGACCGGTTATCCTCACAAGAGAAAATCGAGCTCGTGCGTGAGTTAAACGAGCAGGGGGTATTCTTGCTGAAAGGCGGCGTTTCCCAAGTAGCCGCAGCATTAGCGATATCCGAGCCTACTGTCTACCGTTATTTGCAAAAGCTTAAGTAATCAGCAACTGGCATACGCAGGATCAAGGGAAGGTGACATCATTGAAATATAATTTTGACCACATCATCAGCAGATACGGCACGAACAGCGCCAAATGGGACGGAATGGCCCAATCCCAGGGGGAGGACATGATCGCACTGTCCGTCGCGGACATGGATTTACCGGCGCCGCCAGCCGTGGTGGAACGGATGACGGAAATGGCCAGACACGGCATTTACGGTTACACCGATCCGTTCCCGCCATATTTCGAAGCGGTACAAGGCTGGCTGTCCAAAGCCTATAATTGGCAGGTGCCGCAGGAATGGATCGTATTCTGCCCTCGAATCGTACAGGCCGTCTCTGTCTTGATTCAGAACCTGACGGAGAAGGGGGACCGCATCTTGATCCATACGCCTGCTTATCAACCCGTCGCGAAAGCGGTTGCGATCAATGGCAGGCAGTTGGTTGAAAGTCCGCTGCAGCTTGTAAACGGACGGTATGAGATCGATTTTGCAGACATGGAAGAGCAAATGAGGGAAGGCGTGAAGATGGTCATGCTCGTCTCTCCGCATAATCCCACCGGCAGGGTCTGGACGATCCATGAGCTGGAGCGGATCAGCGAGCTGTGCATCCAATACGATGCGCTGATCGTATCCGACGACATTCATGCGGATTTCATCCATCAGGGGCACGAGCATACTGTGATCGCCAAGCTGACGGAGCAGGTGGCAGACCGTTCGATCATTTGTACGTCCCCAGGAAAAACGTTCAATCTTGCGAGTCTGGAAATCGCCAACATCATCATTCCAAACGGGCAGCTGCGGGAACGCTTTAAAAACGGGCTGCAGCAGGCAGGGATTCATAATCCGACCTTTTTTGCCGTCCCTGCCTTGGAAGTGGCCTATACGGCTTGCGATGAATGGCTGGACGAGCTTCGCGCATATATAATGGACAACATCGCATATACGATCGATTTTATACAGACACACATACCAAAGCTTAAAGTCATTCAGCCTGAAGGCACTTATTTATTATGGGTGGACTGCACGGCGTGCGGCAAGCTTGAAAGCGATTTAGTGGAGTGGATTCAAAACAAGAGCAGAGTCAGTGTCAGCTACGGAACCTCCTTCGGAGCGATTGGCGAAGGCTTTATCCGCCTGAATATTGCCGCTCCGAGGTCTCTTCTTCGGGATGCGCTGCAGCGTATGGCAGATCACTATCCTTTGCACGAGAAGTAGTTCACAATTCATTTATCCCAGGGGGAATACAACGATGACAGAGCAAACGAAGGGAAAACAAATCAAAGAACCGACGCTGTTTTTGGCCTTACTTCCGATCATAACGATGGTGGTACTGCTGTGCTTGGGATACGTCATGTTCGAGCTGCCGCCTGAACCGCTCATTATTGCTTCAACGGTTGTCGCGGGGATCATTGCAGTTAGGCTCGGGCACAGTTACAACGATATTTTGAATTCCATTGCCCAAAAAATTGCCAAAACGATGCCGGCCATTCTAATCCTGATTGCCGTAGGGTTGATGATCGGGGCATGGATGGTGGGCGGCACGATTCCGATGATGATATATTACGGGCTTAAAATTATCAACCCGCAGTTTTTGCTCATCACCGCCTTTTTAGTGACGTCGGTCGTATCGGTCTGTACCGGTACGTCATGGGGCTCTGCAGGAACGATTGGGGTAGCATTTATGGGAGTTGGCGCTGGACTGGATGTGAATCTGGCAGCCGTTGCCGGTGCGGTGGTTGCCGGTGCCTACTTCGGCGACAAGCTGTCGCCGCTATCGGATACGACGAATATCGCCGCGCTGTCCACTGGTGTAAACCTATATGAGCATATCGGTCATTTGCTATACACGACGCTGCCTTCGTTTATCGTAGCCGGAATCGTCTATGTCATCACAGGTTTGAACACACATACTGCAGGTGCAGGTATCCCTGAAAAAGTAGGGACCATTATGGATACGCTGGGCACGATCTACCACTGGAATTTGCTGCTCGTCGTTCCGATACTCATTGTGTTGTACGGCTCGATCCGCAAAAAACCACGCTGCCGGTTATGCTGCTGTCTTCGGCCTTTGCGATGGCTAACGCCCTGATTTTCCAAGGCTTCACATTGCATGATGTCGTAAGCTCCGTATTGAATGGGTTCGACATCGCGATGGTTCACGTCCAAGGATTCGATCCGGCTGCGGTCATCCCTGATGTACCGAAGCTTCTGAACCGCGGCGGAATGAACTCGATGATGGGAACATTGTTAATCTGTTTCAGCGCGATTACGTTTGCCGGCACCATATCGCTTACCAAATCGCTTGAGCTGATCGTGAACCGAATCCTGAAGCATGTACGCTCGACAGGCTCTATGATCGTCGCAACGATCGTGACCGGTTTAACGATGATCGGCGTTACAAGCAACGGCCAAGTGTCCATCCTGATGCCGGGCGAAATGCTGCGTGAGGCATACATCCGCCGTGGGCTGCATCCGAAAAATCTCGGGCGGACGGTCGAAGACTCCGCTGCGATCACGGAACCAATCTTACCATGGACGGCGGCAGGCGCCTACATGGCCGGTACGCTGGGTGTCGCAACACTCGCATACTTACCATGGGCTATGCTGTGCTGGACAGGGATCATTTTCGCCACGATCTGGGGCTTCACCGGTTTTGGGATCGCCAAGCTGACGCCGGAACAGCAAAAAGAAATGCTGCAAGAATATGACGGTCCAAATGCAGAAGAAATGAATTCGAAGACGATGGCCGCGGTAAAGACAGCCCAAACCAATTAACCAAAACCTCATTTTGTCAGGTACTTGCAAAAATACGGTTGATACACGCCAAGTTTTTGCAATTCCCATAAACATAAATGTGCTTTCAAGCACGACAAGGAGAGAGAAACCATGACATCACAAGAGAGACAAACTATTGCAACGACCGAAGCTCCGGGAGCTATCGGACCATACTCCCAGGCAGTTCAAATCGGTAATGTGCTGATTACATCCGGACAACTCGGTATGGACACAACAGGCGTGTTCCCAGCAACCGTAGAGGAACAGACACAGCGATCGCTCCTCAATGTAAAAGCGATTCTCGAATCAGCGGGCTTTACCATGAACGATGTGATTAAAACGACGGTATTTTTGCAGGATATGAACGATTTTCAGAAGGTCAACGAAGTGTACGCGACATTCTTTGCAGAGCCTTATCCGGCACGCAGCGCGGTCCAGGTAGCCAAGTTGCCGAAGGACGGACTGGTAGAAATCGAAGTGATCGCTGTCAAAGCTTAAATTGATGATAGTAGGCAACCTCTTGGTTCTCCATGGGGTTGTTCTTTTTTCACGGGAGGATAGCAGCACAACAAAAGCTGGCCAAGATCGGCCAGCTTTTTAAGATGTGTATTCATATCGATTAAATAGAAGCGATGGAGCGGCTTACTTTACTCGAATTTCCCTTCAAAAACAAGCTCGTTCAGCGGGCGGCGGTCATTCGGCACCTCACGCTGCTGGATCGCTTCCGGAAGTAAAGATTTATCGCCCAAATAACCGAGGGCAATCACGGCGTGAAGCTCGATGTGATCCGGTACGTTCAATATTTCACGGGCTTTATTGCGGTCAAAACCGCCGATGGCATGCGTGTGCAGACCGAGGATCGTCGCTTGAATCGCCAAGGAAGCCCAGGCTGCGCCGGCATCGAAGGCGTGCGCACCGTTCGGGTCGCCGTTTTCTCTAAGCTTGTCGGAAGCGACCACAATGAGAACTGGCGCACTGGACGCCCATGTTAAATTGAATTCGTTTAAAAATGAATGAAATTTGCTGAGCTGCTCTTCGGTTTTAGCGACGATAAAGCGCCAAGGCTGATCATTATAAGAGGATGGAGCCCAATGTGCGGCTTCAAGGA
>NZ_PCZT01000009.1:644554-657282 GCF_002968895.1 Paenibacillus sp. AR247 | reverse complement strand
TAGACCAACGGTTTAGAAATAGAGGGCTTACCGGGTATTCGGATTTGCGCTGTCCTTGCACCTCCGGCAAAATTTCATTGACGATGGATTGAACGTTACTCATATACGATTTCTCTCCTTTTCAACTGAATATCTGCAGTGTTGTCGTTTCTGCTTACTTAAACTTACGTACTTACTAATTAAATATAATTAAATATATGATTTAACTTGGATATAGTCAAATCAAAATCTTTAATGGATGATTAGGTATATTTGCAGAATGACCATGGCTGCAAGCAGGGTTTAGAGACGAATAAAGAGAATACTAGATGCATCTCTTAGAGTGAGAACGGTTACGGTGAACCGGCAATTTTGCATGAAGAACAGTTTTAGTCTACGAATGTATCGAAAAACCAAAAAGTGACAATTCGAACGAGAAGAAAGGTGGCAGAAAATGAATCAGAACGATCAAACCCCCCGGTTAGTCGAGTGGCATTCTATATTGGAAGCGGTTTCTAACCGATTTATTCCGGAAAATGAGTGGCCGTCTGCGGCCAGCGGAGGCGCACTAGTCTATATGGAACGTAGGGCAAATGAGGATCCTTCAGCTTGGAACAAGCTGATCGAACCCGGCCTCCGCGCACTCGAGTCGGAAGGGTTGGCCCGGTATGGGCACGCATTTTCAGAACTGTCCGAGGAACAACAGGATGGATTGCTGCAGGATGTCCAGCATGACCGCGTCCGCGATTGGCCTGTTTCGTCCGCAATGTTCTTCAACGCATTGTTGGAGCTTGTCGTCGAAGGCTACTATGGAAATCCTGAATCCGGCGGGAATCGCGGGGGTAAATCATGGGAAATGATCGGTTTTCGGCCGGGTCCGGTATCCGGCGAACAGGGACCGCCAGTCGAAGCCGATTTACCTTTACGAACACTCGATCAGCTACAAGACCGCTACGATGCCGTCGTTATCGGAGCCGGAGCGGGCGGATCGGTAGCGGCGGCGGTGCTGGCTGAGTCGGGTATGCGCGTTCTCGTCATCGAACGCGGCCGTTGGCTTCGGTATGACCAGGTAGGCCGGGACCATTTGCGCAACCACCGGCTGAGCAAATTCGGCCACAACACCGGGCCTGATCTGGAGGGCAGTCCGCGTACGTTCAACCGGGCTTAGTGGCGGACAGCATCAGGCAGGCACGCTTCGGATGGGGGATAATCCCGCCACTTCGGTCACCGATCCGACGGGACGCGTACACGGTTACGACAACCTGTGGGTGAGCGACGGATCCGTGCATGTAACCAACGGGGGAGTGAACCCGGTACTGACGATTCTAGCCTTGTCATTCCGGACTTCGGAAAACATCGTGAAGCATGGCTAAAACGGTTATCAGCAGTAAATACCAGAATGTTAGTGAGATAACCCTCCATCAATTGTCGTGAGGAAAGTTCGGTTATAACCTTTTATTACCATTTGATTGTGGTAGGATGAATGTATGTGGAATCGAAATGATACCTCACGCACACTACCTTTCTGAAAGGAAGCACATCGGATGAAGCTGGTTATCACAGGAGCCACGGGAAACTTAGGCGGGCTCGTCATAGGCCATTTACTGAAAAAGATTCCGGGAAGCCAGATCATTGCAGTCGTTCGAAAACTGGATAAAGCTGCTTCGCTAACGGAGGCAGGGCTGGAAGTCCGCCAAGGCGATTACAACGATCCGGGAACGCTTCGCGCAGCCTTTGAAGGCGGGACCAAACTGCTATTTGTATCCAGTCCGGATACCGATGATCCACTGCGGATCGTTCAGCATGCCAATGTAATCAAAGCCGCCAGAGATGCGGGGATCAGGCATATTGCCTACACTAGCTTTGCTTTTGCCGAGGAAAATCCGTTTGCACTCGTTCATATGGCCACCGAATATGCCATCCGCGCGACCCGTATTCCATATACCTTTTTGCGAAATGGCGGATATGCGGAGTTTTTCATCAATGCCCACCTTCAAGCAAATGTAGAACGCGGGGCGATCGTCACCAACACGGGCACAGGGAGAGTGAATGCGGTCAGCCGCAGCGATCTGGCACTTGCTGCCGCGACGGTACTGACCGGGGAAGGACACGATAACAAGCAATACACGCTGGTTTCCGATCGTCCATGGAGTTTCGATGAGTTGGCGGAAGTTCTCTCCGAAGTTTCAGGTAAGCACATCATCCATCAAAAGGTTTCTTTCGACGAAGAGAAGGCTATGCTTGTTCAAGCAGGCTTATCGGAATCTTTAGCTCAAACGACGGCCTTTATCTATAACACTGTTGCAGAAGGAACTATGGAGAAAACGACCGGCGATTTACATCAATTGATCGGACATCAGACGACGCTCAAAGAACTTGTTACAAAAGTTTTGCATGCCTAAGTCAAACTAGTAGACAGCCGATTGAGGTACACATGTCCATAAAGACTGCTGGGTCCTAGGTAACGCTCAGTAAATAAGTAGAAGAAGAAGGGCAAAAGGTGAGGGTTCACCTGATGCTCTTCTTTTGTTGCGTCCGATAGTTCCCCTTACATGACAACCGCGTAAGTTTGGTGTAAGAAAGAACCCTAGGAGAAGTATGAATCTTGGGATAAACTTGCATGAGATATCCACTCATTTCGCGATAGGGAGCAGAATTTATGGCAAAGATTCGCAAGGTTATCCTGATCATCACCATCCTTTATACAGTCCTCATTTTGTATTTTATGTTTTTTGCGTTTGGCAGAATCGGGGCATCGCACCAGATTACAGAGTACGAATTTATTTTTACGCCCCTTGATTTTTATCATGTACCGGATTTGCCTGATTTGTTTCGATTTTCCTTAATGGCTCTGTTTGGTTTTGGCAACTTCGCTGCATTTATTCCTTTTGGCTTTTTGATTCCGATGTTGTTTCCCATGCGCTACGTTCGATTTATTACTTTGTTCTTTTTGTCCATCATGGTGGTCGAAACGGTACAGATGCTTACTTATCTGGGCAGCGGCGATATCAACGACGCGATTCAAAATTCAATAGGTGCTTCCATCGGATACGCGGCTTACAAATTAGGATCAAACGCAAAAACGATGATGAAGCAGCTTGTGATTTCCGGATTTTCTGCATTGTTCATTTTCGCTGTCGTATGGGGCTGCTGCGAAGTTATCGAAACGGCGCTGACAAAAAAGAAGGACCGTTCGTTGCAATCAACGAAGTGAAGGACGCCAGTGGAAATACAGTTCAACACACAGCACCATATCGTTTTGAGTTGGGCGGCGAACAGGTGCTGCCTCAGTACAATGTGTTCAGTTTGTGGAAGAGATATCATCCTCTGCTTCAAGTATGGAGCAACGGGTAAGCTGGGGGGAACGCTTGCGATTTCGGTCGATGGGCAGCAGCTCCTGCTGACAGAAGCACCAACCTATCAANAGGGAGCTGCTGAAACGTACGAAATTCCAAATTGAGAAAGCGAATAAACTTACGATCACCATTGAGGGGAATGCGAGATTGTGGGATCTCGGT
This sequence comes from Paenibacillus sp. AR247, assembly GCF_002968895.1. Lineage (NCBI taxonomy): Bacteria > Bacillati > Bacillota > Bacilli > Caryophanales > Paenibacillaceae > Paenibacillus > Paenibacillus sp. AR247. The sequence goes on along the minus strand of NZ_PCZT01000009.1, from coordinate 653,785 downwards.
TACAGGGAAATGAAGTATTTCTGGAATTAGTGCTTGCTGATGTGCGAAATAGAAGTCATTTATGTTTAATAATATAAATCATTAATCTGATTAATTATATAGAACAGGGAGTGTCCTAAATTAGGATATTCCCTGTTTTTTTGCTGTAATTGGTGGTTTTCCGTCCTTCCGCACACGGCAAAAATGCCTGAATACATTGGAAAATTTTATTGACAATCGTCATTAAATATTGTTTCATTTTATTAAACTAAGTTGAATTTCATTCTATTTAGGAGATCAATGTGATGGAATTGGGGAGTAAGATCCGAAAAATTCGCAAGGACCAAAATCGGACCCTGGACGAAATCGCCCATGCCTGCGGCTTTACCAAAAGCCTGCTGTCCAAAATCGAAAACGGAAAAACGGTGCCGCCCATCGGCACGCTGATCAAAATCGCCGAGGCGCTTGGAACTAAAATATCTATTTTGCTTGATGACAACGACCAAAACGGGACGGTGTATACCACAATGACGGGGACCCTTGATAAGATGGTCACGTCGGAGAAAGGATATTCGTTTTCGGCCATCGCGGCCGAGCGGCCCGAGAAGCTGATGCAGCCTTTTTATTTTGTAGCGAAGAAAGGGAAAACGGAGAAGCGAACGGTCTCCCATGTCGGGCAGGAATTCATTTATGTGCTCGAAGGGACCATGATTTATTATGTCGGCCAGGAAGCTTATACACTGCATGCCGGCGACAGCCTGTATTTCGACTCCTACGAAAATCATAAATATACGCCCATCACGGATGAAGTAAAGTACTTGTCGGTTTTCTGTTCGGATTCCAAAGCTTGAGTCCGTCTAACCGACAATGCTCGGTAAGTGGATTTCTGTCCTTGTTGTAACATGCTCATACAGGATTCTTGTAAACGGTTGGCAGCGCCATAACCTTCAATTTACTTGAAACCCGGATGGGCATTTTTTTATACCATTCATACGCAGGGGGGGATTGGATATGCTGAACGTCTTAGTCGTTGACGACGAGCCGAAGCACAGACAAGGGTTGTCGCGGATGCTGAAAAATCTGAGGCCGGAGTATCACATCTTTAATGCCAGGGATGGTGCGGAAGCGCTGGAAAGGATGGAGACCCATCCGATCGATCTGGTATTTACCGATATCCAGATGCCGATCATGGACGGCCTTGAATTCGTGGAACGTTTGACCCGCCGTGGGGGGAGCGAAAGCGTGGTGATTTTGAGCGCCTACTCGGATTTCGCCTATGCACAGCGAGCGCTGCAGCTTGGGGCAAGCGATTACCTGCTCAAGCCAGTGGAAGCTCAGAAGGTTACGCCTCTCCTTCAGAAAGCCGAACATAAGGCGGGAGCCCTGCGTGAGGCGACCATCGAATCGGCTTTGTCCGAACTGCTCGAGGGAAGTCCTGCCGAAACAGACATCACTTTGCTGCAGAGGTCCTTTTCAGGCTGGAGACGCGGAATCTCGCTGGGTGCCGTGATCCACACAAGCGGTGCGGACCGGAAGCGGATGCTGTCCCAGCTTAAACGCATGCTTGACCACATCATGGAAGAAGCCGGTCTTGCCCATGTTTTTTACGTTACGGATCAATGGTTGACGGGGGTGATCCTTAGCGCCGATGTATCTTTTGACGTTACCTATGCGCTTGAAGCGCAACTGCAGGAACTGATCGATCATTTTCGGAATGACCATGGTCGGGAACTAACATTTGGCTTAGGCAAGTATTTTACGGAGTGGGGGCAAGGAGTACATTCTTCTAATCAGCAGGCGCGCTTTGCACTTCAAAGCTTATTTTACGACGGGCCGGGAAAATTGTATAAGTCTGACCAACAGAGCCCTAAAGACCCGTCCGCGATCATCCATTTGGATGCAGGCAAACTGGCCAAAGCGATTCTATCCGGCAAAAAGGATGACATTCATTCGTGTCTGAAGACAGAACTGGAGCGTACATTGGCCCAGGGATATCCCGATCCCTCCAGGTTGAAGTATTCCGTCGCCGCCTCGATTCACCATGTCACTTCAATTTTGAGCGAAAAGGGACTTTCTCATCTCCCCAATGCCGCTTTTGATGGAGCACTGATGCGCTGCAGCCGCATGGACGAATTACGGAAGACAGCTCTCCAGTGGGTTCTAGAGATGGCGGAACATATAGACCAACGTAGACAGTGTAAAAGTGAGACCGTGGTTGACAGCTGCAAAGCCTATATTGAAGCCAACTATGGTGAGGAGGATTTGTCCCTGAGCACACTGGCCGTGAAGTTTCATTTTAACCCTTCGTATTTTTGTATTCTGTTTAAAAACCACACCCGTATGACCATCCACCAATACATCACCCACATCCGAATGAGGGCGGCGGCCAGCCAGCTGCTGCAAACCTCCCAGAAAGTTTATCAAGTGGCCGAGAACGTGGGCTACAGGGACGTGAAATATTTTATCCGTCTGTTTCGCAAGGAGTACGGCACAAGCCCGGATGAATACCGCCATTTATCCGCTACCCGCATATAAGGAAGGGATGTTCATTGAGAAGCCGCCGATTGATGCCGCGATTTCAGGATCTGAGCTATCGAACGAAACTGATGTTGTCCTATGCCCTCATCGTAACGATTCCCCTAACGATACTTAGCTATAGATATTTTGTGTCGAGCAGCGGGTTTATTTCCGACTTTGCCAGACAGAATTTGTACTCCATTGTGAAGCAGAACAACGAAATTATGGACGCCGAGCTCGCCAGGGTCGAAGACAGCAGCCTCGCTTTGATCGCGGAGCAGGTTCTGTACGAACAATACCTCACTGCGGATCCGAAAGACGAATACCAAATGATCACGATGGAGAAAAAGGTAAGCCGGGCGCTGAATACATATTTTCCAGACTTGAAGCACATGTACTCCATCCACTTAATCACCAGCTATTCAGACATCGGGCCTACCGGTGCTACCGCCTTTATCCCTTATGAAGGGTTTAACCAAACAGCCCTGTATCAGGCTGCCGTACAAGCGGATGGGGGAATGGCTTGGGTCCCGACGTTTTCGTTTGGTGACATGTTTCATCGGGATGCCGGGTCTCCCGTGCCCTCCGAGAACGTTCAGCTTCTGGCCGGCGTCCGATTGCTGAAATTGTTTCGGATCAATAACGGGGAGGTGATCGAGCTGCAGGGTGCAGCCGAGCTTCCCGTGCTGGTCATCACCTATCAGCCCGATTATTTCCGTTCCCGCTTCGCCAGCGTGCTCCCATCTACCGGGGCTTCTTTTTTTATCATGAGCCGGGACGGTCAGAGGATAGCCGATTCGCAGGAAAAGGATTCCACGATGGATGAAACCTCATTGAAAAGAATGGCGGAGATGAAAAGCGGCACTCTCACGATCACAAGAAACGGTAAGCCGCTCATCGTATGCTTCGATACTTCCGATGTGACCGGCTGGATTTCCGGTGTCACGATCTCGCCGGAGGCGCTCGGCAGCGCCTTTTTGCCAGAGGTGAAGTCGTACACGTTCTATTTGACGCTGATCCTTCTGCTGGTCTCGCTTCTCTTGGCATTTTTTCTGGCCAACTCCATCACCAAGCCCATTCAACAGCTGCTTCGAGCGATCAAAAAAACGGGAGAAGGGGAATTCGATACCCGCATCCCGGTCAAATCCTATAACGAGATGGGGCTGCTCATCCACAAGTACAATCAAATGAATGTTAAAATCAACAACCTGATCGAAGAAAACTATAAGGTAAAGCTGAGAGAAAAAGAAACCCAAATTATGTCCCTGAACATTCAGCTGAATCCGCATTTTCTGTATAACACGCTCAACATCATGAATTGGACGGCACTCGAAAACGAGCAAAACGAATTGAGCGCCATGATCGTCAGCCTGTCTTCCATGCTGCAGTATACTTCTGCAAGCAATCAGGACATCGGCGATCTGGAGGAGGACCTGAATTGGTTGAAGCATTATTTTTCGATTACCGAGCAGCGGTTTGAAGGCAAATTCACGGTAACCTATGACATCTCGCCTGAGCTGTATTCCTACAAGGTCCCAAAGCTGTTCCTGCAGCCCTTTGTTGAGAACGCCATCGTTCATGGCTTCGCCCGCCTGCACAGCGGTGGACAGATTGTGATCCGGGGGCGGCTTATTGGGGATGAGCGAATTTTCATGGTGGAGGATAACGGAATCGGCATCCCGCATCACAAATTGGCTGGTTTGACACGGGAAGAGAGCCGCTCTATTGGCATCCGCAACGTTGATCAGCGAATCAAACTCATCTACGGTGATTCCTACGGTGTGACCGTAACCTCTGAAGAAGGCAGGGGAACGACCGTCATTATTAAATTGCCAGTATGAGCAACACATAAAAATTGTCCACCATTCCAAAAATGTTCGAATTTTTTTGAACCTCCGCTTTTTTACAATGAATTTACAAACATCAATTCCATGTGATTGGAGGGTAAAAGAATGAGAATTTCCAAATTTCTCGCTGGAGTTGCTTTACCCGCTCTACTCGCTGTAACCGTTCCCTTTCAGGTTGTTCCGGCAGCGGAGGATCAGCCCAAAGTGAAGGAGGGAGCAAGGAAGGGGGCAAAGGGGAAGAAAAAGTCACCCTAAAGTTTGCTTTCTGGGGAGACACGATCGAAAAGAAAACGGTCACGGATGCGCTCAAAAGCTTTGAGCAAAAGACCGGCATTCAAGTGGAGCCCATGCATATTCCTGCTGATTACCTAACCAAGCTGACGACGATGGTCGCAGGCAATGTCGCACCAGACCTCGGATATTTATCATCCGGAGCGGCACTAAGCTGGGGGAAAGACGGGAAGCTGCTGAACCTGGCTCCGCTGATCGAGGAGGACAAGGAATTCAAGAAGGAAGATTACCTGGATCAAGTATGGTATGAAATCGAACCGGGCAACACGATCGGCATGAGTACGGCTGTAGAAGGATACGGACTCATGTACAACAAGGATATGCTCCTTGAGGCGGGTGTCGAGCTTCCTCCCACGCAGGCAGATAAGGCATGGGACTGGGACACGTTCATTGAGTACGCAAAGAAGCTGACCCTGGACGATCAGGGACGAAACGCGCTCGACCCTAATTTTAATCCGAATAAGATCAAGCAGTTCGGCCTCCAATACGACCCGTACAACATGATGGCAGCGGTGGTCTCGAACGGCGGTAATTTCCTGACGGAAGACGGAAAAGGATTCGGGCTGGCAAAGCCGGAGGCGATCGATGCGATTCAAAAGCTGGCGGACTTGATGTATGTGCACCACGTATCGCCGACGCCACTGCAGACCAAGAGCCTTCCTGACATGGCGCTCCAGACCAAGAAGGTCGCCATGACCGTATCTGGCAACTGGGCGCTCCAGGCTTTTGCAGAACAGGATTTCAATCTTGGGGTCGGTGTCCTGCCTAAATTAATGAAGAGCAACACGCTTCTGGACGGCGCGCCGACGGTCATTTTCAAATCGACCAAGCATCCGAAAGAGGCATGGATGCTGTATAAGTACATGGCGGATCCGGAATCGGTGCTGCCGCTGATCGAAGGCGGCTTGTGGATGCCGCTCAAGAAAGAGTGGTATACGAATCCGGACCTCATCAATAAATGGGCGTCGGGGAACAAGGCTCACCCGGAGGGATACACAGATGCTTACATGAAACAGACGATTGAAAACGGCATACGGACCCCGGGCTTTGAAGTGAAGAACCTGGATAAAATCAATGCGCTGGTGACCCCTGCCCTTGACTTGGTATGGACCGGCAAGAAGTCAGCGGAGGAAGCACTGAAAGAGATCGAACCTAAAGTACAGCCGTTGATTGAAGGCTATTACGGCAAATAACCCCGTCCGAACGAACCGATCCAGAAAGGAGGGATTCCCATGCTGCACAAACGCCGTATCGCCGTGGCGGGCATTCTCTTCGCCCTGCCCAGCATCTTTGGGATTATGCTGTTTGTCGTTCTGCCCATGCTCACCAGCTTGTTGCTCAGCTTTACGGATTACCGGATCGTGAATACGCCCAAATTCATCGGGTTTACGAATTATAAGAGGCTTTTCGACGGAACGGATCCCTATTTTTACAATTCGCTGTGGGTGACCTTTAAATACGTTATTCTCCGCGTTCCGCTCGGACTGATCGTCTCATTTATCGCCGCTTTCCTGCTGAATATGGAATTTATCCGCGGCAAATCGGTCTTCCGCACGATCTTCTATTTGCCGGCGATCGTGCCGGCCGTCGCGTCCTCGATGATCTGGATCTGGCTGTTCAGCCCGGACCTCGGACTGTTCAACAGCTTCCTCGAAGCGCTGAATCTGCCCACCTTAAATTGGTTGTACTCTGAAAATACGGTGGTTCCTTCCATTGTGATCATGAGCCTGTGGGGGATGGGAAGCACGATCATTATTTTCCTGGCAGGACTCCAGGGTGTACCCAGATCCTTGTATGAAGCCGCCATCGTAGATGGTGCTGGTGCGGTCCGGAAATTCCGCCATATCACCATTCCGATGATGACGCCGATCATTTTCTTCAACCTGATCATGGGGTCGATCGGGGCTTTCCAAGTGTTCACGGAAGCCTTGATTATGACGCAGGGAGGACCGAATAACGCCAGCTTGTTCTACAACTACTACATTTACCGTCAGGCTTTTCAGTTCGGCGAAATGGGGCAGGCCTCAGCCATCGCCTGGATCCTCTTTATCATCATCCTGATCGTCACGGCGATCTTTTTCCGGACATCCAAGTCCTGGGTATTTTATGAAAGTGAGGTGTAGCGCCCATGAGGAAAAGCCGCCGGGTCTCGCAGATCATCGTATACGCCATTCTCATCCTGGGGAGTGTATTCTGTTTGCTGCCATTGTTCTGGTTAGTACGCAGCTCCATGATGTCGTCCATGCAGATATTCGAGATGCCGCCCAAATGGATTCCCTCGCCGTTCCGGTTTCAAAACTATACGGAGGCGCTGACGACCATCGATTTTCTCCGTTTTTTTCGGAACACCTTGACCATCACCGCCAGCTGCCTGATCGGAGCGCTCATCAGCAGCTCGCTCGGGGCATACAGCTACGCAAGGCTTGACTGGCCGGGGAAGAAGTTTTTCTTTGGATTGCTGCTTGCCAGCATGATGCTTCCCGGCGCGGTCACGCTGATCCCTACTTTTATCGGCTGGAGGCTTGCAGACCTGATTAACACTTACGTGCCATTGATATTGCCTGTTTGGTTTGGTTCCGCATTCGACATCTTTTTGCTGCGGCAGTTTTATGCCGGTATCCCGAGAGATCTCGATGAAGCGGCTTATGTGGATGGGGCTGGCCCCTGGACAATTTTCTGGCGGATCATCATTCCTTTATCCAAACCGCCTTTGATTGTCATCGGCTTATTCTCGTTCATGAATTCGTGGAACGATTTCATGGGACCGCTCGTGTACTTGAACGAAGAAAGCAAGTTTACGCTGGCGCTTGGGCTCCAAATGTTCCAGTCGCTTCACAGCGCGCAGTGGCATCTGCTTATGGCAGCCTCCACCGTGGTCATCCTGCCGGTCATTATCGTGTTTTTCATCGGCCAGCGGTATTTTATCGAGGGGATTACGCTGACTGGCATGAAGGGATAAGGAAGTAAATTTGCAGATTTTTGCAGCCGTCATTCAACAGGGTTGAATCTTGTTACATTAGATTGATTATGAAGAAACCATAGCATCTTTTGCTGCTGCGAGGATGAATAAGGAGCGTGAACCTAACATGGAAGCACAGCGCCTCACCAAGGTAAGGGAAGAGCTTGAGCTTCAAGGTATCGATGGAATTTTGATTTCCAGCCCGTATAACCGCAGATATATGACCGGATTTACGGGCACAGCCGGCTTTGTCGCTATAACGAAGAATCGTGCATGGCTGATCACCGACTTTCGTTACACCCGTCAAGCGGCGGAACAGGCCAAAGAATACCAGGTTGAACAGCATACGGGCCAGCCGCTCGAAATGATCCGGGAGAAGCTGGGTACTGCAGGGGTGCGGAAGCTCGGGTTTGAGCAAAATCATCTCACTTACGAGTCATATCAAACCTATATTGAAACCTTTCAGGGCTTTGAACTGATCCCGACGCAAAATATTGTGGAAAAGCTGCGTGGAATCAAAGATAAGCGGGAGCAGGAGCACATTCGAAAGGCGATCGAAATTACAGACTTGGCCTTTGAGCACATTCTGGGCTTCATGAAGCCGGGCGTTACCGAATTGGACGTTGCAACGGAGCTTGAATACTTTATGCGCAAAAACGGCGCTGTTTCGTCCGCATACCCGGCGATCGTAGCATCCGGCGTCCGTTCGGCGCTGCCGCATGGCCTGGCCAGTTCAAAGCCGCTGGGAATGAACGAATTTGTGACGCTCGATTTCGGAGCGAACTACGATGGATATTGTTCCGATCTGACGCGGACGGTTTTTATTGGTGATCCGACGGAGCGGCATCAGGAGATTTACCGGATTGTGCTTGAAGCCAATCGAAAGACCTTGGAAGGCTTAAAGCCGGGGATGACCGGAAAGGAAGGGGATGCTTTGGCTAGAGAGTGCATTGCCGGCTATGGGTATGGGGAGTATTTCGGACATGGGCTCGGTCATGCGTTTGGCCTGGAGATCCATGAACTGATGCGCTTTTCCGAAAAGACGGAGGATCGGCTGGAGCCCGGCATGGTTTTGACCGTTGAACCCGGTATCTATTTGCCCGACTTTGGAGGCGTCCGCATTGAGGATGACATTCTCGTGACGGACACCGGGATCGAAGTGCTGACGAAATCAAACAAAGAGCTGATTGTCCTATAAAACGAAAGAAGTGATTGCATCCATGCGTGATGAAACCGCAGAAGTCGTCATCATCGGGGGAGGGATCATCGGCATGTCCATTGCCTACTATACCGCGAAAGCCGGCATGGACGTTCTCGTCTTGGAACAGGGGGAAATCGCCGGCGGTACCTCTTCCAAATGCGACGGCAACATCCTCGCCATCGACAAGGATCCGGGCTTCGACAGCCAAATGTCGCTGAAGTCGCAGGAATTGGTCAAGGAGTGGGTACGGGATCTCGATGAGGAGTTCGAATACCGGGCTCCCGGAAGCATTCTGGTCTGTGAGTCGGACGAAGAGATGATCGCTGCCGAATCCTGGGTCGCACGCCAGCGTGAAGCCGGCCTGCCCTTCCGCATGCTTGATCAGAAGGATTTAAGGGACGAATGGCCTTACATGGCCGAAGACCTGCCAGGCGGAT
>NZ_PCZT01000009.1:633968-644454 GCF_002968895.1 Paenibacillus sp. AR247 | reverse complement strand
GAATGTGCGACGGATTCAACGGTCAATCCGGTGCTGCTGACCTACTCGCTGGCGTCCACAGCCCGGCGCTATGGGGCAAGGCTTCGAACCCATACGCCCGTCACCGGTATTCAGCTCGATGAGGAAAGGGAAGTACGCGCCGTCGAAACCTCGGAGGGCAGAATCCGCACGAACACAGTCATTAATGCGGCCGGGGTTTGGGCGAAGCATATCGGACGGATGGTGGGCATCGATATTCCGATCGAGCCCCGCAAGGGACACATTCTTGTCGCATCCCGGTGGGCGAACATCGGGAAACGGAAGGTGATGGAGTTCGGATATTTGATGAGTAAATTCGGCGGCACTCGCACCGTGGACCCCAAATTCGACCGATATGGCGTTGCGCTCGTCTTCGAGCCTACCGCTTCGCAAAACTTCCTGATCGGCTCCAGCCGCCAATTTGTCGGGATGGATAGCGGCGTAGATCAGCAGGTCATCAGCTTGATTGCGGAAAGAGCCATTCGTTTTTTCCCTGTGCTGGAACAGATTCCGCTCCTGAGAACCTATGCGGGACTGAGGCCGTGGACGGCGGATCATCTGCCGATCGTTTCCGCAATCGACGAAGTCCCAGGATTCTATGTGGCGGCGGGACATGAAGGGGACGGGATCAGCCTGGCCGCCGTAACCGGGAAAGTGATCAGCGAAATGCTGAGCGGGTCGGAGACCTGCATTCCGGTGGACCGTCTTCGTTATGACCGATTCCGGAGCAAGCCGCACCCCCAGGAGGTGATTCGATGAGATGGACCAAGATGGTCACCACGATCGACACGCACACCGGCGGGAATCCGACCCGGACCGTCATGTCCGGGGCTCCGGAACTTTTCGGGAAAACGATGACCGAGAAGATGGTATACATGTCCGAGCATCATGACGATTTCCGCCAAGCGCTGATGTTCGAACCCCGCGGACATGAGGTCATGTCCGGCTGCATCTTGACTCCGCCATGCGATGAGAATGCCGACATTGGCGTGGTGTTTATCGAAACCGGCGGGTATTTGCCGATGTGCGGTCACGATACGATTGGGCTGTGCACGGCGCTGATTGAGTCGGGATATTATCCGGCAACCAAGGACGTCATCCGGCTCGACACACCGGCCGGCCTTGTGGAAGCCAGGCTTGAGATCGAGAGAGGAAAGGTCCGACAGGTCACCTTTACGAACATTCCTTCTTTTCTCTACAAGCAGGATGTCCGGGTGCAGGTCGGCGATCTTGGTGAGGTCTCCTTGGATCTGGCCTATGGCGGCAATTTTTACGGGCTCGTCGATGCCCGATCACTGCATTTGCCGCTGGTTCCCCAGCGGGCTTCCGAGATCGTTCGCACCGCCGTCCGGATCCGCGACGCGGTGAATGACAGCTTTGAAATTGTACATCCCGAAATTCCTGTCATTCGCGGACTGACCCATATCGAGTTCTACAGCGATCCTGTATCGCCAGATGCCCACTGCCGGAATACGGTCGTCGTCCCTCCCGGGGGGATTGACCGCTCCCCCTGCGGAACGGGCACATCCGCCAAAGTAGCTGTGCTGCGTGCCAAGGGCGAACTGGCAATCGGAGAGGAATTCGTCCATGAGAGCATCGTGGGTTCGATGTTTCGCGCCCGTGTCCTGGAAGACACGACCGTCGGCCATCTGCCGGCCGTGATTCCGCAGATTTCCGGCTCGGCTTGGGTGATGGGCTTTCACCAATTCATTCTTCAGGAACGGGATGAACTGAATACGGGGTTCTTCCTGCTCTAAACATCACTACGATGGGGGCCAGCACTATGGAAACGAAAAAATGGTATGCGGCGATCGATGTGCATTCCTGCGGACAGCCGCTGCGGATCATCACGGGCGGTTTGCCGGAATTGCCCGGCACAACAATGCGCGACAAGGCTTTATTTTTTCAGCGGCATGAGGATGACGCAAGGAAGCTGCTGATGTCGGAGCCGCGCGGCCACTATGCAATGACCGGTGCTATCGTTACAGCGCCGGTGACGCCGGAAGCGCGATTCGGTTTGCTGTTCCTGAACCAGCAAGGACTTGCATCCGTCAGCGGACACGGAATCATTGCGGCGGTCACGGCTTGGACCGCGACGGGGCAAATCGCCCCGTCCGATGCGGCGGCGGGTATACTGATTGATTGCCCGTCGGGAACCGTCCAGGTGGTCGCTGAAGTGGAGGGAGACGAGGTTCAGTCGGTGTCGTTCCGGAATGTGCCCAGTTATGTGCACACGGAGCGATTTCCTGTGACGATCCAAGGGAGGGAAATCAGGGTGGACGTCGCTTTTAGCGGTGAATTTTTTGCCGTGGTGGATATAGGCGAGTTCGGAGCGACTTCCTTTGAGCCCCATCAGCTTAGGGATTGGGCAGGTATGATCCGTAGTGAAGCCGAAAGCCGGCTTGAACTTCAGCATCCGCAGCTGGATTGGATATCCGGTATTCACGGCGTATTCTTCTATCAGCGGGATGAGCCAGATCGTCTGTCCTTCCGCAGCGCATGCGTCTTTGCCGGAGAGCAGCTTGACCGGTCGCCGGGCGGTGCTGGAGTATGCGCTCATTTGGCGGTCCTTAGCTCCCGCGGACGGCTCGAACCCGGACAGCAGGCCGTGTATCAGGGGATCAGCGGGGTTCAGGTCATAGGAAGCATCGCCAGAGACAGTCTTCTGGCTGGCAATAAAACCATCATTCCACAGCTTACGGGAACCGCCCATGTACTTGGTTTCATGAATTTCGTATTGGATCCGGACGACCCGCTACCGGATGGGTTCGTACTGAATTAGCCTTACAAATATCAACTTGAATCATGAGAGGAGACATCTTGATATGACAAGATTTGAAGGGGTTTATGTGGCGATTGTCACACCGTTCACAGCAGCATTTGAAGTGGACTATAAGCGTCTCGCTGAGCTGTGCGACTGGCTTATCTCGCAGGGCGTCCACGGCTTGGTTCCGACAGGATCGCTAGGGGAATATGCCACGTTGACAAATGAGGAGCGGGCAAAGGTCGTTCATACCGTCATTGAAGCCGCTGCGGGACGCGTACCGGTTGTCGTCGGTTCAGCCGCGCCGTCCACGAAGCAAGCCGCCGAGTGGGTCCGGCATGCCAAGGATTCGGGCGCTGCAGGCGTTATGGCCCTGCCGCCGATCCAGTACCGTCCGCTGGAACATGAAGTTATTGCCCATTATGAAGCGCTGAATGAAGTCGGGCTGCCGATGATCGCCTACAATAATCCCCATGATTATAAGGTCGATTTGACGCCGCAGCTGCTCGCCAGGCTTTCCAGACTGGAGCATCTTGTGGCGGTGAAGGAGTTTTCGGGCGATATCCGCAGAGTGCACGACATCCTGGAATATACCGATTTGGATGTGCTGATTGGCGTCGACGACTTAGCTATGGAAGGTCCGCTGATGGGGGCCGTGGGCTGGATTTCCGGGGTGCCGAACGCGCTGCCTAAGGAAGGCGTGGAGCTTTTCAATCTGGCTAGACAAGGGAAGGTGCAGGAAGCGACCACGCTATACCGCCGCCTGCTCCCAATGTTCCATTATGATGCGAGTCCCCAGTTAGTGCAGTCGATCAAGTACATGATGGAGCTCGCCGGATTCCCGGTCGGTCCAACCAGACCTCCGCGTCTTCCGCTTCCGGAAGTTGAGTATGAAGCGATTCAAAGGGCATTTGAGCATGCCGTTAACCACCAACCTGCCGGTGAAGCGAAGAGCTCTTAAGAAGAGATTGAAAAAGGAGGGTTAGCTATGGTACACAGCCGAAATTGGATTGGCGGAGAGTGGTTCACCCCCGCGTCGGATGAGCTGGCCGTGAAGAACCCGTCCAACATTCATGAGGAGATCGGGGTGCTTCATCTGTCGGATGCATCGCATATCGCTCAGGCGGAGCAGGCAGCCCGAGCCGCATATCGTTCCTGGTCCCGTTTGACCGGTGCCGCCCGAGGTGAGCATTTGTATCGCATGGCGGCTGCGCTCGAGTCCGCCTCCGCGGATGTCGCCCGCCTCGCCAGCATGGAAATGGGGAAGCCGATCACCGAAATGCAAGGCGAAGTCATCCGGGGAGTCAACCTGCTTCGGTATTACGCGGCGGAAGGCGTCCGCTCTAACGGAGTGGTCATCCCCGCAAGCGAGCCGAACGTGCTCCAGCATACGAAGAAGGTTCCTTTGGGCGTGGTAGGTGTCATTACGCCATGGAATTTCCCGGTGGCGATACCGTTATGGAAAATCGCACCTGCGCTCATTTGCGGCAATACGGTGGTCTGGAAGCCAGCGGAGAACGCCTCATTGACCGCCACCCTGCTGTGCGAAGTTTTTGCGGCAGCAGCTCTTCCGCCAGGCGTCCTGAACCTGGTGGTCGGCAAAGGAAGCAGGATCGGCGACGCCCTTCTGGAGCAGATTTCCCTTGACGCCGTAAGCTTTACTGGCTCAACGGCGACAGGAACCCGCATCGCCCAAATTTGTGCGAAACGAAACATCAAGTATCAGACCGAAATGGGCGGGAAAAATGCGGCCGTGATCCTGAATGACGCCGACCTGGAGAAGACGGTCCCGATGATTGTGAGCGGCGCGTATCGTTCGGCCGGCCAGAAATGTACGGCAACCAGCCGAATCATCATTGAATCCGGAATTTATGACGCTTTTATTGAAGCGATGAAGAAGGCGATCGATGGAATTAAGCTGGCTTCATCGCTGGATCCGTCGGCTTATCTTGGACCTGTCGCTTCCGCAAGCCAGTATGAAACGGTAATGTCCTATGTGAAGCTTGCGCGGGACCAGGCTGAAATCGTAGCTGAAGGCCGCTCTGCCGAGGCGAACGAAGAGGGGTATTATATTCCGCCGATCGCAGCAGCCGGCGTGGATCCAGGCCATCCACTGATTCAGGAAGAAATTTTCGGACCGGTTACCGCGATGTTGAAGGCTGCCGATTTCGACGAGGCGATCGCATTATGCAATCAATCCCTGTACGGACTCAGCGCTTCATTGTTTACCCGGGATTTGTCTTACGCGCATCGTTTCCTGGATGAAGCTCAGGCCGGGATGGTCCGCGTCAACCAGGAAACAGCGGGCGTGGAATATCAATCCCCGTTCGGCGGCTTGAAGCTGTCGAGCTCGCATTCGCGCGAGCAGGGGCAAGCCGCGCTCGATTTTTATACCGAGCTGAAAACCTGCGCCATCCGGTATTGGTAGGAGGCCGGCCATGAATACATCAAACCTGATCGTTTGCCGTTGTGAAGAAGTGACCTTGGAACAATTGGAGGAAGCCTACCAATCGGGCTGCTGTACAGCCAGGCAGATCAAGATGAAGACGAGAGCGACAATGGGAGCCTGCCAGGGCCGGGTATGCAGACAGATGCTCGACGCCTGGGTTCATTTGAAGAACCCGCAGTTACCCCGGGATGCGGAGCAGCTGTCTTACCGTCCGCCGATCCGTCCCGTCACGTTCGGGCAGCTGGCGAAGGGAGAGGTGTAATGGACAGAATCGAAAATCATCCGATCTTGGGGCCGAGGAAAACAAAGCGGGAACCCGTAGATTTTACGTTTAACGGTGAGAAATGGGCCGGGTTGAAAGGCGAGCCGATTGCGGCAGCGCTGCTCGCCGTGGGCATACGGACACTGCGTCGGCATGAGGAATCCGGCAGCCCCCGCGGTCTGTACTGCTCTATCGGACACTGTATGGAGTGCCGCCTGAACGTGCAGGGCAAAGGCACGGTGAGAGCCTGCTTGACTCCTTTGGAAGCGGGGATGTGCATCTCTGAAGGGGAACGGCTTCCCAATGAGATTACGGGGAGGAGGCTACCATGACGCCGGCGATTCCTTTTGATCTATTGATCGTCGGTGCAGGCCCGGCAGGATTGTCGGCGGCTGTGGAAGCTGCCAGCCGCGGTCTCTGCGCTGCCGTGGTGGACGAATTTCCCGAACCGGGCGGGCGCATGTTAGGGCAGTTTCACGAGGAGAAAGGGCATTGGTGGGTCGGAAGACAGGTGGCCGAGCAGCTTCTCGACAAGTGCTCCGCGCTAGGAGTGAAGCTTCGGTGCGGAGTATCCGTCCACAGCATAGTGCGAAGCGGCGCCGTTTGGGTCCTGAAGACCTCAGAAGGATCTATGCAGGCCAGGAACGTTTTACTCGCCACCGGAAGTGCCGAAATTCCCCATCCCCTGCCGGGGTGGACGCTACCGGGCGTCATGTCGATCGGCGCCGCACAAGTGATGGCCAATGTCCATTACGTCAAACCGGGACGCCGTGGCTTAATCATAGGCGTCAATGTGCTCGCCATGGCGATCTCCCGCGAGCTGTCGGTGAGCGGCGTTTCGATCGCAGGGATTGTCCTGCCCGGGATTGGGCCGATAACCGGCAAAGAAGCATCGCCAAAAGAGAGCCTGAAGGAACTGATGGGATTGGCCCATTTGGCGCCGTCACCGCTGATGAGGATCGGAGGAAAAGCTGCAAACGCTTTGGGGATGGCGGGTTTCGTATCGAGGTTCATTCCAAGGAGCGGGATCAAGATTTGGGATATCCCCTTACGTTTGCGAACCGTTGCCGTATCCATTAACGGGCGCAGCCAGGTTCAATCGGTCACCCTTGCGGATGTCAACGGAGAAGGCGCCGTTATTCCGGGAAGCCAGCGGGAGGAGCTTGTCGATTTTGTGGCAATAGCCGGAGGGTTATACCCTTTGGCCGAATTGGCGTCGGTAGCCGGCTGCCCGTTTGTGTATGCGGAAGAGCTGGGGGGCCACGTACCGGTTCACGATGAGCAAATGCGGACTCCGGTCGAAGGTCTGTACGTAGCCGGAAATATTACGGGGATCGAGAGCGCGCTGGTAGCCATGGCTCAAGGGCGCCTTGCGGCCGCCACAATTTGCGGTGACGCAGGCCTGCTCGGTCAACATCATGAGCGCGAAGTGCTGGAAGCCATGCAGGATGTCCGACGCGTGCGCGCCTCCGCGCTCATTCAATTCCGGCCGGGCATCCAGGAGGCCAGGGAGCAATTTTACCGGAAATGGGGCAGGTTTCAGAGGGAGAAGCACGGGATCGAAGGGGAGGGAATGGAATAATTTTTAGCCCGATCGCAATGGAGGTCATGCGGCTTCCCAACATGGAAAAACCCTGCAAACCGAAAAAAACGTAAGGTAGAGCTTTAGAAGGGTACATGGCTATTCTCCTTTTACGGCAGCAAAAAAGCTCCCATGGAACTACAGATCCACGGAAGCTTGTAGCTTCGATACTGAGGAGCGCGAAAGAGCGCCTGCCTCCGACCGAAGTGCTGCTTGTTGTTCTGATGTTCTGAAGTGGGAAGCAGGAAAAAGGCGCAGCGAATCAAAGCTCTGCTGATTGACAGAACGTCAAAGATGGCGATTTCCTGCTCTCGTATGCGATTACGCTTGCACTTCAGAACGACCAGTGAGGAGCATATCCTGTCGATTCCCCTTTTGTTTACCGATTGTAAGTGTACATATTCTATCACGCTGAATTTCTGAAGACAATATGACTTATGTGTTGATTAAAAATAAAATTTCATTTGAACTCGAGGGTATCTGAATGCCTCATTCATTGCCCGTCCGAAGAACTTTAATGACCGCAGCAAGCTCTTCGTTTTCGTATCCGGCTTGTATCGCCTTTTCGTATAATCCCTTGGCGAAATTGGGGAAATCCGGATTGATCCGTGCTTCGCGCGCCTGCTTCACCCATAACTCTGCTGTTGACATGCATGTTTTGACCGAGCTTTGCGGCTGATCATAAGTCTCCGACTGAATCACATCTCCTTCATGCTTGATCATTTGCCCGAAAACAGGGGAGATGTCGGCTATCATAGAACCGAACGTATCGACCCGGTGGCCTTCGGATTCAAGAATGCGCGCGCCGTGAAAGAAGCCGAACATCGAGCCGAACATCGTGGAAAGGGCGGCCAAATCCCATGCAGAGGCAGATCCAACCGATTCGCCCAGATATATCAGGTTTCCGGCTAATACTCTAAGAACCGGCTCACTCCGCCGATATGCGCTTTCCGAGCCTGACAGGAATATAGGTGTATCAGGCATTCCTATCTGAGGAGGTGTCGCCATAATGGCACCGTCCAGATAATCGGCACCCTGCTCATGAGCCCACGCCTCGCTGTTCCGTGCGTCTTGAGGAGTCCCCGTGCTGAGCTCCACCAATAACTTACCGTCCATTCTAGCAGCCACATTCTCTGATCCCAAAATGCTCCGCGATATCTCATAGGTTGCCACGCATACGATAATGATTGGGCTGGCATTCACAGCAAGTGCGGCATCGGGTTCAAAAACCGCTCCTTCCTGAACGATAGCCCTTGCCTTCTCGCTTGTCCGGTTCCAGACCGTCACCTTCTTGCCGCTGCGCAGCAAGGTCCGGGCTAACGCTGAACCCATAGGACCCGCCCCAATAACCGTTATATCACTCATGTTTGTTGATTCCTCCCCGTGTATTCTGCCGTAGTTTCGTGTGTAGTAACGTCCCTCGGCAATATCATTGTAAGGCAGGATCGACTTGGCGTATAATGATTGAAAATCATGCAAGCATCATTATTATTGATACCGAAATGAGGGTTGGTCGTAAATGGAGCTATCGGATCTGAAGGTGTTTCTGGCCATCGCAGAAGAACGGAACATTTCCCGGGCTGCCGAACGATTGGGCTACGTACAATCGAATGTGACGGCAAGGATTCGCAAGTTGGAAGAAGAGCTAGGTCTTCCCTTATTTTACAGACATCCTAAAGGTGTAACGTTGACCGATAAAGGAGTGACCTTCAGTGAATACGCGAAGAACATTCTGAATTTGTCGGAAGAAGCGGTGCAAAGTCGTTAAAGAAACGGAATTTCCTAGCGGACCGCTTGCGATCGGTGTTGGTTGACAGTGTAACTTGTCTGGATTTCATGGATACCCTGGCTGAATTTCAACGTCGGTATCCCGATGTTTCGCTGTCCATTTGGTCCGGGACGTCATCGGATCTTCTGACTAAAGTGCTGGACCATCAATTGGATGGAGCGTTCGTGATCGGCGAATTTGACTCTCCTTACCTTGTTTCAGAACATATCCAGCGCGAAGAATTAACTTTGGTAACCCCGCCACATATGCGCGGGTTCCCGGATTTGTCACAGACGAGATGGGCCGTATCGCCGGCAGGCTGTCCATTCAGGCGGGCATTGGAGGCCTGGCTGCGAAACGAGGGAGTTTCTTTCGATAACATCATCGAATTCAGCTCGCTGGAGACGCTGATCGGATGCGTACGCTCCGGACTTGCTGCCACGCTGCTGCCGGCTTCCGTCTTAGCAGTGGACTATTCAGCATTCAGTTCATTCCCGATTCCGGAACAGTACAGGTATACGCAGACCTGCCTTATCCGCCGCAAAGATCGTTATTCCAGCAAAGCGTTCGTTGCATTCTCCAAATTAATAGTTGATTCCATGGCTGTGTAATGATGGAGTGGAGAAAATCAGACAGCGTCCTTATAGGAGGTACACACGAAGAGCCGCCAATCAGGCGGCTTTTTTGCTGCTTGTATGCGTGTCTGGTTTGCATCAGGATACCGTCGGCAGATGCTGTTCCAGCAGCATCACCAATTGCTTAACCATCTCTTCTGGCGGATACGGCATCGAATTTACGATCCACCATTCCACCAGACCCGTGATAGCAGCTGCCACGAATTGTACCGTGATCTCCCGATTCGCTCCATGCGGAAGGCCATAAGATTGAACCTGCTCCTCGACACCCCTAGTGATGAAAGCCATCATTTGACCTCTGAACGCGTGGGTTCCTTTTCTTGTCAACAACGTTTCGTAGATGTGCGCATGCCGTTCCAAATATTCAAACGTTTCAAGCAGCGGGCCATCGGACGCAAACAAGGTTGTGTCTTTTCCAGGCATGCAGGTCTCGTACAATTGCTTTAAGTAGCTGTCGATACACTGATCCAGCAAGTCGTATTTGTCGGCATAGTGCAAATAAATGGTCCCCCGGTTCACATTGGCCCGATCTGCAATTTCGTTGATCGTAATATGCTCGATTTTTTTCTCCTCCAACAATTCGACGAAGGCTTTGAGTATCGCTTCCCGCGTTTTTGCAATCCGTCTATCCATCGTTTCTCCTTTTTTTGAACACTCGATATGTGCTTGTTGATTTATCGACAAAAGCAAGAACATTACCGATTGATGCATTTTTATCGCATTGATATGCTAAGTCTAATCAACATTTGTTGATAAATCAATATTTGTTAAAATGCTGAAGCGGAGGAGTATTCATGAGCATATTGGTATATGGGGCAGGCGTCTTAGGCAGCTACTTGGCGCACGTACTGGTGCGCGGAGGCCATGCTGTGACTGTACTGGCCAGAGGCAAGCGGGCGGAGGAGCTGGAGCAGAGCGGCCTCGTTATCCGCCACTTATTTCAGCGACAAAACGACGGTCGACCGGATCCGGGTTATTCGTACATTGGACGCTGAGGAAAGCTTCGAT
>NZ_PCZT01000009.1:622285-633868 GCF_002968895.1 Paenibacillus sp. AR247 | reverse complement strand
GGAAGGAAAGTACGGATCGCAGATCTCTTGGCAGTCGGGGGACAGCCGGTTCATCAAGGATGACGGCAAGGTGTTCCGTCCAAAATACGGTCTCGGCACACGGACCGTTCCGCTGATTGCGACGTTCCGCTATGGAGAAAGCGTAAAGGAACAAGTGTATCACGTGACCATTTTGGAAGAAGAAAATAACATCAAAGTTTCCCGGATTTATCCCATATCCCCGAGAGCTGAACTCGGTAAAAAAGGTTTATTTGCCTTCCGTCGCGGTGGTTGAAACCGAGGAGCATGAGGTCATAACCCATGCTGTGGCTTGGGAAAGCGGGGAAGAACGCTTGTTTCAAGAAACCGGACCTGCAGCCGCACGAGGCTTTCTCAAGGATACGGAAATTCCGGTCACTGCGGAAATTTTGGTTCAAGCCAAAGTGGAGCAGGAAAAGATGGATCCGCTTCCGACTGTAAAAAGCTTTTCTCCAAGCACAGTCCGGCTTGGCGGCGACACAGCCTTTCAGGCAGCCCAAAACCGAAGCCTGGCATTTCTGAAATCCGTCAATGACGATCAGATGCTGTATAATTTCCGGGCTGCTGCCGGATTGGATACGAAGGGTGCCCCGGAAATGCTCGGCTGGGATTCGCCGGATTGTTTGCTCAGAGGACATACGACAGGGCATTATCTGTCCGCCCTGGCACTCGGCTATGCCGCAACAGGGGATGAAGACATCAAGAAAAAGGCGGACTATATGATCGCCTCGTTAGAGGAATGCCAGCAGGCTTTTTCAACACAACCCGGTTATCATGAGGGATTCCTGAGTGGTTACTCCGAGGAGCAATTTGACCGCTTGGAATCATTTACGAGATATCCGGAAATTTGGGCACCTTATTATACGCTGCATAAAATCCTCGCCGGATTACTTGACGTGCACCGTCATCTGGGCAGCGACACCGCACTCGGGATCGCCGACCGTCTCGGCGACTGGGTATATCACCGATTAGGCAGGCTGCCCAACCAAGTGCTGAAAACGATGTGGAGCATGTACATCGCCGGCGAGTTCGGCGGCATGAACGATTCGCTTGCAGAGCTGTACCAATTGACGCGTAAATCAAGCCATCTGGCGGCGGCTAAATGGTTTGACAACGACCGGCTGTTCGTTCCAATGCAGGAGCGCATTGATGCGCTCGGCGGGCTTCACGCCAATCAGCATATACCGCAGGTTATCGGTGCCCTGAACATTTTCCGGGCTACCGGCGAGAAGAAATATTATGAGATCGCCCATTTCTTTTGGCATGCGGTGACGAACGCCCACATCTATTCGATCGGAGGAACGGGTGAAGGCGAAATGTTTCGGCAGGCAGGCAAGATCGGGGAATACCTCAGCGATAAAACCGCTGAAACCTGCGCCTCCTATAATATGTTAAAGCTGACAAAGGAATTGTTCGGTTATGAACCTGCGGCGAAATATATGGATTATTACGAACGGACGATGTTTAATCATATCCTGGCTTCGGGCGACAGCAAACCAACGGGAGGAAGCACGTACTTCATGCCGCTAGGGCCAGGAGGCAGAAAGTCATTCGATTCGACAAGCAACACCTGCTGCCATGGCACCGGCTTGGAAAATCATTTTAAGTATCCTGAAGCGATCATTTTTACAATGAGCAGTCGCTGTTCGTCAATCTCTTTGTGTCTTCCATCTTGAATTGGGAGGAGAAGGGGATAACCATTGCACTTTCTGCGCAAAAGCATGAACCAGGGGAGATTACACTGCGGTTACAGGGTGAAGGCAGGTTTATTTTGAAAATCCGCCGACCTCACTGGAGCCCGGAAGGCGGCATCGTGGAGATCAACGGCCGCCAGGTCGATTACATGCCAGGGCCAGACGGTTATTGGTCCCTGGATCGGGATTGGAAGGACGGCGATGAGATTCAATTGAGGCTCGACTGCCGGATTCGGCTTGAATCGGCTCCTGACCGGAAAGAATGCGTATCGCTTGCTTACGGGCCTTATATTTTGGCTGCGGTATCGGACTCGAAAGAATACCTGCGGCTTCCGCTTCAGGAAGGAGATCTGGACAGCCAATTCGTCAAGGAAACCGGACCGCAAGGGCTCCAATTCCGCTATATAAAGGACGACGTAACGTTTATTCCGCTGGCAGTTGTCCAGAAGGAGAGCTATCACGTTTACTTCTTGGCCGAAGATTCAACCATGGATCGGTGATAAAACAAAGTACGGCAAGTCACAATGGGAATTATAATCTGATTAATCGGATCAGATTAAAACCTTAACGCCGCCGGTAATATACCGGCGGCGTTAAATTTTCTATCCTATAGGTCGATGTCTGAATCCAAACGGCGAACCTGGCGGGAAGATAGCGTCCACATCGCCCCGAGTAGCAGTAGAATACCGCTTACGACGAAAATGAACCCAATCCAGGTCCCATTTTCTGAACCGATGATCCAGGCAAGCCAAGGGGACAGCTTCGCCCTAGTGAGGAGCCTTTCGAGCCATTGATCGGCCAGCGGCCCCGTAATAAGGAAGGACATGGGCGCCGTGACGGCACATAACTGGCCATATGCGGCAAATACTCGTCCTTGAAGGGAAAGAGGCGTTTTAAGCTGCAAAATGGAGTAAAACAAAGCCCCTGTCATCGCGAGTGGAAGCATAAGCAGAAATACGGCGGCTCCCAGCATGATGACATGAGTGCTCGTTCCGAGCAGAACAAACATCAAGGAGGTGAGGATTGAGCCGATGAAGATGAACCTGATTTTATACCGAAAATGTCCCCACCATACAGCAGCAGCTGCACCGGCCAAAGCACCGGCATTCATTGCTCCCAACAGCAAGGTCAAGGCGTCGCTGCTCCCCGTACGCTGCAGGAAAAAAGGGATCGCCAGCTCAAGCGGCCCGTTGAGAATAAAATTCCACCATCCAAAATACAGAAGCAGATAGAGAAGCGGTTTGTTTTTCCACAAAAATCGGAAACCTTGGAAGGCATCGTTCCATATGCGAACTTCCTCGAGCGGTCTCTCTTCGTGCTTTATTTCAGGCAGCGGGAGAAAAGCGACCACGCCGGTTCCTACCAGGAAGGTGAGCAGATCCGCCGCCAAGATGATGCTAATTCCATACGGTTCGTAGAGTAAACCAGTTAACGAAGGGGCGATCACCCCTGCAAGCGGAAAGAGCAGTTCTTTCATGGCATTCATGCGATCCAGCTCTTCATCCCTCACCATAAGCGGGATCATGGCAGAGGTTGCCGTGCTCTGCAGCGCCACAAACAATCCTTGCACGGCAGCAATGCCATAGACCGGCCACAGCGTAGAATGGATATTCATGAGGCAGATCACGAGCAGCAGAGTACAGACCGCCTGGCCTGTATCTCCGGCAATAATGGCCGTTTTGCGCTTCCAACGGTCAGCGGCGATGCCGATCCAGCCGCCCAAGAACAAGAGGGGAAGCTCATTGAAAAGTGCCAGCAGCAGCAATGGAGTCGATTGACCCGTTTCATGGAATAATTTTATCCGGATTTTCCATCCGTGCTGCCTATACTGGCTGCGAATCAGAGCCGTCATATCGTTCTGGTAGGAAATAATGCGGATTCCAGCAAGACGCAGCATGAATTGCAGCAAATGAGCCGGACCGATAAACAGGTCGCCTTTGGTTTTCAGCTTAGCGCAGGCCGGAGGGAAAACGGACGCATCGTCTGCATCCGCGCAGGCGGGCAAATGGTACTGGGCGGGATTGACGGGTCGGTTTCTTTTCGGTCATTGCTGGAAAAAGCATTCGAAAGCACCAAATACAAGCTGGTGTTTCACGAGGATATGGACGCTTGGCTAAAGAGCCACATCGTTCCAATTTTGGCGATGAATGCTGCCTTGTTTGCCAAAGGCGGAAGGCTGCAAGAAATAGCCAGGGATAAAGATACACGTACCCAGATCATTGCGGCGATCGATGAAGGCTTCAGTGTGCTTGAAGCCTTGGGATATACGATTACGCCTTCTGGTCAAGCGGCATTTTTTCGCAACCATAAACGGACGGCCAGCCTGGCGCTGAAAATTTACCACAGCGTGCCGGTAGCCCGATTGGTGGACGGATCTTTCGAGGAAATCGCCGCCTTCTTCGAAGCGTTCGCCGATTGGAAGCGTAAGGCGGGCGTGCCTACTCCCCGGTTTGACGATCTCGAAAAACAGTTTTTTAGCAGTAATAAAGCCGAGAGCCGCTAGGCAACGATTCTGTTAACCCAAATCCGCCCCCCCATAAATTTACCAAATGGGAGAATGAGCAATCGGTGAGAAACGTGCTCCCGGGATCACTGATATAATGCATTTAATTACAACGCTTTTATGGGAGGTTGTTATTGATATGGGTGAAATCATTCTTACCATGCAGGTCTCGCTGGATGGCATTGTGTCGGACGAGCATCTGTGGATGACGCTGAGCGAGGAAATTCTCAAAGATTATCTGGACTATTACCAGACGATCGACACGATTATCGTCGGCAGAAACTCGTACGCCTCATTAGCCGAATACTGGCAGCAGGCGGAGAACTCATCCGATGCATTGGAGCAGGCCATTGCCAAAAAGATGAACGACATTCCTAAACTGGTGGTATCGCATTCCGATGTGGAACTAACCTGGAGAAACTCGGAATTACTGCTGGTGAAAGACGAGCACTCCCTTGCTGAAGAACTCCAAGCCCGTAAGAAAGCCGTACAGCGGATTTCAGTGGAAAGCGGCGTGAAGACGTGGCAAACCTTTATCGAGCATGGGCTTTACGACAAATTATGGCTGCTGGTTCATCCGGTCGTTGCCTCACAAGGCGAGCAATTATTCGCTTTGGCTGGACAGCGGCAATCGCTGCAGTTGACACAAACCAAAACCTATTCCAACGGAGTCGTTGGATTACAGTATAAAATGGAACATCTTTAATGAATAGGCAGAAAATCCGCAGTTTCCTTTTCAGGCCGAGTTCCAATCGTGCCTTTTTCAGCTGATTTTCACAAACGCGGCAGGCACATCGATCAAGCGGATTAAATTGATGAGGTACATCCTATATGAAACAAAAAAACAACAACCCTGCTATAAAGCATTCGGGTTGTTGTTTTTTTTAGGTGTCGGCCGCGGCAAGGCTACAGCTTTTTGACCGATTCGCGTATGACAAGCTGAGTGGACAACAAGATCTTTTTGTAACTGTTGGGCGTTTCACTGCTGCTGTTCTCGAACAGAAGCTTTGCCCCCTCGTAGCCAAGTTCTTCAAAATTCTGCTTCACGGTGCTCAGCGATACCTTGGCGTATTTGGCGCTTTCGATGTCGTCGAAGCCCATGATGGATACTTGCTCGGGAATTTTGATTCCCCGTTGGGTTAGCTGCCCGATCATCTCGAGCGCCCGCCGGTCGTTCACGCAGAAGAGTGCGGTCAGCTCACCTTGTTGAATTTGTCTGCATAGCTTCGTATAGTCCAAATCCCGCTCCAGGTATAACAGTTCGTCAGCCGGGGCAAGGGAGGCATGTGTCATGGCATTCCGGTACCCGTTGAACCGGTCAACCTCGGTGCTCAAATGAAAATCATAAGCCGCAAATCCGATTTTCCGATGACCTTGGGCAATCAAATACTCCACAGCTTCGTATGCGCCGTCGTGGTTGTTGCACGTAATGCAATTGACGGGATAACCTGCAGGAATACGATCAAGCATGACAAAGGGAATCGACTGTCGGCGAATCTCGTTCAGATATCCCTTAGCCAACTCCGGATGCGCGGAATAAATAAGCAGTCCCCGGTTCTCGGATTGGATCAGCTTTTGAATGACCTCACGTTCCTGTTCCACGTCGTTTTCCACAAATTCAATGATGAGCCTGCAGTCCTGCTGGTTTACGAACGACTGAATCCCTTTAATGATCTGCATATACGAAGCGTCATACATTTCGTTGCCGGAAATCATAAATGTGACGTAACTGGATGTTTTATGTACAGAAACAGCGGGATCGGCGACAAAGCTCCCTTTTCCCCGAATGCGGTAAATGACCCCTTCATTGACCAGCTCCGCCAGCGCCTTTCGCACCGTGATCGAGCTGACGTCAAGCAGTTTGGAAAACTCGGATTCGCTCGGGATTCGGTCATGGGTGCCAAGCTCTTTATTTTCTATTTGCAAAAGCACATAATCCTTCACTAACTGGTACTTGGGCAATGTTGAGTCATTCTTGCTCATGTAGGTTCACCTCTTATAGACATATCCCTAATTATATCGTACATCGGGGTAAAATATATGGTTCTGCACTGCAAGGCTTGAAACAAGTTGCTACAGATACCGCATGCATGCTGATATCCCAACATTCCTTGTAGGTCCGGCCCGTAATTCTTATAATATGGTTACATAAGTTTAAGGATTTACTTTAAGGAAAGGACCGTCCATGGACAAAAACTATACACCGAAGCAGATGGCCACGAGACTTCATGTCAGCACCACTACCTTGCGGAGATATGAAGAACTCGATTTGGTGCCGGATGTACCTCGCACGGCCAGTAATCGGAGATATTACACACCGCTGCATGTACAAGCTTTCATTGCTTTACGTGCCTTAATCAAAGGATTTGAAATACCGGTCAGTTACGATGTCATGAGTTTGCTTAAAAAAGGGCATGTTGAACAGGCGCTCTGGAAAATCAATCTCCATCAATACCATATTCAAGTAGAGAAACAACGCGTGGAAGAAATCATGGGCCTGATCCAGAAAACCGATTTTTCCAAGTACAGAAATATACATGTAACGGAAGAAATGAAAATCGGAGAAGTGGCCGCGATCGCCGGTGTGAACTCCTCCGCTATCCGGCATTGGGAAAAGGAGGGGCTTATTCGCTCCAAAAGGAACCCGGAAAACGGGTATCGGGTCTTTACGTCAGGAGAATTAAAGAAGATCATCGTACTGAGCAGTCTAAGGAAAACCGTCTATTTTATTGAAAATATGAAGCAGCTGCTTGCCGCTTTAGAGACTTCTGATCTCGCTGCGATTGAACGCTCTTTCAAGGTGGCTCTGCAAAAGCTGAATGAGCAATTGAAACTCCAAATGAACGGCATATCCGAAATGATGAGATACATTGAGCTCCATTCCTTCTTCTTCGAAGAGAAATAGGCAAGAATTGAATAGGTATGTTCTAACGATGCCCAACCACCTTTTCCTATAATGAGTACATAAGGTCGGGCACGGGAGAAACGGCACGGCCAATACATTCTAAAGGAGAGAAACGGATATGAGTTTGAATGGAAAAGTTGCCATCGTTACTGGAGCATCGAGAGGGATCGGGAGACAAATTGCGTTACAATTGGCAGATGCCGGCGCGAAGGTCGTCGTGAATTACTCCTCCAATGAGGCAAAAGCGGTTGAGGTGGTACAGGCGATTGAGCAGGCCGGCGGTGAAGCGGCTGCCATCCGCGCCAATGTAGGCCGTTTGAATGAAGTCGAAGCGCTGTTTACGGAGACGCTGGAGCGGTTTGGACGCCTGGACATTCTGGTCAACAATGCCGGGATCATGGGGGTAGTACCGATCGCTGAAGTGACGGAAGACATGTACGACCAGCATTTCGATATCAACGTGAAAGGAACATTCTTCGCCTGCCAGCAAGCGAACTTGCATATGGCGCAAGGCGGGACGATCATCAATTTTTCAACTTCGATTGCAGGAGCCATGCTCCCAGGTTACAGTATTTACGCGGCAACCAAGGGTGCCGTAGAGCAGATAACCCGTCAATTGGCCAAAGAATTCGGCCCTAAAGGAATCACGATTAACACCATTGCCCCGGGACAAGTAGCAACTGATCTGTTCTTGAACGGAAAATCCGAGGAACTGATCGATTCCTACCGCCGTATGAACGCCTTCGGTCGACTTGGAGAAGTGGAGGACATTGCGAATGCGGTCGAGCTGCTGGTCAGTGACAAAGCACGGTGGATAACGGGTCAGACCATTCGGGTTAACGGTGGTTTCAACTGAACAATGATGAGTCATCCGCGCAAGCGGATGGACTTGGCGATTAAAGCTTCCGGCTGCGGGAGCTTTTTTCCTTGTTTGGCTATATAGATTGAACTAAAGTTTTGAATTTATTTTCCTTTTTTAACGGCAAAATAGAGGTCTATGAAACACATTTCTTTAGTTCATTCTATCTTTAATCATTTTTTATCTTGTCACAAAGGAATATAGAGCATAACATTTTTGTGAAGCGGCTGATATGCTGCATGCTGTCTATTACCTAATCCCAAAGTGGCATCGCTCGATGAGCAGCGACTGCTTCCTGCGTTCGAAGCGGCCGCCGAGATGAAAATCCCGATCGTGAACGTCGGTCCAGGGGGCAAGATGAATGTCGAGGAAGACCTCGCCGCATCGATCGATAAGCTGGCCAGTATGTCTGAGAAGGCAGCGTCATTTGGCGTAACGCTGTGTGTCAAAGCCCATGTAGGCAACGCGATCCACAATACGCCGACAACGCTGCGGGCCATGGACGCTATTCCATCTCCGGCGTTCGGCATTGACATGGACCCGAGCCATATTCACCGTGCCGGCGAGCAAGCCGAGGAGGCGCTTCCTGCCGTGTTAAATCGAGTAAAACACATCCATATCCGTGACTGCCTGGGGAAGGAGCAAGGTCCTGGTCCAATCGAGCTGCAGGCGTGCGGAAGAGGAGACATCGATTTGTACGGGTACTGCAAAGCCATGGTCGACGGCGGGTATGACGGCCCGGTCGTGTTAGAGGTCATCGGCGCTTCACCGGAGCACTCGCTGGCGCAGGTATCCATCGTTGCGGCTGAATCATACGGCTACTTGAACGCGATCCTCAAGAACTTGGGTGCGCGATAAATCCATATTTTGTAAGGAGTGAACTCAATCGACATGAGCAACCGTAAGCGTAAGAATGAGCCTAAGCGTAAGCCAAACGTCATTATTTTCGGCATCGACAGCCTTCGGCGCGATCATATGAGCTCCTATGGTTACGAAAAGCTGACGACCCCATATATCGACCGCGTAGCGAAGGATGGCGTCCTGTTCGAGAAGCATTTCAGTCCCAGCATTCCGACCACTCCGGCCTACGCGTCTATGCTGACCGGAATGGACGTATTCGGAACGGACGTCGTGGCACTCCGCCATGAAGGACCATTAGGCGATCATGTGCAGACTCTGGCTGAAACGCTGGGCGATCATGGTTATAACACGACTTGTATCGGTTTTACCGGCAATCCGTCCTCGCGCGGATTCAATACGTATCTGGATTACGAGGCTTGGCTGCCCGATGAAACAGGACGAACGCCGAAAGCACAAAATTTGAACGAAGTGGCCGTACCGGAGCTGGAACGTCTGGCAGCGGACAACAAACCGTTTTTCCTCTTTTTGCGGCATATGGATCCGCATTCGCCTTATTTGCCGCCCTCGCCGTATGAACGGATGTTTTACGGCAGTGACGAAAAAGATCCCGGCAACCGCTCCATGGAACCGGTCTACGCTTTCAAACCGTTTGCCGATTTTTTGAAATCCTGGATTCCGGAAGGCGTCACCGACCAGGAATACGTCACTGCGCAGTATGACGGGGCTGTCGCTTACATGGATGCCTGCATTCAAACCATCTTCGCCAAGATCAGCGCGATGGGCCTGGAGGATGACACGCTTTTGATCATCACCGCCGATCATGGTGAGACGCTGTATGAGCACGACTGTTATTTCGACCATCATGGGATGTACGACTGCACGCTGGTCGTCCCGCTCATCATCAAGTTTCCTGGCCGCGTGCCGGCCGGTAAGCGGGTATCCGACGTCACGGTCATTTCGGACGTGATGCCTACGGTTCTGGATCTCCTGGAAATTCCGGTGGAGACGAAGTTCGACGGGCGCAGTCTGCGAAAAACGATCGTAGGCGAGGAGCGGAACCGGATCAGCGAATTTTATATTACCGAGTGCACTTGGATGCGCAAGCATGGCTGGCGCACACCGGAATGGAAGCTGATCCGGGCGCTTGAACCGGACTTCCATTTCAAGCCTGAGGTGGAGCTGTATAATCTCATTCTCGATCCCGAAGAAAATCATAATGTCGCGGAGCAGGAGCCGGATGTCGTTGCGCTGCTTACGAAACGGATGGAGGATCACATCGCCAGGAGAGAGCAGGAGACCCAAAAAGTCAACCCGATCTATACCAATCTGAATTGGCATGGAACAGGCAAGAAATTCACCTCGTCACAGGAAGTGTATGAATCCCTTCACATCGGGTCCATCAATAAGGCGCGTTCGCTGCAGGCGAAGGAAAAGGCGGAATCCCGATGATCAGAGTTGCTGTCGTCGGTGTGAATAATATTGGCAAGATTCACTGCCGCGCTTACAAGCAGCACCCGGATACGGAGCTTGTCGCCGTATGCGACCTTATGCCGGACCGCGCTGAAGCGGCTGGATTGGAGCATGGTGTTCCTTACTACACGGATCTGCGTGAACTTCTCGCCGCAGAGTCTGTGGATATGGTGGCCGTGGCGACGGCGGGAGTCGAGAAAGGGAGCCATCATTTCGAGCCTGCCGTTATCGCGATCGAAGCAGGAAAAGACGTGCTCGTCGAGAAACCAATATCGAACCGGATCGAAGAGGCCCACAGCATGGTCGCCTTGGCCCGGGAAAAAGGCGTAAGGCTTGCCTGCAACCTGAATCACCGATTTACGCCTGCCGCGTACAAGGCTAAGGAGCTCATCGAACAAGGGAAGCTCGGTACCATGCTGTATATGAACATGCGGCTTACCATTTCGAACCGGCAGGAGGATACGGAGTGGCTGCACATGCGTGCGCTGCATCCGCATTCCATCGACGTCATGCGCTATTTCGCCGGCGACGTGAAGCGGGTGCAGGCATTCATGACGAAAGCGCCGGGGCGGAATTCGTGGTCGACCGTTTCCGTCAACATGGAGTTCGCTTCAGGAGCGGTCGGTCATCTAACCGGCAGTTACGACGCCTCCATGCGCCACCCGATCGAGTTCTGTGAAGCGGCCGGCACCACAGGCCGGATCGTCATCGACAACGTCTATGAGAGCATGACGTATTATCCGCATCAATCGGATGAACTTATAGTGCTTCGCAATCCATTGTTCGGCGGGATGCAGGGTTTTGATGACACGTTCAAGCACCGGATCAACCGCTTTATCGAACAGATCAAGGGAGGAGCTTCCCCCGAAGACATCGAGGCTTCCGGCTCGGATGCGCTCGCCGCACAGGAAGTCATCGAAGCGGCTATCCGATCGCATCAGTCCGGCGGAATACCCGTAGATGTGCCGACCAGCCCATAAGCAGGAGGTACTTAAGGATGAATATAAGGCAAGAAGAGAAAGGAACGGTATTATGGTTTACCGGCCTTTCGGGCGCCGGCAAAACGACGACGGCCCGTTATGTGGCGAATGAGCTGCTGCAGCAGGGAGTCCGCGCTGAGCTGTTGGACGGCGACGAGCTGCGGGAAACGATTTGCAAAGGCCTTGGGTTCAGCCGTGAGGAGCGGTTTGAGAACATTAAAAGAATCGCCTACGTCTCTAAGCTCCTTGCCCGTAACGGAGTCCATGTGCTCGTATCCGCCATCACGCCATAT
>NZ_PCZT01000009.1:604975-622185 GCF_002968895.1 Paenibacillus sp. AR247 | reverse complement strand
ACAAAACAAATACGATGAAGCGTTAGCACTTTTCAAACGAGCTGTAGAAGAATCACGGGACGTTCAGTCCTTGACCAATCTTGCGTGGATCTATGTGCATGAAGAGGAAGATCACGAGGCAGCCTTGGCATTGCTCCATGAGGCCATTGCTTTAAAACCGGCATCTTATTTTCCATATAATTTGTTGGGTGAGGTTTATCTCGTCATGGAAAAATGGCAGGAAGCATCGGATATGCTGGTCCGATCCTTAGCGATTCAGCCTACGGAGGAAGCATACAATAACCTGGCGATCGCGAGGTATCATTTGGGAGATATTCAGAGCGCTGCCGACTATTTTCAGCGTAGTGCTCAGCCCTCTGAATATGCGATGTACAGCCACATTAAGTGCTTGATTGAACTGGGAAGAACGGAGGAAGCTAAAGCGAAACTGGACGCCTTTTCCGAAGAAGACGAAGAATTTGTCGGCCAGGTCGAAATGGCGGAATTGTATGTTGAATTGGACTGCTTTGAGCAGGCCGTTGAATGGTTTGAAAAAGGCAGGAAGTTATACTGGAAGACACCGGACTGGGTCGGCCGCTTTGTGTACGCTTTACTGAAAATCAATGAAGCAAGGCGCGCACATGAAATCCTTGATGAAGTCATTCAGCAAAAAGCTGAGGACATCCGCGACGCGGACAAAGAGGCGTTTGACGACGATTGGACGGAGGATGAAAAGGCCGAGTATATTCAGAAACTGGCTGAGGAACAGAAGGCGTATGAGGGGCTGCTCCAGCGTATTACGGGAGGCTATATTCCTCCTATGAAATACGATACTTCCTTGCGGTCCAGCTGTTACTTGTTCGGATGCGAGCGCCATCAACATCCCGAGTATCATGAATGAAATGAGAAATCAGGCTATAATGATGTGGACAAACTCCAAAATGAAAGGAAATGGGTCGCATGAACAACGTTACCAAAATGAAGATCGGCAAACCGGTCAGTGAAGTGTTTGAAGCTTTCGTTGATCCAGCTAAAATAGGGAATTTCTGGTTCACTTCAAGCTCTGAAAGATGGGAACAAGGCAAAACGATTGCATTAAGATACGACGAATACGATGCTCGGGGCGATATCAAGATCATGGAAATCAAAGAAAACCAAAAAATCGTGTTTCAATGGGGCGCCGATGGAGAAGGGCATGAAGTTACCATTACGATTGCTGAATCGGGGATTTCCGAAAGTATCGTCGAGGTGACGGAAGAAGGGTTTAACGAAAACGAGCAGGACTGGATACGTCAATTAGTGGATAATAAAGAAGGATGGGTCTATATGTTGACTTGTTTAAAAGGGTATTTGGAATATGGCGTTCAATTGAGAGCCTCCCTGATCAAATAGTTAGCTAAATGCTTGCATAGCCGCCGATATTGTTGAAATAGAAACAAAACCTCCATATAATAGGGTCATGCACCAACGGGCGGGAGGGCAGTCCATGAATAAACAAGAACAGGTCATGATGGATTTCAGGGACTTATTTAACAAGATGGTTTGGCTTAATAAATCCAAGATGGAAGACAGTCTTAAGGGGTATAAGCCTTCTGAAGTCCATTGCATCGAAGCCATCGGAAAAAATGACGATCCCAACGTAACCAAACTTGCGGGATCCCTTTATATGACGAGAGGTGCCCTAAGTAAACTAACGAAGAAGCTTATGGAAAAAGGTCTGATCGAAAGCTACCAGAAGCCGGATAACAAGAAAGAAATCTATTTTAGGCTTACGGAGCAAGGGAAGGTCATTTATAACATCCATGAGGAACTGCACCAAGAGTTTCAAGAGCGGGATCAAGCCGTGTTTGAGCAGGTAACCGAGGAGCAATTTGACGCTATGCTTCGCTTCATCCAAGCGTACAGCAGGCATTTGGATGCAGAAATTATGAAACAGGGTATTAGTATTCATTAAGTTGGAACAAATTCGCAGGCAGTCGGGCTCTATTGAGCATGGCTGCTTTTTTGTTATGAATATTTTGTTGACAAGGAAACAATGTTGCGTTATTGTTGACAAGGAAACAAACAACAACCTTCTGTGAGGTGATGAACATGGCAAAAATCAAAGCCAAGGAACCAGGATTATCCAAAGAAATGCTTATTGCCGCCTGGGCGATTGCCCTCGGAGCCATTGCCCCCATGCTGGACTCGACGATGGTGAACATCGCCATCGACCAGCTAACTAAGGATTTCAACACGACATTAGATATCGTTCAGTGGTCCGTTACTGGGTATGTTTTAGCCCTTGCAATCGCAGTTCCAGTATCCGGCTGGCTTATGAATACATGTAACGGGAAGAAAGTCTTTATCGGAGCAGTCATCGCTTTTGGTGTCGTTTCTGTGTTAGTAGGCGTAAGCTGGGATATTTCCAGCTTCATCTTTTTTCGTCTGCTTCAAGGATTCAGCGCGGGGATTATAACGACGCTCATGTCAACCCTATTGGTTAAAACAGCTGGTCCTGAAAATGTGGGGAAAGTGATGGCCATCGTCAGCACGCCTATGATTCTTGGACCAATCCTAGGGCCAGTTATCGGAGGCTTTATCGTTCAAGGCGCGTCTTGGCATTGGATATTCTTTATCAACGTGTTTATCGTTCTGATTGCTGCGCCGCTGATGATGAAAAAGATTCCCGACTTTGAACCGTTTGACAAAGACAGTAAACTTGATGTTTTTGGAATTATTGATTTGTCCTTCATGAGTGCGGCCCTAATATACGGCATTACGAAAGCAGCGGGCCATGCATCCTTTAACAATCGGGATACCATCTTGTGGGTGGGCATTGGTCTTGCCTTAGCCGTCATTTACTTCGTATATAATCGGAACCGAAAAAATCAAACCGTGCTTCCGTTGAATCTGTTTGCGCATAAGAGCTTCACTGCTGCGAGTATCGGTTTGTTTTTGGCGAATATTGCCGTCATGGGTCCGATGATCATCCTGCCGTTGTTCTTCCAAAACTTCCGGCATTTTACTGCCATTGAGGCAGCGCTTGCGTTAATTCCCCAAGGCGTCGGGATGCTCATTACCCGGCCGCTGATCGGAAAAATGATTGATCAGATCGGCGCGAAATACGTAGTTCTGGTCAGCCTTGTCATTTCGCTTATTGGTTCCATTCCGCTGATCTTTATCACCGATCATACAAGCATGATCTGGATTTCCATCGTCTTGTTCATCCGGGGTACCAGTTTTGGAGGAATTATGCTTCCGCTTACGAGTGATGCTTATACAGGATTGGACAGCAAACAACTTCCGCAAGCAGGTGTCGGGATCAATATGATTGAAAACCTGGGTTCAAGCTTTGGATCAGCGGTTATCGCAACCGTCGTAGCAGCGGCCCTCCAGGAAAGCAGCCAGCGATAGCGAACGGATTAAAGGGTTATCATACAGGATTCTTAGTATCCGCCGTTGTCCTTGCGGTAATCTGCATCCCAGGTCTTTTCCTTACCCATAAAAAAAGCGCATCATAACGATTCTTGCTTCACATTCAAAGGCGGATGCAGTTCATTTTTCTGCCATTCACACAGCTTCCATAAGGGACGGATGCCACCTGGCATTCGTTTTTTTGCGTGACAAGGGTTCCAGACGGCGGTTAGCGAATACAGGACAATCATCCGGCGTATATGCATCCAAAGAAAGACAACCGGAAGTATTTGGAGGAAGGTGGTGATCTGACCAGAACGATCGGAAACCGGAGGATTTACACAAGGATTTCCACAAGAACATGGCATGGATAAAGGGAGGAGAGCCCTATCAAACGGTGGAACGACTATTTGCTGAAAACAAAAATGTTTATCGCATTCTCGGCGGTATCCCTGTTTATCGTGACGTTGACCTGCCTGATGTTTGACTACAAAAATGTAAGCGATATCAAAAGCCAAACGTTCGCACTATCGGATACGATTACGAGGCAGTTCAGCAGGACGTTCGAGCTGTATGTTCAGGACATTGAAAAATTATCCGTGTCGATCATCGGGGATTCCATCATCCAGAACAGCCTGATCGATCATTACCATTCCGACGATCCTGTGGAGCAGAACGAAATCGAACTCACGATCAACAATCGGCTGTTCACGCATTTACAGTCGAGATCCCAATTGCAGAGCATTTACCTGTTTACTTTGGACCATAATGCTTATTTTGTATCGAAAGCCAGCGGGCCTAAAGTCAGTTTTCATCTGGAAGATGAATTCTGGTATCCCCGAACAGCCGAAATCATGACAAACAAGTTCATTTTACTGCCTGTCTCTGAGGAAAATACCGGAGGAGACCGTCGGGAGAAGGTCATCTCATTCGTGCGGAACATCAACCGCATCCCTTATCGGGACACCCTCGCGTATATGAAGATCAACATCAATGTGAACGTGATTAACGATATGCTCGTCATGTCCGATGCCAACGAATTTGAACGGAGCATGAGGGTTCTCATCGTTACGGACCATGGAGACATCGTTTACGACGACAAGGACGAACTGACCGGAAACACCCATTCGGGACTGGGCAAGTCCGCATTTCAGAAATCGC
The DNA here is from genome assembly GCF_002968895.1 of Paenibacillus sp. AR247. Taxonomy (NCBI): domain Bacteria; kingdom Bacillati; phylum Bacillota; class Bacilli; order Caryophanales; family Paenibacillaceae; genus Paenibacillus; species Paenibacillus sp. AR247. Next base: position 617,649 of record NZ_PCZT01000009.1, on the reverse strand, counting down.
CTCACTCGGGGGAATTGACGTGGATGGGGCAGCGATACCTGTACACGGTCGAGCATTCGGATTATACCAAATGGAATACGGTCATTCTTACGCCGAAAGACTTTTTATTGTCCAAGCAGAAAAAGTCGCAATATATTCTCGCTCTTGCCGGGCTGCTCGCCACAGTCCTGATCGCCTTCGTGTCTTATCTTTTGTCTCACCAGATCACGATTCCGCTGCGTAACTTGATGAAGAAAATGACGCGGGTCGAGCAGGGCGATTTCAGTCAATACATGGCCGTTACAGGAAATCATGAAATCAGCAGGCTGAGCCGGATTTACAACAACATGCTGGACAGCATTTCCCGCTTGATCAGCGAAGTATACGAATCCAAATTGGCGGAGAAAAATGCCCAGTTATCGGCGCTGCAGGCGCAGATCAATCCTCATTTTTTGTACAACACCCTGAACATCATGAAGTCGATCAGCCGTGTCCGGGGCATCGAGGAGGTTGCCGAAATGTCGGAATCGCTCGCAGAGCTGTTCCAGTACAGCATGAAAAATTTGCAGCACCCGGTCCCCCTTCAAGAAGAACTGAACCATATCGAAAATTATATGAACATCCAGTATCACCGGTTCGGCAGCAGGTTCGAGCTTCACGTGTCCGTCCCTGAGCATTTGCTCCATGCATCGGTATTGAAATTAACGATACAGCCTCTGATCGAAAACGCCATCATCCATGGACTGGGTAACATGAAGTCCGGCGGAAGGATTGACCTTCGGGCGATGCAAAACGGCAGCTCGTTCGTCATCGAGGTGTCCGATAACGGCAAAGGCATGGACAAGGAGCAGCTGGAAGGGCTGCGGAGTGCACTCCAGCATGCTGCTCATTCGAGCCGCATTCAAGACCAGCCGTATGGGATCGGACTCAGCAATATCCGTGAACGGATTCGGTTGTACTATGGGGCTGAATACGGGATGGAGCTGGAGAGCGGCCAGGGCGGAGGGACGACCGTCCGGATCACCTTACCGTTTATGGATCACAACAACAGGAATAAGGAGGAGGCTTCGGATGAATATATTTCTGGTGGAGGATGAGCATTGGGCGCTTGCGGAGCTCGTCGAACTGTTCCGGATTTATGAAACGGAGCACCGCATTTTTGCATTCGGCAGCGGAGATGAAGCGTTGGCCGCGGCCTATGAGAACACGCCCGACTTGGTATTGACCGACATCACGATGCCGGGGATGAACGGGCTGGAATTGATCAAAGCGTTAATCGGTGTCCACCCAGACCTCAAAGCGATAGTGCTGAGCGTGCATGACCAGTTTACCTATGCCCAGCAGGGGATGAAAATGGGAGTCATCGACTATTTGCTGAAGCCTGTCCGCAAGGAGGTTTTATACGCGGCCATTGACCAAACGCTTCTTCATATTACAAACGATACGAAAAGAAAAACCGAACGTATGCATGCAGCCGTCACACAGATGCTTCTGTCTTCAGAGACCCCGGAGAATGAGTATACGGCATCCGTTACCGGGAGCCTGTATTTCGCAGCATTACTGCAAATAAATGGCCGTGCTTCGGAAGAGGGCGGGAAGGATACGGCGCTAGTCAGCGCACGATCAGCATTTCACAAGCGGCTGCAAGAACAAGACCTCTGCTGCATCGACGTTGGCGCCAAGCGGAAGGTTCTGCTTGCAGCCTTAGAGGATGAACATCTTATTGCATACTGTACGTCCTGCCTTCAAACGCTCTATCAACAATTGATCCATTCCGGGATTCAAGTGCACATGGGTTACGCCATCAAGAAGAAAGGGCAGTCCCTGCACTCCAGCTATACGGTTTTAAACAAAATGATCGAGGAGCAGAGGAAGTTCGGGATGTCCACATACGTAACGCCAGACACATGCACTGTAGAGGCTGAAATCGGCGAAATTTGGGACCGTGCCAGGCTGCTCCAAAATTTTATCGCACAGGGAGAAATCCAAAAGGGGAAAGATACGATTCAGAGTATAATTCATGAATTAAAGCATCATCAACTGACTTTGAAGCAGCTGACGCTGTTCATTAGTGATCTTTTCTATTCGCTCAAATATAACCTTCATGCTTCTTCTAACCGGGACACCCGAATCGCCGCGCTCCATGACGACATGCATGTACTTCACGAATTCACTACGTATGACGAATTGTCCGGCTGGCTCACCCGTAAAGTATTCGGGCTGTTCGTCGGGCAGACACCTTTAGATCAGAAACCCAAGGAACTTGTCCCCATTCTGTTAAATCATATCCATTCGAATTATCAGCATGATCTTTCACTTCAGCAGTTTGCCGCGGAACATCACATAAGCCTCGGTTATTTGTCACGCCTGTTTAAAACCCAGACGGGGTATACCTTCTCAGACTATTTGATTAGGCACCGGATCGAAGCAGCCAAAACGCTGTTGAGTGAGGGAGCCCGCATCACGGATGTCAGCAGACTTGTCGGCTATGAGGATCCAAAGCATTTCAGCCAAGTATTCAAAAGAATCGTCGGCGCCCCCCCTAAAACATACGCTCAAATGCAAAAAAGAAAATTCACCCCCTAAAAATGGGCAAAAGCACAGGTGTTCACCCATCCGTAATCCATCTAATCTTAACTTACGAGGGAACCCGGGCCCTTGATGCTGCATCGTTTCTCCCATCGAAAGCGCATTCAACCTTTGAGCAATCTGCAGGATCCAATGAAGGAATCAGTTAGGGAGGTTGTGTAAACATGAAGATGACGAAGAGCAAACCGCTTGCATTCGTTACCAGTATCGTGTTAATGATGACGCTGCTTGCAGGCTGCGGGGGAGGGGGCAAGGCCGCCGAAGGCGATACCGGAAATGCCGGTTCAACTTCGAAAAAGACGACGCTGACGTTGATGGTCGGCAACACAGGTACAACCCTGGAGGCGCTGAAAGCCGTAGCGGCAGAGGCTGAGAAAAAGCTGAATATCGCCATCGAATTCGATATTAAACCGGACGGCGGGGAAGGCGACAATCTGGTCAAGACGCGCCTGGCCACCGGCGATATGGATGATATGCTCGTATATAACACGGGATCGCTTTTTCTGGCACTGAATCCGGAAGAGCACTTTATGGACGTTACGAGCGAACCTTTTATGGCGAATGTGCTCGATTCCTTCAAGACGGTCGTCACATCCAACGGTAAAGTATACGGTGCTCCTGTGGGATCCACCAATGCAGGGGGCATTCTCTACAACAAAAAGGTTTACGCCGACCTTGGCTTATCCGTACCTAAAACATGGGATGAGTTCATGGCCAACAACGAAAAGATCAAAGCAGCCGGCAAAACCGCTGTGCTCGCTTCCTACAAGGATACTTGGACTTCACAGTTGTTTGTGCTAGCCGACTTCTATAACGTTCAGGCGCAGGTTCCGAATTTCGCGACGGATTACACGGCCAACAAGGTCAAGTATGCAACCACACCTGCGGCGCTCCGCGGCTTCGAAAAGATCGAAGAAGTGTACAAGAAGGGCTATATGAATAAAGATTTTCTGGCAACGACCTATGACGTGGCGCTGAAAATGCTGGCAACCGGCGAAGGCGTGCATTACCCGATGCTGTCCAGTGGACTCGATACGATCATGGCCAATACGCCGGACCAGATCGACGACATCGGATTTTTTGCCCAGCCGAGCGACAGCGCGGACATAAACGGGCTGACCATATGGATGCCGAGCGGCCTGTATATCAACAAAGACACCAAAAACGCCGACGCGGCAAAGAAATGGGTGGACTATTTTGTCTCTTCGGAAGGGCAGGCCGTGTTCGCTTCCAAGGTGAAAGCGGCGGGTCCATACGTGATCAAAGGCGCCACACTGCCGGACGATTCTTACGGTGCCGTAAAAGACATGCAGCATTATTTCGATGAAGGTCACACCGCACCGGCGCTTGAATTCGTCTCCCCGGTCAAAGGGCCGAATCTCGAAAACATCACGGTCGCCGTCGGCAGCGGCATCAGCACAGGCAAGAAAGGGGCCGAAGACTACGACAAGGACGTGGAGAAACAGGCGCAGCAGCTGAACCTTCCTGGCTGGTAACCGCCGAGAAAGGAGAACTTCATGACCAAAACCAAGATGAGAACGTATTCGTATTTCTTTTTACTGCCAGCCGGCATCATTTACTTCGTCTTTTATTTGCTCCCTACCATCCTATCGTTTTTCTTCAGCATGACGAGATGGACCTTAACAAAATGGACGTATATCGGCTTTGAGAATTATGCCACGTTTTTCTCCGAAACGTCGCTGAGCATCGGTTTCCGGAACACGCTTGTGTACGCCGTCGTGACCTGCGGGTTAAAAGTCGTGCTTGGTCTTCTGCTCGGTGCCTTCCTTACGTCAAGGATTCTGTTCAAAAACTATTTGCGTTCGGTTATCTTCTTTCCGACCTTGCTAAGTACGATCGCCGTGGGGATCGCATTCTCCACGATGATGCACCCTTCGCACGGGATGTTCAACACCGTCCTGGCCTCTCTGGGCATCACCGGTCCGGATTGGCTGGGCAATACGAAAATCGCATTATTGTCCGTTGCGATGGTCGATGTCTGGAAGGGCGTCGGCGTCGCGACGGTCATCTACATCGCAGGGATATCGGCGATTCCCCAGGAATATTACGAAGCCTTAAAGATTGACGGAGGGAACAACTATTCTGCTTTTCGGAACATCACGCTGCCGCTGAGCCGGCCGGCCATGAACTCCGTCATTATCCTCGCGTTCATCGGTGGCCTGCGCTCCTTCGATTTGATTTGGGCGATGACGAAGGGGGGACCCGGTTTTACGACCGACTTGATCGCCTCGATTATTTACAAGCAGTACCAGGCCGGTTTTTATGGGCTCGCTACGGCCGGTAACGTGATCTTGTTCATCGCCGTCTCGGTGCTGGCGTTTCCGCTCTATAAGTTCCTGACGAAAAGCGAGGTGAACTTATGAGCAAAGATATAAGCAGCAATCACATGATCAAGGGCATCAGCGGAAGCAGGAGCGAGCGCGCTGACGGCAGATTATCCAAACGGGTGAGGAAAATCACGATAGGTATCGTGGCACTCCTTCTGAGTACCTTGATCTTTTGGATTCCCTTTTACTTTGTCATCATCAACTCGCTTAAGAATCAGGCGGAGTCCGCGGATATGAGCATGGCTTGGCCAACCAGTTTTCATTTCCTGGACAATTATAAAGCCGTCCTGACTGCTTCGGATTATATGCTGATCCGCGCATTCATCAACAGTACCCTGCTCACCGTCCTGTCCATCAGCATCCTCGTTATTGTGGCGGCGATGGCCGGCTTCGTGCTGCAGCGCAGGGAAGGAGGGAGGACGTCCTCTTTCATTAATTTTCTTGTGCTGGCCGGGCTCATGATCCCGCCGGCCATCGTGCCGACGATCTGGGTGCTCGATTCCATCGGATTGTTTAAGACGCTGGCGGGAATCACGCTCATCGAAGTCGCGCTTCATTTTCCGTTTGCGGCGATTTTGTACAAAGCGTTCGTGGCAACGCTCCCCCGCGAAGTCGATGAGAGCGCCTTAATCGACGGATGCGGCGGCGGCCGGTTGTTTATGAGCATCATTTTTCCGCTATTGAAGCCGGTGACCTCGACTGTGATTGTGCTGACGTCCATCAATGTGTTTAACGACTTTGTCAATCCGCTTTACTTTTTCCCCGGCGCGGACAACGCCACGATCCAGCTGACGCTGTACAATTTCATGAGCCGGTTCACGACATCGTGGAACCTGCTGTTTGCGGATATCGTGCTGATCTCGATTCCGCCGCTCATTCTCTTTATTTTCTTTAACAAGAAGATCGTAGCGGGGATGACGGCAGGGGCGGTCAAAGGCTAGAAGAATGACCTGGCTAAATGCGCATAACAAATCGTCCGGATCGGTACGGTTTCTGTCCCGATCGACCATGAATCTGGAAATGACGGAGATTATGATGTTATTAGAAAACGGTTACAGATCATCTGCTTGTGGAACAACGAATCAATGACGGATGAAAGGGATGAGGTAATGGCGGTCAAAATCGGAATTGTCGGCATGAATGGAATCGGGAATAACCACGCCAATTGTTATAAGGACGACGAATTGGCGGATGTTGTAGCGGTATGCGACGTCGTTCGGGAACGGGCGGATGCCGCTGCGGAAAGACATGGCGTCAAAGCCTATTACAGCTTGAAGGACATGATCGAGAACGAGCCGGATTTGCAGGTCGTGGACATTACGACCGGAGGGATCGATAACGGAAGCTGGCATTTCGAACCGGCGATGGAAGCGATCGCTTACGGCAAGCATGTGCTCGTCGAAAAGCCGCTGTGCAATGATGTCCGCGAAGGCCGCGAACTCGTTGCGTTCGCGGAGAAGCAGAAGGTGTATCTCGGATGCAACCTGAATCATTATTTCACCGCTCCTGCCGAGAAGGCAAAGGCTTACATGGACGGCGGAGAAATCGGCGAGCTTGTGTATTGTCTTGCCAAGATGGGCTTCAACGGCGGCGAAGCGAATTATGCGCCCGCCGGCTCAGCGAAAATCAGTGGGCATCCGTATTTTCACATGCGGGCATTTCTAACGCATCCGTTCAGTGTGATGCGGCATTTCTGCGGAGATATCACCCACATCCAAACGTTCTCGGACCGGCCGGGGTTCCGCCGCAGCGCCGGTGACGTGATGGTGTCCATCAACAGCATTCATGTCAAATTTGCGAACGGCGGCGTAGGATACCTGCTTAGCCAGCGGGGCGATGCGGTGTATGGTCTCGGCGGCTGGTGGAGCTTGGAGGTGGCTGGATCCAAGGGAACGTTCTGCATCGAAAATTGCGTCGAGAAGGTTTCGTTCTGGAAGGCAGAGAAGGGCATCGCCGCGATCAGCGTTCAACCGGAACCGGTTGTCACCGATTTCGGCACAAACGATTTTAACCGGACGTTCAACAACCGGCTGCACGCCTTCCTGGAGGATGTAGAGAACAAGGTGTCTCAGGACCAGCTGCGCGCCAGCGGCCGCGATGCGCTGGCCGTATTGGAATACGTACATGCGGTTCAGGAGTCCTACGAGCTCGGCGGTGAAGTCGTTCGGCCGCATCCGCTGCCGCCACTGCATGGTGATCCGCTGTACTTGAAGTAAGAAATCTGGATTATATCCATGATTCGAATATTCGAAGAACAAGGAGGAAAACCCGAGATGATCAAGTTAGGGGTCAATTCCGTATTATTCAAGCATTTCAGCTTTGCGGAAGCGGCAAAGCAAATCGCACTCTGCGGTTACGACGGAGTCGAGATTGCCGCCATCCAGGGGATGTGCGAGCACCTGGACCTTAGCCGCTGGAAAGAGCAGAAGAACGAGCTGCTCGAAATCGTACAAGAGAACGGCCTGTCCCTTCTTTCGACGGAAGTGGCATCGCTCGATGAGCAGCGACTGCTTCCTTAAATGTCCTTTAGGAGGAATGCGAGCGGCGTGACGTGAAGGGCCTGTATGCCAAAGCAAGGCGGGGAGAAGTGAAGCATTTCACCGGAATATCCGACCCTTACGACATCCCATCCGATCCCGACATCACGATTTGCACATCATCCCATTCGCTTCAGCACAACAGCGATCAGATTCTATCCTGGCTGAATCGCAGGGCACCGCTAAAAAAGGCAGCTCCTTAGGAGGACTAAGACGGATGAAAATCATTATGATTTCATTGGATACGCTTCGCGCTTTCCGGTTAAGCGGGTATGGTTACACCAAGCCGACGAGTCCGCATATGGACCGGATCGCCGCCCAGGGCGTTCTCTTCGAACGGGCGTTCGCCGCCGATATTCCGACGGAAGTGGCGCATACTGGGATCTTCACGGGCAAAATCGGACTCACAACAGGCGTTGTATCGCATGGCTCCGAGCTGGCTCACCTGCCGAAGTCGGTGCCATGGCTGCCGACGATGCTGAGAAGCGCCGGATTCACTACCTCGGCGGTAGACAATTTGTATCAATTGAAGGAATGGTTCGCCAGAGGTTACCGCTATTACACGAACAGCGTCGGCGGCAACCGCTGGATTGACGGCATGACCGTCAACGAGCTGGCAATTCCGTGGATTGAGGCGCATCGGGAGGAGAACTTTTTTCTGTTCCTCCATTATTGGGATGCTCACACGCCTTACCTGCCGCCGGCAGACTATGTTCCCGAATTTTACGACAGCGGCCGTGATCCCTATGATCCGGCCAACCGCAGCATGGAGCGGGCGTATAATCACCCGGCATATCCGTTTTTCAAACACCACCACTACGATCTGGTCGGCCCGGTAACGGACAGTGCTTATTATGATGCGCTCTATGACGCCGAAATCCGGTATTTGGACGACCGATTGAAGGAGCTGGACGACCATCTGGCAAAACTGGGAATTGCCGAGGATACCCTGCTGATTCTTTTCGGGGATCATGGAGAAAGCCTGACGGAGCACGATATATATTGGGACCACTGCGGACTGTATGAACCGACCGTCCACGTTCCACTCATCATGCGTTGGCCGGGCAGAATTCCATCTGGAAAGAGAGTTCATGGGCTGGTTCAGCAGGTAGACTTGCTGCCGACCGTCCTGGAGTCCATCCGTCAAGAGCACCCTTCACATATTAACCTTGCTCCACTAACAGATCCTATTGGGTTGGACGGCAAAAGTTTATGGCCGGCGATTCGAGGAGAGGCCGAGGGAACGGCGGAGAAAGTATTCTTGAGCGAATGCGCCTGGCAGGCAGCCAGAGCCATCCGGACACCGAGATACAAGTTCATTCGTACGTACGATGCAGGGCCGTTCACCCGTCCGCCAAGGGAACTGTATGATCTGATCGCCGACCCCGGGGAGAACGACAATCTGGCGGATCAGCTTCCGGAGCTCGCCAACCAATTCGAACAGGAGATCTGCGATTGGGTCAGCAGCAAGCTCGGCGGCCGCGAGGACCCGATGATGCGGCAGCTCGCTGAGGCGGGACTGCCGTTCCGGAGACGGATCGAGCAAATTCTGTCCGCTTCCGGCATGAGCTGGGACGAATGGCAGCGGGATCCGCGGCGGGAGCGGTTTGATCAGGCAGCTTCGTCCTGCCATTAATGGCGAACGGTCAGAAGGAGGTGCTACTGTGTGCAGGAAATTCTCAATAGCCGGGGCTTCATGAAGGAAGAATTTCCGTTCTGGATCACACGGACCGAGCAGGGATCGCTTGCCGAGCATGGGCATGAATTCGTCGAGCTCGTCTATATTGTGAAGGGAAGAGGAAGTCATATCTTTCAAGGAACGCGTTATGACATCCGGGCAGGGGACGTGTTCATCATCAATCCGGGCGAGACACATGCCTATGACGTGGAGCAAGGCGAGAAGATGGAAATCATCAACTGTCTGTTCATGCCGTCTTTCATTTCGGATGCCCTGCTCAGGGAGCTGGAGATTACCACTTCGATGGATTACTTCTATGTGCATCCTTTCCTGAAGCATGACGTCCGTTTCAATCATCATTTAAACCTGCTCGGACAGGAAGCGGCTTCCGTCCTTACGCTGCTTGACAGCATGATCCGGGAAATCGGAGCGCGAGTCTTTGGGCATACGACGGTGATCAAGCTTCAGCTGGTGGAACTGCTGGTGCTCCTCTCTCGATATTACGCGCTAATGCACAGCCGTAAAAGCTATGCTTCGCCGCGCCAGCTGGACCGGGTGATGACAGCCCGCCGGATCTACGGTTATTTAGAGCGCAGCTTCGATAAAAAAATTACGCTCCAATCCCTTTCCGGTTTATTTAACGTCAGCACCCGCCAGCTTAACCGCATCATGAGGGAAGAATTTCACAAGAGCGTATTCGACGTCCTCCATGAAATCCGGATTGAACGGGCCAAGCGGATGCTGGCCGAATCGGACGAGAAGGTGATTGCCGTGGCCGCCAGCGTCGGCTATGACGATCCGTCGTTCTTCAGCAGGCTCTTCGTGCGGCATGCCGGCTGCTCACCGAGCGAGTTCAGGAGCGGTGCACATGCGTAATCAGCGTCCCAATGTACTGCTGATCACAGCGGACCAGCTTCGCTACGACTGCGTGGGCTATAGTGGTAAGCATCCGGTCCGCACGCCGAATTTGGACCGGCTCGCTGCAGGCGGCGCGGCGTTCTCGCATGCGTACTCCGTGCTGCCGGTCTGCTGCCCGGCGCGGCAGTCCCTGCTTCATGGCAGCCGGCCGGAAACGTTTGGCGCCTTGTGGAACTACAGCGGGGCGCTTCCTGTTGCAACGCTGCCTCCTGACGCCTACACCTGGGCGAGGACGCTTGCAGAGAACGGGTATACTTGTGCCTACCTGGGTAAATGGGGTGTGAATCCCGATTACGATGCAACGGCCTACGGCTATCATTCGTATCTCGGTGAAGCGGAGTACGACGAATTTGCCAAGAATAAGTACCCGGACGTGCATTTTACAAACGGATACTTTGGCGAGAGTAATCCCATTCCGCTGGAAGACGCAAAGACGCATTGGTTTTCAGACCGTGCAGCCGAGGAACTGGAACGCCTTCAATCCAGCGGGAAGCCTTGGCACATGGCGCTGCATTTCTCCGAACCGCACCTACCGTGTAGGCCGTCCGCGCCGTTTGCCGACATGTACGACCCTGCAGGCGTGCCGGAATGGGAAGGATTCAGAGATACACTGACGGGCAAGCCGTACATCCAGCGGCAGCAGCAGCTGAGCTGGGGCGTGGAGCATTATACATGGGATGACTGGGCGCCTATTGTTGCCCGGTACTACGGATTGATCAGTCAGCTTGACGATGCCATCGGCAAGGTGCTGGATGTGCTGGAACGCACAGGGGCCGCAGAGAATACGATGGTCATCTTCACTGCCGACCATGGCGACATGTGCGGCTCGCACGGCATGATGGATAAGCATTATATTTTATATGAAGACGTCGTTCGGGTGCCGCTCATCATTCGCTGGTCCGGCGTTCGGCATCCCGGGCAGACCTGCGATGATTTCGNGTATAATTTCTGGATCTGCCTCCGACGTTACTGTCCATCCTGGGACTTGAGTTATGTAACCCCGGCCATCTGCAGGGGAAATCGCTGCTTCCGCTGCTTACCGGCGAGGGACTGACTGAACCGTGGCGGGACGCAGTTGTATCCACATACAACGGTCAGCAGTTCGGACTGTATACGCAGCGTATGATCCGGACCAGGCAGTGGAAATACATCTGGAATCCAACGGATATCGACGAATTGTATCAGCTGCAATCTGATCCCGGCGAGCTGAATAATGTCGTCAGCGAAGCGGAGCATGCCGGCATCCTGCAAGAACTTCGCGCTCGGCTGTATCATCAGCTAAAGGCGGACGGGGATGCGCTCGTCTCGAACCAGTGGATGCAGAGGCAGCTGCTGGGCGGCGCCAAGCTGAACGATAGCCAGCGGACGACCGGATCGCTTAAAGGGTAGTTTTTTTTCCATCCTCCCAATGAAAAGACCTGTACGGCTCAGGTCGGTCATTCGGGAGCTTTTTTCGTTCCCCAAATAAATTCCGGCGCCCGTTTAAGCTTGCCCATTCAACAACTCCTCTGGAATAGCCGGCCGGATATTATTCATCGCACGCTCTTTGGCCTCATCTAAAACGTGGGTGTAGATCTGGGTCGTGGAAATATCCTCATGGCCAAGCAGCTCTTGAACCGTCCGCAGGTCGGCTCCGTTGTGCAGCAGATCCGTAGCGAAGGAGTGTCTCAGCTTATGGGCGGACAGCGTTCTTCCCGATAAATGCGGATACTTTTCGAACAGGGCTTGAAAGGTCTTTTCCGCGATACTTTGAACCATTCGTTTGCTGATACGGCGCCGGAATTGGGAAATAAAAAAGGCCGTTTCCTTGGGATTCCGGGGAGAGATCCGCTCGCTCAGACATGTTTGCAGTAAGTTGGTCATTTCGGCAGGGAGGGGGATGTAGCGCCATTTCCCGCCTTTTCCGAGTACACCGATGTTGTTCCCTTCCTGATCGAAGTCCGAAATGTTAAACTTCACGATCTCACTGACACGAAGTCCCGCATAGGCCATCAGAGCGACGATCGAAACATCCCGAATCATATATCTTCCTTCAACCAGTCCCAGGCATGCATCGAGAAATTGCTTTTGAAGATACACGGGCTGTTTTTTCTTCTCGACCTTTGCTTTTTCAATATTCATGGCCGGATTATGGTCGGTTAGCTTGAATCGAATCATGACTTTATAAAAGAGGCGGATGGCTGACTGGCACCGGTTGCGGTACCGGGCGCCGGCGCCGCTCTCCCGCACACGGGTCAGGAATACATCACATCAATCTCTGTAACTTCCGAAACGGCTTTGCCGTCCAGCGACGTCAAAAAATGCTTGAGATCATGAAAGTAAGCATTCTGCGTTTCTTGCGAATATTCACGATCCTTCATATAGGAAACAAACAGCTTCGTTTCGCGTTCATATTGCTCAAAAACTTCCGTATATTTCATCGGCTTGGCACCCACCTGATCGATTTAAAGATAAATTGCATTAAATATAGATTTAATGCAATTTTAGTATAACAAAAAACGCTGTTAGTTAGGGCGCTTTTGCCACAAATAAACGGGGGACCGGATTTTAGGCCGATTAAGGGTCTGTCGTACCCTTTACAACCATTTTCTTGCCCAATGAAGCTGAAGGATCACCAGGTGATGA
>NZ_PCZT01000009.1:600160-604875 GCF_002968895.1 Paenibacillus sp. AR247 | reverse complement strand
TTTAGCTGAAGTTTTTCTTGTGATTATAGAATGGTTCAGCTTCGCTGAAATTTATAAATTCTATAATCTTAAGAAAAACGTCTATCGACGTACCTTCAAAGAAGACAGACCGCATTTAGCTGAAGTTTTTCTTGCGATTATAGAATGGTTCAGCTCCGCTGAAATTTATAAATTCTATAATCTTAAAAAATCTCTTTAGCGTTCATATGAACCGTTATATAATGTTCTTATTAGTTTATATCAATCCAATCAAGTTCATTTGATACTCTGAAATGGGGAGAGAACAATGATGCCGACAATTAAGCTCGAGTTATTGAATCGTCAAGATGAAGTGAGGACGGAGGAGTACAGCGATTCGCAAACGAAGCATGTCCATTTGATGGAACGGGAAGAAGAAGGGGTTACGTATCTGGCCTGCCAGCATGTGGAGTACGCCGAGGGCGACAAGTTTAGAGTCACGATGGAACTGCCGGATTCGTATATCGTGGTTCAGATGGATGAGACGCTCAATCCGTCTTTAATTTATGTAAAAGGAACCATATGGGAATACGAGGTTCCGCTGGCGTACAAACGAGCGTATCCCGAGAACGCTTTTGCCGGATCGAAGCATTATGTTACTGCCCGGTATGCGACGGAGAATGAGATCAGCGAGTACCGCAATCTGGCCTTAAACCCTCATGACCAGAAGCAGGACTCGGGCGCTTTCCCGCATGCTCACGCGAATGTTGAAACCCGAAACGACCCGACCTTCTTTGCCCGCAACGCTATCGACGGCGTCTATGCCAATTACAGCCACGGTTCTTACCCGTATCAATCCTGGGGAATTAACCAGCAGCCGGATGCCGAGCTGACACTGGATTTCGGTCGTAAGGTGCAGCTTGACCGGCTGGGCCTCGTATTGCGCGGCGATTTTCCGCATGACAGCTGGTGGAAAGAAGTAACGGTCGCTTTTTCCGACGGGTCAGAGGAGCAGCTCTATCCTGCAAAAATCCGCAGCATCCAATACTTTGACATCTCTCCCCGCACGGTCGAATGGCTGGTGCTCAAGCGCTTGATCAAAGGAGATGAGACGCCGTTTCCGGCCCTGACGCAGATTGAGGCATACGGCAGAAATGTATAGGTAAGCATCTTTTGATGGGTAAGCATCGATTACCGGGCAAGCCGCCTTTATCCCCTGCACATCCTTTTACGCTGAAGAACTTAGCCTATATAATGAAGACAGATCGTCTTGGCGAAAGGAAGGTGCTCCTGTGCGGGAAACCTGTGTTCCGGGCGGCGTTAAGCTCAAAGACACCGGATTTGGATATACGCTGTCCTTAATCGGCGGCAAATACAAAATGATCATCATGTACTGGTTGTCCGAACATCAAGTGATGCGTTTTAATGAACTCCAGCGGAGTATCGGAACCATTTCCTTTAAAACACTTAGCGTCATGTTAAAAGAAATGGAGGCGGACGGCCTGGTCTTACGCAAAGAATTTCCTCAGGTTCCCCCGAAGGTCGAATATTCGTTGTCCGAACGAGGTCTTTCCCTCATCCCTGTCCTGAATCTGATGTGCGAGTGGGGGGAGAACAACTTTGTTCCCGGCGTTGAAGCTGTTCAGCGATAGGCCTCCCGTAATACGGCTCATTAGAAGAAGTATTTCCCTTACAGGGAGATACTTCTTTTTTAATGGCCAAATCCATTTGCCGGCTTAGAGGGAGTCGATAAACTTCAAATAGTCCTGCGCGCTTTGTTCCAGTTCGTCTAGGGGCTGATCGGCTTCCGCTCCCGGCACATTTTCACCAGGCTCGCTTTCCGTACCGTAGAATGCAAAAACCGAACGATAATCCGCATTGCAGTACCGGAAGGTCGTTTCAAACGGAACCAATATTTGCTCAAGTGTATACCGGTACCTGCCTGTTTCGCTGTAATCCGCTTTTTTGATTCCTGCAGAGACGCCAAGGGCGACTTTGCGGTTCTTTAACTTGTCGCCACCGTTCGAACCATAAGCCCAGCCGTATGCCAGCACTTCGTCCAGCCATTGTTTCAGGAGAGGCGGACAGTTGAACCACTGGATTGGAAACTGCAGCATCAAATGGCCATGCGTTTCCACCAAACGCTGCTCTTTTTCCACATCGATGGATTGGTCAGGATAAGCTTTGTACAAGTCATGGACCGTGTATTTTTCCGGGTATTTGTAGAGCTCTTGGACCCACCGTTTATTAATGACGGACGTTTCAATGCTTGGATGCGATACGATCACTAAGGTTTTCATCAGATTGGTCCTCCTTTTTTTCGATAATGACTTCGTATTGAGTATAAAAAATACCTCGCCACGCTGTAAGTACGCACTTTTAGTACAGGTACTAACGTCCTGGTAAGTGTGAACCGCGACATGAACAGAAGCCTTTTAACAACTTACGTCGTTGTATCCAAGCTGGATGGCCGATAACTTACGTCGTTGTATCCAAGCTGGATGGCCGATACAAGCGATGAAACGGAATTGACAGGGTCGGGGTAAATCTATACAATTATATTGTTTCATGTGAATAAATAATTTGATGTTTTAGATTAGTTTAGCTATTACATTTCTTATACTTATTTATTCTAATTTAAAGGAGCGATCCACGCTGAAGAGTACATCATTCCATGAATAGGTTTAAGGCAGCATAAGGAGCATTCCTTTCACGTTCATATTTTGTTTCGAACGAAACAAATATCATTAACCAACTCAAAACAGCGAGCCGGGATGCAGTACATGGCACCGACGAGTGATTCGCGAGGCTGTAATGCGTTGGTCAGGAGTGGGGGAAGCACATCATAGGCGGTTTTCAAGTCTGAATGAACAGGAGGGTTCGAATCATGGAATGGGCGAAAATCATCCAAGAGCGCAGAAGCATCCGCAGGTTTAAATCCTCTCCCGAGGTGGATCAGGAATTTGTGCGGGAGCTGCTCCGCGAAGCGCAGGGCTTGTATCCTTATCGTTCCGGCGAGGCTGCAAATTACCGGTGCGTATATGCAGGAACGGCGGAATCCAGGGAGCGTCTTGCTGTCTGCATGCTTGAGCCTCTGGTGAAGAACAAACTGGTCAAATGGCTGCCGGAAAAAATTCGGGATTTTGTCCGAAAAAGAGTCACAGAAATACCCGGTCATTTGGCTGTTATTGCCAGCACGAACGAGGACAGAAGGACAAATGACATGAATTATGCTGCAGTTTGCGGGATCATTCAAAACTTCCAGCTGCTTGCCTGGCAGCGGCAGCTTGGTACCCTATGGGACACGGAGCCGATGATGCAGAGCCGGGAGTTATTCCACCTTTTCCAAATGAAACCAACGGAGAAACTGGTGGGAATTTTACACCTCGGCTATTTTGACAAAATACCGAAAGCCAGAGCCAGGACACGTGCAGAAAAGAAATGGACGATCATATCGGGATAAGGAGGCGAACTCATGAACATCACCGGTGTCACAAATAAAGGACTTACATCAAACTACAGCAATCGGCCCGTTCCTGAAAGTCATATCCTCGATCTTTTAAATGTGGCAGTATGGGCTCCGAACGACGGACTGCGGGAGCCGTGGCGTTTTATATTTATCGGGTCAGGCAGCAGACACATGATGGCCGGATTACAGGAGGAGGCGCCGGCATATTTGATCCTGGTGATTAAAGAAGATCGAGATCCTCATAAAAGGGAAGAAGATTTCGCGGCCGCATGCTGCCTTATGCAAAATTTCCACCTGCTTGCTCAGGAGAGCAAGCTCCATGTCCGAGTGACGATGAACGACTGGATTTATGACCGAACCTCCGCCCATCGCTATGGTGTTCACCAAGAAGAGCGGATCGTCGCCGTTCTGGAATTGGGTTATCTGGAACCCCCAATAGAGCCGGTAACCTCTGCTCATTCACCGAATCTTAACTTTAAGTTACTGTAATTGGCAAATGTTCAAGCTGCATAACCTTTTTTGCTCCTGATGCATCTAATTGGGGGAATGTTCAAAGGAATGCTTCAAAGACCCAAATCCTTCTCAGCGTCCCTTCCGGAAAGCATGTTTTCCGGAAAGGGGCGTTTTTATTTCGGACCGATGTCACATTCGGCAGCCTGCTAAACGTTATACAGGGTGAGGATGGGACAACAAGGGAGGTGATGCCATGAAATACCTCAACCCCGGGGAAGAGTCGACACAACCTATCGAGAGCGTCGTAGAAAGCGTCAAACAAGGAGATAAGCAGGCATTTGCCGACATCATCCGTACGTTTGAGCGCCAGATTTATACGTATTGTTATTACATTTTGAAGAACCGCGAGGAAGCGGAGGACGCGCTGCAGGAAATTTTCATCAAGGTGTATCAATCCATCCATAAATATGAGCACCAGGTTTCCTTCTCCTCATGGTTGTATAAAGTTGCTTACTACCATTGCATGGACATGACCAGAAAGAAGAGCCGGCAAAAGAAGACGTTATCTCTCCAAAAAGAGATTCGGCAGTTGGAGAATCAGCACCAAAAGGACAGCGTACCAGAGGTGGAAGAGCTGCTGATGAGTTTGAAGCCTGAAGAAAGGCATCTCGTGCTTCTGCGGGCAGTGGAGCAGTACAGCTTCGAAGAGATCGGACAGATTATGGACTGCAAACCGGCAACCCTGCGCAAAAAGTTCGAACGTGTCCGGAAAAAACTGATTCTGCAAAAGAAGATCAAAGGAGGGATAACCCGTGAAAGAATGGTCAGATCTAAC
>NZ_PCZT01000009.1:587413-600060 GCF_002968895.1 Paenibacillus sp. AR247 | reverse complement strand
TTAAGCAAAAGGAGATGCCGCAAGAAAGCTACGCCAATCAAATTATGGAGAGGCTGAATGAAATGAGTAGATCCAGCAGAAGCGAACGTATCGGAAGAGGAACCTGGAAGAAAAAGGCGGCGATTAGCGTAACAGCTGCAGCCATGCTTGGAGGCGTGGTGATGGGAAGCGGCTTCGTGTCCCCTGTCATGGCGGATGCTTTGAAAAACGTGCCGTGGATCGGCAGTGTGTTCCAATACAATTCGGACAGTACTTTGCAGAAGGCCAGCACTACAGGACTGACAACTGCGCCGAACTTGAGTGTAACCAGGGACGGGGTAACGCTCAGCATTAAAGAGGTGATGTTTGATGGAACCCGGCTTGCATTCGCCATTGAACGTCAGGGCCTGGACGACGATACGATGCTCTCCCCTTATCCACCGGCAGGGGCGAAGGATGAGAAGGGGAACCTGATCCAAACCGTTCCATTGGAACAGCAGAAAAAAGGGTCTATCTATATGCCGGAAGTCCGCATCCAAGGTAACAGCAAATTTTTCGGTATGTTCACGGACGCTGTAGGCAAAACGAAAGATGGCCAATTGATCCGAAACATGGCCATGTATGAATTGACGAAAGGATTGACGGAGCTAAACCTCCCCGAAGCGTTTGACATGTCCGTAAAACTGAGCGTCACCGGGATCCAGGAACCGTTTGAATTCGTCGTTCCTGTCAAAAACCTGGCGAAAGGAGCCGTCGTCCTTCATCCGGATCAAACGCAAAGCAGCGATGACTTCAGCTATACGGTCAAGCAGGTGGATCTGACGCCGATAACGACACGACTCGTACTGGACAGCAAAGGCAGCGTTCCCGTGACATCAGAGCAAACAGGAGATTTAAGCCCGAGCAAAATGTACTACGACATCGTGGATCAGGATGGGAATCCGGTGCAGCAGAACATGATCGGATACTTCAACAGCAGCCCGGGTACTGAATACCATGAAGACGAGGCCTACAAACCGTTTGCTAAAACGCCGTCCTCCATTACGATCAAGCCTTATACATTGACTGTGAAAAAGGATTGGACCATCGTGTCCGACAGTAAGGGGGAACCGCTTAAAACTTATCATAAAGATCTCGAAATGACGATTCCGGTCGTCCAGTAACAAGCAAATTATAAAAGGTTATAAACTCTGCAAAAAAGAGCTCTTATTCCATCTCGAACAGGGATGGGGAGCTCTTTTTTGATGGGCTATTTTAGCTGGCCGATGGACAAATTGACCTTATAATTGCCGAACTGAACCATCTCGCCCAGAAGGTCATTGAGGTCCATCGGGGTTGGCACCTGCACCCGAAGGAGATAACATCCTTCACCGCTGATCCGGTGAGCCTCCACGATGGGCTGGGTACGCTGGATGTAATGCTGGAACGAAGCATGCGTATCCGCGGATTTCATAAAGACCGTAATAAAAGCACTGACCTGGAGTCCGAGCTTGCCCGGATTGCACCGAAGGGTATAACCCTCGATGATCTCCAGATCCTGGAGCTTCCGGATGCGGGCACCCACCGCCTGACCGGTGAGATGTACCTTTTCTCCGATCTCCTTGTTGGACTGGAGAGAATTTTCCACCAGCAGCTGCAATATTTTAAGGTCGATCTCATCGATATCTTGTTTGCTCATCTTGCCCTTCACTCCTTTCACCGTGAAAATATAGCTACCAATATCGTTTCGCCAGGCTATGTAAAAAACACGTTTTCCTGTTTTATACTGGTATCGTGAATAACAGAATCATAAACCAAACCGGGAGTGAATGGAAATGAAAATTCAATTAATCCGCAATGCCACATTGTTTATTGAATATGCCGGTGTAACTCTTCTCGTCGATCCGATGTTCAGCGAGAAGGAGGCCAACCCGCCGGTAATCAATACCGCCAACGAACTGCGCAACCCGCGGGTACCCCTGCCAGTGGAGGTGGAAAAGCTCGTGCAGCCGGATGCGCTGCTGGTCACCCACCGGCATCCGGATCACTGGGATGAGCCTGCTCAGAAGCAAATCAGCAAGGAAACGGCAGTATTCTGCCAGCCGGAGGACGAAGGTGAGATCCGGGCAGCCGGGTTTACCGGCACGACACCGGTCGAAAGCAGCGTTACGTTTCAAGGAATCACTGTGACCCGTACCGGAGGTCAGCACGGAACGGGAGAAATCGGGAAACAGATGGGGCCCGTGTGCGGTTTTGTTCTTCAAGCCGAAGGCGAGCCGACGGTCTACATTGCAGGCGATACAATATGGTGCCGTGATGTTGAAGAGGCGCTTGATGCTTACCAGCCGGATCTGACGATTGTTAACGCCGGCGGCGCCCGCTTCGTGACGGGGGATCCGATCATTATGGATGAGAATGACGTGCTTGCGGTTCTGCGCCATCAACCAGATACCCGAGTGGCTGCCGTTCACATGGAAGCGATCAATCACTGCTTTGTAACAAGGGATGACCTTAGAGATGCGATAGAAAAGGCGGGATACAGCAGCAGGGTAATCATTCCGGAAGATGGGGAAGTGTTTGCAGATTAAAAAATATTTATTTTGGATTTTTTAAAGAGGATGCCGGGGACGGATAGCGAAGGATACAGCATACCGTTTGAAAGCGAGGGATCATTGGCTCAATGAATCAGAATCAAGTATTTCAGACCAGGCTTCTCAGCTCGTTATCCAAAGTATTTCCGGATGGACAGGGAACCGAACATCCCGTGACCGGCGGGTCGATGCTCAGTAATGAAACGTATGCTTTTCAAGCTGCTTACCGGACGGACAGCCCGGTAAATGATCTTAAGGTCATCGTAGACGCGCCGGCTGCACTGCAGGTTACGGTACGCCGGGTTGGCCTCGTGCCGTCCGGTTTTCCCGTATATCCGGATCACGATGAACATGTCCTGCGTGCGGAACCCGGATTATTTCCGGATCCACTGTATCCGCTGGATGAAGATCAAGCTATTGCAGCTGCACCGGGAGAGTGGCAAAGTGTCTGGATCACACTTCAGACGAAAGGTCAGACGCCGGCGGGAAGCTACCCGATCACCGTCCGTTTTACATCCGGGGATGGGGAAGTTGCCGGAGAGGAGACTTTCCAGCTGGAGCTGATTCCGGAGGAGCTGCCTCCCCAGAAGCTGATACATACCGAATGGTTCCATGCAGACTGCCTGGCGACCTATTACAATCTGGACGTATTCAGTGAAGAACACTGGCAGGTGATCGGTCAATTCATTGATACGGCCGTAAAGCATGGCATGAACATGATTCTGACGCCCGTCTTTACGCCGCCGCTGGACACCGAGGTCGGCGGAGAGCGGCCGACGGTTCAGCTTGTGGATGTGACTGTCACAGGGGAAAATCAATACGCGTTCGGATTTGACCGGCTCGCAAGATGGGTTGAGCTGTGTGATGAGAAGGGCATCCGCTATTTTGAATTTTCCCATTGTTCACGCAGTGGGGGGCGAAGCATGCGCCGAAGATCATCGCATCCGTAGACGGAAATCCACAGAAGATTTTCGGATGGGAGACCGATGCCACCGGTGAAACGTATCGTCTGTTCCTGGAGCAGTTTGTTCCGGCGCTAACGGAATGGATTGATGCCAATAACCTGTCGGAACGAAGTTATTTCCACATCTCCGATGAGCCCGGGGCGGATCACCTGGAGTCTTATGGCTATGCAAGCAAGCTGCTGGGCGGTCTGCTGCAAGGATTCCCGATCATCGACGCCCTGTCGGACTATGATTTTTTCGAAAATGGTTTGGTGAAAACGCCTATTCCGGCCAGCAACCATATTGAGCCGTTTCTGGAGCATAACGTCCAGCCGCTCTGGACGTACTATTGCTGTTCCCAATATAAAGAGGTGGCTAACCGCTTCATGTGCTTCCCTTCGGCCCGCAATCGGATTCTGGGCTACCAGCTGTACAAGTTTGACGCCGCCGGATTTTTGCATTGGGGTTATAACTTCTATTATTCGCAATACTCCAAAGGCGAGATCGATCCGTACGAAACGACCGATGCCGGCAAAGCTTTTCCGTCAGGCGATCCGTTTATCGTGTATCCGGGACCTGGCGGCGTGCCGGTCGAATCGATCCGGCTTGAGGTCATGAACGAAGCGCTGCAGGATTTGCGTGCACTCCAGCTGCTCGAATCGAAAATCGGCAGGGAGAATGTGTTGAAGGTGTTGGAGGAAGATTTGCCCGAGCCGATCACGTTCAGCCGCTACCCGCGCGAAGAAGAATGGCTGATCGCCAAGCGCGAATGGGTGAACCGGAAGATTAAAGAAGCTTTAGCTTCGGCAAACGTCTGAGCTGCCGCGTTGTTCCTTTGAACACCGATTCATACACGACAAGACAAGGAAAAAGCATTCGTCAAACCGGTAGTGAACCGGCTGACGAATGCTTTTGTTTTTTTGAAATATGTGGCTTCATCACGTCCAACGAGCCGTTAAACCAGCACCTTGCGGAACTCGCGGGTGAGGAGCGGCACGACCTCGAACAGGTCCCCGACGATACCGTAATCCGCCACTTTGAAAATCGGCGCTTCGGGATCCTTATTGATCGCGATGATGACCCGCGACTGACTCATCCCTGCCAAATGCTGGATCGCGCCGCTGATGCCACAGGCGATATATATCTCCGGCGTTACGACCTTGCCGGTCTGGCCAATCTGCATCGAATAATCGCAGTAGCCTGCATCGCAGGCCGCCCGGGAAGCGCCCACCGCGCCGTGCAGCACATCCGCCAGCTCTTCGAGCGGCTTGAACCCTTCGGCACTCTTGACGCCGCGGCCGCCCGAAACGATAATTTTCGCTTCGGTCAGGTCAACCTTGCCGGACGTCTTGCGCACGATGTCCTTTACGATCGAGCGGAGGGAGCCGGAAGGGGCGTAATCGATCTCGATGATCTCCCCAGGCGAAGATACACTTGGTGCGGGAGACACATTGTTCGGGCGGATCGTCACGACCTGCGGGCCGCCGGTGAACGACTTTTGCTCGAACGCTTTGCCTGCGTAAATCGGCCGGGTGTAGACCGCTTCGCCGCCGTTCTGCTCGATCGCCGTCACGTCTGAAATCTGCCCGGCACCCAAATGGGCAGCGATTTTCGGCGCAAGATCCCGGCCCAGTGCCGTATGACCAAGGATGACCACGTCAGGCGTCACCTGCTCAAACACGCTTTGCACGACATCAAAATAAGCTTCAGCGTTGTAGATTTCCAGCTCGGGGTGGTCCACGGCGAAGACCCGGCCTTCCACATAGCCCGCCAGATCTGCAGCAAGGGTCGTAATTTGCGACCCGATCAACACGGCAGCGACGGCGTCCCCTTCATTTTTGGCAATGGAGGCCGCCTGAAGCGCTTCCAACGAAACCTGACGCAGGCTGCCACCGCGGACCTCAGCTACGACCACAAACGTTTTACTCATTCGGGATTCCTCCTTTTATCGGTTTCATCAAATCAGCTTGGCTTCGGTACGCAGCAACTGGACCAGATCTGCGGCCTGCTGGGCCAGGTCTCCCTTCAGTATTTGCCCGGCCTTGCGCTCAGGCGGCAGGGTGAGGGAGAGGCGGTTCGTCTTGGCGGCCACATCCGCTTCGGTTAGTCCGAGATCGCCAAGTCCGAGACGCTGGAACGGCTTCTTCTTCGCCTTCATAATGCCGGGCAGCGACGGATACCGCGGCTCGTTAAGCCCTTGCTGCGCGGTGAATACCGCAGGAAGTGCGACCTCCAGCGATTCGGTATCGCCTTCGGCGTCCCGCTGCACGGATGCTTTTCCGCCGGCAATGTCCAGCTTCGTGATCGAGGAAGCGTGAGGCAGGCCCAGCAGGTGGGCTACCCTTACAGCGACCTGACCTCCGCCGGAATCTACAGAGAAGTTGCCGCCGAGAATGAGGTCTACGGACTGCTGGCCAAAATAGGCCGCCAGCGCTGTGGCGATGCTGAACTCGTCGCCGGGAATACTATCGCCGTCAATAAGCACGGCTTCATCGGCGCCCATGGCCAGTGCCGTTCTCAGCGCCTCGGCCGTGCGCTCCGGTCCCACTGAAACGACGGTTACGGTACCGCCGTGCGCATCCCGCTGCAGCAACGCTTCTTCTACCGCATATTCGTCGTACGGATTGATGACGTACTTGACCCCGTCGTCGGAAATCTGTCCATTCGAAATGACGATTCGTTCCTCCGTGTCGAAGGTTTGCTTCAGCATAACGTAGATATTCATGCGGACAAGCTCCTCTCTCAAACGCGTTATTTTAAACCTTTTAAGAAAAACTCAACTGTCTTATCCACCTGAGCGGAAAGGGAATACTTTCGGCCGGAGATAAGCCAGGAGGTGACCACTTCATCCATCGCCCCAAAAATCAGCAGGCGTGTCAGCTTGACATCGAGGTCTGCACGGAACGATTTCTCGGCAATCCCCTGTTCAATGATATGCTCGATCAGCTGAATGTAGGGCTTGACGACAAGCCCGATGGCTTTCCGCAGCTCCAACGAACTCTGACGCAGCTCGATTTGTGTCACATAAGCCAGATTGATGTTGTTTTCGAGCTCGGTAAAGTGTATTTCGCAAACTTTGCGGAGGGCTTCATCGGCGGTATTCGTTTCCTTCACGCTGCTGTTGAACATGGAGACCAGATTTCCGAGACGGGCTTGAAACAGAGAAATAAGGATATCTTCCTTGTTTTTAAAATATAAATAAATCGTACCGTCCGCGACGCCTGCCTCCTTGGCGATCCTCGAAATCTGGGAGCCGTGATAGCCGTTCTCCGCGATTACTTTTAAGGCTGCATCCAAAATCAACTCATATTTTTCCAATTTTCTACTTGTCATCAGGCCACCCCGGTGTTAGAATTCAAATAACTGAATGAATCCTCATTCATTTTTCTTAATCTTATGGGAAACAGTGCCAGTTGTCAATGTTTTCAAGGTAAGATTTTATTTTTAAACAAGCTTTGTAACCGCTTACGAAATGTAACCCGTCACCAAACTTAGGTGAATACGAAGAAAGGACGGATGACAAATGGTGTGGCCAATCGTCAATTTACTCCTGTTTCTCGCTGTGACCGGGTACGGTATTTATTTGTTCTGCCAAGCGGTGTATCACAGACTTCTGTACGTGAAGCTCGGCAAGCCGGTGGATTTCCGGAAGCAGCGTGAAGGCAGATGGGGCGAGTTCCTGGGACAGGTGTTCGGCCAGAAAAAGCTGCTGAAGGACCGGAAGAGCGGCATTATGCACGTGGTGATCTTTTACGGCTTCATCATCCTTCAGTTCGGCGCGCTGGATCTCATTATCAAAGGACTGACAGACGGCGGCCACCTTCCGCTTCCCGCGTACGACGTATTCGGACTGCTTCAGGAGATCACGGTGTTTCTGGTCCTTGTAGCGATGGGATATGCCGCTTACCGCCGGTATGGCGAGAAGCTTGCGCGCCTCAAGAAAGGGTGGAAGCCGAGCATTGTCGTGTTCTTTATCTTCTCCCTGATGCTGTCTGTGCTGCTGTCGCTTACCTTCGAAAGAATCCGGCTTGACCTCGAGCCATCCGCTTATGCACCTATATCCTCAGCGATTGCGGCCATCTTCTCCGGCATGTCCGGGACGGCGGCATCCATATTGTTCTACATCTTTTGGTGGGCCCATCTGCTTATTCTGCTATCTTTTCTCGTCTATGTTCCTCAATCGAAGCATTTTCACCTCATTACCGCACCGGTCAATATTTGGCTGGGCCGCTCCGAACCTGTTGGCAAGCTGAGCAAGCTTGACCTCGAAGATGAAGAAGCCGAATCGTTCGGCGTCGGCAGGATCGAAGATTTTACGCAAAAGCAGATGATCGACTTCTACGCTTGTGTGGAATGCGGCCGCTGCACGAACGTCTGCCCGGCTTCCAATACCGGCAAGGTACTTTCGCCGATGCATCTTATTACTAAACTACGTGATCATTTGACGGAAAAGGGTACAGCCGTTACCGGTAAGTCGCCGTATGTTCCCGAATATGCTTTTGCCGGGAGTGGAGCGCATGCATTGGATGCAGCCGTGTCCGAAACCCATCCCGATTGGTCATCAGCGGACGGCGTGACGGATATTCGCCCGACGCTGGCATGGCAGAAGGCCACCTGGACCCATCAGGACACAAGTCCGCAGGACATGAACTTGATCGGCGACGTCATGACCGAGGAGGAGATCTGGTCCTGCACCACCTGCCGCAACTGCGAGGATCAGTGCCCGGTTGGCAACGAGCATGTCGATAAAATCATCGATTTGCGCCGCCATCTCGTGCTGATGGAGGGAAGCATGCCGGCAGAGGGGCAGCGAGCCCTGCAAAATATCGAACGGCAAAGCAATCCCTGGGGATTGAACCGCAACGACCGGGCCAACTGGACCGGCGAGGTGGAAGGCATCCGGGTGCCAACCGTCAAGGACAATCCGCAGTTTGAATATTTGTTCTTCGTCGGATCGATGGGCTCATACGACCTGCGCAGCCGCAAAATTTCCAAGGCGTTTGTCCGCCTGCTGAATGAATCCGGCGTAAATTTCGCCATCCTCGGCAACGAGGAGAAAAATTCGGGGGATACGCCCCGCCGGATGGGCAATGAGATGCTGTTTCAGCAGCTGTGCATGGAGAACATCGAGATTTTCGAAAAAATGAAATGGAGGCAAGCACACAATGAACAAATCCATTCGCAAGGCAGCCGTCATCGGCTCAGGAATTATGGGTTCCGGCATTGCTGCACATCTGGCCAATGTCGGGATCCCGTGCTTACTGCTGGACGTCGTTCCGACTCAGCTGACAGAGGAAGAGACGAACAAGGGGTTGACACTGGAAAATCCGGCGGTACGCAGTCGTCTTGCAACTTCAGCCATTGAGAAGCTCAGCAAGATCAAGCCGGCTCCGCTATATGATCCTGCGTTTGCTTCCCGGATTACGCCGGGTAACCTCGAAGACCATCTGCCGCAAATTGCAGGCGTCGACTGGGTCATCGAAGTGGTGGTCGAGAATCTGGAAGTGAAGCAGCAGCTTCTGAAACGCGTAGAGCAGCATTGGAAACCGGGTACGGTGGTCAGCTCGAACACGTCGGGCATCTCGATCAACGAGATGGCGGCCGAATGCGGCGAATCGTTCAGAAAACACTTCCTGGGTACGCATTTCTTTAATCCACCCCGTTATATGAAGCTGCTTGAAATTATCCCCGGACGGGACACGGAGCCGGAGCTCGTGGCGCGTATGAAGGATTTTTGCGAAAGGGTGCTCGGCAAGGGCGTCGTCATCGCCAAGGATACCCCTAACTTTATTGCGAATCGGATCGGTACTTACGGCCTGCTGGTGACTCTGCAGGAAATGTTGGAGAAGGGCTTCACGGTGGAAGAGGTCGATGCGGTGACCGGACCGGCGATGGGGCGTCCGAAGAGCGCTACCTTCCGCACGCTGGATCTGGTGGGGCTCGACACGTTCGTTCATGTCGCGGATAACGTCCGGATGAACGTCGAGAATGAGCGCGAACAAGCGGTTTTCACTTCGCCGGAAGTGCTGACGGGCATGGTGGCACGCGGCTGGCTCGGGGAGAAGAGCGGGCAGGGCTTCTATTTGAAAAAGAAAACGTCGAGCGGGAGCGAGATTTTATCGCTTGACTTGAAAACGCTGGAATATGTGCCGCAGATGAAGCCCAAATCGGCATCGTTGGAGGCCGCGAAAATGGCCAAGGGAGCCGGAGCGAAAACAAAGGCGCTCCTCGGGGCGAAGGACCGCTACTCGGATCTGGCCTGGGACATTCTGAAGCAGGTGCTTGTCTATTCGGCTGAAAAGGTGGGCGAGATCGCCGATTCGGTCAAGGAAATCGACGATGCCATGAAATGGGGCTTCTCCTGGGAACTCGGACCGTTTGAGACCTGGGACGCCATCGGCCTGGCCCGGTCCGTGGAGCGGATGGAAGTCGAAGGCTTGACCGTTCCCGCCTGGGTTAAAGAGTGGGTCGCCGCGGGACACAAGTCCTTCTATAAGCAGGAGGAGGGCCGGCTGTATTCGATTCACGTGGCGTCGGGCGCATACCGTGAGGTAGAACATCCGGAAGAAGTCATCAATCTGCGTAACCTGAAAGAGCAAAACAAGGTGGTAAAAGGAAACAGCGGAGCCAGCCTGATCGACATTGGAGACGACGTCGCCTGCCTGGAATTCCATTCGCCCAACAATGCGATCGGCGAGGACATTCTCTCCATAATTACGCAGAGCATTGACGAGGTGCGCAGCAATTTCAGAGGACTCGTGATTGCCAACCAGGCACGCAACTACTGTGTGGGAGCCAACATTATGCTGCTCCTCATGGAAGCACAGGACGAAGAATGGGACGAAATTAACGAAATCATCCGGAAATTCCAGTACACGATGTACGCGCTGAAGCGGTTTGAAAAGCCGGTCGTGGCCGCGCCGCACCGCATGTGCCTCGGTGGCGGCGTCGAATCCTGCATGCCTGCCGACCTGGTCATCGCAGCGCCGGAGACGTATTACGGTCTTGTCGAAGTCGGCGTCGGCCTGATTCCCGCCGGTGGAGGGTGCAAGGAACTGGCGCTGCGGGCGAGCCAAACGGCCGGTCTTCCGGATGCGGATCTGCAGCCGCACATCAATCACATTTTCCAAACCGTGGGGACGGCGACAGTATCGACGAGCGGCCACGATGCCAAGCGTCTCGGATACTTGCGGCCAAGTGACCGTGTCGCGGTGAGTCAGGATGTTNACGATTTATCAGGCGAAGCAGGCTGTTCTCGGTCTGGGCTGCGAGATCGCACGCCAAGGCGGCGCAGGCGATTGCGGAAGGCAAGTTCCAGGACGAAATCGTGCCGGTTCAGGCCGAACTAAAAAGCGTAGATGAGAAAGGCAAAGTGCAGACGAAAACCTTCGAATTCCGGGTGGACGAAGGCGTGCGAAGCGACACGACAGTAGAGGTGCTGGGCAAGCTGAAACCGGCGTTCAAGCTGAACGGATCGGTCACGGCGGGGAATGCGTCCCAGGTCAGCGACGGGGCTGCGGCGGTCGTTGTCATGAGCCGGGAAAAAGCCGATGAGCTTGGCCTGCAGCCGCTCGCGACTTTCCGCTCCTTCGCGCTCAGCGGCGTCGAGCCGGAAATTATGGGCGTCGGTCCGGTCAAGGCGATTCCGAAGGCGCTGCAGATGGCCGGAATTACGCTGGAAGACGTGGATTTATTCGAAATCAACGAGGCGTTCGCCTCCCAGTGCGTCCACATTATCCGGGAGCTTGGCATCGATGAGGAGAAAGTGAACGTCAACGGCGGCGCGATTGCGCTTGGGCATCCGCTGGGCTGCACGGGCACGAAGCTGACGACGACCCTGATCAGCGAGCTGAAGCGGCGCGGCGGCGGTTACGGCGTGGTATCCATGTGCATCGGCGGCGGCATGGGCGCCGCGGGCGTGTTTGAGGTTCATCCGTAAGCAGAAAGCGTTCTACAGTGATTTGGTTTTTATATTAAAAATTCATATCGCAAAGGAGACGGGAACGATGAGCACAACGATGAATAAGGTGATCGGCGGCAGTTATATCATTGAGGACACAGACTTTCACAATATGGTGACCCCGGAAGATTTTACGGAAGAACACCGGATGATCGCCGAGACGACGGAGGATTTTGTGGCCGGTGAAGTGGTGCCCCATGACGAAGCGATCGAAAAACTGAATTATGAGCTTACGGTGGAGAAGATGCGCAAAGCCGGTGAACTCGGCCTGCTCGGTGCCGACGTACCGGAGGCCTATGGAGGGCTTGGCCTGGATAAGGTAAGTTCGACGCTGATCAGCGAGCGGCTGACCAAGGCATCCGCATTCGCGTTATCGATCGGGGCCCATGTCGGTATCGGCACGCTGCCGATCGTCTATTTCGGCACGGAGGAGCAAAAGCAGAAATACCTGCCTGCTCTGGCAACCGGCGAGAAGATCGCCGCCTACTGCTTAACGGAGCCTTCCTCCGGTTCAGATGCGCTGGGGGCGAAAACGACAGCCACCTTATCCGAAGACGGTGAATATTATGTATTGAACGGCAGCAAGCAGTTTATCACGAATGCCGGTTTCGCCGACCTATTCATCGTGTACGCCAAAGTTGACGGCAAGGACTTCAGCACCTTTATCGTGGAGCGCACAATGGAAGGCGTCAGCATTGGACCGGAAGAGAAAAAAATGGGAATAAAAGGATCGTCCACCTGTCCGCTGATCCTGGAGGATGTGAAAGTGCCTGTAGAGAATCTGTTATGGGAAGTAGGCAAGGGGCACTTGATCGCCTTCAACATCCTGAATATCGGACGCTTCAAGCTGGCCGCCGGTTGTGTAGGCGCCTCCAAAGATACGATTGAGCTGGCTGCCAAGTACGCGAACGAGCGCGCGCAGTTTGGCCGTAAAATCTCCACTTTCCCACTGATCGGCAAAAAGCTGGCGGATATGAATACGAAAACGTACGCGCTCGAGAGCATGGTTTACCGCACGGCAGGTCTGTTCGATGTTGGCCTTGCCGAAGTGGATCACAGCAGTCCAGAAGTGGGCTATCAATCGGCCAAAGCCATTGCCGAATATCAGCTTGAATGCTCGATCAACAAGGTGTTCGGTTCCGAAACGCTGGATTTCGTCGTCGACGAAGGCGTGCAAATCCATGGCGGATACGG
>NZ_PCZT01000009.1:568497-587313 GCF_002968895.1 Paenibacillus sp. AR247 | reverse complement strand
GCCCAGGCCGTACAGAAATATCAATTGAAGCTCGAGGACGAACGGAAATTCTGAGCCATCTGTCCGATATGATGATTTCCGTCTATGCGATGGAAAGTGCACTGCTGCGTACGCAAAAAATCATCGACCGTTCCGGCGAAGACAAGGCTCGCCTGCCGATCCTGATGACGACCGTATTCGTTCATGACGAATTCAATAAAATCGAAACGTGGGCGAAGGAAGTGCTCGCCGCGATGGAATCGGGCGACACGCTCCGGACACAGCTGTCCGTTCTGAAAAAGCTGACGAGAAAGTCGCCTGTCAATACGCTTGGATTGAAGCGTGAAATCGCTGAAAAGGTCATTACCGCGGAAAAATACGTGCTGTAACAATTCGTGAGATGGGGTGGCCTGGATGTCGAGTAAACCTTGGTTAAATCAGTATCCTAGTGAGGTCCCGCACAGTTACGAGTATCCCAAGCAGAACGTTGCGCAATTTCTAGTGGATTCCGCTTCCCGATATCCAGAGCATATTGCTCTGGATTTCATGGGGAAGAAAATGACATTCCGATCCCTGCTGGTTTCGGTAAACCGGTTTGCGAACGCCCTGCTCCGGCTGGGTGTCCGCAAAGGGGACCGAATCGCCATCATGCTGCCTAACTGCCCGCAGGAGGTCATTGCGTATTACGGTGCGCTCCTTGCGGGCGGCGTGGTAGTCATGACTAACCCGCTGTACGTGCCGCGGGAAATTCAGCATCAGTTATCCGACGCTGACGTCAGCATCATCGTGACGTTGGATGCGCTGGTGCAGCGCGTGGAACAGGCGATGACCCACAGGCCGCTCAGCAAGCTGATCGTCACGTCGGTCAAAGACTATTTGCCTTTTCCGAAAAACATCCTATACCCTCTTGCCGCCAAAAAAGACGGAACAGATGTCTCCGTCACGTATGACGATCGAATCGTATCCTTTACCCGCCTTATGAAACAATCAAGCAGCGACCCGGTCAAGGTAGACATCGATGCGGAACAGGACCTGGCGCTCATCCAGTATACCGGAGGAACGACCGGGTTCGCCAAAGGCGTCATGCTGACGCATATGAACCTGGTAGCCAATACGATTCAATCGCAGCTGTGGTTTTACCGGGCACGGATCGGCCAGGAAAAATACTTGGCTGCGCTGCCTTTTTTTCATGTATTCGGGCTTACGGTGCTGCTTAATCAGGCAGTGTATAATGCCGGAACGCTCATCTTGGTTCCACGTTTTGAAATCAATCAGGTGCTGAAGATCATTGACCGGCGCAAGCCGACGGTGTTTCCCGGGGCGCCGACTATGTATATTGCGGTGATTCACCATCCTGAAGTGCACAAGTACGACCTTTCCTCCATAAATATATGTATCAGCGGAGCGGCTCCGCTGCCCCTGGAGGTACAGGAGCGGTTCGAGGAGGTCACGCGCGGCAAGCTGATCGAAGGTTACGGATTGACCGAAGCGTCCCCGGTTACGCATGCAAACAACATATGGGAGAAACGCAAAAACGGCTCGATCGGTATTCCTTTACCGGATACCGAAGCCCGTGTTGTGCATCCCGAAACGGGTGAAGAGCTGCCGCTTGGCGAAATCGGCGAGCTGGTCGTCCGCGGCCCACAGGTCATGAAGGGATATTGGAACCGGCCGGAAGATACGGAGCGCACTCTCCGGGACGGCTGGCTGTACACCGGGGATCTGGCGAGGATGGATGAAGAGGGCTTTTTTTACATTTTGGACCGGCGCAAAGACCTGATTATCGCCGGTGGTTACAACATCTACCCGAGGGAAATCGAGGAGGTGCTGTTCGAGCATCCGGATGTTGAGGAAGCTGTCGTGGCTGGCGTGAACGACCCTTACCGCGGCGAAAATGTAAAGGCTTACATCGTGCTCCGGAAAGGCTCGTCTGTTACCGAGCAGGAGCTGAAGCAGTGGTGCAAGGAACGGCTGGCTGTGTATAAAGTGCCCAAGATCTACGAGTTTCGCGAGTCGCTGCCCAAGACGCTGGTGGGCAAGGTACTTCGCCGCAAACTGATCGAAGAAGAGAATGAGAAGCTGGTCAATCAGTCGAAGGTCGACCTATAGGGGATGACACACGGCGACGCCAAATGAGAAGGAGGGCAAGGATATGAATCCGGAAACGACGGACAGCTTGAATTTGAACCTGAAGCTGAAGCAGCTGGAGAACGCCGCGAAGCATACCTTCTGGGATTTTATCGGATGCGAACTGATTGAACTTAAAGGCGATCAGGTCGTGGTAGCCTTTGATATTTTGCCCCATCATCTCAATCTCATCGGGATCGTGCACGGCGGCATGCATGCTTCAGCCATCGACTCCGCCATGGGCATACTCATTATGCTGGCCAGGCCGGAAGCCAATGTGGTTACTGTGAATTTGAACATGAACTACGTGGCTTCCACGGGTGAAGGGCGTGTCATCGTGACGGCCGAGATCATCCACAGCTCGCGCAAGCTGATAACAGCCCAGGCCTATGCGCGCAAAGAGAACGGGGATCTGCTTGCCTTCGGCACCGGCACCTTCCGGGTGCTGGAAAGGCATGTCCCTGAAGCGCAAACAGAGAGCGATAAGAGGGGGACGATGGATGAGCGTGGTACAAGAACTTGAAGCGATGGCCGGAAAAATGAACGAACAGCCGGGGGCGCTGGATGGGCTGCACGCCTCCTACCATTTTCATATTAAGGATACAGGGAAACATTTGCAGGTTTATTTCCATGACGGAACCGTGCGGGTTGTAGAGGACGCTTCGGGTGACGCCGACTGCACGCTGACGATGTCCGAGAGCCATCTTCGGAAACTGCTCCGGAACGACTTGAACACGACGATGGCGTACATGACCGGATCGCTTCGGATCGACGGCCGTCTTGGCCTGGCTCTGAAGCTTCAGGAAATCCTGAAGCAGTATCAGGTTTGAATACCTGGTTTACGACATCGATGAGCGCAATAATATAGGCTGCCTTATTCAGAGCAGCCTATTTGTGCTGTTATTTTAGATATAAGAAAGGATAAGCTTCGGAGATTGGGCTTCCTTATATCGCAAGAAAAACTTCCGCTAAATGCGGTCTGGCTTCTTAGTAGGTGCGCCGATAGACGTTTTTTCTTATTTTCCTTTACGGGTTAATTTAGCGAGAGCATCCCATTGTTCCTCAGTGACGGAGCGAAGGTCATTGAATTCGCCCGCCCCCTGCAGCCATTCTCCACCGTCAATGGTGACCACTTCCCCATTAATATATCCCGCATAATCAGAAACCAGGAAGGCAGCCAAGTTCGCCAGCTCCTCTTTGTTCCCGACCCGGCGCAAAGGGACGCGATCGGTCATCTGCTGCTCCAGCTCCGGCGTGGGAGAGAGGCGGGACCATGCGCCTTCGGTTGGAAAGGGTCCGGGGGCGATCGCCACCTGGCGTATCCCGTAATGTGCCCATTCCACCGCAAGGGAACGGGTCAGTGCCAGCACGCCGGCTTTGGCCGCAGCGGATGGAACGACAAAAGCCGATCCGGTTGAAGCATAAGTCGTCACGATATTGAGCATGGTGCCTCCCTGGCCGCGGTCGATCCAGCGTTTGCCGATCTCCAGGGTCGCGTAGAACGTGCCGTGCAGAACGATGTTCAGCACCGCGTCTACGGCTCGAGGGGACAACCTTTCGGTGGGACTGATGAAATTGCCGGCGGCATTGTTGACGAGAATGTCAATCCGGCCGAAATGCCGTTCAACGGCATCCGCCAACTCCGCAATCTGTGCCGGTTCCCGAACGTCGCAAGGAGCATAGAATATTTTGTAACCGCTATCAAGAAATTGTTCGGCTGTCTGCTTCAGCACTTCTTCCCGGCGCCCTGCGATCGCCAGTTTGGCACCAAGCCGCACGAACTTTTCACCCATGGCCCGGCCCAGACCCGTTGCTCCCCCGGTAATCAACACCACTTTGTCCTGTAACAAGTTCTGCGCAAAAGGTCCCATTTCCGATTCCTCCCAAAATATATGCTGGAAAAGAATTCATACTGCTTAACTTCCACTATATCGGAACGGGAAAGCGGTGTATAGAGCAGCCTTTGCTATGTGGGAAAAGGGCACCGATTCGATGTTATAAGTTTCATTACCATCGGCGTACGTGCGGTTGTTCACTGAAGGTTTATCAAGGAACATGAGACATGGCGGTACCCGGCGGGATAATGAAATTCGGGTAGAAAAACCGCGGAAAATCGCTGAAACCCTTTTTATTATTCACATTTTTGTCACATATGGTTCTAAGTGCACCTCCGCCATAATAAGAAGAAGTAAACGCTTCAAACTAACATTCCTCAGCTTGTACCCTTCCTCCTAGCCCTTTTTCCCGTTGCGATGTCAAGGTCATTCACACATTATGTAAAGGAAGTGAAGAGACTTATGGCAATTATGCAGGGGCATGCCCAAAGACGTGCCCGAAACCCGCGAGCTGTTCGTCACGTCGGAATTTGTCTGATCCTCACGGTCGTTCTTTCGGTGTTTGGAATTCCTCCATTGCCTGTCTTTGCTGCGCCTCTCATCGCGATAGACCAGCCTTCTGGCCCCTTGGGGCCGGGATTGTCCCGTATTTCCGGAACGTTTTCAGGAGTGTATGACGTGGAGCTCGCCGTAGGCGGCAATTCGCTCGTCAGTGCCCACATGGATGATCCGGAAGCGGACGGCAGCGGAAGCTGGTATGCCGACGTCGATTTTTCCAAGTACGACGGTCCGGTAGAACTGGCGGCTAGGGGAAAAGACAGCGTGACCCGCTATGTGGCCTGGTCTCCCTATATGTCGGTGGAGGTAAATAATCCGGGGGCCTCGCTCCCACAAGTGCAGATTACAAGCCCAGGCGAAACGAGCCCCGTGAAGGGGAGTGTCAATGTCCTCATTCAAGCAGGGGGCAAAAACCCGGTCAGCAACGTGCAAATACGGATTAACGGTGGAGAGTGGAAGGATGCGCCTCCTAAAGGATCAGGATACCAATTCAAGTGGAAGACAGCGGCTTATGCTGGACGGGTCAATAGCCTTGAAGCGAAAGCCGTGGATTCAAACGGAAATACAGGATACAGCAGCGCAAAATATGTGAAAGTCGTGAACGTATACAGCCAAGCAACGCTGCAGGAGGACCAGCAGGAGCAAGAGGGCTGGACAGAGCAGGATGCCCAGAATGATCAAGATGTTCAAACCAATCAAAATATTCAACAGAATGCCGAAACGGAACTGAATGTCCAGAAAGACCAGAGTGCTCAAATCGATCAAGATGTCCAAGCGCTGCAAAATAACGAAACTGCACAGGATGACTCAACGACACAGGATGTCTCAACTGTACAGGATGTCTCAACGGAACAGAATGCTTTAGCGGTACAAGATAACTTAACAGAACAAGATGTACCCCAAGCTCAAGATGCCCCAACAACTCAAGATGTCACCACGGCACAAGATGAGATGACGGCCCCTCTCTCGGAAGATACAGTTAATGAAGTGAATCCGGATGAGGGGATGCAAATGAAAGCGAATTTTGGTTCCACGGAGGCTGAAGCAGCATCCAGTCCGACGACCGTTACCCAGCAGGTGTACGGCCAGGATCGGGCCATGTGGATCTGGGAAAATGAATCCTATCCCTTGATCATGAACCCGGGTTCCCGTAATGTGCTGGATGCTATGGCATCCGACACGTCGACGTTCGGTCAGAGACCGATCCGGACGCTGTACCTGGCGGTCGGACCCTATTTCGGCATGCGAATGCTGGAGGACAAACGGCCGGAGGTCAGGGATTTCGTCGGCTGGGCTCATGATAAGGGCTACCAGGTGCAGGCTTTGATCGCCGGCGGTACGACGCCGCCCTATTTCGGGGCCTATGCCCGTTACCGGACCCAGGCGGTGGCCGAGTTCGAAGGTATCCTGAATTACAATTTATCCTCGGATCCAAGGGAGAGATTCGACGGTGTAAACATTGATACGGAGCCTTACAGCCTCGGTGATTTTAAAAGCGCAAAACCTTCGGTTCAGGTGCAGTACCTTGACATGCTCAAGGCATTGATGGATCGCAAGCAGGCTTCCGGCCTGGACCTGCAGGTCGGGGCCGCCATCCCGCGCTGGTTCGACACATCGGTGGACGCCAGCAGCATCTCGTGGAACGGCTCGGTCAAATGGATGTCCCAGCACGTTCAGGATACGCTCGATTACATTTCGATCATGGACTACCGGGATCAGGCGGACGGCAGTGCAGGGATCATTGAACAAGCACGCGGAGAAATCGACTATGCGAATCAGATCGGCAAGCCGAATTCGGTCGTCATTGGCGTGGAAACGATCGATGTCGCCGACGGCGGCGATCCGGAGGCTATCAGCTTCTATGAGGAAGGCCGCACCTACATGGAGTCGGAACTGAACAAAGTGTACGCCGCTTTTGAAGGAGATCCTGCCTTCGGAGGGATCGCGCTCCATCATTACGGCAACCTGAGAGTATTCCCGTCTGCATGGGGGCCGGGAGGCGTGTTCTGGCAGCCGCCGCAGGACAGCGAACCACCTTCAGCTGTTACGGGCACTCCGCAGGCAGCCGCCTTTGATTATCAGCGGGTCGATATCACCTACGGACCGGCGTCCGACAACGCCACCGTGAAAGAGTACCGCATTTATCGCGGTACGGATGCGCAGTTTGAACCGGATCCAGCCCACCTTGCCGGTATATCTAACAAACTGAACTTCCGCGACGTCGGGCTGCTGCCGGATACGACATATGTCTATAAGGTAACGGCCGTCGATTCCTCCGGTAATGAAGGGCCTGCAAGCCAGCCGTTCTCCGCAACGACGGGTCCTACCGATCTGAAGCCGATGATCGTGGGGCAAATGCAGGTCACATACGACGGGACCAAGGCGACCGTATCCCTGCAGGTCGTCGACAAAGAGACGGGAGCCGGGCTTCAGGCAACGGTTTACGGCCGGTTTACCTCTATGGGCGGAAAATATGTCGGTGGCGCCACGACAGCGACAGGTACGTACACCGCTTCATCCGAAGCGATCAATGCGGCTGCGGGTAAAGCCGGCTTTGCGGCCCGCAGAATCCTGGCGCCCGGGTACTACTGGGCACAAGCTTATGATTCCCCCGACGGCCGATTCACGGAGTGGGGAGGATGACGCCGAGCTCGCAAAGGTAACGAGATCGATATGATCCAGATGGCTGGTATAACGAGAGGGCGCAGTGTTTGTTCTGCGTCCCTTTTTTCGCATCATACGAAGCCCCATTTCTGTAAAGAAAATAGACACTCAATGATTTCGCTTCAAATATAAAGTGTACGAGAGATCACCTCACAAAAGCTTAAAAATCACACTTCGGCAAGGGATCTCACATTCTGTGGCGAAGGAGTAAGAAGGAGCGGAATGCATCCTAAAACTACATAAAAGGTGTGACTCAACTTTGACGAGACCGAATGTGATTGTGATTTACTGTGACGATTTGGGATACGGTGACTTGGGCTGCTACGGCTCCGATGCGATTCGCACGCCGCACTTGGATGCGCTTGCACAAGATGGGGCGCGTTTCACTAACTGGTACTCGAACTCACCGGTATGTTCACCGTCCCGGGCAGCCTTGCTGACGGGAAAGTATCCTGCAAAAACAGGTGTCAGCCATATTTTAGGAGGAAAGAGGGGGACGGGCGGATTAAAGGCCGACACCAAAACCCTTGCACAACACCTTAAAGAACATGGCTACCGGACAGCTTTATTCGGGAAATGGCATCTTGGATCCGCAGCGGACACCAAGCCCAATGCCAAAGGATTTGATGAATATTTCGGCTTCCAAGCCGGTTGCGTGGACTATTATTCCCACATTTTTTACTG
Source organism: Paenibacillus sp. AR247 (assembly GCF_002968895.1). Lineage (NCBI taxonomy): Bacteria > Bacillati > Bacillota > Bacilli > Caryophanales > Paenibacillaceae > Paenibacillus > Paenibacillus sp. AR247. Next base: position 579,466 of record NZ_PCZT01000009.1, on the reverse strand, counting down.
GGGAATGCCGAGTGTGAATCCTGTGCACGATTTATGGAGCAACGACGAAGAGGTTTGGCGGGACGGCGAGTATCTGACGCATCTGATCACCGACAAATCCGTCGATTTTATCGAGGCAAGCCGGGCTGCCGACAAGCCGTTTTTCCTGTATGCCGCTTATAATGCGCCTCATTACCCGATGCATGCGCCGGAAAAATACATGAAGCGCTACAGTCACCTCCCAAGGGACCGTCAGCTGATGGCAGCCATGATCTCGGCTGTTGATGACGGAGTCGGCGATATTGTGGCAGCGCTTAAACGGGTGGGGGCGTACGAAAACACCATTATTTTCTTCTCGAGCGACAATGGACCGTCTTCGGAGTCGCGCAATTACCTGGACGGAACAGAGGATGTGTACTATGGCGGAAGCGCCGGAATCTTCCGCGGACATAAAGGCAGCCTGTTCGAAGGCGGGATTCGGGAACCGGCCATCCTCGTATATCCATCCATAATCGCTCCAGGACAGACGAAGGATGATGTCGGCATGATGGCCGATATCTTGCCAACCGTGATGGATCTCGCTGGTCTCCCCGTACCCTTGGCGGAAGAGATCGACGGAAGCAGCATCGTGCCGATGCTGACGCAAGGGGCAGGCACTCCACATCAGCAAATATGCTGGGAGTACGGCAGCCAGCTTGCGATTCGGGAGGGCAAATGGAAGCTTGTGCTTGGCGGCAAGCTCGACTTTGACCGCACCCAGCCGGACGACGTTCATTTGTCGGATTTGGAGGCGGACCCGGGCGAGCGGGTCAATCTGAAGGACGAGTTCCCGGAGATTGCGCAGCGATTGGAAAAAGATGTCCGGCAATGGTATGCCACGCTTCTGTAGTTCTTCCTTGGGGTAATGAAACGTAAAGGATGCATCCGGGACAAAGTTCTCATTGTATTCGGACTTGAGATCAGAAATAATAGAAGGCTGGAGCTGTCATCTAGCAATGCCAGTTCATTAGATCCAAATCATAAAAGGAGTTGATCGTATGCCAACAATTCAAGTGGAAGGCAGAGAAGCGATTAGAGCAGAGGAAGGGCAGAAGCTAGTCCTGGCCCTGGAGGACAACGGGGTGGATATTTTGCACCGGTGCGGAGGAAATGCCAGATGCACGACCTGCCGGGTGGAAGTGTTGGAAGGCGATGCTGGCCCTGTCGGGGAAGCCGAAGCAGCCATTCTTACCACCAAAGGAATTCACGAGCCGAATGTCCGTCTGTCCTGCCAAATTCGGGTACATAACGACCTGACGGTCAAACCTGTAATGACGGTATCTGATTCCGGGATGGATCCTGGTAAAAGACCAGTAGACTAAGGTAATCCGGTCGAAACAGCCACAAAATAAAACGGCTTTCTTTCCGCCAAATTCCGGGGAGAAAGCCGTTTTTCCGTTATTTTAACAGCCAGAGCGCCGGAACGTTCGGCGGTTCCCAGCCTGTCAGCGAGGTATGGGCCTGCCGGCATTCATAGGTCGCTCCGTTATAGGTAACGAGCGTGCCTGGTGTGTAGGCAACATTGGGTGCCCATGCAGCTGCGGATGAGGACGAAGCCGTCTTAGCGGTTACCGCATTGCTGGCGGACGATTCATTTCCCGCCGCATCCACGGCGCGAACGGTAAATGTATAAGACGTGTCGGCCGCGAGTCCGCTGGCCGTGTAGGTCAGCGTTGTGCCGGATACGGTGCCTGCCAGCGTGCTTCCATTGTAGACCCGGTAACCGGTTACGCCAATGTTATCCGTCGAAGCCGCCCATTTCAATTTAACCGTTCCCGAAGTTGGTGTACCGTCAACCTGCAGACCTGTTGGAGCGGAAGGTGCCTGGGTGTCCGGTGGATTTGTGCCTGATGTGGTGAATGTTACGGCACTGCTGGCATCCGAAGTGTTACCCGNAGCGTCTACAGTCCGAACCGTAACGAATAGGATGTATTGGGTATAAGTCCGGTGACCTGATAACTGAGAACAGAACCTCCCGTTGTTGCAACAAGCGTGCCTCCGTTGTAGACCTTGTAGCTTGTCACGCCGACATTATCGCTCGAAGCCCCCCAGGTTAGTGTTGCTCCTGTTGACGTAATGGCAGAAGCCTTCAAGCTGGAAGGCGCCGAGGGTGCCGTGGTATCCGGAGTGCCGCTGCCGCCGCCGAAGTCCACATCAATGACATTGTAGAAGGCGTTGGCGGTGTCCGCGATTTCCCAAACGGCGAGGATCACCTGATATCCGGTGCGGCTGGGGACATTACAGGTGCTGGTATAAGTTGCTCCAGGCTGCACACCGTTATAATTTTCCGAACAGAATGGAGTCAGGTCAAAAGAATCTCTTGTGAGCGGCGCATTGGGATTCCAGTTCTGCTTCGTGATGTAATATTTCCAGCTGGTCGTCGCGTGTCTCGCCGTCAGAGTCCAGCTAAAGGTATTTGTGCCTGGAGAGAGGTTAACCTTGCTCCAGCGGGCCTGAGATTGTTCATCCAGCGTTGGAAAAGCTCCGTTGGCGCTGGCGATTTTACCGTCTGCCGGGCCTGCGGCAGGAAAGCCCTTCGGAGCTTCCAAGCTTTGAGGCTCATAGACAATCGGGCCGCAATTGGTGTTGGCACCCGTTTTGCATAAGTAAGCGCGGCTGCCGGGGGACTGGGACATAACCATGCGCGGAAGCACGCTCCACAATCATCAACGTGCACAGCAGCGTGATCAAAGCTAAACTGCCTGCGAACAGCCATTTAAGCACTCCATGCTGTCGTAACCGAATCGTAGTCATCCAAATTTCCTCCTCTAATCCGAATATGAAAACAACATGTGTCGTTCTGGCTGCAGATACCGCTTTGGCCGTCCCACCCCCTTATAAGAAAATACATTCAACTTGCTTGGCCAGGGCCGACCTTGTGATCGGTCAGCTTTCGGAATGTTGGTTATATAAACTCGGCAGGCGAGCTTATATCGGAACATGAATGTCGATTTTTAATCAAGAAAATACATAAAAAATCAATATTTAGTAATAATTAGTATCGTTTAACACAACGATAAACCAATTAAGCCTCCCTCTCAATAATAAAAAACAACGATTTAGGTAGTGTTTGAGTGAATCGTTTCCGTCCATTCATAAAAAATTGCGAAGTGCGGAAACCTAATCTAGTCCGCAGTGTATTCATCTCCGAACTCATGCGCTTAATTTTTTTGAAACCTATATTGTTAATGGAGGCCGCACAACAACATGTCCAATGTGTTAATGATCAAAGCGAATGACCGTCCGTTAGAGCAATCGGTTACGGTTCAAATGTATGAAACGTTCGTCAAAACGTACCGGGACACCCATCCGGGTGACGTGGTTACCGAGTTGGATTTGTTCGCTTTGAACCTGCCGAATTATGGGAACACGGCACTTACCGCTCTCTTCAAACGCAGCCAGGGACAGGAATTGACGCCAGAGGAGACGAATATCGCCGATTTGGTCCGTGTTCATATCGATCAGTTTCTCGCCTCCGACAGGGTGGTCATCGCGTTCCCACTATGGAACTACGCTGCGCCTGCACCGCTGATTACGTATCTGTCCTATTTGGCCCAAGCCGGAACCATGTTCCGATACACACCCGAAGGCCCCGTCGGTCTAGCCGGGGGGCGTAAAGTGGTTCTGCTGAATGCCCGGGGCGGCATTTACTCTACCGAGGACATGGCTCCTTTTGAAGGCGCGATCCGGTTCGTAAAATCCAACTTGATGCTGTGGGGAATTACGCCGGAAGAAATCATTATCGAGGGACATAACCAGATGCCTGCCGAAGCAAAGAACATTATTCAAAAGGGACTGGATCAAACAGCAAAATACGCTGTAACGTTTTAAACGAGTATAAAGAAAGCATTTCGGCTGTACGTCAGTCGGAATGCTTTTTTGTATTTTCTTCGGCAAAGGTTAAGGCAACCCACATTTTTCATAAAAAAATGAGTTGACAGAAAGCGCATTTCATCGACTATAATATGTAGACCGTTCGTTATAATTTTGAAAGGAGGTCATAAGCGCGATGACGGAAAAGCCCAATTCCCGTGAATCCATCGTGGAGACGGCAACACGGCTTTTTGCCAAACAGGGCTATCACGGAACGGGATTAAACCAAATTATCAAGGAAAGCCATTGTCCAAAAGGCTCACTGTATTATTATTTCCCAGAGGGTAAGGAGGAGCTTGCCCAAGAATGTATTTTACGGATTAAAAGCGCGGTATCCGACAAGTGGGAAGAGGCTTTTAACCGGTTCGACGATCCGTCTCAGGCCATTCAGCACTGTATCGATGTGATTGCGGCCGATGCCAGAGCCACCAATTTCGAAGGGTTTATCCCGCTCAGCTTCTGGAATGCGGTAGAAACCTCCTGCATCAGCAACTCCCTGAGGGAGGCTTGTCAAGGCGTGCTTCAGGAGTGGGAGAGAGTCCTGACCACACGGCTGCAGGATGCCGGGGTAGAGCTGTCCCGTTCACAGGAAGCCGCGACAGTCATCCTTTCATTGCTCGAAGGATCGCTGCTGATTGCCCAGACGAACAAGGATACGGGACCGATATTCCTTGCTTCCAAATACGTCGGCATATTGCTGGACCGCCTTTTGGCCAAAAATACATCGGATGAAGCGCATAAAGAAAAATAAGACCGATTTAATAGAGAGATTACAGATATTAGAGAAAATAGATAGAGACATAGAGAGAGATAAGAGAGACATTGGACATATGACAGGAGGATGGGATTTGTGGAAGCAGCCGTACAGCATACGCAAGCTCAAATGCAAACGGAGAAAAAGTTTAAAGTTTTACCGATCATGATTTCGCTGCTCATTGCCGGATTTATCGGCATGTTCAGTGAAACGGCGCTGAATATCGCGCTTAGTGATTTGATGCAGGTCATGCATATCACGCCTTCAACAGCACAATGGCTGACAACCGGATACCTGCTGACCTTGGGCATTCTTGTCCCGGTGTCGGGATTGCTGCTGCAGTGGTTTACCACAAGGCAGCTATTTATTACCGCGCTCAGCTTTTCGATTGTAGGGACCCTGATTGCGGCGCTTGCGCCATCGTTTGAGTTTCTGATGGTGGCCCGCGTCGTGCAGGCGATTGGTACCGGCATCATGCTGCCGCTGATGTTTAATACGATTTTGGTCATTTTTCCGCCGGAGAAGCGGGGAGGCGCGATGGGAATCATCGGGCTGGTCATCATGTTTGCGCCGGCGATCGGACCGACGATCGCGGGTCTGTTGATCGAAAACCTCAGCTGGCACTGGATTTTCTGGCTGTCGCTGCCGTTTTTGATTCTGGCTCTGGTGTTCGGCATTGCGTTTATGCAAAATGTGTCCAGCATCACCAAGCCGAAGATTGACCTGTTGTCCATCGTGCTGTCCACGATCGGATTCGGGGGCATCGTATTCGGCTTCAGCAGCGCGGGCGAAGGCAGCGGGGGATGGACGAGCACCAAAGTGATTGTGTCGCTGGTCATCGGCGTGGTCGGCTTGCTGCTGTTCGGATGGCGCCAGTTGTCGATGAAGCAGCCGATGATTAACCTGCGCGCTTTTAAATACCCGATGTTTTCGGTTGGCGTGGTCTTGATCTTTACTACCCGGACGGCACAGCCATCATGAACACGTTGCAGCAGGTAGCCGGTGCCATCGGCACAGCACTTGCTGTCAGCGTGATGTCGGCAGGCCAGGAGCATTTCGCCGAAGCGCATCCCGGCGGCAATCCGCTTGATGCGTTAACTGCGGGGGTTTCGAATGCGTTTATGTTCGGGATGATTATCGCAGTCATCGGATTTGTGATTGCACTGTTCATCAAGCGTGTACCCGTGAATCATCAGAAATGACAATAGAGAACAAAGCCTGGTATCGGTTGATACCGGGCTTTGTTTATATTTGAGGAATTGCTAAGCTTTAGCGGGATGCCGTCAGAAAAATTGTCGCCCCAAGCTTCCTGGTATATAATGGGGTTCCAGTGGAGGTCCAACCGAGGTTCATTGACGGATCTGCCTGAATCGATAGTCCATTCATGAGGTGATAGCCTTGAAGCAAACACCACCCAAGCTCCCGCTGACCCCTAAGGAACGAGCCCATTTAAGAGCCTTTAAAGTGAAACTGACCGATATTGCCACCCTCGATACTGTACAGTTATCGCAAATGCTGGAAATCACCCGTGAACGCGCCAACATGCTAAAGGGGCTGGCCATGTTTCAATCCGTGCCCTCGATTGGCCCGAAAGTGGCCGCAAGGGTGGTTGACATGGGATACTACTCGCTGGATGAGATTAAAGACCTGGACGGTGCGGACTTCATAGACAGAATGGAGGTACATCTCGGATACTGGGAGGATCCTTGCCTGGAGGATGCTCTTCGCTGTCTGGTGCATCATGCCAACCATCCGGGCAGCGAGCGGGAATGGCCTGATTTTACCGAAGAAAGGAAAAGATACCGGGAGCAATACGGATATCCGGTAACAAGGCCTGCAGCAGCCTGGTACGAGCACCGGGGGAATGAGGCAACCCGGAACAAGTAAGGGGGAATAGGTTTGATTCAGCAAAAGATTCATCATAAAGTAAACGATATCGAGGAAATAGAGCTGGAACTGACCCGGTTTAACGCAGGGCGGGCGCTTTCCTCGCAAGACAAGCTTCTGGAAGAAATTCGAATCGGCGGTGCCCGGCTGCTAATTGAAGCTACCGGTCCGGATTCGCTCTACTACAATCGGGTGAAAGGATTCGGAATCGTGGATCTGGAGCATTTGGACCAAATTGTCAGCGAATACGAGCAAAGAAATGCCAGTCCTTGTTTTGATATGGCACCAACCCGGCTGAACGAGCAGGTTGCGCTGGCATTGCACCGCAAGGGATTTCTGCCCACGGATCAGTTGTCATTTTTGGAGGCCGAGCCGGTTGAGGCTGCAATAGTGCATTCGGGCATCACCATTGAACCGCTGGACGAAGGCAATGTCGACGTTTTGCTGGAGGCCGTCAGTGAGCTGATGGGAGGCGTTCCAGCTGATATTTTGGCGAGAAAAAACGGTACTTTACTCTCCCTGTTTTTCGGAATTACCTCGCCTACTCGGATGGCCAGCTGGCCGGGATCGGATCGATGTTCATCCATACGGGAAAAGGCTATTTGGCCAACGATTATACCTTGCCCGCGTTTAGGGGCAGAGGATGCCAGACGGCGCTGATCCGTCATCGGTTGTCAGAGGCGAAGCGGACAGGCCTGTCGATAGTGTACACGGATGTGGAGTTCGGCTCTCCAAGTCATAACCATATGCTGGTCCAAGGGTTTAGGCATGTGTATACCAATTCCTTTTGGGTCAGAGACCAGTAAAAAACACTCCCTGCGGGGAGTGTTTTTTTGCCTACTCCTTGTACTGGTTTATGCTGTCTTGCAGCAGCTGGAGCACCAAATCCCTCAGCCGGGCCGGCGATACAACCTGCACATCCGGGCCAAATCGGAGCAACCTCCGGGCCGTAAACGGGAACTCCTCAAGCGGAACCGGGCCGGCTCCACTGTCCGTCCGCAGCCGTACTGCAAAATACGGGTCGGTCTTTGGCAAGCCGCATACCAAAAGGGGTAAACCGCAGCACCACCTCGGCTTTGTCACGCTCATCAGTTGACTGCATCCACTCCGCTAGGGACGGCACATCCGGATCGATTGCACCGGTTTTCTCCACATGCTGGATCCGGTCCACGCGAAAAAGGAGCGTCTTCTCCGGGTTTCGCGCAGGCATATACCAATAGCCATTCTCAAAATAAATGCCAAAGGGGTACACGTTGTGATCCTTATCGCCTTTGGCAGACTTATACACAATCCGGATTTCCTGTTTGGCGATCGAAGCTTCTAAAATTTCCGTCGTCCAAGGTGCAGGCTCATGCAGCTGCATCAATCGGAAAGAAATATGGCTGCGCATCTGATCGATGTTCGTCTGTACGTCGGAAGGCAGGGACCCGTAATATTGCACGGCCAAGTGGGAGCGGATCGCGTCAAAAGGGAAATCGGGCACCTTCTCCAGCATTTCGAGCATCAGAAACAAACCGAGCGCCTCGGTTCGGGTCAGCTGCAGCGGCGGCAGAATCCTGTTCTCCAGCGCGCGGTATCCGCCATGAGCCCCTTGTTCGCTGTACAGCGGAAAGCCGATTTGCTGAAGGTAATCCAGGTCGCGCTGGATGGTCCGGACCGAAACGTTAAAACGCTCGGCCAATTCGCGGGCCGTAAACTTCTTCCTTGAGTCGATGATCCGCATCATGGCTAATCTCCGCTCATTCATGATATCCTCCTAATCACGTCAATTTATGTCGTAGTTACATTGTAACATATGAATAGAAGGGAGCGATAAAAACATGGAAAGCTCGAAAGTAGTGCTGTATCTCGCGGTTAGTCTGGACGGTTATATTACGCGTTCCGACGGATCGGTGGACTGGCTGTTTGACGTTGAAGGCGCTTGGTTATACGTCAGCGATCTTGAATTACGATTTAAATTCGGCATTCACCGGATCCGTTATTAGCTTCTTTGCGGAAGACGCAGCAAACCAGGTTTTCTTCCATTGGCCTTTTGCTGCCAACACCACCAGCACACTTGCTAAGGCCACACCGCTCAGAATCAGAAACCCGGGCGTGTACGACCCGGTAGACTCGTACAATCCGCCGAGCACAAGCGGCAGCAGATAACCGCCGAACCCGCCGGCAGCACCGACGATGCCTGTAACAATGCCGATCTCATCACGAAAACGCTGGGGCACAAGCTGGAAGACCGAGCCGTTGCCGGCACCCAGGCACATCATGCCGGCAAAAAGAAGGATGGAGATCACGTACAGCGGCGGCAGCGAGGAGACGCAGGCGAGCATGATGGCTGCCCCGGTATACAGGATGAGCAGCATGCGGACGCCACCGATCCGATCGGACAAATACCCGCCCACCGGACGGAAGAGGCTGCCGGCGATGACGCATACGGTCGTAAAATCGGCGGCATGCACAGCCGAAAGATTATATTGCGTATGAAAAAAGATCGTCAGGTAATTGGTCAGACCGACAAAACCGCCGAACGTAACACAGTACAGCCAGCAAAATAGCCAAGTATCCTTTTGCTTTAACACCGAGCCGTACTCGGACAATTTTTTGGGGGCAGGCTGGTTGGGGCTGTCTTTGGCAAAAATGCTGAAGAATATAAACACGATGACGATCGGGATCAAGGCGATGCCAAATACGGCTTCCCACCCTCCAAAATGCTGTGCCAGCCGGTTCGCGAACAGCGTGCTCAGCACCGTGCCGCTGTTCCCGGCTCCGGCGATGCCCATCGCCAGGCCTTGATACTGCGGCGGATACCAGCGGCTGGCGAGCGGAAGCGCAGCCGAGAACGAAGCCCCGGCAATGCCGAGCAGCAGGGCGATGACGTGCAGCTCGCCGAGCGAGTCCACGAAACGCCAGCCCCAGATCAGCGGCACCATCGTCAGCAGCATTCCGAGCTGTCCGGTGCGCTTCGGCCCGATATAATCGGTCAGGAAACCGAGGACCAGCCTTAATACCGAACCACCCAGCACCGGCAGCGCGACCAGGTTCGCTTTTTGGGACGCGGTCATCGGATAGTCCTCCATCATAATGACGCTTAGCGGCCCGAGGAGCACCCAAATCATAAAGCTGATGTCAAAATAGAAAAATGCGCTGAATAAAGACGGTTTATGCCCACTTTTCCAAAACGTCGTGCCTTCTTTCATCTCCATCTCCTCCATATCTTATATCGAATACAAAACAAAAAGCCGCAGATTGCCCATAAACGGACAACCAGCGGCCTCATTGCCATGGGAAGTATTCTTCCCGGATGAAAGATCACGTCTTTGTGATTTCGAAATGAATTATAGTGGAATGTAAAATGCGTGTCAATAAACTATACATAATTTTTGTTATCGGGACATGATTCATCGTTATTTTGGTGAATATTAGAATGTCGTGTAATATATGTTGACATTAATTTCATTTTCGATTATGCTCAGTTCAAATCCATTATCCGGTACAACGGTGTACCTGTTGGCTAACTGGCAATGACGCCCGTTCTCTTGATCTCCAAGGGACGGGTTTTTTCATTTTTAGGCCTGGCCTACACAGTTTTTTAGCGGAGGTGACTGCAATGGGGAAGCCCAGGCTTGTCGTAGTCGGCAACGGGATGGCAGGGATGAGATGCGTGGAGCATATATGCGATTTTGCACCCGACCGGTATGAGATCACCGTGTTCGGAAATGAGCCCCATCCCAATTACAACCGAATCATGCTGTCGAAAGTGCTCCAAGGCGGAACAAATGTAGATGATATTATGATCCATGATTGGGATTGGTATAGAGAACGGGGGATTTCCCTGTATACAGGAGAAACTGTACTTCGCGCCGATCCCGACCTGCAGCGGATTTACACGGAATCCGGGCGTGTGGAGCCTTATGACCGGCTGATTATTGCGACCGGCTCCTCGGCCTTTATGCCCAAAATCCCAGGCATTCACAAGCCGGGAGTGACGGCTTTCCGGAATATCGCGGATTGTGAGCGGATGATGGAAGCTTCTCGAACATATAAGCATGCAGCTGTAATCGGCGGAGGACTGCTCGGATTGGAAGCGGCAAGGGGACTGCTAAACCTCGGCATGGAGGTCGATGTCATCCATAACGCTTTGTATCTGATGAACCGGCAGCTGGATGCCTCCGCAGCGGAGATGCTGAAGCGGGAGCTGACCCAGCAGGGGATGCGCTTTTTGGTTGAAAAACGTACGGAGCGTATTTTCGGCAGAAAGCGTGCGGAAGGCCTGCAGTTCTCTGACGGCAGCCGGCTTGGGGCTGACTTGATCGTTCTGGCTGTGGGCATTCGTCCGAACATTTCCGTAGCGGAAGCCAGCGGTATTCGCACAAACCGGGCGATTGTCGTGGATGATTATATGCAGACGAGTGCCGACCATGTATATGCCGTTGGGGAATGTGC
>NZ_PCZT01000009.1:563558-568397 GCF_002968895.1 Paenibacillus sp. AR247 | reverse complement strand
AGGTGTCGGGCGTGGAGGTATTTTTCCGCCGGGCTGATCCAGGGTGGAGATTGCGAAACGGCGCTGCAGCACTACGACGGCGTGAAAGGGAACTATAAGAAGGTGACGATGAAAAACGGCAGAATTGCCGGAGCTGTGCTCTTTGGCGACACTTCGGAAGGGACGGAGCTGTTGGGCTATTTAAAGCGGCGGGCGTCGGTGTCCGCCTTGAAGGCGCAGCCTGCCGGGGGGAATTCTTCATTGGCCAAAACGGCCGAAGCTATGGGGGATCAGGATACGGTTTGCAATTGCAACAGTGTCACAAAAGCTGCCATTATGGAAGCCATCGGTCTGGACGGGGCACAAACCGTGGACCAGATTCGGGAGCGGACCAAGGCGTCCGGTTCCTGCGGAGGCTGCAAGCCGATGGTGGCCGCGATCCTAGAGCTGGCGAAGTCCTCGGGAGGGAAGAAGCCGGCTCCGGCCGCTGCTCCGGTGCCGATCTGCGGCTGCACGGAGATGGACCGCGCAGCGATCCGGGCCGCGCTGTACCCGGGCAGCGATGCAAGCGTCCAAGCAGCCATGCTGCGTCTGGGCTGGAAGCGCCCGGAAGGCTGCCCGGTATGCCGATCGGCTGCCGCTTATTATCTCGGCATCCATCGCTCCGCCGACGGCGGAGAGCCCATGATCCGTGTATCGGCAAACTCGGTCGTCTCACCAGGAGTTCCGCATTCGGAGGCCGGGCGGATCGCGCTCGAACTGGAACGAAGAAGCATGGGGTGGTTCATGCCGTCACGGATACGCATCGCGGTGTCAGCGGGTCCGCGCGACCCGGCGGGTGTCCTTGTACATGATCTCGGTATCGGTGCATCCCCGGTCGGATGGGAATTGTACGCCGGCGGACATATGGAGCATCCGGTCAAGTCGGCACAACTGGTCGATGTCCTGCCCGATGCCGGGGACATCATCGACATGGCTCTCGGCTGCCTTGCGCTGTACCGGGATTCCGCCTATTATCGGGAGCCTGTGTGGGAGTGGCTGGAACGATACGGGCTCCAGCGTTTACGGGAGAAGCTGCTCGATCCCGATGAGCGTGAATCGCTGATCGAAACGATAAGCATGGCCCGATCCGCGGAAATCGACGCACAATCCGATATACACTCTGAAGAAAGGACGGTGGGCATATGACGCTGACGCAGCGCGGTTCTCGGCCATTCAGGAGGTGTACGGCCGCGATGCCGTCGGTGTATATGGCGGCGGTTCATTGACGAATGAAACGGCGTATGCACTCGGCAAATTCGCAAGAGTGGCCCTCCGGAGCCGGTATATCGACTATAACGGGAGATTTTGCATGTCGGCGGCGGCCTCGGCCGGGGTAAAGACGTTCGGGATCGACCGGGGGCTGACCAATCAGCTGTCGGAAATCCCTCTGGCCGAATGCATTATTCTCGCCGGCACGAACATCGCGGAGTGCCAGCCAACCCTCATGCCTTATTTTATCCGGGCGAAAGAGAATGGGGCATTCATCATCGTCATTGATCCCCGGGCAACCGCGACGGCGGAGCTGGCGGATCTTCATCTCCAGGTGAAGCCGGGAACCGACAGCGCTTTGGTGAGCGGTATGCTGAAGGTCATCTTGGACGAAAATTTGATCGACTCGGCATTTATTCAGAGCCGCACAAAGGATTTTGACCAGCTCAAGGCTGATTTGCTCCGAATAGATTTGGAAGGGATTGCCGAGTTAACAGGCGTAAGCGTTGAGCAGATAAGAACCGCTGCCATGTCTTACGCCAAAGCGGGCACCGGCATGGTGTTTACTGCGCGCGGTGTGGAGCAGCATGCCGATGGGCATATGGCGGTCCGGAATTTTCTGAATATGGTTCTGGCCACCGGGAAAATCGGCAGGGAAGGCTGCGGCTACGGTGCCGTTACGGGCCAGGGGAACGGACAGGGCGGCCGAGAGCATGGACAGAAGGCGGATCAGCTGCCCGGCTACCGTTCGATCGAAAATGAAAACGACCGTACGTTCGTGGCAAAGGTTTGGGGAATTCCGCCCGAAGAGCTCCCTGGAAAAGGGGTATCCGCCTATGAAATGATGGAGCTCGTACACCAGGAACAAATCAAAGCGTTATTCGTCATGGGCTCGAATCCGGTAGTTTCCAATCCCCATGCTTCTCTGGTGGAGGAGGGCATCCGGAAGCTCGATTTTCTCGTCGTCGCCGATATGTTTCTGTCCGAAACGGCAAAATACGCGGACGTTGTCCTGCCGGTCACTTCCTATATGGAAAACGAAGGGACACTGACGAATCTGGAAGGGCGCGTGCTGCTGAGGGAAGCAGCCAGACCGGCGCCGGGCGAGACGCGCCATGATTGGCAGATTTTGTGCTCGGTTGCGGAAAAGCTCGGCAGAGGGGCTTATTTTCCGTTTAAGGAAGCAGAAGAAATTTTTAATGAGCTGAGAAAAGCCAGTCAGGGCGGGATTGCTGACTACTTCGGGATCACTTACGAACGCTTGCGGCGGGAAGAAGGCATTTACTGGCCGTGCCCGTCAACCGACCACCCGGGGACAGGGCGGCTGTTCGAATACTCCTTCGCTCACGCAGACGGACTTGCCCGGTTTCAGACGGTACCTGTTGCTTCACAGGGCGAGGAAACGGACGGCGAATATCCGCTCATCATGACCAACGGCAGGGTGCTTCCGCATTATTTGACGGGCGTTCAAACCCGGCGCAGCCCGGTGCTCGCCGCAAAGTTCGTGGAGAGCTTCATGGAAATTCACCCGCTGACCGCGCGTAAGCACCGGATTGAAGACGGAGCGCTCGTACGCGTCAGTTCCAAACGGGGGACGGTTACCGTACGCAGCCGGTATTCTGACAAAATTCGTGAGGATATCGTATTTATTCCGATGCATTGGGGAGACGCACAGAACGTGAATTTGGCCACCAATCCGGAGCTTGATCCATACTGCAAGATGCCTGATTTCAAAGTCAGTGCCGTCCGGGTTCGGCCGCTTGCCGAAGAATGGCCAGAACATGAGGGAGAGATCATCTAGAAAAAATACACTGCATATCTGAGTCCTACATTAGGTTTATCAACAAATTGGTCTGCTCCAAATCGCTGTGGATTGGCCCTTATTCCCGCCAATGACTCATGCTACAATAGCCGTGTCATGGAATTTACGATGCATGAAAGGGGAGAGGGCGCATGAATATTTTGATCGCAGGCGCTTCCGGAGCTGTCGGCCGTTTGCTGGTGCCGCGGCTGGTCCAGGCCGGCCATACGGTGACAGGTACGACTCATCGGCCGGAAAACATACAAGTCATTGAATCATTGGGAGCTAAAGCCCTCGTCGCGGATGCATTTGACCGGGATGCTACAGTTGCAGCAGTCCGCGAAGCAAGGCCGGAAGTCGTCATCCACCAGCTGACATCCCTCGGCAGCCGGGTTTTCGCGGAAAACTCCCGCATTCGGGTGGAAGGAACCCGTCATTTGGTCGATGCCGCCCGCGAAGCCGGCGTGAAACGAATCATTGTCCAGAGCATTGCGTGGGCTTATCAGCCGGGGGATGGTCCGGCGACAGAAAATGTACCTCTGGATGTCGAATCTGCGGATCCTTCCCGCAAACGTACCGTGGATGCCGTTGCTGCACTTGAGGAGACCGCAGCGGAAATTCCGGAGCATGTCATTCTTCGCTACGGGTTGTTTTATGGTCCCGGTACATGGTATACGAGCGGCGGGTATATGGCGGAAGAGGTGCGTGAGGGAAGAATGTCTGCCAATGAAGGAGTTTCCTCATTTATACATGTGGAGGACGCCGGCCATGCCGCATGCCAAGCGCTGGATTGGCCGTCCGGTGCTTATAATATTGTGGATGACGAGCCGGCAAGGGGTACCGATTGGCTCCCGATTTTTGCGGAGTCGGTCGGTGTTTCCCTGCTGCACACCGCTGCAGGTGAGGGGCAGCCTTGGGAACGTGGTGCGGCAAATGCCAAAGCACGCGGGCTGGGATGGAAACCGCTGTACCCCTCTTGGCGAACCGGTTTTCGAGGGAGTCATTAAAGCTTACGAAGTGCACGAATGCACCGCTTATCAGACATTGGACAGCCTGGGCTGTTCCGATGCTCTATAAGGGGTGCTTTTTTTGCGGGGAAACCAGCGGTATTTGTGCTTGACTCTCACCTATACGTGAGGGTTTAGTATGGATATGGGAGGTGCTTAAGTTGATGTATAAAATTGGACAGTTGGCCAAGGAGGCCGGTATCTCCATCCGCACGCTGCGCTATTACGATGAAATGGGTATCCTGACCCCCTCTTTCGTATCTGATGCCGGATATCGGTACTACAACGAAGACGACATCATGAAGCTGCATCACATTACGACTTTGAAGCAGCTTGGCTTTACACTGGGACAAATCCGAAACGTCTTAGAGGCGGAAGCCGGGGGGGCTCACGCTGAAAAATGGACACACGCAATTCGGATGCAGCTTGATTTGCTCCAGGATGAAAAGCATCGCCTCGAGCTGCTCGAGCGCCGGCTGCTGACGACGCTGCGCACAATCGAGCTCCGGGGTGACGTCCCGGTGGAAGAACTGGTCCTGTTCATCCAGATGCTCCATTCAAGAGAAGCCGACTCGGCAGCAAAATCCGTCCAGCGGAATAACAGGGTTCGGCAGTTTGCTCCCGATGAGCTCCCGATTATCGAGAAGCTGCCGAAGATTGATGAGGATGACCCGCGGTCGGATGAATGGATCGGCCTGCTGCGGGACATTCATCGCCACATCGAAGAGCCGCCGGATTCACCAGCATCCAGACAGTTGGCACAGCGGCTGCTGACCATTGGCGAAGGGTGGTTTGATGGCA
>NZ_PCZT01000009.1:558315-563458 GCF_002968895.1 Paenibacillus sp. AR247 | reverse complement strand
GGGTTGGATGAAGATACGGTGAACTACATCGACCGCATCGTCGACGAGTATCTGCGGCACGAGCAAGAGCAGCAAACGGATAAGACGAAAGGAAGGGATCGTAATGAATGAGCAAGCAAAAACCGCGACGCCAGCGAAACCCGTGAAACCGCCCAAACCGATAAGCAAAAACCAGGCGTGGGCTTATGTGGCGATCGGAGGAATCCTCGAAATCGTCTGGGCTTCAGGCTTCAAATATGTGGAGATTCCCTCCATTATCGTGCTGATTGCCCTGCTGACGAGCTTTGAGCTGGTCATCCGTGCAGCGAAGGTTCTGCCGGTCGGGACAACCTACGCCGTTTTTGCCGGGATCGGCACGATCGGAACCGTGGTTGTGGAAGCTGTTTATTCCGGTGGTATTGGCCTGCTGAAAGTCGGCATTATTTTGCTCTTATTGCTGTTTATCATCGGATTAAAACTTACCAGCGGGGAGGAACACAGCTAATAACCTCATTCTTATCGGCGGTTTCATCGCGAGCTTTTCATTGCTGGTCAGAGCGATCGAGTCGATCCCTCTGTCGACGGCTTATGCGGTCTGGACCGGGATCGGTTCGGTTGGAGCGGCCGTTGTGGGCATGATGTTTTTCAAGGAATCGAAAACGCCGGTTCGACTGTTTTGTATCATGGGCGTCATCGGTTGTGTCATCGGGCTTCGGCTTGTTGAGTAAACCGCAGCATATCTGAATAAGGCATCAATGCAAAACCTCGCTTTGCGGGGTTTTTTGTGCTGAAATCCAGCGTGCAGAGCGGGATGTGCCAAACCGCTGGACAAGAAAAAACGGTTTAATGCCGGAATTGATCATCGAATGTTCAGGTTTTACATACATATTTCATGAACATGGAACGTTTTTAACAAAACCGGTTTAATGTAGGACTTGTACTTGAGACAAATTCCAAGCCAAGACATGAAGGAGAGGATTAGGCGAACGTGGTTACGATTGCTGATGTAGCAAAAGCTGCGGGGGTTTCGAAAGGTACGGTATCCAGCGTGTTCAGCAAGAAACGTCCCATCAGCAAAGAGGTCACGCAGCGTGTGCTTAAGGCGGCGGAGGAATTGAACTACAGGCCGAATTACTGGGCAAGGAGCCTTGTAAACCGGAAAACCAACATTATCGGGCTGAACATGCGCAGCGAGAAAATGCCGCTGGACGCGTTCCAGCACGAATTGCTCGACGGCATGATGGAGGTTTGTTATGAACATGGCTACCGGATATTGATCAACATTTTGCAGCCTTCCCTGCTGAAGCAGATGGAGCTTATCGCTTCAGATCCGGTGGACGGAGAAATTTTGCTCGACCCGATTCATGATGATCCCAGGATAGAAGACCGGCTCAAGCGGGATGTACCGATCGTCGTGGTAGGACGCCCATCAGGTGAACGGGCCGGACAGGTATGCTCCGTCGATAACGACAATATCGCGGCGGCCGCCAAAGCGGTCAGGCTTCTTCTGACGCAAGGGCACCGGCGTATCTTGTTTCTCAACTCGGCGAAGGACCGGACCGTGGCGGAAGATCGGGAGCTGGGTTATTATTTGGCCCACCGCGAAGCCGGTGTGGATTCGCTGGCTGGACTGATCCTGAACAAGCCGGATGACGATGGAACCTCGATCCGCTTCGGATACGAGACGACCCTGCAGATGCTTCGCGAACACGCTGGCATTTCCGCCATCCTGGCGGACAACGAATCTATGGCTATGGGCATTTATCAAGCGGCGGAAGAGCTTGGACTTGTCATTCCCGGAGATCTTTCGGTCATCGCTTTCAGCGGAGGCGAGCATTTCCCGCCCGCAATGCATCCGCCGTTAACCGGGATGAGGCTGGATGCAAGAACAATCGGCATGGAAGCCGCCCGCCTGCTGATCGAGCAGGTGACTGCCGGCGCAGCTGGGGTTAAGCGGATACTCCTTCCGTCCGAACTGGTGGAGCGCGGCTCCTGCGCGTGCACCCATTAAACCGTTTACACATTGCTATCTATAAGAAAAACGTCTATCGACGTACCTTCAAAGAAGACAGACCGCGTCCAGTGGAAGTTTTTCTTGCGATTATAGAATCGTTCAGCTCCGCTGAAAATTTATCATTCTATAATCTAAAAAAAAAATCATTGTTGGAGGTGTTTTGAATGAAAAGAAAGTCAGGCATTTTGATGGCAACCCTGCTGGCAGGTTCACTCCTGGTCTCGGCATGCAGCAGCGGCGGAGGCGACACAGGTAAGGCGGCGGAAGGGGGAGCGGATACCGGCAAACAGCCGGAAATGAAGCTTCGCATTCTCTCCGCTAACGTCGGCGGGAAAACCCCGGATGAGATGAAACAGTTCGAGGCTGAGATTAAGCGGTTAACCGGCATTGATGTGACGATCGAAAAGCCGGCGAGCGACTACGACCAGAAAGTGCTGACCGTGCTGGGTTCGGGTGAGAAATACGATCTTATCGAGCTCAGCGACCTTGGCAAGCTGGATCAATTTGTCGGGCAGGGTGCGGTGACGGATCTAAGCGATTTTGTTAAGGGGTCGAGCACGCTCTCTGATCCGAAGGTGATTCCCACCGCTGAATGGGACCAGCTGAAAGACAAGGATGGCAAAATCCATGCCGTCTTCACGAAATTCCAGGGCGGCACGATGCCGATCGTCCGTAAGGACTGGCTGGATAAGCTGCATCTGCAGGAGCCGAAAACGCTGGACGAATATTATCAGGTGCTGAAAGCTTTTAAAGAGCAGGATCCGGATGGCAACGGCAAAAACGACACCTACGGCTTGAGCACGTCCGGCTTATATGACATTCAAGGGTTCATGAGCGCGGCCGGTTTGAAGTACCGCTACGTGATGAAGGACGGCAAGCGGACGATCCCGTATGCTTCCGACGAAGCGATTCCGATGTATGAATGGTTTGCCAAGCTGGTCAAGGAAGGCATCATGGATCCAAACTTCGTAACGAACGATACAGGCAAAATGCGCAACCTGTTCCTGACCGACCGGGTCGGCATGGTGACGTACTGGGATGCCTGGGTCGGCATGTTCAACAACCTGCGTAAAGAGCAGGATCCGAATACAACGTTCCAGGCGGAAGCGATCGCCAGCGCGGCCGGTCCGGACGGCAACATCCTGATGCGCCGGGGCGACCCCGACTTCTGGATCGTGCCGCAAAATGCGCCGCATGTAGAAGCGGCAGAGAAATTCCTGGAGTTCTGGAACTCCAAGGACGGCATCACCCTCGGCAGCCTTGGTATTAAAGACGTCGATTATACCGAGAGCGGCGGCCAATATACGCTCACGGCAGAGGGCAAGGAGCACAACATGGACCATGGCGTGCCGTTCTGGTACAACGAAAACGTCAAGTCCCCGTTTGACAAACTGCCGGGCGTCGAGGCCGCCCAAGAACTGGTCAAACAGCATGCGACGCTGGAACTTGCCCTTCCGGGCTGGCCGGACGCGGAAAAAATCGTACAAAATTACGCGCTGAAAGCCATGTCCGGAGAAATGCCCGCCGCCGATGCCGTCAAGAAAATGCGGGAGGAACTGAAGAGCGCGAATTTGATCGACGAATAGCTCCCGCGGTTTGATTTTACCCGATAGGATGTGAAGTTAGACAAGATGAGAGCGATTCGTAAATACGGCGTACTCTATGCCATGATGCTTCCCGTCGTCATTTACTTTATCATTTACGGTTATTATCCGCTCGCGAGGGGCCTGCAGATCAGTTTTCAGGACTACAAGCTGATGGGCGAACGTCCCTATATCGGATTTGCGAATTATGCGGCAGTGTGGCATGATCCGTTTTTCTGGAAAGCGCTGGGCAATACGGTGGTGATCGGGGGAGGCATTCTGGTCTTCGGATTTGTCGCCCCCCTGGTCATCGCTTTATCCCTGAATGAAGTCATGACGGCATGGTTTAAAAAAACGGCGCAGATGCTGCTCTACATCCCGCATTTGCTGTCCTGGGTTGTGATCGGGGGAATGTGGATTTTCCTCCTTTCACCCGACACAGGGATCGTCAATTTGGTGCTGCACAAGGTGGCCGGCATCGAACCTATCCATTTTCTGGCCGAGTCCACCTGGGCGAGATGGGTCATGATCCTGGTCTCCACATGGAAGGACATGGGCTACAGCTGTATCCTGTTTCTTGCAGCGATCGTTTCGATCAATCCGTCCTTGTACGAAGCAGCCCGCATGGACGGGGCTACCAGGTGGCAGCTTGTGCGATTCGTGACCCTTCCCCAGCTGAAAGGAACGATGAAAGTCATTATCCTGCTGAATACGCTCGGGGTGCTGAGGATCTTCGACCAGGTCTTTGTCCTCCGCAATCCGTCGACCTCTTCCCATGTCGATGTGCTGATGATGTACACGTTTCAGAAGGGCATTATGGAAATGCAGGTCGGCGTGGGTGCGGCCGCGAGCTTTTTCGTTCTGGTCTTTACGCTGATCTTGACGCTTGCCGTGCGGACACTAACCCGATTTGACGAGGTGGAATAGATGATGAGACACGCGAATTACGGTTTGAACGCCAAGCGGATGACAGTGTTCGATTGGCTCAACGCCTTGTTCATTATCTGCCTGATGCTGACGATGATCATTCCCTTCCTGAACGTCATATCACTCTCGCTGTCCTCCGGGGTTGCGTCCATGAGGCCGGATATCATCCTGTTTCCCAAAGAATTCAGCCTGGATGGATACCGCACGATCTGGAACAGTCTGGATCTGTGGAGACCTTTCCTGAACAGCACGATCGTGACGGTCTTCGGAACGCTGCTGCATGTGCTGCTGTCGTCGCTGGCGGGCTATGTGCTGATCCATCCCCGGGTACCGGGAAAACGGCTGATGATCACCTTCATCCTGATTACGATGATGATTCCGCAGGAGGCGGTGCTGATCCCGCTGTATGTGGTCAACAAGGACTTCCACCTGATCAACACGCTGACGGTGCTCGTTCTGTCCGGACTTGTCTCGGGGTTCTCGATACTGCTGATGCGGAACTTCTTCATGAGCATCCCTTACGAAATTTCGGAATCCGCCAAAATCGACGGTGCGGGCGACTTCTGGATCTTCGCGGCCATTTATATGAGGCTGGCGACCGCCGGATTGGCTACGGTGACGCTGTTTGAGTTCGTGGGAC
>NZ_PCZT01000009.1:550512-558215 GCF_002968895.1 Paenibacillus sp. AR247 | reverse complement strand
CCATAATACGTTCTCCCAAAACCGGAACACCCTGGCAAAGACGGAAGAGCTGCTGCTCATTCCAGGCGTCGAGATGACCAATTATAAGGGGCATGCGAATTTGCTCGGACAGCTGGATCCGTTAGAGGACTTTAGGTTGTATACGGTGGAACAAGCTTCGGAACAGCTGGCCAAAGGAAGGGAAAAGGGAGCGCTTGCGGTGCTGAATCATCCTTTCTGCCCGGACTGCCCGTGGGAATTCGGCTTTGACGTTCCGTTCGATGCGATCGAGGTGTGGAACGGCCCGTGGCGGGAGCTGAACGAAACGGCGGTACGCTGGTGGCAGGAACGGCTGGCCGAAGGCCGGCGGATCGTGGCTGTGGGAGGGAGCGATTTCCACGGTCCCCATCCATGGGTTCAGCATGGACGGCCGACCGCGCACGTGCGGTCGGAGTCACTAACCGCAGCTGGAATTCTGGAAGGGATTCGCCGGGGAAATGTGGTGCTGACCCTTGACCCGGACTCTACGTTTATCGATTTTCAGATCCATGGCGCTTGCGCCGGGGATCAGGTACTGCGGAACTCTGAGCATGGGACTGTTGTGCTTGAAGCCGTGATCCGCCGGGCCCAAGGAGATCAAATCAGCCTGTGGTCCGACCGGGGATTGGAGCGGCAGTGGACGGCAGTGAATGACGAGCTAACCTTGACCTGTGAGCTGCCCCAGGACCGGCTCTTTTACCGGATGGAGGCCAGACGCGATATGGGGGAACTGGGGGCACAGGTGATGACCTGCTTGACCAATCCCGTCTATTTTATTGAATAATACTCAATGCACTTTAAGCGATTGTTCCATATAAGTTAAGAAAAAGGGTCATTCCGCGTTCGTCGTGAATGGCCCTTTTCGATGTGTTCATAGGAAACAACTAGTACAAGACTCTCCACAGGTAAAAGGTGGCGTATGACTCCCAGCCCGACCAGCCTGCGGACAACTGCCGGATTTCCGCCTTGGACGGCTTGCTGTTCCTTCCCAAAATATGCTTCATGGCGTTGTGCAGCCCGACATCGTCGATCGGAAACGCCGACGGAAAGCGCAGGCACCGCATGGATACATAGTTGGCTGTCCATGGCCCGATCCCCCGGATGCTCGTCAGCATCTTTTCAGCTGCCTGATGGCTTCCGGTTTGAAGCAGCCCCAGCTTCCTGAGCTCACCGGAGGCGATTCGCTTTGCGGTATCGATGAGGTATTCGCATTTTTTGACGGTCATCCGCAGCACGGCAAGATCTTCCGCCGAACATGCTGCGATTTTGTCCGGTGTCGGATAAATCCAGTACGTTTCTCCTTCGCAATCCACACTTCTTCCGAAGTTCTCCACCAGGCGTCTTTTGAGCGTATAGGCATAGGTCAGGTTGATTTGCTGCCCAAGAATTCCCCAGGTGACGGCCTCGAACAAGTCGGGGATGCCCACGGTCCGCAAGCCTCGGAAGGACTGCACAGGACCTTTCAAGAGGGGATCGGATTCGGCCAAATGATAGAAGGGGACGATATCCCGGTCCAGATCGAACCACTCCCGCACATAACGGGCCACCTCGGCGCGTACCCATTTGCGGGAAGGGGCCGTATCACCAAGAAAACGGACTACCAGCTCCCGGCAGTCTCCAGCACGGATTTCGATCACTGGTGTCTCGTCTGCGACGGACAGCGCTTTGTAAATCCGGTTGTTGTCGATCCGGTGCAGACATTCATTGGAGGAGCGCAGCAAATATTTTACGTTTTCCTCGTAATTGAATTCGGCAGGGATGAAGAGCTTGATCTCGTGCTTATGGTCCTCCCAGGAGCCGCGGGGAAGGGTGGAGCAGCAATTTCTGCATGGCCGGTACCCCGCAAGCTCGGCTTCTTCCCGGGTATGGAATCGAATTGTATTTTCAGGTTTAGGATGACCGCTGCACCACGGGGTGCAATAAATGTTCATTGTGGTGACGCCCGTAAAATAAGGAGCATCCCAGACCGAATGCATCGTCTCTTGTCGGCATGTTGTGGACATATGTGGTCCTCCTTTTGCATCTTACTTACCTTACCAGTGTATACCGAAACCAGGACGCTTTCATTTCGTTATCTTGCTTTTACATTCCCAAGTTCATCCCAAGCGATCCAAAGAAGGGTATACTGGGGATGGAGGTGAGGCAGATGAAGGATCAAAGGAATGACCGGGATATAGACCAAACCGAGATGAAACGCCGGATGAAAGAGGATATTCCGGAGGAAAAGTGGCGGGCGATTGTCTCCAACGATGCGGATTATGATTTCCGTTTCTTTTACGGGGTCAGCACGACGGGGATTTTTTGCCGGCCTTCCTGCAAATCCAGACCGCCTAACAAAGAGAACGTACGGATCTTTCAACATGCAGAAGAGGCGCTGGCGGCCCGCTTCCGCCCGTGCAAACGGTGCAAGCCGACCGGCGAGAAGCTGCCCGATCAGGAATGGGTGAACCAAATCACCGATTATATCGACCGGCATTTTCGGGATAAGCTGTCTTTGGAACATTTGGCTGAAGTCTGTCACGGAAGTCCTTTTCATCTGCAGCGGACCTTTAAGCGGGTGCAGGGTATCAGCCCGGTTGAATATATCCAGCGCAAAAGGATACAGGAAGCGAAACACCTGCTGGCCCATACGGACCAATCCATCACGGAGATTGCCGCGGGGTTGGGAATTCGAATGTCCCGTATTTTATTACGCTGTTCAAAAAAATGACGGGCCAAACGCCGCTGGAATTCCGGCAAATATGGCAGCACGGCGCTGCCCTGGAGGTGCAAACATATGAATATGAACATGATCACGGCAAGCAAAACTGACTTGGTAACCCTGTATTGGGACAGGCTCGACGGAGACGGCTGGAGCCTTTATGCTGCCGCTACGGCCCAAGGGCTCGGTTATGTCGGTTCCCACGACGGTTCGTTTGATGAACTTGAGGCCTGGGCGACACAGCGTTATCCGAACCATGAATGGGTTCGTGATGAAGTGACAATGCTTCCTTACATTACGGAAATCGCTGAATATCTTCAGGGAACAAGAGAAGAATTTACGATTCCAATGGACGACCGGGGAACTCCGTTCCAGCGGGAGGTATGGCAGGCTCTCTGCTCCATTCCGTATGGGCAGACCACAACCTATTCCGAGATCGCACACCAGATCGGACGCCCGGCTGCGGTGCGGGCCGTTGGCACGGCGATCGGAGCCAACCCGGTATTGATTTTGGTGCCCTGCCACCGAGTCATCGGAAAGAATGGGGCACTTACGGGATACCGCGGCGGCCTCGATATGAAGCAGAGACTGCTTGCACTCGAAGCTGGGCAGTCCATCCCGGCTAGGGGACCGCGTCATGCCAACTAGTATCCGGGAACGGGTTCAAAGGGTAGACTGGGGCGCGCTTCGGAAGACGTTAGACGATCAAGGGTATGCCAAGCTGCCTGTCATTCTAACTCCGGAAGAATGCGAAGAGCTGGTTGGAACCTACGCAAGCGAAGACTGTTCCGCAGCACGATTTCGATGGCCCGGTATCGCTTCGGCAGCGGAGAATATAAATACTATGACCGCCCGCTGCCTGCGGCGATCCAGCAGCTCAGGGAAAATCTGTACCCGGAGCTATCCCGGACCGCCAACCGTTGGCATGAGCAGCTCGGCATGGATGCGGGGTATCCAGCATCGCTTGACGAATTTTTGGAAGAGTGCCATCGGCAAGGCCAGCTGCGGCCTACGCCGCTGATCCTGAAGTACGAAGCCGGGGGCTACAACTGCCTGCATCAGGATTTGTACGGCGAAGCGTATTTTCCTTTTCAGGTCGTGTTCGCCCTGAATCAAAGGCAGCAGGATTACACCGGCGGCGAGTTTCTACTGGTAGAGCAGCGTCCGCGGGCGCAGAGCCGGGGGCATGTGATCACGCTCGAGCAGGGTGAAGGGCTGATTTTCCCCACGAACTACCGGCCGGTTCAAGGGACTAAAGGCTATTACCGAACCACGCTTCGTCATGGGGTAAGCACAGTACAGACTGGTATTCGGTATACGCTCGGCGTTATTTTTCATGATGCCACCTGAGCATATCCTCTCCTTTTTTTGAATTGTCGCGAGCCTGTATTGACAACGCTAATCGGAAGTTACAGTATTTTAGGGGAGATGCAATCGCTTTCAGGGTGAGGTGGGTTTTGGGGCGGCAGGGCATCGTCCACAAACGTGTCTTATCGTCAGACCCTATGCTAACACCGCATTAGGAACGCGATTGAACTGCCCGATTCCTTATGGATTAAGGGGTTAATATGGATCTTACCATATTTCACAATACGGGCAGCAACTACAGGAAAGTGTGGGGATTGGATGCCAAATTTATCGCTGACGACGTGGAGTCTGCACCGCAATCTGGGACCGCTGCGCTGGACGCAGTGGGATGATGAGCGGAAGGAGCACGTCACCCGGGTAGAGGAGCAGCCGGAGAAGCTCTCGCTGCTTGAACTGCCGGCTGTGCTGAGAGACAAGGGCTTCACCACGATGGAAATTTGCCACTTTCATTTCAAGGACACGAGCAGCAGCTATCTTCAAGAGCTTCGCGAGGCGATTCAGCAGGCAGGGATGCGCTTTTATACGCTGCTTGCAGATTACGGCGACATTACGAATCCGGATGAAACGCGCCGTGAAGCAGATATGGAGTGGCTGCAGCGCTGGATCGATATTGCATCCGCTGCTGGTGCAGAACGGATCCGGATTATCGGCGGCGATGCCGATCCCGGCGATGCCGAAGCACTCAAGCTCGCCGCCAGCCAGCTCCAGCGGCTGATCGATTACGCGACGGATAAACAGGTCCGCATCGTCACCGAGAATTTTCATGCAATGACCTCCACGGCGGACAACTGCCTGGCTTTGCTGGATGCCTGCGGCAACCAGCTAGGATATAACGGTAGATGGTGCGCTCGTTGGAATTACTCAGGCTGCCCAGGTTGTTCGGCGAAGCTTCGCTGATGGCCGCCTTCACCGTCGGATAAGCTTTGTGGGCAGGCGTGGAGTTCAGGTAGTATTTAGCCGGATTGGCTTTGTCGCTGCTGCTGAACACCACTTCCTTGGCACCGAGTCCCACGTAGAGGCAGTCCTTCGAATCGATGGAATAGTCCGTGCCGTCGACGCTGATTGTACCCGGTCCTCCGACATTGATGATACCGATCTCGCGGCGCTCCAGGAACGTATCGGCACCCATCGTTTTCGGGTCGGCTTCGAGCTTGACGCTCTGATTTACCGGAACCGCGCCGCCGACGATGAAACGATCGACATGCGTGTAATAGAGCGTGAGCTGATCCGCTACAAACATCGACTCGATCAAAAATTCCTGACGCAGGCGAGCCGTATCAAACGCTTTCACTTCTTGGGGATGGGATGCGTATCTAATTTCCATGTTCGTACCTCCATAGGTTCATAATGGTTTATATCAGTTCTATAATGTTCATTATAGTTCATCCACTTCGAATTTCAAGCATAATTTAAAGCGGATACATTTCCACAATTGACCAGCAATTCAGCGATCTGTTATGTTGAACTTGGAATGCAGATCTCTTAAATCGAGCGTTATATAAGTTGGATAAAAGAATACGGAGTGTACCAATAAACCATTTCGATGTTTCAACTTATATAACTCGTACAACGATGGAGGTGAAGATATGCCTGAAACGATCAACATCCGGCCGGCGGAGGCTGCGGATCTCCCGTTTCTGTGGGAAATGCTGTTCGCTTCCATGTACACGCCGGAAGGGGAGCCACCATTATCCCGCGATATCCTTGCACGCCCTGAAATATCGAAGTACCTGGACGATTGGGGAAAGGAAGGCGACATGGCCTTCATTGCCGTCTCCAGCGAAGGAGAGCGACTAGGGTCGATCACGCTCCGATTGTTTGATCCGGAACATCCCGGATACGGATATGTGGACGAGAATACGCCGGAGCTGGGCATGGCCATCCTGCCGGAACACCGTGGCAAGGGGATTGGAACCCTGCTTATGCAGCGGGCGTTCGAGGAGCTGCACGCTGCAGGGATACCGTCCGTATCCTTAAGCGTGGATCCCAGAAACCGTGCGATGAAGCTGTACGAACGATTCGGGTTCACGGAAGTCGGCATGTCGGGAACTTCGGTCACGATGAAAGCGCAGGTTCACCGTTCGGGTATACAGGGAGCCGAGGAACCAAAATACATAAATCGAAAGCGGGGAAAAAGAACATGAGCCAAAGTGCCAAGAGGCTTGACAAAGAAATTACGAAGCGGGTCAAACTGGACTATTTGCTGCATCTGCCTGAAGCCTATGAAAGTGAGCCTGAGAAAAAATGGCCGCTGATCCTCTTCCTTCACGGTTCGGGGGAGCGCGGGAGCGATGTCGAGCTGGTCAAGGTGCATGGCATTCCAAAGATCGCGGATCAGGATCCGCAGTTTCCGTTCATTGCCATCTCACCTCAATGCCCGGAAGACTCGTTCTGGGCGATGGAGGAAGACGCTTTAATGGCTCTCCTGGAGGAAGTGGAAGATCACTATCGCGTGGATCCAAAGCGCATTTATTTAACGGGATTAAGTATGGGCGGTTACGGTGCATGGCAGCTGGCTGCGATGTATCCAGATAAATGGGCGGCGGTCGTCCCGATTTGCGGAGGAATGGAACCAAAATATGCCGAGCAGATCAAGGATATCCCGATTTGGGCCTTCCATGGGGCTAAGGATGATGTCGTTCCGCTGTCGGAATCCGAACAAATCGTGGAGGCGCTGAAAGAGATCGGCGGGAACGTGAAATTTACGGTGTACCCGGACGCGAATCACAACTCATGGACCGAGACCTACGCCAACAAGGAATTGTATACCTGGCTGCTCAGCCACTCACTATCTTAAAATAGCAAAGGATGGATATGCCCGGTGCAGTGCCGGACGTACCCATCCTTTTTTAGTGTGCAAACATCATGATTCATTCGATATAATAACGTTCTGCGACCCCATGAAATATCGTTTAACCACGTCGTACGCCAGCTTCGGCCTGCGATACCGGTCGACGATGCCTTTGCTGTTTTGGGCACCTGCCCGGGACAACAGCCAGCCGGTCGCATCGGTAACCCGGCAGTCGCAAAACTGCCAAATATACATGCCGGACAGGAAGGGGCTTGATGTGTATGCAGCCAGGTTGGCTTCGATGATATCCGCCTGCCGCTCCTCCGTGCCGCGCATCCGGGCTTTGTCGCGCAAACCGTAATATCCATCCCCGCCGAACTCGCTCATGATCATCGGCTTGCCGGCGCCGCCGGCCCGGTCAGCCCATGCCCGCGCCTGTTCACAGAGAGCCTTTGGATCCTCGTCCGTATACCAGCCGGGATACAGATTAAATGAAACGATATCCGCCAAATCAAAGCAGAGCTCCCGCTCCCTGTGATGCGAAGCGAACGTCAGCGGGCGGCCGGTGTCCAGCGCTCTCAGCTGCCCTAGCTGCCGGCTGTAGTGCTCACGTCCTTCCTCGGTATCGCTGGCACATTCGTTCAGGATCGCCCACAGGATAATCGAAGGATGGTTGTAATGCTGCTCCACCATTTCGCGGTTGACTTGTTCGCACTGCCAGACGAAATTCGGATTGCGCATTTGCTCCAGGGACAAGCCTCTCGCATGATTTTCCTCCCATACCAGGAAACCTAGCTCGTCGCATAAATCCAGAAAACGCTCGTC
>NZ_PCZT01000009.1:546116-550412 GCF_002968895.1 Paenibacillus sp. AR247 | reverse complement strand
AATAGGTATTTTCAGCACGGTTTGTCGTTTTGTCGATAAAAAGCGTCTTCATTGCGCAACGTGTCGAAGGGAAGGAGGAGGGGAATTCAATCGATAAACTATCATTTTTATAAAAAACGTTTGTTTGGCCCCATCGATTCATCTTTTCGAAACAATGTTACGTCTGATAAGCGGACAAATTCGGATGATTCAGCCTACTTGGCGATGTCATGCCCGCACATATGATGAAAATGAAGGGCGGAAGAGCTTCTTTGGTCAGAATTTTGAAAATGGCTCCATTCGGAAACGATTCGAGCATGCTGTTAAAGTGGGAGACTTCAGCATATAAAAAGCTGCGCATTTCAGAAGAAGGGAACGGTTCCCTTTCTGTAATGCGCAGCTTTTATTGAATATGGCGTTATCTAGCCAACCATCCTCCGTCGACGCAGAGAACGTGGCCGTTGACATAATCGGATGCCTGGGAAGCGAGGAAAACAACCGGACCCTTCAAATCTTCCGGCGTGCCCCAGCGGCCTGCCGGAATCCGGTCCGTAATCGATTGCAGACGCTGTTCGTCCGAGCGGATCGGCGCCGTATTGTTCGTCTCCATGTACCCGGGGGCAATGGCATTGATCTGGACGCCTTTACCAGCCCACTCGTTGGCAAGCGCTTTGGTGATTCCGGCAACCGCATGCTTCGCCGCCGTATATCCCGGCACATTAATGCCTCCTTGAAAAGTAAGCATGGACGCAATATTGATGATTTTGCCGCTGCCGCGCTCCAGCATGTGGCGTCCGGCGAGCTGACTTAGGAAGAACACGGTGTTCAAATTCAAATTGATCACGTCGTTCCAATCCTGGCGCGCATGATCCGCTGCCGGCGTACGGCGGATGATACCGGCATTGTTGACCAAAATATCGATGTCGCCATAGAAGGAAAGCGCCTGCGCAAACACTTGATCCAAGGCGTCCGTGTCGCTTAAGTCGGCGGAAATTTGCTCCGCCTTCCCGCCAAGCCTGCGGATCTCCTCGACCGTCCGGTCACTGTTCGTCGAGGAGATGCATACGACCGAGGCTCCGGCTTCCGCCAGGCCAACGGCCATGCCTTGTCCCAGGCCGCCGGAGGTGCCGGTGACCAGGGCGATTTTACCCGTCAAATCAAACATCGTATATCAGTCCTTTGCATGGGATAGGTTGGATGCTTCACTGCGCATTCGCCACTTCGAGACGGGCGCCCGCTTGGCGAACGGCATCAGCGAATTCAGGGCTGCACCCTGAGTCGGTAAGGATTGCTTCGACTTCGTTCAGCTTCGCAAACGTCAGCAGGGCGCTTTGTCCGAATTTGTGATGGTCCACCACAGCGTAACAGGTACGCGCTGTCTCGAGGAGCGCCCGTTTGATGTCCAGAAGCTCTCCGGTGTAGATCGTCAGCCCATCTTCGGGATGCAGGCCCGTTGCCGACAAAAACGCCTTGTGAATATTCAGCCGCCGAACATAGGTGACCGCTTCCGGCCCCGCCAGCATGTTCCGCACGCGATAGCCTCCGGGGACGACAAGCCGGATGGCGTCCTTGCGGGCAAGTTCCGAAATGATGTGGACATCGTTGGTGACGACGGTCAGGGGCTGGTTATCCAGCGCCTTGGCGATTTCAAGCGTCGTACTGCCGCCGTCCAGCGCGATGACGTCATTCGGTTCGATGCGCGATAGGGCCAGGCGGGCGATATCCGCCTTCTCCGCAGCGTGGCGCGCCAGCGGTTCCTTGGTGGACAAAATGCCGAGCTGGTCGCTTTGCGCCAGAATCGCTCCGCCATGCACCCGCTGAAGCAGACCTTTGTCCTCCAGCTTGGCCAGATCCTCGCGGATCGTCTTGCCGGTGACGTTCAGCCGTTCGCTCAGTTCGGCAACCGTCACCTCCTGTTTGGCCAGGAGCAGTTCCATAATGTTTTCGTAGCGGCGTAAAGGGTTCATTGATTATTCATCCATTCGTTCGAGTTTTATCTTATTTTAATTCATCCATGCCGACAGGGTCCATATCCTCAAAGATTTGGTTCTCGCCGGCCATGCCCCAAATGAAGGTATAGCTGTTTGTTCCAACACCGCTGTGGATGGACCAGCTTGGGGAAATAACACCCTGTTCGTTGCGGACAACGAGGTGGCGGGTTTCCTGCGGCTCACCCATGAAGTGGAAGACGTTGCCGTCTTCCGGCATGTCGAAATAGAAGTAAACCTCGGAACGGCGGTTATGCGTATGACACGGCATCGTGTTCCACATGCTGCCCGGCTTCAAGAGCGTCATGCCCATGACGAGCTGGCAGCTTTGGATTCCGCCGGTATGGATATAACGGTAGATGGTGCGCTCGTTGGAATTACGCCGCTTTTATGTTCAGGTGTGAAATACAGCTGCCGCACGTAAGGGCTATACAGCTCCTCAAGGATCACTGGGCGGATGATACCGCCGTAGGTGTAATAGTCGTTTGGAATATGCAAGGCGGATGCTTCGCTGAAACGGTTGTCGGCTGCGACGATCAGAGTATGCTCACCCGGCCGTACATCCGAAATGACCACATCAAACGCGGTGTAGGCGTTATAATGCTGCGCAACTTTCACCCCGTCCCAGTAGATGTGTGCCGTGTGGCTTAACCCCTTTAAAAATAAGCCGGACAGATGCTTCCCTCCGGATATTTACGATCGTTCGATAGGCGCCAACGCCATTGTATGTACTGAAATCGGGATGCGTCTCCCAGCAGGATGGCACCGCCATCCGGTAGGGGAAGGACTGACTGGCCTGAGCGGACAAATCGGGTTCGTCGACGACGGTAAAATCCCAGGTGCCTTCTATAGTGCGGCTGACGCGGACTTCGTGGTTTTGAAACATCCTCTCCATTTCGATAACTCCTCCTTGATCAACTTATGTACCTTTTTCTAATCCCTTTTACATCACTTGATTTGTGTCGAGTATGGGCGTGGGGTGTTCGAGACTCACACTATTGGACGTGCTCAGAATCATGCTAAGCGATTTCAGTCGGAGGATCAATCGGAATAAATTGATGTAAAGTGGATTTTTTTGATGTCCGGACTTTAGTAGCGCGGAAGGCTCAAGGCATAAAAACGGAATCGGCTGGAAACGCTACTTCATATCTTTGCCATCTAAAATTAACCAGCCTTTGTGTACATAAAGACGAAAAGGAGAACAGCAGCATGGACCAACAACAAAAGCCTATGGAGCACGGCACTTCGGTGACCGGTTCCGGCGATGCCCTTGACCGCCGCATGGCTCCGGGCGAAGACGAAATGTCTCTCACCACGCGCCAGGGCCATCCGGTGAAAAACAACCAGAACATGCGGACGGTGGGAAGCCGCGGACCGGCAACGCTGGAAAACTATCAATTTATCGAAAAAATTACGCATTTTGACCGCGAGCGCATTCCAGAGCGCGTCGTGCATGCAAGAGGAGCCGGAGCGCACGGATACTTCGAGGCGTACGGCAAGGTTGGAGATGAGCCGGTATCCAAGTATACGCGGGCGAAATTGTACCAGGAAGCGGGCAAACGAACGCCCGTCTTCGTCCGTTTCTCCTCGGTCATCCACGGCGGCCATTCTCCGGAAACGCTGCGTGACCCACGCGGCTTTGCCGTGAAATTTTACACCGAAGACGGAAACTGGGACCTGGTCGGGAACAACCTGAAAATTTTCTTTATCCGCGACGCCATCAAGTTTCCCGATATGATCCACGCTTTTAAGCCGGATCCGGTCACGAACATCCAGGACAACGAGCGGTTCTTCGATTTTTGCTGCAACTCGCCGGAAACGATGCATATGATAACGTTCGTTCAATCTCCATGGGGCATCCCGGCCAACTACCGGCAGATGCAGGGGTCCGGAGTCAATACCTACAAATGGGTAAATGCTGAGGGAGAAGCGGTATTGATCAAGTACCACTGGGAACCGAAGCAGGGCATCAAAAACTTGACCCAAGCCGAGGCGGAAGCCATACAGGGTAAAAACTTCAACCATGCGACCCAGGACTTGTACGAAGCGATCGAGCGCGGCGATTATCCGGAGTGGGAGCTGTTCGTGCAAATTTTGAGCGACGACGACCATCCCGAGCTGGACTTCGACCCGCTGGACGATACCAAGCTGTGGCCGAAGGAACAGATTCCTTGGCGTCCGGTCGGCCGGATGGTGCTGAACAAAAATCCGGAGAACTATTTTGCCGAAGTGGAGCAGGCGGCGTTCGGAACCGGTGTTCTTGTCGACGGGATGGATTTTTCCGATGATAAAATGCTTCAGGGACGTACACTTTCGTATTCGGATACCC
>NZ_PCZT01000009.1:535863-546016 GCF_002968895.1 Paenibacillus sp. AR247 | reverse complement strand
TAAAATACATCAACCTCTTCGTGTCGGAATCATCGGTGCCGGTTTGAACGGTGCGTGGGGAGGTCGGGCACACATTCCGGCGCTGAAGGCGCTGCCCGAGTTTATGGTGACCGCCGTCGGTACGTCGCGGCAGGAAAGCGCAGAAGCGAGCGCCGATCACTTTGGCATTCAGCATGCCTTTTCCGATCCGCTTGAGCTGGCCCTGCATCCAGAGGTCGATTTGGTGACCGTATCCGTCCGGGTTCCGGAGCATGACCGGCTGATTCGCGCGGCACTTGAGGCCGGCAAGCATGTGTACAGCGAGTTCCCGCTCGGACGGACGACCGCGGAATCGTCAGTATTGCTGCAGGCGGCCCGCGACCGAGGAGTTCGCCATTTCGCCGGGTTGCAGTCGCGTGCCAATCCCGTCATCCGCTACGTCCGGGAACTTCTGGCAGAGGGTTACGTCGGGGATGTGCTTGCCGTTCACGTCAATTACGCCATACCGACGTATCCGATCCGCTCCAAGCAGATCGACCAGAGCCACGTTTATTTGCTGGACGATGCGAACGGGGCTAATCAGTTGACGATCGCCGGCGGCCATCTTCTGGATGGGATCAT
This sequence comes from Paenibacillus sp. AR247, assembly GCF_002968895.1. NCBI lineage: Bacteria > Bacillati > Bacillota > Bacilli > Caryophanales > Paenibacillaceae > Paenibacillus > Paenibacillus sp. AR247. Next base: position 545,416 of record NZ_PCZT01000009.1, on the reverse strand, counting down.
GTATCTCTTTGGTCCATTTTCCGAAATATCGGCCATATTGAAGACGCAAGCGCGGCAGGTCCCTGTGGAAGAGACGGGTGAAATCATCCGTGCGTCGGCACCGGATCATGTCGTGGTTAGCGGGATTCTGCCGGGCCAGGCCGTTTTCAGCTCCCAAATCCGCAACGCGCACGTGGGAAGCTTCGCGATCGAGATCAACGGCACGAAAGGGGATTTACACATCCGCTCACGTCAAAACTTTATGTTCCAAATCGATGATCTGATCGTACTTGGCACGCAGGGGAGGGAGAGCTGAAGGAACTGACGCTGCCCGGGCATATCCACCTGCCTCCGGCCGAGCTGATGGGAACACCCGCTTACAATGTGGCGGGCATTTACCAGCAGATCCACCGGGATCTGGCGAAAGACACACACGAGGCGCCGGATTTTCAAACCGCACTTGCGGTTCACGAGCTGTTGGACCAAGTGCGGAAGGCGGGGGAGACAGGGGCCGCATTGACATTAAAGAAGACCGAAACCGTTTAAGGTTTCGGTCAGTGGAAGCGGAACAACGAGAAAAGTCGGTAAACCGTCGCCTATTTCTGTCAGACGGCCGATTTTAATATTCGCATGGGAGACTTTGTGTGTATGAGTATCAGGCCAAAGTGCTTTCCAATGGGCTTTGGACGATCTCGATCCCGAAATCGATCAGTTGCTCCGCGCCCATTAGGGTTAACAGCACCTTAGCTCTTTTTTTATGCTTGTCAATTTTTTTAATCAGCTTCTCCATTCCTTTTAATGGACCCGCCTGCACGACGATGTGGGATTCCTGGAAATAAACCTTGGAATACTCGATCACTTCACTTTCGTTGATAAGGTTCAGTACCACCAACATTTCATCGCAGGGGATTTCTTTGAAAAATTGGGACTCGTCGACCAGATAATGTGGTGCTTGATCATCGTGATCCAATCCATGCGAATAAAGCTTGATGCATTTGTCTTTTTCATTTCTGTAATTCAGCGTTTGATATATGTAGGGATTTTCTTTCAATTGATAATAAATGGAGTAATTCATGTCAGCTTGAATGAACACATAACCCGGAAACAGCGTTTTAACCGTGTGAACGATTTCGCTGCGTCTTTTTTCCGGGACCTTTCTTTTGGGAATGAGGCTGTACAGCAGGTCTTGGTCGAACTTGCGATCCAGCCACTTTTTGATGTTGGATTCATATCCTGTTTTGACAAACAGCGCATACCATGACATGTTGAAATCCTCCTTTATATGATCATGAAAATCATAGCAAAGATGGATTAAATTAATTGTCGAAATATGAATAAAAAGTCATTAAATATATCATCATAGCAAAAAAAATAATAGTTTACATAAACTCCAAAATATACTATTATAATTGGTAATTAATGACTTGTTTACATAAACTTATGTTCCACTTAATCGACGTTGCGGCGCGTTAAGAAGGCATAAGGGCCATATACACATCACTACGTTAAAGTGTTGGATGCTTGCGGATTCCCTTAGTTATAAAGGGTTCCCGCAGGCATTTTTGCGTTTTCCGGCAGAAGACCAGGGAGAGAAAGACGGGAGGAACGTTCATGGAGAATGCAGAGATAGACCAAAGCCGGGAGGTGCGGTTGAAACACCTATTCAACAACAGGGATGGTCCTGAACAAGCCGCCCTGTATATGGTGCAAATGCGGGAGTGCTTGCACCGCGAGCATGCTGAAGCTTTTCTTCATCCGGGTGAATGGGAATTTTTCGGCACACTGAAGTTCGAACGAAGGATTCACAGCTATTTGGCTGGACGATACGCCGCGAAGAAAGCCGTCTCGCTGTTTACGGGTGTACGCGATTTGCGCTCAATCCGGATCGAGCGGGGATGCTTCAATCAACCGGTGGTGATCGGATGGGCGAACGTTCAGGTCAGCATCACGCACGCCGGCAATGCCGCCGGAGCCATTGCGTTTCATGAGGCTGTGCCGATGGGGATCGACATCGAAAGGGTATCCGTCTCGGCCATGGAGGTTCTGATGAACCAGGCTTCTCCCAGGGAGTTGGAGCTGATGCAGTCCATTCCGCATTCCCTGGAACGTATGCTGACGCTCTCGTGGTCCGTTAAGGAAGCATTGTCCAAAGTGCTGAGAACGGGGCTGACGCTTCCAACCGAGCTGCTTGAGCTCAATCGGCTGGAAGCGTGTGACGGTTATGTCATCTCCCAATTCGCCAATTTCATGCAGTATGAAGCGGTTTCAACGTTTATGGGAAGGGATGTTTGTTCGATCGTTTATCCCAAAAGGCGGCCGCCCGATTTAGGTGTACTGCGGCATGCAGTGGAGCAGGCGTATCAATATTGATAGAGAGGATGTGGAGAGCTTATGTTAGCTTATGTGTTTCCGGGACAAGGAGCCCAGAAGAAAGGAATGGGGGCGCCCTTTTTGACGAATTTCCGGAAATCGTTGCCGAAGCCGATCAGGTGCTAGGGTATTCCATTCGGGAATTATGCCTGGACGACCCCGATTCCAAGCTGAACCAAACCGAGTATACCCAGCCCGCTCTGTACACGGTCAACGCCCTGCATTATTACAAAAAAATAAAAGATACCGGCATAAAGCCCGATTATGTCGCCGGACACAGTTTAGGGGAATACAATGCGCTCCTGGCCGCAGGTGCCTTTGAATTTGCCGCCGGACTCCGGCTGGTGCAAATGCGAGGTGCATTGATGAGCCGTGCCGCAGGCGGGGCAATGGCTGCCGTTATCGGATTGAGCGAGGAGCAAATCCGCGAAGCACTGTTGGCGAATCAGCTGGAGAGAATTGATGTTGCGAACCTCAACAGCCCGAAGCAAATCGTCATTTCCGGCTCGAAAGCGGACGTAGAGCATGCCAGGCCAATGTTTGAGGGTATGAAGGATGTCATGATGTTCGTCCCGCTGCGGACGAGCGGCGCATTCCATTCGCGATATATGCAGGAGTCCTCGGAGAAATTCGAGGCTTTTTTGAGCGGCTATTCATTTGGCCGCCTGACCATACCGGTCGTTTCCAACGTATACGCCAGACCCTACAGGGACGCGGATATCCGCGCCAATCTCGTCAAGCAAATCACGCATTCCGTGAAATGGACCGAGAGCATCAGGTATTTGTGGGGACGAGGGGTTGAACAATTTGAGGAAATGGGACCCGGCAGGGTCTTGACCGATCTGATCACCCGGATCCGGACGGAAGCTGAGCCGCTCATCGTGGATGACAATGAACTACAGAATGGCAAGGAAGCCTTGGATGATAAAAGCTCTATTGATTCTTTGCCCACCATGCCCGCCATAGAGTCGGCCCAGGATCATACCATGGATCAAGTGACCGAACGTTTGACCTGCATATCGGCTGCCTCCTTGGGGAGCAGTCAGTTCAAAAAGGATTACGGGTTGAAATACGCATATTGTACGGGCGCTATGTACCGCGGAATCGCTTCCAAAGAGATGGTCGTCCGCATGGGTAAAGCAGGCATGATGGGTTTTTTCGGAGCAGGCGGGTTGAAAATGCCCCAAATCGAAGATGCCATCCACTATATCAAGGAACGTCTGGATCCGGATCAAGCCGCATACGGACTTAACCTTGTCCACAATCCTTCGGAGCCTTGGGTTGAAGAACAGACTGTCGATTTGTTCCTGAAGCACGGCATTACCGTCGTTGAAGCCGCTGCGTTCATGAGCATTACGCCGGCACTCGTGAAATACCGGGCGAAGGGACTCAGGAGGGATGCTGAAGGACAGGTGACGGCTTCCCATAGAATGATCGCTAAAGTGTCGCGGCCGGAGGTGGCCGAGCTGTTTTTGAGTCCGGCACCGGAGCGGATTGTCGGCAAGCTGTTGGAAGAGAGAAAAATTTCTCCGCAGGAGGCGGAGATGCTCCGAAAAATTCCAGTGGCGGACGATATTTGCGCCGAAGCGGATTCCGGCGGGCATACCGACGGGGCGGTCGCGTACGCACTGATGCCGGCTATGATCAAGCTGCGGGACGAAATGATGGACAAGTTTGGTTACCGGAAGCAGGTGCGAATCGGAGCGGCCGGAGGGATCGGAACGCCCGAGGCGGCGGCAGCGGCTTTTATGCTGGGCGCGGACTTTATCGTAACGGGTTCGATCAATCAATGCACCGTGGAAGCCGGTACGAGCAACGCCGTCAAAGACCTGCTGCAGCAGGCCAATGTCCAGGATACGGAATATGCACCCGCCGGGGACATGTTTGAAATGGGGGCCAGGGTGCAGGTGCTGAAGAAAGGGCTCTTTTTTCCCGCACGCGCCAATAAACTGTATGACCTGTACCGACAATACAATTCGATCGATGAAATCGACAGCAAAACCAAGGCTCAAATTCAGGATAAGTATTTTAAGCAATCTTTTGCGAGTATTTATGAAAAGCTGTGCGTGTCCTATCCGCAAGTGGTGGAAAAGGCAGACCAAAATCCAAAATACAAGATGGCGCTTATTTTCCGCTGGTACTTCTCCTACACCACCCGCCTGGCAATCCAAGGAGACGAGGAGAATCGGGTGGACTACCAGATCCACTGCGGTCCGGCGCTCGGCGCTTTCAACCAGTGGGTCAAGGGGACTTCGCTGGAGCGCTGGCAGAACAGGCATGTGGACCAAATCGCGGAGAAGCTGATGCTGGAGACGGCAGAGCTGCTGAACCGGAGACTTGCGCTGTTTGCCGGGACTCCTGCTTCAAACGAAGTTCAACCCTCAGGATTGGAACATGTACCCGCAGGTGCAGCACGTTAGCGTAAGAGGGTATGGGAGGCTACCACGGGAAAAAGCCTGAATTCATCGTAAGGCGGTAGTAACAAGGAAGAAGTTCAATCACAAGTTCGAGCGAGGTGTACCTTGACATGGATAAAGATATCGCCATTATCGGTATGGCATGCCGGTTTCCGGGCGCGCAAAACTACGATGAATTTTGGGACAATTTGAAGGAAGGGCGTTCCAGCATTCAGGAAATTCCGAAAGAACGCTGGGATTGGCGGGATTATTGGGGCGACCCCCAGTCCGGCAAAAACAAAAGCAACAGCAAGTGGGGCGGGTTTATTCGTGATGTAGATGCCTTTGACCCGGCCTTTTTCGGCCTTTCCGCCCGCGAGGTCGAAGTTACGGATCCCCAGCAGCGAATCATGCTTGAGTTGTCGTGGGCGTGCCTGGAGGATGCCGGGGTGCGGCCGTCGGAAATTTCCGGCGAAAAAATCGGCGTTTACATGGGTGTCTTCAACTTCGATTACAAAGGGCTCCAGGAGAGCTCCAACCAGACGATTGAAACCTATCATTCAATCGGGACGGCCTCGGCGGTCATTGCCAACCGGATCTCTCATTACTTCAATCTGAAAGGTCCCAGCTTTCCGATCGACACTGCTTGTTCCAGCTCCTTCAACGCCATTCATGCCGCAGCGCAGTCGCTCCAGCTGGGTGAATGCCAAATGGCGCTCGCGGGCGGCGTCAGTCTGATCCTGACTCCGTCGCGCCATATTTCCTTCTCCAAGGCAGGCATGCTGTCGCCAACCGGTTCGTGTAAAACGTTCGATGACAGCGCGGACGGCTACGTACGCAGCGAAGGGGCGGGGGTTGTCCTGCTGAAGCCGCTGAACCAGGCGGTCGCGGACGGCGATCCGATTTACGGCGTCCTGAAAGGAAGCGCGGTGAACCATAGCGGCAAAACCCACACGCTGACTTATCCAAATCCGGACGCGCAGGCGGAGGTCATCGTCGAAGCTCACCAAAAAGCGGGAATTCCCGTTGATAGCATCAGCTATATCGAAGCCCATGGCACGGGTACACCGAAGGGGGATCCGATGGAATTCCACGGACTGGTCCAAGCTTTCGAGAAGCTGCGGCTTGACCAGGATCCCGCACTGGAGACCCCTGGGAACTACTGTGGCCTTGGCTCCGTAAAAGCAAACATCGGACACCTGGAATCGGCTGCAGGCATCGCAGGTGTGATCAAAGTGCTGATGTCCATGAAGCATAAACAGCTCCCCGGTCTGCACAATTTCAAAAAGCTCAATCACCGCATTTCGATGAAGGGCACCCCTTTTTATATCGTAGATGGGCTTAGGCCCTGGGAGGCTCTAACCAGTGATACAGGCGAAGCTTATCCGAGGCGGGCGGGGATCAGCTCCTTCGGTTTCGGCGGAACCAACTCGCATGTGGTGCTGGAGGAAGCTCCGCCAAAGAAGCGGACGGTCAGCAGAAAACTGCCGTACTGCATGGTCTGTCTGTCGGGAAAAACCGAGGAAGCCCTGGCCCGGAGACTTCGGGATCTTCTGCAGTGGCTGGAACGCCAAGATGAGAGATATACGCTAACCGACATCAGTGCCACACTCCTGATTCGGCGGGAGCATTTTGGGATTCGGGGTGCCTTTATCGTTCGGGATATCCGTGAACTGCGGAATAAAATCACCCAGGTGTTGGCCGGGAATGATGCCGAAGGCTGGTTGACGGCAAAAGTACCTCCGAACAGACCCGAGGATACGCTGGCGTTCGAATCGCGGGGTAACGCATTAATAAAGGATCTCCGCGTTTTGAAAAAGAGCGATGCGGAAGAGTATGAACGGAAGCTGAAGGAGATCGCTGATTTATATGTCCATGGATACGAAGCGGACTGGAAATCGATTTTTCCCGCTTCCGGATGGAAGCATGCCCATCTTCCGACGTATCCTTTCGCAAGAGAACGGTACTGGCTTCCCGAAGTGAACGACGCAGCCGCTGGCGGAATGGCTGCGGGTGAGGGCGTTCAGGCCCAAGCCATTCATCCGCTGCTTCATACCAATACTTCGGATTTAAGGGAACAGCGCTACAGTGCCGCCTTTACCGGACAGGAATTTTTTCTGGCGGATCACCAAGTGAACGGGGAACGGATTTTTCCCGGGGTAGCCTACTTGGAAATGGCGAGAGCGGCCGTGATCTGTGCTTCCGGAAGGGAATGTAATCGCGAGGCGGCGGTGTCGCTTCGGAACTTGGTTTGGTCCGTGCCCGTCAAAGCCGGTGCAGATCCGGTGCGGATTCATATCGGACTTCATCCGGAAGGACATGATCAGGTGGCGTTCGAAATCTACAGCGAAAACGAAGCAGACGCCGATGAACTTACGATACATAGCCAAGGTACGGCTTATTTTGTTCAAAACGATCCAGGGCCGGCCGCTCCCGTTCGGGAGATCGCGGAACAAGCGCAACTCTCCCGTTTCACCGCGGAACGCTGCTATGCTTACCTTCGTTCCATAGGGCTTGATTACGGTCCTGCTCTTCGCGGAATTGCTGCGGTGTACTCCAGGCAAGGAGGATACGGAGCTGTTTGCGAAGCTGTCGATCCCGCAGTCCCTTCCGGGAAAGGAACAGTCCGTGGGTCCTGCATCCGGCCATGATGGATTCCGCGCTGCAGGGGGGCGTTCTTCTCCTGAATGGTTTTTTTCAGTCCCAAGAGGAGGAACCGCAAACTCCAGGCCAAATGTGGCTCCCTTTTGCCTTGGACGAGCTCCTGATTTTGCAGCCGTGCCAAGATGAAATGTGGGCCCGGATTCGGTACAGCAAGGACCATCACCCGCTTCATCAGGTGCGTAAGGTCGATCTGGATTGGATGGATGGCGAGGGAAACGTCTGTGTAAGCATAAATGGGCTTTCTTGGAGGCATCCGGCCGTGCAGCAGGCAGCAAGGTCTAAAGACACGAACGGAACGTTCCCCGATTCCGGATTGCTTCTCATGGAACCGTTTTGGAAAGAGGAATCCCCGGCACTGCAGTTCGGGACAAACAGCTATCGGGAGCACTTGATCGTATTATGCGGTTGTCCGGAGGATTGGGCGGGGCGATTTGCCAAAGGCATGGATACGGCGAGAATTCTGGATTGGCAAAATGTGGCGAAAGATGTGATGAACATATCCGCGATTACGCCGAACGTTTGCTGAGAGAGCTGCAGCTTCAGATCGAAGATAAAACGCCGGGACGCGTGCTTATTCAACTGATGTTCATGCGGAGAGGAGCGGACTCGCTCTTGGAATTGTACGATAGCGTCCGTAAAACGGGCGAACCTCTGGATCATTTATCCTACAGTCATCCGGCCATCTTTATGGTGGAATATGCATTGGCGCAGGTGATGATAGAAAACGGGGTATATCCGGATATCGTGCTGGGGACGAGCTTAGGCGAGTTTGCATCCTGTGCCGTTGCCGGCGTTATCGATTGGGAAACGGCTTTGGAGCTTGTTGCCGCTCAAGCCGACGTGGTCCAGCAGACTTGCGAGCCGGGCGGCATGATCGCCATCGTAAGCGATCCCGCGATGTTCGAGCAAACCGTTGAGCTGCATGCGCACACCGAGCTGGCCGCCGTGAATTTTCATTCCCACTTCGTCGTATCCGGCACAGCGGAAGGCATCCGGCAGGCCGAAGCGTTCCTAACGCAAACCCGAATCGCCCATCAGGTGCTGCCTGTGCGCTTCGGCTTTCACTCCGCATCAATCGACGCAGCGGAGACGGCGTATAAATCTTATTTGAAAGGGATCAAGTTTAACCGGCCGCAGGTGAAACAGATTTCCGGTCTATATGGGATGGGCATCACGTCGTTATCTTCAGACTATGTCTGGGATGCCGTTCGGCATCCGATCCGTTTTCTGGAAGCGATCCAGCGGCTGAGCCCTTCGGAGCATATCTGCGTAGATTTAGGGCCGTCCGGAACGCTCGCCAATTTCACAAAGCATCTGTGGAAAGCAGTATCCGGTTCAGGAGTGTACAGCGTGCTCAGTCCTTTTCAAAAGGATTTGGACCGGTTGGAATCGACGATACGCCGAATACAGCAAGAGTAGCAGTTTTCTTGATCTAATCCCATTCCCACAAGCTGGGGATGGGATTTTTTTATGGGAATAAGTGTGAATAGAGCATGCATGGATGCTTACACAACTGCACCAAACCGGATTGAAAACGTCTATGTTAACGTAATATATAATATGTTAACCAAAATTGGCTGATACAATTTTCTATTTATCACATTTATATTTAATACCATTAATAATATTCTCATTTCCCTGCAATTCAATCCAATTTATTCACTAGGGCTAACTCTGACCTTGACCTGGAGTCAGCTCCAGCGTTTACAATAAGGGGGAAAGGCGGTGACTTTCTATGTATAACATTCGGGAAGCTTCCACAATGACTGGATTTAGTCTGGACACACTACGTTATTATGAAAAAATGGGACTGATCCAACCAGCTTCGCGTGGAACGGGTGGTGTCAGGAGCTATAGCGATGCAAATGTCCACCAAATTTTATCGATCAAATGCTTAAAACAGAGCGGTTTGTCGCTGGAAGACATTAAGGATTTTATTGCCGACGGCCAGTGTTTCAGAAACAAGGAAGCTCTGGACGATGAAGAGATGAAGTTAATCCAAAGCCGGATGTCTATTCTAGCGGCTCAATTGGACCGGTTGGAGGAGCAGCGGCAGGCGCTGGACCAAACGATCGCGGAGGCACGGACCAAATTGGACTATTACGAAAAGCTTATGCAATCTTAACGAGGAAAAAAATGATTAA
>NZ_PCZT01000009.1:526000-535763 GCF_002968895.1 Paenibacillus sp. AR247 | reverse complement strand
GTGTGCCTTGGTCATCCACACAATAAATGGTTAACATAATATATATTACGTAACCACCGCCTTTATTGTGTCCCGGTAGAGATTTAATGTAATACAAAAAGCTTGTTTGGTTTGTATTGGTGTTTGTGTTGGTGGTGGTGATCACATATCTTGATTGTGGTCTTTTTGGCTTGGTTTCGCGCCACTTTATTCCGGTTTCCGCAAATCTTCATGGAGCACCATTTCCGTCGTCCCGAACGGTCAATATAGAGCAGGACGCATTCGGGATTGGAACACCGATGAAGATACGCTAATTCACCAGCTTCCAGCAGCCGGAGCGCGTCCAGGGCGACCAGGGACAGGATCGCATCGATGTCAGACCCCAGCGGAACGGGAACTAGTCTTCCGTCTAGGAAGTGATAGGACAATGGAGCCTTGGCAATGCACGCTTCCATGAGGCGGATCCATGAGCGGGTAACCTCTTGGCCGTCAGCCAGCCGCTCGTACATGTCTCTGACGACAATCCGAAATTCTTTAACTTTATTCAGCGCTTCTTTCGTGATCTCCGATGATGCATGCTGAAGTGAAGGCAGACTAGGCAGACTTTCCTTAATATGTAGAGCTTCAAGCCAAGAGGATAGATCATCCGGACGGATCAGCAGATCATGGCGGATGCCTCTGCGAACCAGCTCGGTATTGACCAAATCCAGTGAAGGATGACCAGAGAGCAGTGGAAACGAACCTGTATTATTTAACGTCATGAAATATCCTCCGACTGACATTCTTTTTAACTAACCTAATAATAATGGATTGACAGGTTAATGGAAAGTACATATCATACTAACCATAACAACTACATTTTTGTGGTTAGTTCATATCGTGAGGTGGAGTCCATGTCTAATATCATTAAACCCCCGTTTGACCATGAGTCAGCGCTTGCCAAGGTAAAAGCTGCCGAGAACGCCTGGAATACAAGAAATCCGGATCTGGTGGCGATGGCTTATTCTCCCGACTCGGAGTGGAGGAATCGCACCGAGTTTTTTAAGGGAAGGGAGGCCATCCGGGATTTTTTGAAACGAAAATGGGAGAAAGAACTGGATTACAAGCTCATGAAGGAGCTATGGTGTTACACGGACAATCGCATTTCGGTGCGTTTCGAGTATGAATGGCGGGACGCTGACACGGGACAGTGGATGAGAACGCATGGGAATGAGCATTGGGAGTTTGATGAAGAAGGGCTGATGCGAAGACGGGATATGAGCGGCAACGATTATCCGATCCAGGAATCGGACCGCAGGTACAGATAATTCTCGTTACAAGCAGCAAGGGCGCCAACCGAGTGGATGGACGCCCTTGCATAAGTATTCATGTCATTTATAAGTTAACGATTCAGCTCAGTAATATGAAGTGAAATCGAGTTTTCGTCAGAGCTTTCCAGTGCTTTTTCNGTTCAGCAGCAGGTCTTGCAGGTAGAAGATATTTTGGAGTCCAGTTCTGTGATAATGAGCGATTTCATGGTTTCAATGTCCTCATGTGCACAAAAGGTGTGGTTCGAAATCAGCCCGTTCGCGTATGCCTTGGTATCGTCTTGGATCACACCGAGCTTTTCTTTATACACTCTCTTGACGTTGGCATCATCTGATTTAATTTCGTAATAACGCCCGGTTTCCTTCAGGAGCTTCCATTCCTTGACGCAAACGACAAGTTGATCCTTATGCACAATGCCGGACACCTTAAATAAACGGATCGAGTTATTCATGTAGTTAATTACTTCCTTCTTCCTGTATGATCATGATTTCATGCAGCCTCAGAATGGCCGCTATACATATTATCACCCCTTGATATTGGAAGCAAATGCTAATTATTGGCTTGCCATGTCAGGGGATGATTCGAAAAAAGCCGCCAGGCCTTTAGTGGAGGACCTTGCGGCAGGTTGGTATGCAGATGAAAAATATTTTAGACGGATCACGGAATCAACGATCCCTGGTGTAATGTCGGCGAGCTTAACAGCTCCATCCATTTTTTGATGGCTGTGATTAAAATAATGACGCCCAAGATCAGCATAATGATCGAAAGCACACCATTGAGAACGTTATATCCCGAAGCTTGCGGGTTCAAGTACACATGACGTACCATCCAATAACCTGCGTAGTTCACCGTGACGTATAGATACGCTAGCGGAATGATGCACGTCAGAGCGTAGATCGGCTTATCGGCGATTTTTAAAATAACGGTTGCTCCGATAATCAAGCCGATGGAAGCCATGAGCTGATTGGAGACGCCGAACAAGGCCCAAACCGAGCTGATATCACCGGAAAAGAGCAAGTATCCCCACATGAAGCAGGCGAGTGCACTCGCAAAAATATTGCCGGGCAGCCAATCGGTCCGCTTCAGCGGTTTATAGAGCTCGCCGAAAAAGTCCTGGATCAGATAACGGGAGACGCGAGTCCCGGAATCGATCGCTGTCAGTATGAACACCGCCTCAAACATGATGACGAACTGGAAAAAGAACGGTGCCAGATGGCTGAACCACGGAATTTTTGTGAAAATATACGACATGCCGACCGCAAGCGTGACCGCTCCACCGGTTCGACCTTCCAGATCCATTCCGATTTCCTTGCTGAGCTGCGGCAGGTTTTCTACATGCATCCCAAGCGTCTGGAACACGGCCGGAGCGGAATTGATGGCGAAATAGTCGGCTGGGTGCAGCGCTGTTGCGGCGATCAGCGCCATAATGCCGACCACGCACTCGACGAGCATCGCTCCGAAGCCGATGACCTTGATGTCGGTCCATTGGTTGATCATTTTTGGCGTCGTGCCGGAGCCGACGAAGGCATGAAAACCGGAAATGGCTCCGCAGGCGATCGTAATCGAAATGAAAGGCCAGACAGGACCTGCAATAACAGGACCCCCGCCTCCGGCAAATTCGGTAAAAGCCGGGAAGCGGATCACCGGGTTAATGACAAACACGCCGGCAATAAGGGCAACAAACACACCGATTTTCATAAAGCTGCTCAGATAGTCCCGGGGAGCGAGCAGAAGCCATACCGGCAGCGCCGCTGCAAAAAAAGCATAAATCGGCAAAATCACGGCCAGCGTCTTGGCATCCAGCGTCAGCCATTGGGCGATGGCCGTTTCCTGAATATAAGGACCGGCAAATACGCCGATCATGAGCAGAATAAATCCTGCGGTGGTCGCGGTCTTCAGCTTGCCGGTTTTTTTGTAATACAGGCCGACGCCCATGGCGATCGGAATCGTAATGCCGACGGCGAAAGTTCCCCAAGGATTGTTTTCGAGGGCATGGAGCACGACCATGGACAGGCCCGCCATCGTAATAATGATGATGAACAGCATGGCCAGCCCCGTGCAAAAGCCGGCGACCGGTCCAAGCTCTTCCTTGGCAACTTCGGACAGCGACTTGCCTTGCTTGCGCATGGACGCGTACAGCACGACCGCGTCATGAACCGCACCGCCGATAACGGCTCCGATCAGCAGCCACAAGAGGCCGGGCAAGTAGCCGAACTGGGCGGCCAGGATCGGCCCGACCAGCGGCCCCGCGGCGGCAATCGCGGCGAAGTGATGGCCGAAGGTGACCCATTTGTTCGTCGGTACGTAGTCCTTGCCGTCCTCAAGGGCATGGGCCGGCGTAGGCGTCCTGTTGCTGAGCTTCAGCACCTTGGCGGCCATGAACGTCCCATACAGGCGGTAGGCGATCATGAGAATACAGATGGATGCTATGACGATTGTAACCGCATTCATTTTTGGAGTTCCTCCTTTATTCACACCCCGCTTGTAACGGGTGAAGAGATTTTATCCGTACTATACCTGATGAAAACCGATTCAAGGTGTTTTCAGGCCGAAAAGTCGGGAGGAAAGGATGAACGGCCAAAAGAAGGCGGTGAATGGCAGGCAGATGTATTCCGGGTGAGCCCCCACAGGATAAGCCAGACAGGAAAGGGACTGCCGGCCATCTGCCGCCGGTAAAGGAATGATCACAGATAGACGGTAGATTGTTGATTCTCAGCTACAATCCGAGCTGCTGCTTCAGTTCCTTGGTGAAGGATCGGCTGACGGGAACCTTGGATTCGTCTTTCATGACGAGAATACAGGCAGAGTTGAACCACGGCTGAATTTCGGTGACCGCATTCAAGTTCGCCAGGTACGACCGGTGCACCCGGACGACGGAAGTTCCGGCCAGCCGGCGCTCCAGATTGACCAGCGGCTCGTTCAGCTTGTAACGGTCGCCTGTCGTGACCAGCTCGCTCTTGCCGTCCTCGGAACCCACATAGACGATGTTGTCGATATCAATAAGCAGAATCCGCTCTTCCGCGCTGACCGCCAGCTTGCCTGTACGATCAGGTCCCAGCGGGGGAGAAGGGGCTTCCCTTTTCTCGCGGGCGGAGCGGAGCTTCATGACTTTGTCGACGGTTTTCCGCACCCGCTCTTCCTCGAACGGCTTCAAAATATAGTCCAGAGCATTGACTTCAAATGCCTGCAGCGCATACTCATCGTAAGCCGTGGCAAAGACGATATCCGGAACCTGCTCCAGAACCGAGAGCTGCTTGGCAAGCTCCAGGCCGTTATCCTCAGCCAGCTGGATGTCAAGAAACACGACGTCCGGCGCCATCTCCGCAATCGATTGCAGCGCCGTCTCCAGCGAATCGGCCTCTCCGACAATATGAACCTGTCTGGTACGCCCGAGCAGATAAGCCAGTTCGTCCCGGGCGAGCGGCTCATCGTCACAGATGGTCAAGGAGCTGGGAGGAAAGAGAGAGCAGCCCTCCTCGGGCTTTAATCCATATGACCATGACGAGGCGTACGGGCGGGGCGGGGAATTGATGCTCGCGAGAGCCTGCCTGGCCGAATCCGCCTACCGTGGAGAAATACTGACCCTGTACACTTACGAAATGACCAGTAACGAGCTGGATACCGAATGGATCCGTCGGGCCTGCGAAGACATCGGGGTGAAGGTGGAAGTCCATGTGATGCCGATCCGTGAGCTTTCGAATCCTGTGGTCCTGAAACAAGCGGATATGATTTATGCCGGAGAGGTACTTGGTAACGAACCGTCCGTGTCTTTGATCGAAATGTACCGCTGCCATCACGGATATATCCGCAACCACTTGGACGAAGCCGCGAGGAATGGGGTGGACCGGGCGCTCTCCGAAGTCATGGCGGAACCGGATTACACGGTAAGAAGGATTTTGCTGAGGCGGATTGAAGATCAGTTAAAGAGAGACCATCATCTGTTATTCATGTACTACAGCATCCACATCGTCGGACATGATCAATCCCTGGGAGGCATTACTCTGGATACCTGGGGTAAAATCAACTACAAGGATGTGTGGGTCAAGCGCTGAGATTGCAGGAGCATGCAAAGAGGGACAGGCGTCAATGCATGAAGAGGACCCTTTTTCAAGGCTGGCAGGGGCCTATTTGTCCCCATACTTCCGTCTGACATACAGTCTATAAGGGATGTGTTATCGTAAGGCTACCGTTTCTACAATTACAGATGAAAAGGACAGGGATCACTGATGGATATCGGATTTATGGACAGCATCGTGTATTTTCATACGAATCCGAGCGACAAGGATCAGAAGGAGGGTTTATTTCTATCCCACTCCCACCCATCCGCCGAAATTACCCTCCTCATCAGGGGAGAGGGTTATTATGCCGCTGGGGAACAGAACGTTGAAGCACATCCGGGGGATCTGCTGTTCATTCCGCCGGATCTGAAGCACAGCTACGTCTGTGTCAAAGCCTGGGAAGGCTATTCGCTGCATATCTATGATCAGAACCTTCCGCCTTACTGCCAGTACTTATTGTCGCATGCGTTTTCGCAGCGTCCGGGTCCGATCCTGAAAGCGTCTTTGACCCCTGGCGCCGCGGAGCGCGCGTTAGCCGGCATGCGCCAAATTGAGGAAGAATGCAGGCGGGAAGAAAAGACCGAATATTCCTATGATCTGCTGCGCAACGCGCTGGAGACGCTGCTGCTGGCTTACCATACGGGAACCTGCGACCAATCGGCTGAATCCTCCTCGGAGCATCCTGAAGAGCAAATGATTCAGGACGCGCTGAAGGAAATTCACCAGAATTACCATACATCGCTGAAGGTGTCGGATCTAGCGGCGAACCACTATTTGTCGGAAAGCATTTTCCGCAAAAAGTTTGCCGACCGCATCGGTATGTCACCTAAACAGTACATTATCTCCTTGCGGATTGACGAAGCCAAGCGGCTGCTGCACACCTCGCGCAAGCCCGTTGAATTTATCGCCTCCGAAGTCGGCTTCAGCTCGTCCAGCCGTTTTCATGACTTGTTCGTCAAGCATGTGGGCATGACGCCGATGGAATGGAGGCGCAGCGGGGAAAATTAATGCTGTGAATAACTCGGGAAGGTCCTTGTACAAAGGGCCTTTTTGCTGTTAACAGGGGCTGTGCCAGCCGTTTGCCGGCATCTGGTAAAGAATGAATATAAAAGTTTTCGACCGTCGAAAACGAAACGATTCTATACATTTTCGGGAGAGTATGTAAGCGTTTTTATGAACTTGATTCTGAAATCGTTCGCTATAATAGGGAATACTCCAGGAGCCAATCTTCTGGAGAAGATAACCTAGACGGGGGGAACTGCATGAACCTCTTGAGCGGACGCAAAAGATTATCAGGCATTTGTTTAAGCATTGTGCTCGGAGCCGTAATGATCGTCTCAGGCTGCGGCACCTCAGCTCCCGGCCTGGTGGACCGGCTCAGCGCCGGAGAAGTGAAAGATATGCAGCAGCCGGTTCCGGATGCGCAGATCAAGTACAACAAGGACAAGATTTTCCACGTCTTGGGCGGATGGCCCAAGCCCCCGCTGTACCAAGGCAACCCGTTCGGCTCCGGAGGAACCGGGGATACGAACAACCGCTACATGTTTGAAGGCCTCTTCTTCTTTATCCGGTCAATGAACAATGTGTACAACCGGCTGGCGGAATCCTCCGAGGATACCGAGCAAACGACGACCGTACATCTGCATCAGAACGTAAAGTGGCATGACGGCGCCCCTTTTACCAGTAAAGATGTATGGGCGTACTACCGGCTGAACAACGGGGCCGAAGTGACGAAGTATTTGACTTCGATCGAAACCCCTGATGACTACACCGTTGTTTTTCACTGGATGAACCCTGCGCCGTATCCCGAACTCAGAAAGCTGCTCCTCGCCCAGGATCTCCAGGGCCAAATCCCTTACCACATCTACAAGAAATACGTGGATAAGGCCGACGCTTTGCTGAAAGAAGCG
The DNA here is from genome assembly GCF_002968895.1 of Paenibacillus sp. AR247. Lineage (NCBI taxonomy): Bacteria > Bacillati > Bacillota > Bacilli > Caryophanales > Paenibacillaceae > Paenibacillus > Paenibacillus sp. AR247. Next base: position 528,508 of record NZ_PCZT01000009.1, on the reverse strand, counting down.
AAACCGCTTACAGACAAATCCAAGGACGGACCGTTCAACTTGGATATTACGGATGAGCTCAGCAAAAAAATCGCCCTGAACTGGAATGAATTCACCCGTGCGGGCCCGAAAATTCCGGTCGGCACCGGACCGTATAAGTTTGAAAAAGTGACGACGACCGATATGCTGTTGGATAAGTTTGAAGATTACTGGAGACCCGATGCGGTCCATTTTGACAAGATCTGGATCAAAAACGTGCCGGAGCTCTCGGCCCAATACGCTCTTGTCAAGGCAGGCAAGCTCGACTGGTACGACGGCACCCCGCCGAAGGACATCCTGGAATCGCTGCTGAAGCAGAACAAAGATCTGGTTCACTACCGGATGTATGATCCGGCGAGCGTGGGGCTGATGTACAACATCCGCAACAAGCCGTTTGACAACCTCAAATTCCGGCAGGCGCTGACCTATGTGCTGGATAAGAAAAAGCTGCGTGAAATCGGCAACTTTTACGGCCAGGAATACCCGAAAATATCGATGACGGGCATCATGCCTTCGTCACTCGAAAAAGAAGTCGACAAATCCGTCCTTGATCAGATGACCGATTATACGACGAACCTGGAAAAGGCGGCCGAGCTGCTGAAGGAAATCGGCTGGACCAAAGGATCCGACGGTTTATGGCGCGATCCTGACGGTAAGGTGCCTTCCTTCATCATCGGAGCGCCGAACAACTGGGCACCAGGCGTGAACTCGGCGCAGATCGCCGCGGAGCAGTTCACCAAATTCGGCATTCCGACGAAGCTGAAGGCTGTGGACAGCACCATCTACTTCTCCAACGCCGACAAAGGACAATACGATATGTCCATGGACTGGGTTGACGTGTCCTGGGGCTTCCAGAATCCGTGGAGCTCGATGCGGGTGCTGTTCTGGCAGGGAACGAAAACGAAGGTCGGCTTCCCGAACGTGAAGAAGAAGGACGCGGACGGCAACGAAGTCGATACTGGCAAACTCGATCTGAAGCTGAAGGGCATTGACGGGAAAGTGTACGATATCGACAAGGAGATGAAACGGTTCCCTTATGTTCAGGACGAACAGGAGCGCCGCAAAATCATCGACAACCTGGCCTGGATCGCCAACGAAAACTGCTGGGGCGTGAACTTCTTCCAGAACGCCACAGGCGCCTGGCTGAATACCAAAACAATGTCCGGGAACTTCCCGATGATGGACCAAATCATTCAATACAACCGGGATATGCCGCTCGCTACCGATCCGGATGAGCAGCTGGCCATCACCCACCTGAACCACGGCTTCAACTCAACGTACATGCCGGAAGAGTATTGGCCGAGATAACGGCCGCACAAGCCGGATAAACACTTGGAGGTGACAGGAATGAGCCTGAAAGGGGTCTTAAAAAGAATCGGTGTTTCCCTGATCACGGTCTTCCTCGCGATGCTGCTTACGTTTTTCCTGCTGCGGATGACGCCCGGCAGTGCGATCGATACGTGGGCGAGGGATTTTGCCACTCAGCGCGGGATGAGTCTCGAGGAAGCGTACCGCCAGATTACGGCTATGATCAATTATAATCCGAAGGAGCCGATCTTCACCCAGCTGGGACGATACCTGGGAGGACTGCTGCACGGCAATCTGGGCATGTCCATGATCTATCAGAACGTTTCGGTGAACGAAATTATCGCCAACGCGCTGCCATGGACGCTGTTTGTGCTCAGTGTGTCGCTCGTCATCAGCTTCCTGATCGGCATTAACCTTGGCGCCATGATGGCGTTCAAGCGCAAGACGGTCCTGGATCCGATCATTTCGATCTATGCGATCCTGACGTCTTCGGTGCCTAACTTTATCGTCGGCATCCTGCTGCTTGTTATTTTCGCCTTTCAATTCGGCTGGTTCCCGGTCAACGGGGCTTATGACCCGATCGTGGAGCCCGGCTTCAACCTTCCCTTCATCCTAAACGTGCTGTATCACGGCGCGCTGCCGATTCTGACTTACGTCATTACGACGATCGGCACATGGGCATTGACGATGAAGGGGAGCGCGGTCAACGTGCTGGGTGAGGATTATATCGTCGCCGCCAGCATCCGCGGGGTCTCCGAACGGACGCTGATGAGCCGTTACGTCAAGCGCAACGCCATGCTGCCGCTGATTACGACGCTGGCCGTCAATTTCGGCTTTATGCTCGGCGGATCGCCGCTGATCGAAAATGTGTTCAGTTATCCCGGTATGGGCTATTACATCGGGCAGGCAACACAGCAGCGCGACTATACTTTGATGCAGGGCTTGCTGCTCGTGACCAGCATCGCGGTCATTCTGGCCAACCTGGCCTCGGACCTCATTTATGCCAAGCTGGATCCGCGCGTCAAGCTGGAGGAGGGCTGACGGATGAGTCAAGGATTTATCGATTTCTGGCAGACGATGTACCGCAATAAGAAAGCGTTCTCAGGTATGATCATCCTGGCAATCTTCATCTTTATGGCCATCTTCGGGCCCATGATGGCCTCGCTGGACATGACCGTCAAC
>NZ_PCZT01000009.1:518132-525900 GCF_002968895.1 Paenibacillus sp. AR247 | reverse complement strand
ATATGGAACGAGCCCTCGCTGCCGTAGATCTCCGCGATCCGTTTTCGGATATTATGCAGAGCCGTGCCGGTACCGTCTTCCGAATGAACGGCCTGCTCACCTAGCTGTTCCAGCAGCTCCGCCGGGATTCCTTTGCCGTTATCTGCCGTGACAATCATGACTTCATGGCCTTTCCGGCTCGCGGCAATACATACGCTCCCTTTATGGTGGGGACCGAGTCCATGGAAGGCATGGCGCACGGCATTTTCGACCAAGGGCTGCAGCGTAAACGGCGGTATCTCCAAATTCGCCAGTTCCGGTTCGATATCGAATGTCATCTCAAATTTATCAGGGAAGCGCGCCTTCTCCAGCGTCAAGTAGGCTTCCACATGCCTCAGCTCCTGGCTGAGCGGGATCAGGATCTGCCGTGCGCCATGAAGGTTGCTGCGGAAAAAGACTCCGAGCTGAATGAGCAGCTCCCGCGCCTTGTCCGGATCGGTCCGGCACAGCGCTGAAATTGTATTGATCGCGTTAAACAGAAAATGGGGATGCACCTGCGCCTGGAGCGCTTTGACTTCGGCATCCCTCAGCAGCCTGCTCTGCATCTCCGCCTCGGCCAGCTCAAGCTGCGTGGAGAACAGGCGGCCAAGGCCTTCCGCCATTTCCCGCTGAACACGGTCCAGCCGTCCGGGTTCGTATATAAAGCTTCAGCGTCCCGACAGTGCCGCTCCGCACCTGCAGCGGAAGTACGATCGCAGCCTGCAGGCTGCAGCCATCATGGAAGCATTGAATGTCTTCCTTCGATGTCGCAACAGACATTCGTCCCTGTTCCAGTACGGACCGGGTAAGCTGGGTCGCCAGGCTGTGGAGCGGGACATGATGGTCCGAGCCGGCACCTACATGCGTGAGCACCTGCTCCCGATCCGTGATCGAGATCGCATCCGCATCGGTGGCCTCCAGTATGACGCTTGCCGCTTCCCGGCATGATGCCGGGTTCAAGCCCTGACGGAAAAAGGGCAGCGTCCGGTCGGCAATATGAAGCACCTGGTTGGTCTGCAGGGCGCGAGTCCGCTCCTCCTCCTGCAGGATGGACTGAATGATCAGCATAAACATCAGGGTGCCGAATCCGTTCATGACGATCATCGGCAGAGCGATGACCGAAACCAATTGAACTGCGGCATCGAAAGGGCGGGCTATCAGTAAAATAATCCCCATCTGTACGCATTCCATCAGGATTCCGATGGCAACCGCACGCCATGGCGCGCCGGGATCGGACCTCCGGAACCGCCTGCCGATCCAGCCGGTGACCAAACCTGCGAGTATGGTAGATATGGAGCAGGCGGCAGCGGTATATCCGCCAAGCGTCAGCCGATGGAGACCGGCGATCAGCCCGGCCCCAAGTCCGACCAGCGGTCCGCCAAGCAAACCGCCGATGGCCACGCCCATAATCCGCGTATTGGCCAGTGCACTGTCAACCTGCACGCCGGCCTGCCAGATTTCGGAGCCGATGGCGCCTCCATGAATTTCTACACCCGTATAGTTACTGATCATGCCGAACACGCCGAAAATGACGATCAGCAGCAGCTTGGCGGGAAGCCGATCCTCATGATGCAGCGTCTGGCGGAACGACGTCATCCTGGACAGCAGAAAGGCGACGATAATCAGGATGCCGACTCTTTCCAGCATAAGAGGCAATAAATAGAACATGTCAGCATCATCCTCCGCAATCGTTCGTTGTTCGTTGATTTACCCGCGGAGCTAGTATAATCGGAAATTGCAGCGTTTTCAATCGGTGCTGTTTCGACAGATTGCCTCAATCATTTAACGGCATGAACGACATAGAGGGACATCAGCGGATGTCGAACCTATGAACATTTTGCGATTACCCAAGAAATAATTTGATCGTCAAGAGCACGGATTTCCCGTTTGGGTAGAGCTTCATTAGGTAGGGCTTCATCATCTCATTTGCCACCGCTTAAGCGAAGAAGAACATGATGCCTAGGCGGCATATGGAGTAGTCAGGGCAACCAGCAAGCGCAAAATCTCACCGAACTTAACCGTCTGACCTTAATGGGGCTAGCTTAAGTAGAAGCTTCCGGAATTTTCCCTAAAGTCGTCCAAGACATTTGTACACCAGAGGCGTTATGTTATTGTGTGAACCAGCGGCGTCATGAATCCAGCCTGCTCCAGCTGCAGAGAGAACGAATCCCAATACAATAGCGCGAGAACTCCAAGTGATCTTTGGCGTACAAGATGATGTTTGTATCCATCATTCCGGAAGCACCATTGGCTGTGTAGATCACCAAGATGTTCAACGTCCACAGCAGCAGGCCAACGGCCTAGCTCGGCCCAGCGTTCGAAGGTCATCAGCAGAAACCCGGTTGTATCGATGAACCACGGTCGGCGAATGACCGGTTTCCAGGGAAATGAAGTATGGGGGGAGAACATTAATTCCGCGTACATAGACATGACGAGCGAAGATTATGTAAGATCATACATAGAAGGGCAGTGCCGGTTCATACATTTCTTCGGAGCCGGGATGGCGACGGATACAAGAAAGCATCAAGGAAGAAGTGTTCCGTAAGATAGTAGGCGCCCGGACCTTGCCGGGGCTCTGCCGAAAACATGTTTCAATACCTCCTCTTTACGTTTCATACAAGTCAAATTATAATTTTGAAAAAGGCGAAGGGAAAGGTGAAAGCTGCAAGAATATTTTTCACCTTTTCATAGCAAAGGAGGGGAATTCATATGGACGTTGTCCATTACTATAATAAACTGAATCAACACTTTGCTTCCGAGCCCCGAGGCTCTTCGATCCAGGTGACGATGCAGGAGCTGGAGGACATATGGGAATGCACCCGGCGAAATGCACAGCTGCTCGTGCAGAAAATGAAGGAGCAAGGCCTTATTGATTGGCAAAGCGGTTTGGGACGGGGCAATACTTCGCGGCTCGTCCTGGTTGCCGATGCACAGGAGCTGCTGCTGGACAAAGCCAAAGAACTGGCTTTAAAAGGGTATGTCGGCGAGGCGTTCGGGCTGCTGCATGCGCATACGGACCCCCTGGCCGAATCCCAATTTTCCGATTGGCTGGCCGGGCAGTTTGGTGCGCAGAAGGCTTCCGACCATAAGGACATTCTCCGTTTCCCGTTTTACCGGCCGGTGCCCGATCTCGAGCCGCTGTTCGTCATTCGCCGCACAGAGACCCACCTGATTCGACAGATTTTGAACACGCTGGTGGAGTTCGACACGACCGGTCATGTGATCAAGCCGGGGCTCGCCCATTACTGGGAATCGGATCACGGGTACACCGAATGGACCTTTTATTTGCGTAAAGGAGTTCTGTTTCATCACGGGAAGGTAATGAAAGCCGAAGATGTTCAATTTACGTTCCAGCGCTTCGGGCAGCTGAATCCGCCGGACTGGTTCATGGCGAATGTGGAAAGGGTGGAGGTCCTCAGCGATACCAGCGTACGTTTTCACCTAAGCGAACCTAACGCCCTGTTTCTGCATCTACTAGCTTCGGAACGCTTCTCCATCGTCCCTAAGGATTTGGACCGCATTGCGGCGACCCGGGATATACGGCGGATGCCGGTAGGTACAGGCCCATTTGTCATAAAGGAGAACAGCGATAACGGCATGATCCTCGAAGCGAACGAGCGGTATTTCCAGGGCCGGCCGATGATGGACCGCATCGAGATTTGGGTTTGGCCGAACTATTTGGAGCATCTGAAGCCCGACAGACTTCAGGAACGTGACACGCAGGTACTCTATTTTGAACCGACGGGTAAGAAGAAAACGGGCACTTTGCTGACTCGGCTCGAAGAGGGCAGTACTTATCTGACTTTTAATCTGTCGAGGGACGGAATACTTCATGACGTTAAGCTTCGGGAGGCTATCCATTTAGCTATTAACCGCGAACAGATGGTCAAGGAGCTGGGAGGAAAGAGAGAGGTCCCAGCTGCTGTACGTTGAAAAACCGCGAATTTATTATCGCCTGCCGGATTATGGGCCTGAAAACGCCCTATATCTTGTTCCGGGAGATTCTTCCGAACCTGACGCCGTATCTGGCGATCAACTTTATTATGGCGGCCCAAGGGGCCATCGTTGCCAGCGTCGGTCTGATGATGCTCGGTCTTGCTCCATATTCCCCGACTAACTGGGGGATGATGATCCAGCTGGCCGTACAGAACACCGGCGGCATCTTCAACCCCAAAGGCTATATCTATCTGATCTCGCCGATCATGTGCCTGGGGTTGTTCCAAATGGCCTGCATCTTTTTCAGCAATGGGCTGGAAGAGGCGCTGAATCCGAGACTGAGATCGTAAGGGCCGGCGATGAAGGAGGAGAAAATGATGGAACCATTGGTGGAAGTGAGGGGGCTGACGATCGAATTCCCGATGCGCGCAGGTCAGCTGCGGGCCGTCAATGAAGCAGATTTTGTCATCCCCAAGGGACAGATCACGGCCCTGGTCGGGGAGAGTGGAAGCGGCAAATCCACGATGGCATCCGCCATCATGCGGGCGATTTCGGTTCCCGGACGCGTTGCCGGCGGATCGATTGCGTTTGATGGCCGTGATGTGATGAGCCTGAGTAAAAAAGAACTGCAGGCTTATAAATGGGAGCAAGTGTCGATGGTGTTTCAGGCCGCGCAGAACGCGCTTAATCCCGTCGCCCGAATCAAGGATCAGATCATTGAGACCTTTCGAGCCCATTCCAAATCGTATACGGAGAAGCAAATGGTGGATAAAGCGCGGAATCTGCTCGATTATGTCCGGCTTGATCCGGACCGGGTACTGAATTCATTTCCACACGAGCTCTCGGGCGGGATGAAGCAGCGGGTTATGATCGCCTTCAGCCTGCTGCTCGATCCGCAGCTCGTCATCCTTGATGAGCCGACGACTGCGCTGGACGTGATCACTCAAGCTTATATATTCGATATTTTGAAAAAGATCCACAAAGACATGAATATTACCATGCTGCTCCTAACCCACGATATCGGCGTCGTCGCCAAAGCCGCCGACCGGGTCGGCGTAATGTATGCAGGCAACGTCGTCGAAGCCGGCGACGTCTACGATATGTTCAAGCGTCCGAAGCACCCTTACACCGCGAAGCTCATGAAAGCTGTTCCGAGCTTGTATGAAGACGTGTCGGAACGGAAGGGGATCCCCGGATCTCCGCCGGATTTGCTCAACATGCCACCGGGTTGTCCGTTTCACCCGCGGTGCGAATATGCGCACGCGAAATGCAAGGAACAGAATCCGATCAAGGTGTATACGCCCGCTGGGCATGAAGTCGCTTGTCATTTATATCCGAATCCCGAGTCGGTTGCGGAGGTGCGTACGTCATGAATGCCAGAAATATCGAATTTGAGGCAGAGCCCAGACAGCGGCTGCGGGAAGCGGCCAGAACGGAGAGTTCCGAGGTGCTGATGCGGCTCGATAGCGTAAGCATGTACTTTGAACGGAGTCAGGGCATGTTTGGTCATCCCCAGAAAGTGGGAGCTGTCGTCGATGTCAGCCTGGACATTCATCCCGGCGAAATCATCGCACTGGTTGGCGAGAGCGGATGCGGAAAGACGACACTTGGCAGCATCATCACAGGCCTGCAAAAGCCGACTTCAGGCAAGGTGCTGTACAAGGGGCAGGAGGTAACGAAACTCAGCGGCGAGAAGGCGAATCAATTCCGCGGCGACGTTCAGCTGGTGCAGCAGGATTCCTACGCCGCGCTGAATCCGATGCGAACCATTTACCAATCACTGTCCGCCCCCATCCTGCAGCGTAAAATCGTTCGCGGCCGCAAGGCGGCCCGGGCGCGGGTCATCGAGCTGCTGCAGACCGTCGGCCTGACGCCGCCGGAACGCTTCCTCGATAAATACCCGCACCAGCTGTCAGGCGGCCAGCGCCAGCGGATTCTGATGGCCCGCGCCATTTCGCTGAATCCGAAGATCATCGTGGCCGACGAGCCTGTCTCCATGATCGACGTGTCGCTGCGCATCTCGATCCTGAACCTGATGTCAGAGCTGAACCGCAAGCTGGACATCGCCATCATCTATATTACGCACGACCTGGCAACGGCCCGCTACATCGCCGGAAGGGGCCGCATGGCCGTCATGTATCTCGGACGTGTGATGGAGCTGGGCGGGGTCAACGATGTCCTCAGCCATCCGAAGCATCCTTATTTGCAGGCGCTGCTGTCCGCCGTTCCGACGCCCGATCCCGAAATCGCCAAAGCGATGGCGGAGCTGCCGCTGCGCAGCCTGGAGATGCCGAACGCGGCCAAACCGCCGTCTGGCTGCCGCTTCCATCCGCGGTGCCCGATGGCCACGGACCGCTGCTCCTCGGAAGAGCCCCAGCTCCGCTTGGTGGGCTCGGAGCAGACGGCTTGTCATTACGCGGAGGAGGCGCATGAGCTGTGGCAGCGCAAGATGGCTGACATCGGCGCCATCAAAAGCGTGTGATGGGCGACTTCGGAGCACTGTCCAGAATCGTTCTTTCGATGTCGCTAGTCCTGCTGCTGCTCTGTTTCGTCTCCCTGACGGCGGTAAGGCCAGGCACCGGGCCGTATGTAGTAGTTGTTCTGTCGGTCTGGATCAATATCATTCTCTCCGGCTGCATCATCCTCGTTTCCGTCTGGCGGAAAATGCGGGATGCCAAGCGCCGCAGGTTGGAAGAGGCGCAGGAGCCCGATGGGAAATGACTTTCGGAACTAAAGGACGGACATCCAATGATTAATGACATGAATTAATTATCGAATCAACCTTAAAAAGCACGATTCCCGCTGTGGGGAGCGTGCTTTTCGGTTTCATAGGCACGATGTTAAAGGAAAAAGAGGATGTTACAATTTATATTTAATTATATTAACTATAAACATCATTAATAAATGTTCATCCCCGCCATGACCCGGCAGAGTCTTGCCCCGCATATACAGGTTAATATCAAGTTGAAATCATATGTAACTGATCCTCCAGGAGTATCCGCGTCCAACAATGTAAAATTTCTATTTATCATCGGATTAACCCCCCGCAACTCTTGCCCGTACGCTCACGTCGTTAATATAAACACACGTATATTCAAACCGTAACGGGAAGGAGCGGAAAGTTGGAAAAGGAAAGCAGACGGCTTCTTTTTATACTGATCAGTGCAATGTCTGTTACAGCCTTGTTCGTACTGATGATTTTGGGTGCAGGCCTTTTTTTGGACCGTAACCTGCGCTCAAGTACGATGCAGGAGGCGAGGGTGCTTCTTCGAAGCGAGCTTCGTTTTCCGGATGAAGATCAGATTCGCACAGTCCAGGTATATGACGATAAAATTTATGGAACCGGAGATTCGAATCCGTTATCCGAATGGATTACGTTTGTCCGTTACCCGGCTGCGTGGTCCGTCCCCTTATCCGGTTCTGTCTCACCAGGAAGCCGTTCCATCCACGAAGGAGCTTCGCGATGACCGAACGAAGAAAGTGGTGTATCGTTTCGTGAAGGATGATTTTCTGTATACGCTGCACGGAGACGTCCCGGAGCAGGTTATTTCGGACACGGTCCTGCAGATCTTCAGAAACGAGTGAACATGGGCGGATTGATTATAGGAGCTATGCACCACTCTGGCCAGTTAGCGGCAGCCTTTCGGCTGACCTTAGTCCCCTTGGAGGGGGAAAATGGTCCAGTTTTGGTTTACATCCCCATATTCACTGCCCAACCCAAGACGATTATGAGGTATATTGGGGAGGAAGCGGTTCTTATATCTTCACAGCTCTTGTCAGGACAGCCCCTCAGAATCAGGTGATGCCATGCCAT
>NZ_PCZT01000009.1:512904-518032 GCF_002968895.1 Paenibacillus sp. AR247 | reverse complement strand
ATGAAGGAGGAGATGGAAACGGATACGATCTGGAACATCCGAAACGGAAGTCAGGGATATCGCTGAAGGGGTGGTATCGGTGGGTGCAGGGAACGCTCCGGCGCTTCCCCTGGCTCAAAACCTTATATACGATATGGTGCTGGATATCCCTTTTGTTTTTTATCCTGGGCCTGTTCCTGTACCGGGATTCACGCACGATGCTCGTCCAGTATTTATGGTCTTTTTATGTCATGCTGCAGTTTTGGTTTCTTTGCCGGAGCAAAACATTTACTTGGAAGCAGGCGGCCATGTTTATGCTGCTGGGCATCTTTCTTGTCATCCCGGTCACGGCGCTGACGCTGCTCGCGGCTCACGGCTTGTTTGGCGGGGATACGCGGGACACCTGGTCCCAGGCCGTCTTGACCCCGATCTTCGAGGAAGTATGGAAGCTGCTGCCGCTCGGTCTGTTTCTGCTCTTTTCACGGCGCGCCTCTTCCATGAGCCTTGCCGATTATACGCTGGCCGGAGCCGGGGCGGGCGTGGGCTTTCAATTGATGGAAGAGCTGACGCGCCGCTGGCTGAACTCCGGCATCATCGGGCGGACGTACGGCTACAGTGTGACGATGCTTGGAGGGGAGACGATCCATTGGGATTTTTGGACGCTGTTCCCCGGCCGGTTTGAAGAAAGCATCTTTCCGACCATCATGTCGGTCAGTCATCCTGTGCACACCGGCATGGTCGCCCTAGGGCTCGGTTTGGCTGTACGGTACCGCAAGCGGCTGAAGGCCGCCATCTTCGCCCTGCCTGCACTGCTGCTCGTCTGGTCGATCATCGATCATGCTGCTTATAACGGTCAGGGCTCACTGCCGGACTGGTTTATGAAAATCAGCGACCTGACCGGCAGCGGGTACCGGACGAAAGGCGTGTTCCTCCTGATGCTGGCGATTGGGCTCGTCCTGGATTACGTCTCGTTGAATCGGGTGAAAAGCAGGCTGCCGAGAATGGAAGGCGAAGGATGGATCAACCCGGTGTCAGAGCTGTGGTATATGCTGGAGTCTCTCTTGACCCGCAGGGAACGGCTGGGGAGCGTCATGTCCTGGACCCGGGAACGCAGGGAGCTGGGCTTCTCGCTCCTATACGGCAATCAGGAAGCCGCCGCGCTGCAGGGCGACCTGCAGACGAGGATGCTGAAGCACTTCCGTGCTGCCGCCGGTGTAACCGCGGCCCTGCTGGTGATCGCCGGGCTGGCGGGCTTCGCCGCTTATTTCCAGGCGCACGTCCATCCCGCCGATCCGGCTTGCTTCTCATGCATGTTCGATTCGCTGCAGAACTGGTGGGACCGCCTCGGTTTTTGGGAAAAAAGCGCCATCGTGCTCGGAGCGTTCGCTTTGTCCTTGATGTTCGTCAGCTTCTGGCCGGCGCTCGGTATTGCCTTAACGGCGGCGAGCATACCGGCGAGCGGCCACGAAATCGCTAAGGATATCCGCGATCCGAAAAGACTGCTCACCCCCGAAAATGCGATCTCTACGCTGCTTGCGCTGGCGCTGAGCCGTGTTCCGTTCGGCAGGCTGGCCGAACGCTTCGGTAAAAAGGGCGGCAGCAGGCTGAAGGATTGGCTGGAGAAGCTGCTTACCAGAAAACGAAGGTGCGGATCAACAACCTGATGCAGAAGGCGGTTGGGACGCGAACAACGCCTGATGGAACGGCGGAAATCCCGACGCTGGAGCAAATTAAAGGAATCCGGCATTTCGAGTTTCAGCTGGACGGGGACTCGCCGGCTCTGCGGGCGGCCGCGGAGAACAGTTTGAATAAGCTTCGCCAGGAGTTTCCGGATTACACGTTCAACATTCGATTTGGGGTGGTGGAATAACATGTCAATTAGCGCAATTATTGTGGACCCGGAGGACGAATTTGAACGGTCCTTTATGCTTCCGGTGGCGACGGAATCCTTTTTCCAGAAATATTGGGTGCCGGCGGTGGAAGAGTTGAACTTGCAGTGGGTCGCACTTTTCCAGGACGGTACGGACGTAGAGTTCGAGGACATCCCGGCTGTCTTGGGCGAAGTGTCCCAGCTTAAAGAATGGGCGCAAAGCCACATGCATGGGGACGACCTCGACCACATGTTACGCAGACTCGAGCTGCTCGAGACGGAACTGCCGAAAGCGTACAGGCGCAGCGGTGCGGTTGTCTACATCGGTTAACATTGCCTGTTAACATTGGTGAATGAAAGATTGTTTTAATCTCATAAGAGGCCATTGCGATCAAGTCCGGGTTACACAGACACCGGGCTTGATTGCTTTTATCCGCGCTACGCGATGAAATAGGAAAGGGGAGAATGAATTGAGGCAGTCTTATCGAATGGACGAAGGGGCTTTTGTGCATCACTTGAACGAAGCTTACGGAATCGCTGCCCGGAGGCTTATTTTTATCCCTTATGGAGATTCGGCCTATTCTTACCGGGTGGAGGGAGAAAACGGGACGCGATACTATATGAAACTGTTTGAACATGGCAATGACAGCCACTGCCAAGGCATCCTTCGGTGCAGCCATTATGTGCCGTTTATGTGGGAATTGCATCAGACCGGCCGCTTTGTGGAGCTGCCCTGTCCGTTCCGAACCTTAAGCGGTGCTTATCTGCTACCCCTCTCCGGTTGCACCGCGGTACTCTTTCAATTTATCGAAGGAGAAACCTGGGCTGAGGCATACCCGTTCTCCAAGCATAAATTGGAGCGTGTTGGACGGCTGGCGGCGCGGATTCGGCAGTTGACTCCCTTTACTGCCACATCCGGCCTTACGAGTGAAACGTATGATGTCTCCTTTTCCGAACATTTGAACCAATGCCTGAAGCAGATTGAGCATCTTCGGGCCGGTGCAAGTCCCGCTAGCCAGCTGCTGCGTGAGCTTGTTATCCCTCAGCAAAGGCGCATAACCGAGCTGCTGCACCAGATGACAGAGGTTCGTGAACGTCTCGTGCTTGATCCGGCCCCCAATGTGCTCTGCCACGGTGATCTGTGGGGAGGGAATCTGATGGAGACCGCAGACGGACGGCTGATCGTCCTGGATTGGGAAGCGGCTATGCTTGCGCCACCAGAGCTGGATATCGTGGGGTATATCGGGGAAGGACTGGGTCATTTTCTCACAGGGTATGAGCAGGAACTAGGACAACAGATGGGGCTGAACCCGGATTTGCTGCGTTATTATGCATACCGCCATCATTTGAGGAACCTTACCCATTGGTGTATGAATATTTTGCATCGCAACCTGGAGCCGGATCAGCTGGATAACGACCTCGAAATGGTCCGGCATCACTGCTTGAACCGACTGGATACCGTAGAGGCTTCGCTGAGGAATGCGGCGAATCGAAATATTTAGAAGCCCGATATGAATTTAATAGCGTAAACAAGCGATATGCACAGCTACAGCCAGAAATTAATAGATTGCCGCCAATGTAAGCGTTGACATGAAGTTCTTTTGAATTTTTTCATACGTATCTCAAACCGTTTGCTTCTTTACAGCTGGCATCCGGAAGGAGTAAGATTCAATTCGTAATCGTGAACTTGTGAACCTGAAACGTAATACTCCTTGATCGCTGAATTCTGAAATCAGGAGCGGGGGAACCAAAGGGATGAAGTTAAACCTTCGTCCCAGGGGTGAATCACTTGATGTTCATTTATTGAGTGTAGGGATACTTTCGGTCCCGAATCCGTCAGCTAACCTCGTAAGCGTTATGAAAGAGGGATTTGTCGTGCGCGTAAAGCCACGGGAAGGTCCAGCTTTCCTGCGGCTTTTTTGTTGTGCCCAAAAAGGGTTGAGCACGTGTCTAACGGGTACATCATGAGCATTCCAACTCTAACATTGGCGGTGACAAACATTTTATGGCAGCATTGAAAAGACTTCTGATCGGACGTCCGCTGAAGTCTACCGAATTGGGAGAACAAAAACTGAATAAGAAAAAAGCTTTAGGCCATTCTATCCTCCGATGCGCTGTCGTCCGTAGCGTATGGGCCGGAGCAAATTTTGCTGGTTCTGGTCACGGTCAGCACGGCGGCGTTCTGGTATTCGATACCGATCGGAATCGGCGTACTGATTTTGCTGGCTGCACTCATTTTATCCTACCGGCAGATCATCTTCGCTTACCCGCATGGCGGCGGTGCTTACGTCGTCTCTAAACAGAATCTGGGAATCTATCCCGGGCTGGTGGCCGGCGGATCGCTGCTGGTAGATTACATTTTGACTGTTGCGGTCAGCGTTTCGGCTGGCACGGACGCGCTGACTTCGGCGTTTCCGGCGCTGCATGAGCATACGGTGGGGATTGCCGTCACCTTCGTCATCCTCATTACGCTTCTGAATTTGCGGGGCGTCACCGAGTCGGCCTCCATCCTGGCTTATCCGGTGTATCTGTTCGCCTTCGCGCTGTTCATTTTGATCGGCGTCGGTATGTACAACATCGTGACCGGCCACGTTTCACCGCATTTACATTCGCCGGTCGGGACGCCGGTGGCGGGGATCAGCCTGTTCCTGCTCTTAAAAGCTTTTGCCTCGGGCAGCTCCGCCCTGACCGGGGTCGAAGCGATCTCGAACGCCATCCCGAACTTCAAGGATCCGGCCCCGAACAATGCGGCCAAAACCTTGATGGCTATGGGGATTCTGCTGGCTGTACTCTTCTCGGGCATCGTATTTCTTGCTTATTATTTGGGCATATCCCCAAATCCCCAGGAGACGGTCGTATCCCAGATTGCCAATCAGACGTTCGGACGGAATTTTATGTACTTTTTCATCCAGGGCACGACGGCACTGATCTTGATCCTGGCGGCCAATACCGGATATTCGGCGTTTCCGCTGCTGGCGGTCAATTTAGCCAAAGACCGGTTTATTCCCCGGATGTTTACTGTCCGCGGTGACCGTTTGGGATATTCGAACGGAATCATCATCCTTGGGCTACTGTCTATCGTGCTGATCGTCGCCTTCCACGGACAGACGGAACATTTGATCCCACTGTACGCGGTAGGGGTATTTATCCCTTTCACGCTCTCGCAAACGGGGATGATCGTCAAGTGGATCCGGGAAAAACCGCAGGGTTGGTAACGAAGCTCGTCATCAATACGATTGGCGCGTTGATCAGCTTCACGGTGTCGGTGATGTTCTTCGC
>NZ_PCZT01000009.1:501503-512804 GCF_002968895.1 Paenibacillus sp. AR247 | reverse complement strand
AAACCATTCGTAATCAGGCCCCGGCATCTGTGCAGGCGGTCTTTTTTTTTTTGCGTAAAAGCAGCGGATATATAGAAGGGAAAGAGTAATTCCTTAGGAATCGTGTCTTGAGGGTAACGTTTTTTCCTGTAGAGGAGGCAATCCATTTTTCATGATGTGTCGGGTGTGAGAGCATGAACGCAACAAACGGTACATCAAGCGCGTCTAATCAACGTATATAGAACAGCAACAGGGGTGGAACAGATGAATGTGAAACTAATAACGATATTCGGTGCCGTACTCGGTTCTGTGCTCGTATGGGCAGGAAGCGCAGCTGCGGAAGAACGATTTAGCGATCTGCAGCACTCGAAGTGGGCGGAAGACGGCATCACCTATATGGCCGAACGGGGAACCGTCGCCGGATATGGCAATGGGAAATTTATGCCTGAAAGGCAAGTCACAAGAGCGCAGGCCGTTACTTTCATGGTGCGGGAGCTTTATCCGCAGGAGCTGCAGCGAGAAGCGGACGGCGGCATGACCTACACAGATGTGCCTAAGAACCATCCTTTTTATCTTGAAATTGCCATTGCCGCTAAACATGGGCTGGCCAGCGGGTTTCCTGACAGCACATTCCATCCGGATGCACCGATGAGCCGTGCCGAGACGGCAGCGTTTCTTACACGGGCCTATTCACTCGTAAAAGGCCAGAAACCTGTAACATTGACGGATACAGCAAAGCATTGGGCGGCAGCGCCTATTCTCATGATGAGCTCCAACGGATTGATCGGCGGATATTCAGATGGCACCTTTCGTCCGGACCGATCTGTGACGCGAGCGGAGTTTGCTGTGTTTATGTCGCGGGTCATTCGCTTCGAACGTCAAGGAGCCATTCAGGCACAGGATTGGGATAAGCTGATGTCCTACATGACGGTCAGCGAGCAGGTCGGCCAAATGCTCATGCCTGACATCAGGCAATGGAACGGGCAAGTGACGACTACGGTCAATGAAGGAGTCAAACGCAGCATCCATGATCAGGATTTGGGCGGACTTATTCTTTTCGACAAAAATATCGTAGATGCTCGGCAGGTCACCACTCTGACACATGATCTGCAGATGGAGGCAGGCGACATTCCGCTGTTCCTTGGCATCGACCAGGAAGGCGGGGTCGTTAAACGAATCCCCGGAGGTACGAATCTGCCGGGTCAAATGGCGCTGGGTGCAACCGGAGATACAACGCTCGCCGAAGCGGCCGGACGGCTGACCGGGGAGGAGCTAACGGCACTCGGGCTGCAGGTCAATTTTGCGCCGGTGCTCGACATTAACAGCAATCCGGATAATCCGATTATCGGAATGCGGTCGTTTAGCTCGGATCCGGATTTGGTGACACGACTGGGTCTCGCAGAGATCCAAGGACTGCGGCAATCGGGAGTGATCGCGGCGGTCAAGCATTTTCCCGGCCATGGCGATACGGTTGTAGACTCCCATTTGGGAATGCCGGTGCTTTCACATGATCGGGAGAGGCTCGAAGCGGTGGAGCTCAAACCGTTTCGGGCAGCCATCGATAACGGAGTTGAGATGATCATGACCGCACATATTGCGTTTCCAGCTGTAGATAACGATCACGTCACATCGCTCAAGGACGGAAGCAGCGTACCGATTCCTGCTACGTTATCCAAGAAGGTACTGACCGGACTGCTCCGAGGGGAGCTTGGATACAAAGGCGTCATCATTTCCGATGCCTTCACGATGAATGCAATCGCGGAGCATTTTGGCGAAAATCAAGCGGTGGTGCGTGCCGTTTCCGCAGGTGTGGATATCATTCTCATGCCGCAAGATCCGGCAGCCGCGCACCAAACGCTGGTGAACGCGGTGAAGAGCGGGGCGATACCGATCGAAACCATCCATTCGTCAGTGAAACGGATTTTGGAGCTGAAAGCGAAATACGGTTTGTTTGACCGCAGCAAAAGCCTTACGCAGCAATTGGCCGCGCTTGACGGTGTCATTGGTTCCGAGAAGCATCGCACAGTGGAGCGGGAAATCGCAGAGCGAGCGGTCACCTTGTTAGCCGGCCGTGACGGTGCGCAGCCGGATCAAATTCGTCAAGGCGATCGGGTTNCGATTGTCGCAGCCGACGAGGAGCAGGCGAAGCAGCTCGAGAGACAGCTGAAGCAAGCCGCAAATGAATGAGGCGCTTCAGGCGGTGGATCAAGCGGATTACGTTATCCTGGCTTCATATCAGTTCCGCAACGTGGCCAGTCAGTTTGGCTGGGCCGATGATCAAACGTTGATCGATGAGATGAACCAACGTAACAAGCGTTATACGCTGTTATCGCTGGGCAATCCGTATGAGACGATCTATATTCAGAACGTGCGTTCTGGTATCGCAGTTTACGGTAAGCAGGAGCCAAATACAGCCGCCGGGATCAAAGTGCTGCTAGGCCAACTGAAAGCCGGCGGGGTGCTGCCGGTGACAATTAAGTAATTATGATCAAGATGGTGGTTATTTGGCCTAACCGGGTCTAAGTGGTTGGGTCAATAAGAACAACTTAGCAATAATAGCCGCGCATAAGCGCGGTTTTATTGTGCTTTTTAAATAGACGGAAATAAATGATCAGGCTCATTATTATAAGTACGATTTAGATGAAATTACTGTCCATAAGCGGTGCAAATCTATAACTGGGTGATTGTTCGATGACGTAATATATAAATTAATAAGCTAAGCCAACTGACACTAACACTAATGCACAATGTAGATGATAATAAGTATCGCGGAGCTTTTTGGAGCTTGGGTATAGAGGATGTGATGGAATAAGCGCCGCATACTGAATAGTGACTAAGATGAATAGATGAATCTATAAGGCCAGGCCATCTTTATACTTTATAATTACGTAAAATAATAATTTGACGAATAAATACATATAAGTTATTCTGTACATAAGGAGGTTTAGCAATAAATGGATAAACACACGAAGCTGCATTACATGAAACGCGTTGATGATAAATGTGCGGAGCTTCCTTGGTACGTGACCGAATACATCGATAGCCGCAAACGCAAGCTGTCGCACACGACGCTGCTGAATTACTGCCACGATTACCTCATCTTTTTTGATTGGCTTGTGGCTGAGAAACTGGCTGCGGATGATCGCAAAGACATTAAATTGAATGTTCTGGAATCACTGACCGTACGCGAAATCGAAAATTTCTTGTCATTTCTGGAGTATCAGCTGGGCAACAACAAATACACGATCAACCGGAAATTGTCGGCGTTAAAGTCGTTGTTTGATTACCTGCAAAACAAGGCTGAAACGTCGGACCTCAAGCCGTATATTCAACGAAATGTGATGGCCAAGATCGACTTTAATTCCATTAAGGAAAGCCAAGAAACCGTCGCGAACCGCATTGAGGGCAAAATTTTACGTGAAGACGATTTTGAGAAGTTCCGGCAGTTTGTGGCACATGATTTCGGTGAACTGAACAAAAGCAACAAACGTATGGTCCGGTTCCACGAATTTAACCGTGAGCGGGATACAGCCATCGTATCGCTGATACTCGGGTCAGGACTGCGTTTATCCGAGGTAGCGGGAATCAATATTGAGGATTTGGATATGAACAAAGGCCAAGTGCGCGTGCTGCGTAAAGGCAACAAAGAACAATATGTATATTTTAGCCAGCAAGCCTTATTAGACCTGGAAAGCTACTTAAAAATCCGGGAAACGCGATATGTACCGGAAAAATCGGAAAATTACTTATTTATAGCAGCACCGATCGGACGCAAAGGAAAAAGCCGGCGGTTAACACCGAGATCGATTGAGAAACTGATCGAAAAATACGCTGCAGCGTTTGGTAAACCGGCACTGACGGTGCATTCCTTGAGACATTCCTTCGCAACCCGCTACCACCTGGAGAACAACGACGTACCGAGGCTGAAGAACCAGCTGGGGCATTCATCGATCCAGACGACGATGATCTATACGCATTTAACGGATGAAGAGATGAGAAAAGCCGTTAACAATATGGATAAGTGATTGAAGTAGTGTGAATATATAAAAATAGAAAAATTGGCCGTTCATCCGGCCGTTTCTTTGGTACTTTTTCACAAAACTCGTATTTTGTACATATGTTTAGCATCGAAGCTATACGGGACTATTTTTATTACTCTTGGCATCCTGATGTCGGAGGACAAGAACTTGTACCGTTAAAGGTAAAGGACAAGAATCCACGTTTTACCGGTTGGAATACGAATCGGATACGCTGCGGCAACCTGGGGCTGCCGGTCCCGAAGAATCGCTACGCTGCAGCGAGCGGGCGCGAATAAATGAGCCATATCAGCAGGATTTTCCGCTTGATCCCGGAAACCGGGCTATCGATTGAAACGCTACGGCCGCGCCTATTCTACCGTGTGAATTGCGCCGGGAAGCATCCGCACGGTTGCGGCAATCGTCGTACGGCCAGCCTCGTCGGTGCCGCGATCGCGATCCGCGCGGAAAGCGGCACCGTTATGGAGCAGAACACCGGAGGCCTCCGTCTCCTCGGCAAACTCCGCGCGCCATCATACCGCCTCGCCCGACTCGTTCGTCAGCGCCGTTCGCCGATTGCCGTCCGTCATGCAGGACCCCGATCAGCCCTCCCAGAATCGGCACGACCCTCAGCTGCGCCCACGGTAAGCTCTCATTCAGATTCGACATCGTCCGAATCGTCGAAGCACCGTCGGCGGCTATGCCCATCATGCCGGCAGGATAGGCGCCGAATTAGCTACGACAGCAGCAAGCAAAAATAAGAAATAAATCTACAGTTGTCTATTTTCAGACACACGTACAAAATTCGAATTTATCGAACATGTGTTCGTAATAAAATCAGCTGACGGGATCCTTTCCCGTAGGTGTCAATGATTAATATAATTTTTAAAAGCTTTGTTGTCTTAATTTCGTTTTCTATGGATGATGATATCTTCGGTTTCAATGTTAGATACTTATATTATCGGTAATCGGCATGTTCTTGTACATTACGGCAATCGGTACAAGTTCTTGTCCTAGGCTCGGGACAAGAACTTGTACCGAATAAAACAAAAAAGCCGCTAAAATAGCGACTTTCAATAGGACTATGTTCTTGTCCTTCGGCATCCATCAAGCGCCGTTGATCGCCCTAAGTAGACGGGTGAATCTACAATTACAATATCCTGCCCGTTAGTTTAAGAAAAAGGCAGCCGGCTTTTGGGGCGGCTGCCTTCAAATGTCTTCATTGAGCTATCGTTCCCCGTTAGCGTAATTAGCCGATCTCCTCATTCTAGATCCGCACATCTTCTTATTTTTCAGCATTCAGTAACGCCATCTTATGTGCTAGTATCCGTGCAAGATGAACTTTTACTTGGTCCAATTCAGACTGTCTCCTATCAATCTCCTTTATCTTTCGGTGAAGGAGATCAATCATCATAGGCAATGGCAATTCACTTGTCTCTTCAGCTTGAACCACTTCTTTAAGTTCCAATATTGTAAATCCTACGGACTGAGCTTTTATTATGAGCTGAAGGTGCTCGACTGTCTCCTCGCCATAGTAGCGATAGTTATTTTCTCCGCGTCGAACATGGCGTAAATCCAATAGCCCCACTTTTTCATAATAACGAATTGCGGAAGGTGTCAAACCTGTCTTCTGTGCTAACTCGTGAATTTTCATGCGATTCTCCTCAATTAGGGACTTGACATTCAACTTAACTTCATAGTTTAAACTTTAAGCGTAATGCAACATTATGTAAAGCGAAAGGAATGATTAAGGATGAGTCTGTCATCTTGTGAACGAGGTTTGAACGGTAAAAGGGTGGTTTGCCTTGGCGGAACCTCCGGCATTGGCTACGCAGTAGCGGAACGATCGGCACGCGAAGGTGCGTCTGTCGTTGTTGTATCCAGCCGCCAGGAGAATGTGGATCGTGCTATCACCCGACTCAAACACGACGCGGAAGGTTACGCGGTTGATCTTACGAACGAGGCGCAGGTTCGCCAATTGTTCAATGACATTGGTCAATTCGACCATCTGGTTTTTAGCGCAGGCGATCCTCTACCCCCAGCGACTCTCCTCTCGATGAATATCGATGCAGCGCGTCAATTATTCAACTTGAGATACTGGGGAGCGCTGATGGCTGCGAAATACGGTAGTGGTCACATCAAAGAAGGTGGCTCTATTACTTTGGTTTCAGGCACAATCGGAATGCGGCCGCGGAAAGGTGGGATAATCGGGGCAAGTCTTTCCGGTGGGACTGAGGCGCTGACTCGAGCACTGGCCGTAGAACTCGCTCCGCTGCGAGTCAACGCAGTTTGTTTAGGGTTTATGCGCACAGAAATGTGGAATGGGATTCCTGATGTACAGCGGAATGCGATGTTTGAATCTATTACGAACTCCGTCCCGGCGGGGCGCGTTGGAGAACCCGGGGATGCCGCCGAGGCGTTTCTCTATTTGATGCGCGAACAATACTCCACCGGACAAATCATTGTCTTGGACGGAGGATTGACACTGGTTTAGGAAGCCCAGCAATGATAAGCAAAGGAAGAACATTTTGTGGATCCTTTCCTTTATAAATCCTTGAAACTATCCTGCCCGTTAGCTTAATGAATTTTTGCATGGGTACCCTGTTGGGATACTTATCTAATCGGTAATCGGACTACGTTCTTGTCCATTACGGTAATCGGAACAAGTTCTTGTCCTCGACTCGGGACAAGAACTTGTTCCGATAAAACAAAAAAGCCGCTATAATAGCGACTCTCAGTGGGACTATGTTCTTGTCCCTCGACATGAGTCGCATTAGTGACTGAGTTTGTCTCATCGGCTATGTGGCAGACACAGAAATAAGGATGAAACGGTAGTCTTTCGTTCATCCTTATTTGTAATGCCTTTGTCGAACTTCAACGATTTCTCGCATCCGTCAAAAATGGATTAAAGCTCTTTTGTGCATATTCCATAGCATCGATATACTCTTGCTGTTTTGAGCGCTCTATCATTTTTTCAGGACTAACATCCTCTACTTTAGAGGTTATCCACCATACATTCCCAAATGGATCAACGACTCTTCCACCCCGTTCCCCCCATGCCTGGGTTATCACTTTCGTCATGGAAATAGCGCCTGCCTTTATAGCTTGAGCATAAATTTCATCACTGTTGTCCACGTACAGGCGAATTAAGCAAGGAAACGATGGCCATTCGGCAGGAGAATCAAACATTAGAATTTTTGAATCGCCGATGCCTACCTCTGCATGCCCAATGCTTCCGTCAGCATTGTATACCCTGCCAAGTTCCCGCGCATCAAAAGCAGCAGTCAAAAAGGCAATCAACTTCTCAGTGCTTTGGGTAGTGATCCAGGGGGTGATGGTACGGTTCTCATTGTGCAACGTTTGGTTCTCGTTCATTCGGTCTAACCCTCCATATCTTAAATTTGAACTGATTGTATCAGGGGTAATTTGACAACTGTATGTCATAGTTTAGGATGGCTGGGGAGTGATTTTACAGTAATCAGCTACATTACGTGCATCTGATAATCAAAAATATTTGGGGGAAATGAGAATGAGTCAGCAAGTAAGAACAATAACGGTTCCTAACCGATCGGGACAAGAACTTGTACCGATAAAACAAAAAAGCCGCTAAAATAGCGACTTTCAATGGGACTTTGTTCTTGTCCCCCGACAATCCAGTCCAGGCTTCGCTGCTTCGATATCAAACAAGGCTTTGCCCGCGTCATTTACCTGAAGCACGCGTTTAAAAGCCTGGTTCTCCGTTAAGATCGCATCCAGGATTGCCCGCCGCTCTGTTAGCGGCCGGCACACATATACATAAGGACCCTTTATGGCCGCTGCATCAATTCCTGGTATTCACCCGGACTCAGTCCGAACTCCTGTTTAAAGATCGAGCAAAAATAAGATATGTTGGACATCCCAATGCTGCCCGCGATTTCGGATACTTTGAGCTTGGTCGTGCGAAGCAGTTCCTCGGCCTTGCTCATCCGGGTATCCACCAAGAATTGGTGAACCGTTCTTCCCGTTATTTTCTTGAACATCGTGTTCAGATGATTCGGAGAGACGAACACTTCGTCCGCCAGAACCGTCAAGCTGAGCTCGCCCGATCCATACCGCTCGTCAATCAGGCGGATGACCTTGTCGATGATATATTTATCTTTGTTGTTCATCTTCTCGTCCAGGAGATGGATGATTTCGCTTACGTAATTCCGCACATAGTCGTGCATGTCCTGAAGGCGGTTCATCGCGAGAAACTGCTGGATACTCCCATTGTTCCCTCCCTGACCGTCTGCAAGCACCGAAAGCTCAATGATGAGCGAGTTCAGCAGCGCCGCGACATAGGCCCCGGTGGCATCCGTAATCAACTTGATCATGGTTTCAAGCTGCGTGTAGACTTCTTCCTTATGCAGCGCGAGCAGGTGAAGCCGGAGCTGCCGGGACATCTCTTGCCAGGCGGCGAGAAATTCCCCTGCCTGTTTGGAGAACCGAATTCTCGCCATCTCTTCCACCTCGGCGGTTATGACGCCGGCATGACCGTAAAACACCCCGTACTTGGCCGCGTTCAAAGCCTGCCGGTAAGACTTTTTCAGCATGGGGAGACTATTTGCCTTATGTCCCATCCCGATCACAGGCATATAGGGCCGCGCGTCGCTCCATTCCTTGAGCAGAATCTTCGCGGCTGTCTCCGACGAAACCGTGTCAGGTCCGGGGTCCGGCAGGATCACCGCCATTCCGCCAGAAAGCTCGTCGCAGCTTACGATGAAGCACGGGCTGCCGATTAGCCTTCGGACCGTTTCTTCGCGCAGGGCCGAATCCATCGGGGCAATCACCATTGCGTCGTAGAAATTAGCGCGAAGATCTTCCGCTCCGGCGAGAAGGTCATGCTCCTGCTGCTCCTGATCAATCCTTTCATGCAGCAGCTCCGAAAGCCGCTTCTCCGCCGCCATTCTCGCTCCGAATTGAAGCTTCTCCTGCAGCCTCACATGATCCTGCCTCCTGCTGCGGATAAGCTCGCATTCCTTCAGGACCCCTTGCCATCGCGTTCTTCATATCTACCTCTTCCACTGGCTTGAGCACGTAGTCGTCCACATGCAGGAAAATTGCTTCCCGGGTGTATTCAAATTCATTGTATCCCGTAAGCACGATGAAACGCACATCCGGGAGTTGCTCGCGAATGCGATTAGCCATCTCAAGCCCATTCATTCCCGGCATACGGATATCTGTAATGATGATGTCTGGCCGCAGGGTGAACGCCTTCTCGACGCCATCCAAGCCGTTGAAAGCAGTGCCGATTATCTCGATCCCCATAGACTTCCAGTCGAGAAAATCGACCAGGCCCTCCCGTTCCCACCTTTCATCTTCTACTATCAGCAAGGTAAACAAGGGTAACTCACTCCTTCGGCAGCGTAATGACAAAGACCGTACCGATTCCCGGGCGACTAAACAATTCAAGCTTGTAGTTGTTGACATAATAACTGTTTAATCGTTCGATAATATTTTTAACCGCAAAGCCGCTTCCGCTCGTCCGGCGTACCTGTCCCTTCAACACCGCTCCAACCTGGTCCGGTGTCATGCCGACCCCGTCGTCGATGATGCGAATGACGATGCTCTCCTGTTGCAAGCCTGCTTCGATAATGACCGTGCCGTGGCAGCATTTTGGCTCGATGCCGTGCGACAATGCGTTCTCCACTAGCGGCTGCAAAATATTTTTCGGGACCATATAAGGAAGAACACGATCGTCGATGCGGAACTCCGTATCAAACATATCCTCGAAGCGGAACTTCTGAATCTCCAGGTAAGCCTTGACCATCTCGATTTCATCCCGAACGAGTATAGCAGACTTGCCCTTGTTCAATACCAAACGGTAAAATTTGGCCAGCGAATTGGACAGATGTGTGATCTCGGACGAATGCACTTTGCGGGCCACCCAGGAAATCGTCGCTAAGGTATTGTAGAGAAAATGCGGATTGATCTGCGATTCGAGCACCCGCAGCTCCGCTTCTTTCTCCATAATGCTGCTTTTGTAGACCGTCTCGACCAGATCGTGAATGCGAGCTGTCATCAGATTAAAGCTTACCGCCATCTGGCTGAACTCGTCATTCGCTACGACGGGGACCGATACGTTCAGCGATCCTTCTCGTACTTGCTTCATCGCTTTTACGAGCACTTTCATCCGACGCAGAAGCGCATGGGTAATAAAGGTGACGAAGCCGCTGAGCAGGATAAGCGAGGATACGAGGATCACGATGATCCATTTCAGCGAAAGCCTCATACTCTCGATGAATGGACTGACGGGAAAAACGCCTGTAACGTAAAGTTCCGTCCCGCCGAGCGGGACGGAAATCACAATCGATCGTACTCCCTTTATGTCCATGATTTTGTTGATCTCGGTGCCTTGCGCAGGTATCGGCAGTCCGAGCGACTTGGCAGATTCGCCTGCCAGTTGAGGCACGTTATTAGATACGATCTCACCTCGGCGGTCAACGACGAAGATGCTCCCGAAATGTTCGCTTTGCGGATTCTTTAGTCCATCGAACAGAACTTCTCGATCGACCTCGATCTCTAGGACTCCAGCCAACGCCGTACTATTGGACGAATCGATTTTTCGGTCGTAAGTGAATACCTTCTTTTGGACGCTAGGATCGAAAGTGCCGATAAAGCTTTTCTCCGTATGAAGCCCCTGCCAATCTCCCACCACCGTTGAATGGATGTACGAAGCATACCAAGGGTCTGACTGCACACGCTTCAGATGCAAGAAACTATCGTTCATCTCCGGAATCTCGTTATTGGTCATGAAGATCCGCATTGCGTGTATATAGGTGTTCTGCTGCATCAGATTACCCAAAATCGGCGCGATGTTGTATCGGTAATCGATCAATTGGAAGGGATCGCCCGAGAAAGCAGTCCCGAGGAAATTTTGAATTTTCGGATCAAAGGCAATGATTTGAGACAGGTTCTGGACCATGTCCGTTTTTTGATTCATGCTGTTCCTCATTTGCAGCACGTTTTGCATCATGAGAATTTGCCCCTGTGCGATAGCTGCATGAGAGGACTGGTAATACAGAATATAGCCCATGAACGACATCGATACCGTCAGGATGGATATAAAAGTGAGTACGAATTTGGTAGTGACGCCCAAAGGTTTCAGTAGAGCCATGCAGACACACCTCATGCTTGTTCAGATGAGCCTAAATTATACATGATTAATCGTTTTTATCTTTAATCTAAAAGCTTCCCGCACCCAATCAATGGATCGGGTACGCGAAGCGACAACAGCCTTATTTCTTCCCATCGTAGTGTGACCTATTTGTACATCGTGAATACTGTA
>NZ_PCZT01000009.1:486913-501403 GCF_002968895.1 Paenibacillus sp. AR247 | reverse complement strand
GCCTTTTGCCTTCTGAACCATTTGCTGCTTCAATTGGTCGAATTCACTCTGATCCTTGGCAAACATCATCTTCCAGGAGTACTCCTTGATCACCTTGCCAACCTGGGTGTGCTTCAGCTTGATATCCGAAGGCTCTTGGGCCGACGGTTGTCCGTTGAAGAACGGTTTCGTGACCGCAACCTGGTTATTCTTGACAAACAATTCCTTCGAAGTGGTCACGCCCATCGCCTCGCGCCAGCTCTTCGTCACGGGATCCGGGTTAGCGGTCAACGTCGAATTCCACAGGTTGGAATCATACGGTGCCCCGGTATTCGGATTGATCTGAGATGTGGTAAGCGTCGAATTGTTAAGCTGGGAAACACCGTTCCTCCAAGTTCCGCCGCCATATTGCGCCGGTACCGGGGTGTCGCCGTTAGTCGTCGCCTTCTTGCCGAAATCGGTCAATACCGGCTTGCCATCTTTGCCGATATCCCATGCGAGGCCTTTCGGACCGATGTTGGTTTCCTGCACGCCATCCGGCGAGAACAACCAGTCGACGAATGCCAGTACACGCGCAGGATCTTTCGCATGGGAGCCGATCGACCAGATCAATGAGCCGCCGTAAGGATTGAAGCCAGAGGAGTACACTTTCTCGTCCTGGAACGGAACAAGCACGAATCCTTTGCCTGCAGACGTATGATCCGGTGTATTATACACGTTGGAAATCCAAGGGAATTGAGAGAAGAGCACTTGGCCGTCCTTAAATTTGTTCGAAACATCGCCGAATTTCTGAGTCAGGGAATCCGGATCGAGCAGTCCCATCTGATTAGCTTTGAAGTAGAACTCGAGTCCTTGCATATAGTAGCTGTTATCATCAAGAAAACCTTGATATTCGGGTCCATCGGCTTTGGTAAGAATCATGTCCCCGGGATTGAAGGTGTCGCCTTCTGCATAGCCATAAAACTGTGCTGTAACTTTAGCCAAGGTGGACCAATCTCCATCCCAGTCGGACCACAGCGACATTCCGTACGTTTTCTTGCCGGAATCGCTCTTCGGATCCATCTCTTGCATCTTCTTCAGAATCGGCAGATAGTCGTCAAGCGTCTTGATTTGCGGGCTGCCGAGCTTCTGGTACAAATCCCAGCGGAGCATCGGTCCGAACGTCATGTCCGCCCCTTCGCTCGGGCCGTCGCCGGTGCCAACGTTATGCCCGATGCCGTAAATCGCGGTGCCTCCGCCGTATTGTTTCTTGTTCGCATCAAGTGCCTGAGCGGCGTACTTCTCCAAATTTTTGCCGTATTTGTTGAGCAGGCCGTCTTTCGTCCAGTCGAGAATCATTTCTGCTTTGATCGCATTCTCATAATCCTTGCCGCCAAGTCCTACAACCAGGTCGCCGAGGTCACCGGATGCCATCTGCGTAGCGATCATTTGAGCGCCGCCTGACAGGTTCGGTGCGACGATGTTCAGTTTGATATTAAATTTATCCTTGATCAACTTGGCGAACCAGCCCTGCTGCTCGCCGGCATAGTTGGCCAAAGTATCGAATACAGTCAAAGTCATTTCCGGTTGCTTAGACCAGTCCGTTATGATTCCGTTATCCGAAGCGCTCGCTGTTCCCGTACTGCTAGTGGCACTGGGCGAGCTCGTATTGCCCCCTCCTCCGGAACTGCATGCCGCGATAACCATCATTAGGCACACAGGAGCAGCGAGAAAGGTCCATTTTTTTTGCCTAGGCATACTGTAAAGCCTCCCTTTTCATATTAACGGCTTTTACTTTACTTTAAGGCGCGCAATGTGCGCCGAGAAATCCGGAATTAACCGATTACTCCGTTGCAATCGTTCACAACGAATGAACCACCTCCTTGAAAAAGTCAGTGCGCATCAGATCGGTACGCTACCCTTTAACCGCGCCGATCATGAGACCTTTCACAAAATACCGCTGGAAAAACGGATAGACGAGCAATGTCGGAATCACGACAATCATCGACACCGTCGACTGGATTGAAGTCGGCGTCGGCTGCAAAGCCAGATTAGCCACCGCTCCTCCCCCGCTCATCGCTTGTTTCATGAGTTCGGCGACAGACAAAGCCTCGTTCAAGTATCGATACAGAATGAACTGAAGCGTGAAGAGCTTCGGATCAGTCACAAGAAACAGCGTGTCTTGGAACTGGTTCCACTGGCCGACGGCAGAGAAGATCGCGATGGTAGCCAGGATCGGCTTAATGAGCGGCATAACGATCTTCCAAAAGATCGTTAAGTGTCCCGCCCCGTCGATCTGTGCGGACTCCTGCAGGGCAATCGGCGTCGACTCTACGTATGTTTTGACCAAAATAATGAAGAATGGGGATACGATCCCAGGCAGAATATAAGCAAGGAAGTTGTTGGTTAGTCCAAGATTGCGCATCGTTAGGTACCATGGAATCAGACCGGCGTTAAAGTACATGGTTACGATAATGAATCGGTACCATATCCGGCGCCCCCACATTTGATTCTTCGTGAACAGGAACCCAAGCAAGCCGGATGCCGCAACCGTCAATGCCGTGCCAATCACGGTACGTCCGATCGATACGATTGCAGCCATTCCCAGGCCGGGAATTTGAAAAACATGCTCATAGTTGGACAGTTGGAACCCCTTCGGCCAGAACATGACCAGCCCTTTACTGCTTATGTCGTTGTTGCTGATCGTATTGATAAACAAATAATAGAACGGAAAGAAACAGGCTAATGTGAACAAGCCGAGCAGCGTGTAGTTTAAAGCGTCGAACAAGGTAAATCTTTGCCTGGTCGCCATGGGTCTCTTCTTCCTTTCTCTCTCGTCTTAGATGATGCTTTGGCCACGGATGAGCTTGGACATGCCGTTGGCCGCGAACAGCAGGAACAGACTGACGATGGATTTCATGATGCTGACGGCGGTTGCAAACCCAAAGTTGGAGTTCCCCATGCCAATGTTATACACGTACAGATCGAGCACTTCGATATGGTTCATGTTCAAGGCATTGGCGAACACAAAATATTGCTCGAGCCCGTTATTGATAAAGTTCGCAATCGACAAAATCAGGAGCACGAAGTACGTCGGGATGATGCCTGGCACGGTCACGTGCCAGACCTGGCGGAAACGGTTCGCACCGTCTACTCTGGCCGCTTCATATAATTCCGAATCGATGCCCGTAATCGCGGCGATGTACATGATTGCGCCCCATCCGAGCCCTTTCCACACTCCCCACAATGTCATCACGAGCCACACGTGATTATCGTCGGCGAGGATGTTCGTCGGCGAACTAATCCAACCGAGGTTCATCAAAAAGTGATTGAGAAAGCCGTTGTTAACCGAGAACAGCATGAATGCGAAGGAATAGACCAATACCCAGCTAATGAAGTTCGGCAAAGTCGTCAAGGTCTGAACGATCCTCTTGAACTTCGAATTCCGTACCTCCGTCAGAAGAATCGCTAAGATGACGGGAAGTATCGAAGTCACGATGCCAAGTGAACTAATGGCTAACGTATTCCGCAGAACCCGGAACATCTCAACCCGTTGAACCTTATCCGATACCATAGCAGTAAACCATTGCAACCCGACGAAGTCCGTTTTCGCCAGCGGAATGCCCGGTTGATAGTCATACAGCGCGTAAATCCACCCGTAGAGAGGAAAATACGAGAATAAAAATACGAGCACAAGAAAGGGCAACGCCGTCAAGAAGAGTGTATATTTATCCTTGATTTGGAACCGTTTTCTTATGGGCGCAGAATTCGCAGTTTTTGTAAGGCTGGCACTCATCTTAATCCTCCTTGGTTTATTTATCTGTCTGACACTCATTATAATCAGGAATGAAAGCGCTTTATATATCAATAACCCACTCGAATATCAAAATCTAACGAACTTCCTTTGGGGTGATTCATAAGTTGAATAGAACCCTGGAATACCATAAAGATTTTAATACTCACTTTAGGAGGAGTCATCATGGGAAACATAAGCATTCGAAGTTTGAAAGAACTTTAAGTAACAACATTGCAGGGGAATCGGGTAAAGCGAATAAACACTGAAGTGCTCTCGGCTTAAGCAGCTGAGGGCACTTTTATATCTCCCCCAAGCTTAAAAGTCGGGAATCCAATCCTGGTAATCCAGCTTTTGTTCACTGACGGTAGTGCAATCTCCTCGTCGTATGTAACCACCAGAAGAAATCCGAACGCCGTATTTCTGAATGATTTCGTCCCACCGTGCAGGCATTCCCTTAATGGCAATCTGATCAATACCTTGACCAATCCAGCTGGAGTTATCGCTTATTTGTGCATCGGTGGCGAGTATGACGGTCAAATTCTCCAAAAAAGAGCTGATTTATTTTTGTCATTTGAAAGTAAGCCTTTTGTAGCTAACAATACATGCCGTGTTTATGATTTGCTTGATGATTTCGCCGATCATTTTGTGAATCGTTTCCGTAATTCCGAATTGGCTGCCATAGTAACTCCGGATGGGTTGATGCATGGTTTCAAGGGTATGGTTAATCCTAAAGAGCGTGTACGAACATTACTTTCAAAGAACGGTGAATGTATTGCAGTTTTATGCGAGTTAAGCGTAAGCGTAGCGACGGGTGACACGATTTCTTTCAGCAGCTTCCTTAGATTCTTTTAAGCAGGAATTGACGGCAGAGATCGGCGGACGCTACCCAGGCGCTACGAAACGATAACGATGAACTACGATACCGAACATGGGGATATAGCTGAACAAAAGCAAATACGCCAATCCAGACCAGACAAACAATTGAAAGGGCTGTTGTTTGTGTAAGCGCATTAGAAACATAGCAGTTTGTCACCTCCTTCTGGCCGCAGCCCTTAAATGTTAGGGACTGAAATTAAGTATAGAGAGCCGATAACCAACTGAACACGGTCCATATTTTAAAAGAAAGCGTTCATTTTATGGAATTTTGGCAGCGCTTGCATTGCGTTTCGTCCAAAAGCTTCCTAGCTGTGCGATCCCGGCAGGAAGCAGAAGAACGAACAATTAGTTGCTGCGCATCTTAATTTTAATCGCGAACAAGGATGAGATTCCGTGATTTTCTAGGAGGATCGCGTGTAGTCCACTTTCCTTTTGAGTCCACTCGATTTCTCCGATGCCAAGTATCGACACCGATTCGATTTCGCCTGCCTCGGATTTGATCGTTCCAAGCGATTCGATGGGAATACAATCGGTTGTGGGGGCGGCCATGAGAACGGCATATAATGCGTTGCCGCCCTTACTCCGCTTAAACCGGATATCTTGCGCCGTAAACACCTGGTTTTTCCTTTCGGATAATGCGTCTCCGCCAACAGATGTAGGACCTTCACCAAACGTTTCATACGGCCGCGTATCGTAAATCGCTTCGCCGTTCGTCCGCAGCCAGTCGCCTAATTGCTCGAGAACGTTCACCTGCTCTTTGGGAATGGTGCCATCGGGTTTCGGACCAAAATTGAGAAGCAAACACCCGTTTTTGCTCACGATATCGACTACGTCCCGATTACCTCATTCGCTGTTTATTTATTGCTGATGGAGGTGCAAGCCTGCCATGGCATTGGCCGGATGCCGGCAAGCTGGCCCCGCTCAACATCTAGAACGGCTTCCCCGTTCTCAAACGCTCCGTATTTGTAGTTCAATACGACGCCTTTGTTCCATTCGGCCTGTTTATTGTAATAATAGCGATTTTTCGCAGCTGCTCTTTAAATTCGGGCTGTGCAATTTCAAAATTATAATAAAACAGGTCGGGTTTAAATAGTTCCAGCTGTTCAATGGAGAAATCGTACCATTTCTTCACATGTGCCTCTGTCAGCTCGTTCTCGGCGTTATAGAGTTTCGCAAAAATGGGATCTGATGTGTCTTGTTCTTCGGAATGCTTGAAGAACCACCAATTTTCCGCAAAGTGGTTAGGCAAGCCAAGGCGCATTCCCCTGTGGCGAACGGCCGTCGCGAGCTCTTGAATAATAACCGCTCCGCGCCCCATAACGGAATAAAATCTTGTAGCCGAACTTTTCTGGATAGTTAGCCTGATGATAAGCGTATATATCGTCTCCAGCCTAGCTTTTCGAATTGGGTTCGTACATCCAGTGACCGTACCACTCATCGCCATAGGCATGAATGGAATGGATACCCCGGTGGATGAAGATGCCCAGTTTCGCGTCTCTAAACCATTCTGGGATACGTATTTCTTCAGATTTGATCCGTCCGCCGCAAAGATCTGTTTACTAGTTTTCATGCGGTTCCTCCTAAGAATGGCGATTTGCTATAATTATAGGGGTACGGGGATAGGCTTGGTATCAGTGTAATACGACATCTCTAAAGTTCTGGATGTCGTATTTTCACAGATTATTTGAGAGGAAGTTGATTTGATGGAGCTACCACCGATCGACCTTGGAAATTTAGATATTAAATTGTCGCTTGGCGGCCTTGTCCTTAGCGTTCATTACGTGAAGTTCGGCTTCTTCTATGTTCCGATGCCTGAACACAGCCATAGCATAGGAAGCTACGAACTTCACTACATTCCCACAGGGCAAGGAACGCTGGTAGCAGGAGATAAAAGTTATCCTCTTGGCCCCGGCAGTCTATACATGACCGGTCCACTCGTTCCGCACGAGCAGTTAACGAATCTGGAAGACCCGATGGCGGAATATTGCGTATTCCTTGAGGTCCTGTCTGCCGATCCGCTTTCGAGTCAAGTCAATGGCTGTTCAGAGGAGGATTCCGCTCTTAGTAGATGCTTGCTTGACACACCGTTCTGGATCGGCCAAGATTGTGGGGAAATGCTGATATTATTTCAATTACTAGCCGCCGAAATATCCCGGCGCAAGCTGGGGTATCTCCAGAGCACGACCAGGCTTCTCGAGTTGATTCTCATTAAAACGTTAAGACAATATTCAAAACACTCTGCCGCCGAAATCGCATCTCCCGTCAAAACACTCGACGACAGCAGATTACTCATAATAGAGAACAGCTTCTTATATGAATACGCGGCCCTTACGTTGAGCGGACTCGCAGATCGACTCGGACTCAGTATCAGACAAACCGAAAGAGCCATATTCAAACAATTTGGCTTATCATTTAATGAAAAGAAATTGTCAGCGCGCATGGGAGCATCCGCCTATCTACTTGCGACAACGAAACTTTCCATTGCGGAAATATCCAGTAAAATAGGTTTTTCCACTCCCGAAAGCTTTACAGTCGCCTTCAAGCGATATTACCGAATTACGCCAACGTTGTTTCGAAAATCGCAATAAGAGTGTGCTGTAACTCCTGACACGAGACACCAATAACTTTCAAAGGGAAGGGTTTACCGGAATCGCCATTGTATAATACGAATTTCCTAGCCATGTTAAACTGCCCGTTAGCTTAATGAGATTGCATGCAAACAATGTTAGATACTTATCTTGTCGGTAATCGGCTCATATTCTTGTCCATTACGGCAATCGGTACAAGTTCTTGTCCTGGGCTCGGGACAAGAACTTGTACCGATAAAACAAAAAAGCCGCTAACATAGCGACTTTCAATGGGACTATGTTCTTGTCCTTCGACACATTAAGCCCACGTTTGGTTGGAATATGTACCAAGTTAATTTCGATGAGTTCGGAACATAAGCGAGTCGTTGATATTACGAAGTTCCTCTCTCATTCTTTCTCCAAAGGCACAAAGAGGGCCGCAACAGCTTGCCCCCGGCAATAGTACAGCCCTCTTGCCCGCTAATCCAATCAATCCCTCCAAGGAAACCCTTCAGGATTTCGCCGTGAACGTTCGGCAATTAGCTGAGGATCATGACCGTTCATTTGTTGTTTAAAAGGAAAATCGTCCGGCGTAACGACCAGTTTGGCAAGCGGTTTTACGGCGATGGGACTGGCCCATTGCGTCGAATCGAGACGCATGCCCTGGCGTTGCAGCGGTTCTTGCTGTTCGAAGGTATCGCGCGGCAAAATATAGATTGTACCGTTACGCCAAGGATCATGAAGAAGTGCATCCTGATCGACCGAAAAGTAGTAATAATAGTCCGTTGCGGCACCGTTTTCTTGTCGAATACCAAAACAACTGTTCAACAATAAAGAGATGCGCTCCCGGTTCACAATCGCAAAATACATCGGCCAGATGCCGTCGGAAGCCGCGTACACGGCGCGACGGTTGCCGAACTCGTTGACATCATTCGATTGGCGAGGCTCGAACTCCAAGATAGAAGGATTCGCGGATCCATGGAGCACGACGTTTTTCGTCTCGCACAGATAGCATAAGAACATCCATTTGGGCGCAGATAGTTCATAGTCCAATTCAATCGGTTTTTCCCGCCCCAAGATGCTCGAATAGAGCCGTTCGAAATGGAACATGTCATCATGCTGCAATGGCGGTCTTTTTAAGAAATAATCCAGTAAAGGCATCAAAACGCAGTCTCCTCCTCCGTGAACTCCTCTTCATTACTCAACTGACCACAGCAATCGACCGCAATTGGCTCGAAATTTTACCATGACATCCCTCATATGTATGCTTTGAATTATTTTCGACAGGTTCACCTTCATCCCTTCATTCGATATACTTGCAGGTAGCGCAACGCGCGGCTGGCGGCAGGATAATTTGGTTTTTTCCCGTGCCACCGGGTACCCGGCTTCTTGCGGAGCAAGAAATTCGACTGATGTATATCCAACTAACGTTTCCCGTTAGCTTAATGATTTACTGTGATACGGATTCACTGTCTGTAACGGCAAGTTTTAGGGCCATCCTTTGAGGGATGGCCCTTTGATCTTGTTTTTACAATCCCGTTAGTGAAGCCAACGTGAAAACAATGAGATCAATGAGATACGATTAGTCTTTTCACAGCAACGCCCTAAATTGTCCATCTCTCTAAAGTTCACGCTTGTTCCAAACAATTTCTTCTCCATTCTCTTTCCAGGTACTATGTTGCCGCTCAAAGCCTAGTTTTTCGAGAACTCGGAAGGATGCAGCATTCCATGCACCCACAGTAGACCAGAGCCGACTGCGCTTGGTGGCTATCGCGGCGTCCAAGACCGCGGATGCTGCTTCAGTCGCATAGCCTTTACCGTGAGCACTGCGGAACAGTTCGTATGCGATCTCAGGCTCTTCAAGTGTAGTACGACCGATAATAAGGCCACAGTATCCGATGAAATCGCCCTCGTCACGGCGGCGAATAGTGAGCAGGGAAATCCCATTTTCGAGTGCTTTCTTGCGCATATCGATGATGAGGCTTCGAGTGGCTTCGAGTGTTGGCATGTCCACTCCACGCTCACGAATAAGCTGCCTCAGCCAGTCTGCATCGGATTCCTCCCACATATTCAGTTCGAGTCGTTCAGTTTTCAACTGGAATGCCATAGGTGTATAGTCATTTCCCAAAGCAGAACCTCCTTTACTCATTTACCTTTGCAAGCGTACCTATGCTAACATTTCGACAGCCAGTGGCCTAATCCAAACCCATGCCAGTTGACACGCTTGTAAAGTTCCTTGCATGTTTCCACCAAAAAACTTACCAGATCTTAGGTGCTTCCTCTAGGCTTGTGAGCTGAATGCTTCTCTTTTGAATACCGTATCACATCATTTCGAAAGCGATTTCACACAAATATTATATTATTATTTTGATTCGTATTGTTTCATGTATTGTTACAAGAGTTTGTAATTTGTCACTACGCCGCCCGTTAGCTAAGAACCGGTTCAAGCCATTTTTCGCACATTCCTCTCTGGCGCCCTGGTCGCCCGTGAAATTTATTACCGGATCATGAGGGGAAGCCAAGGCGGAGCCTTTAAGCAGCTTGCCCTCGCCGGCAGTGAGTACGAGTCGGATCGCCAAAGTCATGGCCCGCATCAAGTTTGATGATGCCCAGCCGCTTCATATCGATGATCTCGCGAGTACGGCCCATATGGGACCCTCGTCGCTGCATCGTTACTTCAAGCAAGTGACTGCACTGAGCCTGCTGCAGTACCTGAAACGGATTCGCCTTCAAGAGGCGAGCCGTCTGCTGTTTAGCCGAGTCCCCCGATGCCGCCGATGCGGCTTATCGTGTCGGTTACGAGAGCCCTACGCAATTCAGCCGTGAATACGCAAGGCTGTTTAGTCCCCCGCCGATCAGTGACATCAAAAGGCTGCGGGAAGAGACGGTGCAGGCAATCGAATGAGACTTGCCATGACGTAGATCGGTGGATATGAATATTTGGGGACCTGCAGCAGTGCTGCAAATCGACGATGGCTCAGTCCATCGCACTAGCGTGCCTTTTGACTGCTCTAAAAAGCTGACACCCTAGACCTTGCGTACGCCGTCTGCATAATTTTGAGCGTGCCCTCCGATTGATCAATGGATTTGAGCTCATCGCTATAGATCAATAGCCTCTTGCGATGAACTATCTTGCCCGTTAGCTTAATGAGATTACATGGATGTTAGATACTTATCTTATCGGTAATCGGTTCATGTTCTTGTCCTGGGCTCGGGACAAGAACTTGTACCGATAAAACAAAAAAGCCGCTAACATAGCGACTTTCAATGGGATTATGTTCTTGTCCTTAGACAGCTGTATGCCGCACTTTCGAAGGTATCCGAGAAAATGACTGCGTTAGAACTCGTATTCGTCAGTTTTAAATTATCGAAGTACGAAGCAATGCCATATTTGGCTTTATTGATTGGCACCGTTTCGAGTCCCACTTTACGATTTCCTTTTTGAAGAATACGGTCTCCGCCTCGCCGCCATTGACACTAATTTGCGCGTATCTCTCCACAACATCGTTGTTATAGGCATGCGTTCCCGCGCTTTCCCCATTGGCATATCGGACAACCAACTTGTAGATTCTGTCCTCGGGTACTACGATATCGTCAATTTCGAGATATCTTTCCGCACCGTCGTAAGAGGTAATTCCGTTGACATACTTCCCGTTTGATGCATATTTCGCAAACGCGTCGTCACGAATCAACGGAAGCTCGGCTCCTGCCGGAGTACCCGCGACAACGGCGTCCTCTCAACTAAGTTGATACCTGTGCGCAGGAACATGCGCAGTGTTGCTTCCTCCCACTGCCCATTCGTATTCGATACGGATAATCCCGCAGCAGGCTTACGGTCGTGATCAATCTGAATGGCGCCATAGCCGGACGCGTAACGAATCGTCACGTCATACATACCATCGTCAAGCACGCTGACAACGAAGCGAGTATTAGCGTCGGCATTCGTGCCGTAGCCCGTCACATATCCCGCACCCTCGAAGCCTGCCATGCTATTCCCCCGAGACAAAGACGGGGGGCAATTATGAGGACAGCGGAAGCAGCCTGTCTCCTATAATAAAGGATACGAATACTGCTCTATTCCTGGAATCGTATAAACTCTGCTATAACCTGCATCTATAAGGGCTTGTGCCGCTATAGAACTTTTATACCCCATTTGACAGTAAAGGATTAATGGAGTATCCTTTCGCACGCATACCGAGAACGGGTTATTGGAGATATCATGTAACGGTATACAAATGCTTCCCCGGATATGCCCTGTTCGATAATCCTCATTCGTCCGCACATCTACTAGCATAGCCGTAGGGTCATTCACCATAAGCTCCCATGCTTCATCGGGGGTCAGATGTTTACTTTGAAATACTCTGCCCCCTGTGTGAGGCATACGCTGCTCCCTATCAAGCATTCTCGCAACAACTTCTTCGGCTTCCACACGATTTAAGCTGCCCGCTGTATCGAACAGGTTTGGGTCACGTCCGTGCATTATACCTTTTACATACATCTGCGCGATATGCATGACGCAGGTACGGCAGGAATACAAGTCCCTAAGATATTCTGCCGCCGACCAATCTTGCTCGTCTCTTTCTCCGAATTCTGTCAGCAGGGTCTCGTGAACGATTCTTGCAGCGGAACGGCGCTCAATGGGTTTGCTTATGTTGGTTAGATCATAGTCCTCGATTATTCCCTTATACAACGCGTAATCCATATAGCCTGACGACCAACTGTCGCGCGTTGGCTCTATATGGCCTTTTATGCTTCTAATGACCATGTTCACAAACTGCTCGGTAGTAACAAGATCCTCAATCATCAGCTTACTATACAGGAGTAACTCTTAGGGTAACATTGTCATAAGCGTCAATGCCTGTAACAGAAAAGGTCTCTGATATCCTCGTTGTAACCTCGCCTGTCCATAAATCCTTTAGGCAATAGCTTGCTGCATGTTTGAATTTTTCAGCATCAACCATTTTATGCCCAAGATAATCGATAATGCGGCTTACATCAACGGAGTGCATTTTCGTATCTTTCGAGTCGCTGAGATTGATAAAGGATATGACCATATCTCCGTTCGCAAGAGGCTTTGCCAGAATATCAACCCGGTTGATATTCGCAATATAGGCCGTATCGGGATTGTCATGGTCGATAGAGCAGTAAATTCTTTTGGCCTGGACACCGAGGGGATCCTGATTCAAGGCGATGACCTCTTTGTTCGCAATAATCCTCCATAGCTCGTCGCCCTTTGCAATCCGTCTTAAATCCATTCCAAGCATAATCGGAGAATTCATCATGCACCACATCGTCATATGCGTTTTGCTCATGGTCGTCGTGATCCCGTTCATACCGATGACAAGCATATCGGGATCGTTCCAGCGTTTTCCCCCATTCGCAGATGGAGAATACAATATCATGGTTAGGGTCAACTTGTTCAAGCCTTCCAGCAAAACCGCATAGGAATTAAGGGTATTTTCCTGCCTTCTATGGTTCATAAGACGGATGATGTTTTCTCCCTCATTTAGGGAAACCGTTATTTCTTCCGAATCTGCAAAGGCAGCCGTACTTTCGGTAAGAGGAAGCAAATCATCAAAATATCGGGTTTCATTCTCTGCGCTTCCAACCGCAAGCTGAAGCCAGCGTCCCGTGCCATTCTCCTCGCCGCTTGCGTAATTGACGGTTATGGCGTAGTTTCCGCCAGCTGGTGCGTTCACGGTAAACGCCAGCTCTCCCCAGCGGTCGCCCACAGGTGTTGTCCCCACGCTTGTTCCGTCGAAGGTACCGATGTTTGTTACATAGTCGCCACTGTTTTTGTATGCGCCCTGGCCTAGAAGCACACCGTCCTTCACCGCATTTAAAGTAATATTCAGTTTTTCGCCCATAACCGTTATGCTTCTGATATTCGGGGCATAGGAATATTTGGCATTTGCCGAGTCCGAGAACGTGGCGTTATCCCAAAGGTAGTAGCAATTGTCAACCTTGATAAAGTCAACCCCCCATTCTATATAAGACCTCGTGTCGACATCCTCAAAGCCGCAAGTGCCCACCGCGGAGCCTGCGCAAAGATGTGTCCCTATATCGTTGTACATACCGAATTTAAGTCCCTTGCCGTGGATGTAATCGGATAGCGACTTAAAGCCGCTTGGAAATTTAATCGATTCGTTAGAAAGCAATCCGTTGACGCGTTCGGACTTATAGCAGCCGTCATCGAGCACGACATACTTGTATCCCAACTCCGCAAGTCCCAAATCGACGATCGCGTCCGCCATCGTCTTTGTGAGAGCCTCGTTGTTCTTGCTGCCGAAGGCATTCCAGCTGTTCCAGCCCATGGCAGGGAGGCGTCCTTGCTTTTTATTCAGAAGCACCTTGCCGTTCGAGAAAGCCGGAAACATGTAGTCGGGATCCGTGATCTTGTCCGGCGCTGTCCTTGATGTAACCTTAGCTGATACTTTCTCCATAAGAAATCCTCCTCGCAAGTTGCATTTTTATTGTTATGATAGGATAAATAGTGGAGTAGATAAATGTGTTTTTATCGAGTAATTATGGGGAAATGTGATATAGTAGTTCCGGGAGCTGAATGCAATGAAACTCTATTATGCTAAAAGTCCTTTAATCTCATCCGATATTTATCCCATGCAATATGGGGAACAGCAGTGCGATAACGGATATTCCTTCGGGCCCGCGGCGCGTAACTTCTATCTCATCCATTACATTTACAGCGGGCATGGCGAGTTGCATATTAATAAAAAAGTTTATCAAGTACACGCGGGACAGTTTTTTCTGATCTATCCGAAACAAACGGCTTATTATAAGGCGGATGACCATGATCCGTGGCTGTATCGCTGGATAGAGTTTGACGGCAGTTTCTCGGAGAAGATGATGTCCGTGACAGGCTTCTCGCACGAGAACCACGTCATAAATGATGATAACGGCGTCGGAAACGCGCTGAAGAATATAATCGATTTAGGCTGGACCGACTTTGAAACGATCATGAGCCATTTTTGGCCGTTTATCGCGGCGCTTACGAAGGGCAAATTATTGACGAAAAATGAGAATACGGCAGAAACCTATGTCTCTTATGCCAAAAACTATATAAGAAGCAATGTGAACAAACGGATAACCGTTTCCGAAATTGCCCACTTTTTAAACATAGACCGCAGTCACCTGGCACGCATCTTCAAAAGCATTTGCGGCATAAGCACGCAGCAATTTATTATTTCTCTTAAAATGGAGATGGCTTCGCAATCTCTCAAAAAGAGCAGCATGACCATAAAAGAAGTTGCCAATAGTGTCGGATATGACAATCAG
>NZ_PCZT01000009.1:478162-486813 GCF_002968895.1 Paenibacillus sp. AR247 | reverse complement strand
TCATTATTAGCTCCACTATCCCCAAACTTTGGTTGGCTTATCGTGTTCCGCATTGTGCAATCCATCGGAACAAGCATGATGGTTGCGGTTGGAATGGCCATTGTGCGAATTCATATTAGGGAGAAACAAGCGACTGTACTGTCAATCTTGTCCATATTCCTATCCGGAGCGGCAGCGATTGGCCCCTTTATTGGCGGGGTCGTCATTCACTGGTGGGGCTGGCCTGCTATCTTTTTGGTTAATATCCCCTTCGTAGTGACAAGCTTTTTATTAGCTTGGAGGCATATTCCTAATGATGTTCCGTCTATGACATCCGTTGCTCGCAACATGTCCTTTCGCAGATGGTCTGATTTGATTGATGCGCCAGGAATTCTGCTATTCACCGTGGGTCTGGTTGCTCTGCTCGTTGGATTATTGTCCGCAAAATCATCCGGTCAAATTTCATTTAGTAACGTTATTGTCGGGCTGATTGGCTTCGTTGGACTGGTAGCTTTCGTGCGACATGAGTTAAAAGCGAGAGCACCCTTTATTCCTTTACGCACATTCGCTAAATATCCTGCGATGACTTGGGTCAATGTCGAATTCATGGTCGTTAACTTGCTTTTTTACTCTCTCTTTTTCGGGCTTCCATCCTACTTGCAAATCGTACGTCATGTCAGCGAGTTCCATACCGGGATGCTCATGCTAAGCTTAGGCTTGTGCTCGCTCGTTGCTTCTCCAATGGCAGGACGATGGATCGATAAATCAGGACCTCGACCAGCATTGCTTATGTCCGGAATGCTGATGACATTTGGGTCCGTATGGATCGTAATCATGACACTGGATCAGACTTCTCCGGTTATCAGTGTGTGTCTGGCTTTAGCTGCATTCGGTATTAGCAACGGGTTAAACAGTGTCGCTATGCAAGCGGCCTTATTCAAAAGTTCACCAAAAGAAATTATAGGTGTAGCATCTGGAATATTTAATACCTCAAGATACCTGGGAACCATTCTCTCTTCATTACTCATTAGCAGCGTAATGGGAGATAACTTCAGCTTCGAGGGATTTCGAGTACTTGGGATTATCCTCACGTTAATTGCATTGTCCTTGGTATTCGTAAATTGGCGTCACAAGGAGTCCGGGCAGTTGCATGAGTCCTAGTTATCTGACAGATGTAGCTTACCCTTCGTTACCTCAACAGAAAGCGGTAGCTGATTGTGAGAATCGGCTAAGCAGAATACTAATTAGATATATACCTAATCGTAAATGAGAACAGGTTCTTGTCCATTTCGGTAATCGGTACAAGTTCTTGTCCTCAACAGTTAGTTTCAGTCCGATATTTCGCTTTTTTAATACATAGCTTCCGGTGTCTAACCTCTCATCGTGTCAGTTGGTCTAAAACAATTTGAACATTTTCATGTGTTAAGGTACTTAATGGCGGGGGTTAAGTAATATGCTCAACGTTTAGATACATTTAATCGGCAATCGGACTATGTTCTTGTCCATTCCGGTATTCGGTATAAGTTCTTGTCCTTGGCTTTGACAAGAACTTGTACCGATAAAATAAAAAAGTCGCTAAAATAGCGACTTCAATGGGACCATGTTCT
Organism: Paenibacillus sp. AR247; assembly: GCF_002968895.1. Classification (NCBI taxonomy): domain Bacteria; kingdom Bacillati; phylum Bacillota; class Bacilli; order Caryophanales; family Paenibacillaceae; genus Paenibacillus; species Paenibacillus sp. AR247. The sequence goes on along the minus strand of NZ_PCZT01000009.1, from coordinate 485,227 downwards.
TGTCCCTCGACAACAAAAAAGCCGCTATAATAGCGACTCTCAATGGGACTATTTCGTTGCTTAGCTGCATCCTACTCTACCAGGACCTTTCGGTCCAAGTACGATCGCGCTAGAGGCTTAACTGTCGTGTTCGGGATGGGTATGCCCGGGACACCTCTAACATCACCACCTAGCAAATGTTATTCAAAAAAAAGTTTACCGCGAGAAATTCACTGCACTTTCTCATCGTTTCAAGTACTACCCTTGAAAAACTGGATACGAAACAAATCTGTATTATAGCCCCTGCTTTATTCTTCCAGGTGAATTTGGATAACCCCTGGACCGATTAGTACCTGTCAGTTTTATGCTTAACTTCTACCTCTAGCCTATCATCCTCGACTCCCTGCTATGCTCTCGAAGTCAAACAGTTGATTCATTCTCTTCATGCCGTTACCGGTGATGCTATGAAGGGTTCACAAAGTTAGATCACTGTTTTTTCTTCTGTGACCATGATGCCGACAGAGCTGAAGTCAATGAACTTCTTTTCGTCGGGTTGAACTTTTTGCAGGTAGTTGTCCGATGTGAAGAATGCATCATGGTCGGCCCAACTGTCGAACCAGATTTCAGTAAGCCCATCATACGCTGGTTGCGGATAGCCCTCGGCGGCAACCGGGTGAGACACCACATATTTTCGGACATACTTCTTGGCCTCTGGGATCGAGGTAAATAAAGGAGCGTGGTTATGTCGATGGTATTCTACGAACTTATCGACACTCATCCCCCCGATCCGATTGATCATATATACAAACTTTATCATGTCGTTTTCCACCTTTCTGTAATAGAGGCTCATTCGTTGTGGCGGTTTACTATAACGTAAATTTCGTTTCGTTATCCAGTTTTCAAGGATCAAAGCAGTTTATTCGATACTGCAACTGGGTGAATTTCGGTCCAACCTTTCCAAGCGGATGAAATTCAGACAGCTTAAATATGAGAGTTGAACTCTCAAAACTGAGCAGCGAGTGAATAACAGATCTCAACCTGATTCGTTGATTTTACTCTGTAAAGTCTCATTCTCATTACTCATTTTTCAAAGATCAACTTCGTTTTTCATTACAGCCTTCTGATCAAATGAATTTCTATATTTCTAAGATTATTGAATTAATTATCAAAAAATTTATGTCAACAAGAAGGGTGAATATTTTTCCACCACTCTGCGGTTCAGGCTGTAATAAATAAATGTTCCTTCTTTCCTCGATTGAAGTAATTCGCACTCCGACAACTGCTTCAGATGATGCGATAATGTCGAGTTGGCGACGTTTATAACTTCTCTCCCAGCGAGACGCAGCATTGGTCCGGTTCGCTTGCAAGGAGTAGGACGATACTGATCCGCGTCGGCTCTATGGCATCGCGCATCTCCGATTTGCTTTCCATGTACTGTCTCTTCGTTTTCCATCTATATTTTTATATTTCTAGATTTATAAAAATATAGTATGATATTTTTTCTTATTTGTAAATCCCCATCAAAAAATTTTTAAACGTGATGGATATAGCTTTGTTAAAATCATTGATCCATCAAGTCCTCCAGTCACTTAGACATTCCTACGAACTAGTAATGGCTCCCCACCGCCGCCACATGTTGGTTAAGTTGCTATTGTGCTGCCCTCCCTCTATGAGCAAACGCTTTTCTCCGAATTGCTTGCTTATTCTCAAGAATGCGCATTCTCGAGAAAACAATGGCCATGACGGATTGAAACAGTTATCAGGTGAAGAAATTCTTGGAGGCGGAGAAAGCGCAAAGCACCTCTCCCGAGACCACCTGCTCTAAAAAGTGGTTACTTAGGAAAGATCTAGTCGCACTTTTGGAGCTCCACAAGGTCTCATGGTGGTGAACCATCCCATGTCTCACAGAGTCTTACGTTCCCACATTCCTTCATTCAACCTATCCATGAGGTGGAGCTCAGATATGCTGCCCGCCAGGATCTACGTCCGTAAAATAGTTAGCTCCGACTCATCCGTGCTTCTGTTGTTATGCTCCGTTAATGCCTCGTTCGTGGATTAAGCGGCAACCGGTTCGCTTGCAAATCGAGGGATATCAGCCAGCATCTTATCCTCGCAGAATGCGTGGCCTTTCTTCAGAATTCCAAACAGTATCCGAATCAGCTTGTTGCATAGCGCAATGAGTGACAGCATTTTCTTGAGCGGATTATCCCGTCTTGTTGTGTAATATTTTATTCATGCAAGGCCTTAAAAGCCGGGTTCTTCGCCACGAGTGGGGTGACTACCCTGAAAAGTAAGGCCCGTTGCCCTTTCCGGCCGCGCTTCGTGATCTTCGTCTGGCCTTTATGCTTACTGGACGTATTCTCTCGTAAGTTCAGGCCGGCCAGCTTGCTGATCTGTCTTGGATGCAGGTATTCCTGAATGTCAGCGAGGAATCCAACAGCCGTATCGCGGCCAATTCCTTTCATGGCCAAAGGCTGGTTGCTGTACGGAATCTCCTTCAGGAGCTCATTCATTCTGGCATGGAACTCGGTGATCTGCTCCTGAAGAAATTTGTACAGTGTAAGCAACCGCTGCAATTCCATCTTGGCGAGTTTCTTACCTTGTTCCTCCAATTGTTCCAGTATCTTTGTCGTAGGTTATTGTCGCCCCCAAACCTTCAGCAATCTCACGCAAAGGAACAAGGTTTGTATTTTGGTAAATAACCGGTTCACTGTTAAAGCTAATCTTTTGACCGTTTATATACACCTTAAGTCCAGAGGCTTTATAAGTAGGTGCTGCTGATTTGCGTGAAGTGCTTTTTGAAGATGAATTGTTTTTACTTGTGTTGGAGACGATGACCTCCCCGAGGAAGAGCTTCCTCCATTGTGGTAGTGATACTCTCCATATTCCAATCCTCATTTGGAACAATTCGTCCAGCATGTATGGCCTCCACTTGCATCTGTTCTACCTGGATGCGCCGAAACTAACCATCATCGAAAGTCGTCGCCCAGATGTCTGGCAGACCGTTCCGGGGTGATAGCCGCGTATATTCGAAACGCAAGCTCTACGCATTCGAACTCCCAGAGCCCGTACTGTTCGGAAAAGGGCGCGTCCGCGGAGGTGGATCGCCGTTATCTATCGCGGGCGTTCACTCGAGGTTCGCCTTCCGCTCACGGTATTGCCCCGGTGTAACGCCCACCAGCTTCTTGAACAGCCGGTTCAAATAAGAGGGTTGATAACCGATCTGCAAGGCAATCTCGCCGACCTTCATGTCGGTGTCGTCCAGCAGCTCCTTCGCCTTCTCGATCCGCAGCTGGATCAAGTAATCGATGAAATTGATGTCGGCGATATGTTTGAACGCCTTGCTCAGCGTGAACGGGCTTGTCCCCAAGTCCTCGGCGCAGCGCTCCAGCGAGATGTCAGAGTCGTAATTCCCTTTGACGTACTCCATCGCCCGCTCGACGAGCCGACGCTGATGCAAAGCCTTGTCGCAGGCCAGCGCTTTCCCGTATGGTCCGATTACGCGGACACGAAACCATTCGGTCATCCTCTCGGGATCCCGCATTCTGCGAAGCTCGGCGTACAGATCATCGTCACCGTACAGCCCGCGCGGCTGGTAGCCGGCTTCCAGAATCGCGTGCTGGATACTGCCGAGCAGCTGAAGTGCCCCGTCCTGGACGAACATTTCCTTCCCTCCCTCCTGCACGAGAATTTCCACGAAAGACTGTACGGCGGCGGCCGCCTCCTCGGGAAGCCCCATCCGGATCGCCTGCTTCACCTCCTTCTCAGCGCCAAACGGATACGGCACCGCCTCCCTTCCCATGCCGGGAAGAAGGTCCTCCAGGGAAAGAATCTGCGTCTCCTCCTGAACATCGCGGTAGCGGGCGGCTTGCCGAAGGTGCCGCAGCGATTCCGGCAAATCCGCAATTCTCGGCAGAGGCCGACCTATCAGGATTGTGCTTTGCACCTTCAGCACGGCGCAGATCGTCTCCGCGAGCGAAGCCGCCAGCTGGAAGGCGCTGCCGCGTGCCGCCTCCTCCGGCTCCTCACGCCCGAAGGACAACAGGATGCCTACGGATAGATCCTGGAAATTGACGATATCCGCCTGTTCGCCGCGAGCGGCGGTCAACTCCTGCGCAATATTCGCTGCCGCGAAGGAGACGAGCTGAGCATCGCCATCCGTGAAGCGCCCCTGCAGCCGGCTGAGTCCAGTAACCTGGACGAGCACGAGCAGAAACCGCTTGCCGTCCATGCTCCAGCCGTAGGCGTTCATCCTCTCGCGCAGTTCCTCTTCCGTTAAGGAATAATAATGTCCCTGTATGAGATGAAGCAAAAAGCTTGACCGCATCCAGGGCTGTGCCTGCTCCAACTTCTCCCGCAGCTCGCGGCTTTCCCGGTTCAGGTGGCGCCACTGCTTCTCGAGAAAGCCGATCTCGTCGCTGGGCGGATCGGGCGCGCGCCTCTCGTCATGGAACAAGCCGACGAGCCGGTGGATTGGATGATAGATCCGCTTGGAGGCAAGCCAGGACAGAAGAAGCGCGACGACAAAGCCGGATAGACTGACACCGACAATCATCCTAGACATCATTTTGACCGGAGCCGTCATCGAGGAAAGCGAAGCGGCAGTGACGTAGGTCCAGTGCAGACCAAGCCGATCTCGGCAGCCAGCGCAGTCTCGAACGGCGTCCTTCGGAAGGCCGCCCCTTTCTCGGTCACGACGAAACGGCCCTTCTCGTCGATAATGAAGGAGCTGCCGGCCTTGCCGAGCGACAGCTCATGCACCAGGCTTACGAGCTTATCCCGGTCCAGATAGAAAATCAGGGTACCGTAAGGCTGGCCGATGCCCGGAACCTTATGTACGAGCGCCACCGTATGATCGTCAGACCGGTTGACCCGTGGGAAGCCGTTCAGCCAGAACGCGCCTTGCTTGCTGGACATGACCGCCCGGTAGCCGGCGAGATCGCCTGGGCTGGAGACGGCTTCGATCCCGTCGAAGTCGGAGACAACGACGGGCGACTTGCCGTCGACGAACAGATGCACCTGATCGACCAGCGGATAGAAGCCCTTCATAACCGTCAAGGTGCGGTACAGGTTTTGAGTAACGGTATATTGGTCCTTCAGATCGACGTTCCGGAGACTTCCGTCGAACCTCGGGTCGAACGCCCATTGCGTCGCCGTCAGTTCGAGCTGGTTCAAATCGCCATTAATGCGCTTCACCGCGTTCAGGAGTAGCGCCTCGTTCGAGCTCGTCACCTCCTTGCCGATATGCGAGCTGCCGAGTAGATAGAGTGTTATTCCGATAATTGCCGTCGGTAGGCATGTGATGCTCAGCACGATCAATAGGCTTTTTCGGTAGAAACGGCCTTTGATCGCCGGCGGCCGATCCGGCCAGTCCCTTTGGACGAAATGGTTCATGACGCTCCCTGCCTTTCTTTTTTTTCAATAGCTGCCCGGACCATGGTCCGATAACTTTCACTTGCCGACCGAAACGCCTTAACCGGCCTACGAGAGTAACCGGTTCTCGCGAGATGAACGGGAAAAACCCTCTTTTTCCAAATTAGAAAAAAGAGGGTAGTGCTTTCCAAACCTTTACTCGGAGCTGGATATCCGCTGCTGATAGGACGCATTGATTTCCTCGGTGATTTTAAGCAGGTCGGGATCGTTCTTAAGTTCTCCAACGAATCTGTCCCACTCTTCGATCGGCGCTTTCCCCAAAATGACCTTCGTCTTCATGTCCTGAATTTTCTTGCCCAGCTCGGTGCCGACCTTGGTATTCGTATCGGAATTGAGACCGACCGCAACCTCCGGCACGCTCAGTTTGGCCCGCTCGTCGATAATTTGCTTGTTCCGCTCCAGTATGTCGCTTGGCATACCCGAACGGTAGGCGCGCAAATACTTGTCGTATTTGATGAAAATTTGGCCGAGCGCCTGCTGTGCGACGATATCGGTCTTAGCCTGTTCGGTTGGCACCTTCACGCCGTTTTCTTCCTTGTAATGTACGTCCTTGATGCCGAAGCTTGCCAAATCACTGCCCTCGTCAGAAGCGCCGTAGTCCATCAGCTCGAGCAGCTTCTTCATCTTCGCTTCTGGCACAGTCTTCGGAATCGCGTACATTCCAAAGAAGCCGGAATCACGGTTGACGTAGCCGTTCAGAGAGACAAGCGGAAGGAAGTCCGCCTTCGGATCGGTCTTCCGCAGCTCCTCCGTTGGTTCCCAGGCAGCTTCAACCGTATCCTGGAAGCCTCCCGCCCGGCCCGCCTTGAGCAAATCCTTCGCCTGCGAGTTTTTTAGCGTCGCGAGATCTTCGGGAAGGAGCTTCTCCCGGTACGCCTTGTTCATCCAGACGAGAGCGTCTCGGACACCAGGTAGCAGATTGACGTTCACAAGCTTGCCGTCTACCAGCGACCAATCGCCGTTCGTCTTTGTGAAGACGTTCTGCAGCTGGCCGAGGGAGGCCATGCCGGACTGGTCGACGAAGCTGGCGTACCCGATCGTGTCGTCCTTGCCGTTGCCGTCCGGATCCTTTTCAACGAATGCTTTAAGGACGTCGTAAAATTCGTCGATTGTTTTTGGAACCTCGAGATTCAGCTTGTCCATCCAGTCCTTGCGTAGGTAAACGAAGCCGCCGCCTTCGACCGGACGGACCCGGGGAATTCCGTAGTTTTTGCCGTCAGCTTGCTTTGTATTGGTCCAGGTTTCCTTCGGAAATTTCATCAAATTTGGGTAGTCCTTGATATATGGGGTGAGATCCCACAATGCCCCTTGCGCAACCATCGTCCGAACCTGGGCGGTGAAGGCGTTATCCAGCAGCATCAGATCGGGAATGTCCCCCGAAGCGAGCGTAACGTTCACCTTGTCGGCATAGTTGTTCGGCGAGACCCATGTAATGTTCAGCTTGGTGTTGGTCCGCTTCTCGATTTCCTTGACGACGACGTTATCCTTGTCCGGCGGCTCCGGCGTGTAATACATCGTCATGATGCTGACGTTCAGCGGACCGTCCCCGGAAGCTCCTCCCCCGCCTCCTCCGCCGCTGCAGCCGACCAGCAGGGCGGCGATGAGCAGCACTGAAACGGCGATCTTCGTTTTGTCAAGCTTGAACCTTCTTTT
>NZ_PCZT01000009.1:476408-478062 GCF_002968895.1 Paenibacillus sp. AR247 | reverse complement strand
CGGCCATCTTGAGCGTCTCTGGCGGAATGCGCTGCTCCGACATCATCTCAGCCGCGGCCGAGCCTCCCGCCGCGGTGGACGCGTCGATCAGCATGTTCTGCAGCAGCACCTGCAGCGGATGCTTCGCGAAATCGTTAATATACAGTAGCGCAGTGAAAAAGGTGTTCCAGTACGCAACGGCATAGAACAGGCCGAACGCCGCCATGGAGGGAAGCGACAGCGGCAGGATGACCCGGTACCAGACGCTGAGATCGGTGTCAGCAGGATGGCCAGCATGATGAACCGCCTTCCCTGCAGTCTTCTGCGGGATATCGCGTAGGAAAGTCCTGAAGTAACGATGAGGCTCAGCGCGGTACCGACGATCGCCAGGAATGCGCTGTTCCCAATAGCTCTCATGAAAGCGTCGGTGGAGAGCAAATATTTGTAGGATACGAGGCTCCAATGCTGCGGGAACAACACCAGACCTCTCCGGATATATTCCGACGGGTCGGTGAACGACACGACGAATACATAATAGAACGGGAAGAAAGTGATCAGGCTGATTAAGCCGAGCGCGATGACGTTGATGACGCCGAACGCGCGGTCTCCCAAGCTTTCTCTCATTGGAACGTTCGCCTCCAGCGGGTGAAATGGGTTAGTAGACGCCTTCCTCGCCGAACTTCTTGGCCAATCGGTTGGCGCCGATGACGAGAAGCAGGCCGACGACGGACTTGAACAAGCCGACGGCGGTGCTGAAACTGAACTGGCCCTGCTTGACGCCGAGACGGTATACGTAGGTATCAAAGACGTCCGCGACTCCGGAGACGGCACCGTTCATCATCAGAAACACCTGCTCGAAGCCGACGTCCATCATATGACCGATCCGCAGAATGAGCAGAATGACGATGACGGGACGGATGGCCGTCAGCGTCACGTGCCAGATTTGCCTAAGCCGGCTCGCTCCGTCCATCTTGGCTGCTTCGTATAGCTGCGGATCGACTCCCGCGATGGCGGCAAGGAAAATGATCGTGCCCCATCCTGCGTCCTTCCAGATGGACTGGAGCGTCAGCAGTCCCCAGAAATAGTTCTTGTTCGTTAGAAAATCGACCTTATCGAAGCCGAAGGCGACGAGCAGCTTGTTCACGACGCCGTCGCCGGTGGACAGAAGCAGAAACGTGATGCCGACGATGATGACCCAGGACAGGAAATGAGGTAAATAAATGATCGATTGCACGACCTTTTTGTAAGACGAAACACGAATTTCGTTTAGTAGCACGGCGAGCAGAATCGGCAGCGGGAAGAAAAAGATCAGGCTTAGCAGATTGATCGCCATCGTATTGCGGAACAGCAGAAGGAAATCCGGATTCGAGAAAAACCGTGCGAAATGATCGAATCCGACCCAAGGGCTGTTTAGGACTCCTTGATAGGGAGAATACTCCTGGAATGAAATGATCACCCCCCACATCGGCACGTACCGGAAAACGATGAAATAAATCAGTCCCGGAAGTGCCAGCAAATACAAATACTTGTCTCTCTTCAGGCCCCCCCAGACGAGGCTGGGCGGGGAGCCGACGGCTTTGCCCTCGGCGGCCGCGGTAACCTTATCCGCAGGCACGTCCATCATGGATTCCTCCTTTGAATTAGTTGTGGTGAATGTCAACGCTTTCATGCGTCT
>NZ_PCZT01000009.1:461255-476308 GCF_002968895.1 Paenibacillus sp. AR247 | reverse complement strand
TCTTCACCTACCTCCAACCTGATCACCGGCTCACTGTAAGTTCGGCGAACATGATCAAGGCTTCCTTGGAGTGCAAGATTGCCATTGTGAATCATGAGAATTTCATCACAAATTTCTTCTGCATCATGTAGTACATGTGTGGAAAACAGGACTGTCGTCTCCCGGCGAATGCGCTGGAGCAGAGTCAGCACATCCTTGCGACCTTTGGGGTCGAGCGCTGACACTGGCTCATCAAGAATGAGCAGTTTCGGCCGGTGAATCAGTGCCTGGGCAAGCCCCAAGCGCTGTTTCATGCCACCTGAATAGCCGCCGATCCTACGCTTACCCTCACCACTAAGCCCCACTGCCTCCAGCCACTCGCCGGTCATCCTCTTGGCCTCACGGCTCGTCAACCCGGCAAGCTCTCCGGCGTAGAGCAGAAATTCAGCCCCGGTCATCCAAGGATAAAACACCGGCATTTGCGGTAAAAAGCCGATGTAAGGCCGCCGATCCGCAGCCGGACTTCCGTTTATCAGCAGCTCAATCGATCCTCCCGACGGCTGAAGTAATCCAGTTAGCATACTGATCGTTGTTGTTTTGCCGGCACCATTTGGTCCGAGTAGAGCAGTGCAGCAGCCTTCAGCGATACTGAACGATATTCCTTTGACAACTTTACGCTCTTTAAAGCGCTTGGATAAGTCTCTTACCTGCAGCAACGTCCGGGTCATGAGGCATCCTTCCTTCCTATGACAAAATAAGCGACTGAGCCCAGAATGTTGCCGCACAAAATGATGATGACCCACAACCATTTAGGTCCGCGAATTGCTTCCGCTTTATATAAAGATACCAATCCCACCACAGCCAAAATCAGCTGCAGGACGATAATAGGCATGATCAGACTCCAAGGTATGCTTGAATTCATCGTATCCATATGTGTTTCCCCCTTTATTCGTTTGGTTTGTTGCGATCATTTCCTCTCTTCAGGTGTTCTTTTCTTTTGGGCCAATAAATATGAACAAGCCAATAGGCAACTAGCGGTCCCGGAGCCTGAATCAGCCCGACAATCCCCCAGATCCAGTAGTATTTCGTATGGCGGCGGGAATGAGTGAATAAAAATAGGCTTTGGATCAGTAGTATGCAAGCGACTAGCAATAAGGCCCACACGGGAACCGTTTCGAGATTCGTTTTATGCATGGCCGGATCTCACCTTCTTCTTTGAACGATAAAAAAATCGAACAGCAAACGCGATTGCACCGACGAAAACCAGTCCCTGGATGGCGACAAATATAACGATGCTCATGGATGCCAAGAGCAAGTTGCTTCCTATTAAAGCCAGAGCAATGATCAAAAACAGCGCAACTTCCAGTACTGCACGTTTGCGGAGCCTTTGCTGCTCAACTGCGACAAATTGCTCAAGCTCATGCAGAGGCGGCGGCTCCGGATTACGGATGGCCATCTCCATCTTGCCGAATCCGTGCAACAGTTCAGCGATCAGAGCCGGATCCTCTGCGAATGATGCTTCATGGAAGCTTTCGTCATACGAATGATCCTGCTCGTTCAGATCGGCAAATCGTTCCCGCGTTCCTTTATTCCTTTTCATCAGTCGCCATCTCCTTTCGTAACTGCTGCAATCCATGATGGATTCTGGACTTAACCGTCCCCGGCGGAATGCCCATCATATCGGCGATCTCATCATAGGTATAGCCGTAATAATGCTTGAGCAAAATCGGCAGCCGCCATTCGTACCCGAGCCTGGACAACGCCTGGATTGCATCAGTCCATTCCTCCTGCTGAGCTTTTAACTGCCATTCTGTGCTTCGAAGTGCCTGCTCCTGGTCCCTCCACTGCTTCTCTACTTTGATGCGGCGCATCTGATCGATATAAATCCTGGTAGCGATAGTGATCATCCAGGAAGAGAACTTCGATTTTCCGTTATATTGTTGAATCTTCTCAATACACCTCAGCATGGTTTCCTGCGCCACATCTTCGGCTATCTCCGGATTCATCGTCATTTTGATGAGATATTTCATTAAAAAGGAGTAATGGTTCCGCAGCAGCTGCGCCATCGCCTGGCTATCCCCGCGCTGCGCGCGTTTTATTTGCTTGTGCTCATCCAACCGCAGTCCCTGCTCCTTTCCTTGGTTTCATGTTTGCCATAATGACCACATCAGCTCGTACGCGACTCATGCAATCAAACATATGACGAGGAGGTTCACGAAATCGTTCACTGAACCCTAATTTTTTTAAAAAATTGTTTTCAATTTCTCAAACTCATTTTCCGTTGCCGCTCTTGACTTTATTCCTAACTTTTTGACTTGATTCTATATTAGATTGAGGCAATACAGTCCCGGTAATTCTTGATTAGCATTTAGAAAACTATTATAATAGCTAAAATATTTCTGGAGGTAACAGTTATGGATAATAAAATTTAAGAATGGGGGAGGAGGTCATCCCCCTAGGAATAGAAGGGATGCAAAGGGGTTGACGTTGATAAAGTGGTCGATGGGAAAATTGTTGAATATGGTGGTGCTGTAATTGCTTTTGACACTTTATATGCTGAGGGATTGTTAAAACCTGTATAATATGATGATCTGTTAATCAAGCCTATTTCCAATACCAAGAAGCAAAAATTATTTTAAAGTGCCCTCTTCAGAAGGAGACCATTGGAAACATAGTTAGATGGTTATCTAATCGGTAACCGGCTCATATTCTTGTCCTTTTCGGCAATCGGTAGTGTGCAATGATCACAACGACCATTTTGGAGGTGTCTCTCATCATGAGCAGAAGTTTTCTGCTATTGTATGGGGTCGGCGGCAGTGACCCCGATCATTGGCAAACTTGGTTACATCAAGAGCTAGTAAAACGAGGTAAAACAGTCCGATTTCCTGACTTTCCAGACAAAGATCAACCTGACAGGGATGTTTGGCTCGATCATTTATCTTCTGTCTTTGATGAAATTCCAAACGATGAAGAAGTCATCGTCGTGGCTCATAGTCTAGCGTGTATCATGTGGTTCCACTACGCGGCTTCAACGCCGAAACGAAAAATTCGGCGAGCCATTCTTATAGCCCCACCCTCGCCATTTTTGGAATATGAACCAGTGATGACTTTTTTCCCTGTACCGGAAAACATGCATGAGATCGGAAAGGTTGCGGAAAAAACGTTGTTGGTTTTATCGTCAACAGATCCTTATTGCTCGGTGGAAGATGCTTCACAGTACTTTGATCTAGGGGTTCCTTGCGTTATGTTGCCTAAAATGGGACATATCAACGTTGAAGCGGGCTACGGTCCGTGGCCGTGGATTCTTGATGTATGCTTGAACGAGCAAGTTACATTTTGATTCGATTACGGTAAAATCGGAAAAAGTTCTTATCCTCGACCTGGGACAAGAACTTTCTCCGATAAAACAAAAAGCCGCTATAATAGCGACTCTCAAAGGGACTATGTTCTTGTCCCTCGACACCGGCAGCTTCTTCCTGTTAGTTATTTTATTCAACTATCATTACCCGTTAGTTCAATAATCATTTGACTTCGATATTAATACTGCCGAACAACTTTTCATCAATATAAGCGTTAAGCTGCCAAATGCCAGGTTTCGGTAGCTTCATTGAGGATGGTAAATGTGCATCTGCACCGTTATTTGGACCGAACAATGATGAAGGAATATCAACAATAAACGGATTTATCTTCTCACTAGATTTTATATATATGGCATCGACTTTAAATTCCCCGTCCAAATCAGCTTACTCCCCCATAAGTGCCACATATGTTTATTAGCCTGATTCGCCACGAAATCCGTTCCCAAGATACCGATTTTCCTTTCTATGCCTTGCATTTCGATTCCTTCACTTACAAACTTTGGGCTGACTTCTGCATCTTTTTCAGAACTATTTGAACAACCAAATAAAATTAGCAATCCAACAATTAATATGCTGGCACAAAGAAATTTCACAATAATCACTACATTATAACGACCAGATGTCCCATAAAGTTCCAATGCCCTTGATGTAATCTGTCCGTTAGCTTAATGCCTCAAGCCAGCTTAGCTCAATATCTGGTTGACAATGAATCGTGTGCTACGTCGTCTTGCTCAATTATTTGATCGTTCTCATCAAAATATTTTAAAAATGATGCCAGCCCCCATTAAAATGCCCCTGAAAATAAGAGGATAGGTATTTTTCTACGTGCATAACGAATAAAAATCGTCATCTCGGCTTCCTGTGGCTTGATATCCCCCACATTCAGTATCCAGGACTTCCGGATATGATGATCCCAAGACTTGCTGAGCTCCTCCTCCATCAAGGCAAGGGGTATTGACTGAGTCACAAATAACTTTGGTCGACCGGAGCCCATTAGGAAACGTGATAGTATAACCCAATGAGATCATTCTGTTCCGGATCCCTTCTATTGACCGTGGGAGTGAGGTGTGATACATTCCTTCGTACTGTTCTCTTCCGGATTTGCTGTTCCTGATGATTGCGTAGTCAGTGTATTGGTTTCTTTTAGTCCTTCTTTTATGATTACTTGTTGTCTGGCGAAGTCATAAATCAGAAAGCACGTTCCGATGAGAAGCAAGATAACGGCAATAATTCTACGCATGTTTTCTCCTCCCGCGTTGCTACTGTATTCTAATCGAACGTAAGATTTAAGTGGTTAAAACAAATAGAGGCTGCCTCGTAATAAATCGTGCAGCCCCTATAATCTTTCGTCGATGCGTTAATGGTTTAATTAAAGAATCTGGTTGAGAAATATGTGGAGTTTGGTTCGAGATGGCTGGATAAGTCGGAAAATAAAGGTTTTTCATATTATGATTCGATTACTTAACGATAATGGATATATTTACTTCTTTTATAAGAGAGTATTCGGCGATACGTTACCCCATCCTTCAGTTTAAGGAAATGAGACATGGCCGGATAAAGATTGGCTTCAATAATGGAAACACGCCCATACGGATCAGTTGCAATATCCAGGCCATAAATTCGGTGTCCGGGGAACAATGCGTTTAATCTTTTCGCGGAACGAAGCGAAACCTTATCGATTTGGTATTCTAATGCGGCTATAGGCAAGTGTCCGATGGAAGAATGTTGGATGCCCGGCTTAAACCTAAGCAGTTGTCCATGACTCCGCGTATTGTTGGACACAACGTACCCTTTGCCTGCCACCTTGATTACCTTTCCTGTAACTACCCATCTTGAAGAATGTTTTTTGCGTTGAACGATGACTCTCATATCAAAGGGGCGATTATTTATGGTCGGCCGAGTAATTCTCTGTTGAACCATATAGGCTGCAGACCTGATTATTCTTTTAATATACCGATAGGTATTCTCTCTTCCCTGTTTCACCGTTTCCATACGCTCGTAATGGATGGCATAATTGTCATTCCCCAAATCTGAGACTTGAATGACGCCCCGTCCGCGGCTCCCCCAAACGGGTTTAACAATGACATGCCGGTATTTTCCCAAAAGCGTCCAGAAGGAATGTGGACTCATCTTCTGCGTTTCAGGTAAATAAGGAGCAAGGGGGGGATACCTTTTCAAAAACAAATATTTTAACCATTTATTTTTGTTACCGATCCCATTGGACTCCACCTTTCAATTGTTCACTTCAATGCCATCCAGATAATCTTCAAGCAATTCCAAAAAATACTCGATATCCTTGGACGTAATGTCCCCGATATTGGCAATTCGAAACGTCCTTAAACCCTCCAATTTGCCGGGATAAATCATAATGCCTTTGCTGTAGAAAAAATCATGCATGGATTGGAAGTCAAACTCTGCATAAGGTTCATGAATGGATGTAATCAGCTTGGAGTGATGCGCTTCGGGGACCAAATAGGATAAATCCAGCCTTGTTAGACCGGTGATTAAAGTTTTCCAAGATGCCATGTATCTTTCGTAGCGTTTTGCCACACCCTCCTGCTTTAATTCTTCGATGGCCTGCCTAAGCGCATACAATACCTGTACCGGCGGTGTAAACCGCATTTGCGCATGTTCTGCAAAATATTGATATTGGGCGTACAAATTCAAATAATAGCTTCTGGGTTTCCTGTCCTTCAAACTCTCCAGCTTACTTTTCTCAGCGATTACGAACGAAACCCCGGGCAATCCCTGCAGATTCTTGTTCGAACTGGATGCCAAAAAGGAAATGTTCATTTCCTTCAAGTCAATCGGAACGGCAGCAAATGAACTCATGGCATCTACCATCATGTCGATATGATACTTTTGGCATAATACCCCAAGTTCCTTCACATTGTTCAGAAGGCCGGTCGTCGTCTCGTGATGCACGACGGCAAGATGGGATATCTTTCGTCCGGAAGATTGAATGCAACGCTCTAAGTCAGCCAAATGAATCGCATCGTCAAAGGGACTTTTAAATTCCAAATAATCGATTCCATAAACCGCGGCGATTTCGCACATCCGTTTTCCATAAGCGCCATTATTAACAATAACTACAGCTTCATTTCCAGGGACGGAACTGATCATCGATTCAACGGCTGCAGTGCCCGACCCACCAAATAATATGGTCTGATAATGGTTCGGGTCCGCAACCAAACAGGTAAGCTCTGTGGAAATATGCTCCATGATTTCGCCAAACTCGGCTTCACGGGGACATATATCCGGAACCACCTGTGACCATTTCACGCTATCTGTAGTCGTTGCCGGACCTGGAGTAAGCAAAATGTTTCTCTTTACGGTAGAACTCATGAACCATCCACTTCCTTGATCATTAAGGGGTCGTTTTTGATAAATCGCTCCAGACGTTCTTTTACTTCATGAGGCTTTATGCTTGGGCGAGCAAGTTGATCTTTGGACTGCATGGATATTTTCATATAAAGGAAAGTAAGACCTTTAGTCTTTTTCCATTCTTGTAAACAAGCTTTCAGCTCTTCGAGGTTGTGGACATGGATTGCCCTAGTATAACCGCAGGAAGCGGCAATGTTCACGAAATCAATATTATGGGATACCGTGCTTTGCCCTCCTGTTGATTCGTGAGCGTTATTATCGAGAAGAATATGAATCATGTTATTGGGGCTGTAATACCCATTTGTCGCAAGACTTCCCATGCGCATCAATAAAGAGCCGTCTCCGTCAATCACGACAATATTCTTGCCAGGCTGACTTAGGGAAAGCCCAAGTCCAAAAGAACTGACGCACCCCATAGAGCCGACCATGTACAGATTGTTGCTTGCATCTTCTATTTCATACAATTCCCGTCCTGTTTTGCCTGTGGTTGCAAGCTGAATCGTATCACCGTCTTTCACCGAATTGATTACAGCTAATGCCTCATGCCGCGCAGGCATCTGATTGTCTTTATGGGCACACCGTAGAATCCGGTTTGAACGAATGGAGTTTTGCTGCTTTTTCAAAGGCTCTGCGTCAAAGGTCCCTTTCTTGACTACAAAGAAAAATGGCCGATTCCGGGAAATTTGCTCATTGGCCTGAATCAGCTGTTTCTTGGCCTCTTCCAAATCTCCGGATAGATATTGCCATTCCACGTCCATCAATTCCAGCAGATTCGTTGTGATCTTGCCCATAAGCTCATGTTGGGGCTCATCAGGAACCCCTGGCTCTCCGCGAAGGCTGACAAATCCCAGCAACGGAATTCGAAAGGGGTAGATTAAGGATGTTAACGGCGAAACAGCGTTGGTTAGCCCTGAATTTTGCATGAGTACAACGGATTTTTGCCCCCCTATATAAGCCGCGGATGCGATGGCCACCGCATCACCTTCGTTGGCTGCTGCAACATAATCAAATTCGTTGATGGAGTAATTGATTAAACTTTTCAGGTAGGAGCAAGGTACACCGCTGAAAAAAGTAAATCCTAATTTCCGGAGTTCTTCCCCAAATATCTTCGTATCCATTATATCCCCTCATTCGAGTCGGACTGTGTTGCCGGGAGATATCGTTGTTCCGCAGCTTCCAGCTCTTCAGCCCCTTGAAGCCTAAAAACTTCTTCCAGCGTTGCAACTTCCTTTTCGATTTGAACAAGACTTTCATCCTGATAAATTCTGCGGGATACCTGTTCCATCGCTTGAATGGATGATCGCAAATTATGGTTCGCCCATATAACAAGGCTAATCCCCAGCTCCCGAAGCTTGTCGGTTGGAGTCAAATAATACTTTGTAGGTACGATAACTACGGGCAATCTTCCCGCCCATTCCTTCATGAATGCCTCAATTTCCGTGATGTCCGGCCTCTTGCTGTGTATGAGAACAGCGTCGGCGCCTGCCTTCCGGTACGCTTCCGCCCGCCGCAGCGCTTCGCCAAGTCCCCTCCCTGTAATAAAGGCTTCCACTCTGGCTACAACTATAAAATCGTCGTCGGTTTGCGCGTCTTTCATGGCCTTGATTTTACCGCAAAATTCATCGATATCGGCCATCGGCTGCAATTGTCCGTTTAAGAATGAGTTCGTTTTGGGAAATTGCTTATCTTCGATACAAACCCCTGCAATATCCCGTTGCTCCAGCTTTTTGACCAGGCGTCTTGCATTATTGAAGTTGCCATACCCCCGTATCCCCGTCCAGCAGAATCGGGATGGACGTCGCATCACTCATGAATTCAAGAACATCCAACACCTGGGTCCAGGAGGCTTCGTTATTGTCTCTTACTCCCATCGCTGCAGAGATGGATAATCCGCTCGCCCAAATCCCTCTAAATCCCGCCTCCTCAACAATTTTGGCAGACAAACCATTATGAGCTTCCATAATAAATTCCAGTTTTTTGGAGTTGATCAAGTTTCTAAGCTCCTTTGTTTTTTTCATTGAAACTTTGCTCCTTCCCTTTAAAATAATCAATATAGAGCTTAGATCCTCATGGATCGTTTGTTTTCCATAATGGTTCTGATCATCGTGTGATCGGAGAGTTGAGTAAACAACATATGGCCCGGATGCGAATTCGCTTCAATGATCCAAATGTGGCCGTTCTTGTCTAGGGCAAGATCCACCCCTAATTCATGAATCGGGTGCCATTTATTAACCGTTTCGGCAATGGTAATGGATAATTGTTCCATTTTACGAATACAGGCGTCCACTTTGGAGTGGTCATTCTGAAAAAGACTCATGAGGACCCTTCGTAAAGGTTCCGCATGCCCTCCTTTATGATAATTGGTCACAAATTTATGTGGGGCGGCAACACGGGCCGCCATACCCGAAATGATCCATTTGCTCTTTGGCTTCTGCAGGTATACACGGATATCAAAAATTTTCCCATGATACTTCTCTAATCGTAGGTCTTTCTGCACTAGATACCGATGCCCTGATTTCCGGTACGAGCGAATCGCTTTTAAGACAGAGGAACGTCCCGCAATCTTCAGACTTGAACCGCAACGAACCTCAAATCCCCTTCCCAATCTCTTCACACGGATAATTCCGCTACCACCGCTCCCGTGATTAGGTTTTATAAAGACAGAGGGGTATATTTGGAGCATCCGTAAAATCCTTGTTTCCGTCATCCAGACAGTTTCAGGCAAATGTGGACGCAAGACAGGGACCTGTAACATTTCCCTATACTTCTTCATTTTTCCAATGGTCATTAACATCCCCTTCTCATGTTGGGATCCAGATACAAAGAGCATATTCATTAAAAAGCCCTGCTGTGTAGACTAACTTCCCATAAAGGAAAATAATACAATCACTCTCGCCGAAATTTTTGATTACGTTCCAGAAAACAAAAAAGGCACCGAACACGGTGCAATTCAGATCTAAAAAAACAACATGCTTATGTATTTGTATCTAATGAAGAGCTAGCCTCACAATATCATCTGAAGACTTGAATTGATAAAAACCCTGTTCCATTAAAAAAGGACAGGGTTTCTAACCATCTGTGAGCTACACGAGGCTCTGTTTCTGTATACTATTCTCCCCTTGCTCTCTGAATCCGATCTAACGGAAGCTCTCCCATGCCAGGAAACATGTTATTGTATTTTCGCATGAGAAACTTGTGTAGTTTGAGGTTGTATTAGTTAGGCAGAGATGCTGCAGAAGCTTGTCCATTGTTAGGAATGACGCGGCGTGCACTCACAAAGTTACGATCCCATGCGCTTCCTGCAAAATTGGAAATCGTAACGCCTATGCCGACCCGGTAGGTATGCAGCAATTGTCCGTTACCCATATAAATACTTACGTGATTAATAACCCCATCCCGATTTGTATCTGAAAAAACTAAATCTCCCGGCTGCAGCTGATCTTTGGAAACTGGCGTACCTACTTTAGACTGCTGTCTCGAGGATCGGGGAAGATCGATTCCATTTTGCTTGAAAATATATTGAGTGAAAGAAGAACAATCGAACTCATCCGTTCGCCCAGTTGGGGCACCGAACTGATAACGAACGCCTAGGAATTGTTTGCCTGTTTTTATTACACTATCCGCAATGGAACTTGCGGACGAAGTAGCAGCATGCGCAGGCTGTGCAGGAAGCAGCATGCTTCCGGATAAAACAATGGAAAGACTTAGACCCACTCCAGTTAAAACTTTGACGATTCGGCTTCTCTTGATGTTGTTCGTGTTGTTCGCCTCGCTGCGCACCCGTTGGGGAACTTGGCTTCCTAATCAATTTGAGATTGATCTCATAATACAACCCGATTAATTGACCATAAAACCTCTTTCTCAGTTGCTAAATCTCCGGCCATGCCCTTTGAAAGAAGCTATACGCCCTTTATAGAACCTTCTATGGATGTTGATGAACCAAATTTCCCATACCAGCTCCCAGGATACCTAGCTTGTAGAACAGTAAAACCAGTATTAGAAAGCGGAAATGACACATCACTCCGTAAGTAGGTGTATTTGGCAAACCAGGACACCAAACTATACCTACACCGTTGGCTTTATCTTGTTCAGGCAAAAATAGATCTCCAAGGATGTCGCCGTTCCGTACGAAGGAATGCATGTGTGACACACCTCAATTTTGTTTTTTATAATGTGCACACATAAATTATTCTAGCCTTTATTTGAACTATCATGCCCGTTACCGTAATGAAGCTGCCGATCAGCGCCGGCAGCTTAGTCTTGGTCGTTTATTCAACTATCGTTCCCCATTAGTTTAATCCACCGGATGCTGGCCAATGTCGTCATTCTTTAGATGTTGCTGCCGGGATCTGATCATTTGCTCATACCTCTCGCGGATCTTAGGTAATGCTTCCTCCCGTAATCTTTCGAGCCTCTCAACTGACAGACGATCAATTCCCTCTTTCTGCTTCGGGCTAACCTTGTACACTTTCGTCCTTGTGATCTCGCCTGTTTCATATACTGTTTCCGCTTTCGCCAAATCCCTTTTGTCCTTGTCCATGTTCGCCACGTTATCCTGCCTCCCTTGTTATGGGGGGACTTCTTTTCCTTCTTTCTACTTGCCTATACACAATTCTAAACCTTTTCCAACTATCCACACAGAACGGCCGTTAAGTTACTTCTGCTATGTGTTAACCTGCCCGTTAGCTTAACAAAAACAGCAGCCAATTACTTGCCGGCTGCTGTTTGTTGTTTTGAACTATTGTATTCCGTCAGCTTAACAGAAAATGATTAATCATTTACATTATTTCATATAATTGTTTGGTAATAGCTAAATATTTCCTAACAAATCGGACATATTCTTTTGATTTTCAGCAAGCCAAATCATTTCCTTTGCGAAGCGAGCAGGAGGTATACTATGTTCATCCATGTTAGCATTTATCCACCAGGTGCTTTCCATATACCACAACAACTTTAAGGAGTTTGTTAAGTAACCCTTTACTACGGTGTGTTCTTCGCTGTACCCTTCCATAAATGCTGAGGCAAGGGAGATATCTGAATTATCATCTAACGAACATGATATAACAGCACGAGCAACATCTAGCTGCGGATAGTCATATTTTAGCCGATCAAAATCAAGGATTGCAGTTAGTCGACTATCATTAAATAAAAGATTATCGACCCAAAGGTCACGATGAGCCCACCCTGATTGAAGTAATTCGAGTATTTCTATATCTATATCTTCAGTTGCCCTTCGTTGAGTTTCAATACCAGAAAGCAATTCAGTTTTACCAGCTTCCTTTGTCTGTTCCCAAACTGAGTTCCAATGTGCTAATCGTTCCTCACGCCTTGGAGGGATAAATTGTGGATTATTTTCAATACTAAGTGTCCCATCGTTTAATAATCGATGCATTTTTCCTGTTTCTCGACCTAAATCGTATATTTGATGTATATTAGCTTTACCTGGTGGAATTAGTTTGCCCTGGCAATATTCCATCACCGTGAAGAGTTCTCCGTTATCAGATTCAAGTAATATACTTTTATTGTGTGATAACAAATTGGGACACGCCAGACCTTTGTCAAATAATCTAACCTGTTGAGAGAATGCAAGCAATAGCTCCTCTGGATTATACAACTTATATCTTTTTTTTGTTGTATTGTTTAAGTAGAAATTGACCTGAATCAGTTATAACTTTCCATTTTAAGTTTAACCAACCTCGTCTTATTACAGTAGATTCAAGCACATCCAAATCGAAAAGGCGTTGAAATGTTTTTACTAAGTCATCTCGGATCATTTCTTCTGATAACATCGTCTCCATTTGACCAACTCCAAAATTTACGTTATACGTTTATATTCCTTGTGATGTCCTATATAACCTGCTTTTGCGTTATCCTACCCGTTAGCTTAATGAAGCAGCCGGTGCTGTTCGGCAGCTTCTTCCTGTTCGTATATTCAACTATCGTTCCCGTTAGCGTAATGTCCGCACCTGTCATTTATTCCTTATAGTTGTGCGGCTTGCCGAACACCTAATGCAGTGACGTTCTGACGGGCTTAGGGGGCTGGATGAGGTCACTGGCTTCTCAGCGTGACCCGAAGCGTCAATATGGTGTTAGTCGAGGGATTTTCTGGAAGCAGCCATTGCATTTAAGGCGTTCTCAAAATAGCTATATACTTCATCTGCATTTCTCAGAAACTCTTCAACATGTACATTACTATCCAAGTAACATGCGTACAGATAATCAACTAAAGCGGAGTCAATCTCACAATAGTTTAATATGGCATTCTTCATCTTAATAATGTCATCTTGCCATACACCTGTATCTTCTAAAATCAAAGAGTATAATGCACGAATTAATCTCTTAGAGTAACCTTTAATATATCTAGTTTTCATTGTGTTATCACTAGCATTAGAAAGTAAACTATGTATACGATCTACTTCGTCCTTAGTCTCTGTATTTAAGTCTAAAATGAACTCTGGAGAAATAATTATCGGTGGTACTTTTTCACCAACGTCATCACCATATATGCAAACACAAATGATCTTAACCCAAAAACCCCACTCATTTGGTTTACTTAATACATCGTCAATCGAGCAAATTGTCGTATCAATCTTAGTTAATACTGGATATTCTTCTAAAAGCCTGTCTTTAATATTTGACAATCTTTCGTAATCAATATCTTTGGGATTTACACACACAATAGTAAAGTCTGCATCTGACTTAAAAGGTTTAGCCGTTCCTTTTGGAATCGAGCCACACATATAAATGCTATGAATCTTATCTTTAAATTCGATAAGTATATTATCTATATACTTATCAACAAAATCCTTATATTCACTTTGTATTACAATTCTATTTATAACTTTTTCTAATATCATATAGACTCCTCCAAAATTAATAACTTCTTTCGGCTAACGTTCAGGCATTCACGAACCCTCGCCGACTTAAGTGACCGAAGGGAACGGCCGCTATGCGGTTAGTCGGTGCAGGGTTGTCCGCCTGATCCACTTCCTCGAAAACCCTCCGGCGGACCGAGGGGCGTCAGCACCGATGCGTGAATGCGGTGTTATAAGATATCAGCGCCTTCTTAGAAATACCTACACTGATTATTTCCTTCGTTAGTTCAAGAAAGTCTTCTATCTTCCAATTGTTTAAATAATGTATCTAAGCTTTTTTCTACAGTTTGATGAGCTGTATCTATGACTATGTGGTCCCGATCCCAAACATCATACTCTCTATTTCTGACCTGCTCCCACGTCGGAAGTATAAAACCTGGAATATCAGCTGTACGCATTTCGATTCGATTCCTGTGCTCGATATGATCAGAGCAAAGTACTTCAATTTCCACATAAGGTATTCCAAGAGAATCGGCTACGTTGCGCCATGCCTGGCGCGTAATTTGGATAGGATTAACTGTATCTGCAATCACATCTAGGCCCAGTTGAAGATTCTGTGATGCAATTGCATAACACACAATGTAACCCTCAGGCCCTTCGATGGTCTTTCCAGCATCTCGCATAGCCTGCTCCACGACATCGACCCGAAGATACGTAGCCTTTAGTTCTCTTGCTAAAGCCGATGATAATGTGGTTTTTCCGGTACCCGGCAGTCCACTAAATATGTAAAGCATTAAACTCATCTCCTTCGGGAAAAGCACCTGGGTTTTTCTTCTTTGCGCTGATTTCTACTTCTTATCTACGAACTTCGTAAATAACTTCATATGTAGAGTATTCGTGAAATCAATAAACTCCCCTGCCTGTTAGCTTAATAAATTTATTAATAGTTCAATGCTTATCTAATCGGTAATCGGCTTATATTCTTGTCCTTCGGCAATCGGAACAAGTTCTTGTCCTTGGCTCTGGACAAGAACTTGTTCCGATAAAACAAAAAAAGCCGCTAAAATAGTGACTTTCAATGGGACTATGCTCTAGTCCTTCGACAACTATATGTTCTTGTCGTCTTACAGTTGTGCGAGTCTATACACGAGAAAATACCCGCCCCTCTCCCGAGCAGGTATTAAAGGTGAATCGTATGAATGGCTTACCATCATCGATCACTAAATATTAGTCCAAGAGGCTGTAAATCTGAATGCTCTCCACCTTGGCATCCTTGATATGAAACGACATCACATCCACATAATTGGATGGCTCGTAACGGAATTCATCCTCCTCATTAGGGGCTCCATCACCAAGCAGTTTCCCTTCAGGGTAGGCGTTTTTGAGTGTATCCAGGCTGTCTCCTGCTTTAATGTTTCGTACTGTTGCGTACTTAGGATCTGTAATTTCGATATGAAAGATGGAGTCTTGTTTCCCCTCCGGTATACTGATTGTTTTAATCTCCAGACCAGGATAC
>NZ_PCZT01000009.1:459250-461155 GCF_002968895.1 Paenibacillus sp. AR247 | reverse complement strand
AGCATCTGTTCCATCTGGTCTTCATTCGCTATATCCGAAATCGCAATGGTGTGCTCATTATAGCAAAAGCAAGCTCCTTCAACACCACATTGCCTCCTTCTCCATCGAACTCCTTATAGCTTCAGCACTCTGTCCTTCCGAATTTTCTGAAGCAGGCGCCGTAGAATTTGATGCTCCTTCGCCTTCGGCCTGTTCGTTCGACGGTTTTTTTCAGCCGAGTTCTGCGCCGCTTCTGGCGACTTGGCGCCATTGGACTGACAGCCCGTCAGTGCCATCGTTAGTAAAATACTCAGCAGGATACCAGCTGCAGCTTTATTTATCAATTTCATCATGATCCCTCCATAAATGTGTGATTTCTTCTTATGAAGTGATTGTAAAAAAAGCATTTGTTAGTCTCATAACAGAATTGTATCAATCTTGTAACGTAACTATTTACGCGCGTTTTTACGCACGGGGTAACACAATCGTAACGGTCGTTCCTTCCCCGATCTGACTTTCCATGTCGATATATCCATTAAACCGTTCTACAATCTCTTTGCAAATCGCAAGTCCAAGACCTGAACCGTTCGCTGTGCTTGCATTTTTCGCCCGGTAAAAGCGTTCCTGCACTCTCTCCAGCTCATCGCCCGCGATACCGATACCTTGATCACGTATCCGTATAACTACCTCGCTTGGCGTATGTTCCAACTTTAATTCGATTAGCGATGGACTGCCTGAATATTTGATGGCATTGTCCACAAGGTTGGCGATCGCATGGGACATCAGCATTGGATTCACGTTGGCGTGGACTCTCGTCAGAAGCTTATCCTCCGGTTCCGCTTCCGCCTCCCTGAACATAATCTCGATTCCTTTATCTTTGGCCTTGGCACTCATACTCATTGCGACTTGCTGAATCAGTTCGTTCATTTCCGTCTTCCGAGCTTCCAGTTCGTTAGAACCAGCCTTGTCGAATCGGGATAGCAACAACAGTTCATTAATCAAGCGCGTCAGCCGATCCGATTCCTGAAGCAGATGAGCATAGATTTTTTGCAGCTCCTTGTTCTCGTTCTCCCCTTCAACCAAGTATTGAGAGAAACCACGAATTGCTGCCAATGGTGTTTTTAACTCGTGAGATACGTTGGAGACAAATTGTTTCTGGTACTGAATGTAATCATGAAGCTGCCGCCCCATGGAATCCAGCCCATCTGCCAGCATGCCCAGCTCATCCTTCCGATTTAGATGAACTCTCCGAAACTCCTGTCTAGCGAAACTTTGCGCAGCGCCAAGCAGCAGCTTAATCGGCTTGGTTGTGTTGCGGGCAATCCACAGACTGGATAACGTAATCAGTACAATAAATCCGCCTGCACCCGCAAACAGGATATAACGGATTTGATCCATAATCGCATAAAAGTAGGAAATGTCCTCCACGAACTCATACACATAAGCGTTTTGGTAGTATTGATCCTGAATGGGGGTGGCAAAATAAAGCAGATGATTTTTCGTTACGGTGTAGGCGTAACTGCCGCTCAGGGCTTTCTCAATATTCTTTTCAAAAATAAGAGGTTTGCCATCATGAATGATGATGCCATCCACAGCCAAGCCCAGCAACTGCTTGGAGCTATCATAGATACGTACTTCCTTGCCTGAAGCTTTCAGCTTCTCCAGAGCAAGTCTGACGATTTCTTTTGTCTGCGGCTCTCCTGTCGATGATCTATGCTGTGCCAACACCTCACGGAAGGACAACTCGGACAGATCCGCCTTCTCCATCATCTGTTTTTCAATGGTAATGAAGCTGTAGTAATCGATGGCTTTATTCACCGCAAAAATGATGATGCCAAAGGACAGCACGGAGAAAAATAAATAATTCAGCAGTAACCGGGTTGCATACTTCAGGCCTCGCCACCTCCAAGTTGATAACCAAATCCA
>NZ_PCZT01000009.1:458162-459150 GCF_002968895.1 Paenibacillus sp. AR247 | reverse complement strand
TAAAGTTGGTGCTCGATTACTTCAACTATATAAAGAGGTAGACAGCAGAAACCATCGGTAGTTCCTTTTTATCGGTTTGCCTGTTCTCTTGCTTTGAGGTGAAGGTGGGTTCCGATAGCGGTTGCCTGGCGCAAGTAAAGGACATAGGGGTCGTCAACAGAAGAGTTGTGTTATCATTTTCAAGCTCAATCATTCATTATTTCAACATAATCTGGATGCATTGTATAGTTGAAAAACCATTATGTTACGCGGCTTTAAGCGTGTATGTTCTTGTCATCTTACAGTAAATTTGCGTCTAACTATGCATTTTGACAAAAGATGGCGTTCAAACTTTGCAGTCTGAACAAAAGACCTTATAATAACAAAAAAGCGAGCTCCCAAGACAACGGGGGCTCGCTTTTGTACGTTATTCGGTTTGATTTTAATAAGTTGCAATTGATTGCAATTATGTCTACTTATGGAGTGACTCCGTTTTCTCCTCAGCAGTGCGGTTACGCAAATACTCCTGCATGAGAAGATCGCGTTCTTTTAAGTTCTTTCTCGTTATGAGGAGGGACTGCAAGAACAATCTCTTTGCTCATTTGGCTTCACCTTTTCCAAAATAACGCTTAAGAAGTTTATTTGAATAACGCCGTTATATCGTATAACCGGCCGTTCGCTGGAACAGCGGCTCCTCCCTTCCAAGTACTTTGTTGAGGATCAAATTTTCATAATAAGCAAAACCACTATCTCTTTCACGTGGTCGGTCCAGCGCAATTCGCTTATCCAATGAAATGACCCCATCTTCAATCAGAATTACCCTGTCAGCCAAGGCAACCGCTTCGCTGACGTCATGCGTGACGAGAATGACGGTGAAGCCCTGCTCAAGCCAGAGCCGTTCGATCAACTGCTGCATTTCAATCCGAGTCAATGCGTCCAAGGCGCCTAGCGGTTCATCCAGCAGCAAAAGGGTAGGCTTACTTGCCAGTGCCCGTGCCAGTGCAACGCG
>NZ_PCZT01000009.1:442850-458062 GCF_002968895.1 Paenibacillus sp. AR247 | reverse complement strand
TAGATCGTCCTGACATACTTCGGTTCGTCAGCGTTATCCTCCAGCTTCTTCCGTAATCGCATGATGGTCATATCCACACTGCGACTGTCTCCCATAAAGTCATATCCCCATCCGATCTGCAGCAGCTCTTCCCGGGTAAAGATTTTGTCCGGCCTTTTAAGTAACGTTTCCAGAATTTTAAACTCTTTGGCCGTTAAAGACACGGGTACACCGTTTTTCAGCACCCTTCGGCTTTCCAGATCAAATGTCAGCTCTTCATGAATGATGCGTGTAGATTTCACTTCTGTTCCTTCTCTTGATTCCTCCTTGCTCTCGTTTCTTCTCAGAATCACCTTGATCCGAGCGAGCAATTCACGATTGTCAAAGGGTTTGGTCATGTAATCTTCCGCCCCTAGCTCTAGTCCCAACACCTTGTCGATTACCTCATTTTTGGCAGAGAGCATGATCACAGGAACGGCACGTTTCCCGGTGATTTCCTTGCACATGTCATATCCGGAGCAGTCAGGCAGCATCAAGTCAAGCACCACCAGGTCCGGCCCAAAAGCATCCAGCAGCTGCAGGGCTACTTTACCGTTTTCAGCCGTTTGAACGACGTAGTTTTCTCTTCTCAGTACGAGCTCAATTAAATCTCTGATTGCGACTTCATCGTCAATGACAAGTATTTTCTTCAATGTGCACCCCTTCTAGCCTTGTTCCCCAGCTTGAATCATAATTTACCCTCATTTTACCCTCATCTTAGCACAGACACTTTAGATTCCTCCACCAACTGGATGATGAGGTATATTCCACTGAGCATAACTAGTAATAAACCCGAAGAAAGGAGAACAATCCATGGATCTTCACGCAATTCCTTGTCAATGGACATACACGTCTCCTCACGGCCTTTCGAAACGTTTTCGGAGTTGTTTCATTGCCAGATGATGCCTGGAAAATAATCGCAAAGTCTTTTCTCGACATGGTACGTTTTTGATTCAGCTATTCTTGGTGAAGAGATCGTAAGGTACCTTAAACGAAAAAACGCACTTCTCTCGAAGTGCAATCAAATCTACAATATATTCAATCTGTTGGAACGTAACCATATCAACCATTTACCGATACTTGTGGTATGGATCACCGCTATCCAAGCGGCAAAAGTAGTACCGTCGGACTTCGCTTATCGAAAGGGCGGTACAGGATCAGCACTAAGTACGATCTCGGTATATGTTTTCATCCCTTGAGCCAAAAGACACATCCACCATCCTCTTCATTTCTTTTCTAAAATGCTTTGATGAGTTTGATTATCTAATCCAAATGAGATCACAGTTTAAATTGAAGTACTTCCGATCATTGAGGCTGGTTTCTTTGACCATAAAACAGCATTCAGCGTTTCAGTCACTCCAAAGAGACACAATACTTCTACTCAGATCTTCATCTAATCGGTAATTGGACTATGTTCTAGTCCATTCCGGCAATCGGTACAAGTTCTTGTCCTTTGCTTGAGACACGTACTTGTACCAATAAAACAAAAAAGCCGACTAAAAAAGCAGCTTCAATGGGAATATGTTCTTGTCCCTCGAGATACATCTTCTCTTTGTATTTATCTTTTCAGCTATGTTAATCTTTTCTGCATAATCCAATGAAACAAGTAATGGTACCAAACAAAATGACTATGAAGCTTAAGCTTGGAAATCTAAATTTAAAATCTACAATTAAATTAAAAACTAAGCCAAGTAATATAAGTTCCCCACCAATTATCATGATCTTTTTTCCAGTTAAATTATGGCGAAAAAATAAAACTGCAATAATAAATCCAACGATAATTGTCACAATTAGTAAGATACTTATGAATTCAAATCCAGTTTCGGTTAATTGAAACATACGATAAAAGGAATTCGTTTCCCGCCCTACTTCGGTCATTTGATCCCTCCAAGATCAACATGAGATTACTCATCTACAAAACTTCCCTTTCACTGAATCTAATCTCTAGGATAGTTAATCTCCATGATATCCATAAAAGGGACCTTGGTAATAACTCCATCCTTTTTGATGTGTACTTTTCCAGTCCGAGAGTCCATTTGATCTACCTGACCCCTTACTGGCTCATCCCAACCCCACACAGTAAGTAGAATTTCTGACCCTTCTTGATAAGCCTCTGTAAGCTGATTGCCTATCTCCTCTAATACAAATTCATCCCTTGTCGGTCTCTTGGGAGCTTTTGATTTGACCATCGGTCTCTCCTCCTCGTTGTAAAATGAGCAGTCCGCATAGGAGCGCTCCAATAAATTAATAACTAGTATAATGTTACATTACAAAGTTACTTAAGAACAGCGTTACGCAAATCTACAATATTACTGATATAACAAAGCCCAATAATAAAAAAGCACTTGGGTCGAAAGTGCCGCACTATTCGAGAAAACAAAAGACGACTTGGAGTTGTCGGGACCTTTTCGGGCCTTGGGATATATCTCGTTAAACCGGCAGAAGCCCACAGAAGCGTTGGTACTTTTTAAGAATGGCATCGCCATCTGCCAAACGTATCCGGGAACGTGGTTCCTCGCGCGAGGAGTAGAGGGGCTTGCAAGCGCGTTGTGCGGCTGGGAGAATACCGGACGGTCGCTACGCTGATCGGGATCCCCGAGAAATTACGAGCCAATCTTGGCTCATTATCGTTAAAACAAAAAAAGCCGCTGCCATGCGGCTTTTAAGCGTATATGTTCTTGTCGTCTTACAGCTGGATTTTGTCATTATTTATAATTTAAGTAATAAAACTTTTGATAGTTGTCTAAACACCATTGAAACTTCTTTAAGATATGATTGTTAATTTGTTTGCTCTCATAGTCAATTTTTTTAAAACCAAATTTTTGATAAAAATGCTTTAACTCTTCAAATGGTAGACAATACACTTCTTTTAAATTATTTTTTTTAGTTTCCTTTACCAAGTAATCAACTAACTCATTTGCAAGCGATAGTCCTCTGAACTCATCCAATATATATACCGCCAATTTCAGCTTCTTCTGCATTAAGATAAACAATTCTTTTAACGCCTGCAAATTCATCCTTATGTGTAACTATTGCAATTTTTTCATTTTCTAAATTACTCGGCACAAAGCCTATTTTCTGATACTGTTCATTTACCCATTGGAGTTCATTTTTAGTTGCTATTCTTATTCCCATTTCTTTTCGCCCCACAGATCAAGTATAACAAATGAACTAAACAGTCCGTTAGCGTAATAAAGCTGCCGATCAGCATCGGCAACTCTTCCTGTTCGTTTATTCAACTATCGTTTCCCGTTAGTTCAATTTCCCAATCTGAAAAATTCAGCTTGACTCATAAAATATTCATCAATTTTTTCGACTATCAGCCCTCCGTTTTCTTCCGAATTGCGTTTTACTTGTATCCATTCGATGTCTTTCTTAAACTGCTCCCATAGCCTTTGACGCTGCGCCATATCCTTAAATTCCATCACATAATATAGTTTATTTTGGCCCGTTGCATCTATCCAGAAATTCACGACCTTCATTCCCAGTCTTGTGAAAATTCTAAACGTATGATCCTTAAATCTGTCTTGAATGGCATCCATTCGACCTTCGTAAATCGTATAGATTCGCAACTCATATAGCATGTCATTTCCTCCCTGAATGAATCTGATTGGTAATTCAGCACAAATCTATTTCGACTTTTTAAAAATAAGATCGAGCCATTCTCTCTGGACCATCATGTGCTCCCTCGTGGGTCTCCACGTTTACGCCTGTCACACATACCAAAAATTTACTGTAATTATAGTTAGAATATTCACTGAAGTAAAGATGTTATTTTCGTTATCATGCCCGATAACTTAACGAAAAAGGAGCAGCTGCCAACCGGCGAACTGCTCCATGCTATTTTGAATTAACGTTTCCCGTTAGCTTAAAATACGTTTGTATTTCATTCTCGGGCTTAAGTTGGCTTAACAGCATCCACCATTAGAGAAACAAATCCCAAAAAGTTTTCATTGTTGCGGTGATCAAAGCGTTTCGATCGGTAAATGAAACCCTCTTTCTCATCCCAATCGGTGTAATGGAATTCTCCATTTTCATCGCAATGCTCTAGAAGATTCACTTTAAAACCAGCTTCTTCAAACATCGCCGAAATGGTTTTATAGGTATGTACTATTTTATGGCTTGCAGCAGGATGGTCAGCAGGACCTGGTCCGCCGATTTGTACTCCTTTTTGGTACACTTCATCAGGGAAATAACCATCCGGAACAGCACATCGAACATACCCTCCAGGTTTTAAGAACTCAAAACAAACCTTTGCAGCTTTAACACCTTCTTCGAAGTCTAGGTGCTCCCATACATGTTCGGCTAAAACTGCAGTAATGGTATTTGGTTGAAAACGATCAGACCACTGTTCTCTTCGTAATAAATTTAGCTCTGTCTCTTCGGTTTGCGTCCACTCGGGATTATTGTTATATCCGCCAGCACCAATAACAACTCGTATGTCTTTGTTTCGTCCCCTCACTCAAGCTCATCCCCCTTTATAGCGAAGTGTAACAAAAACCCTATTGAGGATAAATGGATATTTGGGACCATCCTATGTAACTATGTGTCCTCAAGTAAACTGCCCGTTAGTTGAACAAAGCCAGCCAGTCAAAGTGATCGGCTGGCTTCTTGTTTTTGTTGAGCTATCGTTCCCCGTTAGCCTAACGAGGGTAATTCGTTTTTGTACTTAAAGTAATACCACCCTGAACTAAAAGCTATTACAAAATGTAACAGATAAGGTGAGTATTCAACATATCTTTCTTGAATTCTTGCCATTAGGTCTATTGTTAAAAAAACCCCACGTCAACTGATACAAAAATTTTTTTAAAAAAATGGGCTTTCGATTCGATGCCAATCCTTTGAGTATATCGCGATACCCAAAAAGATTTGAATAAAGCACCAGATCAAGCTCAATTCTGCCGACTCTCATGAATTCAAAATACATGCACCTTTTACACTTATTTGGCAATACCTGTTTTCGCATTTAATATCTGTTATACTTTGGCTTTCCTTATCTTCACTTGGTGAGCTACGATCACGAAAAAAAAGATCATGCACATCAAACTAAGGATTGCCGAGCCTAAAGCACCCGTGGGTTCTTCGCTTGCCTGCAGCCAATGCATCGATATTTGTGACAAGAAACCTGGACTGTACGCAGTATCCTGAGGCAGCCATTCCGAAGACATGGATATCAGTACTGCCACCCCTAAGCTGACGAAAGCGATGCCAGCTGCAGAATTCATGAGAGAGCTCATGAACAGCGTTAGGGATCCCGCAAACCATAGCCATAGTAAAAAGAGAAGTCCTGCTTTTACTGCTGCTGCTGTCTCGACGCTTCCGATCATCTGCATCGTATAATACCAGGCCCCAGCATAGCCAAGCACGAAGGACGCGGTGATGAGTGACAGCATGATTGCCCACTTGGCCGCCGCATAGGATACGTAAGACACCGGCTTCGCAAAAATCATCTGCGAAACGCCGCTTTGACGCTCACCTGAAATCAGGGTCATGATGGATAACACTAGGATCAAGAGTCCGACTGAGTTGAATTGACCAAGCGTTTGCGCCATCACTTCCTTTCCCGAAGGAGGCTCGATCGTGATGGTCATACCTTTGGGCATATTGCCCGAAGATTCTAAAATTACCGGCATAAAGCGCGTCACCACTGGTTGCATGATCCCCAGCATCAAAAATACGAGCGGCACCCACAGCCATTTATAGGAGCGTCCCATCTCCAGCATTTCTTTACGAAAAAACAATAAGAACTGCTTCATGATTGTACCACCTTCAAAAACAAGTCTTCGAGTGTGCTGTGGCCTGCTTCAAGCGAACGAATCATGATGTGGTGGGATACAGCGTCTCTCATAAGCGCAAGGGAAGCTTGCTCGACATTCGTAACCCTCATCTTCGCACGTCCTCCGGATACCTCCGAATGGATGACAAATCCTTGTTACAGGCAGCGGTCAGCCAGGATCGCGATGCCTCGTCTTCACCTACCTCCAACCTGATCCATCGGATGTTGAGAGCGCGACAGGCTCAATATCGCTCCAGCTTAGTCCTGCTTCTTCCAGCATCTTTACGAGAAATAATGGGCTGTCGTGCTTTTAACATAGGCGACCTTCTTACCTTTCAGATCCGATACCTGTCTTACAGTTGAACCCTTTTGAATCACGAGTTCTTGTTCCAGCGTATCGGATTTCTGGATGGCGATGATTTGGAGGTTACCTCCATCCGCGGCTTGACTGGCAAAGATCGGCGGAATTTCGCTGGTAAGCGCGATATCTAAATGGTCTCCCGCCATCGCTTCCAACTGCAGATTCCCACCCTGAAAAACGCTAAACTCCACTTTGTACGGTGTGTCGTCCAAACCCGCCTCTTTAAATCCAGCCTCCAGATTTCCCCACCCCGTCTGTCCGACCTTTAAGGTGACTTTGCTCACATCTGGCGAACCTGCCGCAGCAGCAGCTTCCGCTTCATTTCCGGATCATTTTTCTCATTTCCGCAAGCGGCCAGGATGACGGCTATGACGAAAGGTAATACGACAGATAGAATTGACAGCTTTCTCTTGTTCACAATAGGTTCTCCTCTCTATGTCTATTAGGATACAGGTGATGCCAGTCCTATAACCCGTTTGCCCGTAAGGTCAGCCTGAACAATCGCCAATGCAATCATTTCCCGATCCACAGTGAATGGCAACTTTATCGCCTGCACCTTCTCCAACGGAAACACCTTGGCTATGGCCTCCGCATGTTGCTCCGCATTTCCCCAAAATCCCAACTGCTCTAGAGTAACCGGCAGGTGGAGCTTGTGCAGTTTGCCAGCCAGTTGCAGGATTTCTTCATGCGGAAGTCCCTGTAGTATCGCATGGACGATTAAGGAAAAGGCGATTTTTTCGCCGTGCAGCGTGTCTTTCGTCTCGGGAAACTGGGTAAGGCAGTCGTGAAGGGAATGGGCCAGCGCGATGCGTGGCTGTCCTCCAGTGATACTACCTACCTGTCCTGCAAGCCAGATAATGGCCTGACTAGTTTCGTGAAATGCCCAAGTAACCTCATCCTCATATGCTGCTTCGTAAGCCTCCTGCGCATATCGGTCAAGCACTTCAACAGCTAATAGGGATGTATGTACGCTAAGCCGTATATCTAGATCTGAATGAAGATTTTTCATATTAACTGCAGTCTCGTTCCATTTCACATACGTATCCGCAATACCGGATGCCAAATATCGTCTTGGGGCCGCTGCCAACACACAGGTATCCGCGAGAACCAACTGTGGGGACTGATTGAGGGGCAGATAACCTGCAGAACGTCCCTCATTATCATAAAGAACCGTCAGCGCCGACCAGGCTGCGCATGTTCCGGCCACCGTAGGCACCGTAATACTCGGCAACTCTAAGCGTTCGGCTACTGCCTTTACCACATCCAGTGCTTTGCCTCCACCAATGCCCACAACGGCTTCGTATCCTTTGCCGGATGCTACTGATACATACCGGGCAATCTGCTCCAACGTTGGATACCCGGCAAACGTATGGATTTCATACTCCGCCTTTACTTCATCAAGACTAGCTAGAAGGGGAGCCGCTGCCGTCAATGCTGTTTTGCCTCCAATAATAAGTAGCTTTCTGCCAATCAATGTAATCCTCTCTCCGCCGCTGGCGAGGATATTAGGCTTGTTAATATAGATTGCAGGGGCTTTGACGATGACCATGTAATTGACCTCCTAAAGTAAACTGGATTTTATGCATAAAACTCGATAAGGTATTGGTGTCCGGTTTTCATACAAATGTGAAAAGGTCAAAGATCCTATCGCGAATAGATAGAATAATAAGCCTCAGCCAGGCTTCGTATACCTTTTCTGATTTGCTCCTCACTGCAATGACTGAAGCAAAGTCGCAAGTATCGGGCCCCTTTTCCATCGTTGAAAAATGCATTTCCGGAAACAAAGCTTACGCCTCTTCTGTGTGCCAAAGGAGCTACGGCATTTACATCCACATGTTCGCCAAATGTAACCCAGATGAAGAATCCCCCGTCTGGTACGGATACCTGGATCTCACTGCCCAGTTCTTCATGCAGAGCCCGGATCATCGTATCCCGCCGACTGCGGTAACGATCGCTCAGACGCTCTACTTGCCTATCAAAATCATAGTGTTCAAGAAGTTCACCTACGATCTCCTGCGTAAATGGGTTAAGCTGGCTCCCCAGCGATAAAGTGGCCATGTACTGGATGATTTCTTCCGGGGCGATAACCCAACCCAGCCGGAGCCCTGGACCCAGCGTTTTCGAAAAGGTACTCACGTAGATTACCCGTTCCGGAGCAAACGAGTACACAGCAGGGAGGGTGGTCCCGTTGAAACTCAGCTCAGCGTATGCATCATCCTCCAAGATATACACATCATAATCTTTGGCTAGTTGCGCCAGCTGCCGTCTACGCCCAATAGGTAGCGTTGAGCCTGTAGGATTTTGAAAGGTTGGCATGACGTAGATAAATTTAGGTAATTTGCGGCCTTCTGCCGATGCCTTCTGTAGAGCCTCTTCAACCCGATTCACCTGCAGGCCTTCTTCGTCTACAGGAAAAGAGCGGATATGTGCGCCGGCAGCTCGAAAGGATTGCAGGGCATTGAAGAAGGTCGGCGCTTCCACCCACACCTCATCCCCGGGATTTATCAGAATCCGTACAGTCAGATCAATCCCCTGAATCGCCCCAAACACCGGAAGAAAGTTGCCTCCTTCCGCATGCAAGCCAAATTTGCGAACACGATTTAGCACCCAGGACTTGACTCTAACAGGCCCCTGAGCCCCCGAATAATGCAGCAGATCAACCCGGGCCACTTGAAGGGCGGCATTAGCCGCCTCGTTTAATTCCCTGATAGGCAAGAGATCCGACGCCGGAAAACCATACGATAGATGGACATGCTCTGGTTCTGCCGATTTCGTGCCACCTATGGACGGTGGCGGTAAATGGTTGGAAAAGCGGGACGGATAAGCTAGGTTCCCCATGAATAATAACCCCCTCCTTCTAATCATCATTGAAATTAGATTGATAAAACCAATAATTCCGATATGTTTTATGATAATCGAACAAAACCATGCTTCATAATAGAACAATCAAATATAAGGATTGATTTTTTTCAGGGACATAAAAAAGGAGAGCCTTATCCGGACTTGATGATCGTCAATGCATAAGAAAAGGCACCCGTTTAGGGTGCACCCAAAGGAATCTATGTGGGGCATCTTTCTTTAGGAGTCATAATTCAGCCCAATACACAAACGGATCCGAATTTCATTGCTGATGCCTGGTTTGAAATGTATTCAAATAAGAATAAAGCGAAAGAGACATTTCCTACTGACGTAACCCCGCGGCCATTGTGGGGTATTAATTTTCTAAATGCAGGACTGCTTTTCCGCTATACTTCCGTTCCATTAATTGATCCGCTACCCGTTTGATATCTGTCCATGGTGCTTCCACCTCAATTCTGGGAATCAGTGTTCCTTCCGCGATCTGCTCAGTAAGATACCGCAAATCATCCGGTACGGAATAGCCCTTTAATTCTTCTAACAAATACAATCCATATAAAGTCGTCCGGCCCGTATGAATTAAGTTCCTTACGTCTATGGATGTAAATGGTGAGCTGGAATACCCCATCGTTACACCAACACCCTCAGGTGCCAGATGGGATAACAGACTCGCAAGCGTATTCCCGCCAACTGTGTCTATGATCAGATCATAAGGTCCAAACTGCCCTGCTCTTTCGGAAAGTTCACCAACAATAATCTGATTTGCCCCGTCTTCACGAACCAGATTAGCCTTCTCTTCCGATCTGGCTGTTCCGACCACGAATGCTCCTGTCCGGGCAGCGAGCTGATGGGCATAAACGCCAACCCCGCCCGTAGATCCAGTTATCAACACCTTTTTCCCAAGAAGAAGCCCCCTTTTTTTAAGCGCATAGAGGGCACTGAGCCCGGCGACTGGAATCGTCGATGCCTGTGCAAAAGAAACCGAATCTGGTATTTCAGACATCAAGGAAGTACGGGCAGCAATTTGTTCAGCCCATGCGCTGGAAGGGAGTAGTCCGACGACACGTCTCCCTTTTGCCGGTCCCGATCCGTCTGCTGCCTGTTCGATCACGATGCCTGAATAATCCCATCCTAGTCGTTGCTCAATGTCTCCGCTCAAGGAATCCCTGATTTCACCACGGTTTAGAGAAATGGCTTTTACTTGAACGATTGCCTCATTAGATTGGGGGATCGGCGGTTCCACTTCCTTTATAATAAGCCGCTCTGTAACTAACGGGTCTGCAATGATTGCACGTACCATGATTGCTCCTCCTCGGCGTATATTGGATAAAACCCCAAATTGACAGGGGATTTACCTAGGAGTATAATTCTCTAACATCTTTTGACCAAGAGTAAAAATACACCTCCCGGAAAGAGGAGATGAACCATGATTCATTCATCCAATGCTCATATGGAGACAAAAGTTCTTAAAGCGGTAATCGGCGAAATCGAAGCGGTCAGAAGCAAGCGCCAACAGCAATACCGCGAACTCGATTCCCACCCGGAACTGAAACGATTTACTCAGCAAGAGCTAAACGATGTAGCCTTTACTTCGTTTAAAAACATATTATCCGGCCGCTCAAGACGCATTCCAAGCCGGACGGCTATCATGGATATTGCCGATTATCTGGAGTGTACATCAGCAGAACGAAATGATCTTCTGCTTGCCGCAGGCTATATCCCGGAACATTACGAATTGGCGGGAACAGCTCTTAAACTAGCCTTAGAACAAGCCAAGCTGATCCTGAGTGGTCTTCCTCTCCCCGCCTTCATTGCGACCCACAAGTTTGATATTACCGAAATGAATCCCATGTTTCAGGGTTTGTATGGCTTGAGTTATAATACACTTCACCATGGTCGTTTTAATATGATCCACAATCATTTCAGTTCCGATTTACCCATTCGCAAACGGTCCTCATTCAATGAGGAATCATTCCAGAAATGGGAGTCTCATGCCATATACGGAATTCAGACCTTTAAGCTGAATAATATGTATTTTCGTTACGACGCTTGGTATCGCGACTTACTGCAAGATTTTAACCGATATGAAGAATTTAGAACCTATTGGGATTATGAAGCGGAGTCACCTGCGGACCCTATTTCCGAGCCAAAAATGCTCCTCGCTCGTAAAGGAGAAGATTCGGAATGGTTTCCCATTCGCGTGCGCCAGATCCACATATCCGTCAGCAGCTACATGTTTCCCCGAATTGAGGCTTTTTTGCCCGAAGACCTTCCGGCGAGACATATGTTTGAATGGCTGGGTTGTCCCGTTGAATCTATGCTTGACCGTTATCAAGTGATAATCTAAATTTTGAACGGGTAATCCATTTGGCAAGAACAGAACGTAAATGGTTAAACCCAAAAAAGCCGCAGCTATGCGGCTTTTCAGCGTGTATGTTCTTGTCGTCTTACAGAAGATCAAACTAATCTTGCCACCACTCATATCGATTCCCGCATGGCTGCTGCAGAGGTTTTTTCCACGCTAATAACGGCAATGTCTCCGTGTCCCCTTCTCTTTTATCCCTTCGTTTAGTCATATACCGTGCCTCCGATTTTCGAGCCGATAAAACTGCGTATGCCTGCAGCGAACAAAATGAATGAAAGCGCTGCAGCCGAAAGCTTTTATTAAACTATCGTCTCCCGTTAGTTGAATAATCATTTGACTTCGACATTAATACTGCCGAACAACTTTTCATCAATATAAGCGCTAAGCTGCCAAATGCCAGGTTTCGGTAGCTTCATTGAGAATGGCAAATGTGCATCTGCACCGTTATTTGGACCGAACAATGATGTAGGAATATCAAAAATAAACGGATTTATCTTCTCACCGGATTTTATATTAATGGCATCGACTTTAAATTCCCCGTCCAAATCAGCTTTACTTCCCCATAAGTGCCACATATGTTTATTAGCCTGATTCGCCACGAAATCCGGTCCCAAGACACCGATTTTCCCTTCTATGCCTTGCATTTCGATTCCTTCACTTACAAACTTTGGGCTGACTTCTGCATCTTTTTCGGAAGTATTTGAACAACCATATAAAATTAGCAATCCAAAGATTAATATGCTAGTACTAAGAAATTTCACAATAATCACTCCTCCCGTTAGCGGAGCCGCAATAGCTAATGATTTAATCTTATACGCTCTCCGTTCCATTATTTCCGACAACGAATTCTTTCCTGAATCCTTATCAACCACTGTTAACCATATATGTTCTTGTCGTCGGGTTTGGACAAGAACATATAGTGTTAAAAATAAAAAGTTGCTCCTACGCGGCTATTAAGCGTCTATGTTCCTGTCGCTTACAAAAAAACAGCAGCCCCCTACTCTCCGTTATCCTGCTCGTTAGTTGAGGAAAAAGCAGCCAGCTTTTAGGTCGGCTGCCCTCAAATATCTTCGTTGAGCTATCATTTCCCGTTAGCTTAAAAGACTTGGTTGCTACACTTCAGGTTGTACACCGTGAGGGTCTAAGCGAGAAATCCGTTGAAAAGGCTTTGTCTTCCAAAATTCATACGGTACGAGCCCCTTACTCCGAATTGCATCTAATGATCGTGACTTCATATGAGGACGAGTAATGTACTGTTCTATGTTGCTCACCGTTAACCTTACAAACATAGCTTCCATTATCTCTTCGGGCTGAATTTTTAATTGGCCATCAATGATGTCTGCTCTAAATACCACTGATAATAGATTGCTTGTTTCCTTGTAATAAACTCCCGTTACACCAATGGGACGTATCAGAATTCCAGTCTCTTCTAGGACTTCACGAGTAATTGCATCATCAAGTGATTCACCTTCTTCTACATTTCCACCTGGGAATTCCCACGTATCAGGGCGCCAATGACTCTTTACTAACAGAACTTCACCTTTATTGTTCTCAATGAGTGCCGACACTGAAATCTGATGTTTTGGTGGCAAATATGCATCTACCAAAGAAATCCCCCCATTCACAAGTATCCTCAATCACCATATAACATGAAATTAGCTAGTCGTCTTACAATATGGATTTTTATGTCATAAATATCATGGTTAACATGGGTGAAATAATTCGAAAATTTCGGCGACGTATTCGTGTCAGCGCTCTCCAATAACTGCATCTCAATCGATCTCATTGCAGGTTTCGGGTAAATTCTGACTGGAGTGGTGCTTTCGGGAATGTATTAGCAAGCGCAGCTTACGATGGCAAAAAGGGACCCGCTGCTGGCTCAGGCGCTGCGTCGGGTCCCTTTTTCAAGTGAAGGCTTATTCGGATATCATGCGGTTCGTGAGGCTGCCCAGCTTCTCGATATTGATCGTGACGATGTCGCCGGCCTTTAAGTAGACCTGATTCTCTGGCGGTTTGCCGAGCACGACGCCTTCCGGCGTCCCGGTCAAAATAATGTCGCCGGGCACGAGCGTCATATGGTGCGAAATGTAGCTGACGATCTCGTCGCAGCGGAAAATCATGTCCGACGTGTTGGAATGCTGTCGCACTTCGCCGTTTACTATGCACTTGATGTCTAATGCGTTCGGATCGCCGACCTCGTCCGCAGTAACGAGGTACGGCCCGAGCGGCGAAAATTTGTCGCACGACTTCCCGAGCAGCCACTGCTGAGTGCGCATCTGCAGATCACGCGCGGACAAATCGTTGGCGGCGCAGTAGCCGAATACGTAGTCCAGCGCCTCTTCCTTGGCGACATATTTGGCCGTCTTGCCAATCACGATGACGAGCTCGGCTTCGTAGTCAACTTTCTGCGATGTGCGCGGCAGCGGCACGTCTTCGCCGTCACCAGCCAACGTATTGCTGAATTTGCTGAACAGAATCGGAGACTCCGGAATTGGCGCGTTTGTCTCCTCGGCGTGTTTGCGGTAATTAAGGCCGACGCAAATGATTTTGTTCGGGTGTGTAACACACGGTCCGAGCTTGAGACCAGATTTTCCGAGCAGGACGTCACTGCAAGACGCCAGTGTGCGGTTAACTGCTTGCTGCAGCGCCCGTATCGCTTCCTCCCCGCCTTCGATCACTTCGTGCACGGTGCGCGGTCCCGGGCCGTCACCAAGCGCCGCCGCAACGTCGACGATGCCTACCTCAGTAGCGACACCGAGGCGGTATGTATTGCCTTCAAGATAGGTTAGCAGTTTCATAGGTTATGGTCCTCCCTAAGCATTTTTTTCGAAGACGACGCCATCGATGTAGAGTGGCAAGCCCATCATGAACTTCGGTTCTATCGTTCCAGTTAGTTAATTTAATTCACAAATAAAAGCCGCAACTGGTTTTGAAATGATCAATTCTCCCCCACATGATTCAATTTTTTGTCTAATTAGAGTAAGGAAAGTGTGTGAGATTACTTCCCGTTGTTCGCGACTTAATGATTTGTCATGAAAAGGACCTTGATAGAGTTGAGTTGCCATATAGTATTTTAACACAGGTTCTGGATTTGTTACCTTGAATCCTGCCTCATAGGTTAATAGTTCTACTCGGTTAAAGTGCTATAACAGTATGGCCTCTCCATTTTCTAAGGAAAAAGGTATCGGATCTTCTTTAATTTAAAATGGTATATGTAACAGATGCATTGTCTCCTGATGCAGTGCGAAGAATTCATGCATTCCCCGGCTGCTATTAGTCGCAGCTAAAGTTACTCCGTTTTTTTGGGCATCAGCTTATCGTATTCGGTTCTTCTTTCGACTCTGCTCAGCCACGTATTATAAAAAATGCTAAAGACTACATCTGTAATGAGAATCCTCATCAACCACTGTTAACCATATATGTTCTTATCTTTAAAACAAAAAAAGCCGCAATTTTACGCGGCTTATAAACGTGTATGTTCTTGTCGTCTTACAACCTTAGGTCCAAGGTTTGACCAATGTACTCACACGCCGTTTGTTAACAAGCGTTCGAGTTTTGTCTCTTCCGTAAATCGGATCTCTAACAAGATGCATTACTTTAGCCAAGCTATAAAGCGCGCGAGTATGGTGGACACTTCAGCCCGCGAGACAACACTGGCAGAGTCCAGAAGATTCCCTGGCTTGCCGTTCAGGATTCCCACCTCCGTAGCCCAGCTCATGGCGTCCTTAGCCCAAGCGGAAATCTCGCCGCTGTCCGCAAAGCTCTTGCCGATGCCGTCCACAGCAGGTTGCCCGCCGTACCGGTACAGGAGTGTGATCAGCTGCTCACGGGTAATA
>NZ_PCZT01000009.1:433460-442750 GCF_002968895.1 Paenibacillus sp. AR247 | reverse complement strand
GCGATCTCTCTGCTTCCGTATTCCAATCCGATGCTGCTGATGCAATTGAGCGTATTATAGAGAAAATGGGGGTTGATCTGGCTTTGCAGGGCAGCAAACTCCGCCTGTTTCTGACTCAGCTCAGATTCATATAATCTGGCCTGGGTATTGATCATATCTCTTGCCATCTGTTCCCTTTCATTGATTAC
This sequence comes from Paenibacillus sp. AR247, assembly GCF_002968895.1. Taxonomy (NCBI): domain Bacteria; kingdom Bacillati; phylum Bacillota; class Bacilli; order Caryophanales; family Paenibacillaceae; genus Paenibacillus; species Paenibacillus sp. AR247. Next base: position 442,562 of record NZ_PCZT01000009.1, on the reverse strand, counting down.
CCGGTTAATGTCGTCGGCCAGCATGCCTACTTCATTGGTAGACCGGACTTTAATGCGGAAGCCCATGTCCCGGCTCCCCACTCTCTTCATATCCAGAACAAGTCCCATCACCGGACGCATCAGATTGTTCATAAAGAAACTGCCCATGATAAGCATGCTTAGAATCATCCCAATCCCCACGATAATGCTGACTTTCCGTATAGGGTTCATGTCTGCAGTAAGCTCTTGCACTGGAATCATACTCACAACCCGCCACCCGTCTGCCTGCTCCAAACCCTTAACCTGGACAAGAATATCTTCCCCATCGATCGTTGTTTTGACCCCGTTAAGCAGGATGCCCTTATCCATAGACAGAACTTCCCTGAATAACGCACCTCGGGCATTGGAATTGGTGGAAGCAATCACCTCATCCCGGCTATTCAGAATGTACAAGGTAGAGTTGGGCGTTAATTCCGTATTTTCTACAAGCCCCTGCATTTTGTCCATATTGACCAAAACGGTACAGTAACCCGTAATTTGGGAGAAATAGATTCCCCCGATGGCCTCCACAATCGGCGCTATATAAAAGAACTGTTCCGTTCCTGTTCTGTCGTCTTTTAGAATCGAGGTGAACATCCCCTTGTCCCGCAACGAAGGATCTTCCTTATACTTCTGGATAAAGGTATCGTAACGATTGAGAAAAAAAATATCTCCGCTTGCTGATGCCAAACTGTAAAGCCGTCTTCCCCGAATATCATTAATTACAATTCCGTCCACATACGAATTAAAGGATCTCATATATTCCATGAGATCCAATGCATTTGGACCGCTGTTAAACGCCCTTTGGTAATCATCATCCACTACAGAAAATTCCTGAACCCGTCTGCTATTGACCGCAATGCTGGTGCTGACCCTGATATCACTAAATGCAGAATCAATTTTGCGGCGTGTTTGTTCGATCATCTGGTTACTGTAATGGGCGGCTCTCTTCTGGGTTAAATTAGAGAAACTATAATAATAATAAAATTCCATGACAGTAAATATGATAATTGAGAAAAAAAAGATAAGCCATATCTGATGCTTCAATTTCAGTTTACTGATCTTCATGGCCCGCCGCTCCGTTCATATCAACTTTTTCTGAATTTGGTAGGGGTCATCCCGCAATGCTTCTTAAACACTTTATTGAAATAATAATAATCGACATACCCGGCCTGAATGGCCACTTCTTCAATGGATAGATCCGTTCGCTTCAGGAGCTCACGGGCTTTCTTGATTCTCAGCTCCGACACATATTCTGAGAAGGTTTTGCCCAGATTTTTTCTGAATAATTGGCAGCAATACACCTGGTTAATGAAGAATTGGGCAGATAAATCCTTCAAATACAATTTCTGCTCAAAATGATGGTTGATATAATTGATCATCCTGTTGAAGCAGGACTGGATGTCCCCTTCCTGCACAGAGCGGCTGTTTCCTATCCTGATGGAGTCGAGAACCTCATGTAAAAAGCTGCATAGCGACTCAAAGTGTTCAAATCGTTCCTTGATCTCGGAATAATTCAGGAATTCCAGTTCCATATCCTTCAATTCCTCAGAATATGCTTTGATAAGGATCCCGACGGCTTGATTCCACAGGTAGACAACCTCAGACATGCCCAGATGATGATCCCTGAAATATGCCTGCAGCCCTTTAATGTACGCATCCACATCGTCAAATTGATTTCCCAGTAGGATGTGGTGGATTTCATCGATACATGGCTTCACCAGATGAAGCTTCGGCTCGTAGTGAACGACGCCCCCAGCTTCTTCAAGAAAAACCTGGGAAGCGGACAGGTCTGCTTCTTTAATGAGCTTGCTCATGTGCTTTAGTTGATTAGAGATGCTGCTGACGCCCATAACGTGGATGCCCGTCTTATTCAGAACCCATTTATCCGAAAGTCCTTCCAGACAAGCCCTATGCTCCGTCATCAGGACAACTAGCATTTTTCGGGCACCGGCTTCAACTTCCACAACATGAACAGGCTTTCCCTCCAAAGAAAGCAGGTTCCTAATATTTTTATTTTCTCCCTCGAAATAGATGGTCAACACCTGATAATAGTACACAGCTGCATCATCGGGAAGTGGTAGGAAGCTCTTTATCTCGTCCTCATTCGCCGAGGTCAGTGCATCCAGAAGGAGTTGGTTGCGTGCTGTGCTTCTTCGGGAGAAGTGCATGGCCAGCTTCGCAATGAAGGGGTCAGCCTTATCGATATCCAAAGGTTTCAGGAAATAATCCAGCGCGCCATAGCGCAGCGCTTCCTGGGCATATTCAAATTCCGCATAACCGCTTACGATGACAAACTCAATGTCCAGCCCTTCTACTTTGGCCCTCTTCATCAGATCCAGTCCAGATATCTCAGGCATACGGATATCCGTAAATACCAAATCGGGTTCATTCGCTTTTATGGCATCCCACGCCGTGTAAGCGCTTTTAAATTGTCCGATAATTTCAAATCCATATTTATCCCAATCGAAGGCGTTGCGGATTCCTTTAATTGCCCACGGCTCATCATCTACAATCATGACCTTGTACATGGGTATCCTCCTGAACATATGGATTCCCCCGAATAATAGCAAAATTATTCGGGAACAGCAACGAAAAAAGGATAAACCACAGACTGGTTTATCCTTATGCCATGGATTACTTGCTCTGTGCTTTGACATCTCTATAATTCTTTATATTCTCATCCTGAACAGCCTGACCGCCGGCGTCCATATATTCTTTCACCAGCTTGTCATACAAGGCGTCGAACTCTGCCGGCTTGGCAACGACCAGCCTGTCACTCATTTGCTTGTTCATGTCACCCAACGTTTTGCCGTACTTGATACTAGCTTCGTTCGAGACGCCGTAATAGAAGCCTGTATAACCATCCGTCGTATTGATCTTGTATGATTCGACAGCCAGTTTTTCATAGTTCTGATCTCCGGCTGCTAAGGCTGCTGCGTACGTTCGGACATTCTTTCGGTATCGCCCAGCTCTGCACCGTTAACAATGAGAGTATAATCCATATTCAGATTGCTCGTTTGCATATTTTCGCCGGTTTGCGAAATCCCTTGCGGGATGCCGTTTACAAGCTTATGATTGACGCCTTCTTCGCCAAACTGAAGGAAGAACAACACCTCCGGATCAGCCATCCAGTTCAGATACTTTATGGCCAGCTCCGCATTCTTGCTGCTTTTCGGGATGAAGGAGAAAATCCCGTTTTCATTGTACATCTCTTTCAGGTATTTCCCCTCGTCGTTTTTGAAGGTATCTACAGCAACATAGTTGGCATCAGGTGCATTTTGCTTCAGTGGTTCACGAATTTTTTGTGAAAGTGGATAATCCCAGTTGGCAGCGTAGAAGCCTACCTTGCCATTAGTCACATCGGCGTCCGCTTGTTTGGTTGTTTTATCCAGCGCAAAGTCGGGGCTGATCAGCTTTTCATTGTACAGTTTGTTCAGCCATTTATAAGCATCCTTAGTGCCGGGCTTCAACCAATTGGTGGTGGTAACGAATTCCTCCTCCGACATCGGACCCCAGAACGAAGGAATCAGGTTGCCAAAGGTGTAGTTCATGCCGGAAGCCGCTGTTGCCCACGGAATGACACCATCCACATTACCCGGGTTCTTGTCACGGAAAGCAACGAGGGTATTATATAATTCATCCCGATTCGTTGGAACAGGCATTCCCAGCTTATCCAGCCAATCCTTGCGGATAAACATGCCGTTCCAAGCAATCAGAGTCCGCTTGCCTGGGATCGAGATTTGTTTGCCCTCATATTTCCCGTAGGAAAGAACTTTCTCGCCCAGATAAGACTTTAATTGCTGGCCATGCTTCTCCAACAATTCATCCAGTGTATAAAGGCCACCGCTTTTTGCGAAACGGGTTACGGTATTCCCGTCATAGGTGAAGGAAATATCAGGAGCTTCGTTGGCAGCCATCAACACATTCAGCTTGTCGACTTCTTGGGAACGGGGGACAGGAACAAACTTTACAATGGCGTTATTAGGCTTCCCGAATTTTTCATTGACATATTTGGTCCACGTGTTGTTGTTCAAGTCCGGTTGTCCCTGAATACCTCTGTCAAACACTTCCACTGTCAAGGTTACTGGGGAACCGGAGCCCGTTTCCGGTGCGTTGGACCCTTTTGATACCGTCTCCCCATTGTTATTGCCTGCGCCACCACAGCCTGCCACTCCTACGGCTAGAAGCACTGTGCTAAATAGAATTGCTGCTTTCTTCTTTATGCCCTTATACACGTTAACCACCCTTTCGTTCTTGTGATTGATTCTCTTAAATCATCCGCGAGGCCGGGATCCCCCCTTCATCATAATCTGTTTCCCCATCATCCCTTGATAGCCCCAGTCATCACACCATCCACGAAATACTTCTGCAGTTTAGGATAGATCAGCAAAATCGGAATCGTTGTAAACATGACACTGGCCGCTTTCAAAGACTCAGGGACAATATAGGAGCCGACACTTCCTTCTCCTCCTTGTTGGCTATCCAACTGCTGATTGGCCGAAATGATCTGGTAGAGCTTCATCTGCATAGGGTACAGCTCTTTTTTCGTAATATAGAACAGCGCATCCTGGAATCCATTCCATCTGTCCACCGCATAGAAAAGGCTTAATGTGGCGATCGATGGCAACGAAAGTGGGAGCACGATCTTGATGAGAATGCCCAGATCCGAACACCCGTCAATGGCTGCCGATTCTTCCAGACTCTCCGGAAGATTGCTGAAGAAGGTTTTCAGGATGATCATATTAAACACGCTCATGGCACCCGGCAAAACCAGGCTCCAAACCGAATTCATCATGCCCAGGTTTTTAACCAGAATATAGGAGGGAATTAAACCGCCGCTGAAATACATGGTGAAGACCAACGCTGTCAAAATAAAGCTTCTTCCCTTCAGCCGCTTCTTCGTTAACGGATACGCTGCACATATGGTTAGGAACATGCATACCAAAGTGTAAAATATCGTAAGCACAATACTGTATCCAAGCGTATAAAGCATATCCATATCGCTCAATATGGTTTTGTACGTTTCTGCTGTGAAGTCTACTGGCCACAGTCCTACCTTTTGAGAAATAATTGCTTCGTTGGAACTGAAAGAAAGCGCAATCATATACAGAAACGGTACGATACATGTGAAGGACAATGCCGCGATAAATACAATGATGGCAATATCCGCTACAGTCATTTTTTTTATCTTGCCCCTATTGATCGCCATCCTCACCATATCCCATCCTCGCCTAATTTTTTCGCAACAAAGTTTGCAGATAACAGCAGGATCAGGCCGACCACGGATTGGAACAATCCTACCGCCGTTGCCTGGGAGAAATCACCCGAACTAATACCAACTCTATACACGAAAGTACTGATAACATCAGAGTAATCGCTAACCAGTGAATTCCCCATCACAAAGGGACGATCAAATCCGATAGAAACCATTCTTCCTATTTGGAGAATCAACAAAATATTGATAGTTGACTTAATGCCAGGCAGTGTAATATGCCACATTTTGCGAAGCCTGCTGCAGCCATCAATATCGGAAGCCTCATACAACTCCCTATTGATTCCGGTAATGGCCGCCAAATAAATGATGGTGCCCCATCCGATATTTTGCCATACGCCAACGGCAATATAAGTAATCAGCCAAGGTATTTTCCGCGACAGAAACTCGATCTTCTCCAAACCAAAGCTCGACAGGAAATTGTTGATCATGCCGCCGTTAGAAAACATCAGATAGACCATACCGCCAATAATAACCCAGGACAAAAAGTGGGGCAGATACAACACGGTCTGGGTCATTTTCTTGAATTTTGCTTGTCTTACTTCATTGAGCAAAATCGCCAGAAGAATGGGCGCTGGAAAACCCGCGATCAAGTCCAGCACATTCAGGACCAGCGTGTTCTTCAATGCACGGTAGAAGCTGTCCTGCTCAAAAATAAACCGGAACACATCCAGTCCTACCCATTCGCTCCCTCTAATTCCTTCAAAAATGTTGTAATCTTGGAATGCCATCACAAGGCCATAGATGGGTGCATACTTGAAAATCAGGATATACGCCATCGGCAGCAGCAAAAGAAAATATAACAGACCGTCTCTTTTGATATAGTACAGAAAGTTATTTTTCCTTTTTGTTGCGCCGTACTTTCGGGAGCTGTCTAAAACCGCTTTCATTTTTCCCATCCCTCCGACTGTAATAAGGAGCTCTCATGTTTATCATTTTACCTTCAGGATGAAATAAAAAAATGTACTCCCTTAAATCAATTTGGTAATAACTTAAAAAGGTAGTTGTATGTAAACTGTAGAGTGAGGAATTAGTCAGGTAAACAAAATAAAGAACCAGAGACCATTTGGTCCTGATTCATTTAAATAGGTAGCATGCCTCCAAAATTACATAAAATGAATTTTTAATGCATGTAACATGGTCGGCCTCCCCTTGCAACAAGAAACCCCATCTTTAACTGTGTTGGAATCCAAAAAACAGTGAATAGTGGAGTTGCCTAGGGAAACTATTGATTTATGGTTTATCTTTAGATTAAACCTCGACATTGTAAAAAAAGAACCCTGAAGGAACGCCTCTAATTGGTCGGTCTACCGTTATTTGTGCGCATATTGGCAGGCAGCTCGAATCGGCTGTAGCCCTCCATCCGGAACAGCCGGGTCGGCGTCGCCCAAGGAAGCGGATATTCACTGTACAGTTGCCGCTTCGCTGCCGCGTCTCTCATCTTCTCGGACAAGCTGGGCAGCAAGCGCACCGTGGAGTCTCCATCCTCCCGCTCGGTCACGAATCGGCCGGGAATGGCACGAACGGCCCGAGCCGACTCATAGGCGCCGTTGGATACCAGCACGAAGCTTCGGCTTGCCTTGAGAGGCGAGAAGAGTGGTTTCCCTGGGGTTTCAATCGCTTCCATCAGGTTCAGATACATGCTGCACATCAAATCGGTCGGACCAAACGCCAAATCCTCTTCGGCGTCCTGTGCGCGAATGGTCAGCTTGTTCTGGTAATTCCAATGCGCTTCCCCTCGCGTTCCGTACACGGCAATCGAAGGCACTTCGCTTACTTCGTGACAAAGCATGGCGTAAAAATGAACGCTCACACCGTTAGCCATAACGGCGCGAATACAGGAGACATCGTCCCCTTCGATGTCATTGACGTGGTAAAGCTCGGCCTGCACCGATTCCGGGTCCAAGTCTGCGGAGCCTCCTCCGGCCGCCAGCAAGCTATGGTGCAGCAAGTGAGCAAACGGATTGTTGAACGTCCCGTCCAGCACATACTGGCCGTCACTGACCAGTTTGCCAGCCCAGCGGGTTCGATCATAGTAAGAGCGAAGCCGTTTCCACATGCCAATGCCGACCACATGCTCCACCTGCCCGAGCACACCGGAACCGATCCTTTCCAGCAGCGTTCGGAACGCCTGGCCCGACGTATTCTGGAAGTTCACCTGGCACAAGCGCCCGGTCTCCATCTGCACCGCGATCATCTCGTCCAAGTCCTGAATCGTTACCGCCGGGGGCTTCTCCACCAGCACGTGAAAGCCCATCCGCATCACCTGGATGCACATCGGCTTGTGGGAGGAGATCGGCGTGACGATGACGACGAAATCGATATCCGGATGCAGCGTGAGCATCTGCACGTAGTCTATATAATGGACGGCCCCAAGCGCGGTCAGCTTGTCGTAAGACTCCTGATGAGCGCCGACATTCGGCTCCGCAAAAGCAGCAACCTGCAGGCTACCCTCTTCGACCAGCTTCTGCACGACTTTCACATGTTCAGCGCCGAATCCCCCGATCCCGATCAGCGCGGTGCGACAAATCTTCACATTCCTTCCCTCCAAAGCTATGCCTTGACGAGCCGGGAACGATTCTCCCGGCCCGCCAAAGCTGCAAATTTATAATTCATACATGCTGCAAATAACGTTCCTTGATGAGCGTGAGCGCCTCATCTCCCGGCATATCCCATACCTGCCGGTTGAAGATTTCCACCTCGATCGCCCCCACGTAACCGGACGCTTCAACGGCATGACGCATCCGGCGCAACTCGATAAAGCCGTCCCCCATCATCCCTCTGCCCATCAGCAGGTCGGGTACCGGCACGATCCAATCGGAGACGTGGAAGCCGAGTATACGCCCCCTGGCCCGCTCAATTTGCGCGTATAGCTCGGGGTCCCACCAGACGTGGAACGCATCGACGACGACGCCGACGTCTTGCGGGTCGTGCTGCTCCGCGAGCGTGTTGGCTTGCGCCAGCGTATTGATGACGGAGCGTTCAGCGGCGTACATCGGGTGCAAAGGCTCGATACCGAGCTTGACTCCGTGCGAGCGGGCGAACGGCACAAGTTCCGCGATCGCTTCTTCGACCGTCTTGCGGGCGAAATCGATATCCCGGTCTGGCGCCGGTCCGCAAACGAGCACGAGCACATCGGTGCCGAGCTCGGCCGCTTCCTCGACAGCGCGGCGATTGTCGTCCAACCGCTCTTTGCGCGCAGGCGCGGTGGCCGCCGGAAAATAACCCCCACGGCACAGGCTGGAGACGCGCAGGCCCGCGTCCCGCACAAGCCGCTTGCTCTCGGCCAGGCCGGTCTCGCCCACTTTATGCCGCCATAGCGCGATCCAAGGTACTTCGGCTCGAACGCATGCTTCCACGGCCTCACGCATATTCAGCCGATCGGTCGTAATCTGGTTCAAGCTGAGTCTGTCTATGGAACGAAGCGGTTCCATACTGATCCCTCCTTGATTTCAAACATCTCTATAACTGATTACGGCCGAATACCCGCCAGCGCCAAGATAGGCTTCATCCGTTCAGCGGCAAGCTCCGGATCGGCCAACAGCCCAGCCCTGTCGGCAAGCACGAACAGCTCGGCCAAATGGACGATCGAGCGTGATCCCTCCGCTCCCCCGATCATGCGGAAATGCGGTTGGTGGCCGTTCAAGTAGGCCATGAACACAATTCCCGTCTTGTAGGCGTACGTCGGCTTCTGGAAAATATGACTCGACAAGGCAACGGTAGGCTCCATAATCGCCTCATAACTGACCAGATCGCCTGCGTCTAGTGCATGAAGCGCCTGGGCAGCGGCCGGCGCGATCGCGTCGAAT
>NZ_PCZT01000009.1:410566-433360 GCF_002968895.1 Paenibacillus sp. AR247 | reverse complement strand
GCGCCGCAGGCGATTTGCCACCGACCGAGCGCGCTTCCGCGATCGAAGCGCGGATAAGCTCCTTCGAGCGGTTCCAGTCGAGGCCCATGCCGCGCTGCGCGGTATCCATCGCTTCCGCCACGGCCAGACCGAGCGACCACAAATGGTGCCGGTAGGCGAGCGTCGAGTTCCAATCAATCTGCGAATGATGCAGCGGATCTGCGTCCGCAAACGGATCGCAGACGACATGGGCGGCCGAGAAGGCGATGCGGCCCGTAAACGGCTTGGCCGGCACGGAGAACGAGCCTGCTTTGCCCGGTGTATACTCATACAACACTCCCCCTGCACGGGAGAGGAGCAACGATTTGGCCATCTGTATTCCCCTCCTTAAGAGGTAATTAAAAAATCGACTTTTGATCACGAAGTATAGCTATGAAGCTTACTCGACGTCGAATCTTGAATTCAGCCGGGCCTTCCGCTACTCACGTAGGCTCACCTACGCTGCGTTGCTCAGTCCCTAGCTTCATCCAACCTTCTCGGTGCTGAAAAGCCGATTTTTTAGTATTTATTTTACAGGCTCAGCTTCGGCACGTCGATCCAGCGGCGTTCCTGCCACGACTGCAAGCTGAGATCGGCAAGCTGGGTGCCCTTCGCGCCTTCGAGCAAATCCCACGGAAACGGCGTGCCGATGACGACATGCTTCAAGAAAAGTTCCCATTGCACCTTGAACGCGTTGTCGTATGATGCGTTGTCCGGCACCTCCACCCATTGGTCACGGAACTGGAACGGATTCGGAATGTCCGGATTCCATACCGGCTTCGGCGTATTGACCCGATGCTGCGTCTTGCAGTCCCGCAAACCTGCCACGGCGCTGCCTTCGGTGCCGTCGACCGTAACCGTGAGCAGATCGTCGCGGTCTACGCGCACTGCCCAGGACGAGTTGGCCTGCACGATAATGCCGCCTTCCAGCTCAAATATGGCGTACGCCGCATCGTCCGCCGTGCAATCGTACGGAACGCCCTGCTCATCCAGACGTTTCGGGATATGTGTAGCGGCAAGACAGGAAACAGCCTTCACTTCCCCGAACAAATTCTCGAGAACATAGCGCCAGTGTGCAAACATGTCGACGATAATGCCGCCGCCGTCTTCCTTGCGGTAGTTCCACGATGGCCTCTGACCCTGCTGCCAGTCGCCCTCGAACACCCAATAGCCGAATTCCATCCGCACGGACAGGATACGCCCGAAGAAGCCAGAGTCGTTTAAGCGTTTCAGCTTGAGCAATCCTGGCAAAAACAGCTTGTCTTGCACGACGCCGTTTCTTACCCCGGATTCAGCGGCGATGCGGGCCAGTTCAAGCGCCCCTTCCAAATCGATGGCCGTCGGCTTCTCGCAATAAATATGCTTTCCCGCGGCGATCGCCTGCTTGATGCTTTCGGCGCGGCGCACCGTCGTCTGGCTGTCGAAATAGATTTCATAGTACGGATCGGCGAGGCATGCTTCAAGATCGGTACTCCAACGTTCGACGCCGTGGGCGGCGGCCAGCGCCTGCAGCTTGCTCTCCTGCCGTCCGACCAGAATCGGGTCGGGCATGATGACGTCGCCGTCCGGTAGCGCGACGCCCCCTTGCTTGCGAATCGCAAGAATTGAACGGCCAAATGCTGGTTGGTTCCCATCCGTCCGGTAACGCCGTTCATAATAATGCCGATGTTGCGAACTGCCATCGTTCATCGCTCCCTTCGCTTCGTATAATCGTATTGTAGTCGATGCGAAACCGCTTTTCTTACGATTACGGGAACACGATTCTCAATTTTGGAAGCGAATTATTCGAGCGAAAAACAAAATCCCCGCCGACGTTTAGCCGATGGGGGATGAAGGGGAAAATATGTTTCAATCAATCGGCCGGTCGTCCTTTGATCGTTATCTTGTTCGTTTGATCGCACATTTGTGCGCTCGCTGTCCATTTGACGGAAGGATCCCTGCCTACTCTGCATGCTCGGGCGCGTTCAGCTCCCGGTACGTTTTTGGTGACAGCTTGGCGACAGCTTTGAACGATCGGTAAAACGTAGACACGGAATCGTAGCCGACCTCGAAGCAGATGGAAATAATGTCCTTACCCGTTTCCACCAGCAACTTCTGGGCGACGCGGATGCGTACCTCGGTCAAATATTGCATTGGTGTCATGTTGTACCGTTCCTTGAAGATGTTGTTCACGTGCCGCGTGCTGATGTCCAGCTTGGAAGCGATGTCCCCCGCAGTCAGCGGATCAAAATCTTCGAATCGATATAGCTGCGAATTTTCTCGGCACGCAGCTTGTTGGAGCTGGAGACCGCTCCGGCGGCCTCCGTTCCGGCCGATCGAACCAGCAAGAGCAGCAACTGAGACAGCTGGACTTTGAGCGAAAGCCGGACGAGCGGCGACAGCTCCCTGGACTGCTCGAACAGCATTTTCCTCAGCAGCTGACGCAGTTCGCTCGCAGCAAACAATCCCGGCTTCATCAGGCAGGAGGCCGGAAAGTAGGCGTGGAGCAGCTGCTCCCTCATATCCGGATCGAGCACTGCCTCGTCAAACGCCAACACTAACAAGGTCAGCCTGAAGTCGGACATGACGGAGTGGACGGAATACGGAACGATCAGCGCCGTATCGTCGACCGTCAACTTCCGTACTTCACCCTCTAGCCGGATCGTACCTTCCCCTTCCAGCACAAATAGCAGCTGGTGCGTCTGGTGATAGTGCTCGGACACGAGATGCCCGCCCCGATGTTTCTGCTCGTATAAGTCTATCGCATTCCTGGACAAGTCGATCCATTTCATCGTCACGGCGAAGCCCCCGTTTTTTTGAGCGTTTACATTTAAAGCCATTTTAGCGCGATCGGCGGTTTCGATACAACCTTTTAGAATAAGTGAAGCTGACATGAACATTTATCGTTTGAACAAAAATAGCCGCAGTTACGCTGCTAATAAGGGTGTATGTTCTTGTCGTCTTACATGACCAAATCAATCTGACAACATACCCTTTCATTGTTCGAATATTTATAATCTAACTCAAAGTTCTCTCCCCGCTTTATTCCATAGTGTTCGAAGGCTCGGATGCCACAGCTGACGAGGACGTAAAATAGGCCTGCAGCCTCCGGTTCAACCATATGGAAACCGCAATAAACAACGCCACTCCGATTAACTTGACGGGCTGGGCAAAAAAATCGGACAGATGCATTCCGATATAGGAAACGCAGAATACCATGACACCTTTGCCTAGAGTTACGGCTGCCGCAAAGGAAACTGTCGGCATTCGCGTTAATCCTGCGGCCATGTTTATGACTACGAACGGTCCTATCGGGAGCATGCTTAAGAGAAAAACGAAGCTAAACCCGTTCCTCTGCGCCCATACCATGGCCATCCGTACTTTTGGTCTGACCGCCCAGCGTTGAATAAATGGTGTATCCGACGCTTTGCGAAAAAGCCAAAACGTAAGAAAACTGCCCGTTACAAGGCCGATCCACGAATATAAAAAACCCAGCCACAATCCATAGATGGCGGCATTGGCGCCGACAATCATGATAGTAGGCAGTGGCGGAACGAAAGACTTTAGAAAAGTTAGCAGAATGCCGGGCAGTGGCCCCAGCGAGCGGAAACGCTCCAAAAGGAGTTCGATGTTTTGCTCCGTAAAATACTCCATTATGCTGATCTCAGCGCCTAACATAGAATGTGTTTCCCCCTATAACTCCAAGTGATTTCATTATAACCCTATATTTTTGATAGATGCTATTAGATGTGGGATTTGCTAAGTCCGTATATAAGACGCACTTAGTAAACCCTTTATCCAATGCAAGTTGGCTTATTTGCGCCACAATTGAAGTAGCGTAACCCTTCCTGCGCTCATATGGAGGGGTCTATACAAATGCCACGCCAATAGCCGTCTGCATTTCCCTTGTATATCCTGCCATAGAAACGGGTATCCCGTTGTCCTCTAAAATATAGAGCTTTTTTTGATGCTATTCGGTAGAGGTAATCTTAAATGAGAATTCTTATCAACCACGGTTAACCATACATGTCCTTGTCTTTTTCGGCAAACATTTTCAATGCATTTTTGATATCCCGAAAATTAAATTTGTTTGAACATATACCCATGTCCCCATAATGTACGAATCCATCCATTTCCTTCCGGGTAATAGGAGAATAGCTTATCACGCAGGCGTTTAATGTGGGTATCTACTGTACGCCGGTCATAAATCTCTCTGTGCGATGACTTCCAAATTTCAGTATGCAATACTTCACGAGAATATACTTTTTCTTGATGTGTGATCAGGAAATAGAGCAGATCATATTCTTTCGGAGTCAGATGAACCTCATTTTGTTTCACCATAACACGGCGTGATGAAGGATAAAGCACAATTTCACCAATCTTGAAAGCGTTATTTAGCAAATCTTCAGAAACATAGGGATTGGGAGAATATACACGGGTTATCATGTTTTGGATACGAAGCACAATTTCCCTTGGGCTAAATGGCTTGATGACGTAATCGTCTGCTCCCGCTTCAAAACCTTCAATGCGGTCCTTTTCTTCCGATCGCCCAGTTAACAACAGAATCGGAATATCAGGTTGTATCTGTTTCATACACTTGCAAACCTCAATCCCATTCATGTCAGGCAGTAACCAATCCAGCACGATCAAATCATAATTTGCGTGTTTCTCACCATATCTTTGGATGGCTTGTGTACCATTCGGTGCTTCTTCGACTATGAATCCTTCGAACTCCAAATACATTCGTAGAATGTTGCGAATGCGTGTCTCGTCATCAACTAGTAAAACTCTTCTATGGTTTGTCATCATTTTCAATCGCCCTCCTACGTCCTGAGTGAACCGAACCAACCGATTAGCTTACAGGAGCTCAAGCGTTTTAAACTCCAGATTCACCAATCATCTGTAGTTCAATCTGTTTCAACTTATAAAAGTATCCCTTCTGTTCCATCAATTCCGTAAATGAGCCGATCTCCACAATTTCGCCCTGCTCCATGACGACAATCTGATCCATCTTCTCTAGACCGGTGAGGCGATGACAAATGAGAAGAAGTGTATCTCCGCTCGCTTGCTCGTACAATTGCTTTAGAACGCGTTGCTCGGTTACATAGTCCAGAGAAGACGTTGGTTCGTCCAGCAACCATAGTTGTCCTTTGCGTAGCATGGCTCGTGCTAAGGCAAGACGCTGTTTTTCTCCATCGGATAAGTTTTCACCTTTCTCATAGACCACCTGGTTTAGCGAAACATTTGGTAATTGGGCTTTAGCAAGTACCTCCATTAGCTCATCGTCAGAATGTTCATCTGCTTTTTCCAACAGATTTTCACGAAGCGTCCCTTTGAAAAAATGGCTTTGTTGCAACACTACATTTGTCAATTCCCAGATGTTTGCCTCCTCCAATTCGTTAATCAAGACTTTGTTTATGCGTATATTCCCCGATGTTGTTGTTCGCAGTTTGAGCAACAACTCGATTAACGTAGATTTTCCTGACCCGCTCGGCCCCACAATCGCTGTTTTAGAACCTGCAGCAAGATGTAGTGAGAAATTCATTAGTGCTGGCCTCCACTCTCCCTCATATTGAAAAGAAGCGTTGCTTATTTCAATGGATACAGGTAAATCGGTTGGCAAAGACTCAGACTTACTTAATCGCAATGTTGTAGCTTGAGATGGTATTGTTTCCGTCAGCCGATTGGCTGCATGTTCGCTATCTTGCTTATATGCAGGTAATACGGCCAAAGCAGCTGCCTCTTCAAAAACGGTTTGCGTGGCCATGACCAGCATGGCAAGAAATACGCCAGCAAGTCTTCCGTCCAGAATCAAATAGGCACTGAGCGTCAGCACACCCCAAGCAATCAAAAATGTAACAAAAACATGCATGGATTGTCCCAGTAACAATTGGACAGCAGCTCGTTGCTGTTCAGCTGCCAATGAAGCTGAATAGCGCTGAAGCTGCTCCTCACGCTGTGCCAACTGCCCATAAATCTTTAAGTCCCGAAATCCATACAGTGTTTCAGTGATTTCCGTGGACAGTTTCGATCGCTGCTCGCGGACGCGCTCATGTATTTTTCGTTGTCCCAACAGAACGATTCCAGGCACGACCAGCGAAGTCATCAACATTCCCAATACCAGCAAACCAGCAATCCAGAAGGAATAGGAAGCTGTAAAAAGCACCGTTGCCAAAAACACCATAATTACAATAAGCGGCGGATATGCAACGCGCAGAAAGTAGTGTTGTAAACTTTCTACATCTCCAACGATCCGTGCAAGTAAGTCCCCACTTCGATTTTTATTCAGTATTCCAGGTGTCAAAGGGATGAGCTTAGCAAAAAAGGAAGTTCGCAAACGGCTGAGGATGGAGAACGTCGCCCGGTGGGTATACAATCGTTCTCCATAACGGCTCACCGACCGGAGAAAACCAAGAAATTTCACAAGGGATGTAAGGATAATCAATGTATAGAGCGGTGGCGCAAATACCGTTTGAGAAATCAGATAGCCACTTGCGGAAAAGAGAGCTACACCGGCTATTCCAGCAATAAACCCTCCTATTATCGAAAAGATAATATCCTTCCGCTCTTGAAACATTGCTTTCGAAAACATAGCCAGCTCACTCATGCTAATTCTCCTTTTTGTTGAACAGCGACCATTTCAGCATATTGGGGCAAGCGTGTCAGAAGCTCCTCGTGACACCCTGAATCCACGATTGATCCATGGTCAACAAACAAGATGTTGGTGGCATGTTGAATCGTATATAAACGATGCGCCACAGTAATCATGGTAGACGTTTTCGACAATGTGGAAATGGAACGTTGCAGTATGCTTTCGGTGTGCAAATCGAGCCCTACTGTAGGCTCATCGAACAATATGATGGCAGGTCGCTTCAAAAATGCGCGTGCCAAGGCCAGACGTTGCTTTTCACCACCAGATAGTCCACGTCCGCCCTCGCCAACGAATGTATCAAATCCCTTATCCAATTGTGCTGCAACCGCTGTAAGTCCGGCTTCTTCTGCCGCCTTCTCGATTTCTGCCCTAGAAACGTCCCTACCTGCACCGATCGCAATATTTTCTGCGAATGTACCTGCAAAAATGTAAGGGTGCTGTGTGATGTAGCTGACATGTTTAAACCATACTTCTTCATGTTCATGAAAGAGTGGGTTTCCATTAACCAGAATGATCCCCGAATCCGGTTTCAGCAAACCGGCAATAAGATGAAGCAGTGTCGTTTTACCGGCTCCACTCTTACCAACAATGGCAATGTTGTCCCCCGATTTAAGAAACACATTTCCCGAGTGGAATTCAAATGAATCTGGAGCATATTGAAATCGTACATTTTTCAGTTCTATCGAAGGGGGTACTGAAAGTGGCTTTGCATGGGACAATTGAAAATTTGGCATCCGATCGTTACCATCGCTTACATGCGCTTCTACCCTATTCTTCTCAAGCATACTCTCAACCTTACGGATCGCTCCCATGCTTGTCCGCCCGCTATGGAAAGCGGTGCCTGTATTTTTTAAGAGATTATAAAATTCTGGAACGAGTAACAGAACGAGTAAAGCAGTGTGAAACGCCATTGATTTGAAAACAACCAACTGAATGGCCAACTCAAGGGCGATAACACCGATACTAAGCATCACAATAGATTCCAACATGAACGTATTCATGAATGCGATTTTCAAAATATCCATAGTTGTATCCCGATAGTTGAGACTACTGCGCTCTATCTCCTGTTGCTGACGCTGAGTTCGCCCGAATATTTTCAATGTAACCAACCCTTGAAGGGAATCCAAAAACGTACCGGAAAAGTTGGCCAGCTGCGCATATTTTTCTTCCGATTTATTTTTCGTCTTTAGCCCCACCAAGATCATGAATATCGGAATAAACGGAGCCGTAAACATCATGATCCAACCTGAATTGGCATGTTGAGTAAATGTTACGATCAGGATTAGAATGGGAATTATCATGGCTTCCACCATTTTCGGGATGTACTGACTGAAATAACTATCCGCCTCATCTACTGCATCCAATGCTACGCTGACCCGCTCTCCCGTCTGTCCCTGAAGACTTAAACCCATGGAAACACGGGTCAAGTTGTGCAAAACAGATTCTCGCATGTTGGCTTTGCAGTGGCAGCCATATGGAGACCAATTCTTCCATTGACAAATGAAAACAATGTACGTAAAGCCATCATCGCCAAAAGCATGCCAAGGATCATAGCCTCGGATGAGAAAGAGGCTTTTTCCACGAAGATACGCTGGATGGCTTCTGCAAGCAATGCAGCCTGACCAACAATGGCTGTACCAAGTGCAAAGGATATGATGCCAAGAAGAACAAGATATTTTCGTTGTGCAGACATGTGTTGAGCAATGAGGTTTTTATTTCTCTTCACGTAAAAACTCTCCTCCTTCCGGAAAGTGGCCTTGAGGGAATATTCCCGTAAGAAACAATGTACTATTCTATTTGTTTCCTTTCACATAATCCGCATCAAACAGAAAAAGCCTGAAGACCAAGATTAATGAAGGAACTAAGAGACACATACCACCGATAAACGCCACAACCAGTGCGAATCCCATAGACGAAGAGGTGACACTACTTTGAATGGTGATGTATGGATCAAGAATGTAAGGATATTGCCCAATGCCGTAAGCAAAAAAAGACACTGAAGAATTGCAGCATGATGCATATAAACGCCATCCCGTAACGGCCTCCTCGGTATAATAACCACATGGCAATCATGAAAAAGGCAACGGAGAGCGCGAGTAGCCACCATAAATCCATCATATTTTGGAAATGCCGCTCATTGTGTTGACCCAAAAAAATAAATGCTGTCAGTGCGATAACGATTGTAGGCGTGCTCCAAAAAAGCGCATAGGTTCGCATCAATTTCAATGCTGCATGATCTTCAGCACGCGAAGCGTAAAAAGCCAGAAAAGCAGCGCTAATGAATAAAACAGATACGATGGCCAGTCCAACGATGCTCCAAGACAGTGGACTGCTTAAGAGTGCCCAGTAATCCAACGAGGCCGTCTCACCTTGTTTCAAGATAAATCCGCCTTCAGATAATGTCAGCGCCACTGACAAAGAGGCAGGAATAAGCACTCCGGTTGCTCCATACAGAAACAGATAAACCATATTATTTTTGGAGCCATAATTTTCAAATGCATAGAATGAACCGCGTATAGCGAGCAAAATGACCGCAAGACTTCCTGGAACAAGCATGGCTGATCCATAATAATAGGAGGTTTCGGGGAAAAAACCGATCATGCCAATGTAGAAAAAAACGAAAAATACATTCGTGATTTCCCAAACTGGCGATAAGTAACGAGAAATCAGTTTGTTGATTACATGGTCCTGTTTGGTTAAACGAGCATAAAAGGCAAAGAAACCTGCGCCAAAATCAATGGAAGCGATGATGATATATCCGTACAAAAACAACCAGAGCACTGAAATTCCAATCAATTCGTAATTCATCATGCGTGCTCACCCTTCAATGTTGATTTGTCGCTTGCATGCTGCGTCCACGTCTCCATCTCAACTTCCGCCGGATTATTATTGAACATGCGACGAAGCACAAGAACACTAACGGTTCCCAATACGATGTATAGTAGAAGGAAAAAGAAAAAAAGGATCCTGACGCTTGGGGATGTCGTAGCCGCTTCCTCTACTCGCATATATCCTCGGATAATCCAAGGTTGCCTGCCGAGTTCTGCGTAAAACCACCCCAGTTCAACTCCTAAAAAAGCAAGCGGTGCTCCTAATGCAATCATTCGCAGCAACCACTTGTTGAGTTCGTTACGCTTTTTCCAGATTACAAACAGAAAATACAGCAGCGAAATTCCCAATAATGTGAATCCGATTCCTGCCATCAAGTCGAACAAATAATGAACAAGGAGCGGTGGACGTTCATCCGTCGGAAACTCTTCGAGCCCTATCACTTTCGCATTAAAGTTTCCAAAGGCCAGGAAGCTGAGAAATTTCGGAAGATGAAGCGCCCCAATGATTTCATGCTCAGCGTTAAGCCATCCCAATAAAACCAGGTCCGCACCGTTTTCAGTCTCGAAATGCCATTCTGCAGCGGCCAGCTTCTCCGGCTGATGCTCGGCCAAAAACTTGGCGGATACGTCCCCGGCTAACGTGTTGAGCAATCCGAACAGGAGGACGACGCCCATCATCAGCTTCAAAGCTTTTTGTGGTATGCTGAAACCCCTTTTCGAAGTATTGCAAATGCTGCAACACCTGCCAGCAGAGCAGCTCCTGTTAAATAGGCCGAACTTAATACATGAAACACCTTGGAGAATGTTGCCGTACTCAGCATTGCTTGAACAGGGTCAACGGCTGTGAATTGTCCTCCTTCAAACGTAAATCCCCCAGGTTGATTCATAAATCCGTTTACTGTCGTGATAAATACTGCTGACATCCCTGCACCGATGACAACAGGAATCGTTAGTAACCAATGCATCATCGGGTTTTTAAACCGTTCCCACGTGTACAGGTAAATCCCTAGGAAAATGGCTTCAAAAAAGAAGGCGAACACTTCCATAAACAATGGGAGCGCAATAACATTTCCCGCAAGTTTCATGAAATTGGGCCATACCAAGGAGAGTTGTAACGAAATTGCTGTTCCTGTGACTACGCCTACTGCAACAGAGATAACGAACCCTCGTGACCACCTCTTTGCCATTAGAATATAGTGAAGATCTTTCTTACGAATACCGATAAACTCGGCGAGTGAAATCATTAATGGAATACCCACGCCAAGTGTCGCGAAAATAGCGTGGAATCCTAGTGTCATTCCAGTCACGAGTTTACTCCATAGCACCGTATCGATTCCCATATTAACTGCCTCCCTTCAACACTGTTCCTGTACACAAAATGAAAAAAATAAAACATCAGGTTTTGACGTTAAACTTTACGACCTTCGGGGGCCGACAGAATGCTTTGCTCCTTCGTGAATAAAAAGAGAACTTTTTCACATAGTAAGTTGGCATTTCCCCAAATTTGTGAGAAATGCAGTTGAAATATTAAAAAACCTGATATTTAAAATTTATTATATATTCGACGTTTAGCCTTGCAATCGTGGTCACACCTTCTCCTCTAAACGTTCAAGTAAAGATCAATTCTTTCTCACAACTCCGTGAAAAATATAAAAACCACCCGTTTGGGCTATTGCATAAGACAGCTGCCCAGCTCCATTCCGATGTGCCAGTACACCAGATTAACAGGTCTTTAAGCAGCATTGCTGCAAATAGGACGAGTAAGATTTTTGTATTCATTAGCATGTGCTTGTTATCTCCATCCAACTTGCTGAGTAAAATCCCTCCCTCCAACAAGGAAAATAGCAAATGATGCTATCGCATCCACATCCAGATCCTCCCTAAACTCCCCAGCTTGAATGCCGTCACGAATAATACTTTTCATCATATCCAAGATGGCATGCATCCCTTGCCTTGCCTGACCACAAAGCTCCAAATGAGTATCGTCACTTTCTACAGCTGTATTCTGCATGGGACATCCGCCAATAAATGGGGGATCGTTGACGACATTCTCATAGACACGAAAAAAAGCAACCAACTTTCCTGACGCAGACTGCTCTCGATCAACCGCTTCAGAAAATTTACTGGCGACCATACTGGAAGCATAATTGTAGGCTTCAAGCGCTATCTCGTCTTTACTGGCAAAATGTCGATAGATGCCCCCCTTCTGAATTCCTGTGTCGGCAATAATATCGTTTAGCGATGTACCGGCATAACCTCTCTGGTTAAAAATTTCAGCCGATTTCATAATGATGTGTTCCCGTGTTCTGTCCCCTTTTTTCATGAGCTCCTCCGTATGAACCGTATTTTATTTCATTTGTTTAAAACGAATTATCCAATTCGTCCTTGCAATTCACTAATATCATGCTAATATAAAAAATACCGATCGGTCTCTTTTCGCATTATACAACAAGCCATTCTAGAATGAAATAGCGCTGGGTCATTTTCATTTCATTGCAGGCATTGGCTCGTTGGAATAAATAAAACTTATAGGGGGATTTTTCAGTGACTGTAAAAGTAGGTATAAACGGTTTTGGACGAATCGGACGACTCGCTTTTCGCCGAATTCAAGATGTGGAAGGCGTCGAGGTTGTAGCGATTAACGACCTTACGAACGCTACAATGTTAGCTCATCTGCTCAAATATGATACGACGCAAGGCACTTTTCACGGTGACATTGAAGTCCATGACGGAGCCTTCAAAGTAAACGGCAAAGAGGTTAAGGTTCTGGCTAAGCGGAATCCTGAAGAGCTTCCTTGGGGAGAGCTTGGCGTTGATATTGTTCTCGAATGTACAGGCTTCTTCACCACGAAAGAAAAGGCCGAGCTTCACCTGAAAGGCGGAGCGAAGAAAGTCGTCATTTCTGCCCCTGCTACAGGCGACATGAAAACAATCGTATACAACGTGAACCATGACACACTGGATGGAACGGAAACCGTCATTTCCGGCGCTTCCTGCACAACCAACTGCCTGGCCCCTATGGCTAAAGCTCTGCACGACAAGTTTGGTATCCAATCCGGGCTGATGACGACCGTTCACGCTTACACGGGTAACCAAAACACGCTTGACGCTCCGGATCCAAAAGGCGATTTCCGAGCTGCGCGCGCCTCAGCGGAGAACATCGTCCCCTACTCCACCGGTGCCGCAAAAGCCATTGGCCTGGTTCTTCCGGAACTGAAGGGCAAACTGGATGGGGCATCTCAACGTGTACCTGTACCAACAGGTTCCGTGACTGAACTCGTTGCCGTTTTGAATACCAAGGTAACGGTTGAGCAAGTTAACGCTGCTATGAAACAAGCTTCCGATCCAGAAACTTTCGGATACACGGAAGACGAAATTGTATCTTCCGATATCAAAGGCATCACATTCGGTTCGCTCTTCGACGCCACGCAGACGAAAGTTCTGACCGTCGGTGACCAGCAATTGGTGAAAACCGTAGCTTGGTACGATAACGAAATGTCTTATACAGCCCAATTGGTTCGTACGCTGGAGCACTTCGCTAAGATCGCTAGATAAATAACCAAAAGATGGAAAGAAGGAAAATTCTATGAAAGATGCACTCCACAATACGATGATCGATTGTTCGGCATTAGTCTGGTTTTGACGGGAGGCGCGTCGGTTGACGCTGTACCATCAATCCGTGGCGGCGCCATGCGGTCTATCCTGAACTCCGAACCGAAAGGAAGAACACAATGAAAATACTCGTCACGGGAGGCACCGGCCTGCTCGGCGGCCGCCTGATCCCGAAGCTCGTGGAGGATGGTCACCAGATATTCGCCCTCACACGCTCTATATCATCTCACGCCAAACTCAAGGCCATGGGTGCGACGCCGGTCGATGCCGATCTCGAAAGCAGCACGCCAATCGTGTTACCGATGATCGATGCGGTTGTACATGCTGCCGCCCTTTTCCGCTTTTCAGGGCCTCGCGAACCCTTCTTCCGTACCAACATTGATGGCACCGCAGCCTTGCTGAAGGCAGCCGAGTCCGCCTGTGCGAAGACATTCGTCTACATCAGCGCGGCGGGGATCCACATGGATAACGGCGGTACGCTCATCCGCGACGCCGATGAAAGCGCGCCGACATTCCCGGACCACTTCTCTGCCTACCTAGCGAGCAAGGCACGGGCCGATTCATTGGTTCTGGCAGCCAACAAACCCGGCTTTCGCACAATCGCGCTTCGCCCACCGGCTATCTGGGGGCCTGGTGATCCGTTTAGCCGAGCGCTTCCCGAAGCAGTCGGGTCTGGACAGTTCGCGTTCATCGACCGCGGCGATTACCCTTTTTTCAACCTGCCATGTGGACAATGTGATTGAAGCCATTCAATGCGCTCTTGAACGCGGAGAAGGCGGCCATGCCTTCTTCATCAAAGACCAGGAAGGGCAGACTTTCCGTGAGTTCGTCGCCTCGCTTGCGAACTTGCAGGGCCTGTCTATCGATAAGCTGCGCTCGATGCCCCACTGGCTCGCCTCTGCCATTGGCCAGCTGTTCGACACGATCTGGGCCGTCACGCGGAAAGACGGCGATCCGCCGATCTCACGCTCGATGATACGCATGATTGGGCGTGAGTTCACCATCAACGATGCCGCTGCACGTCGAGAGTTGGGCTATGTCGGAAGAACTTTGCGCGATGCTGGCTTGCAAAGCTATGAGGAACCATCTGCTCGACGATAGGGCTTTGGTGGGCAAACGACGGCAATCGATGGTAAGTTGTTCTCTGCACTGGCTCTTTTGGCCAATTTGGTAGGCGGCGTCTGACGAAGATGAGCACTACAGGATCATCAAAAAGCCTACTAGCGTAATAAAAAATGGAGCATATCAGACGGTGATATGCTCCTCTATTGTTTAACTAAAGTCTCCGTTAGTTTAGTGATTACTTCATTTCGCCCTCATTGAGCTTAGTTTCCCTGCTCATCATTTTAGCATAACGCCACTATCTGCTAATCCTGATTACACACTCACCCTGCGCGGCGGGTTTAATGGCTGTAAGCTTAATCCGATACAAGGCATCCCCCCATATCTCTCTCATGATTTCGTCCTCGAGTAAAATTTTCTCTACTGAGTACGCATACATTTCGCTATCATATTGTATTTTTACCCTATTGTAATTTTTATCTTGAAGGATAATATTCCCAATTTCTTGGGTTTGAGGAGGGTGAGGCGTGATTAGAATTTGTGTGATATCATCCGTCACTTGATTTAGAAGAAAATTGTCACTGATTTCAATATTCGGGGACAAATCACGATAGAAATTAACTGATCGTATCCAGCTTTTTATTCCGGCGAACCCTGGGTAGGCTCCCGCGAGATTCATTGATAACGATGTAACGTTATCATTCAGGTTATACTCGACTTCATCGGCCCTAAATTGTCTTCCGTCCTGTTGCTGAACGCCATTTACAATAGGGAGATTGTGATATCCTGATTGCATCGCCCATAGGGTATACCGCTCCGAGAAAAACGATTTAGATGTATAGGTCAATAATCCAGGATCAATGATCATCGGAGAGCCATTACAATATACAATGAATTGTCCAATGTCATTGTGATTATGGCTTTCACCGTTATGCCCGCCCTTGGCAGCCAGGAATAGCCCTTTGGACGAACCCTCCTGCTCTCGTGCCACCATGATTTGAATGCTGTCAAACCATGCATCTCGAATATAAGGAGATTCTCCGGAATATTGCTCTACTTCCGTATAATTAAATAAAGCCGGCAAAAGGCGAAACATGGATGAAAACTCTAAGCGGGTCCCTTCTTCCCGCTTCATTCTCTGGAACCTTGCTCCAAGCTCACACAACCTCGAATCTCCAATACGGCGTCCATATCGATATGTAAGTTCCGCGGGGATATGGACTTGTGCCTGGCTGTCAGCAAAGTTGACAAAATACGAGTCATCGATAAAAGCTTTGTAAATATAGCATCCTATTTGCCTAATTTGAGGTTCTTGGTAAACATCAATTTTACCGCCGGAAACGCCGTGAAGCAGTTCCAGACTATCAAAAATCGTTCCTCCGGCATACATCCAATACTTCGGACCTTCCTCACAACCGCCGTCTGAAGGGAGTCTATGTAGATACATATCTAAGCTTCTCATCGCCTTGACCACCGCTGCTTCTCGTCGATTGGGGTCGTCTTCCAACAGCAAAAACGCCGCTAAGCAGTTTGAATTACACCATGAATTCCAATTGTTCAGCATCTTCTCCTGATTGAAACCCAACCACCAAAAATCATTCCGCTGTAAATAAGGATCAAGAATCCTCCTTTTCACCTCGTACTGTATACGCTCGCTTACCATAATGCTTATTCCATCCAATTTGGTTTTCAGCAGATAATAAGTCCATGCAAGCAGCGCGGCCGTCTCGGCAGAGAATAATTCAATAATCTGATCCGATATGTCTGGAAGTGGATCCTGCCTCTTCATCATATAACCGTGACCAGGGATTCCCCAGAATGTTTCTTCACATATACACCATATTCCATTTATGACATCATCCATAAAACGTCCCTGATTTTCAAAACATTCGGCGATGACTAAAGAAGACAGCACCTCTCTTCTTTTCCACGAAGCATTGTCAAAATCGACCCGATTACCCGTTCTGCTATAATCCATATATTGAGTGGCAGTTATAGTAGGCCATGCATAATGAAGCTTACTTGTGGCTTCATTGATCCAAAAAGACCTAAGATTCAATGGTAGCTGTTTCCATTGATTTCGGTCTTCGATTGTAGGAAACGGTCGGTAATTATTCCGGTTAAGCAAACACTTTCCAAGATTGTCATCAATAAATCGCTCTGCTAACATGAACATCAACCTCTTCCCAATATATCAATTATGAAAGCCTTTTACATTAGCCCAATAAAGATACTTGTTATACCGGTGCATACCCATAACTTTCGTTCACGAATTTATCATCCACTCTAAAAATAAACCGAATTCGATGGCCTAGGCTGCTTGGCTTTAACTGGTCTGCTTGTTTTGACAAGTATTCCTTCAGCATCGCTAACGGTATTCCCATTATAACCAGGCCGCCTAGCTCCAACATCAACATTTTATGCTGAAGAGAGTATGCTTTTAATGTTTTTGGACTAAATCCTTGAATACGTTTGTCAGCTTCATACAACTTCCATAACTCACTCAAGTACATAAACAAAACCTCCCTTTAAATATGAAAGGTCCCGAGCAGTGCGAACAAGCTCTGGACCTAAGTTTAATCAACTGATCTTTTAACTAGTAGACAAATTAGTTGTGGACTGCATCCGTAAAATATCGGTAGTCGGAGGACACCCAAATAATCGGGCATATTCGCGACTGAATTGAGAAGGACTTTCGTAGCCGACATGAAATGCGACATCTGCGACGTTGTATTTATCAGTTATTAAAAGTCGCCGCCCTTCTTGTAACCGCAGCTGTTTCTGATATTGAACGGGTGTCATCGCAGTGACTTGCTTGAAATGTCGATACAGAGATGAAGTACTCATATTGGCGATCTGCGCTAATTCATTAATGCGTAAAGGTTTGTCAAAGTTTGTTTTAATCCGTTCTACGACCTCTGCAATCGTTGCAAAATGACTACCAGATGTAGCAATTTGCTTGAAAACATCCCCCTCCTTTTCAGTAAGTAACCTATATATGATTTCCTTAATTATTAATGGTGCTAGCGCTAAAATATCTTTTGGAGTATCCAATAGTCTTACTAGCCGAATCACTGCATCAAGAAGATTCATGTTCATTTTACCAACAAATAAACTTCTCGGATAATGCTCTATGCTTTCTGGTAACAGATGGGTCTCCTTCATGATTTCAAAAATCTCTCCTGCATCAAGATCAAGCCTGATTTGACAAAAAGGGAGCTTCCGACGAAGGTTTGATCACCTGCCCCGATATAGGCACGTCTAAAGACACAGCTAAATAATCGCTAACCCCGTATTTGTAACTTTCATTGCCCAGAATGATTATTTTTCACCTTGGGCAACAATGCATAAGGAGGGCTTTTGAATCCTACATATTGGGACCATTGCTTTGGAGTCTTGGATGAGATGGAGTGAAGGAATTAGGGTTTTATGGTCCCCCATCTTTTCCTGTAAACTTTTTGATGAGTCCCGCTAACTCTTGTTGTTGCAAAGCGATTTCGGTCACACGGAACACCTCTGCTCTAAAATGATGTCTCTCATGCTTTTAAATATAAAGTAAAGCATTGTGTTTGTTAATAGTATGACAAGAATAGGCATAATGTTGAAAGTTTTCTTATACAGGTCAAAGCAGGTGCTGATACATAATAAACACATCTTAAATGAAAGGATGAGATATCATTGCTGGATCAAAAGGTATGGTATGTTACAGGGGCTTCGAAAGGTCTTGGACTTGCTCTTGTAAAAAAGTTGTTAAGTAACAATTACCGGGTCGCTGCTACATCAAGAAACTTAGAGGAGCTGAAACGAGCTGTTGGCCAGGTCCCAGAGGGTCGTTTTTTGCCACTGCAAGTGGATCTGAAAAGTTCCGAGTCTATTGATCAATCCGTGAAATTGGCATACGAATTTTTCGGTCAAATTGATGTAGCGGTCAATAACGCCGGATACGGTATTGGAGGAGCAATAGAGGAGCTTTCCAAACAAGAGATCATGTCAAACTTCGAAGTTAATGTGTTTGGCAGTATTTACGTGATTCAAAGTGTTTTACCCTACATGAGGGCGAAACGCTATGGCCACATCATTAATATTTCATCCATCGCTGGAGTTGCTCCACACACGGGATGGAGTATTTATGCTGCCACAAAGTCGGCTATTATTGGGATGTCTGATGTGTTAGCCCAGGATGTTAGATCTATGGGCATTAATGTAACGGTTGTTGCGCCGGGGGGTTTTAGAACTGAGTTTAACTCAGCCGAATCTCTTGTTGTCGCGGATTATAAAATAGCGGATTATTTTCCTCTCCACGAAGGTATTAAACAATTTGCAGCAAATCATGGCAAGCAACTTGGTGATCCGGAAAAGGCTGCTGAAGTTTTTATCGAGCTGGTAGAATCCAACAATCCACCGACCTGCTTATTTTTAGGATCCGACGCATACCAGCGGGCAACCGAAAAATATAACAAGCTGCTTGAAGATATGCAGGCAAATAAGAAAATAAGTGAACGAACGGATAGTAACTAATCTTCGTTATCAATAACTGTTGTAGTCATTGATTGGTTGACGCTCATTTAATGAGCGTTTTTTTTCTGCTTGCACATGTAGCTAGTTTCATACGTTATTGGAGCTTATCCAGATCGCTGGAACGGGCAGTCGGAAATAAAATGGGTATGGTAAATAAGCATCGAATCAGAAGATGGCGGCGTTTCAATCGGCTCATCCCAGATGTACGGCTATACATCAGATTCAGGTGATTCTTACATTTTCACTTTGATAAATAACCTTACTGTATTGTAGAAAAAACCAGAATTAATACATATTCCTCTGGTAATGTTTATCTAAGATGACCACCCTATACGTTGGAAGGAGTTATCGCGATGGATGTACGGTTACCGCAAAGCAAAATTGATTTCTATCAGGAGAATGGTTTCGTTGAAATCGAGAATGCCCTAACGGAAGAAGAAATGAATGAATTATCCGAGTTTTTGGAGGAAGCCATGACACAGGAAAGTAATCATTCGGTAGCCACCTCTGTCAAAGGCGGAAGCTACTACAAGGTATTAAACCAGAAGGTAAACCTTTGGCGCGATCATGGCGGCATGAGCCGTTACACATTTCACCCGAAGCTGGCTAAGATGGCAATGAAGCTAAGCGGCGCGAGCGGCATTCGCGTCTTCCATGACCACGGATTGTGGAAAATGCCACAGGATTCCAAGCCGACGGCCTGGCATCAGGATTTTCCGTATTGGCCGATGACCGCACCCGGCGCCTTATCTGTCTGGATTCCAATGCATGATGTCGACGAACACAACGGCTGCATGATGTTTGTTCCGGGCTCCCATAAGGTGGGCACGCTGCGGGGGATTGACTTAGCGAACCCACAGGATCTATATGATCAGATCAGGGGAACAGAGCTGGAGAAGACTAAGCCGGTGAAGGTCCCATTGAAACGAGGCAGCTGCACGTTCCACGATGGTCTCACCTTCCACTTCGCGCACGCGAATCAAAGCGACGAACCAAGGCGTGTATTGGCAATCATTTACATGCCGGACGGGACCATTTACAGCGGCAAAAGCCACCTAGTAACAGAACATGCAGGTCTTGAGGGAGGGCAACCGTTCGGCGGAGGTTTATTTCCTTTGGTCGCCAAACAGTCATAGACACGAAAGCGGGCGGGTCATTCGATCCAGCCCGCCTTTTCTGTCTTACCCGTTTGCCTGCAAAGCGTTATAATTTAGTTATGATTAGTCCTATGTCAAATATTGGAGATGATCACATGACACGAATGGACAGCGGAAAGTTCCTAGAAAGCCGTGATTTCCTGTTTCATGCCGCTCCCTACCGATTCAGCTCGGGAGAGATCGTCCCCTCCCATTCGCATGACTTCATCGAGCTTGCTTACGTTGCCCAAGGACAAGGAGAGCATTACTATAAGGGAGAGTACTACAATATTGCGGAAGGCGACGTTTTCATGATCGAGCCGGATGAGGAGCATGCTTATCGAGCGGGCAATGCGCATCTCCCGGTCGTATATAACGTGCTCTTTCAACCCGAGTTGTTACGGCGCGAATTGGAGCCGCTCGCCGATGTCGCCTCCTTCGTTGACTTCTTCTACTTGGAACCCTTTCTTCGAAAGACATTACGTTTTCAAGGGCATCTCCGATTGAAGCCTTATGAACAGATCGAAATGGAATCCCTTCTCCATCGCTTGATTCTCGATTTCAAAGAGAAGAAGCTTGGATATCGTATTTTGACGAAGACGCGCCTGATTGAACTTTTTATTTTTTTGAGCCGCTGCCATCACGACCGGAAGCATTCCCCCCTGCAGGAATTATCGTCTGACGAGAAGGTCATCCTGCACATCAGCGAGTTTATTCGCAAGCATTACGCACAGCCGTTAACGCTTGCTCAGGTCAGCGAGATGTGCCGGATGAGTCAGACCGGATTCTCAACCAAATTTAAGCAATATATCGGCAAGACATTCACTGAATTCCGCAACGAAACACGCATTCGAGTGGCGAAGCAACTGCTGGAGCAGTCCGATCGCAAAATTATGGAAGTTGCCCAAGATGTCGGCTACGAGGACTTAAGTTTCTTCAATAAAATGTTTAAAAATATGGTTGGGTTCTCACCCAGCCAATACCGCAATGCAGCCACAACAGCTACACATGCTTCTAACTCTCCACCATCATAAGCAACGTCATCGATTGGCCATATGGCATCGGGCAAGTTTTGTTCTGCTTATAATATTCAACGGAATCAGCGACCAACGTGCCATCCAAAACTTCTCGCACAGTGCTGTAAGGGGATTCTGTAAAGCACAGCCTGCAGCGCCTCATCCCGGCTCTTTATATTTCCTAGCTGCTTTTGAATGCGTAAAAAAAGCAGCCGACCAAAAAGCCGGCTGCCCTTAAATGTCTTCATTGATCTATTGTACCCGTTAGTTTAACGGTCACCGTGTGGAAGCCTTTTGGATTTAAATTACAAACCGGGCTTAAATAGTTTTTTCAAAGCTTTTCTTGCGTATACTCCTTCTCCCTCAGACCACTTATTCATGTTCCTGAAATCTGTGTTGTCTGTGATCTGGTCAATGTTACCAATCAAGCGTTTTTTGGATAACTGCCGAATGTCTGTATCGACAATTTGATTTGCGATGAGGCAAGCAATATCTCCACCGCTCATTACTTTAAAAGGACGATCAAAAAAGTATGAAACTTCATCAGGAATCTTTTCAGTGATCTTTAGTCCGTTGTGCATATTTGATAGATGTTTGTAAGCATTATTCAAAGCACATTCGCGTTCTCTCCATGTAACTGCCGTTTGAGCAGTCCAAAGGTAAGGAAGTATTTGATCAGAACATTTCAAACGTTTAAATGCAGTACCAAACCATTTTGGATAAGGTGCATATTGACGCTCCATGAGAAAGCAGAGATTTATAATATCACGGACAAGGCGAGAAGCAATAATAGCTGAGCCAAGTTCGTCCCCTATAAAACCCGAACGATGCATCAGATGTTCTTCTTGACCGATTCGCTGCCAATTGGATGCCATAAGGTATAACCAAATATCATGAGGGTAATATTCGAATCGTTTGCGTAACGTGGAAAGTTGACCGTTATCGTCCCTATAAACTTCCCCCCGTGTTATTTCGAGAAGTGACTGCGAAGGAAAGGTTAGCCAATCTACAGGTTCTAATCGTTCAATTTTATTTACAGCCAGGTAACTTTCGATGAACCTCGGCACCGTGGTAATTACGCTCCTCCCAATATCTACGGGAAAGCCATAGAACCGTTCTGGAGCTCGTTCTTGCAGAGTTGATTGTATGTGTTCGGAATACCCGATATCTAGTTGGTTAAGAAAAAGATATACCCGGGGAACCCAATCGTGATCAGTCGACATTTCCGTATCATATCCGAGCACTTCGCTACCGGGACCGATTAGAGCCGATGAATAGGACAAGAAAGAGTAATTGTCCGTCATTACAGGCTCAACAATTTCCATATGAAATCGACGGCATAATTCTATTCCTTTTATAAAAGACATTCCCCATTCCTCCAAGTCCATCAACAACAACTAACATTTTCAAGCTCAATCATCATTATTTCAACATAATCTGGATGCAATGTATAGTTAAAAAAACATTATAGTAGAACTATCCTACCCGTTAGAGCTTAATGAGCCTTCTTAAGAGCTAAAACGGCTGGATCGTGATGTCTTGACTATTATGTAGTCAAACAATGCCTATGGAAAAAGCCAACTCATTTATCTGAGTTGGCTTTTTCCATAGTTCCCGAATTGAGTAATAGTAGTGAATATAGTCTCGAATGATCTGTTCAACGATGGCCGTCTTTGTGCATGTTAATTCTTCGCTTTTAATAGCCATGACCTTCCCCTTTAATTTAGCTATCCTAATCGATTATCAGAAGGATGGAGATTACGTCGAATAAGTTGCTCAATTTTATCTATCTCAATTTCATACGAGTAAAAAAAATTCAGAATAGTATCACAATATTGGAACGATCCAGCCCGTTAGCGGAACGAATTTCTGCTAATCCATAATCATGTCAATGACTTGTTTCGCAAACGCAGCATAGGGTTTGATAAGATCAGGACTTCGATCAATAGCCCACCTGAGGTTGTCGAAAG
>NZ_PCZT01000009.1:402213-410466 GCF_002968895.1 Paenibacillus sp. AR247 | reverse complement strand
TGCGCTTTCTTCTAAGCCAAGGATTTGGTAATGCATCAATTGAGAAAAAGTTGCATGCGGTACCACGCTTACTTCTGGATTCCAATCCAGCAATATAACTTGGTTTGCCTGATTGACAATCGTATTCTTTAAAGAGATGTCTCCATGGTTCAAGCCGAAGCGGAACGGTTCACTCTTTAGATTTTCAAACAGTTTTCTTACTCTCTGGGATTCTATCTGAGTAATGACTCCAAGCTCAATTAAGCGATCATACTCAGTCAAACAATTGATATTATATTGCACATGCCCTTGCCAACTGCCGTCTGATCCGGCATGAGAAGGTGACTGAAACTCACCTTGGACTGGATCAATCAGATTCTCTCCGTATCCTTTAACTTGAATAGAATGAATACGCTTGGCATATTCGCCCAGTTTTCTCCAAACTTCACACGTGGAAACCGTGCTGTCTACCCCGTTGTCTCCCTCAATAAAGGCTTGAATCATAAATGCGGTTTCATTATCTATACCAATGGACAACACCTCAGGTCCTGGAACGCCAACTGCGGCTGCTTGCTCGATGCACCACTTTTCCTTGATAAAGCTTGGAAATGAATCTTTATCGTTCATCCGGACAACGACTTTATGACTCTCCGTTTCGACTACGCAAATCTGATTGATGATGCCTCTACCTATGATCTGATATGAAGTTTTTGCTTGTTCCAGAAGAAAATCGCATGCTATTCGTTCTGCTTGTATAACTACTGATTCTTCCATCGTGTCTTTCATCCCCCTCAAGTGTCGTGCTTCGAATAGTTTATCACACGCTTTTTTGGAAAGTATGTTTATAACTAAACTATACTGCCGTAAGCTTAATGCTTGAAGCCGGTTTAGCTTTGTAACTCGGGTTTTGCAGGCATCAACTTATCGGCTTCGGTTTTTCTTTTAACCCTGCTCATCAACCACGGGTAACTATACAACTTCTTGCATTTTCAGCGCGGCGTTCAACCTTCAGTTAGGCTATGTGTGTATTAAAACTTGTCGCTTTGGCAGCATTTTCACTTCAGCATCTTGACTTCTTTCCAAATTATGCTAACATGATGATAGTTACCAATAACTAACATTGAAGGGAGGTGGACATGATGCAGAAATCAGAAACGGGGACGGCAGACCGCATCTTACAGACAGCCATAGAGCTGATGAAGGACAAAGGATTTAAAGCTGTTAGCATTAAAGAAATTGCACAAAGTGCACAAGTAAGCGAAATGACAATTTTTCGGCATTTTGAGACGAAAAAAAGGCTATTGGAGACCGCCATTGAAAAACACTCCATTGTTACGTCATTCCAACATCTTTTTGAAACCCAAATTACGTGGGATCTGGAAAAAGATCTGTATCTCATCGCTTCGACTTATTTGGATCAAATGGAAGCAAACCGTTCTATTTTCCTTATTTCTGTCCAAGAGCGAACGACAATGCCTGAGTTAAGTCATCACGTATCACATAATCCAAAGAAACTAAAACAATTTTTAGCTCACTATTTTCAAGTTATGAGTGAAAAAAAGAAAGCAAAGATCGAAGACCCAGATAAACAAGCCATCTCTTTCTTAACTTTCTTTTTTGGATATTTTTCTTCACTCACATTCCTTGGAAACCAATTTATTACGGATACAAAGGAAGATTTTATTCAACATTGTGTGCAAACTTATTGTCGTGGGATCACATAATTTTTTTACCCAAAAATGTTAGTTACTAATAACTATCACTTATCCCTGCTGTCAACCAATCCCTTATAGGAGTGATGTGTCATGACTGCAACACTTGTTTCCTATCTCGAAAAAAATCAAGATAGAGCCAAGATTTTTACTGTTGGCCAATTTCTAGAAGATCATATAACCGCAAACTGGGATGTTATCTTAACCGAGAAGAAAGCACGGTTAGAGCATGCATTTGCAGTCGCAGGTGAACCTTCGTATGCAACCTATTTAAACTACCTTTACCAAAATATCCATTCCCAGTTGAAAGATGCTGGGCTACGAGTTTCTACCCGACTTCCTGGTGATATGGAAATTTCGAGAGAATGGGGAACAAACCCAGCGGAAACAGATCAATATCGCTGCATGTGGAGTACATTGTATGAACATGAAACTGATGAAGCACTTGGAACCATCGTTACTGTTTTGCCACATGATCATACACAGTTTCGCGTACCAATAAAACCGCCTGTCTTCGCTTTAGCAGAAACAACCAAAGATGAAGTTGTAGCAACTCTGTCCAATCGGTATGCAGCATATGATTTTGCTAATCTTCCTGAATTCCATGTTTATATCGCTCAGTTAAGAGGCCGATCAAAGAATCAATAATTTATCCTTCACCTCACTCTAACGGGTGAGTCATCCGTTCAATATCCTAAAACTTTCAATGGGGTTCGGCCAAGAAAGCAAAGAGCAAGTGGATCAGATCAATCAACGCTTAAAAGAGATGGATAAAACGCCATCATGGATTCACATCGCAACAGTACTGTACATGTTGATCGTGAGTTGGAATGTTGTACCTACAAGAAAGAAGGCTAAGTACTCCAATGAATAAGAAAGCAGGAGGATAATCCCCCCTGATCTTCTACATGTGCTCGCATTTATCATACGCAATCCTTCCTTTTGTTCCAAAAGTAAGAATAGTTTTATTTAGCTTAGGAATCTTTTGGCTTGGTTGATGGGTCGGATGACCTCGTCCGTCGTCGTCTTTTCCAATGTAACAGTTTTGGGGCATGGCTCCAAGCACTTGGAGAAGACGTCGAACCAAAGCCTTTCTTCCTACGGCGAGATTGTATGAAGGTTCTTATCGTAATATACTTCAACTATAGTTCTCGCCTCTATTTTCCTTAGACTATGTTTACTATTAAACCCAAACCATCGTATCGATATTCCAGAGTAGTTAGTCCGTAACAGGTAATTTGATATCGACCGTGGTTCCTTGATTAACGGCGCTTCGAATGCTCAAGTTCCCTTTGTGGTCATGAATAATTTTATAGCACATCATCAAACCAAGTCCTGTCCCCTGTTCCTTTGTCGTATAAAAGGGTTCACCTAACCGATGAATGCTGTCAGTAGGTATCCCAATACCTTCATCCTTGATACGGATAATGAGCTCATTCAATTGCTCAAAGGCTACGATATGAATTTTGCCACCATTGGGAGTTGCCTCGATTGCATTTTTTAATACATTGACGAACACTTGTTTAATATCCACTTCCGAACAACAAATTGGAGGAAGATCTCCATGTATCTCTATGTAAACTTGAACCCCATTCATTGTAGCTTGGGCTTCTAATAAATTTATTACACTATACAAAAGAGCACCTATATCGTTCCTTTTTAAAACCTTCGGCTGCGGTTTTGAGAATATCAATAGCTCATTGATAATACTATTCATCCGGTCGACCTCAGATAACATAATCTCACAGTGCTCAACTCTTCTCTTATCAGATTCCTTCATAAGCTGAAGAAAGCCCTTTAGTGATGTTAAAGGATTGCGGATTTCGTGCGCTAGCCCTGCGGCCAATTGTCCAACAACATTTAATTTATCTGCTTTCCGGAAAAATTCTTCAGATTTTATTCGCTCTGAGATGTCCCGGGTAATGCCTGTCAATGCAATAATTTCGCCGTAGCCATTTTTAATTGGAGAAAGGGTTATAGAAACATGTACTAACTCGCCGGCTTTATTCTGCCGAACCGTCTCAAAAGTCTTTGCCAGCATATCTCCTTGGATTTCTTGGGTAATGGATTTAAATTCATCTTCCATTTCCAGCGGGACAATGGGCAACTGCCTGCCAACCAACTCATTTTCAGACCAACCATATAACATTTCAAATGAATGGTTTACACGTAACACGTTACCTCCCGTATCTATGATACAAATACCATCTGCCGAGTCATCAATTATAGATTCCAGCAATTTCTTAGTTCTTTCCAGCTCTTGTTCCGCCTTTTTCCGTTCCGTAATATCCACGCATGAGGCAATAACCTCAATGACCTTACCATTTCGTCGAATTGGTCTCAGCGATGCCAAATAAAAGATGCCTTTCGATTCCCCTTCATACGTGACTCCTTCATTTCCTTCCCAGGCTTTAACATAGTGCCATTCCTTGGCTGCCGCTTTCCCAGCGGGGAGAAAGTCCTTAAGTTCTTTCCCAACGACGTCTCTTTCATCCCATTAATTGTCCAGCGCAATAAGTATGAACAAACCGTCCATCTTTATTAATAAATTTGAAGGTCATGCCTTGCTGCTCTCGTAATATTTCCTCAATATCTTGGAAGTACTTTTCTAGATCCTTGTCCGATGGTTTCCTAAGCATTGGTCTCCACACCTCTTCAGAAGGGCTCGAATAGGAACACATTCGACAAGCATTTTAGGAAGTCCTTCACAAGCTCAGTTACATTTCGTGTAACTTGAAACTAGGAATAGTTAGTGGTACACTTGAAATTTATATAAGAGGAATAAACTATTAAAAGTCATTGAATTTATCGACCGCTTCAAAAACAAACTGCTACCGTATAATACAAGAGGTGATGAATTTGGATAAGGTCTCGTTGGATAAAGAAATAATTCTCAATGCAACAGAAGAAGTGATTCGCCGATTCGGACCAGACAAAGCGAATATCACTGACGTAGCCAAGCTGTTAAAGGTTAGCCATGCTGCCCTTTATAGATATTTTAATGGAAAAACGGACCTTTGGAATGCTGTTACAGAGCGTTGGCTCAAAAGTTTGCATGCTCCTTCAAATGATATTCTGAAAGAAGATAATCCTGCTGATATTAAACTTTTTCATTTTCTCGAAGACTTTGCGGAAGCTAAACGCCGCAGCGCAACTAGTGACCCGGAAATGTTTGCAAATTACATTAAACTAGCACACACTTCATTGGAAGTAATAGAAAAAAGTATGGAAGAAGGTATTCATCGAATCAAGGAGATTATAATTCAAGGAATTTCGGAAGGTATATTTTATACGGAATCCCCTGATCAAGCGGCAAGAACCGTATATCTTGCAACTGGTGTTTTTATTAACCCAAACACATTTGAAGATCCGAATCGAAAACAGAATATAGAAGCTGTAATAAATCTTCTGATAAGAGGACTAAAAAATCCAAATCGATGAATCGAGCAGGAGAAGGCGGCTCGCTTTCGTCCTCTCGCAACACCTTGTTTAAGAGATGGGACTAGGTTTTGCCCGAAGTTTGGCATAGCTCAAAAAGACATGTAAAAAAGTTTCGCCCTTGGCTTTCCTATTAGGATTGTTGAGGGCGTTATTTTTCGTTATTACAAGTTACAAATTAATAATTTTGTATTTCGCAGCCAGTTATGATATTATTGGTTTCGCAGATTACAATATAATAAAAATGTAACTTGTAGCAAAAATGTTGAAGTTGTTTAAAGGAGGATTTTTTATGAGTAATTTTGTAAGCAGAGCGGTCCAGCTCGAGTCATTCGGTGGTCCTGAGGTCCTCAACATACGTGAAGTGCCCGTGCCGCAGGCCGGATCGGGGCAGATTCGCGTGCGGGTCACCGCGGCTGGGTTGAACCCAATGGACTGGTTAATGACCTCCGACGCAGCCACCGCCGCTCGATTCGGCTTGAGTTTGCCGTCCGGGTTCGGAACCGACTATGCCGGTATCATCGACCAGGTCGGTGACGGCGTGACCGAGTTCACGGTTGGCGACCGAGTATTCGGCGGTGCCCTCTCACGCGCGGTAGCTGACTACGTAGTAGTAGATGTAGCAGGGACCATCGCTGTGGGCGGCGACGCGCACCACACCCCCGACGGTGTCGACGACCGCACCGCCGCCACGCTTACTATCGCGGGCTGCACAGCCTCTGCCGCCCTCGCCGTGGTCAACCTCGGCCCTGACGACACGGTGCTCATTGGCGGCGCGGGAGGCGGGGTCGGCGTGTTTGCCGTCCAGCTCGCTCGGCTCGCGGGCGCGCGAGTAATCGGAACGGGATCGGCGAGCTCTGCCGATGCTCTGCGTGCCCTCGGGGCCGAGCCGGTCACCTATGGAGACGGGTATGGTCGACCGGATCCGCTCCCTGGCTCCCGCCGGCGTCACTGCCGCGATGGACCTATACGGGACAGACACGATGCAGGCGGCACGTGAACTTGGAGTTCCGGACGAGCGCATCACTACCATAGCTGCACAGGTAGACGGGATCACGTCGGCAAACGGTGCTAACGCCGCTCCTGGCGCCATAGAAGAGATTGCCCGCCTGATCGCAGCAGGCCAGCTCCGTGTGCCCATCGCAGCAAGTTTCCCGATGGAGCAGATCCAAGCGGCGGTCAAGCTTCAAGCCAGCCGGCATGTGCACGGCAAGATCGTCATCGACATTTAATTATTGTTCCAAGACACCTTATCGTCGGTAGTTCGGCTTGAAACGAAAGTTATTAAATTTGTAATGATAATTCTATCAACCACGGTTAACCATATCTGCTCTTGTCGTCGGTTTCTGACAAGAACAGATATGGTTAAAACAAAAAAAGCCGCTGTTACACGGCTATTAAGCGTATATGTTTTTGTCGTCTTACATTACCATCTTCGATTTGTTTAACGATTTATGTTATTGTGGTCGGATAGTCGAATATCATAATAATGATCAATAACCTACTGTTTTCCTCAAAGTATGGATACTTTCCTGAAGAAACCTCTGGTTCTTTTCAATTCCTCTGTTTTTACACCAAACAACAGCACTAAACGCATCGTAAAAATCATAAAATGGCAGCACTTTTTCCAGAGCCAACATGGGCCGAATCGTCTGATATCCTTCAATATAGGGCAATTTAGTTCTGGGATTGACTTCCCATATGTATCGATTGACTTTTGTAAAATCTATTTCAGTAGATCCCCCACGGGCACTCTCAAAATCAATAATGCCTGTAACCTTGTTACCGTTCACCAAAATGTTACCCGGTCTAAAATCCATATGAACGATACATGGCCCATCGGGATTTGGTAAAGCAAAGAAAACGCCATCAAAATGATGGATACATCTTTCATACAGTTCTGGATCAAGGATCTCTTTACACGGCTCTCTCCACTTTTCAAAATTACTTTTGATATGTAGTCTCCAGTTATTTGGGTCAAGAAACTTAAAACCATTGGTTGTATGATAACCGAAACCTGGGGTTTTTACCTCATGCAGCATTGCATGATACACACCGATTTGAAAAGAAAGTCCCTCATCAATATCTTCTGTACAGGGCATACCTTGAATCGCCGAAAGAAGCAATGCTCCAGTATTACTTTCATCACCATACCAAATGTCCAATACCTTAGGAACAGGAATTACTCCTTTCAATGTTTCAAGTATCTGAAATTCACGAAATAGTTTATCTTTGTTAAATGGAATTTTTACATAAACGTTTTCTCCGCTAGCAAGAGTAAGTTTGTATACATCTGAACTAAATGACTCTGGAACATCTTCTATATTCGAGACGGTCAATTTTAGCTTTTCTATAACATTAAGAATGGAACTCATATGGTACCCCCTGTTTTAGATAGCAAGTGATCATTCGATTCGCTGCCCCGTAAACCGAATCAAAACCAAAATCTTGCATATATCCTATTCTTGCCCCAGTACCATGACCCCTTTTTACGAGGGGGTTATTTTCATTTTTAGGAGCTCTTTTTGCTCAAGAAACTGAACGATAACTTCATGAATGGCAGTATTGATCTTACTGGCAGTATCCATGATTATGCTGGCTCCTCGACTAATTTGCCTCATCATATCACAGATTGTTTCCAGAGAAATAAAGATATGCTCGTTTATTGAGATTGGGGTTGACAGGATAAAGAGCGACCACGTACAATTAATTTGTTTCATTTGAAACATTAATTATATATAATTATGATAAAACCCTTTTTTATATATACAAAAAAAGGTTCAAGTGAAACAATAATTAGTAAAGGAGGTTCATGCCTGCCTATGGAAATCGTGAATCCCAGGACATTGACGGATAAAGTTACATCTGTCATTTCCCAAATCGTGGTAACTACTGCGTCTAAACTGGCCTTCATCTCAGGTCAGGTTGCTGTAGATGAAACAGGCGCATTGGTCGGTTCAGGGGACTATTACGCGCAAGCAATTCAAGTGTTCACCAATCTTAAGTATGCATTGGAAGCAGCGCGAGCGCATCCATTGTACATTGACAAAAATGAATATTTTTGTGGTAAACCACCACCCGGAATTGATTTCGATTATTTTTGACGCAGGATTTCAAGTGTTTG
>NZ_PCZT01000009.1:390324-402113 GCF_002968895.1 Paenibacillus sp. AR247 | reverse complement strand
CCTGAATGGCTTATCGAAATAGACGCTATCGTGATCTTCCCATAATGTTTAAGAAAAGAGGTTATTTGTATGAAATATGAAGTCATCCTTATCGGTGGCGGACCTGTCGGCATGATGTTAGCTGGAGAATTGGCATTAGCTGGTGTAAAGGTCTGCGTCATAGAGCGATTAAAAGAGACAACCCCATATTCACGTGCCCTTACCGTACATCCACGAACCCTTGAAATATTAGATATGCGTGGAGTGAAATCAAAATTAATCAGTAAAGGCCGCTTACTTTCGAGAGGACATTTTGCCGGATTAGATACTCCTTTGGATTTCTCTGTGTTGGATTCTTCTTCCAATCACACTCTCTTTTTACCGCAGAGTGAGACGGAGAAGGTGCTGGAGGAATGGGCTCTTAGCCTTGGCGCAGAAGTCTGGAGAGGGTTTGAGGCTCTATCTGTGCATCAGGATGAGGATGGGGTTGACGTTAAGATCGCCGGACCTAATGGAGAAACAACGTTAAGATCAGCTTATGTGGTAGGTACGGACGGAGCCAGAAGTTTGGTTCGCAAACATGCAAATATATCCTTTGAAGGTACAGACGCGACCTTCACGGCTATTTTGGGGGATGCTGTTCTATCTGATTTGGCTCCTATGAGTGTCATATCCCGAATAACAGAAAAAGGTTTGGTCAGCATCATGCCAATCAATGATCATATCTATCGTGTCTTAATTATCGACGTGAAAAGACGAAACATCTCTAAGGATAAGACCGTTACATTGGAAGAGTTTCGTTCTTCGCTCATCCGTACGACCGGAAGCGACCTGGGATTGAACGATGTGAAATGGATGTCCCGTTTTGGAAATGCTACGCGGCAGGCGGGAAGCTATCGGAATGGTCGATTGTTTTTAGCGGGAGATTCGGCGCACATTCATTTTCCGGCTGGTGGACAGGGAATGAACGTCGGCTTACAAGAAGCAATCAACTTAGGCTGGAAGCTAGCAGGAGCAATCAAAGGCTGGGCTCCGGACTGGCTATTGGACAGTTATCATACCGAACGTTTTCCATGGAATACGGCCTTGCTCCGGAATACCGAGGTCCAAACCTTGCTTCTGGACGTGACTCCACCCATCACGGAACTGCGAAGCATGTTGGCTGATCTGATTCAAATACCCGAGGCTAATTATCAAATCGCTGCTCAGATTTCCGCAATTGATGTACATTATGCTCCCGACGCCGAAGCCCCTTCCCATCCTTTAAACGGGAAACGGTTCAAAGATCTCCGCTTAAAACTGAAAGACGGGCAATGGATTAACACCTATCCGCTCCTACACAAAGGTACTTTTCTTCTGTTGCATTTCCATTCTAATGAACAGAATAGCGGCCCATGGGAAACGTATAGCAATCTTCAAGTATTACATGCATCTTTGGCTGAGGCAGACGCGGATTGGAACGACGTCCACACGGCACTTATTCGTCCGGATGGACATATTGCCTGGGCGATTTCTCTATCTGATCCGAATCCAATGCAAAAAATAAATGAAGGTATCACTCGCTGGTGCGGAGACATTACGGATTAGCCCTACATGCATCATAAATCTGCCGATTGAGACCCTGTCCCCCACTTCTTTAGGATAAAGCCACTCAGAACGGCGGGTTCTGACAAGAACATGTATCGTTTAAACAAAAAAAGACCGCTTTTACGCGGCTTTTTAATCGTGTATGTTCTTGTCGTTTTACTAACGCTTCGCCTGATTTACTTTAATTAAATACCTTTTTAACAAAGTCAATAAGCTTGGACTTTAAGGCATCACCGTGCTCTCCCTTGTGGTACATATCTGTTCCGTGATAGCCACTCTCATCCGCAATCAGCTCTTTATCCGCTGCTCCGGATGCTTGATATAATTTGCGCACTTCTTTTTCAATTGAGCCTCCATAATCGCCAGGTGAAAAAACAAACATGGATGGTGCTTTAATCTTCTCGACGCTTGGAATGGCATCATGGGGCCCACATTGTGCAGGAGAAGAAAGAATAATCAGCCCCTCAATAGGCAGCGCTTGACGAACGCCTGCAATAATTGCTGTACTACCGCCACATGATGCTCCTGCCAAAAACACTCTTTTTGCACCCAATCGTTTGAGTTCGCTTAAGGCAGCATCTGCATCACGATCTATATTCTGGTTATCCTCCGGAGTATTCTGTGAGGCACCATGATTGCGATATTCAGGAATAACAACCAGATATCCACTGTCAGCCAGCTCTGTTCCCAAGTCAAGAAAAGAACAAATGCTATAGCCTTGCTCGTGTGCAAGCAAGACTCCCTTATCTCCGCTGCCAAGCACAAGTGCCGACAGATATACCCCATCAATGGTTGCTAATGT
The DNA here is from genome assembly GCF_002968895.1 of Paenibacillus sp. AR247. Taxonomy (NCBI): domain Bacteria; kingdom Bacillati; phylum Bacillota; class Bacilli; order Caryophanales; family Paenibacillaceae; genus Paenibacillus; species Paenibacillus sp. AR247. The sequence continues at coordinate 399,745 of NZ_PCZT01000009.1, read as the reverse complement.
AGTTGCTTTATTGCGTAGCTCATCAGGAACACAACTATTCACAAGATGCCCGTTAGAAGATTTCACCGAACGATCCGGCCAGGCAGGATCATAATTAATCGGTTTGTTTGTGGGTATGTTCTTCACTTCGGCAACGGGTGTTTCATTTACAGCATTTTCTATAGGCTTCGTATTTTGAGGTTGATCAGATAGAGATTGATTTTTATCTGGAGATATAGGCTTTTTAGTGGTGCATCCTGTAATCGTTACTAACAAAATGAGCAATACAAATACCATTTTTGTTCCTTTAAAAAAAACGTTCATAGATTTTCTACACCTCTAGCTATTACTTGTTGAAGGAACCCCCTGGATGCTGCGGATCAGTATTAGGACTCAAATAAAGCTTTGAACGTAGTAACTAAAAATAGGCGTACCATCTAAGTGATTACGCAGTTTATCTATTAATCCCAAACTCGTATTCTTGGAACCTGTGCAGTTCTTAAATAATCGAGCAATTGTCCGATATGAACTGATTCGTGGTAAGCGATTCTTAGTAACATGTCGCCTAAACTTCTCACGTAACCTACATCAGAACGATCAATATTAATGTTGGTGAGATCTTCTTCAGAAAATGACTTAACAGTCTCTAAGAAGTGATTTCTATATGGTTCTGCAAAATTTAATTCAGCAAGTACAGTGGAAAATGGTTGTTTTTCGAAAGGAGACTCGAATACTTCTAGACTTCCACGATTTTGAATAGCTAGATGGTAATAATGTTCACTTTCTAGAACATGCCTAATCATCTCTAAACAAGTCATTGCTTCGTCATCGGGTTTCCAATGTAGTTTTTCTTGAGGAATCGAAGTCCAAACCTTAATACTTCTTCTTCGTGTTTCATTGAAATTTAAAAGAATTAAATCAATTGATCTCATATTTAATCTCCTTTTATTGGTGTGTGTTAAATATACACAAAATGTATGCTCGATTAAAGGGAGCGATGTGCAGCCGACCAAAAAGCCAGCAGCCTCCAAGTGTTTTCAGTGAGCTAGCGGTTCCCGTTAGCGCAATAACTTCTGCGGTATATTATAGTGAAAAACCTGAGCACTGATATTGATGGATTTGTTTAAATCCTAGTCTTAGTGCTATCTTCTTAGAAGCTTCATTGCTCTGTGAACAATCCCAATAGCAGGTATATCCATTCTGGACGATATCGTTAACCACTAGACTTGCCAGATTACTTCCTACCCCTCTTTGATAATGCTGAGGAATTGTCTCAATTCCAACCGCATGCCTTTCCTTTGTGACAAAGCTAGAGTAACAAACACCGATCACTTCAGAATTTTCATTCGAAGGCAGCAGCCAAGCTTGAGGAGAAAAGGAAAAAACCAGCTTCCTCACAGAAGCTGGTTGGCTGCTATTTATACTCCATCGTCACGGTACCGGCATATTGGGGCACGTTCTCCTTGGACAAGTTCAGCGTCTGAACGTGGGTCGTCTTCGCCCCTACAGCCTGGAGAAACTTATCCTCCTTAGCGAAGAACAATCGTCCGAGTAGGCCGAGCGCCTTCGTGCTGTAGTGCATCGGAATCGCCACGGTCGCCTGCAATTGCCGCATCACCTGTGCCGCCTCCGCCCCGTCCAGCGTCATCCTTCCGCCCACGGGAACGAGGAGGACATCCACCGGGCCGATGGCGTTCGCTTGCTCCTCCGTTAGCAGATGACCCAGATCCCCGCAGTGACAGATCGTCAACCCGTCCATCCGGAAGCGGAACACGATGTTCGGGCCTCTTTTCTGACCGTTCACTTTGTCGTGGAACGTGCGGAAGCCGCTAATATCCACGTCTCCTACGCTGTACTCCTTCGGCTCGTTCACGACCAAGTAATCGCCTGAGGCGGCTTGAATCTTATTGTGATCGCCGTGATCGTGGGTCACAACTACGATGTCCGATTCGATCGGGACCGGCATGCGGTAGCCGAGGAACTTGTAGTAGGGATCAATAAGAATCCTGGTTCCGGCGTCCGAGGTGAACTGGAATGACGAATGGCCATACCACTTGATCTGCATGATTTGATGCGCTCCTTTCGTTTATCGGGTCGCGACTCCGGCCCCTTGTTCCCCAGCAACAGAAAGTATTTACATATCACTTTGGGGCGTTTTTAGCTTTGGCTGTGCATGCAATTTGTACCTTAAGCTTTGTTTCCGAGCTTTGTCTCTTGCTTTGTTCCTTGCTTTGTTTCTGAGCTTTGTTTCTGAGCTTTGTTTCTGAGCTTTGTTTCTGAGCTTTGTTTCTGAGCGTTATTCTAGCAATTTCTCCCTCTGCAGCTTACCGTACACTTTGAAGTAAACCCAAATGGCATTCATTAAGAGCAATGCGCCAGTGACAAGGAAAACATATCGGACGCCGAAATGCCCTGCGATTTGACCGCCAAGCACCGAACCGCCAAAGATGCCGAGATAGGCAGCCGACATATTCAATCCGAACACGCGACCTGTCAGATTGGACGGGGTGATCTTCTTCAGTAAGACGTTGACCGAAGGATTTAGCCCGCCTGCCGCCAATCCTAGCAGGAAGCGAAGCGCCATCAGTTCCCAAGGATTATGGATGAACGCCTGCGGGATGAACAATATACCTGCCACGATCAGAGTGAAGAGCATGATCTGATGTGCCCCGATCTTATCTGACAGCTTCCCCAACCGAGGAGCAGCAATGATATTAGCCAATCCCGAAGCCGAGAAAATCGCTCCTGAGATCAATGCGACGTGGCCCAGATGATGTGCGATTTGATCGACAAAGACCGTAAGCACCGGTTGGACCGAATATGTGGCGATCGACATTACGAAGTACGTAATGAACAAGGTGATCGTTAAGCTTGGCTGCGGAACTTGAGCCCAGACTTCCTTGAAGCTCGGCACCTTTTTTTCCGTACGGACGAACGTCTCTTTCACGAAGAATAAGGTCGTCAGGAAGGCGATGAACATGAAGCCACCCGTGATGTAAAAAATGTTCTGCATCCCGAAATGCTCTTCGATTAAGCCGCCGATCAACGGTCCGAGCAGGGAGCCCGCGATGTTGGCCGTTGATAGCGTGCCCAGAGCCCAACCCGAATGTTCCTTGCTCGTCTGGGTCGCGATCAGCGTCGTGCAGGCCGTGCCATAGCCCGTAATGACGCCTTGCAGCAACCTTAAACCGATCAGCCAGTAGACATTCGGCGCGAAGCCCATGCAGCCGATGACGATCGCCATGCCAAGGCTGGCTCTGAGCAACATAGGCTTGCGACCGTATTTGTCAGCCGCGCGTCCCCAGATTGGCGAGAATATGGCGGAGATAATATAAGTCACACCGAATGCGACGCCGGACAATTGGGAGATCCAGGATGCGTTCTCAACGCCTAGCTGCTTAATGAAGAGAGGCAAGACAGGCGCGATCTGGCTCATGCCAACACCCGTCATGAACATGCCGAACCAGCAGACCCATAAATTTCTTTTCCAAATCTCCATTACAAATACGCCTTCTTTACACCAAAGTATCGACCCACGCGTCTACCGTCACAACATCCGCCCGTTTGGTGAATACTTTCTCGAGCAGAACGCGGTGCACTTCTGGATCGGGATCGAAGCAAGCATCGGATAGAACGGTAAGCTGATAATCTTTGTCCGCTGCTTCCGTCAACGTCGACAGTACAACGCCGCTCGTGGAGATGCCGCTCAGAATAAGCTTGTTGATGCCCTTAGCGCGAAGAATCATCTCCAGATCGCTGCCGGTGAAGGCACTGATGCGCTTCTTGGTAACGATCGGCTCTCCTGGCTGAGGAGCCAGCTCCGGATGAATTTGCGTCGTCTCGTCGTTCAGCGTCATGCCGCCGTATTGAGCCGCTCTCGCGAACATTTGGTTCATCGGGCTGATCTCCGGATAGCCTTCGCGGAAGGCGACTCGCACGAAGATGACCGGAATGTTGTGATTGCGTGCCGCTTCTAGCGCCATCTTGTACGGGAACAGCGCTTGCTTGTCGCCGAGGTGCCCGGCAATAGCGTTCTGCAAGTCCATAACTAACAAGGCAGAATTGAATTGTGTCATTCGTTGAACACTCCTAGTCCATATGATATGATTAAGCGGAGAACCCTCCACTTCATATTAAGCGGAGATATCTCCACTTGTCAACCGTGACCGAAATCGAAATTCAAGGACGTGAGTGCAGATGAAAGAAACCGATACATCCCCCAGCCCGTTCCGAACGCCGCGACGCGGCGGCGAATCGTCAGCGCATCTTGGATGCGGCGCTTCGGCTGTTTGAACAGCATGGTGTAGAAGCCGTCAGCATGAACCAGATCGCATCGGAAGCTCAGGTCGGGCCCGGAACGCTCTATCGGCGATACAAGAACAAAAGTGAATTGTGCCTGGATTTGATCCGCGACAGCGCCGACCTTCTATTCGAAGAATACGAGTCCTACTTGGAGCAACACCACAAGGAGCCGGCGCAAGAGCAGTTGAAATATTTTATCCGATTGTTCATCCGGTTCCGGGAGAAGAAATCGCAGCTCTTGATCGGCGTCGAGGACTCCTCGCAGACAAATCGACCCAAGTCGCGGACAAGCAGCCCCATCTACATTGAGCTGAACAAAATTTTTGTGTCGTTATTCGATAAGATGGCGGCTTCCGAGACATTAAGTGCAGACAGTGACAGTGTTTTTAAAGCCGATATGCTCCAGATGTTGCTGAGCCGTGACTTCTATTCTATCCAAAGAGATGTCCGCGGCCTTTCGCCCGAGTCGATATTTGAACAGATCTGCTTCATTTTCCACTTGTGATAAAGACTCTTAAGAACCCTCCGAATAGCTCTCCCTATTAAACAACCCCTAGCGCTCGAACAGTTACGTTCAAGTCTAGGGGCAGTTTATCTAAAAGCTCGTATCCATTCCTTATTCATTTTCCTCAAAATATCAACCTGATTCGAGCGAAGACATTAACATCGACACGTCGATCAGCTCGCTGTTACGGAGTTCATCGCCCAAGCAGCAGCAGAAACTCTTTCGGTGCCTAATCGATAACATCGCTACAAGTGTGTATGCTCTTGGTATCTTACCTATACCGATTTTCACCCCAGAGTTCTAGTAATTTTCCCCGCGATAATACCGTTCAAGCTTTCGTTCCAAATGGACGAGCTGGTTTTTTTTCGCTTCAATGTCATCCAGCAGCTTTTGCTTCTGGTCTTGAATCAGTTGAATTCGTTCCGGAAGGGTCGAGGTACCCTCTTTGACCTTGTCGTAATACATTTTGATATCTTCCACACTCATTCCGGTTTCACGCAGACATTTGATAAACACCAGCCAATTCAACTCGTTCTCCGTATATAAACGGTTATTCTGCTCGCTGCGCGCAGCCGGCTCCAGCAATCCTTTTCTCTCGTAAAAACGGATCGCACCAATGTTGATTCCGACTGATTTCGCTACTTCTCCGATTGTAAGCATATAACCCCTCACTTATTAAAAATTTATGTTGACCTACACTAAGTGTAGCATAGTAACTTATAAATCAGGTAGCATAACCATTATACAGAAAGAGGGATTTGAGATGAAAAAAACCGCCTTCGTAACCGGAGCAAATAAAGGAATCGGATTTGAAATCGTTAAGCAGCTGAGTGAAGCCGGCTGGAAAGTCATTCTAGGCGCCCGCAGCACCGAACGCGGCGAAGCAGCCGTATCTGGGTTGACTTCCAAAGGACTGGACGTAGAATTTGTACAAGTAGACATGGAATCCTTAGAGTCTATTGAACAAGCTGCCAATACGATCAAACAAAACTATCCTGACTTGAGACTGCTGATTAACAACGCTGGCATGCCTGGTGCATTCTCCCGCTCGTTTATGGATACTAAAGAGGAGAATTTGCGAAACGCCTTTGAAGTTAACTTTTTCGGCACCTTCCGTTTGAACCAGCGTCTGTTCCCGTTGATCAAGAACAACGAAGGAACCATCATCAACGTCTCAACCGACATGGCCTCCTTGGATCATATGCAAAATGCGGAATCCACTCTAAACGCTTTTGATTATAATTCCTCCAAAACGGCAAACAATGCCATGACATTATCGATGGCTTATGAAGTTGAAACAGCGGCGCTCAAGTCTTTGCGGTAACGCCAGGGTTCACAACCACCGATCTCAACGGCAATGCCGCAGGCGGTAAATCCAAGGAAGCCGCTGCTGCCATTATCGTGGGTTATGCCATAGATGGCAAACGTCATAACGGCGAGTTTCTGGATGAGAAAGGCATTTACGCTTGGTAATCAACTTCTAAGCCTTGCGTTTAGCAGGCTCCTGGTCTAACACATGTAGTTCAAAGAAGGGAGATCCTAGAGGGATTTCCCTTCTTCGTATTATTTAGGATGCGGTTCTCCTCGTTATAAATTTTACTGGTTTCATTATCACATCCGGTTGACCTCCGGAAAGCGGCTATCCTCTCCTTTCATTAAGGTTCCGCCTTGATTTTTCAGATACATATCGAAGAAATCCAGCATATAGGCATTGATAACGGTGTTCGCTCTTTCCGGCGCCATTTCCCCTGTAATGCCCAGTATCTTAAAAATCGGAGAAATGAACTGTATGTCAGTAAAATTCAAATGCTCCGTATTCTCGATATAGAGGACTTGTCCCCCCTCCTCGACCGTTTCGCACATCCGTTCAAGCTCCACCTTTTTATCCGCCGCTACTTGATCCTCCCACTCTCTTGTTGACCCCATACGGTTTAGCTCTTCATCCGAGTAGACCCGATTGTTCATCACCGTTGTTAATTGTTCAAAATAGCTTTCCGAGTTGATGAATAAAAATGGCTTTCGCAGCCCCTCTTTGTCACGCAGACGATAAAGCCCTCCATCAAGGTCTATTCCTACCGCAATGCGCGGATCGTAAGCAGCATCATAGGCCGTCGCTCCGCCGATGGAATGACCGAGCATCCCGACATGACCGAGATCAATCCTCCCATGTAGTTGACTTGGAATCTGCCCCGATTGGATGAGCTCGAATTGGTTCAGCACAAAAGCCACATCGTCGGTTAACACTTTTCCCAACTTGTCGCGATTCTCTCTTTCCGTCGCGTAATCATGGTCGGGCGAGAATAAATTGTCGGTTGTGCTGGTCGTGATTCGACCGTCCGGAAACTCGGTTGCAAATGTATTGTAGGTGTGGTCGATCTCGGCTACGATATATCCGTGACTTGCGAGATTTTCGGCTTGCGACGTGTGGAGGAACCTGGAAGAGCCGTTGCCGGGATTCGCAAGGATCAGCGGGTATGATGTCTGTGCCGATGAGATTTCAGCCTCCGAATAGGCATGACTGGATACATACTTCAGGTGTTGAAATGTAAACCCGGGAAGGCCATAATTCGCAGCCATGTAACGTAAAATCGGGGTATCGGGAATAAAGGGAGCGTATTTGCCAGTACCTGCTTGAGCCGGATACCATACCTGGACCATCAACTCTCTCTTACGATCTCTAGCTTCGTCGAAAATCTCTTCCCTATTTGTATCCACGAGATGAAAAGTTTGCGTTCCTACCTTAAAATTGCCTGTCGGCTCGGGTAGGTTAAACACCGGGAAAGCATACATGAGACCCGCTGTGACGACCAGCATGATCACTATAGCGGTATAAACAGAACCCAACATGAATCGAGGGATTTTTCTGGGGCCTTTTTTATTAAAATAGCGATAACCTGAAATGGCTAAAAACATGATCGTAATACCATATGAGAACAGGAGCTGAACTCTGTATCCTTCCACCGTCCAATGAATGACCAGTACAAGTGTGGCGATCCCGCTTACAACGAATACTGGAGCTCTATGCCGTCCTTTTTTCAATAGGACTGTTAAGGCAAACAAGCCGATATTCGACAACAAAAGCAACAGTTCAAACAGCCTCATCTCGATTCCTCCTTTTAGAAAATCTCGGTTTTCGTTTGCTCCAATGTAATCCTGCGAGGCTGGCCTAAGCTATCGGCTTTCCTTACATCTCCCTTTCAATTTAGTAAGACGCTTACTGTCTACGCAATCATCCATACAAAACAAAAAAAGCCCCGATGATGAGTCGGGGTCAGTGTAAAAGCCCTGAATGTAAAGAGGTACTTGTTGCTCCTGCCTATTGCTGCGACTGCTCGCCCGGCACATTCACATGGAACGTAAACCCCGAACTTGTCCTTCACGATTCCGTACAGCGGGCTCCAATCCGTCTTCTGAAGCGGCATCTCCAATTGTCCACCGTCCTCGAGCGCGGCGAAAATCTCTCTTGCCCTGAACTCGTCGTCAGGATGAACGGCCTCCTTACTTTCTGTTCATCTAACGTTCCTCGTTCGCTTAATCTCCTATCATCTAAACTATAGTAGCACGGTAACCGGTTTTCTTACCTTTTTAACTGCCTCAATATAGCCGTCAAAATAATATGGAATCTCATCTTCTTTACCGTTCTGGATTCTGCCTTTAACTTTATCAAATGCAAATATAGAAATTGAATAATCAGGCTCACCGGTAACCAAAACAGGTTGGTCTCTATCCTGTACCCAATAGTACTGGCCTCCATAATTCCTTCTTGCCACTTCAAAGATGTAACTTCCCGCCATAGATGAAACAGAATTCAATGCGTCGTTATCTAGTTTGTAATCACATAACTCTTCGAGAATATCGTCTAGTATCCGTAGACTTTGAATACTAAAATCAAAATGACCCCGATCCGAAAAATTTTCCGCAAAGCTCTCCGCTGTTGAAATGATGTCTTGTTCTAATCGATTTTTCATAAACTCTATTATCTTTTCCTCCTTGTTCACTCTGCTTCAAAAGTATGGGCAGATAATCTTAGATGATGTATTTCGAGAAAGTCATCACGCTATCCTGCCCGTTAGCGTAACTCCTGCTGTGCAGATATAGCGATGTAACTCCATCTACGCGAACATCAGCTTATCCCTGGCACAAAAAAGCGTATGTCATTTGAGCGGTTATGATATAATTGACCTGTTTTTTTACATTTTTTCTAACTTGGAGGCGTAGCGTATCATGCGGCAATACAATTTAGCAATGGTACAACATTTAGGGGAAAGCGCATCATTGACCCTATAAACTGCGATGCCCCTTCATTCAAAGGGGTTATATTCAAGTGCAACTCAGAAACGAAGTTCAAGTGTCGCGATTCATCCTGTGGTTGAGCATTTTGACGTTTTTCAGTGTCATGAACGAGACGATGTTTAACGTATCGTTACCGGAAATCGCCACTTTTTCCACATCGCACCTTCAGCTGCAAATTGGACCAACACCTGCTTTTCAATTTCTTTCGCTATTGGCGTCGCCGTGTATGGCAAAATATCAGAGCATGCAGGCATTCGGAAGCTGCTATTGTTCGGTATGCTAACCTACGGTTTCGGTTCGTTACTCGGCCTTGGTTGGGTTATGAATGGTATCCGTGCGTGC
>NZ_PCZT01000009.1:381139-390224 GCF_002968895.1 Paenibacillus sp. AR247 | reverse complement strand
CTCGGCCTGTTGGGTTATGAATGGTATCCGTGCGTGCTGGCCGCGCGTTTTTTTCAGGGAATCGGGGCATCGGCCATTCCGTCGCTCATTATGGTGATGATCGTCAAGGTTGTTCAATCGGAAAATCAGGGCAAAGCTTTCGGCCTGATTGGCTCAGTCGTTGCCTTTGGCGAGGGACTCGGCCCGGTCATCGGAGGCACGGTTTCCGGCTACATGCATTGGTCGCTGTTGTTTGCGCTGCCGCTGCTGTCGCTTCTGGCCATGCCGTTCGTACTTCGGACGCTGCCTGACGAGCCGACAGAGGGAAAAGCATTTGATATAACTGGAGCGATCTTGTTGTCTTCAGGCATTTTGTCTTTTGCGCTGTTTATGACGCTGCTTCATTGGATCTACTTGACTACAACTATTGTTTTGTTTGCGCTTCTTGCTTTTCATAGTCGTCGGCACCGGGAGCCGTTCTTGGAACCGTTCCTGTTCCGTAAGAAAAGGTACCTTTCGGCCGTGCTTACAGGCGCACTGCTTCTCGGCACAGTCGCAGGCTTTATTTCCATGGTGCCTTATCTGATGAGTTCAGTGTACGATATGACGACGTGCCTCATCGGAAGCGCAATATTGTTCCCAGGCACTCTGAGCGTCATTCTGTTCGGGGTGCTTGGCGGGATGCTTGCTGACCGCCGCGGTCATATAGCTGCGATGCTGACCGGATTGTGCATGATTACCACGGGTTTTCTAGTCGTCCTGTTCTTGACGGATCGGACGCCATGGGTTATTTCAGCATCGACGGTTCTGACATTTGGTGGCCTATCGTTTGTAAAAACCGCTGTTTCCGCAAGTATCGCAAGTACGCTGGAAGAAAATGAAACGGGATCCGGTATTGGCATGCTCAACTTCACCTGCTTCCTCGCGGAAGGGATCGGCATAGCCGCTGTCGGCGGACTGCTGACGAAGCCGTGGTTGAAAGCTCCGATAGTTGGGACCTTAACGAGCCAAACGGCCGCGCTGTACAGCAATATGATGCTGATTTTTATAGCGCTTAGTGTGTTTGGCGGCATACTCTTCGTTGTGCTTTATAAGCGGAATTGGCAGTGATGATGAAGAGCTCCGGGTGTTCCCGGAGCTCTTCTTGTTGTGACCCGATATATCCCTCTAGCTATCAATACATCGTATGGAATTAACAATTTGTGTAAGTGTAAAGCGGAGATATTTGTGAGGTGGAGCCTCTTCCGGGTGGGTTTTGATGGAAGAGGCTTACGTTCACCGTTTATATTTCAAGAAACTTAAACCAGAGTAGAACCGCCATCTACAACAATGATCTGACCGGTGGAATATTTCTCGCGCATTAAGTAGAGAAACGCCTCAGCGCCGTCCTCCGGTTCACCGACTCTCCCAACTGGCAATGATTTCCCAGTATGTTCATACATTGCGTTCCGTTGTTCCTCAGGAACACCATCCCACAACTCTGTACGCATAAGTCCGAAGCAAACGGCGTTGACACGAAGCGGGCTCAGCTCGACGGCCAACGCCCTGGTGAGGGACTCAACGGCGCCGCATATGCTGGCTGAGACAGTAAACCCCTTCTGTGGACGAACTCCGGCAACACCGGAAGTCAACGTGATTGACCCTCCCTGTCTGATATTTCGGCTGCCGTATTTGGCGGCCATAAACGCTCCCCAGTATCGCACGTTAAACCATCGGTGCGCTGTGTCGACGTCGGTGGCGTCCAGACTTTCAACCATCAATGTATCGCCGGCAGTAAAGACTAAGTGATCGAATTCCCCGATTTCGCTGAAAAATTGACGAACTTGTTCCTCATTTGTCATATCAACCGCATATCCCTGGGTACCTTCAGGCAAACGTGAGACAGCACGGTCAACTCTTTCTTTTTGACTGGACACTACGACCAAGGATGCCCCTTCCCATGCAGCGGCTTCGGCTGCCGCAAACCCGATTCCGGACGTTCCTCCAAGAACAACAACACGCTTTCCCTTGAAACAATGCCCACGTTCGATCTGTTCTGATTTCACCATAATATTCTCCTTCGTTTTCGATAGTTGGACCGGCCTTGCAATATGATTCTCTTCAGCCGCGAACAGTGATCAATGCGAATTTCGGTACAGCTTGTCTTATCTCCGACTCTCCTTCACGACGGAAGATAAGTAGATTATAATGAGTCATAGTACCAACAAATAGATCTGAATTCATACTGCTATAATTTCTATCACCATATTGGAGAGGGAACTTTGTGATGAATGATGAAAGAAGACGTAAACAATTGGCTGACTTTCTCCGGTCACGCCGCTTGCGTATATCCCCAAGAGAGGCGGGATTGCTGGTAGATACATCGCGCCGTCGTATAACGGGCTTAAGACGGGAGGAAGTGGCAAGCTTATCAGGCATCTCCTTGCCGTGGTATACCGCACTGGAACAAGGCCGGGACATTCATGTGTCTGAGCAAGTCTTGGAAAGCTTGGTACGAACATTACGGCTTAGTAGCGACGAACGCAACCATCTTTTCGTATTGGCCAATCATTCCTCACTTTCTCAGCCAAAAGCGGATGATTCCGTTCCCACTTCCCTTCAGCGGATTCTGGACAGAATGGGAACTTACCCGGCCTACATTATCGACAGGCACTGGAACGTTCTTGCGTGGAACCGAATATCGGGTACGTTGTGCGGAGACTTAAACCGAGCCCCGGAGCTCGAAAGAAATATGCTCTGGCGCGTCTTCGAGGTCGAAGACAACAAGTCCCGCATCGTTAACTGGGAAAATGTCGCCTCTACGATGGTGGCTTTTTTCAGAAATCGGTTTGCCTTGTACATGAACGATTCGTGGTTCCAAGAGCTATTCGACAAGTTATATGACAGGAGCGAAGAGTTCAGGACGTTATGGGATCGACAGGATGTTTCCGGTATTTTGGAAGGAGAACAAATAATCCATCTTCCAGAAGCTGGCCAGCTGACTTTCCGTTACCATACGTTTACAATATCTGAAAGCAGCGCTTTTGCAATGAGGGTGTTCACGCCACTTGAAAACTCGGGAACCGAAGAACAGTTGGAAGAGTTGCTTAAGTAAGTTCATGATCCCGATTTTGATATTTCTTTAGGAACAAATACTTTGATACTATCATCCACATTAAAGTGATATAGCATGTAATTTCTCCCCTTTCATTTACCGTAATGTTCTATTTAATCTTTAAACTATCCTGCCCAGTAGCTGAAAGAAGGAGCAGCTGCCGTCGGCAAAACTGCTCCTTCATTTTGTTGGACTCACGTTAGTGTAACGGACTTCACTTTTGCTAAAAGATAACTTATCCCGTTAGTTTAGCGCTAAAAGCTTGTTTTCAGAAAGTTTGAAACTTAATAAAGCGCTCTGTTCCTTAATCACAATTGAAACTAACCTACCAATTAGAATAGCGAACCTGGCTTTGCAGTAATCATTGTTTTAACGCAATCAACCTTGCTGTTGAGAAATCGACTCTTTCAGGACCTCTCTAAAACTTTTCGGAGGCCGGCCGATCAAATCAGCCAGAGCCGGATCGACTTGTGCGAAGTCGCCCTGACGGCTTGCCAGAAACATCCCCATCCGCATATTTATACTCGCTTCCAGCACGCCTTGAGCCTTCATGCGATCTCGAAACTCTTCGTCCGACACAACGATTCGGCGGATGGTTCGCCCCAAGACCTCGGAAGCGATTGTCGTAATCCCTTCCATGTCAATGGCCTCGGATCCCGTAAGATTGGGGGTTATGCCATCCAGTTTCTGCTCGCTGATGATGGCCGCCACAGCCTCGGCCAAATCGGAGTGGGCTGTCCAGGCAACCGGACCATCCTCAGGAGCGATCAGTTCCCCTGTTTTTATGGCTCCACCGATCAACAGGAGTGCCGATGCGGCGTAGTAGCCATTACGGAGCGATGTGAAGGCCATACCTGAAGCTTTCAGCAGTTTTTCCGTAGCTGCATGGTGAATCATAGGGGCGAAGTGTGAGGTTGGGGAAGAACCTATATGACTTGTGTATAGCACCCGAGTAACCCCTGCCCTCTTTGCCGTGTCAATCGCGGTTTGATGCTGCTGAATGCCATGCGGGATGTCAGCCTCGCCCATGATGCCGGACGAAACGATGAGAACCTGTGACGCCCCCTCAAAAGCGTGGTGCAGACGCTCGGCATCGTCGTAGTCGCCCCGACGGACACGAACTCCACGTTCTCGAAGCTCTTGTGCTTGATTCGGATCGCGGACGCTGACACCGATCTCCTCGGCAGGTACTCGCTTGAGTAGTTGTTCTACTACGGCCCGCCCCAATTTCCCATTGGCTCCGGTAACGATTAGCATAACAAACAACATCCTTTCATTTGTATGATCGTGTTTATACGGAAACAGTCTTCCCGTTTCTAAATTGCATATTGGGAAAAGAAGCGCCGGCGATCTCCTGTTCTGGTATTGCATCTTCAATTTCCATGGTATCTTTTTCGGTCAAATGAATATCGAGTGATTGCAAAGCTTCTTGAAGATGAACCGGGGATACGGTACCGATAAGTGGTATGATATCTTCGCCTTTGGATAATATCCATGCAAACGCCAGTTGGGATAACGTCATTTGTTTTTTTACGGCGATCTCTTCTAGTTTTTTGGCCAGGGCAACGTTCTTTCCTATATTCTCTTCAAAAAACAACGGAACATAGCCGCCCTTGCTCTTTTCGATCCGCTCAACTGTCCAATGGCCGGCAAGAAGACCGTGAGCCAATGCCCCAAAAGCAACAACGCCGATGCCCAATTCCCTCGCAGTTGGCAAAAGTTCTTTCTCGATACTTCGGTTAAAAAGCGAGTATTCGACTTCCACCCAGCTGATCGGATGCGTGGCATGCGCTCTTCTCAACGTCTCTGCGTCAACCTGGCTGACTCCAATCTGTCTGACATAGCCAGCCTTAACCAAATCGGAAATGGCGCCGATCGTTTCTTCTACAGGAATACCCAGATCAATTCTTGCGGGCTGATACAGATCAATATAGTCAAGATTGAGTCGTGTGAGCGAATAGGCAAGATAGTTTTTAACATTTCTGGGGGAAACATCCAGTCCGTACAAGGAGACGCTTGGCGCATTCAATGCTCCGAACTTCAGCGATATAAAATAGTCATCCCTTTTGTGCCCTTTCAGCGCTTCGGCGATGACCATCTCGCTTCGGCCGGCACCGTAAAAGTCCCCTGTGTTGAGATGATTGATTCCGCTCTCAAAAGCGGTATGAATGGCAGCAATGCCTGCACTTTTGACAGCTTCATTGACATTTGACATATGACCGCATCCGAGTCCGATTCTGGATAGCTCCAGTCCGTTTGGTTGATCATTCATCATGGAAACCTCCTGAACTTTAAAATAAAATTATGTAGCCATCTACATATTTGTTCAAAAAATAATCAAATGTGGTAAATTCATCCATTCGGCGGCAGTTTTTCGACGTTTTCAAAAGCACGGGTCAGCAAAGAAACAAACATGGCTTTTTCGGCATCCGACATCCCTTGTGTGATCAATTCTTCAGATTTCGAGAAGGCATCACTCCTCTCGCTAAGAAATTGTTTGGCTTTATCTGTTATGTCAATACGAAGGTTGCGTCCATCTTTAGGGTTGCTAGTACGCGTGATAAATCCGGACTTTTCTAAACCGTTCAATAAATTTGTCACAGATGGACCGCTTAAAGCCATTGTTTTTCAAGATACTTTCGATTGATCTCTATATGCTCCTCAATGGATTGATGAATATGCGAGAGAAGAATCGCTTGCGAGCTATTCAAGCCATGGTCCTTCAGAAGCTGGTCGATGATTTCCGGACCCGTTGTGCAATAACTTTGATGTATAGGCTATAAGGGTACATATCGAAAAAGCTTGGCATAGGTTTCTCCTTTAATTTATGTAGATGACTACACTATATATGGGGTAGTTATTTTTGTCAATAACTCGTATGTATTGTACGCCACTGCCCTCATTCCAGCTCTCCTGCAGGGCCTCTTTAAGCCATCTCCCCCTCAGCGGACGGAAATGGCTGATATAACGGTATCGGGTAGACGTTATGCCGCCGTCAGCGAGCCTTCGCGAGTTTCGTGCCGCGAACCGATGCCGTAGCGTATACGACAAGCGCTGTCCAGATGAGCGCAAAGCCGATGAGAAGAACCGGCGAGACCGATCTTTGAACACGAATACGCTCAGTAACAGCATGATCGTCGGCCCGATATATTGTACGAAGCCGAGCGTGGACAGCGCCATCCGGGCGGCCGCTCGCGCAAAGAAAAGCAGCGGTAGCGCGGTTACCACCCCTGAAAGTAGCAGTTCGACGAAAGTGGACACAGGTAGCGTCCATGCCGTCGTTTTTCCCACAGCCGCCAAATAGATCCAGTAACCAAGCGCAACGGGCAGGACTACAGCTGTCTCCGATAGCAAGCCTACAGAAGCGTCTTGTCCGATCTTCTTCTTCGCGAGGCCGTACAAGCCAAACGTCGCAGCCAGTGAGATTGAGATCCATGGGAACCGTCCGTAGTCGATGGCGATGATGAGCACCGCGGCGCCAGCAACGGCAATCGCGAGCCATTGGCCACGGTTTGGCTTCTCACGAAGGAAGACGACCGCAAGCAGCACGTTCACCAACGGGTTTAAATAATAGCCGAGACTTGTCTCGACGACATGGTCGTTGTTGACCGCCCAGATGAAGATGAGCCAATTAGCAGCGATCAGCAGTCCGCTAGCGGTTAGCGACAGCAGGAGCGAGCGGCTAGCCGCAATCCGTTTCATGTCACCCCAGCGACGCTGGACGGCGACGAAAATTCCCATAAAAACGAACGACCAGACAACCCGATGTGACAGTATCTCGCCTGCCGGCACATCGTTAAACAACTTCCAATAAAGCGGGAGAATCCCCCACATGATATACGCGATAATAGCATTGACCAACCCATTGTTCATCATCAATTTCTCTCTCCTTACTCCGATGTCTTAACGGATTATACGCCTCGATCATCGTTTAAGTAAAGAGATTAATATTTTAGCCCAAATCCCCGAAAGCTCCGTTACGCACATTTTTCGTTTTACTTACATCACATCAATAGTAAAAATAATCGCCATTTGCTCCACTTCAGACCGTTAAATCATTTTCTGATTTTATATGAATCGCTTCTTGTAAAAGTCTTTGGAGAACAGCGGCAAAAACGGCGATCACCATAGAGGCGAAAATAATGACCGATCCCATCGGTATGAAACTTGGAGGGTCAACTCTCCTTCCCATGAGATAGTAGAGTGGCATACCTAATAGGTACAGGGTACTGATTGTGATGGCACAGTATCTTATATTTTTTAATGCTCTTACCGATAATCCCGAGAACGCTTGGTTCTTATCAATATAGCTTAAAAGTTTAAAGGCATTATACAGAGCAAAGTAAAAAGGAATCGCTGCTGCGTACATATCAATTATTACGAGAGATTTCATATAAGCTATTTTGGGATACAATTCTCCAGCAAAATTCCCAATCTTAGGCACTACAAATATGCACAATGCGAGAATCGGTATTCCAATCATAATAACAGCTATCTTCAAAAAGAGTGTTGTTCCTCGTTTCATAAGTGCACCTCACTTATTTAATGTCAGTTTTACTTTGCCACATAATTTATTGTTTTACAATAAATTAATATCGTTTTATATAAAAATAAAGAGCATTTCTCATTACAAAGAAATGCTCTTCCTTTAAAATGTTAAATTGACAACTCATTCAACAAAACTGCCCGTTAGCTTAACGCCTGCATCCCAGATATAGCATCGGTTTAACACCGGGCCTGTTTATTCACGACCTCATCGATACATTTTGATCCGTTAACCGCTTCCATAACGATAGTTCGTGTGTCCACTTCTCAAACCACTCTTTATCTTTCCAATCCAAGGAGAGATCTATAAGTTCCGGTAAATCGTCCATACATATCACAGCGTTGTTATTCCAAGAAACCCGATCCGTAGAAACTTCGATAATTCCCAAATCATGTGGAATTGTGGCTTGAACCAAAACCGTGGATTCCCGCATCAGCAACAAAAAGCCGGTTACCTTCTGCCCTCTGTAGCAGGCCAATACCCAATCTCCTTCGGTCATAATCCCATCAGCCTCCAATGAGTCTGTTACTTAGAATTAAAGGATCGCCTTTGTTTATGTTTATGCTTCATGTCATCAAATTAGAAAAAAGCGCCTGAATATTCCTAGTTACCTTTGGTTAGCGTCTGGTCAGTTTATATTATTGGATCGCGGATCATAATGTTCGCTGTAACCTTCACCTGTATTCATTGAGCTATAGGTTCCCCTTTAGCTCAAATAAACGTTATCACCATTGGCTTTCTTGGCACGCATT
This sequence comes from Paenibacillus sp. AR247, assembly GCF_002968895.1. NCBI lineage: Bacteria > Bacillati > Bacillota > Bacilli > Caryophanales > Paenibacillaceae > Paenibacillus > Paenibacillus sp. AR247. The sequence goes on along the minus strand of NZ_PCZT01000009.1, from coordinate 381,853 downwards.
GTGATTTTTCAGCTGATATCTACCTTGTCCACTAAAGACAGCAAATCCCCCTTCAGAATAAATACTCAAAGGGGGATTTGACAATTTCGCTATTCTAATGCAAGTCGTTGACTACGATTGAAGCTTGCAAATCTCCTTATCCATAAGAAGCTTGATGAATAACCCGCCCTGTACCGATCTGTTCTGGAAACCAACCATCTTCGCGTCGGTCGTCTGGAACCAATCGGTCATCGGAACGCGGCTCTCCGATTGATCGTAAGCGAGCCATAACCGATCGACGATCGTATTGAAATCATCCTTGTCTTCGCAGAGCGCGGCACTCCACACGATCCAATCGGATTTGGTGTAGGTGTTGCGATTGTCCAGCATAAGGCCGTAGGGACCCGAATGCTTCTCGATATAGGCTTGCGTCTCTGCCTTGAACGTATCTTCAGGAAATAAGTTCAGGCCGAAGATTTTATCCCAGATGGCATTATACTTCATGCTAAAAGAGCCGGGGCGATCGAATGCCAGACGGAACGTACCGTCATCGTTCGCAGCCATAGACTTCCATTGCTCCGCCATCGATCGGGCGAGTTCCATGAGTTCCTCTGCCTTTTCCTCATTTCCTGCCATGCGGTTCAAGATAGAAAAGCTGGCGATGCCCATGATCGCTTTAAGCGACAAGTTGCAGTTATGGGCCAAGTGCCCTGCAAAATCGTCCGTACACAGCTG
>NZ_PCZT01000009.1:375140-381039 GCF_002968895.1 Paenibacillus sp. AR247 | reverse complement strand
CCCAAACGCTGTACCCTCAGAAAACGACGTTTACATATTGACTAAAAACAGCGACCATATCTATTATTCCAGCGAAGATCAGCCCTGGATTAAAATTTGGATTATTTTTAATGGTGATTTTGCCGAATCTTTATTCAAACAATATCTCCCTGAAAATACGTATCTCATCAAGGAGTGCAACATTCTCTCCTATATGAATGAGATCATTAACCTATCGTCGGCCACACATATGAACTATCCCAGCTTTATAGACGAAGTAACCGTCCTTCTTCTTAAAATCGTATTGCGCTTAAAGAACCATTTAAAACATAAAGCGCCAACCATATCCGAGCAGATCAAGTCGTATCTGGACGGCAATATCGAGAATAAAGTGGATTTGGACGATCTGTGTGAACAACTCGGCTATTCGAAAAATCATATGATCAAAATGTTTCGGGAAACGTACGGGATCACGCCTTACGCCTATTTTCGCAAACACAAAATTGAATTGGCCGAGCAATATTTACTGAATACCCATCTCAGCATTAACGAAATTTCAAACAAGCTGAATTTCGCCGATCAACATTATTTCTCCTCCGTCTTCAAATCCATCGCCGGTGTTTCCCCTTCAGAGTATCGGCAGATTAAATAATACGGAATGACAGAATCATCAGAAGCTGCTGCGGTGATACCTTAGGCTTTACTGGTTATGGGATAACTCGAAAAATTTCTTTAGATGACCAAGCAAAATCTGAGGTTGAGTAGAAATATACGAAACATGATCTCCAGGCACTACGATGAGGTTGGTGTGAAGCAGCTTTGCCATTTCATTGGCGTACTCTGGGCGAATAATATCACTGTCTCCATTGACGAGCAAAACGGGCGCGGTAATTTGTTGCAATTGGTTCGGTTCAAGAAAATCCTCAGTATTCGGGTTATTCACCATTTCTGCACCTTTGGCAATAAGTTTGGACCAGTTATCAGGATGCTATCGCGACAGCCGCAGCGCATATTAACATATTGCCGCATTCTTCAACCGGCATTTGCCAGTCGGGCGTAGTTCCGTTGCTGTATACTTGCCCATTCAGAAGCGGGTAAGTACCCACATCGTGGGGAGCAAAGTCATAATGCCAAACCTCGGTTGAAGCGTACTTGAATATCGGCCGAAGCATCCCTTTCACCAATTCGGGGTTATATAGCAAAAATTGTGGAATGGATGGGTAAGTCACGTCAAGTGTAGCCGCACAGCCATTGCTGAAGTTCTCCTTGGAAATGAACAGAACTTCTCCATCCGGACCCGCTACGATTTTATGGGCGGCAATCGCTTGCCGGTAAGCGAGGGATGCCAGGTCTGCATACTTTTCGCTTCCCGATGCCGAGGCGTCCTGATACAATTTTTCAGCAAACCGTTCGCATTTTTCAAACACCGTATCATATTCATTTAGCGCCTGCTTTATCGCCTCTTCAATCGTCTCTCCGTCTTTTCTCCAATAGGCATCCAGCTGTTGATGAAAATATTCGATCGATTTGATATCATCATAGCCGACTGCAAAAAGACCCTTCTGCATTCTGCTCCGTATCCAGAACGATCGATAGCCCCATGGCATGATTTACGGTTCCGTAGAGGTTTATATCTTCGGAAGCGCTTACTGAAGCGCCGCTATGATTGGATGCGAGATAGACGTACCCCCAGTTAATTCGAAGATCATCCCCGCTTCTCGTTAACGGATGCTGAATGCTGCTTCCCACTTTGCCGCAAGTAAAACCAGGTTCGCTCAGATCCGTATACGCGGTTGGAAACTCGTATTTCAAGTTTTGGCATAGCTCTCCATCTACACTGATGGCCACTGTGACTTCATGTTTTTTCGCGTCGTTCGACTCGGTTGTCACATGAATATAGGACACTGGTCTGGACATGAGCTTCAAATCATCCAACAGCAGCGGAGTCGTGAACGTAACGGTTAACCGAATTTCATCGCATGCAAACTCGTATTGGCTCGACAAAGCATGAATATCCAATTTTGTCTGCTCCATGAGCAGGCTATCCGGCTTAATGCCCATGAAAACATATTCTTTCCCATCAACCAGCACAGTGCCGGTCATCCGGTGAGGTTTGCCCGTCCAATGCTTAGTGTCCGATTCATTGAGCTTGTCTGCCATGGACCAGATGGAAAAATAAGGGTCAACCGTAATCAGCGGAACAGCTGGTGCACGAAGATTCATTTGGATTCCTCCCATTAATGCGTTTCTTAGTGTATAATTTATCATGTTCCAAAACGTAATTTAATAGGATTTATCATTGTAAATGTGAGGATTATCATGATGAACGAAACCATTTTTAATTTTTGGCATCTTAATGATTCCAAGCTTCCACTCAATGTGCTCATGTCGGGCATCTCTTACTGTGATAAAAATTACCGGATCGAACGCCATGGAGAAAACCTGTATTCGTTTGAATATATCATCGACGGCAGCGGCGTTCTAGAGATCAATTCCCAAACTGCCTCATCTGTAATGGAAAAGCATCGGCAGAAGCATGTTTTATGCCTTCGACTATATAGGGAAAATAGCCATCCATACTATAAATAGTCGAGGCTAGTGCCAGCTTGCGAACAAGGTGAGGATTAGACTTCGCCAGATGCAGTGCGACTGTTCCACCAGCACTGTATCCAAACACATCCGCTTCCGTGATCCCTAATTGACTCACAAGTTCTGCGGTGTCACGACCCATTTGAGCAAAACTTAAAGGGCGGTTAATGTCTGCGGTATGACCATGGCCTTGCTGTTCAATTAAAACTACCTGGCGGTGAAGAGCTAACTCCGGTAATATGGGATCGAACATGCTGGCAGTCGCAAACTGGCCATGGAGCAAAATTAGTGGTTTACCACTCCCATGGATTTCATAATACATATTTAGTCCATTTACTTTCTCGTAACCACATTTTTTTTCACTCATGCTTAAGCCTCCTTGCGTTGTATTTGTAAGATCGTCCATTCAAGTTTCGATCTTCGGACGACTGGTATTTTTAATAGTATCACAGCAAAAGTTTCCAAGTTCTTTTGGATTGCTATCTTCAACCATGTTCTTATCGTCTTCCATCTATTCAGATGGAATGCGCAACCGATTTGATATCCTTTTGACTTAAAAATTTCATTAAATCATGACTCAGCTGCACAATCTCATTGTTAGCACGATTCGCATAATCCGGTAACATCATATCGCGAACCATTTTAGTTCGTAGCCATGTCATAAAGAACAGATCCAATAATAAGTTTGGAAAAAATTTAAGCACCATTTTAAGCATGGGTGGATCTATTGAAACGCCAGCTTTTTGTATGGCCCTTAGATACGCTTTTAAAGTGACTGTTATTTGGCGTGCCGTCTTTCTGGTTCTGACTGTTTTTTTGTCAGTTATTTTATCTTCAGAGTGCAAAACGCTCAGCATGGCAATGTCGGATACGGAATGTGTGATGAGATACGCTTGCATATCCTTTTTAATAACGTAGGGAAGCTTTGCTGTTTTAAATAATTTCGCGAGTTTTTCGATGCGTTCTGTCACTTCACCATTCACTTCTCCAAATGCAGTTGCCGCTATAATCTTTGGTAGAAATCGAGCATGCAATACTCCATCTTTCATCTGTCCGCCGAAGCCGGGAAAAGCGGGTAAAAGTCGATCCCCTACGATATCCAGCCACGAAGAAAACCCAATTGAATTACTAGTCATCGTAACGATATGTTTGCTTTGATTATCTTTTAGCGCTAACAACGCTGATTCGGACCGGTCATAACGTACGGTGACGAAAATAAAATCGTATATATCGTCATTTTCGAGCGTATCAATGACCTTCACTTGTATCGATTTAACGGAACCTTTTTCTTTATACTGCAGGCCATTTTCGCTTAATGATTTAAATCTTTTAGAATGTGCAAACAGCGTAACGTCAAACCCTGCTTCAATAAGCTTCATTGCGTACATGCTCCCGATGACACCTGCACCAAAAATTAAAATTCTGGCTTGTTTTGCTGACATGAAAACCACCCCTTCTTATTAACATTTCCTTTGGATTATCAGACAACGTGTTGTATGATGTGATCATAAATCTTTATTATTCCTTGATCAACCATCAGTATTTTAGGATTTGTCGGATGATTTTTTTTCGCTAGTGGGAGGGATAGGCTGTATTCAAGCGGGATTACGCCCTATTTTAAAGAATAAGTCTATCTTCAGACCGATGAATTCCCGGATCGGCTGTCGTCTATATAAACGAAGGCATAAATAAACACAAACTAATTTGACGAAGAGGTGTTTTGAAAATGGCATTAATGTCCGCATTCACGAGCTTAAACCTGCCTGTAAAAAACGTAGAACAATCGAAAGCATTCTTCACCGGACTCGGATTCGAGCTCAATCCGCAATTCCCCGATAACGAGAATTCGGTAGCCATCGTGATCGGCGACAACCTTCAGGTCATGCTGATCAATCAAGCATTCTTTAATACGCTCACGGAGAGGGAAACCGTCGATACGAGCAAGTATGCGCAGATGACGATCGCATTGGCCTTCGAGAGCCGGGAAAAGGTCGATGAAATCGTGAATACTGCGGTCTCCTTGGGCGGGGAAATTGCACGCTGAACCTGAAGATCATGGGATCATGTATCATTGGGGCTTCGTGGACTTGGACGGCCATCTGTGGGCCATTAACTACATGAACATGGATGCGGCACAAGGTTAAGGCTAACGGGGAGCATGCTCATACTAGGGTTTAAAAAGGAAAGACGCCGGGCATCTTCCCCGGCGTCTTCTTCGCGATGATTAGTTTTGTTCGGTATAGGCTTTGAAATTGTCTATGATCGCTTGCCAGCCTGCTTGCTGGAACTCGACGGGATTGGAGCTTTCCGGGTCGAACGTTTCAATGACCTTCGTCTCATTCCCTTGATCGACGAAAGCAATATCTACTCTTCTTCCGTCTTCCATCGTGTAGCCGATCGCCTCATGCCGATTCACAACATCGTAGACGCCGCCAAAATCAAATCCCATGCTGCCATCCTTCGCTTCCATCCGCGTCGAAAACTTGCCGCCAACCCGCAGATCGTTTTCCGCTCTCGGCGCATGCCAGTCCTCGGACGCTTGATTCCACTTCGTGATATGCTCCGGCTCGGACCAATAGCGCCATACTTTCTCGACGGGGGCTTGAATGACGGTTTGTACAGTTACTTTCGTTGGTTGATTCGTTTCCATTTGATTGGACACCTCTCTCATAATATTCATCGTTTGGTTAGTCTCAATGATATAGACGAATGCCAAATACGAAATTCATCGGTCGAGTCGCTCAGGCAGCCCAAATCGCGAAAATAATTTTGTATTGATGAAGTTTTGAACGTGCAGGATTTGATTTTCTTTGATTTCGATGACGTGAATGCCCCAGGGTACCAGGCCAGAGCCCTCTTTGTCCGGCATATACTGGGCTAACGCCGGATAACCGCCATTCACCGTAATGGGCACAAAACGCGAACCTTCGCAATGCCAGCGAGTAAGCGAATAGAAGGCGGACAAATCTTCCTTGCCGTGGATCCACATCTCGAAGGGCGGCATCGACATGCAGCCTTCCTCGTGGAACAGCGCTACGAGCGCAGCAATATCGAATTGCTCGAAGGCCTCCACATACCGGGACAGCAGCTCCTGCTCCGGTTGAACGTCCATGCTGCTGAGCTCATCCGAGCGAAGCTGCGCCCGGTCCATCGTCTCTCGGGCTCTCTGCAAGGCGCTGTTCACCGCTGCCGGCGACATCGCCAACGTTTCTGCGATCTGCTTGGAGGACCATTCAAATACATCCTTCAAGATGAGTACCGCGCGCTGCCGCGGAGGCAAGGTCTGCAGGAGGGCAATGAAGCACAGTTGAAGGGTATCTCTGCGGACGAG
>NZ_PCZT01000009.1:372087-375040 GCF_002968895.1 Paenibacillus sp. AR247 | reverse complement strand
GAAGCACAGTTGAAGGGTATCTCTGCGGACGAGCCGATCCTCCGGATTGCCCCCAAAGTCGGGAGACGGCCAGATCCAGGCAGAGTCCGGCAGCGTGTCGCGAGGCTCGACGATGGCGACGGCCGGGTCGAACAGGTCAACGGGAAGCGCGCGGCGTTTGGATTGTCTCAGCTTGTCCAAGCACAGGTTGGAGGCAATCCGATAGACCCAAGTTTTGAACGAGGACTCCTGTCTGAACGTGCTCCAGCTCTGCCAGACCCGAATACTCGTCTCCTGAACAGCATCATCCGCATCGTCCATGGAGCCTAGCATTCGGTAACAGAACGAGGTTAAGCCCGGCTTCAAGCTTGCAAATAATGGTTCGTCAAATGCTTTCTCGTTCATCGTGTCCTCCCTTAACGATCTCCCCGAAGGGCAGTACCTTCATTATATGTAATGAAGCGGTCTAATTCATCAACTTTCCTGGGAATTCTTATGTCTGGGCATATTTCATCCCAAGGGACACCTAGATGATCGAAGTACCACATCTAATTGAGAGACAAACATGGCTTATCGAGGAGACTCAACCACGGTTAACCATATATGTTCTTGTCATATCGTTAAAACAAAAAAAGCCGCAGATATGCGGCACTCGAGCGTGTTAAGAACTAAATATATCTCTATTCAGATTCACAATGTCTTGGTGCGAATATCCCCCGTTGGCTGCTGATAGTCTCTCCATCACTTCATCCCGTAGGAATGGGGCTTTTTCTTTATTTGCCTTATTTAATGCTTCGGTTAGTTCCTCTTTGGTAAGTTCTGTGCAGTATGCAGGCGTTCCCGGCTGTTGTCTCCACGAATCACTTAAAGATCCGCTATCTACTGGGTCGAAGCCTAGCTCATTTACGATGTTCATGGTTATTTGTTTATGCAACTGGTTATCACCAGCAATCGCTATGGCAATGCGGCCTCTCGTACCTTCGGGAGTCCCTTTATGTTCTAACGTATAGGCTAACAGATTGTTGAAAGCTTTAGTGATGGGTCTCCCTAACTGATTTGATACCCAAACACTTTCAACCATCCCTTTCTCAATTTCATGGATTTTGTTGTCTCTATATGGATAATAGTTTGAGGTGTCTAGAATGACTACGTCCTCCCCCGCTTGATCTACAATGTTGCGAATACTTGGCAGTGCGTGCAAAGGGATAGATATGACTAGAACATCAATATTTGTAATTACCTCATTTACATTCACAGGTGTTCCTGCAAGTTCTTTTCCTTCTAGCCGTTCAATACTGCGAGCATCTGCAATTTTGACATCATGTCCATTCTCAACTAATTTTTTTGAAATATTTAACGCGATTGGTCCTGCACCTATAATTCCAAATCTCATATTCATTTCTCCTATCCTATTCTAAGCGTTATATTTCCGTGGTGGCAGTCTGGTTGACTGGCAACTACGACGGTTAATAAGAACTTAATTTCTATTTTTGGATCCCTAAAATACCAAGTGTTAGTAAGTAGCCTGTTGTCAACCGATCCTATATCTCCTTGATGGAGTTAGTTAGTTTGCTAAGTAAAATTCCGAAAAGATCACTTATAATAAGTTACTCTCCATTTGCTTTAAAAGCCTCCTTAATAACAAGCGTTCTTCGGGTAAAATGGAGTGCAGTAATTTATCCTGCTGTTGTCTCCATTTCATTTCAACCGGGCTCTCTAATGCTTTGCCTTTGTCGGTTAGAAAGATTCGCATTACCCTAGCATCATGTTCATCACGTTTACGATATATAAATCCGTTTTGCTCCAGTGATTTAACCATATTAGTTACTGTAGGCGGTTCACATTTTAAATGTTCACACAGCTGCATTTGTGTTACCCCATCGCCTAGCCATAATCGATAAAGTAAATTGTCTTGGCCTACATAAAGGTTAAGTTCTCTTAGAGACTCGCTGTAATCCCGGCGCATTTGGGAAGAAATTCTATCTAACGACTGACGAATATCACAATCCACTGTATCTGACATTCATTTATCTCCTCATTTAAGCATCTTGTTATGATGAAGCGGGCTCAATATATCATGGTGAAATTCTGGTGTCAACTGAGCTTAATATACATAACAGGATGGAGTACAGTGGCTGCGAATTTCTTAAAAGGTGAACTGAACCTACCACAGACCATTTGTTAAGCAAGCTGCTTCTCATGTTGTCCGCTCATGTTTTTTCTTCACCTTCATTCTGTATAGGCTTAGAGATAAATCACTCTCTTTTGTGTTAGAATATTACTTAGCCTGCTAAATAAATGTTTATTTCAGTTGACTGCTCAATGGCATTGACATCATCATAAATTGTTTTGATGGATCTGCAAAGAGGGCAAAATAAATGAACGTAGTACATCTTTTTGTACCTTTGGATTGGGAGTGATATCAATGAGAGTCTGTAATGAAGGATTCGATAAAGAGTTTATGGATGAAAATAGGGATATGTACGCGATTGCCTTTACACAAAATATTCTTTCAGGACGGTGGAAATACTTTATATTATGGTATTTAAAAGGGGATACACGTCGTTATACGGATATAAAAAAATTTCTTGGGGGATTATCACAAGGTTCTCTCACAAAGCAGCTAAAAGAGCTGGAAACCGATGGGGTTATTAGACGTGTTGTTTACCCGGAAGTCCCACCACGAGTAGAGTATTCGTTAACCGATAAGGGAAATAAATTACTGCCGATCCTTGAAAAAATGGAGGACTTCGGTAAGGAATTCGGCAGTTAGGATGAATCCCAGCTTAATTTGATCGCTATAAAATTTCACTTTAAGATGATTTGCTGGAGAATCCTTAATAGTCTCTATATTTTCTAGGGTATGGATTTTCCCTTCTTTATATTACTAGAGTCAAGCAAGATGACAAATTTTCTCTAAATTTTCATCCTCTAAGTTCTTAGTCATGTTGTGGCGACCTGGTGTAGTTATGTG
>NZ_PCZT01000009.1:370097-371987 GCF_002968895.1 Paenibacillus sp. AR247 | reverse complement strand
TGCAAGAACGGGAGCTGTTGAAGGGGCAGGTGCTCATTGCGTCTATCACAAACTCGTTATCTTGCCAATTATAATAGCGATCTGTCGGAGCTTGCTGCGCGATTTGCGGTTGAAATTTTTCACATGGCATTTATTAAATGGATTAAAAGCGCTGAGAAAAGCCTTGCGGAGCAGCTGCTCGCCGTTTATGAGTTGTATGAAGACTCGTTTTGTTGCGTGGATTGAACACCAAAAATTTCGCCTGGTTCGCCGTGTTTAATCTCTAACTTTCCTGCCCGTTAGCTTAATGAGATTGTATGGAAACAATGTTAGATACTTATCTTATCGGTAATCGGCTCATGTTCTTGTCCATTACGGCAATCGGTACAAGTTCTTGTCCTCGACTCGGGACAAGAACTTGTACCGATAAAACAAAAAAGCCGCTAAATTAGCGACTTTCTATGGGACTATGTTCTCGTCCCTCGACAATTTATGATAAATTAAAGCTGACCAAGATTTAATTAACTGGGCATTCTTTGTTAATCTAACCTGCCCGCTAGTTCAACAAAAGCAGACGATCATGATGGTGAACTGCTTCTCTGGGTTTTATGAAGGATAATTAATTTGTCTGTCTGGATATCGTCCCGAAATATTCCATAACTACCTCACGGAATTCGAGAGCAGCCCGCGAAATGTACCGACTCCTGTGCCATAACAAAGCTATCTCCCGTACCAATTCATGATTCTCTACTTTGAGATATTTGATATGTTCCCCAGAATACCTTGCCGTACTTGGTATAAAGGCTATGCCAATTCCCGCCTCTACTAGAGAACTTAGCCTTGCAGGTTCGTCACCCTCATACACATATGTAGGTACAAATCCAACCGATTTGCATATAGAATCCACCAGATCACGAGTACCGTAGCCTCTTTTTACACCAACAAAACATTCATCCCTTAGTTCAGTCAAAGATATGCTGTTTCGGTTAGCAAGCCGATGCCCTTTGGGAACAGCTACAAGAATCGGGTCGATGAACATGATTTGACATTCAATGTCTTCCCCTCTTATAGGAGGTGAGGACAAGCAAAAATCAACCTCTCCTCTATGAAGAAGCGTAACCATTTCCTGCGTGGTGAGCATTTGCACATGAAATTGGATATCGGGACGCTTGTTCCGAAACTCTCGAAGGATCTGAGGCAATGTGCTTGCGGTGGTCACCGCCAATTCGAGTGTGCCATGTTCTTGGCTGGAAACATCGCTAATCTCCTGCTTCCCCTGTTCCAATTCAAACAACGCCCTTTCAGCACGGCGATAGAATCTGCTTCCAAACTCATTCAATCGCAGTTTCCTCCCTATTCGATCGAATAACAGGACCCCCAAATCCTCCTCCAAGCGCCCAATCGTTTTGCTTAGTGACGATTGAGTGACATGCAGACTTCGTGCTGCTTCAGTCATATGTTCCAAACGAGCTACCTCGAGAAAATATTTCAGTTGAAGAAGTTCCATTTCACACTCTCCTTTCATTCCCTTGAGTCAATGAAATCATAACACAAAATGCGTTGGAATAAATAAATGATTTCAAGTACGATGATGACACTAACATACAGATCGGAGGGATAAAAATGAGTATTCGCAATAGGTGGTTGATGATCTCCGTTGGACTAGGGATTCTATTGAACCCATTAAATTCTTCAATGATTTCAGTTGCTATTCCAAGGCTACAAAATGTGTTCCAACTCGACTTTACAGTGGTATCCTGGATCATTTTTTCTTTCTACATTGCGAGTGCTATCGCTCAACCTATCATGGGAAAAGCCAGCGATTTATTCGGTAGGAGGAGGATATTTCTTAGCGGGCTTGTTGTATCCTTCGTTGCATCATTATTAGCTCCACTATCCCCAAACTTTGGT
>NZ_PCZT01000009.1:358283-369997 GCF_002968895.1 Paenibacillus sp. AR247 | reverse complement strand
TCCTGCAGACAGCAAGTTCACCTCTTCATCGAACGTCAGCAGGATGCTATCCGGCTGTTCGATCCGTATATTCACGACCGCCGGAGGAGCTGCGTCCCGGCCTATATTCGCCTTAATTCCTTGTAAGAAAGGATACGTTTTCCCTTCTTCAATCGTCCAGTTCCCACTGAAATCCCAGCTCTCGAAGGTCGACTTCCGCTTCATGGACGCTGTCGTCTGACCGCCTCCATGCCCTGTCGCTGCGGCATCGTAGTATCCCGAGGTTACGATGGAAGTCGGGCTGAAATCCCTCCCAACTAACCCTCCGACCTCCGAACCGGAGCCTGATACGCGTCCGGCGGCATAGGCTCGGTTGATCGTGGCGACATGCCGTCCGACCAGCCCTCCGACTTCCGACTTCCCCGCGACGGAACCGATGGCGTAAGCATCCTCGATCAAGCTCCCGAGATCAGCGCGGCCCACCAGTCCACCGACAGCATACGTGCCAGTGACGGCGCCTGTCGCGTAGGACTGCCTGACGACGCCGGGATACATATTGCCCACCAGTCCTCCGACATTATCTCCGCCGCTTATGTCAGCCGTCGAATAGGACAATTCGACTGTACCTCCTCGATTATCCCCGACTAATCCGCCGCTGGAATATGAGCCGCGGATACTGCCGCCATCCACCCCTATGCTGCGGACGAGGCCACCATCGCCGAGGTAACCGATCAAACCGGCCTGTCCTGAATCAGGGCGGTTAATGATCAAGCCGCGGACCGCATACCCCCTGGCCGTCCAACCGGCCGGTGAAGGCCCCGAGCGCCGAATCGCCGATCGGAGCGAATCCGGCTCCTGCTTCGTCGCTCGTCCCCCACATATCCGCCCGGCTATCGTCCTTGAAGAGATTGCCGAAATCGATGTTATTCGCAAGCGTATAGTTCGCCGTCGGATCCATCGCCATCAACTGAAGCTGGTGAACGTTGCTGATCGTCTGCGACCATTCCGAGCGGAGGAACGGCCGGGTCGAACCGTCAACCATGAACCAGTCCGCATCGAAGTCGAACCCTGTATAGCTCGCTTGGCCGAGGGCTTGTGCGGTAGTGAGCTTGGTCACCACGCATTCTACTCCGTAATCATCGTTGTTATAGCTGCAACCGCTGCTCTGGCCAGAAGTCTCCGAATCCCAGTAGTTATTTTCCATCATGGCGCCGTTATTGGCACCGAGTACTCCGCCGACATCGCCTGACGCAGTGGTAACGGTACCGGAGGTATACGTCTTACCGATATGTCCGTAAACCGAGATGCCAACAATTCCGCCGGCGACACGGTCTCCGCTGACGGAACCGATGTTGTACGATTGACTTACGTCTCCACTGTCCAGACTTCCAACGAGCCCTCCTATGTAATAGCCACGGGCCATAACTTTGCCGGAGAAATAGGACCGAGTCAAGTTTCCTCCAAACAGCAGTCCGACAAGTCCGCCTACGTCATTTTCCCCCACTACGTTGCCAGTTGCGTACGACTCCGTTATCGTTCTGTCGCTGCGACCCGCCAATCCCCCGACATCGTTAGTACCGCTTACGTTGCCTGTTGCGTAGGAAGAGATGATATGGCCGTAATCATAACCGACCAGCCCTCCAACCCCTCCATATCCCGTGACATCGACGCTTGCATGAGCTCGCTCGACCGTCCCATTATTGTTCCCCGCCAGCGCGCCGGTAAAATTGCTGCCGATGACGGAGCCGCCTTCAATACCGAGATTCCGGACCACCCCTCCCGTGCCGATCATCCCGAACAGGCCGACACCCTGCTCGGAGGGGCGATTGATCGTCAAATTACGAATAACGTATCCCGCTCCATCGAACTCTCCGGTGAACTGCTCGGATTCGTCACCGTTACCCCGCTCCCCGATCGGCTTCCAGCCCGCTCCGCCGTCCCAATTCGCCGTATCCGACGCATCGATATCCGCGGCAAGGCGATAGTGTGCCGACAAATCGTTGCGCATGGCGTTGAGTTGATCCAGCCCCGTGATAATAAAGGGATCCTCCGCAGACCCGCTGCCGGCCATGTCGGTTCCCTCTGACTCCGCGTAGATGGGCATTGGAAGAATATCAAATGCCAGCAGCAGAACCATTAACCATAAGAAAACGCGCTTCATACCATCCATCCGATCCTTTCTTTCTCTCAATCAATAGTCTTTCAAAAGAAATTATAAAAGATCCTTTTGGCTATTGAATCTAACCGCGGTTATAGCCTTGGTTATAGAAGATTAGATCGAATTTGGAAGAATCAGCGGTCACCCCGCAGCTCTCGTCCGCGCTTTATCGCCTCCAAGCGGTTTTTCGCCTGCAGCTTACTATAAATGCGGTTAATATGCGCTTTAAGGGTGCCCATGCTGATTTCGAGCGTTGCTGCGATCGCCGCATTGTCCATGCCCACTTCCATGTGGCGGAAAATCGCATACTCCTTAGGCGTCAGAAGCGTCTCCAGAGCGGCTGGCGGGATATTCAGCGGATCGGCCGTTCCGCCGTAACAGGCCAAAAGTTTGCGGACGTAAGTGAGAGAGGGCGCATTGCGGTCTCGGATATTCCCTTTTTGGCGCTGCCGCACGTATTCCGCGAGCAGCTCCGCGACAGGCTTGCCCTTGTCGACGAACACGCGGACGTAGTCGTCCGGCTCAGCGTACCCTAACGCCTCTTCCAGCTTGAGCAGAGCCTCCTCCGTCTTGTCCCCGCGATGGAGCATCATCGCTTGCAGAATCTGCAGATCCAGTGTATCCATCGGACGATGGCCCTTGACCGCGATGGAAAACAGCTTTTCCGACAACTCCCACGCCTCTTGCCGCTCACCCGTCTCCATCAACACCCGGACGAGGAAGACGTAAACGAACAACTGATACACGGACACCGGATCGTCCGCGGAGAGCTTGTACCGTTCCTTCCATCGGACGGCCTCCGTAAGGTCCCCCTGTTCGAGCCGCAAAGCGGCCATCTCCGCTTCGACGAGAATCGGCGCTGCATCGGCTTCCTCCTTTTGCGCTCTCGCGCAAGCCTCCTCCAGCCACTTCTCCGCCAGGGCGACGTCTTGCTTCGCTCTTCCGATCCGCGACAGGAATAGGCTTGCGGGGACATACGCTTTTTCCGGCTGATAGGCTTTATGGCTCCTGCCCGCGAGTCCTTGCTTCAAATAGTTCTCCGCCTGCTCCAACTCGTTCCGTTCGTACAGCAGTTCCCCATAGCAAATCACCGTCAAGTCCTGCAAGCCTATCCGTCCCATGAATTCGATCATGCTCGCGAAAAAGTCGTCCGACAGGCCCCTGGGCAGATGCTTGCCCCGTTTGCCGTTATACGAGCGGAAAACTGATGGAGCCAGTGGCATATAGGGAGACGCGAAAATTAAATCTGTTCCTTCGGGACTATGTCGGAGCGACAAACGGATATACTCCAGCGCTCGGATCATGTCCATGTCATACTGGGTCGCCTTGAAATTGCGAACGTAATACAGGTAACCCAGATAACGGTTCTTTTCCCCTTCTCCCCACATGGACGAGGTTTCCTCATAATACTGCTCGGCCAGCAGCAAATACCGGTTCGCCTTCTCAACATCATGGGACCATAACAGCGAGAAAATATACGAAAAGAACAAGTAGGGTCGCTGGATCAACATCTGCTCAGGAATCGCTTGCAACCAGGACCGGATTGCGTGGAACTCCCGGCGGATCATGACGCTGCGCATCCTTTCCAGCAAGCGCATGGCTTCCTCATACCGCTGCCCGGCCAAATAATAACCGACCGCTTCCTCAAGCATCTCCTGTCCCTCACACCATTCGGCGGCGGCTTGGAACAAGGCGTTCGTTCTGACGGGATCTTGGAGCTCTAGCCGATTCCGCAAAAACTCTCCGAACAAGTGGTGGAACCGGTACCACTCCCTACGGTCATCCAACGGGACGAGAAACAGGCCGACGTCTACCAACTCCGCGAGCTTCACCGAGCCGTTACCTCCGCCAACCTTTTCGCACAGAGGACCGTTCATGCGTTCCAGAACCGACACATCCAGCAAGAAACGCTGAGTCCGCTCGTCCAAAGCTTCGAACACTTCCTCCAACAAATACTGTTCCAAGCTCCCTCCTTCCGGAGAATGGCGCCTCTTCCCGGCATCTGTACGGCCTCCGTAACGCCAAGATAACGAAATTAACTTCAAGCCGGTCACCCAGCCCTCCGTCTCGGCGAGGTAACGTTCGATCTGCTCCCTTCGCAGCTCCCGCCCGGAATAGATCCGGAAGAAATCCACCGTCTCACGCAAATCGAATCGCATCGGATCGGCATCAATTTCATGGATCCAGTCACGGCTCCGCCATCTCGCCTTGACAATACTGGCTGAGGCACGGCTTGCGAATAGAAGGTACACGGAAGGAGGTAAATATTCCAAGAAGAATGAAACGGATTCGACGATCTCCGGTTCCACGATCAGGTGCCAATCATCCCAGATCAACGCGAGCGGATTTTGCAGGCGGTTCAATTCGTTCAATAAATTCACGAGAAACGGTTCGGCCTGTCCAGGATTCAGCGCGTCAGCCGCAGCATGGACCGAGCTTGGCAACTCTCCGATCGCCCGCTCGATAGAAGTCGTGACATAACGCCAAAATCGGACCAGATCGTTATCCTTTTCGTCCAGCGATAGCCAGCCGACGGGAACGTCCGATTGACGTGCCCATTCGCTGACCAAGGTCGTTTTGCCGTAACCCGCCGGTGCGGTCAGAAATGTCGCCTTCCCAGCCATGCCTTCATTCAATCGCTCGATCAAATGTGGGCGTGACACGTATTGGACAGGAAGGTGGGGAATCCGTAATTTTGATAAAAGAATCTCAGGGTTGTTGTTATTCCAATCGGTCGTCATCGTCTGGTCCTTTCCCAAGTGAAGGATTCGTTTTCGTATTCGTGCTTTCTATTTTAACATGTCGAATCGGGAGAAAGACGAATAATCGCGGCTTCACGGATCTCGAGTATACTAGCTATGAACCCTTAAAGTACGGATTTGTTCCAGAAGCGCAGCCTACTATGGCGTCTACAACGCCGAGCCGCAAAAAAAAGCCGCATCAATGCGGCTGTTAAGTGTGTATGTTCTTGTTGCAGATATCCTCTACAAGGAAAATTCACGTAAATCATGAATATCTCTTATCGGGGGACGTCCAAATAAGCGGGCGTACTCTCGATTAAATTGTGAAGGACTTTCATACCCAACACGAAATCCCGCGTTAGCTGCATCCAGGTTTTCCGTTAACAGCAGTTGTCTTGCTGTTTGCAAGCGAATGATCTTTTGATATTGAAGCGGACTCATGGCCGTTACTTTCTTGAAATGTCTATGCAAGCTCCTCGGACTCATCTTGACCGTTTTAGCCAGCTCTTCAATGATTAGAGGCTCGGAATAATGATTTCTGATCCATTGTATGGCTTCGGATATACATTGAGCATAGCTTCCGATCACGGCATATTGCTTCAGCAGTTCTCCCTTCTCGCCTTGAAGAACCCTATAAAATATTTCCTTAATGATCAAGGGAGCCAGCACCTCAATATCAGAGGGGGTCTCCAGAAGTTCTACAAGGCGTAAAACCGCTTTGAGCAAGTCCGAGGTAGACGGATTGAGAAGGATTCCTCGTTCAGTCGTCATCTTCTTCGAAGGACTGGATGTTTTCGCTATATCGAGAAGAAGATCCGGATCGAAGGTCAGTTGTAAACTTAGGTACGGATGGCTTGGCGATGCTTGAGTAATTTGTCCGATCACAGGCAGATGTACCGGAGAGACCAAATAGCTACCTGGCTCCACATCATATCTTTCCTCGGCCAAGTCCACCGTTTTAGAACCTTGAACAACGATGTAAAGGGAAGGATGGCTGTTACTGTACACTGGCCCTGACTGCTGAGATTGACGTCTGAAATAAAGCTCAGGAATTGCCATACTGTGCACGCCATCCATCGGTGTAAGACGATCAATGTACTGGACTAACTCGGAAATAAGCTCTTTCAAGTTTATGCACCAACCTCTTTTGTTCAAAAATCAGTTAAACCCATTATACTTCTCTGGCGGGAATAGGCAAGGAACGGGCATGAATGGTCTGCCGGTTGAACCCCCACTTTTCTTAAAATGAAATGTGTAAGAGGCATATATTATAGAAGAAAGAAGTGGTGAGTGTGTCCGGAATACAAGATAAAGTCATTGTAATAACAGGCGCAAGTGGCGGAATCGGTGAAGCAACTGCAATGCTGCTTGCCGAGAGAGGAGCCCAAGTTGTACTTGGCGCGCGGCGATCGGATCAGCTTGAAGCTATAGCTAACCGGATTGAGAAGTCTGGCGGTAAGGCAGCTTATCTCGTTACTGACGTGAAGCAGTCCGAAGACCTTTCAAACCTTGTCCAATTGGCACACGAGAAATTCGGCAAGCTTGATGTTCTAATTAATAATGCGGGTTTCATGCCCATGTCTCCCTTAGACGATCTGCGGGTCGAGGAATGGGAAGACATGATCGACATCAATATTAAAGGAGTTCTATATGGGATAGCGGCGGCACTACCCACTTTTCGGAATCAGGGCTCAGGACATTTTATTAACATTGCTTCCACGGCAGCCTATCGCATTTTGCCTAATATGTCAGTTTATGCAGGGACAAAGCTTGCCGTTCGTGCGATCTCAGAAGGTCTGCGTCAAGAAGCAGGCGATAAGCTTCGCGTAACGATCGTTTCACCCGGATTCACAAGCACACCTGGCTCCATGCAATCGGATGCTCTGGACGCTATAAGGGACCCGGAGATGAAAGCCAAACTCGAAGCTTATCAGAATATTGGGTTATCCCCCTACTCGATCGCTAAAGCTATTGCGTTTGCAATTGAGCAGCCCCATGACGTGGATGTCAGTGAAATCGTGGTCCGCCCGACAGCGCAAGGATAGGAAACGGATAATGCTGACTAAAAACATCAGAAGCTACCATTTATCGTTACCTTAAAATTGTTCAAAAGTAAGGAATAGTTTTAGAGCACATACGGTGAGTCAGGTATTCAGCTACCAGTAAAAGGACGTACCACTGCACTGCGTTGCGGTTTCGGTACGCCCTTCTTTATAACAGAACAAGGAAAATGCAAATGAAGCTAGCGCATCAACATCCAGATCCTCTCTAAACTCCCCAGCTTGAATGCCGTCACGAATAATACTTCTCATCATATCCAAGAAAGTATGCAAACCTTGTCTTGCCCGACCACAAAGCTCTGAATGCGTATCGTCACTTTCTACAGCTGTATTCTGCATAGGACATCCGCCGATAAATGGTGGGTTGTTTACAACATCCTCATAGACATGAAAAAAAGCCATTAACTTTCCTGAAGCAGACTGCTCTTGGTCGACCGCCTCAGAAAATTTTCTGTTGACCATGCCGGCAGCGTAATTGTAAGCTTCCAGCGCTATCTCGTCTTTACTGGCAAAATGTCGATAGATGCCCCCCTTCTTAATTCCTGTGTCGGCAATGATATCGTTTAGCGATGTGCCGGCATATCCTCTCTGGTTAAAAATTTCAGCCGATTTCATAATGATATGTTCCCGTGTTCGATCCCCTTTTTTCATGAGCTCCTCCCGTATGAACCTCTTTTATTTCAATAGATTTAAATAAATTATACAATTCTGGCCTTGTCATTTGCTAGAATCCTGATAATATAAAAGATACCTTTCGGTCTCTTTTTATTGTACAGCAAGCCATTCCAAAATGAAATAGCCCTGGGCTGGCCATTCATCAATGGGACGTAAATGCAATGATCGAGAAAAAAGCGGACTCCAATTGATTTCATGACAGGCTTTCGCTTGTTTGGAGTAAATAAACGTTTTAGGAGGGTTTTTCAATGACTGTAGAAATAGGCATTAGAGCGCTAGATATGTAACCTCTCACAATTTAAGAAGGAAAGAAGGAAATCTCATGGAGGATGCTCTCCACAATACGAAGACCGAGAAAAATGTAGTTCTCTTGCTTCCCCGTGAAGGCTTCATTATTACGTTGCTTTGCATGACTGTTGTGTTGGTCACGATGAATACGGCCATGTTTAATTTGGCATTAAGCGATTTAAGCCACGAATATAACCTGCCTTCATCTATCGTTTCGTTGACCGTCACCGGCTATTCGATCATGTTCGCCATCTCCTCGATCACCTACAGCCGGTTGTCTGATTTGGTTCCGCTTAACCGATTGTTCGGCATTAGTCTGGTTTTGACAGGAGGCGCCTCGGTTGGAGCGATGCTGAGTAACCATTTCTGGGTGCTGCTAACTGCGCGCATCGTGCAAGCTGCCGGGGCCGGGGCGGCACTCTCCTTGTCCATAGTGCTCCTAGCTCGTTACATACCTCAGGTGCGCCGGGGGAAATCGATGACGTTCATCATGTCCTCCGTGTCACTGGGTTTTGGACTTGGCCCGGTGATTGGCGGCTTTGTGGTGCAATATCTCGGTTGGAAATATCTTTTTGCCATTACATCCTCGCTGTTGTGCATTGCCCCGCTGCTTATGTATTTTATTCCAAAAGAGTCGATGTCCAAACGGTCTTTCGATGTAATGGGAGCACTGACACTGAGTGCAGGTACAGCAGGTCTGCTGCTATTTTTCACCAACTATCATCCCGTTGCCTTGTTGATCGGAATTTCAGGGATAATCGTCTTTACTCTGCATATCCGCCGAGCGAAGCATCCGTTTGTGCTGCCGTCATTATTAGCTAACAGAACCTATCTTATGCTTGCCTTAACTGGGGTCTTAGCCTATTTATGCAACTTTGCAACGCTTTTTTGCTGCCGCAAATGCTATTGAAACATTTTGGTTTGAGTGCAAGTCATGCCGGATTTGTTATTTTTCCAGGTGCTATTTTGTCTACATTGCTATCAAGAAGGGTCGGGGCGATGATCGACGAGCGGGGAAGCAGCAGAATGCTGCGTACGACTCCGATGCTCGTATTATTGGCGGCCGTATTATTCGCAGGACTGGGAACCCACTTTTGGGTGGCCAATGTTTTTGTGTACATGCTGATGAATTTAGGCTTTGCTATCATTAGCAGCAGCGTTTCTAATGAAATTTCGTGCATACTCCCCTCTTCTCAGTTGGGTTCAGGAACGGGATTGTACCAACTGATGCAGTTTATCGGCGGCGCATTCAGCATTGCGGTGATGTCGAGTGCAATGGAATGGCAGAAGCAGCTTCCGCCTAGCCAGACGTATGCCAACCTATTCTGGGGGCTTGCCGTGGTGGCGGCTATATCCAATTTGTGTGCCTTTATGTACCTAAGACGAATAGCCCCAAAAGCCACATCGTCATCTTCATCTTAGCAAAGTTAATATGGTATACATTAATTGATAGCCATATTAAATAGGGTTAACCATGTAAAGCCGCAGCAACGCAGCTTTTAAGCGGTTAAACTTCGATCTTCAGCATGAGAATGTTCAAAGTTTTATTTCATTAGGCAGTTGATTCAAGTCGAGTTGCTGTACTAACATAGGGAGGATGCCACTTTGGTGTTGATGCCTGTAACTTCAATACCCTCAAAACGCACTACTTTTACAAGCCTATATCAGGAGGTAAATGCCAATGATCCCAACGAGTGAATGGCTGTCCCAGTGGGAGAAGCAGCGTGACAAATTGAAATGCCCTGTAGATTTGAATGATTATTTTATTTTGCCTGAAATGGCAGGCAAGCAGCTGGCAGTTATAGATTTTGGTCCCACCTCCATTCCTACCGGCCAAATTCTTGTCCGCGACCCGCTATGCTATTTGGGGAGTATAGAGGAGCAGCCTTATTTCCAAACGGCGTCCGTTGGAACTTACTCAGCCGAAGCCTGTGTGGTAAAGCCGGACGAGGATGGTGACTGTGCCCGCTATGCCGCCGTTCGTCTGCGATTTTCCGATGTTCCTGCCGTCCGGTTCGAGGAAGCTCTGATTGGACATGAAGATATTTTAGGGATGGGGGACGGAGAGTTTTTTGGCTTCAATGTAGATGCCGGTCTGGCATGTATTTGCGATAAGCAGGCGCATCAAGCTTTTTGCGACTTTGCTAGTCGGTGGCATCAAGAACATCCTGATGGCAATCTTTACGATGATTATTTTGCAGCCCTGTTTGACGAGAGTTATCGCGAAAATCCACAGTATCAACGCAATGGTGGCGATTGGCTAAACTGGAAAATTCCCGACACCGAGTACCATATCCCCATGTTCCAATCCGGATTTGGCGATGGCGCCTATCCGGTTTATTGGGGATACGATCAAGCAGGTGAAATTTGCCAAATCGTCGTTCAGTTTATTGACATTCAATTGGCATACACGTAAGTCAGTTCAAAGGAGAACGACCGTTATAGGCGTTCTCCTCCTCGTCACACTGAAACTTTTATTGCCTCTCTTGCTAACTGCTGGGCGTAACCTTCACCGAGGCCACACCACCAAAAATTCCGGATGACGAGCTTCGATATATTCATCACTTCAGTGAATACAGAGGATTACCCCTGCTTGTTACATATGTACCACCTCTCCTTACTCCTCACATACACTGGTATGATTTTACAATGTGAGTAAAGCCAGTCTTTTGCTCGTTTACGATGACTATGAAAAGGTAGGAGCAGGGAATTCATCAATTCTCAACCGAAGTAAACTATATGGTTTTTCCCGCAGGTCTCTCCCATAATGAAATCTCGCCTGCCGATGTAATTGATTCACAATGACATATAAGTATTGATCGGGGCCAATCGAAAAAGTATCCGGCCATAAAATTCTCGGATCATGTGCGATGGTTTCCATTGCGCCATTCGGCAATATTTTCCGGATGCTATTATTTTCATAGTCTCCTGCATAAACGGTTCCTTTTGAGCCGGTGATCATTCCATCAGACGCACCCTTTTCCCCCCAATACTGCACATATTGAGATAAATTCATGTCCTGTATCCTTCTGTCTCTTAGGGCTTCTGTTGAGATCGAGAACAGTTGACGGCTGGTTAGCGGAGCATAAAATAAAACCTTACCATCCAGAGAAATCGCTAAACTATCGGAAGCCATTCTAAAAGGGGAAGTTGAGCCGTCCGGGTTTCGATTCTTCAAAATTCTACCTTCTACTTTTGGTAAAAAATTAGAATCAGGTGAAGTTGATACTGCCCCATTTAACCGTCTAAACGCGTTCCCATTTTCTAAATCCACAACAATAATAGCCCCTGGCCCTCTGGAAGAAGAATCCGTTATATATGCATAGCCTGCTCTACCTACCCGAAAATCCAAACGGACGTCATTCAGATAAGTTGTTGGCAAAACAACATCTTCAGTAAAGGTATATACTCTCCTTATTGTGTTCGTGCTTAAATCAACAGCAACTAATTTTGCTCCCCCTTGAATAGGTTCAGAAAAATTTGGTGCCCCTGTATCCAGTACCCAAAGTGTTCCTCTTCCGTCAGCAACGATACTTTGGACACTGACGAAAGACATCGTAATATTCGCAGTATTAACCAAATTGGTTTCTAAATTGGGATAAGGCTGCAACTGCCCCTTTACAATTTCCGCCACAGTAAATTGGACATCGTCTCCCCATTTCGGAAAGCATACAAAAATCGACCGGTTTCCGAAACGCTGACACCTGTAGGCATAGCCCCNTTAAAAAGCATGCACTAGCTCAAACTAGCCCAAAAATACTTTTTCCCTATAGGTAAACATAAGGTTTGTCATGATATCCTCCTCCAGTCAAA
>NZ_PCZT01000009.1:354050-358183 GCF_002968895.1 Paenibacillus sp. AR247 | reverse complement strand
AAAAATTAAAAAGCTGACCCTGTTAGTGTTCATAATCACCTCAGGGTCAGCCTGACTTCATGACGAATTGGCTTGATGATTTGGGACTATAATGTGTTTCCATTAGGTTGGATCTGAAATATCAATGATACGAGTTCAACCCAATCAGATGATTGGATAATTCAACTTGTAACTCGGGTAGCAATAGTACGGTGGTCTAAGTCCAATTTTAGACATCGGCCAGGAATCCTCTATATAGACCATCTTTACTTTTTCATTTGAATGGTTTACTAGCAATAGCTTTACTTCCGGATTAAATTCATATCTCAAAGTGGTAACACCCTTCCATTAAGAATGTGTGGATTCTCCCCCATCAACATGAAGAACTTGACCAGTAACAAAACGAGAATCATCGGAAGCAAGATAGACATAAGTTGGCGCAAGTTCAAATGGATGGGCAACTCGTTCCATTGGATTAAATGCTCCATATACAGCGACTTGATCTGACGAGAAACTTGCTGAAATAAGTGGGGTCCAAATTCGGCCGGGGGCGACGGCATTGACTCGGATGCCTTGTTTCACGACATTTTTTGCCAAGGCACGTGTCCAGCCAACGATTGCGCCTTTTGTGGACGTATAATCAATCATTTGCTGCTCACCCACATACGTCACTACTGAAGAAGTACCTATGATTGAGCTGCCTGGTTTTAAATGGGGAAGCGCTGCTCTTGTTGTGTAAAAATGAGAGTATATATTTACTTTGAAGGTGTCATCAAATTGCTCATCTGTAATGTCAAGCAGACTTAGTTGTTGGAATTGAATACCCACGTGGTTACAAAGAATATCTAGACGTCCAAACGTATTTACTGTTTGTTCTACAATGGAGATACACTGTTGTTTGTCTCGCAAGTCACCAGGCATTAGAATACAACGTTGTCCGAGTTGTTCAATCCTCGTTTTTGTTCTATTTGCATCCTCATGTTCATCTAAGTATGAAATAGCAACATCTGCTCCTTCTTTAGCAAACGCAATTGCAACGGCCGCACCAATACCACTGTCACCTCCTGTAATAAGTGCAACTTTTCCTGTTAACTTTCCGCTCCCTTCATAATTCGGATTTTCGATAATCGGAAGGGGTACCATTAATTTTTCCACGCCGGGATGGCGGAGCTGGCGCTGTTCAGGCAAACTTATCGGAATTTCTTCGTAACGTGTGATTTTCCCATAGTTAGGGTACATAGGATAAGGTTGAGTTATCATGTTCGCTTTAAACATTTGTTGCATTTGCTTTATTTGGTCTAATTGATGACTTTGGTCCTTTTGATCCATGGAAACCTCCAATAGAAATAATTTTCTTCTATAGGATGTATATGTTGTTTACTGCAAATAAAGTAAAAAAATTGTTTACATATCGACACAGAAGCGTATTTTTCCTCATAAGAGACAGCATTTTACGTTATTGAACTGACCTTTAGACAAGGATCTTTACTCATAATTTTAGCCCCTTCCAGCATTTAAAACGAAAAAAAGCCGCAACTATGCGGCTGCCTTCAATGTTTATTGAGCTAACGCTACTCTAGCTTAAAAACATATTCTTCGACTTCCTCAGCACGTGCATTGGAAAACCCCTTGTCTTCACCACAAATCTTAAATCCGCATTTTTCCAATACCCGAATAGAAGCTGTATTATCTTTTGCTGCACGAGCAAATAATGGACGAATGTTTACATAGTCAAGAAGTTGAGAAAGTGATCTAGTTGCAATACCTCTTCCCCAGTACTCTCGTCCGATCCAGTAGCTGACTTCTGGTTCACCGAACTGTTCAAAACTCGATACATGCCCCGCAACTTGATCGTTAAAAAGCACGGTCTTTTTTATAATCCGGTCGTCGTCTAATATCTTGTGCCAGTGAGACATAAAGGCGATCTTGTCCGTTGGATCTTTGGCAGTAAAGGCAGCCATATGGTTGGCAGTCTTGTCCAATTGCTGCTCAAAAAATATCGGTAAGTCATCTTTATTCACGTCTCGCAATATCACTTCGTTATTCATATTTCCACCTCACTAAGTGATGTTTTCCGAACCGAACGATAACGCCCTTTTGAAAACGTCCTTTCATTGGGGAAATGAAAATATCAGTCCATAGACTCTGTCGAAATCGTCCCGCATCCGTTGAATAATGCGAAATGCTGAAAACAATGGTTCATTGCTGTTCGCAACTGCTTTGTTGGCTGTATGCCGTTCTCGTACCAGATATTTTTAACAACGAGTGTCCCGGTTTTTCGCTCCGCGATGACTTCGGCTCGTCCGATTAGGCTTTCTCCGTATAATAGAGGCAGCACATAATAACCGAATTTCCGTTTGATTGCGGGCGTGTAAATCTCCCAGGTGTAATCGAAGCCAAACAATTCACTGATCAGCTTTCTGTCCCAAATCAAATTGTCCAGCGGGGCAATCAGCTCGCAGCGAAATTTCGGTTCCGGATTTTGCAGGACGGCTTCAATGAGCGGCAAGTCCTCTGCGCGGCAGTACAGCGTATCCTTCAATTGCTCTACGGCAATAGCCACAATGCGAGCTTCGTCCAACAACTGGCGGAAAACCTCGTTACGCTGCTCCGCTTTCAATCCCCATATGTTCAGCCAAGCATCGGATGCCCGATTCCATAACAGGCCAACAGCACCGATCCGGCGCAGTACCCGCCACTTGTGATGATCAAGCTCGGCCTTCAGCGGCTCCGACGCATTCAGCAGATTTGGCGGTATGTATTTCTCGGCGATATCGTAATATTTACGAGTTCCTTTTTTGTGATGGATAATCAACTCGCCTGTCGAGTACATCTGTTCCAGCACCGACCGGGAGGTATTGTTTCCGCCGCTCCAGTGGATGGCCGATTGCCACGAGAAATTCCCATCCAATTGTAGATCATCCGAGCTTAGCGCACCGTGATTGTGGATGTGAACCCGCACTTGCTCAGTCAACTCTTCCATTCCGGGGTAGCGCTTGGCATGTTGTCGGGCGGCCTGCCTGTACCGCTCAAAATACGGCCAGTCCTCGAGAGGTATAATAGCCAGATTCTTGTCAGGATAATCGATCAGGAATCTATCTTTATACAGCAGCTCGTCGAGCATGTTCTTGGTAAATCCTTTGATTCGCGACTGCAGCACCAATTCGGCGTTTTTTCCGCAAACATCGATGGGATCGTATTGAATACAGCCGACCTGCCGTACAAAATCCAACACTCCCTCCTTTCCAGCAAATTGATATTCACCTAGGAGCCCGTGCTTCAATAACAGAAATTGTCTTGCCTGGCGGTTAGTCAATTCGATCATGAACGCATCGGCTCCTTAACGAAACATTCGGGAGCCGCTTGCACAAGATGACGGGTGGCGGAGTTGCTTATCTCAATATAGTCATTATTTACTTCTTGCCTTAATGGCGGAATCCATTCGGGAATTTCGTCTGCAATCCTCTTTCCTAATACCGAAAATGGCTCTTTTTCAACGATTCCAACCACGCCTATTCCCCCTCTCTGTGGAAAACGCACAAACAAACACATGTTCCCATACATTTTACCATTATCTAGAGAATAAAAACAAGAAAGGATTGAAAAATACACTCGCCCGATCGGATCCTCCAAGGAAAAGGGGCACCCGATTTCGAGTGCCCCTTCAACCTCTATTACCAAGCCATCATCATCTGGTGGCGGCTGATGAATAGACGACCGGGAAATGATCGCCCATCAGAATGTCCCCTTTGTTAACCGTGACATATGACAGCATCGGATGGCTGCCGTCCGGTTCGTAACGGGTATGTCCCGGCATGTAGTGAACGGCGATTGCCCGCCGTTTGCGCTCCGAACGGTTGTGAGGGCTTCCGTGCCAAGTGAGGCAATGGTGGTAGCCAACCTGCCCTTTTTTGATTTCAAACGGTACCGCTTCCACTTTTGCTTCCTCCGGCAGCAGCTCCGGCTGACGATGGTAAGGCATGAAATCGGGCGTGTTCGCCAAATCGTGTTGATGATTCCCCCACTTATGGCTGCCAGGCACCATCCACATGCAGCCGTTCTCGATGACCGCATCGTCGAGCGCGACCCAAGCGCTTACCAAATCCGCGGGCTGAATGATCGGCCAAAGCGGGTGGTCCTGGTGCCAGTGTGTC
>NZ_PCZT01000009.1:339092-353950 GCF_002968895.1 Paenibacillus sp. AR247 | reverse complement strand
CCTCATGAAGGGAATCGCTGCTTTCCGCGAGCATGTTTCGATTCAGCCGGTTTATTCACCGACTTCCCTTCCATGACTAAATCAAGCTCTTCGCGCAGTCGCTCCACTTCCTCGTCGTTTAAGACAATGCCGCCCTTCACAAAACCGTTTTTCTCGAATTCGGCCAATTGATTTGCATTCAGCAACTTACCTCACGCTCCCGCCCGTTTTATAATGATGGATGTAAACGCCTTCTATAGATTTATCATAGATGGTATGCTCATTATTGTATTTTCCGAAATCCATCATCTTTTTGGGTATTTGCAAGTTTAAGCTTCAGACGGAGGAGATTGGTCATGCATACCGGAACATTAGACATGATTACGCCAACGGTCAATTTTTCTGCACGGGCAACGGCGGAGGCGGGAACGGACTGGGGGTATCGGAGGATCCCCGACAATCAGCTTTTCTATGTCGTGTCCGGCTGCGCAGAGCTCGAAATAGGAGGACAAAAAGTAGCCATTCTGCCGGGAGAATGCGTTTGTTACGGTCCGGAATGCCAAACGAAGCTGACGGCGATTCGAACGACTGATTATATCAGCGTTCATTTCCATTGGCACGCCTCTTCTCCTTTGCCCGTCCATCCCGGTCTCCAAATCAAATATGGCGATCCGGGTTCGTTCAGTGCCCCGCAACTGTCCGTTTTTCATATACCGTCTTACGGAGAAGTCAAGATTCCAACCCTGCTGACCATTGCCGGACTTGAACCGATCCTGTCTAAAATGGTTAATGAATACGAATCCGAGCTCCCGGGATATACGCTGACATTGCGTTCGCTTATGATGCAGGCGATTACCCTGATCTGTCGACAGCTGCTCGGGAACGACCACGTACAAGGTTCGAGGAACAAGATCGAACCGGCCATTCAAGCGATGCAGGATGAGCCCGGCATAAACTGGTCGGTTGCCGCACTTGCGAGCTTGTGCGGCTATCATCCGGTACATTTCACCAAGCTGTTCAAACATGAAATGGGGGTGACACCGAAGCATTTTATTATCAGAGAAAGGATCAAACGGGCGAAGCTCGCGCTTCTGCAGGGCGAGAAGCTGGAGTTGATCGCGGAAAGATTCGGTTTCAAGAGCCTTCACTATTTCAGTTATCAATTCAAACAGGAGACAGGTCTCACACCGACGGAATTCCGAATGAACGGCCGGACCGGCGGAGATGGATAGCGCCTTTGGCCATCGTTTGAATAGCTTAGCCGTTCATAATTATCGGCTGCCGGCGCTGGCTTAACGAGTCGATTGTCGGGTTGTTTGGTCGTAAAGGTCTGCAAGCGATTTGGCAATCCGCTCGATGACCGTCATAGAACGGTAATACCCGCCGTGTGAATTAAGGGGGGTGCTGGCCAGAAAACCTGGGTTTCTGACCTCCACATCTTCTGTCACAGCCGCATTATACTCCGCGCTTAAACGTTTGAGCGGATAGGCGATCACATCATCTTTANCGTAGAAATTACCCATTCGCCGTATGGGGANCCCTTCGGCCAAAAGAGCAGGCGAAGGAAACGATATCGGCTTGCCAAAGTCGTTATACCGCATCGTCCAGATCGCAATCGGGCTGCCCATTGTGTAAAAATGTGTTAGCGTATCACCACGAACGAGTGCCGAAGGATTTTCACTTATTGATGCAAGCTTGCCGCTTGGCAGCCTGCCGTTTTGCAGGTCGTATATGAAGTTACTCGCGATGATCGTGCCAAGACTGTGGCTTATGATGCACAGCGGGGCGCTGGGTCCTGTGCACTGCGCGAGCTCCTGCAGCTTTTCATAAAATCGTTCGTGAATTGCGGTGTAGATGTAGTTCCTGTCATCGTCACCTGCTTTATGGGGCAGCGGTTGATAGGCAATGGCGTCACCTAGAAAGCTGATCGCATACCCCCGAGCATTGATCCACTTGTTCCAGTGCAAATGGTCAGGCGCAAGCTTTTCCTTGAGCTCATCTTCAAGACGGTCCGTAATGTCCGCCCAATAAATCCCCTTGCTGACCAGCTCCACCGCTGGACATATTTCACCTAACCGCTTGCTAATGAGCCCTGCCATCGCCTCATGAAAATGTTCTTTTTGCTTTCCAATGCCGTGCACAAACCCTACCGCGATTTTCATCGAATTCCCCACCACCTTCATCGCAGATCGACTTCCATATTATTCTAATTATAACGGAAAGCATAGGCGCCGTTCCAACAAAGAACAGGTGCTGCCTCTGAATTATGGCGTGTGCTCGAGGAGCATGGCCGGAAATGATGAAAGAGGGTTTCTTCGTTCATTCAAGTTCCTTTTTAGTACTGTGCTTGGGATTTTGCCAATATACTCTAAAGATATGATATGACAATGGCTTCTTCTATTTTCAGGAAGGAAGATCAGCACATGCCGATAAGTCCGCCAATGTTGCAGAGGGGCGATACCGTTGGAGTCGTTACTTTGGGGAGTCCGCTCGCTGCAGACGTAATTAATGCACGGATCGAAATTTTGAGAGCAATGGGATTCAATGTTGTATTGGGTCAATATGTATATGCACAAAACGGGTTTCTTGCCGGCACAGACGAGCAGCGGGCTTCTGATTTGATGATGATGTTTCAAGACGAGCGGGTTAAAATGATCCTACCCACCAGAGGCGGTACAGGAGTGGCGGGAATTCTTCCTTACCTTGATTATACGGTGATCCGCAATAACCCAAAAATTGTGACAGGTTACAGCGATATAACGGTACTATTAAACGTAATGCATCAATATGTAGATTTAATAACATTCCATAGTCTGCTGCTCATTGACTTCAAACCCGATACGCCCGCTTATAATTTCGATCAGTTTTTCTCTGCGACATCCGTGTATTCATCAACCCGGACCATCTTCAATCCGCCTGGGATGCCGCTGATCAGCCGTGTTCCGGGCAACGTTACTGGGCAGCTTGTAGGCGGTAATTTGACCTCCTTTATCGATACGTTGGGCACGCCTTTCGAAGTCGATACAATGGGTAAAATTCTTGTTCTTGAAGAAACTCATGAGCCTACCAATACCGTCTACAGGTACTTGAATCATTTGAAGCTTGCCGGAAAATTCCGTGACTGCCTCGGCATCATTATGGGGGAGTGCTCGGGCTGCCAGGTTGCTTATGGTAAATCGTATGAGGATATAATCAACGAATTTGTTGTACCTCTCGGTAAGCCACTGATAACGAACCTTGCCACAGGTCATGGCTTTTATAAAGCCGCTTTGCCGATTGGCGCAACGGTTAATCTCGATTCAGTCAATAATAGAATAACTATAGTTGAACCTACCATCAGCGTTATCTGATCATTATGACCAACGATCAGCCTGTCTTTATTGTGCTAACGTTCGTTAGCGTAACAGTGAACACTACTAATCTGCATGAAGTTATTAATACATACATTACTGTATTATATGCTGTTTCCGGCAATAATTTGATTTACAGTTCGTAACGCAGAAGAGATCGCACCTTCAATCCAAATAAATTCTACCTTCTTCGGCAGTCAGTATTGGGAGCATTCGAATCATCTGTTTCGGCTTATACCAAGCATACGCACCTCGAGAGTAAGGATGATGATCCCAAGAAAAAACCGTCCCACCTTCATAATTATAAGACAATTCAGGAAGCACCTGTTTGATTTCTGATACAGCTGAGTTAAAATTACCAGCTTTAGATAATTCTCGCGCTGATTCACCGGAGGAGTACGAACAAATTAACCCCCTCTTGATGTCGTTTGCGAGAATGTAGCATCAAGCAACCATCCAATTTTCAGATCCGTATTTACTGTAGTAAAGGAACTTAGGTTGTTCCAGAATCTAGTTCTGCTTTGTATGACGGTACGCGTAACGGAAGTTGAAAGTTGATTTTGAATGACATCATTTTTTTCTTGCTAAGGGAAGGAGAAAAATGAATTGTACGCAAGACTGTAGAGGGAATGGCTACAATGACCCGATCACAGCTGATCGTGAAAACTTCGCCGGAATGATTAAATCGGATTGTTACTTCTTTATTACTATGTTCAATATGCGTCACAGCACATCCATAACTGATATTTGAGCCAATAGTAAGGGCAAGCTTTTTCGGTAGTTGATCCATTCCACCTACTATCGTTTTTGAGCTTCTTTCGGAACCGGCCATTTTTAAATCAAGCAGCCGCTGTAATGCAGATACTTTGCGAATACCATCTCCTAACATCTGCATATATCCGATTTCAAACAGCTTAATCGCACCCGAAGATGCTCCTTGACCTCTAAGATATTCTTCCATTGTCATTGAATCGAGCTGTATCGCTTGTGTTGTGGGCCAGCCAGGCAAAAAAGGATTACCCGTCGCATTAAGCCCCGGCGTGAGATACTTTTCCAACATTCCCGCATATCCTAAAATTCTTTCCTCGGCTGTAAGTGGAGCAGGCCATAGTGCAGGTTCAGCAGGAGAATCTATGATTAATCTCCCGCCGATATATGACAAACTTCTATTGGGGACAGGTAAATTTATCAATTGAACCCCGGCTTGCTGGGCATAACTCAATGTGAGAAAATGATGCTCGCCAATGAATGCAGCCCCAAGCTCACAAAACAATCCGTCGGCAAAATGATCCCGCATCGTGTATATGCGACCACCCGGTTGGCTATTGGCCTCTAATAAACGCACGTTATATCCTTGTTTCATAAGCTCCAAAGTACATACCAAACCCGCCATCCCTGCCCCAATAACTACAATCCGCTCAGGAAAACGACCTGTTACCATACAATCCGATTCCTCCAAATATTACTTTATAGACATTATGTGTGTTTGTAATCCAATTGGTTCCTAGGCACTTCAATAAAAAAGGAACAGTGCCGGCTCATGGCATTCTGCTCCCTTATTTTGAACTATGATTTCCCGAGCGCAGTAAATGGGAAAATTCGTACCCAGGTGCGCTGGTGTTTTGGGCTGTCCGTAAGTGTCTGTACGTTACTGTCGTTAACGTTTATTGGTCACCTTGAATGGCATGGTAGCCGCGCCGCTGCAATTCTTTGCAGACCGAAGTTTTGCCGGTGCCGGAGCCCCCTTCAATCAGATAATTCCTAATGCCCATGGCTAGACCCTCCATCCAAATGGATAAGCACAATTTAGTCAGCCTCTATACCTTTCACTTATTTCGTTAAATATCTACCTTTACTCTTATTCGTTCGGAATTAATTCATACAAGTCACGAACATCACAGCCGATGGAATCTGCGATCGATATGGCCATTTTGAGTGGCATCACTCTTTTGTTTTCAATAAAGTCATAAACCCGTTCCGGTTTAAAAAGCAAGTCTTTTGCCAGCCATTCTGCTGACTTTCCGGATTCCACCAATCGTTCATTCAGCAAGCAACGTCCAAGTTCAAATTTCAATTAGCGATGACCTCCCGCGTAAGAAAATAGTTATTTAACCTTAAGCGTTGTCCATTGCCAGCAAGAGTATACTTTATAATGGAGGTCATAACGATAAGATTCCACATGCGTATGCCCAATAGGTCGAGTTCCATCGCTGGGCTATCGTCCGTTAGTTTAATCTGCAAAGCAGTGCTATTTTATTCAAAAAACCATTTTATTTCTGTTGAGCCGATATCTTTTTCAGCTATCACGGGTGCTTTTTGAGCATCACCTAACTTTTCAATGCGCAATTGATATGGTTTAAGCATCTCTTCCCAATTGTTGGGAGGCGACAAATTTGAAGCCGCATGGCTGAGATAATCAGTAATAATTTGTTTTAATTGGTCATTGCTTATTTGACCCGGATCATATTCAATTCCAACTTTGTATCGTTTCACTTTGAGGTTGGCAGCGAACCCCGTTAAAAGTATGCCAGGTTGTTTATCAATTTGTTTTATACTTTTGGACAAACTTTGTCCGACTTCAGGAAAAGTATCCTTATTGCTTTCCCCTTGGCAGCCCGCAATAATGGTAACGGACGCAATCAGAACCAATATTATTAAAAGATGTAAAGTACGCAGCAAATTTAACCTCACCTCTGTGCTTATGGATGATATTTTTACCACCCCTGTTTTCAAATTTCTCTCCATCTCGCTGACTATAAATAATCTGTACCCAACCCACGTAACCTTCCGGAATTAATATCACAGTTGGTGTTCTTATACTGCAAGCATTTGCGGTCATGGCAATTGTCAGCAATGCTGCAATCAGGGACACCGTTTTCTTATATATACTGTCTCCACAATATTCCTGCAGGGTATATTTCGCCTCCTCCATGAATGTAACTATTTTAATTATTTAGTGTTATATAAAGTGAGGAGGCAGATCTATGAAATTAAATATCATTAGAATCACCGCTGCGCTCGTGTTAGGGACAAGTGCCATAGCCATACCAAACCTATCCTTTGCGGCATCAAACATTTTGTCCACTGAATCCAGGACATTAGTTCTACAAATTAACGCAAGTAAAAGTGTAATTGAGGGTAACGCTAAGGCCCAGTTACTGGATATCAGCCAGGGGAAACTAACGAAGGCGCTGAGCCCAAATCAAAAAATCCTGGATACACACGTAATGAGTAACCCAACAAAAATGGTTATTTTGACAACAGGTCCCCACAACCGAATTGAAAAGCATGATTACAATGTGGATGGAGTCGAAATCAGCAAATCTGACTATAAAATAACGGTTCCAGATCAGGGTAAGGTCAAGTGGGTAGCACCAGCTAAAGGTGTAAATGAGCGTGTTATGGTTCAAAATGGAGATCAATTTACACTCTATACAACTTCCGGTAATCCTATCGTAAAATACAACGCTCAGCTAGAGGATAGTACTTATGAACATGTGAACATCGTCGATTGGGATTTTTCAGCTTACCCCTACATTGCAATAATGTACGCCGGACAGCGAACGATGGCTGAGGATTACTTTATCCGTATCGTAAATATGTATAGTAAAGCCTCTAGTAAGGTACCTGGATTAAACATTGATAAGCAGCTTCGTATCGATAAACAAGGGCAACTGAATATCTGGAATTCCTACACTTACGATGAGATTACACCTGCCAACGTTGCACATCCGGACCCTACGCAGAAGCAAACGTTTCATGCTTTATATAGTATGAGTACAGGAAAAACTCTAACTGAACACCAACTTCTCTTCAAGCCGACTCCTGGTCAGGAGGCCAGTGGCTGGATTACACAGGTCGTAGGAGATACTGTATTTGTTCAAGATCTAAGCACCGGGTTGTGGAGTTTATATCCTACTAGGAAATCGGACGCTATAGCTTCAGAGCAGACTGGACTTGAAAAAAATCCGACGTTTTTTGGTTATAATTCCCAATCCAAAATCAGCATACTTCTTGGAAACAATAAACGGTTCCACTGCCCCAAACATAAAAAAAATTATTCTGAAATAAACCAAAAAATCAGGCCTTCCAAGATCCTATTATCTGCGGAAATAGTGAATATGGTGTAGATCTTGGCTTGGCCCTTTTTGAATAAACTTAAAACCTTTATTTATTATTGAATCAAAATGTAGATTATTCCATTACTCTTTGTATAATGAACTATCTTTCCGTATGCCTCTGCAATTCCTCTGATTGGCAAATATACACGCCCATTTTTCAAAATCGCTTCTTGACGAAGCTCAAAGATCTTGCCATTATCTTTAAATTCTTTTTCCCCGATCTTAATCTTAATTCGCTCCTTTATATAATCATCAGAATCGGTAAATGCAAATATCAGAATTTTCTTCGTATTGTCCCACCAGATCCCTTTACCTGGTACAATAAAAGGGAGTGCGCCTGTTACATAAGTGGGATTCACCAAGATATTTCCATTATCTATCGTGTAATCTCCATTGCTTAATGTTGCTTCACTTCCATCTGGATACCCTACTTTTACAGAGTCGGGAAAAGGTGCTGCGGTAACGCGAACGTCAAGTGCGATTAAGCCTATTGAAAACAAAACAGCTGTGAGAATACTCCGCATCTTCATTAACTAAACTCCTTTTCTATCATTTTTTGGTTACCTACTGATAGAACGATAATGTAAGGATATTGTTGCATTATCGTTAAAACACAAAAAGCCGTAACTACGCGGCTATTGAACATGCATGTTGTTCTTGTCGTCTTACAAATACTCAAATTAATAATTCTACTCGTTCCTTCCAGACAGAAAAATCACATGGCTTCCATAAGGATAACTCGTGCCTCCATTTCTCAAACCCCTCTTTATCTTTCCAACCCAAAGAAAGTTCTGCTAAGCCCTATCAACGTTATAAGCGTCGACCTTGTATTTGTAATTCATATCAATTAAGGCTAACCAATTCTTCATTTTTACTCTGAGACAAGTTCCCGGATTCCCCGGATGATCTGCTCCCGTGCCTTAAGCTTGTCCTTGAGCCGGCCAATTTCGGCCTCTGCATCTTCTGACCTGCCTGTTCCTTTGAACTCAAATCCGGTAATAATCCAATCGGTGGACACCTTGTACAGGTCGGCTAGCCTGGACAGCGATACCAGATCCGGTTCGGTCTTTGCGGTTTCATACGCGCTCAAGGTTTTATTGTTGATCTGCGTCAAACGAAATACTTCCATTTGCGTTAGTTTACGGTTAATACGGGCGTTGCGCAAACGTACGGCGATATCCTCCAATTGTGTCTTTGCCATGCATCGGCCACTCCTCCATAGAAATTCTATTGACTGTATCGTCTAAAGATAGAACGCACGAAAATCGAAAAAGTCCCATGGCAGGCTGCCCTTTAATGAAATTAGTAAGAATCTTTGGCTCTAAAAATAACGAAATGGATGCTTAGCCCAAGAGCTAGCGTGTACCACAAGCCGGTGGTTCAGAATGAGATCTTCTTATGTCTGATTTTCTCCTGCTATGAAGTGAAGATGCGTCTAGGCACTGATTTTTTGCTCGGCTTACCCTACTTTAACCAATAATCGGCAGCCGTTTATTCGATAATAAATCATCAATAAGCATCTTATGTTCAGTGAATATATTCTCTGGTAATTCCTTAAGAGAATAAAATTTATTTTGAAGCGACTCCTCGTTACTTTCAACTAACTTACCACTATACTGATCACAAACAAATGATATAAGGACTAGTGAGACTTGGTCGCCATTAGAAAACGTTTTGTCATACTGAGGCCCAGAATAGATCCCGAATAACTTAAGTTCTTCTAATATAAGCCCCGTCTCTTCGTAGATCTCTCTTCTTGCTGTATCTTGTACGCTCTCTCCTAAATCCATAAACCCGCCTGGAAAACCCCATTGACCATTATCTGAACGTTTCTGCATCAGGACTCGGTTTTCTTTGTCAAAAACAAATGCACCAGCTACAACCATAATGACCTTCTCGTTCCCCACCATTGACCTTAAATGTTGTATGTAATCCATCTACACCCTCCACTCTACTAGCCAAATCATAACAATAGTCTATGTTTAATGGATTAGGCGTGGAATGGATTTTTGTAACTTGTGCATGGATATTAGTTCTTGTCGTCTTATATTACTTTATTCTAATAACGACTTTTCCCTTAGCCCTTCCGCTTTCCAGGTAATGAAATGCTTGCTCGGCATCTTTCAAAAGATACACCTTATCAATAATCGGCTTAATAAGTCCGCCTTCAATATACCCCTTTATAACGTTTAATTGTTCTCCGCTCGGTTTCATAAAAAGGAAGTGATACGTCGTTTGGCTCTTTTTCTCTTGGGCTTTGATCTTACGGCTCGCGATAGACAAAATGGTTGTTTTCACCCAACCCAATTTCGCCTCTCTTCCAAATCTGGCGTTCGGCATGCCGGAAATGGATACAATTTGTCCGCCTGGTTTCAGTATGCGGAATGATTTGTCCAAAGCTTCTCCACCCAAAGTATCCAAAACAGCGTCATATCCGTTAAGGGTTTCTTCAAAATTCTCTTTTTTATAATTAATAATTAGATCAGCCCCCAACGATTTGACCAACTCATAGCCTTTTTCACTTGCAGTTGTGGCAACAAATGCACCCATCAGCTTGGCCAGTTGGATGGCGAAGGTTCCTACGCCTCCCGAACCTGCGTGAATCAAGATTTTTTGGCCTTTTTTTAAGATTTAAAATATCAACAAATGCTTGGTAAGTCGTAAGTCCAATCAGCGGTATCGATGCTGCCTCTTCAAAAGTCAGATTCTCCGGTTTCAGCCAAATATCTTCCTCATGAACAGCAATAAACTCAGCTAATGTTCCGATCCGGTCTTGCGTGGTCTTCCATAAACTTCATCTCCAGGTTTAAACGTATTGACCCGGCTGCCAACCTTGACTACAACTCCTGAGAAATCATTCCCCAAAATTAGAGGAAACTTGTAATTCAATAATATTTTCATTTTCCTTCCTTAATTTTATAGTCAATAGGATTTAAGCTGGCTGCATGAATTTCCACCAGTACATCATGTTCTCCGATATTCGGCATAGGTTGTTCTGTCATGACTAATGGAACATTTTTTCCGTACTTGTTAATGATCATAGCTTTCATTTCTTATCACTCCTAATAATATGATTATTAGTTTAAACAATTAAACCAAATGTCGAATAAAATATCCCTAGAACTTAAGTCTTTTGGTTAATCACTGAGACCATCGCATTCGTCTTCAACGGCAGTAATTAATGACTTGAGTTGTTCAAGTGGTTTACGGACAGTCAACACATAGTAGTTTTCTACGCCTTTTTTTTCGGATTTAATAAAACCAGACTGTTTCAATACCTTTAAATGATGGGATACAGCCGGTCTGGACAAATTGATATGTCCTGCTATTGTATTCACATTAAGTCCCGATTTGTTCTGTGCTAACAGCATAATAATAGCTTGACGGTTTACATCGGTCAGCACCTCCAATAGAGGGATACAATCTTTAAATTGTTGTAGAATATCCTCCGTTTGCTGGCTCATGCCATTCACCTCTTAAGTTCATTGGTTTAATCTATTAAACATAATTATAGAGTGTTTATTAACAAAATCAAGCCTACGTAAAAACACACCTATAATTTGTGCCTTCGTGATAAGGTTCTTCTGAATGAGTTACCTATCCGATTTCAATTTAATTTGATGGCCTTCTCTTCATATGTCTTGAAGGGGAGGCCTTTATGTCATTATCTTTCGGTGGACGTGGGACTGCATCCGCAAAATCCTCATGCCCCGTCCATGCCATAGTTACAATAAGAGCCCTCTCGCCCGGCCCAAAATCCCATCGGATGCATAGACTGATTTATCCAATGTGAGTAAGGAGGAAAAGGCTTTTGATGAACAAGAAAAATAAGGGCCGATCAAAAACGGTCTCACCCCGGCCCAAATTCCGCAAAAAACCAGTGCATATCAATGCATCTGAAAACGAGCTTGAGTGGTTGGCCAAAATCAATCCCGCCCGAGATCCCAAACAGGTCCAGTTAGTTGTAGAACTCCCGAATGAGGTATATGAATACTTACAGGAGAATGAAGTGGAATGGGATCGTGCCATTCAAAATGGTTTGCGTAGTGCAATGGAACCCGCGATAAACCCAGATTCGATCAAGGAAATAAAGTACCGAATTCAAGTAGTTACATCCGCCGACAGCAGCCAAAGTTAAACGGCTTTAGGATCTGTTTCAGACGCAGGATCTGCCATGGTTTATGTGGGTGTAGCACCAGTTGATATTAAGCGCGTGACATCTTCGTCAACCGAAAGTTGTACGATCCTGCCTATTGCGACGGCAGCCGATGATTTTGGCCGGATGCCGTCGTATTGCTCCCCGTTAACTTGACGTCGTTACCTATTGACCAGCACCCTGCTGGTTCAAAGATCCGAACACCGATAAAAAACCGGATATCAAGCGGGTACCTCTAGAGAACGCCGACGGCCTCTGGATCACCAACTCCGAACCTCCGCGGCTATTTTACTTTATTTAATAAGTTTGTTACCATTCTGCTCAATGTCCCTTGATCGATAAAAGGAGCAAGACTCGCCAGCAGATCCGGGCTAAGATGTTCAATTTCGACTCCAGCAATCAACTTTTCGAGATTTTCCCTGCCCAGAAAAGGTGCGAGGCTAATGATCCGGTTCGCATCGATGGTGCCGTCTACAACCCGATCTGCCAAACGACCTAACGTCTCTCTGCTGATGAAGGGTGCAAGTTCATTCACGACATTCCAGCTCACGCTGCCTTCTTCAGCTTCTAGTATCAACCGATCCACCTGCTCCCTACCCAGAAAAGGGGCGAGGCTTATGATCCGGTTCGCATCGATGGTGCCGTCTACAACCCGGTCTACCAAACGATTTAATGTCTCTTTGCTGATAAAAGGTGCCAGCTCTTGGACCAAATGCCAACTCAAGCCACCCTCTTCGACATGCTGTACCAACCGATCTACTTGTTCTCTTCCAAGAAACGGAGCAATTTCAACCAGACGATGCACTTCTAAGGAGCCGTCAATCGATTTATCCACCAGTCGGTTTAATGTGTCACTGCTAACGAATGGAGCAAGTCCGGTAATAGCGTCCCACAGAATTTCGCTTCCTTCTACTTGACGAACCAGTTCATCTAATGTATCTGTTCCGAGGAACGGCGCCAGACTCAAGATCACGTCTACCTTAAGGACGCTGCTGTCTAATCGTTCAGTCACCTTATGCAAAGCGCTTGCTTTTACAAACGGCGCTACTTCTACAAGCTCTTCGAGTTCCACCTCACCGGCATTAACTCTCTCTGCAACTTGTTCCGGCTTGTTCTCTGCGATCTCCTCCACGATCGTTCCTAGGTGCAGGTGCTCCCGAACTTCTGTGTGATCTCCTGCATTTAGAATGTCGTCTACCGTTTTGCCGAATAATCTAGCCAACTGCGGAAGCGTTCCGATATCCGGTAACGAGTCGCCCCGTTCCCATTTCGATACCGCTTGATGGCTTACATTCAGTTGATCGGCTAGTTCCAATTGTGTCAGATCCCGGTCTTTGCGAAGCTTCGAAATATAAGCTCCAATTTTACGTAAGTCGAGCATCGTATACCTACCTCCGATTAAACAAAATGTACAGTGCGCACTGTCGAAAACAGCATAACATTTCCAAAAACGTCATCCTATCAAGCGTTGGTTGAATCGGCACAACCGCTTTATTCAACTGCCGGTAGAATGCTCTATAAAGTAAATTTTTTTACTCTAAAAGGCAATATCTTTTGGCGGAAAATCATTTCATTTCGCCAACATATAATTCAGCAAGTTAAGGCAGCCGACCTCCTGCCGACTAAGGAAAACGCTCCTATTACTGATCAGTTAATTCTGAACCCCCGGCTTAGTTATGTGTTTATTGGCTGCCCTGCTCAGCTTCCTCCTCTACATCCGCGAACCAGAACGTATCGCTGGTTTCATTATCGCACCCGGTTAGCTTGTAATGAGACCCGTACTCTTTATTCTTCTCGAGTTCAATACCACGGCACACCGTGCTTGGACGACCTGCATCACTGCCAAACCCGTCCCTCGAATTGTCATACGTATACACAATTGCCTCGGCCCCATCATAGACCAGTTCATAGAAGATTGGGTCGCCTTCATCCGTGTACTGCGTAATTCGCACCTGATTCGGCACACCCATGTCGAGATTCCCCAGAAACAGCTTCCACTTGTCGAGATTGTACATCTTCCCGTGAACGTTCACGATATCACCATTCGCCGCTGCTTTGTCAGCATCATAAGGGTCAGACACAGCGGGGAACGCTTTCGGCTTCGGTGGCAGTGAAATCGTCTCCCCTTGTGCAGGAGCAGTGGAAGGATTGGTCGTATTGGTGATAGATCTGCCCGACTTCTCACTGCAGCCCGATAGCAAAACCAATCCAGCTGCTAATATTAACACCCATTTGATCATGAATCATCACCTCACATTTAACAACGCTATAGCGAGTATGAATGTTTCAATTGCATAAGCGAGCACTAGACTATTCTTCTATTTGTTGAATTAAAATGTTCCGTATACTATGACCTCCATATATTTAGTAAGGTTTCCCAACACCTTGATGTTCTTACACATACACGCTATCCAGATGTGGAAGGCACAAAAGGATATTCATAAGAAACACAGAGAGAAATTTAACATTTACAATGAGGATACAGAACTTGTGAGGGCTGAGTATGATTAAAAGAATAAAGCTTCGCGCGCTGCTCCTAGGAGGATTTATTACCCTTCTCTTTGTTGTTCTGTTGATTCGGGTATTTACGCTGCAGGTTGTCAAAGGACAAGACTGGCACGAGCGGGCGGTATTCCAGTGGACGAAAAAGGTCCCGATTCCGGCAACCCGCGGCATGATCACGGACAGGAACGGCGATGTGCTGGCTTCCGACATTCCGGCCTATACCGTTATCGTCAATCCGGCCGTCATCCACGAGAACGGATTGGAGAACGAAATTATCGAAGGAATGCACAACATTTTGGGCAAGGATGAACTAGAGCTTAAAGCACTTGTAACAGCCAAAGACCGAAAAGGGAAATACCATGTAAACCGTGAAGTCCGGAATGAAGGGTGGAAAATTGACGAAGCGAAAAAGGCCCGGATCGATGATTTCAACAAAGAACTAAAGACCCAGCTTAAAAAGGAAAAAAAGTGATGGAGACTGGGCTAGGCTTGCTGAAGGAACAGAAGCGGTATTATCCAAAAGGGACACTTGCGGCTCATATTTTGGGTTATACCGACCGGGACGGTGAAGCTGTCGCCGGTCTTGAGGCATACAAAGATGATTACCTCAAAGGTACCCCCGGAGAAATGAAATACGAAAGCGACCGGCAAGGAGACCAGCTTCCCCAAGCAAATATGGTGTACAAGCCGGCTGTTAATGGTAAAAAATGTAAAGGCTGACGATCGACGATACGATCCAGTATTATA
>NZ_PCZT01000009.1:328425-338992 GCF_002968895.1 Paenibacillus sp. AR247 | reverse complement strand
AGAAATGAAATACGAAAGCGACCGGCAAGGAGACCAGCTTCCCCAAGCAAATATGGTGTACAAGCCGGCTGTTAATGGTAAAAAATGTAAGGCTGACGATCGACGATACGATCCAGTATTATATCGAAGACGCGATGAAAGAAACGTATGAGCAGTACAAGCCGATCAGCATGACGGTCATTGCGGCCAATCCGAAGACAATGGAAATTCTCGGGATGGCGAACCTGCCGACGTTCAACCCGAATACGTATTGGGATCCCGCGACGGATCAGAAGGACTTTTTCAACTATGCCGTGAAGGCTACGTACGAGCCGGGCTCCACGTTCAAGATCGTAACACTCGCCGGTGCGGTACAGGAGAAACTGTTTAACCCGAACGCCCTCTACAAGTCCGGACAAATCTACGTCAAAGGGACTCATACGCCCCTTCATGACATTGTCCGCTCGGGATGGGGGCAGATCACGTACCTGGAAGGCGTGAAGCGCTCCAGTAACGTTGCGTTTGTCAAGCTGGGCTCGGAAATGCTTGGGAAAGACCGGCTGCTGAAATATATCAACGACTTCGGTTTCGGCCAGAAGACAGACATTGAGCTTCCCGGCGAAATATCCAAGACGATCAACCTTCCGGGTCCGGTCGAAGTGGCAACTGCTTCTTACGGCCACGGCGTGTCCGTGACGCCGATTCAGCAGCTGGCGGCGATCAGTGCGGTGGCAAACGGTGGAAAGCTTTTAAAACCTCATATTTTAAAAGAAATCACAGATCCGGATAATGGTAAAGTCATCAAATCTACCAATACCGACGTCGTCCGGCAGGTCATTACCCCGGAAGCCGCCAAGGAAACGAGCAGCTATCTGGAGCAAGTTGTGGCAGACCGGTTGATCGGTACAGGAAAAAGCGCATATATCGAAGGTTACCGCGTTGCTGGTAAAACAGGTACCGCAGTTAAATACGGCCCGGACAAAAAACCGGATTATTCGAAATCCGTCGTTTCCTTTATCGGTTTTGCGCCGGTGAACGATCCGAAAATCGCCCTTATTGTCATTGTAGACCAGCCGAATGATCCGGATGTCGGTGGGGGCAAAGTGGCTGCACCTATCTTTAAAAAAATCGTGTCTCAAGCACTGCCGTATATGGGTGTGCCGAAGTCAAACACCAAAAAAACGTCCGATGGCAAAACGACGGTGGAACGTCCTGCGGCTCCGACGCTGACGAAGCTGGCGGTGAAGGACGCCAAACAAAAGCTGCTGAACGCCGGTGTCGATTTTGAGTCCATTGGCAAGGGTGCCTCGGTCATCCGGCAGTTCCCGGCAGCGGGAACGCCGATGAGTCCGGGAGTTTCAAATGTTCTCTGCGTCAACATGTCCGTATAATTTTGCAGGCCAAGTACAATTTTCGCGGAACTAAATACCTCGTTGGCCTTTTTGTAAGGGATATATCCCTTGATTGAACTTTTGGGAATAGTTCGACCAAGAAAAGGTTTCATCCGGGACCAATTCCGTCCGTAAAAGTCTATTTGATATCCTTGCTTCAAAAGGGGGCGGACCAGGATGCGAAGCGATTGGCGGCGGTACAGTTTGGGGTATTTACGGAGCACATCCGGATAAGCGTTCGCAACCACTGCAATGTCTGTTCGATATTTCGGCCTAATTTTGGTTCGAAAATGAACCTTCGGATGGTAAGCATAATCCAAATAGTCGGCCGCATACCCCATTTTCCTGAATCTTTTTGCCGTTTTCTCTGAGATTGTAAACGTATGATCAGGTTTCATCCTTCTGAGAAGAGGAAGCGTAAAGACATCCGTGAAGTTGGGGTCCTCAGTGGACCAATAGACGAGCGGAATCTTAAATCGGGTTGCTAGTTTTCTTACCAATCGTTGTTTGACTATAGTATGATCAGGTCCCCATCCTACCGAAACAAGTAAATCAGGTTTGAAAGAGGTCAGCAGTTGGATTAGCCTCCCTTGCACTACCGGGCCCGATGCCTTTACCTGATGTCCCAAATCCCGTAATCCATCCGGCAATCCATACGACCACAACTTTCCTCGTTCCAGAAACAAAATTTTCACGCCATCACCATCCTGTATAGACACCTACATGATCAAATTTTCGGAATCAACATATATATGTTGAAAAGGGAGGAGTAAGATATATATGTCCTACGAAGCGGTTTACAATATAAAGACGCGGAAAAAATGTATTGCCTTAACATTTGATGTGGGCTGGGGGAATAAAGTTCTAACACCCGTATTGGATACATTGTCCGACCATCAT
Organism: Paenibacillus sp. AR247; assembly: GCF_002968895.1. Taxonomy (NCBI): domain Bacteria; kingdom Bacillati; phylum Bacillota; class Bacilli; order Caryophanales; family Paenibacillaceae; genus Paenibacillus; species Paenibacillus sp. AR247. Next base: position 336,722 of record NZ_PCZT01000009.1, on the reverse strand, counting down.
GTGAATAAAGCGACTTTTTTCCTGTCCAGTCCTTGGGTCGTTCAACGTCCAGAATTGGCTCGAAAAGTGAAAGCAAGAGGATATGAAATAGGGTCCCATGGCCATCTACATGAAAATTATACGGAACACAACAATGCATGGATTACCCGGGAAGTAAAGAAGGCAGAAAAGGAAATTCTCAGAGTAACAGGTGTAAAATGTCGTCTTATTAGAACCCCTAATGGAGATATGGACCAACGTGTCATCCGACTACTAGGTAAGTTGGGCTACCGAACCATTCATTGGAAAGTGGATTCACTCGATTGGACGAATCCCGGGATCAGAAACATTATTCGGAGAGCCAGTACCAACGTCAAATCTGGAGACATTCTATTGTTTCATGCCAGCGATTCCGCTCGCCAAACCGCCAAAGCTTTGCCCAGCGTCATACGAAGGCTTAAGAGACAAGGCTTTCAATTTGTCACCGTTTCAGAACTACTCTCCATGCAGATTAAATGATGCCGTGTTTCCGCAAAGTCTTAATCACATAGGCCGCCCGTTTTTGATACGTATGTCTGGCAGCCGCCTTAACGGCGTTTGCACGAATTTTCTCTCTCAACTTTGCGTTCTTTGAATATTTAAGAATCAGTTTTTTCGTGTCCTTTTCCGAAGACGAAACCAGCAAATCTCGTCCTGGTCTAAACCATTTACGTACCTCAGGGGTATCATCAGTAATCAACAATCCGCCGGAAGCTAAAATTTCATAGGTTCTTTGAGTAAGCCGGTCTTCCGCATTCTGCGGACCAATGACAAAATTTACGGAGTTGTAGACCTTAATAGCCTCCTTGTAAGGTAAGTAACCGTGAATCGATGATTTCGGAACTTTTGCGTCAAATATTTTTTTCATATTTCCCCAATATCGTCCATAGAGGTCTACCTTTACCCCTGCTTTTAAGAGAGGGTTGACCAGCTTTCTTAATGAGTTGAATCGGTAGTGATCAGGCTTCTGAACATATAATTGTGGATAAGCGTTGGCTATTAACGCAGCCTCTCCTTTATATTTTTTGACGCTCTTCAACCGTCGGTGGGTTGCGGGATCACTTCCGAAATCTAGATGTGCCGCATGAAAAGATTTATTTCGGAACTTTTGAACTGTGGGCCTGTGAATTGTAAACACAAAGTCAGGCTTCGTTCTCCGAATTAGTGGTAAAGAAAAATCCTCGGTATAACCAGGATCTTCGGTTGACCAATAAACAAATGGAGCGCCCGACATTTTGACCAATTTGGCAATTAGGCGTTGTTTGCTCGGGGTGCTGTTTGCAGGTGTCCACCCTATGGCCATAATAAGAGTCGGTTTGAATTGCTTGATCAGTTGTTCCGCTTTCTTGCTCGGTTTGCATGTTTTTACTTGATGTCCTAATTTTTCAAATCCTTTGGGTAATCCATAAATCCACATTGGGTGGGTCTCCAAAAACAATATCCGATAAACAGCCATATCGCACTCCTTTAGATGGTATAGATATCACATTATATTCACCATTGGCCCGGGTGAAATAGGCGGCAACCTAATCCCCTAAAATTACCCTATAGATATTTTAGTTACACTTGGAAAATCGTTCACTGTCGGACGTTACCGATATATTTCCAAAGACTTCGGCCGCTATTTATTTGCCTAATTCTGATGAGGGCCTAGACTATAGACGTGATATTAATGGGGCTCGATTGAAATGACGCCGGAACGGGTGAAGCTGCTGGAACAGATCATTTAAGTTAAGGGGACGAGTTGGATCAATTACGCAAGGATGCTCGATATCGCGAAGAAATGGATGGCGACTTCTCTACGGTCGATGATGATCACAACTTTTTGTGGATGATTGAAAATGGATCGATCGGGAAGGCAAAAGGCATTCTTACGCAGAAAGAGGAAAAGGAATTCATCAAGGATACGTTTTGTAAAGAATAAGGAAGCCTGCACATAAAGAGTCGCTATTATATCGGCTTTTTTAGGAAGCAGGTCAGAAACGATTGGTTGCCTTTCTTCAATTAAGCTAAGATCAGTGTAATTTATCTATAGATTTAGTCAGTGGTATTTAGTTTAGACAGCATATTTAAACGTGCAGGCCTCACTATGAAAGTGTCGAGGGACAAGAACAGCTTGTCTCTGTTAAACTGTTCTCTTCATGTGAAATTCGTCGTGAAATTGTGGTACTATGCTAGTAAAGCGAAACAATCTTATCTCATTAGTTGCTTTTCTTTGAAGCCACCCAGAAGACGAGAATCGCAATTGGGATAAATATGAACCACGGAATATTAATCGTACTCCGAGTAATAAAAGCGACCAGCAACAATCCTAATGTTCCAAGAATGAGCCACAGGCAGCCTCTTCCAAACGTCTCCATAGGTGTGGATCCTCCACTTTCCCCCTCATCCGATAGGAGCAATTGGCAACAGCAAACTGCTCTATGCTGGACTAAACTATAAACCAGGTGAAGACTGGATCGCGAAGGAGTCCGGATTTGTACCAGTTCCTAATCTTAACCTGCCAGCGAGGTAATCGGACTATGTTCTTGTCCTTTACGGCAATCGGTACAAGTTCTTGTCCTTGGCTCTGGACGAGAACTTGTACCGATAACATAAAAAAGCCGCTCTAATAGCGACTTTCAATGGGACCATGTTCTTGTCCCTCGACATATGTACATATGTATCCCCCCTCGGGAACTTAGACACCATTCGGAAAAATTCATTCTTCCCTTGCAGTATTTTTCCGACTGTTAAGGAGAAGGAACTTCGCTAAATAGATCGTATAATAAATTAGCGAGTGGCGCCTCCGTTCCCGCCAGCACCGCCCTCTCCTTGAATAACCTCATGTCTTTGCCGGCAATCCAGCTGTTCGGGAGACCTGGCAACGTAATTTGTTCGGTATGAAGCGCAATATATTTGCCAAAATTTTGATACACCGGAGCGGTAAACATGGTGCGGGAAAGCATTTCCATCATTTCCGACGGATCGATTCCGTTTTTCTGCGCCATTCTGCATGCCTCCATCATGGCCTCCATGGCCGTAAAGCTTATGAAGTTGCCGCAAATCTTGACGATTAAGGCTGAGCCGATCTTTTCACCGAAATCGAAAATCCCTTGCCCCATCGCATCCAGAAGCGGCCAAGCTCGTTTCTTTGCCTCCTTCGATCCCGTGACGCAGATCCATAGTTTTCGCGCGGCAGCCGCTTCAGGCGGACCAAAAACCGGCGCTTCAACATAATGACTCCCGTTTGCGTCATGGAAATCGGCGAGCATCCGGGAGGTGGCGGGTGAAACGGTACTCATCGAGAGATGGAGGCCTCCTTGTCCAAGCCGTTCCATAAATCCTTCGCTCCGCACAATATTTTCGAGCGCAGCATCGTCGGTCACCATAGTAATGACGATACTTCCCTTTGCAGCTGCTTCGCTTGGTCTGGAGACGGATTCGGCCCCGAGCGCGACCAGAGGTGCAGCTTTGTCTGCTGTTCGATTGTATACTCGAAAGTTTGAACCGGCTTTTGATCAAATTTAAGAGCCATAGCTTGCCCCATATTCCCCAAACCGATAAATCCAATAGGTGTCATCGCACCCTTCACTTCCTTTCTCCGTTTTGAATTTCCGCATATTTGGCCAGTTTCATATTGACCGCTTCAAACGCTCTATCGAGCTCCCGCTGCCTTTCTTGAAGCTTCCGCTTGTGTTTTTCCAGCAAATCCTGCCTTTGCGGAATGGTCGAATCTCCCTGGACGGCTAGCTCCACGAATTCTTCTAATTCGGCGACGGTCATCCCTGTGGCCCGAAACCATATCATCAGGTTGATCCATTCCATGTCCCTCTCTTCAAAAATTCGATTTCCGTAAGGGTCGCGTTGAAGAAATGGCAGCAACCCTTTCCTTTCATAAAATCGGATGGTATGGGGAGGAATCCCCAGCCGTTCCGAAGCCTCTTTAATGGATAAACTCACCTCGACACCTCCATTTCCTGAAAGAAAAAATACTCCGATTTATATGACTCCCACAACCAGAGAGAAGTTTATATTCATAGTACACCTTAAACATAAGTTTAAGGCAACAGTTTCTTGGAAGTTCTAAGGTCCGAAGAATACGCTTGTTGCTAGGTCCGATACATACGCCTTTCAATCGGATAGGAGGCTATCCATAAGATGGATAGCTGACCTTCCACACCCATTTAAATTTGCTCCCTTGCCACAGTAGAAGAAATTCTTTTGTGGCAATGGCTGCCGGTTATGTGGCATGTTCGCAAAAAAAGAAAAGAGCCGAAACATCGGCTCATTTTTCTTAACCCCATTAACTTTCCGATTAGCTCAAACCTGCTTTACTTAATCCATATGCGGCGTCTGCCGACCCAGGCACTTGTTTAAAGGCCACGTTGATCCGGTTCCAGGCATTGATCGCCATAACCGAGAAAGTCAGATCGGAGATTTCTTTCTCCGTTAAATACTCGCGTACACGATTATAAATCTCGTCCGATACTCCATGCTCGGGCAGATGTGTCAGAACCTCCGTCCAAGCCAGCGCAGCTCTTTCGCGAGGTTCGAAGAGAGTAGATTCTCTCCAGATCGAAACATGATACAGACGAAGCTCGCTCTCCCCGTTGATTTTCGCCTGCTTGACGTGCATGTCCAGACAGAATCCGCATCCGTTCATTTGGGAAGCTCTGATGTGAACAAGATCCAGGATCTTTTCCTCCACTGAGCTTCCTTTCTCCGCATTGCTGAATTCCATCATTTTTTTGAAAAGCTCCGGAGATTGCTGCATATAATTTAAACGCTGTGTCATTTTGAATTCCTCCTCTTTTGTTTTACACTTCTAAGACAATGGACAAATTAAATTTGTGACACATCCGGAATGTTTTTAGTTCGAATCATTTTTTTCGCTTTATAACGCGGTTGGGCGAACCATAATTTCGCTGATTAAGGTATCGTCCGGTTCATTGATTGCAAACGCGATAGCTCTTGCTATGCTGTATGGGGAAATTCCCATACCGCTTATCTGACTTGCCAGAACCTGTACCTCCGGACTGGTTATACTGTCAAAAAGTTCAGTCTTCGTCAGACCCGGCGCAATCACCGTTGATCTAATATGGGAGGCTGGAGATTCTTCCAGACGCAAACCTTCCGAAATCGCTCTGACCGCAAACTTTGTAGCCGCATATACGGCGGATGTAGCAGATACCTGATAACCGGAGGTAGAGGACAAGTTAATGATATGACCCGACTGCTGCTTCCTCATGACGGGTAGAACTGCAGCAATTCCATGTAAAACGCCCTTGATGTTCACATCGATCATTTGATTCCACTCATCCACTCTTAATTCATTTAGTCTCGAGCTTGGCATAACCCCTGCATTGTTTACCAATACATCAATTCGGCCATACGTTTCCAAAGCGAATTTGGCTAGATCCTTCATGTTTTCAGCGGAAACAACGTCCGCTTTTACCGAAACAGCTTCCCCGCCAGCTTGTTTAATGTCATTAACAATTGTTTGAAGGCGATCCTCTCTCCTGGCTGCCAATACGATTTTTGCTCCATGCTTCGCTAACAGCTTTGCTGCCGCTTCCCCTATTCCGCTGGATGCTCCGGTAATGATAACGACTTTGTTTTTTATATTTTCCATTGTTGTTGGCTCCTTATGATCTATTTTAATATACGTTGAATATTTAACGGCCGTTGATTTAAATTATAGACAGAAGCCTTTCATCCTCAATGGTTGATCGAATAGAATTTGTTTCATATCCAACAATCTCTTAAGTTTTGTTGATTATCTGAAGAAGAGGTATCCCGAATAATGGAAAAGGCTATAAAAACTGACCGCCGCATTCTCCGCACAAAGCAATCCATCAAGAATTCGTTCCTCGAGCTTTTTTCGGAAAAAAATTTTGAACAGATCACGATTAACGAAATAGCGGATCGGGCAAACGTAAACCGCGGCACCGTTTATCTGCATTATAGCGACAAGTACGATCTACTCGACAAATGTATTGAAGATCACATCAATGAAATAATCACGTTGTGCAAGAAAAGGGAAATAAGCAGTCCGGGTATAGGTACTGAGTACAAGCCTGTATTTGACTACTTCAGCGACCATTATCCGTTTTTCTCTGCGATGTTTGCCAACGAAAGAGTTTTTCTGTTCAGGGACCGGCTGCTTAACTTCCTTTCGGACAATATGATGGCCAAGATGAACAGTTCGAATCCTATCGCCAATGAAATGCAAGCCCAGTTCATGGCTTCTGCCTTTATTGGCATTGTTGAGTGGTGGATCCGAAAACAAAATGCCGCAATCCACTCAATTCATGGCCGATCAGGTGAGAAATTTATTCGAGAAAAACCTGGTTTATAGCTGAGCTCAAAAAAGCCCCCGTGGGCCCTTAATCGGGCTCACAGGAGCAATTTAGACCTTATGGAATAGGATTCCGTTACCGAGTTTATAATACCCCGGGAGGGGGGGAGAATTTCCATGAATACCATAAGTACAAGCATTGAAGTTAATGAAGCCAGTCTCAGGAAAGAATTCGATCATTGCTCGGATATCGTATTCCGTTCTTTTAGGTTAAGGGACCAAACTTTACTTTTACTTGTCTATTTTGATGGAATGACCCGCCTGCAAAGCGTAGAGGATAACATACTAAAGCCGCTTCTATTCAACGGACTGCCGCAAGGCATAGATCGCATACAGTCTCTGGGCGAGATGTTCGGCCGCGAATGGCTTCCATTAACCGACGTAAAAAAGGACAAATCGCTGGAAGACCTGGTCCATCACATTCTGCAGGGAAGTCTGGGCATATTGGTGGAAGGAGAAGCATCTGCGCTATCCGTTCAGGCCCAGGGCTATAAGACGAGAAGCATTGAGGAGCCCAAAAAGGAATCGACCTTGCGCGGATCCAAGGAAGGATTTGTTGAAGATATCCACACGAATATGTCACTGATTAGGCGAAGAATCATTCATCCGTATTTGAAGATGGAAACGTGTACAGTAGGCAAATATACGCAAACCGAAGTGGTTCTTGCTTACATGCAAGGAATTGCAGGTGAGAACGTATTAACGGAAGTAAGAGATAAGCTTGGCAAAATCGAGATTGACGGCATCATTGATTCCGCCTATATCGAAGAATGGCTCGAAGAGAGTTCTTTTTCTATTTTCCCGCAAATCCAAAATACCGAGCGTCCGGATATCGTCACTGCAAGTTTATTAGAGGGAAAGATCGCTCTCCTCACGAACGGAACTCCGTTTGCCCTCATTCTTCCGGTGACTTTCTGGTCAGGTCTTCAATCGGCGGACGATTATTTTGAGAGGTTTATATTCGTCATTTTAATTCGGTTCATCCGATTCTTGATGACTTTTATTTCATTTTCCCTCCCTGCTTTATACGTAGCGCTATCAACCTTCCATCCGGAGATGATCCCCAGAACACTCACGATCAGTATTGCAACCGCCAGAGAACAATCACCATTTCCGACCGTAATCGAAATGCTCCTTATGATGATCATATTCGACGGACTGCAAGAAGCCGGGGTTCATATTCCCAATCAACTCGGCCCAGTCATGAGCATTATAGGTGCACTGATCATCGGCCAGGCTGCCGTTGAAGCCGGCATCATTTCTACGCCGATCATCATTGTGATTTCTTTAACGGGTATCGCAACTTACATGATCCCATGATATAGCGCCGCACTTCCCTTTCGGATCATCCGGTACCTACTGATGTTCATTTCAGGCGTGCTCGGCTTTGTAGGCTTTGCTTTCGGCATGATTTTCATGTTGATCCATTTGGTCTCGCTAGAGTCTTTTGGAACGCCGTACTTAAGCCCTATTGCCCCATTCGACGGTTTTAAAAGAAATATAAATTTATTGATATACCATATTCTGCCTGGATTTGTTCAGTTATCAGTGTATTTGCACTTCGTAATCTGTAACGATTTTCCCGTCATGTTGAATCATCTGACCGTTGTGGTTTTCCGTGTCAAGCGCGAGTTTCGCGATGAGCTCACCTGCTTCTTCAGCTGATTTGATGTAGCCATCAAACGCGCCAGCGGTCAGTCCGTTGAGATCCGTTGCCACACCGCCAGGCATGACGCCAAAAATCTGTTTGCTGCTGCCCGTATTTTTGAACTCAAGTGCGTAATTCATCGCCATCACATTTTGTGCGGCCTTACTGGTCTGATAAGCGAGCGGATGCCAGAAATTAGTCGGCTGAATCGGTATCGTGATGTTCACGATTTTTCCATTTTCAGCGAGTTTCGGCAGGAAACTTCTAATAATCTCGTGCGTCCCGAGGAAA
>NZ_PCZT01000009.1:323223-328325 GCF_002968895.1 Paenibacillus sp. AR247 | reverse complement strand
GATTACTCGACCTTTATGCGATTATTTATAAAAGTGAAAATAAAATACCCCGCTTCTTTACATAGAAACGGGGTTTTTTAGTCGTATAAGAGAGCTCCTCATGCTTCTTGCCAATCTCGTTTACTTCCCGACAACCGGAATCCACATTTCCCCATATACAAAGCCGTCTCGCTGCCCCATCTCAACCGTTGCATTGGGTCCGCCAACATAAGCGTAATGTTCGGCTGCTGGCAGGACTTGACCAAAGGCAATCCCAGTAAGCGTATTACTCAACTCATCAGCCGACTTCCCTTCGCCTTTAACGACGAGGTATTGTCCCTTTGGGAATTGGATCACTCTGTGTTTTTCCGGGATCGACGAATCTGTTATGACGCCAGCATAATACATCATCTTGTGATTTACCGCTTCGTTTACCGCAAAAATATAGTCGTTCGCAGCAATAGCCTTTAATGTTTCAAGTCTTCCATCCTGTTCCACGGACCGCCAAAAGTTCTCCTTCTCCTTGTTCATGCCGGCATAATCCGTGTAATCGATCTTCAGCTCCGTTCCAATACCAAGAACGCTAAAGCTGTCTTTTTCCTCAAAGGTATACGTTGCCATTATTCCAGCTCCTTTTTTTGAATGGATCAATTCATTTGTTTTAATCACTTGATAGGCTTATCATAACCGTAAACCATGTCAAAACATGATACTGTTTAGAGAGAAAACGTTTGGTATCCAGTTGTTAATTGAAGTCTATCAGAGTCACGAATGGGTTAGCTTAATGTCACGCCTTATTAGAGTCTGCGGCTTTTCGGACGCAGCGCCCAGGAGACCATACCAAGCGCGGCATAGAAAAGCGGAAGAATTACATTGAATCCACCAACCCCGTAATCATGAGCGAACACATGAGATAAGGTGGCGCCCGTCATTAGAAAAAAGATACCGCTATAAGCCCATTCCTTAAGACGGGGGAAACCTGGCATGACGATCGCAAGGATTCCAAGCAATTTCCAAGTCCCGAGAATGTAAGTAATATATAACGGGTAACCAATATTAGTCACTAAATCAACATTGCCACCCAATCGCATCAATTGCCCGATCCCGCTTAATGCAATAGAGAATGCGAGAATGATGGTGACGGTCCAATAAGCGGCCGTCTTTCCGATCCGACGGGATTCAACCTTCGTTATTTTTTCATGACTGGTAATCGTATTCATTTCCATTCCTCCTAAGGTTTTGTTTTGTTTTATTTACTTCTTCACAACCGGGATCCACATTTCCCCATATACAAGGTTATCACGGTGCCCCATCTCGACCGTTGCATTGGGCCCGCCGACATAGGCGAAGTTTTCGGCTTCGGGTAAGATTTGACCAAAGGCAATGCCGGTAAGCGTACGACTTAAATCATCTGCCGTCTTCCCTTCGCCTTTAATGACGAGGTATGGTCCTTTAGGGAATTGGATCTCTCTGTGTTCTTCCGATAACGATGCTTCTGTCATGACGCCGACATAATACATCCTCTTGCCGTTTACCAGTTCGTTTACGGCGAAGATGTAGTCGTTCGCAGCGACAGCCTTTAATGCATCAAGCCTTCCATCCTGCTCCACGGTCCGCCAGAAGTTTTCCTTTTCCTTGTTCATGCCCGCATAGTCCGTGTACTCGCTCTTCAGTTCCGTTCCAATCCCTACAACGATTAAGCTGTCTTTCTCCTCAAGAGTAAATGCTGCCATCATCCCAGCTCCTTTTTTGATTTGATCAAATCATTTGTTTTTCTTGATGGGTTAATCATAACGATGAATCATGTCAAAATATGATACTGTTTAGAGAGACCGATACGACACCCACAATTCTGACCTGCTTGACCAAACAAATCTGCCTTCTTACAGCGCTCCTCCATTGGCTTTAAGCGCTACATCATCAGCTTCTTTTCTAAGTTCCCAGACTATTGACGGGATATAGTCCGATATCTATAGTGTATTTATGTACGAAGTACACAAACTTAACGGGAGAATCTCTAAATGTCCACTAAGAAGAGATGGGTTATCACAGTTGTTGTCGTGGCAGCCATTGCCGTCGTTGTTGGAACTGGCCTTTTTGTCAAACACTTCATAGATGCTTTAGTGACTGACCCGGAGGATCGTAAACAAGCCGAGAATCTAACTCCTGCACCGGCTCCGAAACCTGGGCAAACCCGAACCGACCTTGGGAACCTTCGCACGGATGACAATGACCAAGTTGATCTAGTGCTGAAAGACGCTTTAAAGCCCGAGATCGTTGTTGCAGAGAGTGACGTCGTCAATATCATGCACCATATGACCCACCAAAAGGTAAAGGCCAAGGAAAAGTGGGTCTCAATCGAAATGACGCCGGAACGGGTGCAGCTGCTGGAACAGATCATTCAAGTCAAGGGGACGAGTTGGATCAATTACGCAAGGATGCTCGATATCGCGAAGAAATGGGAGGCCGGCGACTTTTCTACAGTCGATGAGGATCACAACTTTTTTTGGATGATCGAAAATGGGTCGATCGGGAAAGCGAAAGGCGTTCTTACGGAGAAAGAGGAACAGGAATTCATCAAGAATACGTTTCATAAACAATAAGGAGCCCTCAGCGGCTTCTTTTTTTGCCCATAAAAAAAGGCCGTCTCCTTCAAGGCAGCCCCAATTCATTGGCATGTCGTACCGATTCCCTATAGTGGGAGCTTGGTTGCTTTCTCAAAAATCCCCTTTGCTTTCAATTAATTTCAACGCCTGATTTAAATCGATATCTTCTTCAATATGCTTAGGCGTCCATTTTATATAAATATGGGGCTGAATACCTTTTCCGTGTATCGGGTCTATTTCTGTTTTCTGTTCCAGTCTTGATATTGGATAAAATAGAGAAAACTGTTTGTTCCAGTTGAGGCAAACGATGTCGCTATAATCATTTATCCCCATGGTGGCACGTCCTACTATTGTTACTTTGGATGATTCTTTGCTCATCTCCACAAGTTCCTCTCCGGCACTTGCACAATAACAATCAGATAAGATAATTACTTTTTCCGGGTTGTTTTCCCCCTCGAAATTGTTTTCTAATTCTGCAATAAACTCCGAAAAGTCAAAAGCAACAAATCCTTGATTTCGATATGTTTTAAATTGATGTTCAGCAAACTCTATCATTTTAAGTGTTTCTTCATGATCTGTTGAACTTCGAATGTTCTCGGCCTGTTCTAAAAATAGCTCCACATTACGGTCAGAACAATTAAATTCTCGCACTTTAGGTTCAGAAATTGGTTTTTCTCCTTTTTTAAACATATATCTCAATAAAGAAGAAAAGGCATGAGCATTCCCTCCACGATTACGCCGGACATCAACAATTACATGTTTACTTTCAAGCAGGTCACCCTTATGTTTTTCAATTAGATTCATGATGCTATTGGTATCTTCAAAATCAGAAAAGGTTAACAATAAAGTGTTTGCATTGATAAAATCAATAGCATAAGTTGACTGTCTAGGAGCTCGTCCGTATAGTCTTATTTCCAGTTTAACTGAATCTCCGTTCTCATCAATAAGCTCAAAATACTTAGCTTTGTTCATAATATCATCCCATTCTTCTCTCTCAGGATGAGCTTCTCTTAGCATTTCACGGTGCATTGTTCTTATCGAAGAAATGGATTGTCCGTCAATGGAAACAATTTTTGCCCCTTTTCCAAATCTATTCTCTTCAGAAACCTCTGTTACGTATAAAGTGTCTTCGTAATTCCTTACAGTAAAACCACAAGTTTTCGCTTCTACCTTTTCAGAATTATGTAAATGAAAATACAAATGACGATCTTTGAAACTAATAAGATATTCATTCACGATTTCAGTAAACAGTTGCGGTGTCATTAATCCATTGGTTTGAAGGCGCTCTATCTTTCGGGTAAAATAATCAGGATGATCCCAACCTTTTTTCTCCTCAAATCCTGCATAATCCTGATGCATAACGGATACGATCTCGGCAAATATATCTACGTATTCCAAATTATATTCCCCCCAAATTTAAAGTGAGATTTTCTATTCAAATATGGTCCATCCAAAATGTATTCAAGGAACGATTGATTTTATCCTGCCCGCTGACATCATGAGATGCCATGAGTTGAACGAAAAGCACCATCGCACATTCCAGCTGTCTTTCCGGCATGCGGCTATGCCGCGACAGGGCCATTCACGTTTGGGCGCTGGGCGCGTATCCTATCGGGAAAGGATTTTGATTTACGGAGGCATTGACAGTGGGATACTATGTAACAGTTGAGCCGGGGGTACAACTCTATGTGGAGGACATCAACCCGGCAGGAAGCAAAACAATCGTGTTTCTTCATGGCTGGCCGCTCAATCATGACCAGTTCGAATATCAGTTCAACGTGCTGCCGGGCATGGGTTACCGCTGCATCGGCATCGACTGGCGTGGCTTCGGCAAGTCGGACCGACCCTACGGTGGATATCATTTAGAACGGCTTGCGGACGATATTCGCGCCGTCGTTGATGCGCTGCAATTGAAAGACTTCGTGCTCGCCGGGCATTCGACCGGTGGGGCGATCGCGATCAAATACATCGTGCGGCACAATGGCGGCGGCGTATCCAAACTCGTATTGATCGACGCGGCGGCGCCGCGCGGCTTCACCAAAGAGACGGCAGCGCAGCTGCTTAAGCAGTCGTTGAACGACCGGGCAAACATGATGCGCGGCGTGACCGACTATTTTTTTCTTCCGGTACATCAGCAAGCCATTCGCGGACTGGTTTATTCAGATGGGCATGCAGGCTGCCGGGTGGTCGACGGCCGCGATCATCGTCATGCTGCGGGACTTTGATTTAACAGCCGACCTGTCACACATTCAGGTTCCAACGCTGATCGTACATGGCATTCACGACCAGGTCATTCCATTCAGCCAGGCGGAGGAGATGCAACGGTTAATCCCTCATTCGCAGCTCGTGCCGTTCATGTACAGCGGCCACGGCTCGTTCTACGACGAACGCGACAAGTTTAATGAGGTCATGCAGGAGTTCGTCGGGAATGCACGGCAGGCTCCACTGCAGGTACCGCAATAGCAACACGATAGGCAAATTGAAAAAACGCAGCCTTTANGCCGGTTGTCGTTTTTC
>NZ_PCZT01000009.1:278278-323123 GCF_002968895.1 Paenibacillus sp. AR247 | reverse complement strand
ATACAACCATCGCACAATCTGCTAAACCATAATAATATCTACTATTTGTTTCGTGAATGCAGCATAAGGTTTAACCAGATCCGGCTGGTCTATCGGGAGCTAAAAAGGTAACTGTATTGCCGAGCATAAAACCAGACAAGGCTATATTGTCTGAAGAGCAGGTCCTACGTGAAGCTATCAATAACAAGGAAGCCGCAGAGATTAAAATATTTGTTCCAACAGCTATAAAGTTCGATGATAAATCACATCTATGGACAGTCCGATTCAAAGATGGAGCTTTAACAGATACACAAAAAGAGAAAAAAGTTTCCAAATACCAGATAAATAAAAAGCTTGGTCAAATGACCAAGCTTTTTTGTTCATTGCTGACAAATTCACTTTCCAAATGATCTACCAATAAATCATTTGGAATGCAGGCCGTTCACCAAATCTCGCAGCGGCCCCAGGTCGGCCGTCGCGTCGTACGGATAACGATTCAGCACTTGCAGCAGCAGTTTACGCAGCGTTCCGTCGTCTGTTTTCTTCAGAAGATCTTCCATCTGCGCAATCAGCTGCTTGTACTCCTGAATATGATCAGGTCCGTACACCTCGAATTCAAAGAAGGAGTTTCCGAATACGGTGGCGCGTTTCACTCCCTGGAATTTGACGTAACGCGCCTGCTGCGGATCGAACGTAATGATATCCAGAAGATTGCCCTTAGAGGTGATTTCTCCGTCACCGCCGGACACATTCGTCCAATTCGTTTTGTCCGTAGATACGAGCAGCTGGTACGTTTCGGCGTAAGCTCCTTGCCACTTGATGATGACTTTGCCGACATCTTTTGGAGCGCCCAGATCGACGATAAACCAAGCGTCATCCACGTAAGCGCTCGACCATCTGGACAGTGGAGACATATCCCCGTCAACCGCCTTGTCGGAAGAGTAATACGGGAATTCGAGTTCAGACGACTCCGTAGCCTGATGGAGCGCCAAATTATCGCCGCTCAGCAGCTCGATTGGTTTGTTGTAGATCATGACGTTATCCAGCACGCCCTTAAACGCATTCGTTTCACTTCCGATCCGGAGCGTCGGCAGCACAAGGGTATTTAATTTCGGGTATTGTTCCTCCAACCTTTCCACGTATTCGTCCAAATTAACGAACAGTGTCACGCCTTTTTTGTCGCCCTTCAGCGTGATATGCGTCCACTTGTCTTCCGGAACCGAGTAGTTAAATGTACTGTCGTAATGCTCCTTCGTGAAACCAAGCTTGCCGCTGCTGCCTTGCTTCAATTTTAGCGTTCCAGCCGGAGATTCCATCAATATAGCGTTATCGGGGTTGTTTTTGTCGGGTTTGATCCACATCGAAACCGTCCAGCCGAAACCTAAGGCGTCGATCGACGTTTGAATATAGCTCTTCCCGCCATTCAGTCGAACACCATTGCCGTATTTTCCTTCCGTCATATTGACGTTCAAGCCCTTGCCGTCAAAACGGTTGCCGGATTCGTCCTTGAATTTGTTTTCAAAAAGATACGAAATGACTTTGTTATCATTGTTGCTTACGGTGATTTTATGGGACATGTCGGCGTTTGGCGCGTCGGCGATTGCCTTCGCCCGCTGCTCGAATTTCTCATAGGATCGGTCATCCCTCGTTCCGGTCCACATTTTTTCCGAGACCGCTTGAATTCCCGGAAGCAAACGTTCATGCGAATCGTCCATCGACAGGCCGTTGGCTTCGGACACGTCATTCCATAAGCAGAACATACCGCCTTTGACGCGCGGATGGCCGTAAGGAAGTGTCGTCGTTTCCCACTTCACCGGCTCCCACTCATTGTAGATGAATTGGGAATTCAAATAGTCACCGTATAGCGTAGGGACGATATACATGAATACGTTTTGGGTGTTGACGACGTCATAGCCAAGATCCACTGCCTGCTGTGGAGAACCATAAGGTTCATGCCAAATGTTCATGGTAGCGTCGGTACTGATCGGCGTCGTGCCGTTATGTTGAGTAAGTTCGCCCCACAAATGCGGATGTTTGCCTTTGCTGTTGATATGCTTGATCAGTGTATCGATATATCCGCGGAACACTTCGGAATTCCCGCCGTATTCGTCTGTGCCGATGTTGACGTCCGGACCGATGAATGTCGGATCATTTCCGTCCACATATTCATCCCACAAAGACTTAACGAACTGAACGGTTTCCGGTTTGGTAATATCGAGGCCCCGTTCATTTCCAAGCGCCGGATTGTAGGAAGTGAATGCTCGGGAATGCCCCGGCGTATCGATCTCCGGAATGATGTTTATGCCATATTCCATGCCCAGCAGCTGCAGATCCTTAAATTCCTGCTTCGTATAATGGCCGTTCGGACTCGCCAGCCCTGGATAGGTGGTGCTTTCGAGCCGGAAAGCGGCCGTCGTGCCGTCCGCAAATGGTGTGCCGACGTCATCGTTCAAGTGAATTTGAAACGTGTTCATTTTGTACCAGGACAACAATTTCACGTAATTTCGGAGAAAATCGATCGTATAAAACTTGCGCGCGACATCGATCATCAATCCGCGCTGCGCGTATTTCGGATAATCCATGGCTTCACCTTTCGGAATGGTCCGATCCGGATGCTGCTTTATAATTTGCAGCGCGGTTCTCGTACCGTAAAAAGCTCCTTTGGCGGACAAGGAAGTGATCGAAACGTAATCGCCGACCTTGAACCGGTTGCCTTCTTCGCCGAGCCGTGTCAGGGATGGATCTATGGACAAGTACAAATCACCGGCTTTCGGTTTGCCACTTACAATCTTGAGATCATACCCGGTCAAATCCAGCAAATCCTGGCGGGTCAGCTCGGCCGCATTCCGCAAAGTGGATTCGTCTTGGGGATTCACGACGATCCGCGAAGAGTTTTTTAGTCTATACTTGCCAGTATCCCCGTACCATTCCTGCAGGGAAGGAATGACGTCTGGTTCGGCGTTCCGATCCGGAGTTTGCTTATGCTGTCCCGGCACCACAACGGGAATGTTCCCTGAAATCAGCTTCCGGTTCGGGTCTTTCTCATCTTCCACTTGTACGATGAGATTGACTTTGGCATCCACCAGTGGTGTACGGATTTGGCCGTCCTGGTCGATAACAGGCTGGCGGTCGCTTCCATACAGGCTGATTTGATAACCCTCGGGCACGTCCACATCCGACCAATCGAGTTTCGTTTGTCCAGGCTGGACCTTCAACGACGCAGAGACATTGTCGATAATCGTTTGCAAATCATGTAATTGGTACACTTCGAACTCATAAAAAGAGTATCCGTACAGCGTGCCTTCGACAGGCGCCCGTTTGACACCCTGGAATTTTACGTACCTTGCCTCGCGCACAGAGAAGTCGATCGTTTCGACACCACCTTTGCATTGTATAATGCCGTCATTATCCCTGACGTTCTCCCAGTTCTCACCGTCTGCCGACACAAGGATTTTGTAAGTATCGGCAGGGGTTTGCCAGCGAATGACGACGCGGTCGATATCCTGCGGTTCGCCAAGATCAACGTAAAACCACTGGTCATCTTCTAATGCGGAAGACCATCTGGTGTTTCCTTTCCCGTCCACGGCAAGCTCCGGATTCAAATAGTCTACTTCGTTGCCGGAAGCGAAAACCGGTTTATTCAGAGCCAAATTGGTTCCGCTGAACGTGGAGGACGCAGCCATCTGGCTGGCAGCTTCATCCTCTTGGGGCCCTTCAGGGGGCTTACCGGAATCCTGGCCGTAAACGGCATCGGTGACGTTTGGATGCTTTTCGCCATTGTCTTCTCCCCCTTGGGGCGGCAGGTCATTTGGCCCGACAGCGGAGGCATTCATGATGTCCTGAGCTTCGGGCTTCGCAAGCGCGGCTCTCGGCTGAACGGCTGGTGTCAGCATAACGGCAGCTGTCAGCAGTACTGAAAGGGCTTTCATTTTTGTGTTCTTCATTTGTCCCTCCATGCATGGTTTGGTTTGATGGAAAAGCCATATGTCATCTCGTCAAACGAATGGATCCCCCCTTTCACGAAATCCGTACAAGACCATAATGGAACCGCTTTCAAAAACAAAATTTCTCTTTCCCCATTTCCATCTTTTCTCGCCAAATTGTGCGGCGTCCGGGGTACACACCTCCCAAGCCCGGACGCCGCGGATATCCGCCATAATTACTTCGCAGCGAGTGATTATGTTGAATATTAGGCTTTCCCACATCGTCTCACTGATTTCAACCATCAAACACCCGCTTCTTCCTTCTGATACATCTCTGTCAGCTTGATGCTTCTGCCCTGCTGCAGACGAGATCGTTCGGAAGCGAAGGCCATCAAATGGCTTTGCAAGGAAGCTGTAGCCGATGTAAGGCCTTGGGTCATGTTGCGATCAAACTTATGTACATTTTGGAGGAAGGAGCTCACCATGCGCTCATCCCCTCCGCCGTGACCGTCTCCCTGAACGCTGCATTTAATTTCAATCTCTTCTCCCGTCGTATAGCGGTACAGCGTAAATGAGCCCTTATCCATATCGCCAATGATCTCACCCTGAGTGCCCATAATCTGCACACGGCGAGTAGCGCTCTTGGTTAATCCCGACATAATAAAACTAGCGTTGGCACCGCTGGCAAATTCCATATTGACGACCTGATGGTCGACAACATTGTTATCGCAGCGATAGACGCAGCGGCCGAACGGTCCTTCCCTAAGCGCCCGGATAATGCCTTCCTGTGATAAATCGTGCGTCATATAGCGCGCCCAATGATCGGCAGGCTGCTCCAAATACAGTTTAATCGCTGAAAAGGCACATTCCCTCTCTGCTTCGCAACCATCGATGCAGCGGTCGGCTGCACCCTCCAGCGCGTTCTCGGCTTTAAAATGAAGCAATGAGCCAAAGGAGCTGACCGCTGTGCACGGCTCATCCATCAGCCATGAGATGAGGTCCAAGTCATGGCAGGATTTGGCCAGAATCATCGGGCTTGTTTCCTCGGAGTTACGCCAATTGCCGCGTACGTAGCTATGAACCATATGGTGATAGCCTACGTTCTCTGTCAGCTGAATGGTGCCGATTGCCCCCAGCTCCCCATCCGCGATGCATTTCTTGATGCCCGACCAGAACGGGGAATAACGAAGCACATGCGTGACCGCCAGCAAACGCTTATTCTTTAGAGAAGCCTGCTCCAGTTCGATGCATTCCTGCACATTCGGTGACATCGGTTTCTCCAGCATGACATGGTAGCCAAGCTCCAGCGCTTTCATTGCGGGGATATAATGCATCCGATCAAGCGTGGAGATGATCATCACGTCGGCTATTTTCCCCTGCTCGAATGCTTTTTCCCATGAATGATAAACATGCTCTTCAGCGATTTGATGAGCCTCGGCAAAATGTTGTCTGCGTTCATCATCCGGCTCGGCAACTGCAACAAACTTCAGCTCATTCGGAAATTTCTCCGCATACGGTCCATAAATGTATCTTCCTCTACTGCCTGCGCCTAATAGTACAGCCGTTAATGCTTTCAATGTTCTTCCCCCTTGCATATACAATGGCATCGATCATGATTTCATTGTAAGGGGTGACCCCGCGCACCAAAAGAGATCATTGATTACATTCCATATACATTTATTGACCTTGCTGCATCGTTTCGGAGCGGGCCATACGAAAATCCTGAGGTGTCATATCATTTTGCTTCTTAAAGAAGCGGATAAAGGCAAGCGCTGAATTGTAGCCGAGCTTGGCGGCAATTTCATTGACCTTCATCGATGTATTGAGCAGCATGTCCTTGGCAATAACATTGCGGTAATCATTTACGTATTTAGACAGTCCAATGCCCGTGATCTGCTTGTAAAGCCTTGATAAATAGGATGGATTCAAACTGACATAATCTCCAAGCGCGGTTAGGGATATATCATCCGCAATATGCTCCTCTATATAGCGATGCACCTTATGGACGACCTCTGCGGGCAGCTCTGTTCCTCTAATCGCATTCCATTCAAAAAAGCAGTCTGTAATTTGCCAATAGTATGGAATGAGCTCCGTCCATGAAGCGGTTTTCTCCTGGCGGAACAGCAGATCCAAATTAATCTGGGTATTTATGTAATCTCGCATCTCTTTATTTTTGTGCAAATGCGCCAGAAATACCGCAGATAGGGAATGGTACAGCTCAACCTTTCGCCCATCAGGAGTATCCGGATCTTTCCAGCTGTCTGTCAATTCAACAAACAATTTACTAAACTGCTCCCGGTGATTATTTTCAATACAGCTCATCAGCAGTTGTACACGAGCGTGGAACATGCCGTCATGATAGCTTTTTGCCCTCTCTTTTTCTTCGGACTTCTGAATATCCTGATCTGTCATGATGATTTCGTGGAACAAGCCACGGCCTTGCATAAGACCGTATTTCATCGCATGAAAACGATCCGACAGCCGATTCCATGGAACGGCCTCGCTGCCAATTAAAAAAGATACGGAGAGACTCAGCAACTTTTTGCTGGTAGCCTGTATCGTCTCCAAATTGCCGCTCACATAGCGGTATGCCCGGGTCCATTCCATCGTACCGGTATTCGCCGTTAGCTCCGGACTGGCTTTGGGCTGAAAGATCCATACCATTTTGTTCATGTCAAATACGACGGAGAAGCAGCGCAAATGGGCGGATAAATATTCATCGGCGATATTTTGAAGAGCGTAAGCGAGCAAAGCCTTGTCCGGCGCCGTGAACATTTCCTTCCAGGCATCGATCCGGCCAATCAGTAAATAGACAGGCAGCGATGCGTCAAGCGGAATGTCCATTTCCGCAAAAGCGTCCCGAAGCTGCTGCCCCGTCATCGTCTTGCCTTGAAATAAGCCCCAAATATATTCCTTCTGCAAGGAAGGCATCGCTATTCTCATTTTGGACTGGGCACGCAAGATCATTTGCGCCTGATCCTGTTCCTCTTCAATTTCCTCGATCGCCCGCTCAACGGTATGAATGATCTTCTCGTCGCTCTCTACTTTCAGCAAATAATCAAAAGCCCCAAACGTCAGGGCACTCTTCGCATAGTGAAAATCATTGTACCCTGTCAATAAAATTACTTTGCACTTCGGCCACTGCGATTTTATTTCCTGCAGCAGCTCAATGCCCTCTATGCCAGACATCTTAATATCCGAAATCACAATATCCATTCGGTGATGAGATAGTACCTCCAATGCCTCATCGCCGGAATAAGCCTTCATGACTTCAAGCTCCAAATGCTCCGTCTTCTCGAACAACTCCAGAAGACCATCTACAATAATCGGCAGATCATCTACGATTAAAAGCCTGTACATGGTGATTCCTCCTTAGCTCATGCTCAGTTTAATAATAGCTTGAAGCCCGCCAAGCTCAGAGCGTGATACGGTAATCCCAAACTCTTCTCCATAACGAAGCTGAATTCTACGATGAACATTAAGCAGGCCGGTTGTCTCCTCAATCTGGTTCGTTGAATAACGCAGCCTCTTGTCAAGCGCTTCGATCTCCTCGTCCGTAATGAACTCGCCGTTATCTTCTACATAAATGTAAAAGGCATCATTTCGCAGTTTGCTGTGCACCCATAGCTCGCCTGTGCCCAGCATATTGCCGAGAGCGTATTTATAAGCATTCTCAATAATAGGCTGTAGAATCAATCGGGGCACTTCAATCGGCTGGGCTTCGACGTCAAACAGCACTTGTATTCGATCCCCGTAACAGATCGACTGCATCTCCACATAAGTGCGGGAATGCTCAAGCTCCATCTCCAGCGGAATGTTGTCATCATGATGGCGAGTAATGAACTGAAAATATTGCCCGATGTATAAACAAAACTGGTAGGCTTTTTCCTTCTGGCTATCGGATTTAATCAAACGGCAAAGCACGAAAAAGCAATTATATAAAAAATGAGGATTAATTTGCGATTGCAATCTTTTCAGCTCCGAACGCTGCGTGCGAATTTGCTGCTCATAATTTTCCTCAATCAGTGTTTTCAAAGATTTCACCGTATCGTTAAAAGCCTGGTATAAATAGCCGAACTCATCCTTCCTGCGGTCGATCAGGATCGGCTCCAGCTCGTTTTGCTGCATACGTCGGAAAGAACGCACCAGCTTGATCAATGGACGGTATATTAACCGGATTAAAAAATAGGTAAAGAAAAATACAATAAAAACAGCAAGCACGCAGGCCCACCAAAATAAAGCTTGATATACCTGCAACGAACCGAGAATCATCTCTTCCGGTATGCTCGTTACCATGTAACAATTCCAGAGGCTGGAATACTTGAATACGGTTAGAAATCGCTTGTTTTTATAATGGATCGTATCATAGCCTTCATCCAAGTTCGCTGCCTGCTTTTCAAAAGCCAGCTGCTTCATCAGATCATGCAATTCAAGGTCGGAGCCGCTATTGATTTCCCAGTCGCGCTCCAGATTAAACAATACGGTCTGGCCTCCCCTGCTATTGCCGATTTGCGCTAATGTTTCTTTAATTTTGCCGGTTGAGAGCTCTACGCCTACCACATAGAGCGGGTCTTTTTTGCCTGCAGGGTACTGCATCGTAATAAACAGCCGGTCCTGCCAATAAATAAAGGGCCCCGTATAAAGCTTCTTGTCTGGCTGCATCGCTTCATATTCTTCCGCATTCAGCTTGGTTTCATAGCTGTTGCTCAGCACCGTGCGCTCGATCTGCGGAATGTACGCCTTCGACTCGCGAATAAACGGACTGGAATTTTTCATTAAATCCAAGCGGTGCTGAATATCCAATATTTTAGACGACCGCTCGTAGAAGTTCATCTGCTCACCTGTCGCCGCTACTTCCATTAAATCCCTGTCCATGACGTAGTTAGGCAAATATCGGCTGATCCGGTCTGCTTCCTGATCCAAAGAGTCCAGATAAAACCGTGTCGTATTTAAAATCGAATCGGATATTTCACTGCGGATATGATTGGCCCCTTGCTCATTCATCATCCAGGTAATAGCCATAAGCGGCAGCAAGGCCGCCAAAAAGGCGGCCATTATTTTTTTGAATATAGAGGAATCCTGTAAAAAGAATATACTTTTCATCGTTTGTTCTCCTGTGCCCGAGATCTACGACCTTCCTGCCTATTCTTTTACACTTCCCATTACAATGCCTTTGATGAAAAACCGCTGCAAGAATGGATAGACAATAAGAATCGGGAAAGCCGCAACGAAGATTTGTGCCGCCCTGCTTGTTCGGTCAGACAGCTGGAGCATGAGTTCCACATTTTCTGATTTAATAAATCGAAAATCCAACTTAATAATAACGGTTTGCAAAAAGGTTTGCAGCGGGTAATTTTCTGGATGATTCATATAGAGCATGCCATCAAACCAGCTATTCCAATGCCCTACCATCGTAAAAAGCCCCGTTGTCGCCAGTGCGGGCAACGATAGCGGAACATAGATTTTCCAGAGTGTTGCAAAATGCCCGGCTCCGTCAATCCGCGAAGCATCCTCAAGCTCCTTGGGCAAATTGCGGTAAAAGTTCAATAGCAGGATGACGTTGAACACGTTGATCGCTGCAGGAAACACCAGCGCTCCGAGAGAATCAATAAGTCCCAAGCTTTTTATGGTCAAATAGGTAGGAATAAGTCCGCCGTTGAACAAAATCGTAAAAACGAAGATCCAGGCATAAACGGTTCTTAGACGAAACGTATTGCGGTCCTTGGATAAAGGATAAGCTGTAACAATCGTTAACAGCATGCTTAATGCCGTCCCTGCTGCAACCCGCTCTATAGAAACGCCAAAAGCTCTTAAATATTCAGGCTTACCGAACACATTATCATAAGCTGCTGTTGTAAATTCTACAGGCCACAGCGCAACCTTGCCGGCTGCCGCAGCCGATCCTGAGCTAAAGGAAATCGCCAAAATATGAATAATCGGCATTAAGCATAAAAGAGATATAAACACAAGAAATAGTAGATTGCTAACTAGAAAAGCCCTTCTTCCCGAATGACGGTTTCATGACCACGGTCTGTCTCCTTTCTGAATCACCGACTTTTCCACTCTCTTAGAAAATACGGTAATTCGCTAGTCGGTATGCGAGTACGTAGGATACGGAAATGAAAATAAAAGATACGACGGATTTCAATAAGCCGACAGCTGTGGCAAATCCGAACTGGGCTTGCTGGATCCCCATGCGGTAGACGAAAGTATCGATGATATCGGCACTTTCATAAACCGGCGCGCTGTACAGGTTAAAGATTTGATCAAATCCGGCGTTCAGCACATTCCCGATATTAAGCGTAAGCATAAGAACGATGATCGGCATCATGCCCGGCAGTGTCACGTGAAGGGTTTGTTTCCAGCGGCCCGCGCCATCCATTTCAGCGGCTTCATAAAGCGTAGGGTTAATTCCGGTTAACGCCGCCAAATAAACAATGGTGCCAAATCCAAATTCCTTCCATACATCGGAGACGACCATGACATAAGGGAACCAGTTATTATCGCCAAGAAAGAAGATCGGCTTCATACCGAACCATCCAAGCACCTGGTTAAATATGCCGGAGGAAGGAGATAAAATATCGATCAAAATACCGCTCAGCAGCACCCAGGATAAAAAATGGGGCAGATAGACCAGGGTTTGGAACGTTCTTTTCATCCATTCTCTGCGCAATTCATTAAGCAAAATAGCAATGGTGATCGGCACGAACAAACCGGCAACGATTTTCATGACAGCAATATATACCGTGTTAAAGAAAATACGGCCGATATCCGGATAATCCATTAACAATTGGAAGTTCCTCCATCCTATAAACGGGGAGCCCAACAACCCTTTATTCGGCACATATTTTTGAAAAGCCATCATGATTCCTGTCATCGGAATGTAACTAAAAATAATAATCAAAGCCAAGCCCGGGAGCAGCATCAAATGAAGCGGCCATTCCTTCTTCCACATTCGCGTCAGACTATTCACATCTTCACCTCGCTGATTCACTTTTCGTGCTGTTCATGCTTTGCTAAAGAACCTGGTTGTTCTTGAAAAAGGGAGGGATTGCATCGATTCAATCCCTCCCTGCGCTGCAGATTCTATTTAAGCGATTTATACCACTCGTTAACTTCTTTCGTGATTTCATCGCCGCCAAGCTTCTTCCACTCTGCAACGAATTTATCGAATTCGTCTACGGATACTTGGTTCATCATGATTTTGATGAATATTTCATCACGTTTCTTCGTTAAAATTTCTTGACGGTCTGCCATCGTCGGAGTAGGCGCCCCGTAGAATTTGTTTTGCAAGTATTGCTTGTTCTTTTGGATTTCTGGAACATAAGAAAAGGCTCCATGAGGACCGGATATTAAATACTCCCACCACATGTTTGTATCGCCTTTAACGTATTGCATGGCGCGTGCATAACGCGTTTTTTGGTCTGCTGTCTCAAGGATGCTTTCGTCTTTGTTTTCAATGGCTTTGGGCAAGATTTCGCCGTTATTGTCAAACTGTTTGCCGACTCGAAGCGGGTTAAGCAGCCAGTAGTTATTGCCTTTTTCAACTCGGTCTTTACCATACCCATATACTTTCTGCTCTTCTGTCGGATGATTGTCAGCAACGATCCATTGGTTTAACAAACGGATAACGCCTTCCGGATGCTTGGCTTGTTTAGAGATAACATAGTATTCATCAACGCCAAGACCAATTTGATTCAATGTAGGCTTGTTATCAATTGAAGGGATAGGGAACACTCCCCATTCTTGAACAACCTTGCCGTCTTTCACAGCCCCTTTCGCAAGCTGTGCCGGTGTCCAGGAAGCGCCAAATACCATGCCGATGCTGCCGTCGTAGATGAGCTCAGCAGCTTTTTCCGTATCTTTAACCGAAAACTCGGGATCGATCAACCCTTTTTTGAACATGTCTTGCAGCGCTGCAAGAGCCTGCTTCATCTCGGGCTGAATATCACTGTTCATCAAACCGCCGTTTCCGTCTTCCATCCAAATGTTTTCATAAGCATGATAGCCGTTCAAGAACGCTCTCAGACCTGTAACGCCTGTCTCTATACTAAATGGGCTCTTGCTGACCGCAATACCGAAAGCTTCTTTTGTGCCGCCAGGATTCTTCGCTTTGAACGCTTCGGCAATTTTTAAGAAATCATCCATTGTTTTAGGCTCAGGCAAGCCCAGCTCCTTCAGCCAGTCCGTACGAACGAACAAAAATTGATAGTTGAATGGGTTGTATGAGCTCGGAATACCCACCATTTTCCCGTCAATCATCGCTGTTTTCATTTGCATGCCGCCGTCCATGGTCAGAAATTTTTTCGTCTCTTCCGTAGCATGCTGATCATAAATTTCTGTCAAATCCATAATCATATCCGCTTCAGTAAGCTCTTTAAGCTGTGTAGCGTTTACAGGCAAGAAATCCGGAAGATCGTTGGATGCGATGGCTATTTTTACCCTCTCTTTAAATTGGCTTATATCTGTAACCCATTTGTTTGTAATTTTGACACCGATATCTTTTTCATAAGCATCATAAACTGAGTTTTTGTCGAAGCTTTCACCTTCGTCAAATTTCAAGTAAGGATCGCTTGGCGAAACCGTTGAAACCTCTAGAATATCATTGCCGTTTCCTGTGCCTGTTGCTTCGATCGGTTCCTTGGCATTTCCAGATGAATGGTTTGTCTCAGACGACGTTTTGCTGCTGCAGCCTGTCATCGCCAATGCAAGCGTCAAGGAGACTATGGCAAGTGCCTTTTTGCTCTTCACATTTTACCCCTCCGGTATATTTCGTTTTAGTTTTCGCTGCAAGCTGTGCTGCGGTCTTTCATAATTTTAGTATAGAAAGAAGCTCTCCGCTGTTCTATACACTAGTCTTTACATTCGTATACACCTCTTGACACCAGGCAAAAATCAATTAAAGAAGTGTATCAACAAAAAATCACCGGCATATGTGCCGGTGATTTATTTAGATGCTTATGGAATTGGTTATCATCCGCCAATTGATGAAGCCCCTTTTAGCTTTTAATGAGGCTGAATTCCTTTTCCGTGTACTGGGTCTAAGGAAATCCCGACGGCTACGGTGAACAAATGGTTAGATGTTTAGTCGAGATTTTTTAGTGTCTGTTTACTTAAGACGTCCAGCTTGGTCGCTTCCTCTTCGGTCAATTCTATGTCAATGGAATGCAGGTTCTCAAAGAAATGCTTCTCGTTCTGTGTGCCCACGATGGCCGAGGTCAGGCCCTTCCGGCCTAGCAGCCAGCTAATTGCGATTTGCGAGAGAGTGGCACCTTTGGCTGCGGCGATTTCCTCTAAGAGACGGATGAGGTCCTCCGTCTTCCGCAGGTTTTCTGATTGGAATAAAGGCCTCTCCTTGCGAAAATCCGTAACTTCTTTGCCTTTGTGGAAAATTCCGGTCAAAATCCCCTTAGCGAGGGAGTTGTAGCTCATGATGCTGATGTCGTTTTGCAAACAATAGTCAAGCAATTCGTCTTCAATGCTGCGCTGGAGCATATGATACTCCGGCTGTATCGCGTCAACCCGCCCATATTGCATGGCTTCTTTCAGTTGAGCCAGAGAGAAATTGGAGACACCGATTGCACGAATTACGCCTTCTTCTTTCAACTTGCTCAGCTCTCCCATAGATTCCTCGATCGGGATGTCGTTACTGGGCGTATGGATGTAATACAAGTCGATATAGTCCGTGTTCAGCCGGAACATGCTTTGCCACAGGGCCGTACGGATATCTTTGGGCCGTAGATGATGAGCGCTTACCTTCGTTGCGATTACGCACTGTTTTCTTACATTGGCCAAGGCTTTTCCTACAATAAACTCTGAACGTCCGGCCCCATAGAGCTCAGCGGTATCGAATGAACTGGCCCCGTGCTCAAAAGCTTGACGGAGAAGCCGGATGTTGTCCTCTTCGGGCTTCAGCTCCCAGCGAGTCAATCCGCCTGAGAAGGCATTGCCCCCTCCCAGTTCCATTGCGCCGTACGTAATGCGGGACACTTCTATGTCTGTTCTGCCGAGTTTTGCGTACTTCATTAGACTTCTACTCCTCTCTCAAATCGATATGTACAGGAACAAAAAAACGATATGCCTTGAATCGAATGGGATCTCGAGTACAACCTATATTTCATATTCGCGAATCGATTAAGCGATCCTGCCTGTTAGCTGAATTAAGATGATTTTATAAGGGGAAGTAGATAATCATATCAATTACGGCTAACAAAAAAAGCCGCAGTTACGCGGCTATGAAGAGAATATGTTCTGTTCTTATCTCCTTACATCCCCAGCTAACTCCTCTCAGGGCAGATCGGTATAAATCCATCCATCATCGCCCGGATAGTTCAACGACCTTGGTGGCAATGTTGCTCACAAATTCGCTGTCATGCTCTACAAACAGAAGCGTCGGTGTGTATTCGAGCAGCAGTTCTTCAATTTGCATGCGGGAGATGACATCAACGAAATTAAGCGGCTCGTCCCAAATATACAAATGGGCTCTTTCACTGAGACTTCTAGCGATCAATACCTTCTTCTTTTGACCGCCGCTGTAGGTTGAAATGTCCTTTTCAAATTGCAGTCTCGAGAAATCAAGCTTCCGCAATATCGACTTAAACAGGCTTTCATCAATCCCGCAGCTTTTCGCATATTCGGACAAATCCCCCCGAAGATGAGACGTATCCTGGGCTACGTACGATATTTTTAACTGCGCGTCCTTATGGAATCCTCCGTTGTATGGAATATCCTCGCCGCAGATCAGCTTCAAAATACTGGACTTGCCTGAACCGTTTGCACCGGATAGCGCAATCCGCTCCCCTTGTTGAATCTCGAAGGTCACGTCTTCGCATACCGTTTTCGACTCGTATGAAACCGAGATGTGATCCAGCTCGGCGAGGCGCTCTTTGTAAAATGGAAGCGGAGCAATTTGTAGACTCTCTGCGTTCTCGATATTTTTGAGAAGCTTACTTTTCTCCTCAATGGCAGAGAGTTGCCGCTGCTGGATGGCTTTTGAGCGTTTCATCATTTTGGCTGCTTTATGACCGATATACCCCTTGTCCACTTTGGAGCCGGAGTTTCTCGTGCCGTTTTTGGTACTTTCCACTTCATGCGACCAGCCACTCGTCCGCTTGGCGGAATCCGATAAGCGTTGAACGTCCCGTTTCAGCTTTTCGTTCTGAGCCAGCTCGAATTGGTCCTGCCTCTGCTTGTTCTCCCACCAGGTTGAGAAATTGCCCTTCTGGATTTCGATATTGGTTTTGTTGATGGACAAAATATGATCGACGCACCGATCCAGAAAGGCCCGGTCGTGGGAGACCAAAATAAACCCGCTCTTTCGGTTGAGGTAATCGGCGACCAGCTTTCTCGCATGCAGGTCGAGATGATTCGTCGGCTCGTCAATCAGTAAGAAACGGTTGTCCTTGATGAATAAGGCTGCCAGCAGCACCTTCGTCTGCTCTCCGTTCGACAAAGTATTAAACGTGCGGTACAGCACATCCTCCGATACCTTCAACCAGTTCAGCTCTCGAATCAGTTTCCAGTGAAGATAGTCCGGATAGACCTCACCGATTACGTCTATAGTAAGGTATTCCTTATGTTGTACCTCGAACGGGAAATAATCGAATTCGACGTTCGCGGATATGGTCCCGCTGTATTCGAGCTGCCCCTGTATCAGACGGAGGAATGTCGTTTTCCCTCTTCCATTCCTGCCCGTGAATCCTAATTTCCAATCGGTATCGATCTGAAAATGGACGTTCTCAAAAATGTTGTCATAACTTCCCTCATAGGCAAACGTCAAGTTCGAAACATAAATCTGTGACATCTAATCGACCTCCAGTTAAGTGTTGGCGGAGAAAATAAACCGTTCCCGCCCGTTACACGGAAGCCAACAAAAAACGCCGAAAGAACACCAGTCCAACCAGTGCTTCTCGGCGCTCACATGAACCCGACCATACAATAAATAAACCGAGCGACATCCATTCAAAAATCGACTAGGCAGATGTATATACTCTTTATAATATAAATACAGAAAGAAGAATGTTAATGACGATAATCCCAGCCGCAATCTCCGGGTCGTTTTCAGTACGACAGACGAAATCGCACTACTTTCCTTCAAAGCTTTTAATCTGGTCCCTTCTGCTACCCAAACAGCAGAAAGGGCATTCCCTATTTCAGGGAAAGCCCAAACTTAGATTGAACCAGCCTTTACATCTGTCATGATATATAGTAACGAGAGGATGAGTACTTAATCGTGAAAAAGTGAACAAAAAGGGTGAGCTACTATTTGGCAAATTAATATACGCGACACAGGAACACGAAATTCTTAGTCGAATTATCTATATAAGCATTTGACGGGAGTTTGATACCTCGTAGTATTTCCTTCCTCTGGACCAACGGAAGACAACGAAAATCTTCGTCGCCGCAAGGCAATTATTAAGGTCTGCGATAACAACCGATTTCGAAGGCTTTCCGGACTGATTTCTTCCAGGAGGGTTCCAAATGAGAGTAAATAACTATCAAGCCACAATCCGATCGGAAATTCTCCTCGTACGGCATAGGAGCCATCGCTGTTAGCCGTAATCATCGAATCAGGAAATTCATCATAGACCCGGTAAGCGCCTTTGATATCTCTTACTCTTCATTGACTGTGCCAAAGATAATAATACGGCTTTATCCCATTTGCAAAAAGGCTATCGATCAGTTTGACTAATTCTTCGGACGATAAGTCTTTGCCGTTGCGTATCCAAAGGCGAAACAAAGATATTAATGTTGATATGTAAAACTCAATCAGGTATGGCGCTAAGATATCATTTGTTGGAAGATTCACAATCAATCTCTCAAAGGGAATTTCTCTTTTCAGGCGTTCAACAAAATGAACAGAACCATAGTCACCCAGGAGGGCTTTTAGGACAGAAATATCTTCTGTACTTTCCAAGCATTGAAGCGCATCTTGGAAAGTATGAGTAGAAAGCTCCCTGCTTGCCATTTCCTCGTTAATGGATTTCAAAACCTTCTCTTCAACGTAGTTCAGCAACTCATAAATATCTGTAAAGTATTGATAAAATGTACTGCGGTTATATCCTGACTTATTGGCAATCTCTTGAATAGATATTTTTTCAATTGGCTTTTGGCTATATAAATCACAGAACACATTTATAAAGGTCTGCCTGGTTTTGTCTGTAATCTCAGGTTGCTTGTTCATGATTTGCCTCCATTTCCGGTTCAATAGATGATCCGACAGATATTGAAAATCTGATGGTTGATGACTGTATGGTGAATCCATACAATATTATTATACAACACGTTGTTGGATCATCAATAACGGATTATCAACTCTTTGGGGGAGTCTAACATGAAAATTTTATTCTTCGGTAGAGGTGTAATATCGACCCAATATGCATGGGCTTTCGAACAAGCAGGTCATACAGTTGAGTTTTACGTTAGAAAGGGGAGGAAAGAAACCCTCGGAAGCAGTATAGCGCTTGAAATGTGGGACGCACGAAAAGGGAAAAAGCTCATAAAAGGAAGCTGGAACGTCAAACTGCATGAGGAGATCCTTCCCAATTATGATCTCATTATTGTGAGCGTCAACACGGAGCAACTTCCTGAAGTAGCACAATTCCTATCAACTGCCGCAGGAAATACCCCTATGCTCCTATTCAATAACATTTGGCAAGATTTGAAATCATCGATCGCACCATTGTCTATGAACAATGTTGTCTTTGGCTTCCCTGGAGCAGGAGGTGGCATCGCGGACAATAAGCTTAGAGGCGGCTTTTTGAAAATGGTATTTCTAGAAATACCACGGGCAGGCACTGAGCATATTAACAACAAGGTCAAAGAGCTATTTGAAAGTGCCCATTTTAAAATTAATTGGGTAAAGGATATGCAAAACTGGTTATGGAATCACTTTGCCATGAACGCAGCGATGGAAGCCGAGGTGTTAAAACGGGGAAGTTTTCCAGCGGTCATGAACCATAGTGACTCATTCGCAAATGTTGGTCAGCATATGAGGGAAATGGTCCCTGTACTTAAAGCAAGAGGTGCAAAGCTTGATGCCACTTCTCTCCTGCTGACTAAAATTCCACCGGCCCTTCTCGGCATACTTTTTACCAAGGTTATTTTTGCAAAAGGCAGCTTACCGCGGCTTTTTGTGGAATACAACAATAGTAAAGCAGGTTTTGCGGTACTTGAAGTTGTGAGAGAAGCAAAAAAGGCAGGCATACCTTTGCCGCGTCTTACGATGGCATTTGAAAATACGGAATATACAAAAGAAATATAAAGAATCCTGGTCATAACCCTGTCAAGTAGACAAGAATAAAAAGACACCATTATGCTGCGACCGTTTCTCGGTACTCCACTGGGGAACAGTCGTTTAGTTTCTTCTGAAAACGTTCATGGTTATAAAACGAAACGTACTCTTGAATAGCCTGTTCCAACTCCGAAATCGACTTTAGATGGGATAGATAGATTTTTTCGGTCTTCAGATGGGAAAAGAAATTATCAACTACATTAACCTGTCTGTCAGCTTAATGAAATAACTCTATTTGTTGATTAGATACTTATCTAATCGGTAATCGGCTCATGTTCTTGTTTCCTTTCGATTCCAAAATTCCGCAGCATATTCTTTATTTTTCATCGACAAGCGCCATCGAATTGGAATCCATTCTGCAGATCCGATAAAAATCCACGATGTATTGGTGCGTCAGCACACCCCCCCTGTGTGTTGTCATAATTGGTGAGAAAAAAACAAGACGAAAATGTTGATTCATCATGAGCGTTTTTCATATTTACTGAGAGGAGTTTCTTTATTAAACGCCGGATATAATGCTTACTTTCACTATTAGTGAGAATTCCTGCAACCCCGAATTTGCATATTTATTCACTCACATACATCGATTATGGACGTTTCATCAGGAAGTACTCGCGTTGTTTCGGCAGCGGCAGAAATCAGTAGTTTTGTTTCAGGGAGACAGTAGTTCGCTCCGTGTTGAAACCAGGCTGGGAGGATACAGTTGTCGCAGAACAAATCTCGCTCTCCCCGCCAGCAGCAAAGACCAATTTGGCTAGCGCTCTCTTCCTTGAAGCGCTCCGTATGCAGATCCAGATAATCATCTCAATGCCAATTTTCTTGAAAACGAAGGAATTCATCCATAACCAACTTCGCTAATGGAGTATACTGGATATCCGCCGTAATTCCGCATTCTGTCCCATCATTGTAGATCTCGATCCTCCCTTCTTCCGAAAAGGCATGTACCAATAACTGTCCCCCCCAAAACTCGTCGTCTTCTGTATAGAGAAGACGACGAACTAAATAAGGGGGCCTCCTGATACAAAATAGAACTGTTCCATAAATATTTTTCATTTTTTTGTAAAGCATACAGGTTGAAGGAGTGATTGAAGTGAAAATCAAAATAAAGCAAATGTTCCTTCTGCCGGCATTTTTATTTGTAATGAACGTAGGCGGTATTTGTGAAGCTGCACCAGAAGAGCCGGTAGAGAATTCAGCAAAAGACATACGAACCTACACGTTATCCATTCTTCATAGTGATATCAATGACGCGATTTCAAAAGAATTTCATATTACAGATTGGGGGTTCTTTCCAAAGAAGGTTTGCGAAATAAATGGTACCAGTCTTACTTTAGAAGGGGATCTCTTGGATAATAAAGTAAAAAGGAAAATTAGAATCGATTTAGAGAAGAATGACAACTCAGGCTATAAGGTTACCCGTGTTTCTGAAATTTCCGAAAGCACTAATGCTGACTAAGTATGGCGTTGACTGCATCGCACTTCCTATTTTAGAAGGCCGAAACAAAAAATAACCAACTCCTTTGAGTTGGCTTTTTTATCCACTTTCCAATGGATTGGCTTATGTCAGGCTGGGGAAACTCGAGGATCTTTCCCACTCGCTTTGTGCTCATGAAATCAACGAATCAATGCATTGTTTAATTCGGTGGAAACTAATGGGCTTTTCAATAAAATCCGCAAACCCCTGACAACGTGTCTTTGCGCCTGGATCTGTTGAGACGGCAATGATATGTGGCGGGTTAACTAAGAAGGAAACAATCTCTTCAGCCGCTGAAATCCCATCCATGAACGGCATGTAGATATCCATAAAAATGAGCTGATAGGATTTTGATCTCGTCGCAGCAACGGCTTCTAACCCATTGGTCGCAGTATCTGCAGAATAACCAAGTTTTAGTAAGATTCTAACCAATACGGTTCGATTGACTTCATGATCATCAACCACAAGTACATTCATTGAGAACATCCTTTCATGAAGCCGAGAAGAGGACCACGCACAAGCAATTTACCATGTAAAGTCTCCAAATTAAAAGCTAACATTTTAATTTACCCGTTTAATTAGCATGCGAAACCCAAACCCCAAAGAAAAGAGAATCTTTTTTGAATAATACTTGGGTAAAACGTGGCCATGAGCAAATGAATTTGATGCCGGCCTTTTCCTGGTTAATCGCCCAGCCCAGGACGTTTTCTTTGACGACGAGGTGCAATTCAAAACGAAGAATAATTTCGACAATACAGGGAACTAAGAACATAACTACAATCAGGAGTGGTGAAAACAATGCTTGAGTTTTTAACTTTAGCTGCAATATGTTCATCAGTCAAAGCATAATCGCCCAACCCAGAAACCCAAGGTTGGCATAAGTTAATTTAATTAAAGTAAGAAGTAGGTGGAAGGAGGTAACCATTTATGAAGAAGAAGAACAAACGAAAAGTAAAGTCAATCGTTCTTATCCGGCCCAACGCCGGTCATGATAAACCGATGCGTGTCAATGCATCCATAAACGAGCTGGAATGGTTGGGCAAAAACAAATCGACACAACTGCCGAGCAAGCCGATCTAAATTATATAACGTTAAAATAAGACTATTTAACACAAAAACACGTATAAGGGAAAAACTCGGGATCGTAATTCTCCTCTTGTCGTCACATCAAGAGCAAATTTTTATTAACCAAAGCCAGCTTTTTCCTCCATAGGAAAATATAAGCCACAGCTCGGAACGGGAAGTCCGTGGACAATCGTGCAGATCTAGACATAACTAAAAACATGGCGATCTTAACGACATTGTACCGACGTTCCGCCGCGGTTCCCCTAAATCAAAGACAAATTCCTTTTCTAATTCTAATGAACCATGCCTTCTCCGACATCCGAATCCGAGGATCTACCCATATGAACGGCCAGCTTTAAAACTAAATAAGCTATGACTTGGCCTAAATAACTGTACGGATGAAAAAACATTTTTATATAACAAAAAAGCCCTCTAATGATCATGAACACACTATAGCTTGCGGAAAACCACGCTTATCCACTGAATATCCTTTTGACGATTGGACACTCAGTGGATAATGATTTTGAACCTCAATTTGATTACAGTGTAACCGACTCCACCCATTATCTGTCGCCCCTTTTAAATAAGGTAATATAGTGTATGGAGGAACCTTTACCACTGATAGGGAAGGATCTATGGGGAGAACAACCCATTTTTAACCTGAGATTTATTCCTCTTTCCCTGTTCTACCCTTATATCGATGAGAATGAGGAATTCTACCGTTTACTGTTGTGTAACCCTCAAAATCATGGTAATGCCCACCCTCCGGTAAGGGGATTGCCGGTCCTGTTGTTCCTCGAACATAATGAATATGCTGGTCATTAAATGAAGTCTCCACATTGTAATGGTGGACATGGGGAACCCCACTGGGGGCAGGGTCTGTGGTTCCAGCGTAATGATGAAAATGTCCAACATCAAACGAAGTGTCCCCCGAAATCGGATGAACATGAAGCCTAACCGGTCTTCCATCCCATGAAGTAATAAGGAGACTATGAGCATGTTCAGAACCAGAACCTTCAGAATGAAGCAGTAATCCTGTGATTGGTATTTCCAATAAATTTCCCTCCTAGATTGATCTTTTATGTTTGTTCAAACCGCCATTTTAGAACAATATTTCCCTTTTGTTTACCTTCTCTCCGGATAATGAACGTTCAAACATATCCAGAATAAACAAAAACCTTTCAGCTTCCCGAAATACATGATCTGCCAATAGGGGATGAATGATGCTTTTTATACGGCATTCTTCGATTAAATCTCGGGCTGTCTTCTTAAAATCCCGTAATGACTTCACAGAGACCCGGTTCTCATCTACAAACTGACTCAATAATGGAACTGTCTGGGATTGAGGCCGCATTGAACTTAAATCAATTGCTTGATACATAAGGGTGTCAAATTCATGGCTAAACTCTCTAGCCTGTTCAACAAGCTTCCTTTCCGAAGGATCCAGAAGGTGGCCTATAAACTTAGCGTGATCTGCCATGATTTTGAGGAAGAAAACATTCTCATCAATAATGGCATCATGTAGAGGTTCGAGCCTTCCGGAATTCAGTTCCTCCAGTCGGTTTCTAAAGTAGTTGGCTTCCCGGCTGATATGATCAACAAGCAAAGGGAAATTATTCTGTCCTGGCAGCTTACACTGCAGGATTAGGCCCAGAACCTTTCTTTTAAAAGCCCAAATATGAGCCGCTGCGTTGTGTACCTCTACGTTGAATTCCCTAATGGTTTGAGGATCGGTGTTTACTGAAAATGAATGGGCTCTTCTTTCGATATCTTCAAAAATAGCTTGGAATTGGTTAGCTTCGCTTATTAGTTGTGTATCTTCACTCCTAAATCCTAATCGAAGGAAAAACGAATGTTCCTTCATGATACGTGACCAGAATCGAATTTCGTCTAAAGACCGTTCTACAAATACGTCTGGCAAAATTATCACTCCTTCTCGATTGGGTTTAAGCCACAAAGTTACATTATATGTAGAATATATTACGTACGCTTGTTCCATTATGCTGAAAGGTGTATTTTCTGATTAAATATCTAATTAAAACCCTCAACCCTTTTAAGTAAGAAATTGAAGGCTTCTGCTGGCAGCATTTCTATCCATTGGAGCAAGCGTTACCTGGTATTTCAATGTTCTTTGAACAGGATAATAAAGGATCTTAACCAAAAAACAAAGGCCGCCTATTCGGCTGCCTGTTTTAACAAAACGTTCAATTCGCTCACCGATCTGATCGCGAATATGTTGAAAAAACAGCCCACATCTCTTCATCCATACCTTGGGCTCAAATCCCCAGTGTTCACGTTTAACGCTCAGCGGAGTATAGGGCATTTGTCTGCTGCATCGCCACAGAGAGCACCTACTAAAGATAACCTTTCGGATGCATGGGTTGGAACAGTGATAGGAATATTAGGATCCCAGTTGCAATTACCATGGTTAGTTCCAATCGCTGCTGTTTTGGTTGGACTATTAATTTGTAAAACTGCTTGGGATATTTTTCGTGAATCATCCCATTATTTATCAGATGGTTTCAATGAACAATTATTGGATCAATATAAGGACACTGCATTGACGGTACCCGGAATTAAGGGCATTAGGGAAGACGTGCAAGAAACTATGGCAATAACTCTGTAGTGGATATCGTGGTTTTGGATCTACAAGTTGCTCATGATATTTCAACTGCAGTCGAAAATGAGTTAATCAAACAACATGGTGTATACGAAGTGCATGTCCATATGGAACCAACTGTTCAATACGTTAACGAGTAATTATCTATAGAGCAATCAAAAAAACCAGTTGCTGGGTCTTTCCCGAAACTGGTTTTTTACGTTATAAGGCTGCATTATCAAAAGCTGACTAACATATTGAACTAAGTCTATGGTTATATTACCTAGTAACGAATTTTAACTTGTAAAATATCTTTACCATTTTGCCCTGACGCAATCAAAACAAATTCATATGATATCAATGTACCTTATAGATTAAGGAGGTAATGACATGGGTGAAGTTGGCGGCTTTGGCGGTCTTGGCACAAGCGTGGCAGCTATATTAGTGCTGTTTATCTTGTTGGTAATTATTACAAAATCGTTCTTCTGAGGATACTCCATTAGACCCCGTTGAAACGGCTGCGGGGTCTAATTTCGGTTTATAGACCATGTACAAGTTAATGCAGAAAAATGAGGTACAGGCAATTTAAAAAATCCCTAATTAACTTCTCTTTGCCCTTGTGTAGACTATGACCATGTCTCTTCCTCATTCCCCGTCTTTCCACTATCACGGTGGGAATGTGGAATTCTCCCGTTTACTGTTGTGAAGCCTTTAAGACTGTATTTTGCGTCTTATTTTATCGTTACTATCAATTTTAATTTTATGCCATATTTCTTGTAAGGAATTATCCTTGAATTTTGCATTTTCCAACAACTCATTAACATTGCCATATGCAGAATACTCTTCATTTCCAAATTTAGTTACGTGCCATCCAGTATTATTGTAGCTTATAGAATATCTATCTCCATCCAAAAGGAATTCTATTTCATGCCCCATATTTAAATCTTCGATAAACTCTTGATAGGTATATTCCAAGGTTAACACTCCCTTTTCTTGAACGGAAACTTCCAGAAAATGGGCGGAGAGACGAAAGAAAAAATCAATCTCTCGATCAAGAAGTTAGGTTACCAAGTGAACCCGGTGGCCAAAAGCCTAATTACTGGCAGAATGCACACCATTGGGCTTGTTTTATCCGATAGTATCTATGACGGCGACGGTTACTTTGAAGACTTATACTTCCTCCATTTTGCCAAGGTCATCAAGCAGCAGTTAAAAGCATTGGGTTATAAGATTATCCTACTGGACTTTGAAGAAATCTTTATGAATATCCAGATAGTCGACGGATCATCTTCAAAGCAACGTTGGAGACGGAAAAATTCATGCCCCGATTAATGGATCTTAACGTGCCTGTCATTACGGTAGGACGCCACAACTTATCCTACGGCGCGCATGTGCTGCGCGTCAACGACTATCAGAGCGGCCAGATCAGAGTAAACCACTTGTTATCCCGAGGCTATGACAAGCTAGTCATTTTAACATATCCGCACGGTCATGTCCCTGGCTTTGATGACCGGCTCAACGGAGCCAGCGAGTCACTGCAGCAGAACGGCAAACTGCCAACCGTCATCACCGGCGATATGACAGAAGCCTTTGGTTACGATACAGTTATGAAGTTGGCCAAAGGCAACCAACTGCCCCAGGCGTTGTTTTGCTTAAACGATATTTCCGCCATTGGAGCGTTGAAGGCTTGTAAGGATTTGAATCTGAGCGTTCCGGATGGGCTTGCTGTTCTGGGTGTCGACGATATGCCTACCGTCTCGGAACTGCTAAGCTTATCGACAATCCGGCATCCCAGCAATGAATTGGCCGAGGCTGCGTCGAAGCTAATGATCAAATCCATTGAAACCGATGGGCAACGCCTTGAACCTGTCGAAGAGGTATTCCCGACAGAATTGATGGTACGGCGGACCAGCTGATATTGGCGCTTGCCAAAAAAAGAAATAAAAAAGATCGAGCTGAGGACAAACCGATCCTCTGCTCGATCTTTTTGTTTTAACCTCTAATCGAGATCGTTACATCGCTAAACTGAGCACTGCCCTGATTGACAAACAAGCCAAGCTTCCCTTTAGGTATATCATACATTCTGGCGCTCATGGCTATGTTTTCATCCACATAAATTTCGCATATCGATCCATCGATAAATACTTTGATTTCGTAAGGACGATCGGGAACCAAATTGACAGGGCGCTCCAGTTCAACTTCATAAGGGAACGTCTTACCGCCTTCTTCCGATTGCATGATATATCCCCGGAAGGTAATGCGGTCCCGCTGTGGCTCCAAGGTGACGTAATAGGCATCATCCAAGGTATTCTCTGTCCGCAGCATGAACCCAATCCCTTGAGTTTGCTCGGAGAAAGAAATTGTAGCGGATATTTTGCATTGATCGGGCAAATCATCCCGGGTGATGCAGCCGGCAAACCCATACGGTGACGTACAGGAAAGTGAGCTACCCCTATGTTTCCAATCTCCTGCAATTTTATCGAAATGTACAATCAACGGCTTTGCGAATGCGCCATCCACGGTTTCCGGCACTTTTACACCAAGGGTCCCATCCGTACGCTGAACGATTTCATGTACAATAAGGTTCCCACCCCAATCCCATGTGTCGTAATCCTTGCCGCGAGACTTCGGCGGATTCCAGCTGAATAAATCGTCGTTTTTCGTGGGTTCCACCCGAATAAAAAGCGTTTTTCCCCATCCGAAACAGACTTGGCTGCATAAAAGGCACGGCCGTCGAAGGTATCCTCCTTTGGGGTTATCCAAGGTCCGTTTAAGGAACGGCTCATCCGGTAAAAGGTTGCAAAGCGCCCAGTATAGGAAGAATAGATTAAATACCACCAATCCCCGATCCGAAACAAATCGGGACATTCATGTGCCCCAACGTGCAAATTTGGAGCGTATAGAGGTTCACGATGCT
Organism: Paenibacillus sp. AR247; assembly: GCF_002968895.1. Lineage (NCBI taxonomy): Bacteria > Bacillati > Bacillota > Bacilli > Caryophanales > Paenibacillaceae > Paenibacillus > Paenibacillus sp. AR247. The sequence continues at coordinate 296,873 of NZ_PCZT01000009.1, read as the reverse complement.
CCCAAGTTTTAAGGTCTTTGGATGACAACAGCGCGGTACAGCCTTTTCGGTTAGTAGACCCTTTCGACATCGCGGCAAGCAGCATCCAGTATTGACCTTCCTCTTCATTCCAGAATACGAAGGGGTCACGCCAATCAGACATCTCATAGATACGGTCATCAGCGGTAAAAGTATCTTCCGGGATGGGATCCCAGTGCTTCAAGTCATCGCTGATCGCATGGCAAACGAGTTGCTTACCTGGAGGAAACACGCAGTAGAACATATGATAGATATCGTCCACTTTCAGAATATGGCCGGTTCCGCCTTCAATCTTGCAGGCTCCATCTTCCCGATAATTCACAAAGTCCTTTGTTCCTATAAGATACCAGCCGTGATCAAATCCCTCCCTGTAGTTATCTCGCCAGCCGTGCAAATAAAACAGCTTAAACTCCCCGTCTTCATAATAAGGGATTACATCCCCTACCCAGGCATTCTCTGGCCGATAGAAAAATTCCCTCATTGTAATTCCTCCCCAAGTTTCAAATGATCTAAGCGTTCAATCCATGGAACAGGCTTATAAGCATCGCTTGTCCCCCGCTCCTGATACCAGTAAACGGTGGCAGCATATAAACATTCGTTATTGAGCCCCCATTGATTCGCTTTGTATTTCTCGATAAATCCCTCAAAAGAGTGAATAAAAGGAACGTTGTCGCAAATATGAAATCGGTTGACGGAAGTGTGGCCGTTTGCATCCAATTCGATGAAGGGCTGACTTGCGAAAGCACTGTCAAACATCGGGAATGGCGGCTCGGCTGCCCAAGCGTAGCCTATGTAATCCTCGCTGCCGGTTCCGAACGTAGACGGAAAAGATTCACCATCCACAAAAAATTTCTCATCCCCCTCTCCCCACCACCAGTCAATGGTTTTTCGGTCCCATTGTCCGTACCACCAGGTTTCAGGCTCTTCATCTGGTTTCTCCCAGGTATTATAAACATGCAGGTGAACACCGCAGAATCTTCCCCGTCCTTTCGCCAGCAGCAGAGGCCAATCCGGCCAGCGGTCTCCTCCTTCCTTAAACCGCTCCGTATCCAGATCCAGATATTCATCCCGATGCCATTTCGCATGAAAACGAAGAAGTTCATCCGTGTCAGACTTTGATAAAGGAGTAAACCGGATATCCGCCGTAATTTCGCATGCTTCCGTCCCATCATTCTCGATTTCGATTCTCGCACTTTCCGAAAAAGGCATGTACCAATTACTGTACATTTCATGTTCGTTCATCCCCAAGGGCAGAGACCGGTACGGCTTGATCCCTGGAGCGCTGCCAAAAAAATCACCCAGGGGTGCCCATACAGAAGGGATTTCCTCGTTGTCCCATTTCATCGAGATGGTCAATTGCCTGGCCAGCTTCCGCTGCAATGGTTCACTCTTTCGTCTAAGGTCGGTCCTGATCCGAATCATGGAGATCGAGCCGGCCCCTTGCTTATCAAAAATTACTGCCCTGCCTCCTGCTGGAACGGATACCGTAACGCTCTCGTCTATAGACCCACCCGCTTGCGCAAAAGAATATGTTCCCCTTTGCTGCAACACGCGGTCCGCTTCGGCCAATGCAATTGCCGATTCCTTATCGAAGCTGCCATCAAAGGACGGCATCCTAACCCCGACAGGGAAAACGGTGTAGGTGATATGGTAGTAAGCACCCCACCCTTTATCCAGCATTACTTTGCAATGTTTCTGAAAAGGAATGGGAATAAAGCTGTTTCTGCCGCGGGATAAGGTAGGCGTCAGACTCGGGAAGTTGGCAGGTGGCCCTTCCCGGTTGAATGTGTCGAAATAATCCCGAAACGGCTGATCGATCACAGGAGTATCGGCATGATCTATAAAAATCCGGATATGGCCCTCCGCAGGAAGCGCTGACCAGACTCTCCAAATCACGCCGGGTCCATCAAGTTCCAAAGCGACGATGCTGTACCATGCCAAAAAAACGCGGATATGACAGGTTCACATGAACATCCACAACCTCTAATTCCGACATCGCTTTATCCCTCCCTTCAGGTCTCATTAATATGAACAAAACTTAGCATATCCGTTCACCGAGGTCAAGATTCCGTTGCTTCTGAAGTAAACTGTTTTATAAAAAAGTCTGCCGCGGTTAAGGATACAGCATCAATTCAGGCTCAATGTTGCCATTAACGGTAGATGGTCTGAGGCTGCTGGGATCTTGTTAATGACTTCAACGGAAGCAATCTCTATATTCCGGCTGGTGAAAATGTAATCAAGCTGCATAACGGGACGTAACGATGGAAACGTATTGCTAGGCGTTTTTGCCGCCATATAACAATCCTGAACAATTCCCGCTATGGTGCTCCATGCCTTACCTCCCCGTTTCATATTCCAATCCCCCGCAATGACAACAGGTGAACGATCCTCCTTAATTTTGCTCGAAATAAATTCAATTTGTTTATTACGTCTGCGTGGATTCAAACTGAGATGGGTGACATACATTTTGAGTGGCTTATCATTTATGAGTACATCAGCTTCCAATAAAGATCGGCCTTCGATCATACCAGATTTCATAGGATGATTTTTCTCCGATACAATGGGATAACGAGACAAAAGGACATTTCCATACTGTCTGATCATGTTACCCTTCTTTTTCTTGATGGTGATCGCTGCCCCAAAAGCTGCATTCATCTTTAATCGTCCGGCTAACCATGATACTTGATCCAAGTAATGGCTTCTTTTGGAAAAATACCTGTCTACTTCATTTAGAGCGATAAGGTCAGGCTCACTTTCTTCTATAGCTTCGGCAATTCTGTTCAAGTTTATTTTTCCATCCGTCCCTTTCCCATGATGAATATTGAAAGTGACAACCTTGATCTGCAATTGAATCCCCTGTCTTTCTGTTTTGAAATGAACGTTTTGAGTATTTTGAACATAGCAATGGCCAGAATCGTGGATGATTCCATTTTATTCTTAACAACACGTTCCGTAAATATCAGGGGAAACGTATATGAACACCTAAAGCTAAAACAAAAAAGCCTGCAAACGATATATGCTCTTGTCGTCTTACTATTACCTTAATAATTTCCGATAAAATAACGCAAAACGTCCCGGCACCGAAGCTCCTCCGGTACTGGGACGTCAGTATTAGATCATTGCTTGGCCTGCTACTTGCCCAAATTATCGCTCCACACCTCGATAAGCGTGTTAACGCTCCGATTGAGCGTTGTTTTTGCTTGATCAGAAACGTCATCCTGCTTCTGCTCTTTATTCAGCTGCTTCAGCAAATTCTCCAGATGCTTGATCCCCTGCTTCCAGTCCGGCTTCTTTTTGCTTACAGCATCGGCGGCATGCTCAAGCTCCTTATCCAGCTGCTTCCGGATCTTCTCGTCTAACTGTCCGGCTGAGCCAAACTCCTCCATCAACTTGCCGATGGCAGGAGCGTTAATGGGAGCGGGGAGAACTGTGAAATTGTCGTAACTCGTTTCATTCATGTACGTCCGCATGCCGACCTTGCCGTGTGTAAATGGTCTGCCGCTGCGGTCCGTATAATCGATAACCGGCTTGCTCATATCATCGACAAATACTTGAATGCGGGCACCCTGCGCAACGATTTTTACATGTTTCCATTCGCCTGATTTCACCTCGAGCGGCTCCCCTGTCAAATAGGTCCAGCCGTAATTCAGCTTGCCGAGATGAACGCCCTGTTTGTTCAGGTACGCGACATATCCCTGCACGAAATCCGCATTGTTCTGGTTCAGCTCCTTGCCGTGAGCCGGGTTGCTCGCCCGGAACAGAATGCCTGCGTCGCCTGTATCGCTAATCAGCTTGATATCAGACTCCACGCTGTAATCCGACCAATTGGCATCTCCGATCAAGGTTTTCCCAAAGCTGCCGACCGCTGCTTGATATTCACCAGTATGAGCAGCTTTCGGTTCGATCGGATTCTGATGAATTCGTATTCCCTGGAAGTCAAATTCACCTACCACGGTTTCGACCTTCAAGGTATGTGTGCCCGCCGGGAGATAAATGCCTTGCTTCGTTGTTGTCGCCCAGTTCTCCCAGGTGACGGAATTCGGGATATCGACTTCACCGGTCAGATCGGTTGTATCGTCGAGCCACAGCCGGACCTTCGCCCCATCCATCGATGTAGCGGTCACAAAATCGACGTTATACACGCCGGCCTTGGCAACGTCTACGTTGTAGGCCAGCCATTCGCCGGTAGCGTTCCACCCCACATTGTAGCTGCCGCCCGCATTTCGGCGGATGTCGACCGCATCGTTCCGGTATTCCGTACCGATGTTAGCGGGAGTCAGATCATGGTAGCCCTTACCTTCGCCGCCTGCCTTATAATCAGCAGCCTGGATAAATCCGGGCAGCACGTGCGGCTTATCGAACTGGGTGAGGGACAGTCTCGTCATGTCAAACTCGCCTTTGACAATTTCGACCTTCAGTTCATGATCACCGGCCGGCAGCTGGATACCGGATTTCGTCACCGACTTCCACTTATTCCAGTCACCGGATGCAGGAACGTTCAGTATACCAGTCAAATCAGTTGTGTCATCCAGCCACAGCCGGACTTGTGCATCCTTAAACGTCGTAGCTGCCCACAAGTCGAGATCGTACAATCCCTCTTCCGCGACGCGAATGTTGTACTTCAGCCATTCGCCGGTTTGATTCCAGCCTACGATCTGATCGCCGGTTGCAGCGGATCGAATGTCGACGCTATCGCTGCGGTATTTGCCCCCAATGTTCTCAGGCGTCAAGTCATGATAGCCTACGCCTTCACCGCCAGGCTTGTAATGCTCAGCCTCGACGACGCCGGGCACGGGTATCGGCTGATCACTCCTCGTCAACGCTATGCTTGCAAAATCGAATTCTCCGCGGACCGTCTCCGCTTTTAGCGTATGCTTACCTGCCGGCAGGGTAACACCGGATTTGCGCACCACATTCCAGATATTCCAGTCACCGGTCTTCGGAATGTCTACGATGCCGGTAAGATCCGTCGTGTCGTCCAGCCAGAGCCGGATTTGACCTCCATCCATCGTAGTTGCTACTTTGAACTCTGCGTTATAGGCTCCGGCTTCCGCTACGTCAATGTTAAACTTCAGCCATTCACCCGTCTGGTTCCAGCCGACGTTGTAACCGCCGCTGGCCGAATTGGAGCGAATATCGACCGAATCTCCCCGGTACTCGCCGCCGATGTTTTGGAGTGTATTCTCATGATAACCTACACCCTCTCCACCAGAGATATAGTGGACTGTGCCAATCGTTCCCGGGATCGGATGATAGGCGTCATAAGCCTGCTCCTCCTCGGCTATGTCGGACTTCACGCTCCAGAAGCCTTCATACCGCTGCCAGCCGTTGTCTTGTCCATCATCGAAGTTATCATAGAGAACCGGATCGTCCACGTGCCGGTGGAACGACAGCTTGTCCAGCGAGGTCGTGCCCGATGCGGCAGTGACCTTCAAAATATGCTCACCTGCCGGCAAATCTACCCCATTCAGCTGTGCGGTTTGCCATCCTGCATCAGCAGTGTTAGTGTCTTTTGTCAGCTCAAACTCGCCTAGCGGCTGTCCACCATCCAAAGTGAGCTGTACTTTACTGCCCAGAGCTGCATCTGCATAAGAGAGATCGATATCGTATTTGCCTGTCTCCGCGATGTTCAGCCGGTATTGCAGCCATTCGCCTTTCTCGAAAGCAGTGACATGTGAGGTGCTGTCATCTGCTGTGGCCGTATCCACGCCATCTCCACGGTAATCGCCGATAGTATCCGGCGTCTGGTCGTGATAGCCGACTCCTTCGCCGCCTGGCAGGTAATGAACGGCTTCAACTTGACCCGGAACCGGTTTCGCGGCATCAAAATCGCTGCTTCCGTTCACGTCGTTGCTGAAAGCAACATAACCGAAATTAGCCTTCGCATTCTCCGTGACGTAACCGATACTGCCGCCGCCAAGCTTGGCGCTGCGCGTCTGCTTCAGCATGCCGTCGACGTAGATTTTGAACGCGTCCCCTGCTTTCTCAACCCGGATATTATGCAGTTTTGTATAATCGTACCCTTCCGGAAGCGTGCTCTCCTCCCATCCCAGATCGGCGCCGTTCACCCGGAACTGCGTCTTCAGCGAATTGCTCGCAGGATCTAACAGCGCTGTACCGAAATCGTTATCCCCCTTGTAGGAGAACACGGCCCCGAGCCGCTGGCCTTCGGCTTTGCTGGACTCAGCCAGCTGCAGGTTAAATTCTGCAGTATAGCTGTTTCCGGTCTCAGCAGTGGTCAACAGCCTGCTTGTACCGGCAGCTTGCTGATGCAGAAGTCCCGAATCCATGCTCCAGTTGCCACCGTCCGCATTCGTCCACGCCGTGCTGAGTTCCGTACCTTTGAACCGGTCCTCAAAATCCGGCATCTCCGGATCCGGCTGTTCGGTTGCCGTCGGTCCGAGCACGGACATTTTGTCACCGTTGAACACGATCCGGTCCATCCCCATATGGCGAAGAGGTCCGACAATGCCTTTTCCTTCGAGATTGTGGTAAATAATATAGCGGGCATCCAGGTTCGGGCCAACGACGACCGTATTATGGCCGAGACCGACGGTTGGACCTTCCGTACTGATCAGAAGCGGGTTGTCCGTATCACGCACGAATCCCTTGAGCGGGTTTTCGCTGACCGCGTAGTCGACTCGATAGCCTTTGCTGAATACATGGTTGCCGGTATACGTCATATAGTATTTGCCGTTGCGTTTGAACAGCGTAGAACCTTCCGTCCAACCGTTCATGCTTGCACCCGTATTAACGCTGTTACCGATCGTCGTCGGCGTAGGCATTTCAGCTGCGAGAATTCCTTCTCCGTTCGCATGATAGAAATACCACTTGCCATCATCGTCAATGAAGACGTTGCCATCAATCGAATGCCCCAAATTGCCCGTCTGCACCGTGAACGGACCCGTCGGGCTTTCACTACGCAGCACGTAATGACCATTGCCGGCAGGAGAGGTATACATATAAAAATATCCGTTCCAATAAACGACTTCAGGAGCGTAGGCTCCCTTCGTAACCGGATCGGTTGCGGCCAATCCTCCATAGCTCCAGTTGACAAGGTCAGGAGAGCTCCACACTTTGACCCCGACATCGGTATCTCTTGTGCTCACATACAAATAATATGTACCGTTAAACTTCAGCACGTAAGGGTCGCCAAGTCCATATTGCCCCCATTCGTCCGGCAGCGATGCCGGGTTCTTATAGGCGAATGCCGCCTGAGGGGCAAACAAGAGCAGCACACACATCACGACCGCAATACTTCGTTTTAATATCAAACTTATCACCTCACTGATTTTATTAAAACGCTTTCATAGTAAAATGATCGTATCGATCTTCACCTGCACCGATATCCCACCACCTCAATTCATCCAATATATTTGTAATACATCGTGAGTATATCGGCATTATCCAGGCAAAGTCAACGGTTTATTTCAATTATCTTGTAATATTCAAAGAAATATCTGTTTTTTTAGCTTATCATACAATATTAATGTAATAAATGAGATCACTATAGGCATGACTCATAGCCCGCTGTCACCATGAGCGGTAACTTTGTACTCGTAGATTTGATAAACCTCCGTCAGATACATTTGGTGTAGGAAACCAGATCCAGCATTGAGGCATCAATTCGTTGAACAAGAAATATATACCAAAATGAATATCTTTTCAGAATGGAATTTCGCAGAATAATCTCGAATGGTTCTATCTTAGTTCGGTCACTCTGACAAAAAAAGGACCCATCCACATTGGATCGGTCCCTAATTCATTCTTTTTACGGCTTGGCATTTTTGTTTATCTTCTCGAAGTATGGTGCCAGCTTAGAGACTAGCTGCTCAAACCGCTGCTGTTCTTCTTGGGTCAGCTTCTCCTCATGTTTGACCCCTTTTTCATCGGTGATCTTCAGCTTTAATTGGATCAGCTGCTTTATCAGCACCTGATACTCCTTAAATTCATCTTCGTTGAGCTTGCCTTTTGCTGCTTGCAGCATTCCCTCAATCTCTTGATAATCTTCCTGTGTGCCGCCGTGCTGTTCAATGGTTGAAACAGAACCGAATAGATCATCGGCTAGATAGGAAGAAGCAAATACCGCGGACGGAATCAGGATGGCTATTGCGGCAATACCTGCGAGCACTCGTTTTTTCATGGGAGATCTACCTCTCTTATCGTTTGCATACTGATGATAGGACTGTCGGACACGACCATACAATTCGGGTGGGCACTGCATCGAATCCGCCACCTGGCGAAGCTCTTCACGCAATTCCTTCTCAATGGACATACGCGTCTCCTCCCGTCATTTCGATCCGTTTCCGGAGTTCTTTCATTGCCAGGTGATGCCTGGATTTCACTGTGCCAACGGGGATCTGTAGAATGTCTGCAATTTCTTCCAGAGCGTAGTCGTGAAAATAGCGAAGGATGACGACCACACGTAATTTGTACGATAATTGGCGGACAAGGCTGAAAAGTTCATGCTGCATCTCGAACTGCTGCACAGCTTTGTCCGTCCAGTCGAAATGTTCACATGTCATCCGGCGGTTTCGTTCAAAGAGGCGAATTCGCCGCCATGTTTTTCTTTTCCAGTCTTGGACTAGACGGACTGTAATCCCGTGCAACCAAAACCGGAACGGCCGGTTCGGGTCGTAGGTATGAAACGTACGCCACATGCTCATGTAAACTTCATTCACGATATCTTCAATGTCCTGTTTGTTGTAGACGAGAAAAGCAACCGTCCGATAGACGTCTTGGTGAGTCGCCTGATAGACTAGCTGAAAGGCGGACTCGTCGCCCAACTTCGCTTTTTCAAGCCACGATAGTAACTCATTATCATTCATAGGGGCCCCTCCTGAACGTGTTACAACCCTTAATTCGCTCTCATGGGGAAAAAGGTTCAGTACGAGAATAAATTTTTTTGGAGATATTGTAGGAAATACTTCAGGATGACCCTTATAGGATTTTCACACCTATATTGTGAAACAAAAATAGCCGCTGCTACGCGGCTTTAAGGATGAATTATATATCGGAAGCTTTTGAATAATATCTGAATAAACATTGCACTCAATCAACATGAAACACACCAATTACGGATTCACCATTAACGTCATACAGCGGAATATCACGACCATCTGGTGATCTACTGTTCTGTATTGCAATGGCTTCCTCGGGTGATTTAGGTAGCTCATCGTCTAAGTCTTTTTTCAGCACATATCCTGCAGTGCCATCCACACCAATAGCCCTGATTAATTCAGGTTCCATACCAGGAGAAGCAGCATCTGCGCTAGAACCGTACGTCTGTCCGTGTTTATTTTTAGGAAAGTTCATATTCTTGGCGCCAACATGAAAAGTACCAATTACCGTTTTCCCATCAACATCATACAGTGGAACATCGCCAGGTTCACCGAGGTAATCTTTTTTCAGCAAATACCCTTGAATACCATTCACACTTCCTGCATGGATTAAATCAGGCAGCATATCAGCGGAATTGTCCTCTTGAGCAGAACCGTACGTTTGCCCATGTTCATTTTCAGGATAGTTCAGAGAATTTGTGTGGCTTTGATTCATTGTACTTTTAGCAGCCGTGCTTTGGAATGCCATGACACTACCCACTACAAAAACGATAAAACCAACAGCAATCAATATTCTAATGCTTGAAAAATACATCCTCACATTTGTTCACTCCTAAACATTTCCTCGCTCTTCACTTTATAGCAGTTATAATTAATAAACGCATCCAAATAATAGAAGGTTACACTTATCTACATTTTAGCTTATTGATCAAATTGATTCTTTCGTAGCTTACAAACTCAAAAACCTCCAACCCTTATTGCAAGAGGTGGAGGTCAGATCACATTTTCTAAATTTGTTATTTAAACTATACATTAACTCATAATGTAATGATCCAGGAACGAATTTCGAAACTTCCCTGTTGGATCGTATCGAAGCAGCAACTGACGGAATTCCTCTAACCGCTCATACCGGGCTTGTAATCTTTCCGGCTCCATCGTAAACAGCTTCGCCCAATGCGGGCGTACTCCAAACGGTTCCAGTTCATGTTCGATAAGCGGAAGTAACTCGCGCACCCGCTCCCATTCCGGCTTCCATGTAAAATGCAAACCAACGCTGTCTTGATGGTAGCACGGGCTCATCCAGAATGTGTCCGAAGCAATTGTTCGTATCTCGGAAATGAAGAGCAGAGGCGCAATTCGATCACCCAATTTGCCTAGCGCATGTATCGCTTCAAGTGCATGCCGCCTTGGAATGAAATATTCACTTTGCAGTTCGTTGCCCGCGCTGGGGGTAAAATCCATGCGGAAATGAGGCAACCGTTCGTACCATGGTCCCGGAGCGCCTAACTGCTCGCTACAGTTTACGACAGATTGACCAGAAACCATATGCCGTTTTTCCGGAGCTGGTAAAGCCCCGAAGAAATGGGATGGTGCCTCATCCTCCCCGTTTGTTCCCAGCTTTCGTTTTACCCACACTTGATTGAATATGGGCCCTGCCCAATTCGTAAACAAGCTGACACTGTATGCGGCAGATAAAATTTCTTCGATGTCACTATCCAGTGCAGAAAAAGGAAGACGTTCATATACGGTCTGACTTACCTGAAACGAAGGTACTAAATCCAGTGTAAGCTTAGTGACGACTCCCAGTCCGCCAAGTCCGACGACCGCCCCATCAAACTCGGGGTCAACCCCGCGCGTAAGTACCGCAACTTCTCCATCCGATTTCATTAGCTCAATAGCACGTACAGAAGACGCCAGGCTTGCATTATGGACGCCCGAGCCGTGGGTAGCTGTCGCCACGGCGCCAGCCACGCTAATGTGCGGAAGCGACGCTAAATTATGCAACGCGCAGCCATGATCATTTAAATAGCTGCACAGATCGCCATACCGAATGCCACCCTCGACAGTTACGATGTTCTGTTCTCGGTCGAGATCGATGACCCGATTCATCTTTCGAAGCGAGAGGTGGCTGCCACCAGTGTCGGCAATTCCGTTAAAAGAGTGACGCGAGCCAAGCACGCGTATGCTTCTGCGGTTAACTACCAGATCCTTAACCTCTTCAATATTTTTAGGCTCAAGCAGCTCCAACGAGCTGTAGCGATAGTTCCCGGCCCAGTTCAACTGATCTCCCATAAGACTCTCCTATTTAACATGCTAATTTTTGTCTGAATCAACTTGATTATTGAGGTATTCGGCATTGCGTTCCACAATCCTGCCCATTGGCTTAATTAACCTTTGAAAGTAGTAGTCTTGCTTAAACTCGAACCTTGTACTTGGTTAGTGGCGCGATTTATACGATAGGCAATACCAGCGTCCTGCTTCTTGGTTTGAATCCTTTGGCCTCATAAAATCCGATCGCATCTTCATTGAATTCGGCTACATGCAATTCGATACTGCTAAACTGCTGCGATTTTGCGAGTTCTTTAATATAGTCGATAAACTTGCTTCCGATATTCTTCCCTCGATATTCTTCTGACACACAGATATGGTCAAATTCGATATATCTTCGTTCTACATAAGCAGCCCTCTTCGGTGCATCCATGAAAAGTAATATGGTATAGGCGATTATTCGGTCACCGTCTTCCCCGATGAAGACCTTTACGTTGTCGTCGTCCAACAATGAAATATAATAATCGTAATCGAGCGGTTTATCGCAAGATCTGTAGATGTCCGGACGGTTCTTTGCATGGATCCTGTATAATTGACCAACGAGCTCGTTGATGGCATCAAAGTCCTCCGGTTTCGCCTCTCTTATTTTCCACTGCAAGTCTAGCTCCTCCTTTACACGGCACAGATACTTCTCATTACCCTGGGTTGACGAGTATAATGCAGATTAGCGGCCAAGTTACATTTTTGTCTGGATAGCAAGCATGTGTCCAAATAGGTGTCACAACATTCTGTGGTAAGGTATTTACAAAAATAAAGGCCAACTCGTTAACCGAGTTGGCCTTTTCATTTACGAACTGCATTCTGTATTGCTACGGAATTTCATTTACTTGCAGTGGAAGCGCGTTATTTCATTAATGCCTGAGGTCCAACATCAACGGTCGTGAGCGGCCGATTGGTTATGGATTTGCCGGAGCTATATTCATCTGCGCCCACATCCGGCGCGTATCTCATCTGACCGTCCATATCGTCCAGAGCAAGCAGCGGGCTGATGGCCGCATCGATGGCCGGACTGTATACCGACAACCGGATTAACCCGTCATTACCGCGAACCAGCCTCAGATCCTCTTTGCGGATTGCCCCGCCAACAACGGGATTGTTCGAAATAGGCGCAATGCCTTCTATCTTGTTCCCTTTGTATTCGGGTCGTTCCTGAGCCGGTGCTTTCATCATAGCTTCGGTCTCATTAAACATGGTGCCCGCATGGCTGAAGATCAAATTGTTATAGATCTTCGTCCCAACCGGCTGATACGTTCTTCCACCGAGGGTGAACACAGGCGTGTTGTTGCCGACATTCACAATCGTATTATGGTAGATTTGGACGTTATACTGCCGCCAGTGTCCACGCAGCAGCTCTGTTCTTTCCTCCTCCGGAAGGCTGTTTAACACAGCGGTTTGTTCATTCTCTCCGCCCCAGCGGACGGTCGGGTTCGTTCCGCCTTCCGGTCCCCCGTCATGCGTGCCGCCGTCAAGGCGAATAATTTTATCTGTTAGCCCCTCCATATAATTGTTGAAGATTTGATGATCGTTGCCATAGATCCGGAAGCCGCTGAGCCCAGCCGTTTTTCCATCGCCGAGAATAAAATTGCCATAGAAGCGGTTGCGGTTCCCGTGACGGGATACGATCCCGCCATACGAATTGCGCACCGTATTGTAGCGGATGACGTTATCACTGCTTTTTACCGAAATGATCTCGTCTTCGCCGTTTAACCCGTCAAATAGATTATGCTGGATTGTCACATAGCCTGAGGATAATGACAAACTGGATAACCCAAGGCGAATCGCTTCCAGGCCGTTGCTGACCCGTGGGCCGATATCATGAAAATGATTGTATTCAATTACATCGTATTGCGAAATGCTCTGTCCGCTGTGGCCCTCGCCGTCATAGATCACCACAGCGCCAAATCCCTTCTTGGGACCGATGTCGTTATAAGCGATGCGGTTATGGCTGCTCGTACCTTCAACCCGGATATAATGTCGGTTGGTTCCATTGTCGGTTAGCAGCTTATCATCTTCATACGGTGTTGACCCGCTGTAAACTTCACCGCTCGGATCATAGCTGTTTTCTCCATAGCGGCAGCTTCCTTTGATGTTGACCAGGCACCACACGGAATGCTTATCTGCCTGGAACCGGTACGGCTGACCGGTCTCATCAAGTGCGAAGGTGTTGCCCAGAATGGAGATATGGCTGGAGCTCTGCAGCTGCACGCCAGGATGGACACCCGTCAAGGATCGGTTTTCTAATCCGCGTTCGATCAGGGTTTGATTTCCCGTCTCATCTCCGATGCCATTCCGGAATTGGAGTCCCGATACCTCGATGTAGCTGGAATTCTCAATGTGCACGTAGCTGTTCCCTGTAATCACCGCTTTTCCGGATTTCGCTGCCGTTACCCGGATCGGATACGCTGCGGTACCATGCTTATCTTTGATGACGAATGGGCCATTTTGTTCATAGCTGCCCTGCTGAAGCTCAATCCATGTTCCGCTGACGGCTTCATCAAGAGCCGACTGCAGCTCCTTGGCCGTTCGGACCTTAATATGATTGAATTCAGGAGGTTTGACCTCCCCTTCCTTAACACTTCCCGCATCAGGTGGAGGAGGGGCCGGTTCCCCTGTCTCCGGCGGGTTTCCTGCATACAGCTCCACTTCCATAATGCTGTTCCAATTTCCCGAGCTTCCGCTGGCACTGTTTCCATATCCCGTAAGACGAAGGTATCTCGCCTTCACCGGACGATCAAACACATAGGTCTGCAGGATGCTATCCTCCGGCTGGAGCTGACGGCTGGAATGCTTGCCAAGAACGACCGTACCCGTCGCGAAATCAGGCGTATCTGATGCAGTGATTTCAAAGCTGGATAGCCGTTCCCGCGCGTTTAAAAAAGCAATGTTCGCATAAGTTACCTTTTGCGGTTGCCCCAGGTCAAATTGAAGCCATTCCCCCTGCCCGGATGCAGACCAGCGGTTTTGCTGGCTTTCCGCGTCTTCTCCCCAGATCCCATCTACCACATTTTCAGGTACGTAATTCGTGTTCGGCTGGTATGAGCTGGCCGTCACACCGCTCACTGCTAGTTTCATATGGCTGCCTCCCGTTTCATTCGCTGCTCCATTCACCTGTGAAGGTTTTCGCTGCTCCATTCACCTGTGAAGGTTGTAACGTTAATGACCCTGATAATAGCATCAATAAAAGTCCTATCCCTATTCGGACCGTAAGCCTATACCTGATCGTTTGTTTCAGTAACTTACTCAAAACGCCACACCCCTTCCTTTAATTAACGTTGTAAATCGCTAAAATGCACGATGAGACCAGCCCCGCAGTTTCGCTAGCGCCTCCACATAATAATAATCCCCGTAGATCAAGGATACATTGACGTTGACTCCTTCCGGCTTATGCCCTGTCGCGCTATGGAGAATTCCTTCGTGCTTATCGTCGCCGAAAGTGGAATACCGTTCAGATAAAGAAGCGATTATCCGCGTGGCTGCATGATGATATACAGCCCCCACTTCGGGAGATGTTAATTCCGCGAGCTCCAGCAGGCCTGAAGCGGCAATGGCCGCCGCAGAGGAATCCTGAGGCTCGGTCTCCTGGTTCGGCACACGGAAATCCCAAGGCGGAACCATATCCTCTGGCAATGAAGCGATAAAGTGGTGTGCCACCCGCTGCGATGCCTGGAGATACTTGGGCTCCCTCGTGCACCGGAATAGGTTAGCCATGCCGTATAATGCCCAAGCATTGCCTCTGGACCAACAGGAATCCGGAGCATAGCCCTGTCCGCCTTTATATTCCAGCAGCTCGCCGCTTGCGGGATCAAACACGGCCACATGGCAGGTAGAACCGTCTGGCCGGACCATATGCCGTAAGGCCATGTCGGCATGCGCTTTGGCTATATGGCTGAACCTCGGATCCCCGCTCTCGTCTGCCGCCCACAACAGAATGGACAAATTCATCAGGCAATCGATGATTGCCCATCCCGGGAGATCACGGTTCCAAGCCCGCAGGTATTGGCCAGCCAGGTTGAACCGGCCAGCCAGAAAGTTGGCAGCTGCCAATCCCCTCCTTCTGCCATCGGCGTCGCCGGTTAATTTAAATTTCAGGATCGAGGTCGGCAAATATTGAAAACCGACATCATGATGAAAGCGATTCTCCTCCAACGTGATCCGTTCCATTCGGATGTCCCAGTCCCACGCTGCATCAAGGTACCTTTGATCTCCTGTCATATCGTAATAAATCCAAAGCATTCCCGGCAAAAACCCCGATATCCAGTTATCCAGTGTCAATCCATCGTATTCTCCGGATTTTGCCGCATGCGGCGCAAGCTGAGGTTCCTTTTGCATCAAACGATCCACTTTTTGCTGAGCCTGCATCCACCATGTCTCCAACTGCTGATCATTTATGATCCCAAACTTATTCATCGTAAACCTCCTTTGGCTACTCAACTTTTTTATCCCTTAATCGCCCCAATCAAGGCCCCTTTGACAAAATACTTCTGAAGAAATGGATAGACGAGCAGAATCGGAACGGTGGCCACGATAATCGTCGCATGCTTGAGCGTTTCACCAATAATGGCAACTTCTCCGCCGCTGGCTCCAGTGGCCATGGAGCTGGCATCATTGAGAAGCAGCAGCTCGCGGAGAACCAACTGAAGCGGATACAGCGATCGGTCCTGCAGATAGATCATTGCGTTAAACCATGAGTTCCAGTGGCTGACCCCGTAGTAGAGCAGCATCACGGCCATCACCGGCATACAGAGCGGAATCATAATCCGGAAGAGAATGACGAACTCATTGGCCCCATCGATCTTTGCCGATTCTTCCAGGCTGTCAGGCACAGCCTCGAACGCCGTTCTCATGATAATCAGATTAAACGCCGATATTGCCTGGGGGATCATCAGAGACCACAGCGAATTCGTCAGGCCAAGCCCTTTTACCGTGAAATATAGTGGAATCAGGCCTCCGTTAAAAAACATCGTAAATACGATAAACAGCATGAGCTGCTTACGGTAACGTAGTCCCTTGCGCGATAACGCATACGCCCCAAAGGCCGTCAGGATGATATTGAGGACAAGTCCGCCGGCAAGAATAATGAAGGTATTGACGTAGCCCTTAACAATCATCGGGTTTTCAAACACCAGCTTGTAAGCATGAAAATTGAACTTTAGCGGTCTCCATAATATCCCGGAATGCTGCATGTACAGCGTCGGATCGCTTAATGAAGCGAACAGAACATAGACCAGCGGGTAAACCGTACAAATTGTGATAACCGTTAATAAGGTATAGTTAAAAGCATCGAATGCTCTCTCACCTAAGGATGTTCGGCCAATTCTTCGTTTCATGAGCGGGTTCCTCCTACCATAAGCCTGTATTGTTCATCTTCCGGCTCAACCAGTTGGAGCAGATGACCAGCATAAAGTTGATGGCGGAATTGAACAGTCCTACGGCCGAACTGAAGCTGTAATCGAACTCCTGCAGTCCTACACGGTACACATATGAACTAATCACATCCGCGGTTTCATAGGTCGACGGATTGTATAGGAGAATGATTTTCTCCCCTCCCACATTCATGACTCTACCCATTTCCAGAATGAACAGGATGATGATCGTCGGCATGATTCCCGGTAATGTCACATGGAGCATTTGCTTCCAGCGGCTTGCGCCGTCCATTTTTGCCGCTTCATACTGCTCCTGGTCGATACCGGCTAACGCCGCCAAATAGATAATGGTCCCCCATCCGATATTTTGCCAAATTCCTGATGAGACAAAGATCGTACGGAAATATTGGGATTCAAGCAGTAAAGAAACACGCTCCCAGCCCAACAATGCCAGCAGGTCGTTAATGATCCCATCACTCATCGTAAATTCTTTTATCATGCCGCATACGACAACAAGCGATATAAAATGCGGCATATAGGTAAAGGTCTGGACGGTCCGTTTAAATACCGTCTTTCTCACTTCATTCAGCAGAAGGGCGAGAATCAGGGGAGCGGGAAATCCAAATAGCAGCTCATAGAAGCTGATCAATAACGTATTTTTAATGACACGCCAGAAATAAATGCCTTCAAAAAAGGACTCGAAGTGTTCCCAGCCTACCCATGGACTGCCCATGATTCCTAATCGCGGGGAAAAATCTTTGAAAGCTATCAGGGCGCCGTACATCGGATAATAGTGAAAAATGGTGAAATAGAGCACGCACCGGTGTCAGCATTATATAGAGCCAAGGATTTCTTCGGATATCCTTTAGAATTCCCCAGCGGATTAGGCTCCTGCTTCCGGAAGTGGTCAATAGAGCCGAATGCTGCTCTTGAGGCGGATGTTTCGCCATGCCGTTGTCACTCCTCATGATCAATCTAAAGCCCGGGGAAAGCGGGCTGTCCATCGCCCTCCTCCGGGCAGATCAACACTACCGCTCGTTATACCGATCCAGCGCATTCTGATAGATTTCGACCGCCCGATCAATCCCGAGCTTCTTGATCTGCGTGACGTAAGCATCATAATTCTCCATCGGTTCCTTGCCAACGATGAACTTCACGAACATCTCTTCCTTATAGTTGCTTACGTCCGTCAAGATTTTGCCGAGCTCCTTGCTCTCCTCATCCGTTGGGGTGAGGAAAGCGGGCAGTGTATGCTTTTCCGCGTCTGTATTAGACCATATTTTAACGGCCTCATCCTGCTCAGGGAACGTATTCCAATTGCGGCGCTCATCCGCTTCATACGGACCATTCGGTTTGGAGTATTGGGATACCATTTGCTGCAGGCTGTATTTCTCGTTATTTTTGATCAAATCGGTATACACCGGAGTTCCGTTGTCCATCGAATAACTCTCGCCTTCAATGCCGAAATTGAACAGCATGGCACCTTCATCGCTGTATGCGTAGTCCAGCCACCTTGCGACCAATTCCGGATTTTTAGCGGCGGTTGTAATCGCTTTGCTTGGTCCTGGGTTGTATTTAAAATCACGTTGACCCGTAAATGGAACCTCCCCTTTCTTTACCGTTGGATAAGGGGCACCCACCAATTTAAACTTCGGATCCTGTTTCTTCATGGCATCCATCCACTTGCCCAGACCCCCACTCAGCAGCGACACCGTTGCTCCGGTCTGGCCGGTCAAAATCTTGTTATCCAGAGCTTTGCCGTCCGTAAGTGCAAAATCCTTATCGAACAAGCCTTCGGCAAACCATTTGCGGAACAACGCCAGGAAATCCTTGTACTGCGGATCGACCGGACCATACTTCACCTTGCCCTCGTCATCAATATAAAAAGAGTTGGACGTATGATAGGCACCGATAAAAGCATCCCGGATTTCAAAATTCCCTCCCGTGTACGTGACGCTAAGCGGAGCTTTCGCCCCTTTCTGATCTTTGAAAGCTTTCAAGGTGGTTTCCCATTCCGCAATCGTGGTAGGTACAGGCAAATTCAAG
>NZ_PCZT01000009.1:274263-278178 GCF_002968895.1 Paenibacillus sp. AR247 | reverse complement strand
AAAAACATAATATTTGCCGCTGTCCGTTTTCACCATCTTGTCGAGTTCCTTGTCTGCTTCCAGCTTTTTCTTGAGGTTTGGCGCATACTTGTCAATGAGATCATTGAGTTCCAGAATGACCCCATCTTTAATCGCCTTTTCCGGTCCTCCGGGATAGGAGCCTGCGCTTCTCCCGGTCCAGTCATATTCGACCGTATCCGGCAGCTCATCAGAAGCGATCATCAGATTAAATTGTTCCTTCGTCTGCTGATCATTCGGATGGACATACTTCACGTTCACTCCTGTTTTCTCCGCAAGCGCCTTTCCAAACGGTGTTTCGGCTAGATTGGAATAGAAGGTGACGGCATTATTGTTCAAAGCTTCCCATGATGTGAACCCTTCGCTCGTCTTCAGTGGATAGGTCGAACCGATATCTGAGGATGTGCCCGCTTGATCTTTCGGTTCACCCTCCCTGGTGCTTCCTGTTGAGCATCCAGCCAGGATCAAACTCATGAGCAGGACAGAAGAGACACCCGCTTTAAAACGCCTTATTAAGATTTTGCCTATCCGCAAACGTCGATCCATTGCCATTCCCCCGATTCAGGATAGTATGATGAATACCCTTTCACAACAAAGTATCCGAAGCCATTGTTCAACAATTCCGCGAAAGTGAACATAGACAAAACATAAAATGATAGGCAATTCTTAAAAAAAACGTGATCTTATCTGTCTTCTGCGTCATTGTGCCGCCTTTTGGAATGCTCCGGGAGTTATGCCTTCAAACTTTTTAAAGGTTCGTACAAACGTGCTGACATCCGCATAACCGACACGGCCAGCGACTTCATTGACAGTTAGCTTGTTATGCTTCAGGAGGCTTTTGGCTTCAGCCAGACGCAAACGGTTAATCGTATCCAGCAGCGCTTCTCCCGTATGATCTTTATAAAGACGTGATATATAGGATGGTGTCATCCGAAATACATCTCCGATCATGGATATATTCAAATTTGGGTCATGCAGATGGTTCTCTATGTAGCGTTGTACATCTTCAATTAAATAGCGGTGGTGATCCCGCTTCTCGGCTTGAATCCAGCTGCAGACCTGACTCAGCTTCTCCTTCAATTGTTCCTTCATTTGCGGGACATGCTCACATGAAAGGAGCGGTTCTACATCCAAGAGATGCGCCTCCAGTGATCGTTTGCCGGTAACGCTGACTTCATCAACCGTATTAAGCATCGTGCTGGCCATGTTATACATTAAGCATTTGGCAAGTGGAACGGATACCGGGTGTCCCGCGAAGTTTTTCTGGAAAATATCTTCGATCAGCGCCTCAGCCTTCGCGTAATTTCCGCTCTTCACGACATAGATGAGCTGCTGTTCGACACTGAGCGGGAAATAATAATGATGCGGCGGCGCCTGATTCAATTGCGTATCCCGATACCGGATGAACTGTCCGCTTCCAAGTACAATCCGATACTCCAGGGCATCCAGTGCCTCATGATAGGACTGTGCGATCCCATAGATGTCTGAATAGACCTCTCCAACCGCGATCGTCAGCTCAACCTGCATCTGTTCCTGCATAAATTCACGAACCTGAGCGGATATGCGATGCAGAGTAAGCCGCTCCCGCTCTTCAGAATCGCTTTTATGAAAATTCACAATACATGCAAGAACATCATTCATTTCCGTGGTGTATATAGCGGCATCATCCGCTGCTGCATCCACCAGGACATTTGTCAGAATAAAATGCAGCATCTGCTCCTTTTGATCCGACAGTCCGTTCTGGCCGTACTGTTCGAATTTCCCGAAACCGTCCACGGACATGAGAATGACCACAAAGCGGTCGGATGAGAACTCAATATGATGGGCAGCAAGGGATTCGTGAAGAAGAGCCTCCTTTTCTATGGATCCCTTAAGAAGCCTGCGGATGAGATGGGCCCGAATGGTGTTACGGTGCTGGTCTAAACGAGCTCGCATATCTTCCTTCTCCGTAAAATAATGCTGAATTGCCCCTTGTAAGAAGGAATATTCACTTGAACCACCGTCAAAACGCAATCCGAATTTATGCGAAAGACTCTGGAGCATCACTTGGATCGGCATATAATTTTTTCGCAGAAAAAGGACGCAAATTACGCCTCCAACCAGGAAGCACATGCCGATGCTGATCCATATGAGCTTGCGCATATACTGCATTTTCTCGTTAAAGAGGGATGCCGGTAATACGGAAACGTATTTCCAGCCCGTTATTTTTGAAGTGATATAGGAAACGGCTGCTTGCTGCTCCTGCACATCTTTATACACGATGCCCTGCTGATCCTGAAGCTCCCCGTAGGTGAGATGCTGCGGCAGGAGGCCTGGATCTGTCCGAGCGGCGATATACCGGCTCTCTGTATCCAGATAAACATCCTTGCATCCGGATGTCNCGGGGCGCTTTCGATTAATTTCGAATCCTTCATAACAAACAGTACGATTGCCGGCGGCTGCCCCGGTGTGTTAAAAACAAGGGATCTTGCAAACACAACAACCGGCGTTGAAGTCCCTCCATCCCAAAACGTCATCGGCGTATAGCCGTTTACATATTTTCGCTCAAATAAGCGATTCCATTGGTCAAAAGAGGTATCGTCCTGCTGGCGCAACTTTTGAAACAAACCCTGGCGGTTCATATGATCATAGGTGGAGATCACCGTATCACTGTTTGTATACATGACATAAATTTGCTCAATGTAATCATTCGCATTTTTATAAGTGCGCAGGCTTTCGGAAATTTGGAACAAATCATAATAATGGGCATCGCTGAGCGGGGGATCGACACTCGAGAAGCTGGAGATATTCCGGTTTAAAGCAATCTCCAGGCTCAGCTGCTCCAGCCCTTTCAGCTTGCTGTCAATCGACATCTCCATCTGTTCCAATAACAACGCATTCGAACGGTTTGTTTCCGTCTTGACCTGTTGATAGGTGATAAAATACAGAACAATACTGATGAGAATGGGCACCATTAACACGGTAATATAGGAAATGAGCCAAGTCACTATCACGCTCCGGTTGTACTTGCGCAGCTGCTTAAACATGATCCTCATGCCTCCCTGGGATTATTTCAGTAATCCATACAATCGCCATGGCTTCCTGCTTCCAAAAAAGTGCTGCATGCCCGGCTCAGCCGGCACAGGTGCAATTTCCCGTGGCTCCTCACCGTCTGCAGCATACAGCACGGCCTCATCACCCGATTTCAGCATGATTTCGATCGATCTATCCTCATGTAATATATAATGGGCCCTCTTACCTTGAACTTCGATCACAAACCCTTGCTCCGAATGTGCAAGATCTGTTAGCAATCTGCATGGTTCCCCGGCAAGACTCTGAATGCGAATAAAAGTCGTTTGTCCCGCCTTCGAGACAGCGCTTACAAGGAATCCTCCTTCAGCGCGCAAATTGTGAAAAACAGCCTCCTGCCACGTCTCCGGAACCGCAGGAAATACCCGAATGATATTCCCCCAGCTCTGCAGCAGCATGTCATGAATCGCTTCCGCCCCGGCTAACGGCGTCTCGATGACCGGCCCCGCTTCTTTATACATCGTATTCGGTTTAATCAAATGCATTAAGCTTCGCAAATAGGCTAGTGCTTCATCCCCCAGACCCATTGCTGCTGCAATAGAAGCGGCTCCGGTGAAGCTGAACCCGCGCAGATCGCCTTCCTTGGCTATCCAATGTCTGAGGGAACGAATGGCGAGCTGCCGTTCCTCCTCCGAATTTCCGGTAATATGCAGCGGGAATACAGCCAGCAAATGACTGAAATGACGATGGCCGAATTCCAGGCTGAGATCCCTTCCGATTTTGTATCCTGTATGGTCTACCGGCAGCGGCGTAAGCCTGGCAAGAATATCGGCCCAGCGCGCCTCCAGCGGATCTTCGATCCCCATCCTTTTGGCAGCATACAGCAGT
>NZ_PCZT01000009.1:272024-274163 GCF_002968895.1 Paenibacillus sp. AR247 | reverse complement strand
GATTCCTTCAGCGCCTCCGGCAGCTCGCGAAAGAAGGACATCATGATGATGACGTTAAACACGCTTAATAAGTCCGGGATAATATACACGGCGAACGTGTTCATCAAGTGCAGCTTTTTAATCAGAATGAAGTAAGGAATGAGTCCGCCTGAGAAATACATCGCAATGATAAAGATGAGAAAATAATAGTTTTTGAACATGAGTCCCTTATGGGCGAGACAGTAGGCAACCAGTGCAGTAAAAGCAAGGCTGGATACGGTGCCGATCAGCGTTCTGGCAATCGTGACTCCGTACGCTTTGATTAGCTGGTCATTGGAGAAAACAGCCTCATAGTTATCCCATGTAAACATGCGCGGCCAGAAAAAGATCCCGCCCCGCGAGGCATCGATGCCGTTATTCAGCGAAATAATGAGCGAATAGTAGAATGGGTATATGGTAGCGATCATAACCACGATCAAGATGGCATACACGATGCCGTCAATCACGTAATCTTCCCTGGTACGTCGAAATCCGCGTTTCATCGTTTATTCCCCCCGGTTAGAAAAGTCCAACGCCAGACGCCTTTTTGGCGGAATAATTGCTGACGAGAATCAGCGTGAGCGAGATCACGGATTGAATCAGGCCGATCGCTGTCGCATAAGAGTATCTGCCTTGAGCCAGGCCCATTTTTAAGGTATAGGTCTGGATGATCTCCGAAACGCTGTTATTCACCGGATTCCCCAGCAAATACGCCTGCTCAAAGTTGGATCCGCCCAGCCCGCCACCGAACAGGTTACCTAATGCCAGGATCAGCACAACGATAATGGTTGTTTTAATGCTGGGAAGCGTCACGTACAAGATCCGCTGCATACGTCCCGCGCCATCCACGACCGCTGCCTCATGCAGTGTGGGGTCGACTCCGGCTATGGCCGCCAGAAAAATGATCGTCCACCAGCCCATCTCCTTCCAAATATCGCTGAGCACCAGCATCGGCCAAAAATACGAAGCGCTCGCCAAAAAGGATACCGGTTTATCGATTAGACCAACGGCCATTAGCAGCTGGTTAATGACACCGTTTTGCGAGTTCAGGAAGGAGAACAGCATGCCCGAGACGACGACCCATGATATAAAGTGGGGCAGATAGCTTGCGGTTTGCGCGAAGCGCTTCAAGCCTTCTTTCCTTACTTCATTCAGCGCTATCGCAAACAGGATCGGAATCGGAAAAGTAAACAGGATTTTCAGCAGACTGATGACCACCGTATTGCGGATAATCTGCCAAAAGCTGATGTCATGGTAAAACTCCGAAAACCATTTGAATCCGACCCATTCACTGGTGAAAAATCCGGGAATTCCAGACGATAACTTGAAATTCTTGAAGGCAATGATGAGCCCGACCATGGGCACATAGGCAAAAACAAGCAGATACGCGATACCGATCAAAACACTTATTTGATAGAACTTTTGCTGTCGAAGCCTTCTCCACACCCGTTTCGCAGAGCCCGAATTCGCAAGCACTTCCGATTGATGATTTGCAGGCAAGCTCCCCACCTCCTGGACTCAGAATCCAATACCGATCATCGATTATTCCACATGTCCCGCATGCTATGCATGCACAAAAACGGATCCCTCTTCCATCATCTGTTTGGATTTCTCCAGGCTGCGTCCTTCCCATAAGGCGGTAATGCCCTCAGCCTGAACGTCGGCGAAGAACTGATCGATTAGCTCCTGCCGGTTCGGGACATCCTGCGGCATGGCGGACAGCTGCACGTAGCGAATCGGAAGCCTGGCAACATGAACCCGGTGCAGGATCTCCTCGTCATCGGCAAGCATTTCGGCCCGGTCGAACAACGCCGCCGCTTGCTCGATCAGATCCTTCGACAAATAATCGCTCGTCGGCGGATCGTAAATTCCGGTGTGGATATGCTCCCGCTCCACTTTGTCATGCAGCATATCT
Organism: Paenibacillus sp. AR247; assembly: GCF_002968895.1. Taxonomy (NCBI): domain Bacteria; kingdom Bacillati; phylum Bacillota; class Bacilli; order Caryophanales; family Paenibacillaceae; genus Paenibacillus; species Paenibacillus sp. AR247. Next base: position 272,230 of record NZ_PCZT01000009.1, on the reverse strand, counting down.
ATATATTGGCGCAGCGGCGTTGCCGCCATGCCGTAATATCCGGTCAGAAATTCATCGATCGCCGTATCGACGTCGCTTTCCGGATTCCAAAGCAGCTTGGATAACACGTATGCCCTCAGTTCGGCAAATTCGCCGCCGCCTCCCTTTTCGTAGCTGCCCTGCTCGAAGATACCCTTCACATGATTGCGAATGAAAAATTGGATGTT
>NZ_PCZT01000009.1:265980-271924 GCF_002968895.1 Paenibacillus sp. AR247 | reverse complement strand
TTTCAGCACCGACGGTTTCAAGTTTCGCCGAAGCAGCAGCTCGACCACCTCGGCCTCGATGGCCCACGATGATGGAAGCGGCCGCGATGCCGGATGCCGGGCAGATGGACGCGTTTAATTCTGCTACTTCCAGCATCGCATCCAGCGGAGGGGCGCAGTTATCGATCACAAGATCGGCAACCTCGAATAATCTTTTCCCGCTGGAATGCTCGCTCTTCAGCTGAGAGGAGTAAGTGACGCTCGTTAAGGCGATGACATAAGCTCCCATCCGCTTTGCCCGCAGCGCGATATCGACCGGAAAGANCGTTTTTCCGGATACGCTGCCGACAATGAGCACATCGCCTGGAAGAAGCCGGCTTGCCCGCAGCACGTATTCCATCAGCCCTTCGAGGCTGCGGTCCTTCTCTTTCTCCTCTTCGCGCTCTCGCACCTCGTTGTTCACGTCGAATTGAAAACGCAAAGCCCGAAAAGCGGTGAGTCCGCCCGCACGGTTGACGAGCTCGCTATCCAGCATATGCCCGGTGTCGAACAAGTGCACACATTTGCCGGCCGCCATCGCGCTTGCGATCTCCTGTGCCGCTTCTCCCATGGCTTCCCCCTGGGTTTGTTCGATTTGGGCAATCAGGCTGTTCAGCTTCTGAAAATATTGACCTACTCATACTTCTTACCCCTCCATATCATAAGTGAGCAGTAAGATTGAATCTTACGGCTTTTTATATATCTTTTAGGCTGATAAAGTAACGCTTCGAATGACGATTTCAACCGCTGCATCATCGGACCATCCAAAGGTTCGCCCTCTACCATGCGCATCGCCTCATGGACGACGCCGCCCATGACGGGCTCAAACAACGGCATTGCCGCCCCGGTTTTCGGATGCTTCTCCCGAATGACTTCCCTGAACCTTGTGAACATGAGCGGATGTCCCTTCCAGACACTTCCAGCCGCCATGACCCATGTCTGTTCATCGAATGCGTCCCGGTTCATCAGTGCGCATACCTGCACGGCCAGGCTTTCTCCCGCTGCCGCAAAAATGCCCTGCGCCACTGCGTCCCCTGACATCGCTGCTTTGGAAACAAGCAGCGAACAAGAAGAAATGACTTCACGGGTATCGGACGTGCCGTAAATGACGGAAATAATGTCGCCCATAAGCTTCAGCTGCCACCGCTGCATGATCAGTTCCTGAAGCATCGTCACAGGACCGCGGCCTTCAAAGCTTTGAATGGCGGCCATCATTCCCTGCCTCCCGATATCGTATCCGCTGCCTTCATCACCAAGATGACTTCCCCATCCGCCAAGATGGGTTTGGATTTCCTCCCTGACGCCAAATATTCCGGAGCCCGTACCGGCCAAGGCTACAATACCTCGCCGGCGCTGAATTCCGGCAAGGAGGCACATATATCCTTCACTGAAAGTATGCATCTCCCCGACACGGGCATATTTCCCGATGATTTCGGCGAGCAAATCGATGGGACCGGGCATCGCCGCATAAACTACGTCCAGCTCGATACGCGGATGTTCCTTCAAGCAATCCCGGATGCATGCCTCCATATTGGCCGCGACCGATTCGAGCTTCGTAAAATTCGGATTGATCGGTCCGCTTCGGCCTACGGCCAGGCAATTCCAATCGTGATTGAACAAAACAGCGATAATTTTCGTTCCGCCGCCGTCCACGCTCAGGCAGTATCCCACGGCGCTCCCCCTCTTTCCGGCATCAGCCCTTCACAGAACCGACCATGATGCCCTTGACGAAATATTTTTGCAGGAAAGGATATACGCATATAATCGGAATGACAACAATAATCATCGTGGCCATGCGAATGGATTCCGCGGTAAAGGTCTGGGCCGCATAGGTGGCGCTGCGCTGCGCGTCTACTGTATTGGCACCTGTCACTGCTGTAAGGTTCGCTTTGTTGATCAGCTCCATCAGCAGGAATGACACCGTCTTCAAGCTTTTGTCATTCACGAAATACGCGGAATCGAACCAGGCATTCCAATGACCTACTCCGTTGAACAGGGCAATGGTCGCCAGCACAGGCGCGGAAAGCGGCAGCATGATCCTGATAAAGGTGCGCAAGTCGCTCGCCCCGTCGATCCTCGCGGATTCCTTCGCCTGACGATCACGTTATGGCGCGGACGAACGTACTTCGGCGGTTTGCGGGTATATTGGTAAGCCAATGTATCAATGGCTGCCTCCGGATACTCAGACTCAATGGCTTCGGCCACCTGATTCACGAACCGGATAAGGCTGCCGCTGTAGCTTTCTTCGTATTCGTCTACCGCCCGGCAATTGGCGCATTGGCAGGGATTGTACCAGTCGTTTTGCGATACGGACAGAATGCGGGTTTCAGGGTGCTGGCCAAGGTACTCCTTGACCCGTTTGATCATCAGTTCCAGTACCTCGGGATTCGTCAAACAAAGCTGCGTCTTTTCGGAAATCCGCTCGCCGCCGACCTCCGAAAAGTATTCGGGATGCGCATCGAAATGCTCTTTTACCGGAATGAAGTGATCAAAGGTATGTACAAACAAGGAAGTGTATTCCGTCTTGCCCCCGTGCCGGGTTTCCAGTTCAGGGAAATTGCCGTTCGATTTGTTTCTTGCCGCCCAATCGCCGTCAAAGGCACAGAAGAAAAACGGCTCGCGATATTCCAGCACGGGAACCTGCTCGATATCGATATCGCCCAGCGATATGCGGCTTCGCTTCGGGATGCGGCTTACCTTGGAGCTGAACCATCTGCAGCCCAAGTAATCCTCCAGGAAAGTGTAAACTCCGTACAGCGTTCCACGCAGCGCGCCGCCTGCAATGACAAGCCGGCTGCCGGCCGTGCGGATGACGAACCCGTCGCTGCCCAGCTTCTCAAAATCGATCGATGACGCCAGATCAGCCATATGCATATTGAAGCCAACGACGATTTCATGGGGTGTGACCGGACCGTCGTCTTTTTTTGATCGGCACCGTCACGCCGGTAATTTCACGCAAATATGCCTGCAGTTCCGCCCCTGCATACACCTCTGAAGGCGATGCTTGCTCTCCAATAACAATCGTCCAATCCGTCGAGCTGTTCTCGATGAGCACCCATTCGTTATTCATGGACCTTCCCTCATTTCCTAGATTCTGATATATGCGGGAGGGAAGAGTTCCCTCCCGAGCTTGCCGCCTTCGTTCTACTCGTATTTCTTTAAGGCTTCCTGATAAGCTTCATTCATATAGGTTTCCAGTCGCTCCAGACCGATTTTGTTCGCGTCGGACATCAGCTTGTCATATCGCTTCACGGCTTCATCCTCGCTGGCGGCCGTGATGATTTCGACTTTGGCGTTGGTGTACAGCTCCGACAGCTTCACGTTGATATTGAACTCATCCGTATCTGCCTTCGGCTTGACGAAGGCCAGTGCCGGATTACGCACGTATAGCGCCTTTCTGAACTTCAGCAAATCGACGGAAGAGCTGTATTTCGGATTGCTAAGCGCCCCTCGAGGAAACGGCAACGCCTTCACCGAGCCCGCTTGCCTCGAAATACCAAGGCCCGATCCCCGTATCCGTCACCTTCAATTGGTTGAAGCCTTCCGGACGTACCAGCAGTTTATCCTCGTTCAAGGTGTAATGCTTGCCTTCGATTCCCCACTGCGTCAAGGCATCGCCTTCGGGGCTTTTGAGAAACTCGATGTATTGGATTGCGCGCTCAGGATTTTTATTCGTTTTTGGAACAAACAGGCTGGCCCAGCCGACGGAAGCGTCTACGGGCTTCAGCTTTGCCTCCCCTTTAAAAGTGAGCGCTTTTAAAACAGGCACCAGATGCGCTTGAATGCCATTGTCGTCATACACTTTATTCATTTCGTCGGCTAGACCGGTGTTGTAGGAAGCGGAAAATACATTGCCGCTCTTCATGATTTGCGAGAACTGCTCCGGCTTGTAGGCGAAGCTTTCCGCGCTTAAGTATCCGCTACGGTAAAGCGAGTTCATGTATTTGAAATAATCCTTGAATCCGGGGTTGCTGAAGCCTAAATGAACTTTACCTGCCTCATCCGCATAGGGATTCTGATCGGTTAAGCCCATCATTTCCATGATCGGGTTCGTCCATGTCGGATGTGGGAGGTAGATGATCATATCAGGGTGTTTTTCCTTGACCAGCTTATAGACATTCAGCAAATCCTCCAGCGATTCCAGCGGCGGATTGCCTATCTCCTGCATGATATCCTGTCGGATGTAGAACCCCGCGTCACCGGGAGAAGGAAGGTTTCTCGGGTCATTCCAGGCTTCATCATTGTTATAATGCGTTTTTAAGGCGTAAAAATGTCCGTCGGGCTGGGTGTTGTTAGCAATTTCTACGGGGTCAAGTAGATTCATCATTTCAGGGGCATATTTCTTGATCAATTCATCGAGTGGATAAGCGATGTCCGGATCGTAGAAGCGTTCTACCAGATTGGAAGTGAAGACGAGATCGGGCAATTCATTGGCGGCGATCAATACCTGCAGCTGGTTGAGGTCACTACTTTTCGTTACATTCAGGGAGACGCCGGTCCTCTTCGTGATCTCTTTGGATACATCATCCTTTCCCCATGTATCAACGGGGTACCAGTCGAAATCGATGTACGTGTCGAAGGCTACGGGATCCGTGCTCTTTTTCCAGGCCAAGTCCGGACTATCCCAGCTAGTAATATTGCTGGTTTGTTCCTGCGCTTGATCTTTCTGCGCCGAGTCCCCCGCTTCTGCATCGGGGGTGTCATTACCTGAACATCCCGCCAAAGTCAGAACAACAATAATTAAAAAGGAACAGATCCACAACGCTTTCTTCTTCATTTTATTCCCCCTTAAAGACAGTTTTCCGAAAACAATTTTCACAATCGAAAGCAAAACGAAATTAAAAAGTTAAATTGTTTTCGAATTTGTTTCGATTATAGATTTGTGTTTATCGAAATGTCAATAAAAATAAAATTATATTTATTAAAAGAGGGATTAACGAAAACGAACTTCTTTTTATTCTTTCGTTTTACGAATGCAAGACAAAAAGTTACCATCGTGATGTCGCGCAATCCCTCCAGCAGGACACCTTTGGGACTGATGAAGGTTTTGGTAGCCCGAAGATCGTTGATCATTTTCTCTGCATACGGTCCAACGAACGTTTGGGTTCTCGGATTTAACGTGCCGGGGATCCCTATAAGCGTGGCCGTCGTTATTTCTTTGAGCTGTTCGAAAATGGGGATGGAATTGCTGATGATCGTCACATTCTCGATATGCCGTGCCAGATTGGCTAGCAGCACTGTCGTTGAGCTTCCGTCCAGAAAAAGGCTGTCCCCAGGCTGGATCAAATCGACGGCAGCTTTGGCGATGGCCGACTTTGTTTCGCTCAGAAGCCAGGAGGTCTCCGAAAAAGTAGGTGATTCCTGCTCATCCTTTACCATCGCTCCCCCGTAATTGCGCTCGATCTTCCCTTCCTCCTCCAGCGTTCGCAGATCGGAACGGATGGTCACCTCGGAAACTTGGAATATATCCCTCAGCTCTGAAACCCTTTTAAATCCGTTCTCTTTAATCATCTTCAAAATTTCGCTTCGACGTTGCATGGCATGCATCTTTTCTTCTCCACCTCTGTTTTATGTATATAATGGGACTTGTTTACTGTTTCATTGTACGGCTATAACTACTATAACAGGAAACAAATCGAAAGGAAACCGTTTGACAATGAAAATAATCGAAGATAAAATCTAAACACAAGGAAAGTAAAACGAAAGTTTACTGAGATTGGGTCGTATTTTTACGCTGAATCGTAACGGGGAGGATATGCTATGCTGCAAATTATGCGTTATTTTCAGGCCGTAACGGATAACTTGGTTCAAGTCTTGCAAGAACAGCATGAGGCAATGCAGCAGACCTCGCATGTATTGGCTGACACCGTGGAGCAGGGAGGCTCCATCTATATTACAGGATGCAGCCATTCAAGTCTCTTCGCGC
>NZ_PCZT01000009.1:253312-265880 GCF_002968895.1 Paenibacillus sp. AR247 | reverse complement strand
TTCAGGTGATACCGTGGGTGGCAGATGGAGTCTGTCGTCCGGTCCTTCCTCCAGAAGATGCATATAGAGGCAGATGCTTCGCCGCAAAAGCGGATAAACAAAATCACGAAGCAACGTTTCGTCCATCGAATAGCGGTACTGCCTCCAGCAGTTATGCATGATCCACGTTAAATTTCCGACCTCATCTTCAACCGGGCTGTTCAGATCATAGCTGCTGCTTCGCCCCAGGCCAGCCGAATCGCTGCGGAAAGATTCATCAACGTTACGAATTAATTGCTCCTGATGCTGCCGCAGGGAAGCAATGAGGGATTGTCCGAGCTCAAGACGGTTCGCGGTATATACCGGTGAATAACTCATCTGAACGTTCATATTAAACCATAATCCCGGCCATGGCGTTGAGGTCATCCACGGGCCCTGGTTATCAATTGGAAGGAGGTCTTTTCTTGTTGCGGAGGCCAGTTTGTACATTTGGATCCAGTAAAAGCTTTCGAGCTGCGTGTCCGGAATAGAAACGAAGCTTGCCGGATAGTAGTCATGCCACCAGCGGCGATGTTCGGAAATCCATGAAGTCAAATCCTCCTTGGGCACATTCTCAAGGTCATGGCGTGCATTTTCCCTGTCTTCACTTGATATTCCGTTGACCACTGTCAACAGGCATAGACGGCGATACCTTACGTCGTTTTCGCATTCCACTTTTCGTTCCTTTACCCTTCCGTAATTATGCACCTTCCAAACCGTTGTGCAGCCTTCACCTTTGCCATAGGATTGAACACCGACGCCAATCCCTCCCTCTTCCATCCGTTCGACAGTGATCTCCGGTATGTATTGGTTCAGGTTGATTCCATCGGCATTCTTCAGAATGGGATCGACCTCAGGATAGGAATACCATCTCATTTCTGCCCTCTGCTCACCTTCATCGCTATCAAGTTCAATGGCCAGAACCGGATATAGGGCATGGATCAATGCCCTTAATCTGATCTCTCCCTTCGTCGTAGGGATCACCGCGCGCATTTCAGCATTCCAAAGATCAAGCCGAATCTCACAAGGCTGATAGATCCAACCCTCCATTTCCAACGCGATCTCACCAATAGGGACCCGCACAGGAAACGCCTTAGCCCCTCCTTGGCGCGAAGCCGTCACGTCTGTCCGCCCAAGCACGAATCTCAGTACATGTCGTTGATCCCGATGCTCCTCGCTATATATCATGGCTCCAAGCAGGCCGTTGCCTATAAAAACACCTTCATCCCAGCTTATAGGTTTGGTTTGCCATAACATATCGTGACGGGACAGGAATGCAGGCCAATCGATATGGGTTTGAATGCGTGTGCTCATTTGCTTTTCCTCCTCTATTTTTGGGTAGTTGCCTATAACCTTTAAGACCTGCCTTAAAGTGTATCATCCAATGATGTATCCGCTTACATGAACGGTCAACCAAAAAGACTCGACCTTCATCCAAGGTGGTTTTACTTATCCAATACATTATACATCTTCTGGTTTACTGGCAGTTTTGGTTTTTGTATCAGGATCCTAAAAGTCTCTTACGTGCAGGAACGGGTACACATGGTGACACGGCACTGTGAAGAAGATGGCGTAGCTTACGTTCTGGCCTTACTCGGAATGTGCCGCATGGATCCTATCATCTAAACACGTCAAAACCCTCACCTACCATAACATGATAAGTGAGGGTTTTATCTTGGCAGACCTTGATACTTCTGTTAATGACTAAACACCAAATTGATTTAAGTGATGGTCCAGGTGCTTGTATAATCCTTTTCCCCATTGCTCAGGAGTCAGCTTTCCAAAAAAGGGATGTGGATGAGATGTACATTTTTCCGGGCCATTGCTTTGGAATGTTACAATTTTTTGTTTTAATTTTATTTTTTCTGTTTCAAATTCTTTTTCTTCTACAATCATAATTGTAGGAATCGTGGACATGTTGCGGGCAGGTGGCTTGTCATTATAAAACATTGGCTTCACAAACGTTCCAATGAATATGCCTAACCAACCTCTTGGGGGAAAGGTTTTGCCCATTGCAATGTCATGGAACGATGAGCAATGAGCTAGCATTTGGGCAACATCCATCTTACCCCATTGAGCGCGTGAATTTGGACTCAATTTGTCTATTCGGCTCAAGATCTCCATAGTGTCCGTTTGATAAAAGATGTTTTTCATCACAGACTCCTTCAATTTATTGACTGACAAATGAATAGCTAGACAGTTACAAAGCTTATTATACCTTTATTCGCATACTCGATTTCTTCGGGATTGCTATTCTATTGCAGCAACCTTTGCATGCAAACGTCTACTGCCTGATAACGTAACGATGGCAGCCGATGATTTGGGCCGGCTGCCGTCGTGTCATGAATGAGCTATTGTTCACCGACCTTCATATACCCTTGGTACTTCCCCTTATCGATGGTCATGTTACTCGATCTGTTTTTTATTTACGGCGGCTATCATACGCCGTCTGGTAAATTTCGAGATACCTCTTCAGATTCATGGCATCCAATTGGCTGACAAAATATAGCAAGAACCTGGTAAGCCGTCATTAATAATGAAAATTATAAATATTTCTAACCATAATCGGTCGATTGGTGATCACTGCGCATGGACATAGCCGGAGCGGACGGGATCTTCAACGCGCTTCAGCGTACGCCGGAAAACACCGCGCCCCCAGCTTCCACCATTGGGCCGAAACGGTTCTAAAGCCGGCTTTTGACGCTATTTGAAAGGAACTTGAGAACCCCAATTCGTAACAGCTGCGGACGATAAAATCTGCCCGCGACTGCTGCTGGTTCCTCCAGTTCTCTTAAGAATGGAATTTTTGGTAAATATGTACTGCGTGTTAAACTTAGATTCTATAATCAAATGAACCACCAGCAACAGCAATAGTCCCAGTACGTACCCATTTAATGGCCTGCAATACCAAAGGCGATGAATTGTTACCATTGACTTCATCAAAGTCCAGCCAAATAGCCCCTTCTGAATCTTGTCCTTCAAACGATTCAATGGCATTAGTGATCTCTTCTGAATCAACATTAACTTCATATAGAATGGCAATATGATGTAAATTTTCTATTGTATGATCTTGTACGGTCCACATCACAGAAAAATCACAAACCCCAATATTTTTAAGCTTTCGAACTGTGTATCCCGTTTCTTCTCGGAGTTCTCTTATGATCCCTTGCTCTAAAGACTCCATCTTCTCTAATCGACCACCAGGTAAATCATATTTCCCTGTGTAAGGACCTAAAACTTTTCGAATAACTAATATACAGTTATCAGCTGTACAAATTCCATAGACCCCCATATGCCGATGAAAATTGTCATTGATATCAGTCACCCTACCATTCCCCCAAAGCTAACTGTATTTATGCTTGCCATTTTATTTTCGTCCTAACATTGTTCATTGTCGAGGATTAATGTTTATCTGAGCCGTAGAATACAAGTATGGATAGATTATCCGAACAGCACGATCCTGTTCAATCAAAAAGAAGAGCGCCGTCCATAACAATGGGACTGCGCTCTTGTTGATATAAGTCCGCTGAGGATGTCCTCAGTGGGTACTTGCATTACTTCACTTAAGGGTTGCTCAGCAGTTTCTTGCCTGCCGCAATGGTGTTTGCTGTATTGGCCACACGTTTTCCTAGGGCTTCTCCCAGCCCGAGACCCTTCGTAAATAACGATTGGATCAGGTCATCGCGGGTATCCTCGACAGGGGATGTCACTCCGACCCCATAATAACTGCCGTACAGTGCATTCTCCGGAATATTAGCCGGCAAGCCGACAACCATCATGCCTTGATGCAGCATCGGTGTAACCAGGTTTAGCAAGGTCGCCTCGATCCCGCCATGAATGGTTGCCGTCGTACAAAATACTGCGCCGATTTTATCAACCAACGTCCCGTTTGCCCACAAATACCCGAGCTTATCGATCCACTCCTTTAAGCCGGAGCTAATCGTGCCGAAGTGTCCGGGGCATCCCCAAATAATCGCATCCATATCGGCAAGATCTTTGACGTTTGCCTTACTCACGTGATTGATGAACACCTCCGTGCCTTCCACGCTTTGAGCGCCTTTGGCAATGGAACGGGCCAGCTGTTCAGTATGCCCCGCTTCACTATCATACACAATATAGATTTTCATCGATTGATCTCCTCTCTTGATCGCTGTTAAAACGCGCTTCTTTATTTGTTTTCCTTTAGGAGCCCGTTCAATTTCTTGAGCGTTTCCCGGTAAGCTTGGTCGGGGGACATTTCTTTATCCGGTTCTGCTTCCTGGTTAGTGGTATCCTTCAGTTTCAGCAGCGCCTTCCGGTATTCTTTATCGGTGAATTGCCCTTCGTCTTTCTCAGGCTGAGACGGGGTTAGAAACCCTCGAATGGCATTTCGGAATTCGCTATCCTTATTTTGCATGTCCGCGTGAGCCGCTACCTCAGCGAGTGCCGGTTGCTCTACCGGTTGGGCTACAGCTGCAGCTGGCGCAGACTGGGCCGCCGACTCACTCGACTCGGGCGCTTTAACCGGTACCTGCAACGTATCCTCTTGCGGCTTCACCTTGCGGATGAAGAACGCCAGGACAAGCGCAGCGACAGTCAGCCAGGTGGCCACGATGAAGGACTGGTTGATGCCGTAAATGGTCGCCTGCTGCGTAACCTCAGCCATCTTGGCCGCGTCTTTCGGGTTGATATGGCCTGCGATGACGAGGTCTTTCCCGTGCGAGGCCGCTCTGTTCGTCATGACCGTGACGAGCAAGGCGGTTCCGAGCGCACCTGATACGTTCCGGAGCGTCTGGGACATCGCCGAGCCGTGCGCGTTCAGGCGGCGCGGCAGCTGGTTGAGGCCTGCTGTCTGGATCGGCATCATCAGCATGGACATCCCGAACATCCGCGCCGTATAAATGAGCATCATATGGTTGTATGATGAATCGGCTTCCAGATGGCTGAACTCGTACGTCGTGATGGTTGTGATGATAAGACCGGCGACGGCCAGCCAGCGAGCGCCGATTTTGTCGAATACCATGCCCGTGATCGGGGACATGATACCCATCAGAATGGCCCCCGGCAGCAGCAGGAGACCGGAATCAAGCGGCGAAAAGTGGCGGATGTTCTGTAAGAAGATTGGCAGCAGGATCATGCCGGAAAACATCGCCATAGTGATGATGGCGTTAATCAGGGACGTGAGCGAGAACATGGAATATTTGAACACGCGCATTTCGAGCAGCGGATTCTTCACCATGATCGAGCGCACAATGAACAGGATGAGCGCGACCGCGCCGACGGCCAGGCAGATGATGACTTCCTCCGAGTCCCAGCCTTTCGTACCGGCTTCACTGAAGCCGTACAGCAGTCCGCCGAAGCCGAGTGTCGACAGGATCACACTCAGGACGTCGAGCTTCGGACGGGACGTCTTGATGACGTCCTTCATCGAGAAGGCGCCGAAAATCACGGCGATGATCGCAAGCGGCAGTACGATGTAGAACAGCACGTGCCAGTCATAATTCTCGACGATCCAGCCGGAGAGCGTTGGTCCGATGGCCGGCGCGAAAATCATTGCGACCCCCATCAGGCCCATTGCTTTACCGCGTTCCTCGACCGGGAAGATGGTCAGCGTAACGACCGTCATAAGCGGCATTAGAATGCCGGCACCGCAAGCCTGCACGAGACGGCCGGCCAGCAGCCAGCTGAAATCGCCGGATAGCGCACAGACAACCGTGCCCAGTGCAAACATGGATGAGGCCACCAGAAACAATTTCCGGGTTGTAAACCGGTTAATCAGGAAGGCACTGACGGGCACGAGTACACCGTTCACCAGCATATAACCGTTAGACAGCCACTGGATCGTGCTTTCCGTTACATTGAGATCCGCCATCATTTTCGGTAGCGCGACGTTAAGCACCGTTTGGCTTAACAGCGCCACAAACGCGGCGATGAGCAAGGAGGCCATGATCGGCCCCTTGCGCAAGTGATTGGATACCATAGTGGTCATGGCTTAAGCGCCGTACAGTGCATTCTCCGGAATATTAGCCGGCAAGCCGACAACCATCATGCCTTGATGCAGCATCGGTGTAACCAGGTTTAGCAAGGTCGCCTCGATCCCGCCATGAATGGTTGCCGTCGTACAAAATACTGCGCCGATTTTATCAACCAACGTCCCGTTTGCCCACAAATACCCGAGCTTATCGATCCACTCCTTTAAGCCGGAGCTAATCGTGCCGAAGTGTCCGGGGCATCCCCAAATAATCGCATCCATATCGGCAAGATCTTTGACGTTTGCCTTACTCACGTGATTAGACGATGCCGCTGGTCGTGCTGTTGCCGAGTTTCACCTTTTTCGGCCAAGGTCCGAAAGGCGGATCTCGGGGTGCTCCCGCAGCACCCTCAGCACGATCAGCTGCAGCGCAGTGAGTTTATGCTTGCTCGCCGCTTTGGTCATCAACTGGAAGAACGCCTGATGGACCTCACGGTAGCTTTGGAATATTTCCAGGATCCGTTGTTCTTGCAACGTTAAGCTCCCTTCGCAAATATTTCGCATGCGAACTATTATCTAACCATTCAATCGATATGTCAATAAGTTCATAGTAGTAAATGTAGTCACGAACGTTCTGTTCAACAAGGAGCGCCATTGTACAGGTTACACCTTCGGGATAGGACAAATCAGACTTTAATGGGGTATCAATCGATATGATAAGGGCTTAATCACCGGAGCAATGAACCCTTAGGATGACACGTTCAAGTAAGACTCTAAATGGTTTTATAGTTATAAAAAAAACCGCATCTACGCGGCTACCCAGCGTGTATGTTCTTGTCGTCTAATAATATTATACAGGTACTTCCACCTCTCCATTCATCCTAATATTTCCCTTAACGGAATTAATATCTCTAATCTGCCAAAAAATAAAACACCAATGATCATTATAATGTTAGCATTTTCAGCAGGAAAATCCATGCAAAAAGGTTACTGCAGACTCTTGAGAAATTTCAAAATGATCCCATGTAACCTGACACTGTCATGTGCCTGGGTATCGCTCCATCGACATGGATAAAGAGGACTACAGTTGTTCGTACCCGCAGCATTCTTGGGCAGCACCAAAGCACCCGTCAGTTTGACTGCTGTTCAATCAGCATGTCAACTCCCATTCACCAGCAATCAGAACCATCCTGCCCTTTTATTAACAAAAAAAGCAGCCTAAGATTTGCCGGCTGCTGTTGTGCTGTAAGGTCTATTGTCCTCCGTTAGCTTAAAGCTTATATATTAATTTCTGAATGGCCAAGTGCTGCGTTAATTAAAGAAGTATCAAAATAATAAGGAAATGCTTCTATGACTAAATCGTCCTTAATTTTTAAGATTTGAGCGAAAGGTGATTGAACTTCTTTCTCAGATTGTCTAGCCTTTGCCACTAAAGTCCCCCCCATAAAAAGGGTGTCACCATCTAATGTAGCAACCATGTTCTCAACATTCATGGAACTCCAAGTATTATGCACCGTATTAAAGAGTTTTCTAAGCTCTTCATAACCACACCAATCGCCCGGATAAGGCAGGGATGCAGGCTCATGAACAACGATATCGGGGTGAAAGGCAGATCTTATAGAGCTAAAGTCATTTCCATCCGAGCGCATAAATTCCATTTCGGCTGAAAACATTCGATCCAATATTTCCATTGCCTTTGTGCTGTTATCACTCCATGTATTATCCATTCATATTATCCTCCGTTCATATTAACCTCCGCTTCATCTCGATTATAGAACAAAGGATCTTTCGATTTGTTGCTGTGATATCCTCGCCTAATTGAAAAAGGTGCAGCAAATAGAAGCTAACTTTTCACAAAATAACAAATGTTACGATCGCCGCCATATCCGTCTTCGGCTGTGAATTTGGCGGGTTATAGAGGTTATGTCCCCTTTATGTATCATATAGACGGTCATTCTCCCGCTTTGTTGCGAGATTATTGTTCATTTTTGATCTCAAAGATTTTTTGCAGGGTACGGATGTGCAGCGTTCCTTCATTATCCGTTTCCTGGAGTTTGTCTCCCGATCCTGCGTTCATATACCACTCTACCAGCCTATAACCGAACAAAAGGAGAATCATCTCATAAACGCAGTTATCCGTTATGTGCGAAATATCCACTTGTTCCGAAAAGCCCTTGTAATACGCCGGGATACATCTATGGTAGTATTCAACCATGTGTTCAATATCGGCTTCATCCGCGATAAGGCTTGCCATATCTTCACCTAAATAGCCCCAACCCGTGGTATCCCAGTCGATGAGTATAATGTTACCGTCTGAATCAATGATGTTTGTCACCCAAAAATCCCTATGGCACAGCACGATGGGCAGCTTTTCAATACGGCTGAATATTTCGTCCGCGCTTTCATCTATGTCGATGAGCATGTTACATAGATGTTTCGGGATACCGCAATCGTCGGAACGGATATAATCATACACTCGATTCCATGACCGGTAATGAAGATAGATATCCTTCATATACTCCGCTCTGCTCAGATTGGTCATATTTTGTAAAAAAGCTGGCTGTTCGGCATATAACTTGCCCTGAAACCGTCCTAATTCCTCGGCTGTACGTTCATACATATCGCCGGTCAAGTCCAGACCCGATATGCCGTCGATATATTCCATCCATATCTGTGTTTCGTTCTCTTCTTCGTTCATTTCGACGTGATAACATTCTGGCCAACGGAATGATTCAGAAAACAAGGCGCCAAAATTGGACTTATAAAAATCATATTCTCTGCGCCATGAATCGGGATCCCTGTAACGTTCCCATTTCTTCTGCGTTTTTACAACGATGTTATAGGTGATTTCCCTGCCATCTGTGGTTTGGGCCATGCCCGTTACAAGTTGTACATTACCTACTGTACCGCCATGTAAAGGTTTGGTCTGGATATCGCCGCAGATAGTTTCAGTACCAAGCATTTGGCTTAAAACCTGCATCAGCCTTTCGGCTTTGATTTCGCTCATCATGAAGTCCTCCAATCGTTTTAACATGGTAACACTTTGTCGTACTTCAAGTTTAGGTTGTCATGCTTTACAAATGAAGGGAAAAAGTAATTTTAAAAAAACTTCCCCTGAATGGTTTATTTTTGATCCGATGTACTTGACTATGACGTAAGGTCATAGTGCATAATTCTCACTATAAATTACCTGAGGTGAGAGAAATGAATATAAAAACACTGCGCTCAGATCGTATTTATCAAAAAGTTGCCCAGGCTTTACCTGAGGACAAACTCGAATTATTCAGAAACGAAATGATGGCTCCCTTTATGAAACAATGGCAAATTCAACAGATCCCTTTTAGAGCTGAAGAAGCGAATGGGTTTGACGTTATTACGTTTAATAGCATGATGCATCGATCCCCTGATCAGATTACCCCTCAGATATTGGCAGAGATCGAGCAGATTTCGTCCGAATCCTTTTGGTTAGAGTGTGAGCATGCTGTAAAGAAAAGCCTGGATCTATTTGCAGAGCATGGAATTCACCTCCCAGTATCCGAATATTTGTTTACCCTGCAGTTAGGAAATCCGGAAAGCCGTGCTCTAACCATTAACGAAGGATATAGCGGCTTTGGGGGCATCCCGGGGTTTATCTGGGGTACGCTCTTGCCAAATGATTACACCATTCCTCGCATGAAGGTTGCGCTGGCACACGAATGCAATCATAATGTGCGTTATCAATTTATCCAGTGGGATCACACCGTTAATTTAGGCGAGCTCATAGTCAGTGAAGGATTAGCTGAAAACTATGCTGCGTTCATGTTTGGCGAAGAATGGCTCGGCCCTTGGGTAACGAAAACAAACGCAGACACACTTAACAGGCACATTAAGCCTGTGATTAGCGAGCAATTGCACGTAACAGGGTTTGATCAAATCGCCCCGTATCTTTACGGCGACGAGATCGCCAAACTTCAAAACTTTAAACCGGTCAATATGCCTTATAGCGCCGGGTACGCTTGTGGATATTATTTAATCCAATATTATTTAAGGAAAACAGGAAAAACGATCTTTGAGGCAACCATAACGCCCGCTGCTCAAATACTAGATAAAGTCGAAGGATTTTGGGATGAAGAAACCATTATTAACGGTTAATGATATTGTTCAGATTACAGGCATTACTGCTCGGACCCTGCATTATTACGATAGAATTCATTTATTTAAACCGACACATCTTACGGAAAAAGGGTACCGACTATACGATCGAAGCAGTTTGGAAAAACTACAAACGATTTTGTTCTTAAAGGAATTGGATTTTTCCTTGAAAGAAATTGCCGACATTTTAAAGTTGACTAAGCAAGAACAGAAACAAATATTAAAGAAGCAAGGACAAACCTTATTATCGAAAAAGCAAAGACTGGAAACGATCATGGCGGCTCTCGAAGAATATGTGTCGGGAAATGATATCAGCCATTTGGAAATCTTCAACAGCACTTCCGCTCTGCCATTGAGAGAACAATATGCAAATGAGGCAAGATTCATTTATGGTGAGACAGAGGCGTATCAAGCGTATAATGAAACGTTGGAAGCATGTTCACCCGAAGAAAAAGAGGAACGTTTTTCAGCCATGGAGGAAATATTCAAACAAATGGCGACTTGTATCCATCAGGATCCTTCCTCCGATGAAGTGCAGCATTTAATCGAGGAGTGGAAAAAAATATTAATGCAATTCATGCCTTGTGATGCAGAGTTACTGGCTTGCATTGCCAATACTTATAAATTCGATACACGATTCACAAGCTACTTTAATCAATATAGTACTGAAGATTTAGCAGATTTTCTTTACCGTGCAATCATGTACCATATCAATCGGTTGAGCGACTCTCCAATGTCCTAATGATCGAAAGACGGTACCTTGACGCAGAGGATGCTAAAACAGACAAGTAAATGTGTCCACTACGGAAACCGCAGGATGCATGACATCAATGTCATATCTTGCGGTTTCTTTTATAAAATTCGCCTCTGCTGCTGATATAGAGTAAGCCATCAGGGCTCTGGATCGGATTTTTTCTACTTATAATAAAGCAAGCGGGTAGCGTAAGCATTACGGTATTCCGATGGGGTCAGACCTGTTTTTTCTGAATGCTTTCATGAACGAATGGCTGTTTGAAATCCAATTGGTTGCGATTTCGGTAATCTTCCGATTCGTATCCGTTAGCAGAAACTTGGCCGCTTTTCCTGCATGATGTACTGCTTCAAGGAAATGCCCGCTATGGAAGAAAACAAGCCTGTCAAGTATTTGGCGTTATACCCGAAATGCTTGGCCAGATGTTCAACCTTCAAATTTTCTTCCTTGTACCATCTGATGTAATCCACAATGTCATTGTACAGCTGCTGCTTCTCCGGTTTGGCGGGTTGATTCTGAACGAAAAACATCTGATTGTAAATCTCACACAAGACACCTGTTGTCAAGTAATTGTTCAAGTTTGGTTCTCGGTAGCTCCTGACGGAATCCTGCAATTGCTTGAGCATGACGGTCAGTTTGTTGGGGCTGCGCAAGGTGCCGTACTCTGGAATCGCGATGACCTCAGGATCACAGACTTGCTCAAGTTCATCGGAAGTGATGCTTTCCGTTTCCCCGCGCGCCGAGAAATGCAGCCAGTAAAAACTGCAGTCCGACGCCTGATAGCCGTATTGATGCGATCGAGGCGGCATCAGCAGGAATTCCCCTTCTCTCAAGGCAAATTTCTTCGTATTGCATGAAATGTACAACGTACCGCGAGTCTGGATAAACAACTCATACTCCATTAAGATCCGGTTCATATGCTGCCACTCCGGAGACGGAGACATAAATTTCCCGGTCATCACCATTTTCACCGGGCCATCCACCCGGAAGCGAAAATAATTCATCGTCGTTCTCTCCCTTGCGATCAAACCTTTATACACTAAACGTATGAATAAAGATACCAAACTTGGTGAGGTTTATCCATGATATTTTCAAGTAAATCTAAAAATCATGCTGAAGCAGATGTAAGCTTAAACTGCTGACATTTTGACACAAAAACCGACCTTCTATTATTTAACGAAAAGTGAGGAAAAGGTACACTTGATGTACTCTCCACTGAAGGAGAAACTTGGTACAGAAAGGACCGATCGGGGAAATGAGATTACACGATTTTGGTTTGAAACAGGTCGTGCTGACTGGAGATTATCTTGTGAATGCCTTTACAAAAGAGGTCGCTTATTTATTAAGCTACGATCCAAATCGCCTGATGGCCGGATTCCGGGAAGTTGCGGGACTGCCGTCCACAGCCGAGACTTACCCTGGCTGGGAAAAAACAGAGATTCGCGGCCATAGCATGGGCCACTATCTGTCAGCATGCGCGCAGGCCTATGCCCAGAGCCGGAACGACAGGATCCTCGCTAATTTAGAGTATCTTGTTTCCGAATTGGCCGGTTGCCAGTTGCATAACGGGTATTTGTCGGCATTTCCCGAAACGCTGTTCGATAACGTGGAAAATCGGATACCGGCTTGGGTGCCGTGGTACACCATGCACAAGATCATCGCCGGACTCATCGACGTTTATCAATCGACCCGAATACAAGCCGCTTATGACCTAGTCA
>NZ_PCZT01000009.1:241748-253212 GCF_002968895.1 Paenibacillus sp. AR247 | reverse complement strand
ATGACCTAGTCAATAAATTGGGCGATTGGGTAGCGGATCGGACTTCCCGGTGGTCCAAAGAATTGCAATCAACTGTGCTGGCTGTGGAATACGGTGGGATGAACGATTGCCTGTACAACTTGTATCAATTAACCGGAAACCCCCGCCATGCGGAAGCCGCCCATCAATTTGACGAAATCAGCCTGTTCGAGGCCATTTGGGAAGGCAAAGATATATTGAAGGGCAAGCACGCCAATACAATGATCCCCAAATTTATAGGAGCCCTGAACCGATATTTAACACTGGGAGAAAGCGAAGTTTTTTATCGAGAGGCTGCCGAAAAATTCTGGGACATGGTCGTATACCACCACAGCTACATAACAGGTGGCAACAGCGAATCCGAGCATTTCGGAGAGCCTGATCTGCTCGATGCTAGACGTTCCGATATCACTTGCGAAACCTGCAATAGCTACAATATGTTGAAGCTGACGCGGGAATTATTCAAGCTCACCCAGGATGTGAAATACGCTGATTTTTACGAGACAACATATATCAACGCTATCCTTTCCTCCCAAAACCCGGACACAGGTATGACGATGTATTTTCAGCCGATGGCGACTGGTTATTTCAAGGTGTACAGCTCCCCGTTCGAGCATTTCTGGTGCTGCACCGGGACCGGCATGGAGAGCTTCACCAAATTGAACGACAGCCTTTATTTTCACTCGGGTGACCGGTTGTATGTCAATCAATTTATAAGCAGTACACTGGATTGGGCGGAGCAGCAGGTGAAAATCACACAAAGCTCTGACCTTCCATTCAGCGATACGGTTCAATTGTCTTTTGAGCTGACCGATACCTGCAAGAAGGAGCGGCGTTTATCCGTTCGTATTCGCATCCCTTATTGGACCGCAGGCGAACCAACCATATCCCTGAACGGTGCGAACATTCAACCTGAAGTCAGGGATGGTTATGCAATCATTGATCGGTTATGGAAAGATGGCGACTCGTTACATATCCGCATCCCGATGAAAGCCGGTTACTCCAGTTTGCCTGATGCACCAAATGTGGTGGGATTTCGTTATGGTCCGGTCGTTCTCAGTGCCGGATTGGGCCAAGATGATTGGGTTGAATCGAAAACAGGGGTTAACGTCAGTATCCCTACCCGGCGAATGCTCATAAAAGATTTCGTCATCCCGCAAGGCATGAGCGTTCAGGAATGGTTTGCAGGCTTCGACCGGCATTTCATCCAAAAAGACGGCGAGCTTTCCTTTGTGCTCCGAAATACGGATGCAGACAATCGATTGGTCTTTACCCCACACTTCAAGCAGCATAGCGAGAGATACGGCATCTATTGGAGGTTCGTTGAAGCTGATTCGAACAGCCTGCACGAACACTTGGAGAAATCACAGCAAGAACAGCTGATCAGGGAAGCCACGATCGACGGTATCCAGATTGGAAACGACCAATATGAGCTGCAGCATCAAGTCAAAGGCGAATGGACCCATGCCGGAACTTGGGAAGGCCTGAATGGGAGAAGAGCGGAACCAGGCGGTTGGTTCAGCTATGAATTAAAGGTAGACCCGGAAGCCAAGAACGGTCTCTCTGTTACTTTCAGCTATGGGTCCAGAGCCGGGAGCATCGAGATTTGGGTGGACGGAAAAATGCTTGCTACCGAATCGATTCCGTTGGAAAGAAAACGGGCTTTTTATGACAAAATGTTTGAAATCCCTGCCGAAATGACCGCAGGCAAAGCAGCGGTTGAGGTAAAGTTCTCCCCGATCCAGAATTTAAACGGCATCTATGGCATGTTACGGTCTGTGAAGCTGTGACATGCTTAATTTACCTGCTAATGCTTAACACCGAATGACCTGAAAAGCCTTCCTGTCGGGAGGCTTTTCATACATATCAGCAACATATGAAAAAGATCATCTCATTTAACAACTTCCTCGGGCAAATAAAAAAGCCATGAAATTCAAGGCGCTTGAATATCATGGCAGCTTAGAAATCATTTATCTTCTAGCGTTGAATCCGATAAAAGCTTTTGTGTTGAAATCGAACACGGCGGTCAGCGGCCCAAGCAGCTCGTCTTGGTCCGTGTTGTAAGTCACCGTCACCACGCTTCCGTTCGCAGCCTGGACATCTTCAAGCAATTTCTTCTGCTCGGACGTAGTAGCTAATACACCAATCTCTTTAGAGGAGACAATTTGAACAGGTGCCTCGTCTTGCTTTGTCGTAATATGGGAAACTTGCGCACTCACCTGCGCCCATGCCAAGTTGCGGTATTCCTGCGCTGTCTCTGGCGACATTTTCAGTCCGCCTGCAACAGGTGCTTGAGCCTGTACCACTAGGAGGAAAAGCGGGCTTTGTGGAGGAAGGCTTTGCATCATGAGTGGGCCGTAGTACGCTGTTACTTTCGTACCGGCCTTCAGGTCCTCCCAATTCAAGGACTCCCCTTGAGATGTCATGACACGCGTTTCCTTACCCGCGTTTAATACCAAGTTGTCGCCTAATTGAACCTGCCAGCCGTCATCCGTATGTTTCACGGCTTTGATGGTATCTTCTTTGACGACGCGATCTGCATGAACTTTAACACTCACGGCCTGCGCTTGGCCCGGAAAGCTTGTCGCCATAGCTGGTCCGAATTCTGCATCGATTTGTGTACCGGCTTTCAAATCGGCTGGGGTTAGCATTTTGCCGTCCAGGCTTTTAATAACCGTCGATTTGTCTACAGTTAATATAACCCATGTGCTGCCGAGCAGCTCGATCCGATACTTCCCGTCTTCATTCGCCTGTACGTTTACGATTACACCGGAAGCACGCATCAGGTCAACCGCTTCGCCGAGCTCAATTTCTTTACTCGCTTCATCGTAATTTAATGTATATCCAAGCTTGGCCGCAGCATCACGGACTGGAATATACAGTTTACCATCAATAGAAACAGGCGTAAGCATGCTGTCTTGTCCATTAATAAGAACCTTTGTATCTTTTTGAAGGTAACCTGTAACCTTTTCAACTAAAGCGTCAGCTTCGACTGCGGCCGTTGTGCCGAGTACCCCTGCCAAAGTGAATAATACCGTTAGTTTAGTTCGTTTCTTGTTCATAAAAAAGCTCCTTCCGATCCTGAGATGGATGACGTCTACCTGTTAACAATCCATCAGACGGAATCGGCTTCAAATAGGTTGCAGCAAAAGTTATTCATTCGTTTCGGATGTCACAAATCAGACCCTTACATCGTCATATGTGCAAAACGTTAAGGGAGCTGGAGAATAAGATGCACGATTTGAAAGGAGCTGGAACATTGAACGTTGATGCGATAAAAAAGGAGCCTTCCCGAGTGAAATATTGCAGATTGGCGTATTCCATCCTTGCGTTCGTATTTTTGATCTGTATCATTGTGCAAGTATTTCTGGCCGGAATGGCTTTGTTCGGGGATTCGGAACTTTGGAAATATCATCGGTTGTTCGTTCCCATGTTTGGATCGATCTCGCTCATCCTGTTCATCCTCGGCATCATCGCCAAACTCAACCGGACAATGATCTGGGGGAGTCTTGGTCTGTTCGTCCTGATCAGTCTTCAATATATTACGGCTCTCCATATTGCAGGCGCGCTGCATCCCGTTCTGGCGCTCGCCTTGTTTGGGGTCTCTCTTGCCTTGGTTCGAAGTTCTTATCCATTTTTAATGAAGCGAAAATAATTTGAAGCCACTTCACGACACCAAGGATAAGCTGATTAGTGACCGCTCTGTGCCGAAAAAAAACGTTCAATCATTTGTTTCGTTTCGTGGGGACTTCTCAACTGGACTGCCTTTCCATTTGCATCAAAAGTAAAATGCCCCTTAAATGCTTCCGGCATAGCATCATACTGTTTCTCGACTTGTTGAAGTGCTTTTTCAAAACAGGGATACCCGTATTTTTTAATGAGGAGAGGCAGCCCGAAGGCGGATCTTAAAAACTCATATTCCTGGTAGTTATAGGGTGTAGTCTCCGGTCTCTTCATCAAAATCTTAAGGAAATGATCGATGACCTTGTCGATCTCATCTTCTGTGGCATAATGCGCTAATCCGTGGATGGCGAGCAGTCTCATGTCCAAATATCGTTCCTTCTTATAGGCTTTCTGAAAAAAATTCTTCAGCTCCAATTCCTTGCACCGGATTAAACCATACAGAATTCTATTGCGAAGGGCGATATTTTTCAATTTAAAATACAGCAGCTCGATGAATTCTGCTTCATTTGCTGTTAACAACTCATAGTCTACTTCATTTATTGCGCCGATAAACTTCGGATCATTTTCGCGAAAGGAGGAAGTCGCTAAGTACCTAATCGATTCATGACAATGCTGTTGATTTAAAGACATGGCGCCATCACTCCTTTTATAAACTTTGCACAGAAAATCTTGAGTTGATGCTTCAGTAATTGCGCGCTGCATCGAACCAGCGTTGAGCCATTTCTTCCGTGATAGGCTGGCCAATCAGGTGATCGGACTGGCTGAGCTGCCATACTGCTTCGCCGAGGTCCTCTCTCTCAGTCGTTTCTATACCTTTGAGGGTATTGAAGCGCACGGTGAAGGCGGTAATGGCTGCCTCGGCATCAGCAAAGCTGCGGGCCTGCGATAAGCTTGCCTGTGCAACGTTGTAAGCTTCGTTAGCTACCTTGGCCAGACGTTTAGGCCAGGACGAGAATGGGCGCCCGAACTCGATCGACCACCACTCGGGCTTTCGCAATTGGCTCACTGAAGCATGGCCGCTCCACGGCCGGGTTTTCGTGCGGGCTTTCATTTGCTGCTTCAGACGTTTACCCGTAACCTCTTCTACGTTGTATGCGATAAATCTATCAAGCAACGGCCACGTGTCTAACGGGGGCAAATCTTCCAGATCCGGCATGAAACGCAGCTCCAGATTCGTTAACCGGGCCTGACGGGCCAACACGTCTATATCGCAGAAATTGCCCCATAAACTCAGTGAATTTAGGTTCGGAAAGCGGTTCAGACACTCCAGCGAGACCGGCTGTCCCATCGGCGTATTCTGTAACGCCAGGCTCGTCACCTGGTGCAGCTTACCTAGGTCAGGCATTAAGAAGGGGGGATCATTCTTGCGTCTACTTGTGAGCGGCGCTAGTGTCAGAGAAGACGGCATGTTTTCCAGTGGTCAAGAGGCGTGATAGATTTCCGGACACATTCAAGCGGCAAGGCGTTATCGGAAGTTTTAGGTTCAGAACCCCTCGGACGGACCCAACTTGATGTGCAAGCCATGCAAAATGGACTGGCTGGCATCCGCCACCGTGTCTGGTGAGCCGGCTGGCGTAGCAAAGGCATCGAATACGGTCCAACTGATATGAGCGTCGGGCTCGACGTGAAGATCCGCCTTTTTCCCCAAGTACGACGGGCCAATGGATAGGCTCCCCACCCCGGGTCGAATCACAAGCGTGTGGCTGCGAAGACCTGTCAGGTCGATGGGATAGCGGCCATCTTCTCTCATTCCACGATTGCGACCGGCCGGGCCCAGCCGCCGCTTGCCTTTTCGACCTTAATCGGAAAGCAGCATACTTTGAAGCCATACGGTTTCGGTATTTTGTCCAAGTTAGCCAGCTTCTCAATTTGGCAATATTCCTTATCTTTGCCTACGTAATGCGCTGCCCACAGCACGCCTTCCCGCGGCTGCTTTTTATACGCTTCAGCCTGTAGGTTGAGCGGAATATCCCAGCCCCAACCGTCAGTGCCGACTACCTTGATTTCTTGGTCCAGAAGCCACAGCGTAGCTTCAGCCGATACCCCGGCATGAAGAAATGCATAATGCTCGTGATACAGCCGTTTGTCCGCATCGCTCCGAATGAGAACGATATCAAAAGGTTTCAGGGTATACTCGATCCGTTTCAGCTCGGCGATCAGGTCGTCTGTCGTTATCTCATATCCTGGCGGCTTCGCGCTGAAATCGAGCACTACACCGTCGGAATAAAACCATTCAAGCGGCATTTCGTCAATCGTCCTTGCTTGCTTCCCTTCCGAGACCGGCCAATAATGCCATGGCGCGTCGATATGGGTACCCGAATGCGTATTCAGCGTCACCATTTCCGTTGCCCACGCCTTGCTCTCTGGAAAATCCTCCTGCTTCAGTCCAAGTATCTCGGCCGCTTGCCGCGCACCATCTTCATGGGTCGCATATTCGATCTTCGCCGGCAGCGGCTCGCGGATACGCGGGCTAATCGGCACGCTCAAGTCAATAAGCTTCATGATGATTTTCTCTCCCCTCTCATCTCGAATCATCCACATTATACTAAATTGTACCTAAAGCCGATAGGCCAACGTCGCGTTCTGTGCCACCCCTATTTTATGATAACCAAAATGACTCCAGATAGTTGTTATTTCTTGGTAAACACAACTTATGATAGTCTAATGGTATCAGAGTTTTCCAGATAATGGACCGTTCATTGTTCCGTTAAAAGGCTCATTTCATAACCACCTGCAACACTTCGCAAATGAATTTTGTCCAAAAAATTTATGGGAGGGATATAAAAATGGATGTAAAAACGCTTTTGCTGCAGCAATGGGCAAGCTGCTTAGATCAAGAAGACTAGTTTCCACCACTTGAAAAAGTGCTAGAGGATGTTACGTTTGAACAGGCAATTTGGAAACCCGTTGATTCAATGAATTCCATTTAGGAATTAGTTTGTCATTTACTTTTCTATGAAAAGAGACTTCTGATGCGATTTCTTGGTGAGACAGACAATGAACCACAGGCCGAAGATAATAAATCTACATTTCGATTACCAGCTGAAACGCTTCAAAATTGGAAGGAAACAAAACAAGAATACGTTTACGTTCATCGCGAACTTGAAAAAATACTAGCAAAATCAGAAGAAGATGATTTGTATAGACCGATCCCCGGAGAAAGATCATTGGTGCTCGAACTAAAGAGTTTAGCAATGCACGACGCATATCATATTGGGCAAATTGTATTCCTTAGTAAAATGCAAGGAGCTTGGACAGGGAAACACAGCTTTTAAAAAAGCTTTATTAGCTTTACAGTTATTCAAATATAGGTACCAATAATCGATTGGACAGCTTGCTGCACACAAGGAGGAACCATGAAATTCAAACTGATCGCGCTGGATCTGGACGGCACCACGATCGACCGCCGGCTGTATCTCAGCGACGCGAACCGCGATGCCGTGAATGATGCTATACGCCAAGGGAGTATCGTGGCCATTATTACGGGAAAAATGTTCGCCGCCGCGCTTCCCTTCGCGGAACGTTTTCAAGGCGCGGCCTACTTGTTCGCCAGCAACGGCGCCAACGTGTACGACATCCGGTTGCAACAAGAACTGATCTCTTTTCCGATTCGAGCGGAACATCTTCCCCAAATCATACATACGATAGAAAAGCACCGGGCGCTCTACCGCATCTACACACGTGATGCTATGTTCGCGGCGGAGGAATCCCATCTGGTCGATTCCATTCGCCGGGATTATCCGGACCTGCCTGTCTTCGTTGGTCCGATTCCCTTGAACAAAACCTATTATAAAATCTTCGTGCAGGATGATGACGCCAAGCTTGCTGCCATTACACAGGATCTTCAGGGCCTCCCTCTGCAGATCCATCCGAGCGATAACCACAACATCGAAATCACCAACGCGCAGGCAAACAAAGGGGAAGCGCTTCGTTTCCTCAAACAGCATCTTCAGATAGCCACGGAGAACGTGCTTGCCATCGGCAACCACGATAATGATATGCCGATGTTTGCCGAGGCCGGCTATGCGGTAGCTGTTGCTAACGCGCCAGCTTACGTGCAGAAACGGGTGCATATGGTGACACGGCCCTGTGAAGAAAATGGCGTAGCTTTCGCTCTGGCCCAACTCGGAATATGCCGCATGGATTCTATCATCTAAACACGTTAAAACCCTCACCTATCATAACATGATAGATGAGGGTTTTAACGATGTTTGTAAATTGAAACAATGGCTATTCACATCTCCGGATGGCTCACCTGTTTAATCTAGAAGACAAGATTTGATAGAAGCGTTCCGCATCTACTTCTCGGGAGATTTCCACGTTTCCATCCTGAGCTGCTCTAAATGAAGTACCTCCCATAAACGTTTCCTCATTGGTTTCAACTTGGACATAACCTTTTTCAAATAGACAAACATCGGGATGAAATATGCAAACTGCCGCCAACGGGTCATGCAGTGTCAACTTATTCGAACTTTCAAGCCACGCATTTCCGAAATCAAATACCGCTTTCATCAATTCGGAATCCGCAAAAAGAAGTTCTTCTGCTTTTGCTGCCTCCATGGTCAATCTGTCGGTGATTTCAAGCGTAATTGCCCGGTTAATCGCTACTTTGGAAGCAAAAACAATTTTGGATGCGAGCGGATCAGCCCATGAGTTCCAATTGTAGTAGGCTTCAGGCAATTCCTCCTGACCAAAATATCCATTCATCACATAAAGTCCTTTTAACAGGGACAGGACATCTGGATATGTGTTAAACAGCGTTGCAATATTAGTCATGTTTCCAATACCGAGCAACACAATTTCATGTGGATTAGCTTTGATCATTCCATACATAAATGCAGGCGCATCCGACTTTTCATAGATGTCGTGTTCCCAGTTTGCTAATGCCGCCGCACCATCCGGGGTCGGATATACAGGGACAGGCTGCAAAGTTGTATCCAATCCAGCTACAATTGGAATATCCCTCTTGACGGTTTTACAAATTGCATTTGCAACTGCCGCCCGCTTCTCCGATTCTCCACACACCGTTGTAATGCCAACTAAATTACATTGTGGCTCTTTTAATAAATAGGCCAGACAAATTGCATCATCAATATCTCCGCCAATATCTGAATCAAGCAATATTTTTTCCATTTATTGATCCTCCTGTATTAAGAATTAGGTATACAAGAGTACATTGCAAATCCCCATAAATCCACCTCCATCATTCAGTATTTTTCATAGTATCATAGAACTAAGAGTACATTAATGGTTACTACGGGAAGTATTCCACTTCGGATATCCGGAAAACAGCAAGGTAATAGCATTCAAACAACCCCTGAATTCATTTAAAGAATGTCAGTATCGTAGTAAGGTTATTATTGGTTCCCCCGATAACTGGAGCTTCTAGATTTGAGCTGCAGGTATTTGTAGGCCTTCGCTCGGGTTTTGACAAGAACATTTATCGTTAAAAAAAGCCGCAGCTACGCGGCTATGAAGCGTGTATGATTCTTGTCGTCTTACAGTTAAGCCATTGATTTAGGTTACCGCTTCATCATTTATTACAATTTATCGTAATGCTCATCGGTAACGGGTTCCAGCCATTCCGGCTTACCTGCAGTGATGGCAATATGTTCAAACCAGCTGTCTTTTGCCGCACCATGCCAGTGTTTTACACCATCATGAGTAACAACAACATCACCGGCTTTCAGGAACTGGGCGGCCTTTCCTTCTTCCTGGTACCAGCCTTCGCCGCCGGTTACCAATAGAATCTGATACCCATCACGATGGATATGCCAGTTATTCCGGCATCCCGGTTCAAAGGTTACGTTGCCAACGCCAACAGGAACGCTGGGATCGGCAACCAACGCCTGCAGGTAACTTTGTCCGACAAAATATTTGGCAAATCCTTCGTTCTTCTCTCCCACAGGGAAAATTACGCCGTTTTTTACCTCTTCATGTTTGGCCATTTGGGTTCCTCCATTAAACATTATTAGGTTTCGTATCCTCTGGCTCTGTTTACTTCAATTTCCCGCCAAATACCGGAAAGAAGCTATGCTCACCATAATTTTGAATCTGCTCTGCGTTCTTCAATGTCTCCATATCTGCATCGCTGATAACAAAATCAAGCTCTGCATTGTTTCTCATGTGATCAGGATTTGCCGTCTTCGGAAGTACGACAAGACCAAGCTGGATATCATAACGCAGGCAAAGCTGGGCAACCGATACCCCATACTTATCTGCTATTGCCTTAACCTCAGTATTATCAAGGATTGCACCGTGTGCAATGGGTGAATAGGCCTCCACCAGGATGTCATTCTTTTGGCAGAATTCAATGAGCTCTAATGGCGTATTGCTCACATGTGCCAAGATCTGATTGACCATAGGCTTGATCTCACAGCCTGCAAGTATATTCTCAATATCATCCTGAAGAAAGTTAGACAGACCGATGGCCTTTACTTTGCCTGTTCTATAAGCATCCTCCATCGCTTTCCATACTTCTTTGTTTTCCTCGAAGTAACGCTTCTTCTCACGGAACTCCGTCCAGGGTTGTGGACTGTGAATAATCAGAAGGTCAATGTATTCCAGTCCCAATTTGGCTAAGGACTCATGAATGGACTGCGTAACTGCATCATAGCTTTTTGCTTCAGCAGCAACCTTTGTCGTAATGAAAAGTTCTTCTCTCGCGACACCGCAAGTACGGATTGCTTCGCCTACTCCAGCCTCATTCATATAAGCCTGAGCCGTATCAATATGGCGATATCCTAGGGATACCGCATCTCGCACGGCCTGTGCTGCCTGTTCATCGTCGAGGAGCCATGTACCCAATCCTAATTTGGGAATTTCAATACCATTCGATAATTTGAATGTTTCGTTAAACATTGGTTTTGTCTCCCTTACTATTCCGGAATGATTTCATTGATGCAGCTCAAAGCATTTAACGTTCTAGGGAATCCCATATAAGGAAGACAATGCGTGATGGCGGTAATCATCGTTTCCTTATCATTGCCGACATTTAGATTGCCTTGTACATGTGCCTTGACCTGATTTTCGGCACCCCCGAGTGCGCTGATGATGCTGAGCGTCAGCAGCTCGCGCGTTTTCAAATCCAGGCCTCCTCGGGTATAGAAGTCGCCAAAGCAAAAGGCGGAAAGGTAATCCTGAATATGCTTTTGATTGATCGGGGAATTTTCCCGGTTTTTGGTAATGATGTCACCGAAAGCGTCCACCTGCACGGCAAGTCCCTTGTCAAACCGTGTCTCTT
Source organism: Paenibacillus sp. AR247 (assembly GCF_002968895.1). Lineage (NCBI taxonomy): Bacteria > Bacillati > Bacillota > Bacilli > Caryophanales > Paenibacillaceae > Paenibacillus > Paenibacillus sp. AR247. The sequence goes on along the minus strand of NZ_PCZT01000009.1, from coordinate 242,267 downwards.
CTTCAACCTGTTGTTGACTCTCCAGCGGCAAGTTGATGTTTCTTGCTTTGAAAACGTCGTTGACCTCCGTCAAGGCATTCAGCGTTTTGGGAAAACCGACGTAAGGCGCGCATTGATACACGGCTTCCTTGATTTCGATCGGCGTAAGTCCGACGTTCAAGGCAGCATGGACATGTGCCTTGAGCTGAGGCAAGGTTTGGTTTGTGGTTAGCACCACTAAGGTGATGAGCTCCCTCATTTTGTCATCCAGGCTGCCTTGATGAAAGACTTCCCCGAAAATAAACCGGCTCAAAATATCCTGAAAATCGGGATCCGTGGCATATGCGGCAGGCACTCCATCGCCGAATAGCTGCTTGTACGTTTCATGGCTCTTCTCAATTCGATTCATCATGCAGCCTCCTGTCCATGGGACAAATTATTCAAACAAGCCATTATGATTAATGTACGGTAAGCGGCACAACCTTCACTGTGGCTGAACGGGCTCGCGTACTGATCATCGAGTTCAGATAAGGACTTCCC
>NZ_PCZT01000009.1:236286-241648 GCF_002968895.1 Paenibacillus sp. AR247 | reverse complement strand
ATTCTGCCCGTAATAGGCACGTACATAGAGTGAGTCGCCAACCACAACAGACCAAATCCAGGTCGGGGTACCATAGGTAACGCCGTTTTCCCGGAAAGGTGAGATGTGAAGATCGTCGGACTCCGCGATCCTGCTCAATTCTTCTTTCGACCACGTACTCATGAATGGGATCCTCCTTAAAACTTGATATTAAGCATGCACATAGAATGAACTACTGCAGCTTAAAATGAACATTGATTGTTTAATCAACTCGTGTTTATAATTTTATACAGGAACCCCATGCTTACAATGGTCATTTCCTCACAATGTGTGCGTTACTCAACAAATGATCCAAAATTGCCGATTATCTTAAGATGGAGGACGTTATAAAAATGACTAAAGTGGATCGAAGGGTCGTCAAATCCCAAGAAGCTATCAAGAAGGCCATTCTTGAACTGATGGCAGAAAAAAACTTTGATGACATTACTATCCGTGATATTTCCGACAGGGCCAATGTGAATCGAGGCACGGTATATCTGCACTATTTGGATAAATACGACCTGCTGGATAAAATTATCGAAGAACACATCAGTAATCTCAGCGAACTTTGCCGATCTGCATCCGAAATGAGCTTTCAAGAAGGAAATTATGTCTGGTTCGAATATTTTGCAGAGCATCATTTGTTTTTTCAATCATGCTGAACACCAAAAGCGCGGCTCATTTCCGCAGCCGTTTCCTTGATTTAGTCGTTCAAGAGTATAAAGTTGAAGTCGATGTAACCGAAGGGAAAAATCAAGGCTTAAATCAAGAAATTATCCTGCAATTTTTCGGGGCAGCCGTTGTGGGGAGCGTGGAATGGTGGTTCAGGAATGGAATGCCTGTTCCTCCTCGTGTCATGGCAGAACAGACAGGGATCTTGCTGGATCGAAATTTTTAACCTCTGAATAACAAAACCACCTGTAGCTCATATAGAAATATATGGATTACAGGTGGTTTTCTATTAATAAGTCGAGGCGAAGTTACTGCCAATTTTGTTGTTCTTATGAACATCTTCCGTTCCGGCATCCAGCGCTGTCTTGTAATAAAAGCATTTATGTTCGATGACTTCCATCGTTTTTTTAAGTTCTTCCATCTGCGCCTCTACAGCAGTTTTTCGTTCCAGAAACATATCATATCTTTGTTTCAGAGTCGTATCCCCTTCTGAACACCAACTAATAAAATTTTTAATTTCCTTAATCGGCATCCCCGTGGTTTTCAAACATTCGATTACTTTTAAAGCCTCGATATCGGATTCTTTAAACAAGCGTTTTCCGCTGGCTGTCCGTTCTACCAAGGGCAAAAGTCCCTCTTTATCGTAGTAACGCAAGGTATATATCGTAAGGTTCAATTGCTTGGCAGCTTCACTGATTGAAAATGTCTTCAACAGGGATCTTCCTTTCTTTGCGATATGGCTCTGTCGTTTATACCTTTTTTGATATTATCATAAAATCAGTGCTTGACCTAGAGTTAACTCTAGGGAATAAAATTGATTTTGCAACATATGAACAACCATGGATAGGAGGATTTCGAGATGATTACTGCTAAAGCAAGAGCTGTCGACGGTCCTGACAAACCGTTTCGAGCAGCTGAAATTAAACGGCGCGATCTGGATTCGCAGGATATTTTAATTGAAATCAAATTTGCGGGAATATGCCATTCCGACATCCATACGGCTCACGGCGAATGGGGACCTGTCAACTATCCGCTTGTGCCTGGACACGAGATTGCGGGAATTGTTACGGCTGTTGGCCCTAATGTCACAAAATACAAAGTCGGAGACCGTGTAGGGGTTGGCTGTATGGTTGATTCCTGTGGCGAATGCGAGAACTGCCGTAAAGGGGAAGAACAATACTGCCTCAAAGGAAATGTCCCGACCTACGCTGGTGTTGACAAATACGGCGAGCCAACTCAAGGTGGTTATTCCACCCACATTGTCGTCACGGAGGATTTCGTAGTTAGAATCCCCGACAACATCGAGCTTGATGCCGCGGCGCCGTTGCTTTGCGCGGGTATCACAACCTATTCCCCGCTTAATCACTGGAAGGCCGGCCCAGGAAAAAAGTAGCTGTAGTCGGTATGGGCGGCCTCGGGCATATGGCTGTTCAAATTGCGCATGCGATGGGTGCCGAGGTCACGGTTTTGTCCCAAACCTTAGTAAAAAAGAAGATGGCCTGCAATTGGGTGCAGACAACTACTACGCCACTAGCGATCCGGAAACCTTCGAAAAACTCGCCGGCCGCTTTGATCTGATTATTAACACGGTGAGTGCCAGCATCAATATGGATGCTTATTTCTCACTACTTACGCTTGACGGAACTTTGGTAAACGTCGGTGCCCCTGGGGAACCGTTGTCGCTGAATGTCATGTCCCTCATCGGACATCGGCGTTCATTTGCGGGCTCCATGATTGGAGGCATCCGCGAGACACAGGAAATGCTGGACTTCTGCGCACAGCACAGCATCGTTCCTAAGATCGAAGTGATCTCGGCCGACCAGATTGACGAAGCCTACAAACGTGTATTAGCCTCGGATGTGAAATACAGATTCGTCATCGATATTAGCACGATGTAAGCTGCGTACCAACATTTGTTCCATAAGTGATTACATGTTGAAGGTGCCTCAAAAGCTAGCTTTTGGGCACCTTCGTTTTATTCTATAATCTTCATTCCACGTCTTTATTCCTCATCAAAATAAACGGTTTTTCCCGTTTCTGCGGATATATACACCGCCTCTAATATTTGCGATACAACCATAGCTTCCCTCGGGTTTAACCAAAGGTTCGGTATCGTTTACGATACTGTCAATCCATTGCTTGGCTTCATACTCGAAATCGGTCATTTCTTCTCCGCTGAATCGTTCTCTTGCATTCGGATTCACATCGATTTTATTCAGGAACAGGCTCCCATCCCTCTCGCCATTGATCCGCAGTTCATTTTTAGCAAAATCCGCTCCTCCCTTCGTTCCGCACAGCAGGTTGCCGCCACCTTCTGCAATGTTAAGGGCCCAGCTGGTTTCAATGATGACTGTCGCTCCATTTTTAAATTTCACATACCCGAACGCCGAATCTTCTACCTCGAATTCGTTTGGATCCCAGGATCCCCATTCGTTTGCGGCATTTTCGGTATATTTCAGTTTATGGAAGACGCTGCCGACGACACTAACCGGTTCATAGTTATCCATCAACCACAGGATCAGATCAAGGGAATGGGTTCCAATATCAATCATTGGACCGCCTCCCTGTTTCTCTTTATCCAGGAACACGCCCCATGTAGGTACGCCTCTCCTCCGGGTCGCAACCGCTTTGGCAAAATAGATATCTCCAAGTTCCCCATTGGTGATCATCTTTTTTAACAGCTGGCTTCTGGCGTTGGAGCGATTCTGGTACCCGACGGTTAGCTTCTTGCCTGTTCGCAAGTGGGCTTCGTACATCGCTTTGGCCTCCGCGCCTGTGACTGCCATCGGTTTTTCGCACATGACATGTTTGCCGCATTCGAGCGCATCAATGGATATTGACGCGTGAGCGCTGTTCGGTGTCAATACATGTACAACCTCAATATCCTCTATCGCAAGCATATCTTTGTAATTTGTAAACACCTTTGCATCTGGCGTGCCGTATTTTTGCGCCGCTTCCTCGGCCCTTTCCGGCTTCAAGTCGCAGAAGGCCACCATCTGTACATGATCTAACTTGGACAAACACGGCATATGCTTACCGCCCGCGATCATGCCGCAGCCGATGATTCCTACTTTTACAGTTCTCATCTGAATTCCCTCCCCCACGCTATTTGAATTCTACCGTCCGGTTTTCCTTATGAGCGGTGTATGCCGCCTCCAATAGCTCCGTCAATTTTGTCCCCTCTTCCAGACCGAAGGGCATCGGCTTGTTATGAAGCAATGCATCTGTCCATTCGATGATCGGAAGCGGCTGCTCTTTAGGGAGTTGGTTCGGTGAAATCCATCCGGAGAAAGGCAAATCGAGCTTCTTCGAGATGACTCTAACGTTATCATCTGAGACCATCAAGGTGCCCTCCGTGCCGTAAATCTCAAGGGCGGAAGGAGTTCTATACGTCACAAGGCTTGTTTCGACAAGTGCGACAGCGTTGTTTACGAACTCAATCGAGCACTGCGCATTATCTTCCACTGCACGATGGGTGAAGTAATGAAACATGGAGGTGATTCTTTTGGGCTTACCGAGCAGCATACTTGCGATGTACATCGGATGACAGCCCAAATCCATCATGGCTCCGCCCCCTGTTTGTTTCTCATCATACCAGTATTCCGGCAGCCAATTGTTTAAAGCACCGTCGTGTCCGTTACGAATGCGTAGAAGCGTTATGTCCAGCGTTATGTCCCCTAATATATGGTCGTCAATCAATTGTTTAGCGAACAATTGGTGTGGTCTTGTAAGAGCAGGAAATGAAATGCAAAACTTGACGTCTGCTTTGCGTACCGCTGCAGAGATCCGATCGCATTCCTGGGTGGTAAGAGCCATGGCTTTTTCGGTAAAAATGTGTTTGCCGGCCTCAGCGGCTGCTACCATGACGTCTGCGTGCATACTTGTAGGAGCGTCCACGACGACGCCATCGACGTCTTCCCGTTTCAGCAGAGTGTCCAAATCTGCTTCAAAATCCGCTCCCAATTGGGCAGCCCATTCGCTTCCGCGTTCAGGCTGTTCGTCCCAGACGGCCGTGATCTTAACGTTTCCATGATTTTGCAGCTTTCTGGCGTAATCAGCTGCATGCACATGCCACTTGCTTAACATCGCAACGTTCAACATGCTTTTCCCCTCCGTAATCGGTTAATGTTCGTCGTATGCGTTTGAGCATTCGTTAGAAAGTGAATTGGGATGGCAGTAACGCCACCCCAAAATTGTTCACGATATAGATTGAACGATCTAGAACCCTACATCATCTCTTTCCGCAGCTTTTTGAGCTACGAACTCCGCCATTTCATCCACGCCGGCGGCCTTATATTTTTCTTGAACACTATGAAGAAGATTTAGAGCTTCTTCATCTGACGACGCAAACAGCGCTTTCTTAAATTCGTCATCGAAATTCAAGCTGCTGGTTTTACTGATAAAATCCTGATATTTGGGCCATTCTCTTGCAAGGTAGCTGGCGCTTACTTTGTCTATAATTTTGATAGGCATTTTTGCCGAGAAGCTCTCCTCCAACTTCTGCCACTGCGTTTTTTGATCTTCGGGCGTTGGCCAAGTGACTTCATTGGAGAATGCCCCGATGAACCTTCCTGGTAGGAAATTGAGCCCTGCATCTCTCTTCAGATCCGGGTTTTCATCGAATTGTTTTTTCACATCCGGAATCCATTGGGGTATCCCGTTTTCCATGGTG
>NZ_PCZT01000009.1:235244-236186 GCF_002968895.1 Paenibacillus sp. AR247 | reverse complement strand
ATTCGCTGTTGTACTCGTATTGCTGAAGGCTTCAAGATCAAACAAACCTTCTTTTAGCAGCTTTCTCATGTATAACAACTTGGCTTCGTAATCCTTGGATTGCGTCCAGTGAATCAGTTTTCCATCGACTTGACGGAAGTCCGAAATCGAGTAATCCGACCATCCGGCAAGGAACTGCCCGTAATCCCATCCATTCCACATCGTTCCGGCTGGGATGACCGGCTTCCCGCCAATATCTTTGAAACCGCCATCTCTGATCTTGACCAATAGATCATACAGTTCATCCTGCGTATCAATATCCTCCGCTTTTACATTTAAAGCTTTCAGGATATCTCCCCTGGCAAAAAGGCCGTAATTCCAATTATGAATGCTCTCTGGGGTTCCGTCCGGGGTCTCCGTTGGAATGAGATACGTCTTGCCTCCAAAATCGGGACTATTGAGATCGAACTCGGCAAAATCCTTCGCAATTCCGGTCGTTACCAGTCTTTTAATATTCGGGTATTTATCGAGATAAGGGGTTAAATCCAGAAGCTGTCCTTCCATGGCTGCCTTCTTGATGACTTGCCCTTCTCCTCCTGTAGTAGACCAGAACGGTGCATTAACAATATCCGGGACCGTACCGGAAGCGAAGATCGTATTCAGTTTCTCTACTTCGCTTGTTGTGATGGATTCGAGGTTTAACGTCACCCCGGTTTTTTCCCTGATTTTTTGGGCTACGGGATTATTTTTCTGGTCCTGCGGAAAACCGGCTCCGCCGCCGTTCCAAGCACTGAGGAAAGTCAAGGTGACCGGCTTTATTTCTTCAGAACCTGACTTATTCGGACCCGGGTCAACCGTGCCTGCCCCCTCTTCTTTGCCTGTTCCCGTACATGCCGTCATGGTCACTAACAGCAGTAAAGCGATTAGTGTCATCGCAAGAACGCTCCTACGCCGCCTGTTCTT
>NZ_PCZT01000009.1:233119-235144 GCF_002968895.1 Paenibacillus sp. AR247 | reverse complement strand
TTATACCAACTACTCCTTAAGCGAACCAACCAATACGCCTTTGACGAAATATTTCTGAAGGAATGGATACACACAGATGATCGGGGTCGTGATAATAATGACGAAGGTCATCCGCAAGGCTTCCGGCGTTACACCTCGCAGCTCCATCTGAGACTGGGTCATGTTTTGAATCGCAGATCCGCTATTTCCCGACGACGTCATCGATTGGAAAGACGCTTCGCTGATCATTTTGTTCAGGAACGTAGCCGCAGGCTGCAGTTTTTCATTCTGTATGAAAAACTGACCGGTAAACCAGTCATTCCACACGCCCACCCCGACAAACAAGGCAATGGTAGCAAGCACCGGCATCGAAAGAGGAAGTATGATTCTTGCAAATACCGCCAACTCACTTGCTCCGTCGATTCGGGCCGATTCCGACAGACCTTCCGGGATCCCGTCGAAGAAGGTTTTCATAATAATCGCATTGAAAAAGTTATACAGAGACGGCAGCACCAACACCCAAAACGTATTCAGGATGTGCAATTCCCGGTACAGGATAAAGGTCGGAATGAGGCCTCCGCTGAACAACGTGGTGAAGAAAAAGAAGAATACGATATATTTTCTTCCGGGCAGCCCTTTCCGCGACAGGGCGTAGGCTAATAACGCCGTCAAAAATACGGAGCCAACCGTTACGATCAGGGTTCGGGAAATGGAAATATAAAACGAATTTAAGATTAAGGGATTGCTAAAAGCTTTCGCATAGTTTTCTAATGTAAACACTCTAGGAAAAAGATAGATTCCGCCCTTCATTGCGTCGTAGCCGTCATTGAAAGAAAGGGCCAGAAAATAGATAAATGGATAGAGTGCCGTAGCGCAGAATAAAAGCAGCACCGAATAGTTCAGCGTCGCATACATTTTATCTGCCGGCGTCAGCCTTCTCTCCCCCATACACACACCTCCTCAATCTTCAGCGCCAGCTGTTTACCACAACGATACATCACTCACACGTTTGGATACTTTGTTGACAACCACGATGAGAAGCAGCGAGATCGCAGACTTAAATAAACCAATGGCCGTGGAATAGGCTAATTGCCCTTGCTGCAGGCCAGTTTTTAAGACATACGTGTCCAATATCTCCGAGACGCTTAATGTTGCGGGGGACTGCATCAGCCAGATTTGATCAAAACCCGCATTCAGTATTCCGCTGAGGGAGAATATGAGCAATATGCCGATCGTTGGCGTAAGGGATGGAAGCGTGATCTTAAACAGTTTGCTCCATCGGCCTGCCCCGTCGATTTCGGCTGCCTCATACAGGTGCGGATCGATATTCGTTAACGCGGCTAAATAAATGATCGAACCCCAGCCTACACCTTTCCAGATATCGGAAATGATGACCAATGGATAGAACAATTCCGGCTTTCCCATAAAAAAGATCGGATCCAACCCCATCTGGTACCGAATATCATTGATGAGACCTACGTTCGGAGACAAGATTTTTTGAAGTAAAGTAACGACGACGACCCACGACACGAAGTGAGGCAGATAGGAAATCGTTTGAAACACCCTTTTGATTTTTTTGTGCATGATTCCATTAAGCATCAAGGCCAGGACCAATGGAGCCGGAAATCCGAAAATAAGCTTAAGGGCACTAATGGATAACGTATTTCGGAGAACATCGTAAAAGCTGGAATCGTTTAAAAACTGCTCGAAATATTTAAAGCCTGCCCACGGACTTCCCAATATCCCCAGATTGAATTTGTAATCTTTGAACGCGATCAGAATGCCGTACATCGGATAGTAGGCAAAAACCAGAAACCATAGGATCGCAGGAAGAATAAATAAGTATATATATCTAAATTGCCATATTTTAACTAATTTCCTGTTCTTTTTTAGTCGTTCATATCTAGGGATAACAGCACCTTTGGGTACCATTCTCCGAACACCTCCTACATCTTCGTCGTATCAGGCTTTATATCGCATGGATTTCACACATTCCGGTCTCACTTTTGCGCAAGGCATATCGCACGGTTTCCCCCCTCCTTTATT
>NZ_PCZT01000009.1:214903-233019 GCF_002968895.1 Paenibacillus sp. AR247 | reverse complement strand
ATCGCACGGTTTCCCCCTCCTTTATTGCAAGCGGTTTCATTTGTATGATTCAAATATATTCAATATGGAGTAGGATTCATTCCATAATTTCTTCATTCGCATAAAAGTTATCTTCAGGTCAGCAAAAAGGAGATGTTCCCGTCGAGGGGACGGGCGGATATCATAATGTGGAGAAAATGTACTTTCCCGTCGTCTCGCCAATCACCAATTCCGGCTCCACGAGGGTCTTAATGTATTTTCCGGGTTGGCCGTCATCACTGTTTATGACCTCAAGCAGCGTGTTTGCCGCCCGGTAGCCCATATCTCGTTCAAACTGTTTAACATGCGTGAATGTGCTGTATCCTTCGATGATGGAAGTCGGATCGTCAAAACTGATGATGGATATGTCCTCAGGCACCTTCAAACCGGCTTGACGTGCCATCTGATGGATTTTCACGCCAAGACTCCCGTTTAGCGTAATATAGGCTGTTGCCATTCGATTTTGGATATATCGGTACAGTGGATGTGCTTCAGCTTGCTCAAGACTTCCGATTTCAAAACCGGTTACGATGTGGGCCGGGTTAATGAGGGATCCCTTTTCCTTTAAGGCATTCATATATCCGTCGATCCGCTCTTGAACGGTAACGGTTTGTATAGGCGAATCAGAGCATATGGCGATTTCACGGTGCCCCAGATCCCATAAGTAATTGACGGCCAGGTTAGCGCCAAGCCTACCGTCTGATGCGATATAATGAGTTTCCACCCCTGGAAGGTAACGGTCGATGAGAACAAACGGAAATCCCGCAAATTTCATGCTTAATATTTCTTCATTGAATAATTCCTCGTCAACCGGGAAAATCAGCAGCCCTTCCACACCAATTTTACTGCATGTCTGGATCGCCTCTTTTTCCTTCTCAATGCTGCCCTCCGATAAATAGATCACGAAACGGTAATCGTTTTCATTTAGTGCTTGCTGAATCCCCTGGACAAGTCTAATGGTAAAATAATCATAAATGCTGGGCATAATCAGACCGATCAGCTTCGTCTGCATTTCTCCGCTGGTTTGATTGGTTTGCTTTTCTGCACTTTTAGAAGATGTCGTCGGAATTTCATATTCCGGATCGCTTACAAAGGACCCCTTACCGGGCACCCTTGTAATGATTCGTTCATTAACCAAACCGGACAAGGCATGCACGACAGTAATTTTGCTTACTCCGAAACGCTCCATAAGTTCCTTTTCCGTAGGGATACGGTCTCCAACCTTCAATACCTGGGACGTGATCAAATCACGTATATACTCTTGAACCATCTGATACAAAGGTATTCTGTCCGCTGAGTTCATCCGAATCACCACATTTCATATCAATATATTCAATATATAAAATACGAAAGATGCAAGTGGTTTATTCCATGTCCTTTCTTTGTTCGTCCTAATAAATAACGGGACAGCACAGATTGGGTTCTGGACTGTCCCGTTATTTGTTTAATTAATGATATATAAAATCCAACAGTCAGGCTTCTATATTAACGCGTTTGCTGAAACAGTGGCGGCCCGATAATCAGTGTGTCATTCTGCTCGGCAGTCCCCCAATTTCCCCGAGTGAATGTTGGCCGATTTCTCACAAGAAATCGTCAATACCCCCAGGTGCGAAAGTAAAAAGAATACGCGCCATTTCGGATTAGAAAGAGTGTTTTACCGCCTTAGCCTTATTTATAGTGCAAACGTTAAACCGATCAACTGTTCACTAAGGCTCCAGAGTCGGTCGGCCGCCTTGGGATCCACCGCATATGGCATCACGCCGGAGTCCGTTAATGTCGAATTGTTGTCCAAATGAAATTCATTCTCTGCATCCTGTCCCAGAGGGGCAACATCGCAGTTCTCGCAATAGACGCCGCCCATATTGTCAAGCTGTGGGCTCGTCGCACACCATACACTGGTAGCAGCCCCTTGCCCTACCGTCTTGAGATTTTTCGCCGGATCGAGGACCGGCTGTCCATTCTCGTCGATGACGCCAGACGCATGAAGTTCCTCCCTCGAAAGATGCTTTTCGAGACCGGTACCAACGATGCTGCCTGGATGAAGGGAAAAGGAGCGGACGCCGTTGGCCTGGCCGCGTTGGTCCAGTGCAACCGCGAATAGAATGTTAGCTGTCTTCGACTGACCATAGGCCGCCCAGCGGTCATACTCACGTTGTTCGAAGTTGGGATCATCGAACACGACAGGCGAAAAGTGATGCCCCCAGGACGAGACGGAAACCACGCGTGCGCCGTTCGCTTTGCGCAGCGCGGGCCAAAGCCGGGCTACAAGCTGGAAATGGCCCAGATGGTTCGTCGCGAATTGCGATTCATATCCTCGCGAGTCGCGTTTCATGGGAGATGCCATAATGCCTGCGCTGTTTACCAGAATGTGCAACGGCTGGCCGGAAGCAAGAAACTTCTCTGCAAAGGCATCGATTGAGGCAGGGTCCAGCAAGTCCATCATTTCAATTTCAATACCGTCAATGCCCGCAAGCGCGGCCGCGGCTTTGTTGCGGTCACGTGTCGGCACGATAACCTTGGCTCCAGCAGAACTTAGCACACGCGCGGTTTCAAGACCGAGCCCGGAATAGCCGCCCGTAACGATGGCGATTTTGCCGGACAGGTCGATACCCTTGATGACATCTTCTGCTGTCGAGGAAGCTCCAAACCCGGAACCGATGGGTGCCTGCTTAGTTGTCATATAAAAGATCTCCTTTTTAAATGCTCAAATTTTATAAAGCTGAAAGTTTATTTGAAGAATCCGAAAATGTTCCAATGCATAAGGTTCGTTTTTTTAGGCTGTTTTTATCATAGAAGCTATCCCCTTTTTTTGATATTTAGACAAAAAACGTAATTTGTCTATGTGTACATTCTATACAACTAGACATTGTTTGTAAAGTGTATAATAATAAATTTATGGACGACAAAAAGAAGCTTCATATACTATCCGTTGCATTGGACGTTTTCTTCAAGTATGGCTATAAGCGAGTGTCAATGAACGAAATAGCGGAAGCCGCCGGTATTTCGCGTGCGAGTCTCTATCTTTATTTTAAGAACAAGGAGGAAGTTTTTAACGCGAGCATTCTACTGTACGGCGACAATCTCATCGAAGAAATAATGGAAGGTCTCCCTTCAAAACAAACGCCTGAAGAGAAAATGTTATACGCGTTTGAAGTGTGGTCTATAAACAATTTCGATCAATCATTGAACTCGCCGGAAGTAAAAGAAGTGACCGACAGCTCTTTCTCGTTCGCTCAGGAGGCACTCGATGCGAGCTACAGCAAGCTAGAAGTCATTCTGACCTCTATTTTGGAATCGCGATCGAAATCCAACGGCAGCCCAAGCAGCCTATCTTCAGAGAAATTGGCGCATCTTTTAACAAGCGCATTGCGCGGGTTTAAATTAGTCGCGAGAGACTCCTCCGAACTTCGACAAATGATTGAAGATTTGCTCCGGGTTATTCTTATCTCTTAGAGAGGAATATGGCTCGTCTCTTCAGGGAAAGCAGACTATAGCAACGAATCGCAAAACTCTGCGTAAATTGAAGTGTGCCGACGAAAATGGACTAAGTTGAAGTCACTTATTAAAATGAAACTAAGGCTGCCAGCTACTGGCAGCCTTTTCATTTTAGAAATGTGTGGTGTATTGTTGGAGGACCTTTATTCTTGGCGTTACTTAATTCCAAACAAATCCTTGCATAGTCTTTTCAAATTAGAGCATAACTAAATTAATTGAGGAAATCGTAGGAATTGTACATTCGGATAGCCGCGACTAAGAATATCGGCCATTAAAAATAAGAACGAACCGATCGAGCAAATTGATCTGTATGGCGAAGAAATTCCGGATGTAAACAGAACCGTTCTGAGCGCTTGGGGAAAACTTGTATCTGGCGTGTGACCATTGCTATAGTCGGGGACCTGGCATACCCGAAAAAATATGTTCATGGAGCAGTAAAGAACGAAAATTGAGAAAAGTGGTTGCAAACTAATAACAATATTTAAAACTAACGATACCTATTGTAGGGAGACACGAACATGAGATTGACAAAAAATAACGGCCTCTACCAGCTCACGTTTATGATGCCAAATTTTTTCCCAGTGAGCTGTTATTTCGTCGAAGAGGAAGACGGATTAACGCTGATCGATACCGCTCTGCCGTATAGCGTGAAAGGCATCATGAACACGGCGGCTCAAATCGGCAAGCCGATTACCCGAATCGTGCTGACCCATGCGCATAACGACCATATCGGAGCTTTGGATGGACTGAAATCCATGCTTCCTGACTCGCAGGTTTATATTTCAGAGAGGGATGCGAGATTGCTGAAAGGAGATGCAACACTGGAGCCGCAGGAGCATCAGACGCCGATCAAAGGCAGGGTTCCGAAGCCAGGCAAAATCATGACGAAGCCCGATGTGCTGCTGCGCGCATTTCTGGATAAGCGAAGCGGCGCACTGATCGCGGGGGATGCGTTTCAGTCTAAAGGCGGCCTGGCAGTATCGGGCCGGATGAAACTATTGTTCCCATTTCCAGCTATGGCAACCTGGAGCAAGGAAACGTCGGTTAGCTCCGCGCGCAAGCTGCTGGAGTTGAACCCTACGCTGTTGGCGGTCGGCCACGGACCGATGCTGGAACGTCCACAGCAAGCTATTGCCCATGTAATTGCGGATGCCGAGAAGGCGCTGCGCGGGAGCGTGGGCAAAGGAAGTCGCAGCCATGCCTAGAGCTGGTTTTGATGAGACAGCGGTACTTATAAGCAAAATATTCTCCTCCTAATACCGATTTGTTTTCAAGAAGAGCTGACGATCAGAGTTTTTATCGAATGATTTGTAATCCTCTATTCTTTCAAGTTAGCCCTAGTCTTTGTAACCTCCCCTACACAAAAAAACAGGCTTCCGATGATTTTGGAAGTCTGTTTCATAATCGATCTGCTGATTTTAAGGTATAGCGAAATCGATAACCAACATGAATTAAGGATGTATTATTTCAATTTAGCGACGGCTACAGCTACATTCTCCAGCTGTGTGTTCGAGAGGGAATGATCCTGCGAGTAGAGCGTAACAAAACGGTCATCGAGTTTAAATGTCAGCATTGCGATATCGCTTGGTGTATACCATTTAGCCTGCACCCCATTGGAGAGCGTGACGTTTTTACCATCATATTCGAAAGAGTAGTCCCGGGGCGATATCTCTACATTCATGTGGTTAAAAGTAAACTTAACCGAATCGCCACCAGCAGCTACTTTCTGGAAACTATCGTTTTTTGCCGCCTGCATTGGCGCATAAGCCGTAGTAAAGCCGTCGAATTTCGCGAACTCACCCTTAATGGCCTGAATTTGGGAAGACGAGTAAGTGACAGCCACAAGGTCGGTTCCCGTATGGTTTCCTGTGTTCCCATTGTTAGGTGTGGAAGGCGTATCAATAGTGATGACACCGGTATGGCTATTATAATTAACCGATGCCTTCAATGCCTCAGACAGGGCACGAACCGGAAGATAAGTCGAATCGTTGTAGACGATTGGGGCCAATTTGTTTCCATTTTCCATCCGTCGGTACAAAGGTCTTTCCGTTGATTTCAAAACTGATATTATGCTTGAGGTAGGCGGAAATTTTCTGCAAGTTGCTACCGGCATAGACCCCTGCTGCCCCAGAAACGGTCATTCCTACGACAAGTGCAGCCATAATAGTTCCTTTAACACGATTTTTCATGATTATTCTCTCCCTTATTGTTTATTGCCTGCCGGAGCAAGCTCTATGTCTTTTGTACTTGGTAGAACTCTAACCTTCTTCGTGTACCCGTTTATCTCGTTTAAGGCGGGTGTTCCTTATGTATCTAACTATAGAGCGACTTTATCTCCAAACTATCTCCGAATTGTATCCGACTTGTAAACATTTTGGGTCGAAATCACGATGAACAATTGAAACCCAGGAATTTTTTTCAAGGACATCAGCAACAATTTTATATGTCAATTTTGACACATGCTTGGACATTTTAAGGTATAATTCTTCTGTACGAACCGCAAATCGCGCATCAGTGCTAAATCAATGAAGGAGCGGTGAACAGAATTATGAAATATTCGTATTTAGGAAAGTCAGGATTAAAGGTCAGCCGACTGTGTCTGGGCACGATGAATTTCGGTTGGAATACGGAAGAGAAGGATGCTTTTCGCATTATGGATGCTGCGCTTGATGCGGGCATCAATTTCTTTGACACGGCCAACCAATACGCGTTGGGCCGAACCGAGGAGATTATCGGCAATTGGTTCAAACAAGGTGGAGGTCGCCGTGAGCGCATTGTGCTGGCAACGAAAGTTTACAATGATATGCATGACGACAACGACGGTCCGAACCGTGAGGCCGGTTTGTCTGCATATAAAATCCGCCGCCATCTTGAAGGCTCGCTGCGCCGTCTACAAACAGACCATATCGAGCTGTACCAAATGCACCATATCGACCGGAACGTGAGCTGGGCCGAACTGTGGAATGCATTTGAAATCGCTGCTGACCAAGGCAAAATTGGATACGTCGGATCGAGTAACTTCGCCGGCTGGGATATCGCGGTTGCTCAGGGCGAAGCTAAAGCTCGCGGTATGCTTGGCCTTATATCCGAACAGCATAAGTATAATTTATTATGCCGCCTTCCGGAGCTTGAAGTGCTTCCCGCATCGCAAAGCCTCGGGCTTGGCGTTATGCCGTGGAGTCCGTTGGACGGCGGGCTTCTTGCGGGCAATGCGCTGCGCGGCGACTCGGGCAAACGCAGTGGCGATACCGTGCGGCTGGAACAGCACCGGTTGCAGCTCGAAGCATTCGCCAAGTTGTGCGATGAGCTTGGAGAGAGAGAAGATGTCGTCGCCCTTGCCTGGCTGCTCTCCAACCCGGCAGTGACCGCGCCGATTACCGGCGTGCGTACCATGGAGCAGTTCGATCGCACGCTGCGCGCAATCGAGTTAGAGCTCAACGAGGCGACGCTGAAGCGTCTCGACGAAATTTTCCCGGGTCCTGGCGGCGAGGCTCCACAAGCTTATGCTTGGTAATTTTTCGTTTAGGTCATGATGGTAGGTTAGCGGCAGCCTTTATTTCCAACACTGGCTGCCGCTAATTTTATAACACTCATGCATCCGTGGTTCATAACGGTATCAAATGGTCGCAAGAAAGCTGAAAAAGGCCGCCATGCGGCAGCCCCTTGAAATTCAACATTAAAATATTCTCAGCTTATTTTAAGCTTTAAGGGACCATCCGGATTGCTTGATCAGGTTGGTGACAAGCTCCTCGTCGAAGACGATTCCAAAACCGGGGGTGGCCGGAATATGAATCTCTCCGTTTTCGATTCGATAGCCTGATACATCCATGCCTTCAATGGTAATGTCGTCATATTCCACAAATTCGAAGTTTAGCACCGCAGCTGACAAATGCCCCGACGCGTAAATCCCGTAAGCATTGCCGTAACAATGAGGCGCGGACCGCAAACCATGGGCATCCAGCTTTTCGCCTAATTCCATCCAATGTGTGAAACCCGGCGAGATGATATCGTACTGCAGCACATCGACACATCCGCGAATCGCCCACTCCACGAGATGCGGTGAAGCAAGCCCTTCCCCGTCTGCGATGAGCACATTCTGTCCGCGTTGCCGGAGCCATTCCTTCAGGTCCTCGTACAAGGCTTCATCCTCATGGAACGCTTCTTCCAGCCAATACAGGTTCACATCCGTCAAAGCCGCCAATACTTCTTTGGTTAAGTTCAAATTATAGGCATTATTTGCATCGATCATAATTTTGCCTGTGGGACCCGCCACTTCTGCAATCCCCCGTACGATCGCAATATCCCGTTTCGTCCCTTCCCAAAGCGGCATATGGCGTCCGCCTCGGCCAACCTTAATCAATCTTAAAATGACGCTGGCCCTTCGCAAAGCCTTGTGTCGCTTCTTCTTGCATCAATACGACGGCTGCCTTCTCATCGGAAAGATGCAAATCGTCGAAGTATAGAGAGGTGTCATAACACGGGACAACGAATGGGACTCCCCTTTCCAAGTTGGCACCCGATACCAAGTCATATACTGGTTTGCCTTGTCTCTGTCCTAACCAATCTAACACCGGATATTCCAATGGCAAGCGATACGCTTCGTGCAGTCTGCCCCTGTCATCAAATAAGTCAAGCAATCTGCGGCCGATGATGCCTTCGGCCCACTCCGGCGTCATATGTATCGAACTGCCGTAACCCGTTTGTCCATCGATCGTAATTCTGGCGATATCGACTGTACAGCTTTTGCCATGAATACCGATTCTGCCATTGGCCCCAGCGCTTCTGGATCGTTCCCCCCTTAACTTGGCGAATTCGATTTTTTCCACGATCCAATCCGATTGTATACCCGTAATATTCATAAGATCCCCCTCCTTAATCAACTCGGCGGTTTCATTTCCCAATGATTCAAATAATTGACCACATTAAAGAACTATACGCGGTTAGCAGCCTAGGGTATTCGTCTGTCACAATTCGTCATACTCTCTCTATATTTACCGGGTGTAATCCCTTCGACTTTCTTAAAAACTCTAATGAAAACGCTGTCACTTGTATAGCCGACCATCTTGGCGATCTGTGCGTTGGTCAGCCCAGGATCCGACATCAGTTTCTTTGCGTGATCCATCCGTACGACTGTCAGGTAGTCGTTTAAGTTCTGCCCACTTACCCTTTTAAAAAATTGTGAGATATATTGCGGTGTGATTTGCAAATGCTCAGACAATAAATTTAGGCTCATGTTGGGATCGGCGTAATTCGCTTGAATACAAGCCTGTATTTGCATAAGGAGCTGTTCACTGTGGTCACTCCGTTCCAATTTGAATGATTCGGCAGCCGATAAATACAGGTCCTTCGCTTTTTCAAACATCTCATCGGTTGTTTTACAGGAGAGCAGGAAACGTACAGGATGTATGTCGCCCTCTGTAAGCCTACGGTACGCCGGAGTATCCGAAGTCATGATACGCAACAGGGTACTGGCGAGACTGAATAATAGGCATCTCCCCAGCTCAGGAGTGATAGATTCGTCGCTAAAATTCATATCGAACAACTGTTTAAGCAGAAGGACAACCTGCTCTTTGTCACCGCTTCGAACACAATTGATTAACTGCAGCTCGGTTTCGACGGGGTAATAATATTGCAGCTTTTGCTGGCGGATATCTTGATAATAAAAGATCGACAGCTGCCCATTTACCATCCTGTACTCCAAGGCGGCAGCCGCCTCCAAATAGGCTTCTCCAATCTGATGCTGCCCCTCATGAACTCCGCTTATGGCTATACTGATCTCCAGCTTGAATCGGGTCTCCAAAATGCGGTGCAATTCGGTGACGATGTCCTTAACCCGGCAAGTCGGATGCCCCAACTGATCAGGCAACAGATTGACGAGCAGGGCCAGCCGGTTTTTCTCCAGGTCTATGGTATGTATCGTATGCAAGTCGTAGATAGAATCTTCAGCCAAATTGGAGATAATAAATCGGACCAATGCCCATTGTTTTTCACTTTGGTTCGGTGCGAACCGGGTCAAGTCGTCCACTTGAACGAGAATGACGGCAAAATGGGGAAACGGAAACTGGATGCCCATAAATTCCAGCGATTGTTTCATCTGCTCTGGAGGCTCATAATAGCCTTGAAGCACACGATGCAAATAATTCGAACGAAGCAATGGCAGCTGCTGGGTAAGCTTGTTCTTAATACTTCTCTCCTCGTCCCAGGAAACCTTCATCATTTCCATGATGTAGTCAAATTCATCACCAGCCGCTTTCCGGGGATGGAACTTTCCGGCCGGTATCGCCTCTACAATTCTTTTGATTGGAAAATAATTTCTATATGTGATTCCATACGCTGCTGCGCTCCCTACAAGGATGCATAACAAGAGAAGCCACATCGCAAGATGCTCCATTTGTTTTAATTTATGCAGATATAAATTCAATGGCATCACATCAATATAGTACCATCCGACTTGTTCCGAGGTGGTGAATGATACCATCACATCTTGACCGTTCAGATTGGTATTGAGTAGACCGGTATTCGACTTAAGTTCGTTCAATATGGATTTTGATAAAGGGCTGGCACCGGGTGTACTGCTGATGAGTTCATGATTTTGGTCCACGATATAAACGGAGCTCCCGTTTGCGGACTCGATTTTTCGTGTCATTTCGTGAATTTTGGCTTCATCGATCAGAACGACAAGGCTCCCTTTAATCGTGGAGGTGTCTTCGACAGGCAGCGATTGCATAAAGGTAATTACTTTCATAGGGTCATTCTTCAAGCTGCTGTTTCGCTGTAAGGTCGCAGCCGGCAGGTAAGTTTGACTATGGTAACTGATCATCTGTTTACGCCATTCTTCATAGGTAAGATGATCAAAGCTGTAATATTTATCGTAAAAGCTGTGCGAATCGGTCACGAGGTTCGGTTTGATCACAGAATCACTTCGGTCCAAAAAAATATAGAAATCGTAAACAAAATTGTTGGTCATGTGGGAGTACATTTTTAAATAGTCTCTTGAAAACTGTACCAGATGATATCGTTCGGATAAGTTTTTGCTCTGCGTATCCAATAAATAACGCAGCTTAGGATTAAGTATCATTTGATTGGATAAATGTTCAATATCTTTAAGATTGCTGTCTATATTGAGACGCATTTGCTCCAGCATGCCAAGATTGGAACGTTCCGCATTTGCTTTCATGATATGTTCAAACTGGGTATAGAAAACAAACCAGATGATGATGGGAAGCAGGAGCAGCAGACAATTGGATACGAGCATCCTGATGAATAGGCTTCTTCTTTTGCTTCCGGCATTCTTTTTTCGGATGAATGAAAACATTGCGATCCTCCTAGTATAGAAAAGCTTGCTCACTCCCTATAATTCGGGAAGAGCAAGCTTACTCCCTTCGTTGGATGACCGATTCGTGTGACGATCATTCTTTTAACGCACCGATCAGGACACCGTGCACAAAATACTTTTGCAGAAACGGATACAGACATAATATCGGAAGTGTGGAAATGATAATTGTTGCATACTTGATCGTGATTCCGATGTCTAACCGATCTGAGGCCGCTGCATCGGTCGTCATGCTGTCCGTACTGTTTGAGATCAGAATTTCACGGAGAACTAGCTGTAGGGGAAATAACTCCCGGTCACGCAAATAAATCAATGCGCTAAAGTACGAATTCCAATGTCCGACGGCGTACCACAAAATCATGACGGCTATAACGGGCATCGAGAGAGGAACAATGATCCGGCTCATGATGGTCCAGTCGTTCGCTCCGTCGATCCGCGCGGATTCCTCCAGACTCACAGGTACCGCTTGAAATGCGGTTCGCATAATGATCAAATTAAATGAACTGACAGCCCCAGGCAAGAGAAGTGCCCAAGGCGTATCCAGCATACCGAGACTGTTCACCAGCAGAAACGATGGTATGAGCCCCCCATTGAACACCATCGTGATCACGATCATGAACATGATGGAATTGCTGAAATAGACGTTGCGGCGAGAAAGGGCATAGGCTCCAAGTGTTGTCATGAATAAGTTGATGGCTGTACCGCCAGCGACATAAAAAATCGTGTTTCGGTAACCGGTCAGGATCATCGGATTATCCATTACGGCTTTATATGCCTCCAAGTTAAATCCTTTAGGGTAAAACAGCATGCCGCGAAATCGGGCCATTTCTGTAGGATCGCTCAAAGAGGCGAACAATACGTAAAGGAACGGGTAAAGCGTGACGAAGCAAAGCAGAATCATGAAGCACGTGTTGACGCCGGAAAATATCCATTCACCCAGGCTGCGTTTGTGAAGCATACCGTTTCTCCTTTTACCATAATTTATGTTCACTCACTCGTTTGCTAATGGAATTGGCGAGTACGATCAGAATGAAGCTGATGACCGAATTGAACAGCCCCACGGCAGCGGTATAACCGAAATCGGCTCCAAGAATACCTTTTCTGTATACATAGGTGGAGATGACATCGGCCGTCTCATAGGTTATCGGATTGTACATGAGGATAATTTTCTCGCTCCCGACGGAAAGCATGGATCCAATATTGAGGATAAACATGATCACAATGGTTGGCATAATTCCGGTTAAGGTAATATGCAAGGTCTGTTTCCATCGCCCTGCTCCGTCAATCCGGGCCGCATCATAAAGCGTCGGGTCGATATTGGCAATAGATGCGAGATAGATGATAGAGCCCCATCCGATTCCCTGCCAGATGCCCGAGGAAATGTACATGAACCGAAACCATTCCGGCTCCTGCATGAAAGCAATCGGTTGAAGTCCAATCATGAGGAGAAGGTTATTCACCAGGCCGTCTCGGGCAAAAAAATCGATCATCATCCCTACCACAACGACGATGGAGATAAAGTGCGGGAGGTAACTTATCGTCTGTACGATCCGTTTAAAAAAGCCCTTCCGAATTTCATTAAGCAATAACGCAAGAATAATCGAAGCGGGAAATGCGAACAGCAATTCATAAATATTGATCAACAAGGTGTTCCGAATCAGTCTCCAAAAATAGTAATTTCCAAAAAAGCTTTTAAAATGATCGAGACCAACCCACGGACTTCCCCAAATGCCGTCTGCAAGCCCGTAATCTTTAAAAGCAATTTGCAGACCATACATCGGTCCGTAATGAAAAACGATATAGTAGGCAATGACAGGCAGCAGTATAAGATAAATGTAACGATTTCGGATTATGTCCCTTTTAATGATGCTCCATTTCGTGTCTGCCCGGTTCCCCGTTGCCGTCGTCACCATATTTCCCTGCACATTAGGCATGGCTTACTCCTTCTTTGAACACGGGAGAACGGCAAGCCGCAAGCTTTCCGCCTCCAGTTTAGTAGGCTTTTTAGCGGTTGTTGTAGCGTTCCAATCCGGATTGCTGCATTTTGATCGCATCGTCGAGCCCCATGCTTTTCAGGGTAGCGACATACTCATCGAACTTATTTAGCGATTCTGCGCCCATAATAAATTTAACGATCATTTCATTTTTGTAGGTGTCAACATCGTTCATGATCGAGGCATATCGGCTGTTGTCTTCCCTGGCGATAGTGATCGGAGGCATTCTCTTTTCATTCGAAGGTTCTGCCCAGACGGTTAGAGCCTCTTGCTGCTCCGGTCTGGCCGCATATTGCTCCATGTAGCGTACATCCTGCAAAAACGGACCGGCATCAGCGGACAAGACATGCTGTTTAAGGGATTGCGCAAGCGGCAATCCATCCGGATTGTTCATGACCGAGTCCGTATACTTCGGATAACCGTTCTCCATCGTATAGGAGACGCCTTCTTTACCGAAGTTCATGATCATTCGACCTTCTTCACTATAGAAGTAATCGAGGAATTTTACAGTTTCTTTTACGTGCTTGTTGCTTCCGGTAATAGCCGTGAATATGCCTACAATTTGATTGTCCATTTGACCGAATATCGGTTTATCGCCGGACTTCAATGTCGGATAAGGTGTGGCCGCAAGCTTGAATTGCGGTTCCTTGGACTCCATTAAATCCATAAATCTGCCCAAGCCACCGCCTACTGCCATAACAGCCGCACCGACCTGATTGCCGGTCATTTTGGCATCGTACATTTTGCTGTCATTGGCTGCAAAGTCTTTGTCCAGCAAGCCCTCATTGTACCAACGGTTCATGGTGGTAAGGTACTCCTTATATTCGGGTTGAACGGGGCCATATTTGACCGTATTTCCTTCATGATAAAAGCCGTTCGGGATTCCAAAAACACCAGTAAAAGCAAGCTCGCCTGCTCCGATCATGATCGGAATTTCATCGGCCTTTCCGTTGCCGTTGGGATCTTGCTCCTTAAACGCTTTCAAAACGGTGTACCATTCGTCGATCGTTTTAGGAATAGGCAATCCCAACTTGTCCAGCCAATCTTTACGTATAACCGGACCGTCGTGAGTTTGCAGTTTTCTAACGGGGCGGATGAACGGGAAGCCGATAATATCACCATTATCTGTCGACGCCTGCCTTCTCCATTCCGGGTTCTCGTCCAGCAGCTTTTTGAAGTTAGGCGCATTATCCAAATAGTCGTTTAATGGAATGATTTTACCATCCTGAATCGCTTTTTGAGCGCCTCCCGGATAATTATTCCACGAATACTCCACGACATCCGGCAGCGATTTTGAGGCCATCATCAAGTTGAATTGTTCACCACCTTGGCCTTGGGCCGGGTGTTGATAATCGATTGTGACACCGGTGTTCTTTTCGATTTCTTTAATAGCTGTAATCTCTCCATAGCTTTTCATAATGGCCGCTGCGTCCTTATGCATCTCTTTCCAATACGATAAGTGGCTCAAAGGTTCGGTTGTCTCTGCGGATTTCGTACTCCCCTTTGCGTTCTCCTCACTGCTGCAGCCGGCCATCGCTATGGCGGCTAGCCCCAAACATAAAACGGGTGCAAGCTTATTGATTATTTTCCTGCTCATCTGCATAAATCGTAGCTCCTCCTCAATTTTAGATGTGCTTTTGCCATATTCAGCATAAAGGATGGTGGTTTCTCCCGAAATCGTACAAAATCAGAAAAGGTTTGCCGTTATTAAGATCGACTACTTGCGAAAATAAAACTGAATCGACCATATTAATGAATATAGACGAAAACGCGTTGGTTTCCTTGTCTTTCTTCGGCTGCGTAACCTGTTGTTGTCGTCGGATTTGACAGGTACATCTATCGTTAGAATATAAAAAGCCGCAGGTGTGCGGCTTTTTGCTGTGGTTCTTTTGTACAAAATAAAGAGCACATTGTTCAAGATCGTTCTACAGGAATGCCTTACACTAATGCTAAAGAGGTTCTGATCCAAATCGATGGAGGATGTTCAATGAATCATGCATGGACCTATGTCCGCCTTGCCGCCGTATCCGTGTTTTGGGGAGCCAGTTTTAATGCCGGTGAGCTGGCCTATGCAAGCGATGTCCCCTTTGACGGTCACCGCTTGGAGATTCCTCATAGCCGCCGCACTCATGCTGTTGCTTCTATTTGTGAAGGAAAAACCATCGTGGAGCACTGTTCATTCCTCGATCTGGGTCTATATTGTACTTGGGGTTGTCGGTGTTTTCGTAACGAATGCTCTGCAGTTCACAGCCTTGAAGTATACACCGCCGCTTCATCCTGCCTTGATTATGGCTACTAACCCAATCGTAACGGCATTTTTGGCGGTGCCTTTGCTGAAAGAAAACATCCGTAAGGGCCAAATCATTGGGATGTTGTGCTCGATCGCCGGTGTTCTTATGGTCATTACCATGGTGTACTGGGACGGAAGTTTCTGACCGACAGCACCCCGCTCGCCACCTCAGCCATAACCATGGCTATTGCTACCATTTGCTTTCTGCCTTTTCTGAATTTCCCCTCATCGGGTATATCGCAAACGACACTCACAACAGCATGGATTTGCATTTTCTTTATGGGGACATTTGGCGCTGTTTTGACTTTTCTTTGGTGGAATCAAGGCATACAGAAGGTAGGTGCAAACCGTACTTCCGTATTCTTCAACCTGGTTCCTGTCGTAACACTGATGATTTCTGTACTGATGGGGCAGCCGGTAGGTTGGGTTCAAATAGTCGGTACCTTCATGGTCATATTGGGTGTTGTCACCGCAGTACGGACAAAACGAACGGGGCCGAGTAGAAATCATGGGCAAAAGCCAACCATCACCGCTCCCGGCCCTAACAACTAAACTCTTTGAGAAGTTTCAAGTGCCTCAGCATGCCTGCTGCTCTGATAATCACTTAGTAAACGCTGCATTTTTTCCATCGTGCCATCTTGATGAGGAACATGAATGGAGACGGTCAAATTCGGATCATTTGAATACTGAAACGAAACAAGATCAAAATTCAACTTCCCGAGATTCGGACAGTGCAGCGTCTTTGGAGCATCTATGGCATCGAGTACTTCATGATCGTCCCAAAACTCCCGAAACTCCCTGCTAACTTGGGACAAGGCGTCGAACTGTTCGGACCACCAGGGGTCGTCACCGTGACGCGCATAACCGGCATGAAAATTAGCGACAATCCGTCGCGCATGCAGTTCCCATTGTTCTCCCTTAGCGTAACGGAAGCGGGGTGACGTAAACGTCATCCATACAAAATTCCGCTCCCGATCTGATATAGCGGCCAGCTCCCCATTCAACGCGCAATAAGCTTCATTCCAGGCAATGACGTTCATACGTGCATCCATGACATTTGCCGCGGACAGGTTTTGGCTATCTAGAAAGCGTTGAAGTTCCGGTGTAACCTTAGATGTTTTCTTGGTTTCAACCAAGGGATATTGCTTACGGGCCAGATGATACAGATGTCTGCGTTCCGATTCATCTAACCGGAGCACTTCTGCTATCCGATCAAGGATTTCTACGGATACGTTAATATGACGTCCCTGTTCCAAGTAGGTATACCAATCCAATCCCACACCTGCCAACAGAGCCACCTCGCCTCGGCGAAGTCCGGGTGTCCGTCTGCGTCCGGAATCCGGCAATCCTGCTTGCTTAGGTGTTATCCTTTCACGCCGTGAGCGTAAAAATCGAGATAATTCCTCGTATCGGTCCAATCTCTTCGACATAATCCCCATGCCCCCTACTATATTCATGAACGTAGGACTCCCAATCCTACGATAACCAGATCTCTTCCTAGCCTCTTCAGGTTTCATTAAACTCAGTTTATGTCCTCCATAGGAGGAAAAGCAAGAATGGATAAGACAGTGATCGCCCCAACCTGTTCTTTTCCATTCGAACCAATCTGATTGAGGTGATGACAATGAAAGTAGCCGCCATTGTCGGCAGCATCCGCAAGGAATCTTTTAATTTAAAGCTAGCTTACTATATTCAACATCGTTATAAGCATCTTTTCCAATTGGATGTGTTGAATATCCGGGATCTTCCCTTTTACGATCAGGATACGGAGTCCGCTCCGCCGCAGACGGTTATCGATTTCAAGGGCAAAGTCGCTGAAGCCGACGCGGTGTTATGGGTCACTCCTGAGTATAATTCAACCATTCCAGGTGTCATGGTAAATGCGATTGACTGGTTATCCCGCGTTGACCAAGTGATGGTCGGTAAGCCCTCTTGGATCGTAGGCTCTTCCATGGGTCTGCTGGGATCGGTGAAAGCTCTGGGCCATCTGCGTGATATACTGTTTTCTTCCGGCATTTCATCGCCGCTGTTACCGGGAAATGAAGTATACATCGGCCTTGTGCATGAAGAAAATTAATGAGAAGGGTGAGTTGACCGATGAACCTACGATTAAGTACCTGGATCTCGTATCCGGGAATTTCGTGAAATGGGCAAAGGAACAATCCCGATTAAAGCAGCTGCAAAGTCAAGTATAAACGAGAATCTGGAGGAAAAAGATGTTTGAACATATTGTACTATTGAAATTCAAGCCCGATGTTTCGACTGCAAAAAAAGAAGAAGCCGTCATGCAAGTTTATGACTTTAAGGAAAACATTCCGGGTATCACACAACTAAACTTACCGCGTAGGAATGTAACGTTAACGGAAGGAGAAGGAGCAATAAGCGAGGGGTATACGCGTAGGGAATCCGCGTCTTCTTTTGAGAATCAACAGGCTTGCCAGGACTATATTCAGCATCCCCTGCATCAAGAGTTTTTGCAGACGATTGGCCCATATGTTGAAGGGATCATCGTTATGGACTACCCCTGGAAAGGTCAGGAATAGAAGAATACACATATTTTGTTAATAAAAAAAGCCGCATAACTGCGGCTTTTAAAATGGCTTAACGACCATGAGCACCAATACGGCAATCATCAGCAGCATGGCTGCCATCTCGATGGGTACGATCTTTTTTAGCTGCAGTCCGAATTCGGCAGGTATGTCATTACCTTGGTCTTGACGCTCAGCTATGGTTATTCTGATCTTTTTCATACGCGGCTCGATCCATCCGTCAATTAGTCCAACCATGAGAAGCGCTAAGAGAATGGATACATTCAGCCACATTTGGGATAACTCCATCTTGGTTATGATCATAAGCCCAACCCGGTCAGAATAAGTCCGGTTCCGCCAATTTTAGGCATGATGGCCAGTTTGGCCGTTATACCTAATACAAAGTGCAGCTGGCCGACCGTTCTGGCGGATCTCCGAATGAAGGGCGTTACGAAAGC
>NZ_PCZT01000009.1:210278-214803 GCF_002968895.1 Paenibacillus sp. AR247 | reverse complement strand
GCAAAACGAGCAGTAATCCAAATAGACCCATCACCCCCTCCTCCTCAGCTCACTGCAATATGGCTTTGATAGGCTAGACCGACCCTTTTTCTTTTAAACGATCCTTCGAGTTCAAGATGGTCCAACATACACATGACAACATCGTCATAAGCCACATTCAGCTCTTGAAATCTGCTGAACAAGTGACCGGCTACCTCTGCTTCGGAAAAGTCCTTGATCGTCTCCTGCATCGGAACAGGCAAGATTTCCGTTGTGACATGCAGATAAGCAATATCTGAATGCTCTCTCGAATCTGTCATGGTTCCCGGACACATCATGGTCCAATCGAGGTCCGTCCGCTGCAGCCTTTCGAAATTCCGGTTGTGGTTTTTATACTCAGGCGGAAAGCCGGGTAAATTGTTGCCGATCAGATCCGTATATGGAATATCCAGCAGGCCGGCTCCTCCCATAACCCATACCCGTCCAGAGAAACTAGGCTCCAGTTCGCATTGGCTTATAATGTTATCGACGATACGGACAAACTCTTCTCCCTGCCCCGCATGGCCGGCTGCAATAATAGCGGCGTCTTGATTCACAAGTGCCTCACGAACGCTCACCGGGTCCATCATATCGTCCACGATCACCTTCACATGCTTTTTGGAATGCTCACCCAGCTGATCGTAAAGCTTCTCAGCATTTCGCACAAATGCGGTCATTTCATGCCCCATTTGTATCCCTTGTGCCAACACTCTTTTCCCTGTATTCCCCGTCGCTCCAAAAACAATGATTTTCATCGTTATGTCCTCCTCTTCATGGGTCCCAATATTTGGTTAGCTCAAGCTTAGCATCGCTTCAAAAGGATGTTAAGAACCCACTTTAAAGTAGGGGACTTACTTAAAAGTAAGTATGAAGGAAAGGGATACAATGCTTTTACAGGAGTGTGACTGCAGGGAAGCAAAAAGCTGCCCGGAAATCCCGTGGCAGCTTTTATTTGGAGTTGATTGAATTCGTGTACAAGTTCATTAAATCCGCTTTATGACGCCGGCTCTTCATACTTCCGCTTATTATGATTCTCTCCCCAAGCACACATGACTTCCGCAACAGGAATCAAGGTTTGGCCGTATTCACTAAGGGAATATTCTACTCTTGGAGGGACTGTCGGGTAAACCGTTCGATCGACTACGCCTTCTCGTTCCAAATCCCGGAGATGTTGTGCAAGCATTTTTTGCGAAACATCAGGGATAAGCTTTTCCAGATCGCTGAATCGCTTTGTAGAATCAATCAAAAGCCATAAAATCATCGGCTTCCATTTGCCACTTAGAACATGAATGATGGTCTCAATCGGACATTCACGCTGATGAATCATTGATGAATCATCCCCTTACCTGTAAGTAAGTACATTAACTACAAAGAACATAACAAAATTTTACATTAGCCCCTACAATCAAGTCAATCCATAACCGTCTGAAACGTATTGGCCACCCCCATTCCGAATACCTCACGGTGTCCAAGCATTCCTGCATGAAGCGGAATACCTTATGATATCCACTTAAAGTTAGGAGCTGATATCATGAGCCGTTTTCCGGATGTGGTCATCATCGTCAGAAGCAAAAAAAACTTTGCCAACATCGGCAAAGTACGCATTATAGGTAGCGCGTCCCCTTGCCTCAGTACTTTAAAAATAGGGGCACCCGTAAAAGATGCTGTGCTCTGTCTGCTTAAAAACGGGTTTGTAATTACGGAACAGAAAAATATTGGTGTTTTCTTCCGTATTCGATAAGTGAGGTCCGGCAGTGTTGCCTGGGCGCAAGCAAAATCCACCTATTGTCACCAATAAATTAGCAGCAGCCAAGGACGAGAAAACAATAGTCCAGACTGCTGCTGTTTGATTAATCTTCACCTTTAGTCAAATGAACATAATGTTAGTCTTCGATTGCCTGGTAGACCGCAGCCCAGAAGTCGTGAATAAAAATGTATGCAATGTTCCGATCAATGGAAGGTTTGCTGAATTCGAGACAGCTGGAAGGATGGAGAAGACCATGTTACGCCCGCTTTTTGTACGCCCTCATCGCAAAGACATAAGCTACGAGCACAATGCCGACGCACCATGCCAGAGCAATCCAGATATCATTGCCTACCGGTTGATTTGACAATAGCGCACGGATGGTTTCTACAATAGAGGTTACCGGCTGGTTTTCGGCAAAAGCCCGAACGACCTTCGGCATCGAATCGGTCGGCACAAAGGCCGAGCTGATAAATGGCAGGAAGATCAGCGGATAGGAAAATGCGCTGGCCCCTTCGACCGATTTTCCGGACAATCCGGCAATCGCTGCGACCCATGTCAAAGCCAGTGTAAACAGCAGGAGTATACCGGTTACAGCGAGCCATGGCAGAACCCCTGCCGAGGAGCGAAAGCCCATAAGGAGCGCTACGAGAATGATGACGACAAGAGAAATCATGTTGGATACCAGCGAGGTCAGCACATGCCCCCATAACACGGCGGAACGCGCAATCGGCATGGAGTGGAACCGCTCAATAATGCCCCGCTGCTTATCCATAAACAGGCGGTAAGCCGTATAGGATATCCCGCTCGCAATCGCAATCAGCAGGATGCCGGGCAGCAGGTAGTTCACATAGTTATCCGTTCCGGTGTGGATTGCGCCGCCAAACACATAGACAAACAGCAGCATCATCGCAATCGGTGTGATGCAGACCGTAATGATGGTGTCCATGCTGCGGAATATATGACGCATGGAACGTCCAAGCATAACCCCCATATCGCTAAAAAAGTGATTTTTGACTGTCTCCATTTACATAGCCTCCTTCTTTCCGACGATTGCGAGGAATATCTCTTCTAATGTCGGCTGTTTTTCTACATACTCCACCTTTGCAGATGGGAACAGCTTTTTTAGCTCAGAGAGCGTGCCACTCGCAATAATCCTGCCTTCATGCAGAATGGCTATACGGTCGGCAAGCTGCTCGGCTTCCTCCAAATATTGCGTGGTCAGGAAGATCGTCGTGCCGCCGCCGGCAAGTTACTTGACGGTCTTCCAAACCTCGATGCGGGCCTCGGGGTCAAGAGCGGTAGTCGGCTCGTCGAGGAAAATGATCTGTGGATTGCCCACAAGGCTCAAGGCGATATCGAGCCTGCGGCGCATCCCTCCCGAATAAGTCGCTGCCTTGCGGTCAGCGGCGTCCGTCAAGCCGAAGCGTTGCAGCATACTATCCGCGAACTGGCGCGGATTTTTGAGGTGCCGCAGCTTGGCGATCATAATCAGATTTTCCCGCCCGGTCAAAATTTCGTCCACGGCGGCAAACTGCCCGGTCAGGCTGATCGATTGTCGTACCCGGTCGGGCTTTGATGCGACGTCACAGCCGTTTACGTTGGCGGTTCCTCCGTCCGGTTTGAGGAGCGTGGTGAGGATTCTGACCATCGTCGTCTTGCCCGCCCCGTTGGAGCCAAGCAGGGCGAAAATCTCACCTCGCCCCACTTCAAGATCGACGCCTTTTAGAACTTCTGTGTCCTTAAAAGATTTTCGCAGACCCTTCACTTCAATTGGTTTTTCCATCCGGGTACCCCTCTTTTACTTTGTTTTATCCGTTGCCTTTTTTATGGCCTTGTTATTTTCTCGGGCAACCGCTTCCTGATAGATGTCAGCGTAAGTTTTTGAATCTTTGATGAGATCGTCGCAGAAAGCCGCTACGTCTCTTCCCGTCACTACGAGCACGCCTTTCCCCAGAGCTGCGCCCTCTTCAAAAAGATCGACAATTCCCGAAAGTATACCGGTCCCTTCGGTTAGCTCCACAGGGCCTACTTTAAAGAGATATTTTTGAATCTCCTTATACACAATCTGATAATCCCGCGGGAGCGCTTTGACTCGCGCCACGGGCGCCCGCCACTCTTTTTTGCCTTCGATGATATCTCGTATACTCATGTGATCCTCCTCCTATTTGCCTAATTTTTTGGCGATATTATAGTTGAGCTGCTCGCGCCACTTGTCACGAAAAGACTTTGCCCCTTCTTCGCCGGCCAGCGCTGAACAGAAGACTTGGATATCGTCACCCAGAACCTCTTGAACACTCTGGCCGTCCGCCGCAGTTTCTTCAAGCAGGCCTAGCACACCGTCAAGAATCGGCATGAGGTTGCGGCCGGTGAAGTCGGAATGCACCCAAAGGTTGGCATTAATTTTTTTTCCACGCCGCTTGATAATCAGCAGGCAGCTTTTGGGCCCGCGATTCAAAGGCTTTCATTTCTTTGGTCATGTCGCTGCCGGTGATTTTTTCCCAAAAATTCATTGTTCCCTCTCCTTTAACTCGTTTATTTTGGATGATACAAACTCCCATTTTTCCCAGAACTTCCGCAGCTCCGCACGCCCTGCGTCGTTGATCGCGAAAAACTTTCGCGGCGGTCCCATGTCGGAAGGTTTCTTGGTGATCTCCACCAACTTGTTTTTTTCAAGCCGGATCAGAATGGTGTATACCGTTCCTTCCACAACATCTGTGAAGCCGAGGGCGTTCAGCTGCCGCGTAATTTCGTAGCCGTAGG
>NZ_PCZT01000009.1:188544-210178 GCF_002968895.1 Paenibacillus sp. AR247 | reverse complement strand
TCGGATGGGCCCTGGCATTTCCGGAATAAAACGGCCATCAGGGCGGATATCCAGCTCAAGCCGGCAATTGAGGCAAGCACAACCCGTTCCCGGACACGGCCGATGTCCAAGCGAACCCACTCGAAACACACGATGATGACAACGACCACCGTTATTCCCGCCACCTTCATCCAAATCATGGCTTGGTACGCTCCTTATGCTGTCGTCCCAGTGGAATGCTGTTCATACCGATGCGCCGCAGCTTCACGCTGGCTTCCACCCTGAAATCCATTTCTGGATAGAAACGGTTCCATTGCGGTTCAAGGCGACTCCACTCATGTGGATTTCGGCGTTTGATGGCTTCACCGAAAGCAAAAATATCAGCGTGCATACGCTGGGTATCACGGACGGTCTGTGTTACGACCTCACGAATATGTTCTGCCGCCGCTGCTTCAAGCAAACGGGCATTTGGGGGATCAGCCATAGGGAGACGAGATGTATTTTGGATCATGTTGATCTCTGATTCGATTCGGATGTTCATTTGCCACTCCCCATTTCTACGTATTGGAATCAAACGCGACTTTGCAGCGAGGGTCGTATAGGTCACCCGGGCGGGAGACTCATTCCCTACGTTGACAGTTTCAACATCGTTCTTCAATTCATCCGTCACACACTTTGCGGCGAGGAACGAGTTTCCCTCCAGCGTCCCGACCATCCGCCCCTGGTTAAAGACCGCATAACCCTTGATGTAAGGCTCCCCGCCTCTGTCTCCTCTGTCCTCCGGGATATTAATGAAAGGGAGGACCGCTGCGTCCTCGTCGCTGCTTAGACGCTGAACGAGCCGACTTAACGTCAACGGCTTATGAAACACGCGGGCAGCTTCGCTCTGCAAGAAACCCGCTTTGGTCTGTTCCAGCAAAAAATGCGAGTCGAAAAAATCCAGAGCTTTTCCGTGAGTTACAAAAGGCATCACCCGCAGGCGAATTTCATTGACACGTACGAGATAATCCAACTGTTCGCGAAACCCGTCCCTCGCGAGCTCCTCCCCGACAACCAGCACCTGAAGCTGCCCCCAATAAATCGTTCTCGGCAGCTTCCATTGCAGCCGTCCCTGTGCATCAGCCGCCGTCTCACCGATTGCGTACCGTACGATTGTCGTGCCTTTTCCGCCTTTCTGGCCACTGCTTTGCCCCGTTCCGCTCTGCTGCTGCTGTTGCTGCGGAGCGACGATTTCCAATATTAGTTCGATGGCTCCATCCTTCGTCCGGTCCATTCCCGCACTCGTGACGATCGCCAAGCTGTTCACTTCATCACTGTCCCAACAGCCGGTCAAGGACAACAAGGCCGCTAATGGCATAAGCCGTTTGCCCAGCTGAATCAGGACATCTATAGACTTGTTTTTTCGCATATCTACTCAACCTTCGCCCCCTTTTCCCGGATTTGGCCGTTTCCCCGGTGCATGCCGCCGGCGGTTGCTTTTTCTCGAGTAGCCCGGCCGCATGATCATGGTCCACCAAGGAGCTCGGACTACCGCATCCTTCATCTCGTTAGCCGCAAAAGGCGTGATCGGGGACAAATAAGGCACTCCGAAAGAACGCAATGTGCACAAATGGATCGCAATGGCAATCAGACCATACATGACGCCAAGAATACCGAGCAGACCTCCAGCCAGAATAAGCAGCAGGCGCAGCAGGCGGACCGAGAATTCCAATGAATAATGCGGGGCTGTAAATCCAGCGATGCCTGTAAAGGCGATGATGATCACGATCGGTGCCGATACCAGGCCGGCGGATACGGCGGCTTCGCCCACAACGAGCGCACCGACAATCGTTACGGCCGAACCGATTTGCCGGGGAAGACGAAGTCCCGCTTCCCTCAGCACCTCGAATGCCATCTGCATCATTAACACCTCCACAATCGTCGGAAACGGGATCTCCTCCCGTGAGGAAATAATACTCATCAATAATTTGTTCGGAATCATTTCCTGATGAAAGGTCAGAAGGGCGATATACGTCGCAGGAAGCATCAGCGAAATGAACAGTGCAAAGTAACGAAGCATGCGCAGCAAGCTGGAGTATATGGAGCGGTTATAGTAGTCATCTGCCGCCTGCAGCAAAGTAACGAGCGTTACGGGAACAATCAGCACGTCAGGCGTACCGTCGACCAGGATCACGACCCTGCCCTCGAGCAATCCAGCCGCCGCGATATCTACCCTTTCTGTGAACTGTTGTTGAGGGAACGGGGAATAAAGATCGTCTTCAGTAAGCTCTTCAATGTAACCCGTTTCCAGGATACTGTCTATATCGATACGACTCAGGCGGTTCTCTACCTCCTGGATCATGGCCGGCTTTGCAATGCCCTCCATATAAGCGATATAAATCTCGGTTTCCGTATAGCGTCCAATCCGAAGCGATATTAATTTCAGGTTGACGCTTTGGATCTTCCGCCGCATGAGTGACAAGTTCGTCGAGATCGATTCGGTAAATCCTTCACGTGGCCCCCGCAGTGAAGTCTCAGTCTCCGGTTCCTCCACCGACCGTTTATCCCATTTCGCGATCTTCAGCACCAGAGCCCGGTCGCAATCCTCGAGCAGCAGCAAAGGATAACCTTTTATCAGTTGTTTGACGCACGCATAAGCATCGACGGATTCCTCGATGGACCCGATGGGTAAAGCCAGGTTTTTGATGGAAGAAAAATCCTTCGGCTGGCCTTCCGCCATCATCATGAGCGGTCTCAAAACGTTGTTATCGATCTCCAGTCTGTCCGACATGTCCGGAATATAAACCAGCTGAGCATCCAGCTCCATGCCTATCCGGAAGGGGCGAAAGACGACATCGTCGGCGTTCCCCAGTATGCCCTTAAGCGTTTCGACGTTCCGGTCCAGCGATGGAACTAGCTCCGTACAATAGGACGAAGGCATTTCACCCGTTGTTTTTAAAGGAAACGAAGTCCGTTTTTTCATTTTAAGGAGTCACCTTACCTATCCTGTTGGGTCAATTTCTCATGAATGGCATGCTTTACACTCTCCCGTTATGTTTTCCCAAAAAGACCATTTCATTTCTGCATTTCTTTCTGATTGCGCGAATCCGCCACATGATGTATATTGTTTTTACATTGACATTACTGCAGGTCTAAAAAAGGAGGAGCCATGTCACCTCGTACCAAAGAACAGAATGACGCGATTCGCGAGATGCGGATGAACCAAATCATGCAGGCAGCTGCGGAAGTATATTTGGAGAAGGGTATCCAATTGGAAATACGCGATGTTGCGGCGAAGGCTGAGCTCGGCTACGGAACCGTGTATCATTACTACAAAAATAAGCACATGCTTTTGGAAGATTTATTATGGGATACCCTGTAT
Source organism: Paenibacillus sp. AR247 (assembly GCF_002968895.1). Lineage (NCBI taxonomy): Bacteria > Bacillati > Bacillota > Bacilli > Caryophanales > Paenibacillaceae > Paenibacillus > Paenibacillus sp. AR247. The sequence continues at coordinate 206,838 of NZ_PCZT01000009.1, read as the reverse complement.
CGGACAGAGTCGGCAGTACAGCCCGTTTTGACCGGAGACGGCAACAGTTTGCATAAAGCGGAATCGTTCTCCAGGCTGCTCCTGAAGGAGTGCATTCAAGATCCCTCCGTATTTATATTGCTTAAGACGGTTGCGGATAATTTTCATCACTTCCCTGGTAACCGGTTTATCAAGCTGTCAGACCATTTCCAGGAGCGGATCTATATGCCGTTTGTGGAAATGATTCGTGATGGAACCGGTTCTAAATCACCGGAGAAGACAGCTAATCTGATATTTGGCTCGCTGGTTGGCTGTGCAGCATTGAACATCCACCACAATATGCGCAATGAGACGGATGTCGAAGGCATCGTTGACGTGATTTTTTCAGGCATACAGGCAAAGGAGAGATAATCGGAATGATCACCCTGAAATCGAAAGCAGAAATTGAACAAATGAGAAAAGCCGGCCGAATTGTCGCTGCTTTTCATCAAGCCATTGCAGGAATGATCCGGCCAGGAGTCACAACGCTCGACATTGAGTTGTTCGCTGTGCGGTTCCTGAAGGAGAATAACGCCAGGGCTTATACGGTCGGCTACAACGGCTATCCGTATGCGACTTGCGCGTCTGTTAACGACGTCATTGCGCACGGTTTTCCGAATCCTAAACCGCTCAAGGAAGGTGACATCGTCACCATCGATATCGTCGCGGAAGCGGATGGCTGGATCGGCGATTCAGCTTGGAGCTATGCAGTTGGCGAGGTATCGGAAGAAGCCCGTAATTTAATGCGAGTAACGAAGGAATGCTTATACCTTGGTATCGAAAAGGCCGTCGTCGGAAACCGGATCGGTGATGTGATGCACGCGGTTCAAAGCCATGCGGAGCGCAACGGATACTCGGTGGTGCGGGATCTGCTCGGTCACGGCGTGGGACGGGAGATGCACGAGGAACCTAATTATCCCCATGTCGGGAAGCCGGGCAAAGGGTTCCGCTTGAAGGAAGGAATGGTTATGACGATTGAGCCGATGATCAATGCCGGAAAACCATTCATGACGGTTGATGCTGACGGATGGACTGCAAGAACCGCCGATGGCTCACTTTCTGCGCAGTACGAGCATACGATCGCCATAACTGCGGATGGACCGATCATATTGACCGAGCAAAAGAATTAGATTCTCTATTCCAGAAATAAAGACTGCCGCTTCGATGAAAATAGACCAAACCCTGCCAGCACATAGCCGGCAGGGTTATCGTCTTTCTTAATGATCGCCCTTCCCCTTTTCATCGTAATTGTAAAACGCACCATCTCAGCAAGATGATCTCAAAGTTTTTTATAAATAGGGCTTTAACAATATCTCAGTGGCACTCCATAACAGACTTTGCGTGTTGGAATCCCCGCCGGGATGTACGGGAGTGATCGCTTTCCCGGAACCGACATTAAAATACCCGCCTGTAACGTCCCGATACCTTGAATCCGTGACCAATTGAACGATGATCCCCGCACCTCTCCGCGGATCCCCAATTTTTAAAATCGCAATGCTTTCTCGAGAACCGATGAAAACGCTAGCTCACGTCCCAGACCCGTAACGTTGAAACCGGGATTAAGCGCATTCACCGTGATGCTTGTTCCGTCCAACCGCCGCGACATTTCACCTGTAAACATGATATTCAACAGTTTCGTCTTTCCATAGATTTTGGAGGAACCCCATCGCGAAAACTCCGCTGTGTCAGTAAGGTCTTGGGGCAGCTTAAGTTCCCCGTGATGGCGGGAGGCTTCGGAAGCTACATTAATAATTCTTGCTTGCTCAGCATTCTTCAGCGAAGGAAGCAGTAGATGCGTCAGCAGCCAAGGAGCTAAATAGTTGACCGCTACCATCTCCGGGTATCCATCCTTGGTAATACGTTGTTCGAAACCATGCAAGCCCGCATTGTTTACCAATACATCAATTTTAGGATAAGCAGAGCGTATTTCATTCCCTACCTGTCTAACTTGGTCCATGAGTGAAAAATCACCGAAAAAAAAGTCCACCTTTGCGTTGGGGGCATGCTGGATAAGTATATCTCTCGTTATTTCCGCTGCCCTTTCGCTCCTCGCCGTTAATATTAGATGGGCGCCTTGCTTAGCCAGGCTAATGGCTGCCAATTGTCCTAAGCCTCTCGTCGCCCCTGTTATTGCAATAATTGGATCTGACATAATTTATTCCTCCCCGATTCCTTACTTGGATGCATTGAACTTGATGAGTGCTTATATCTTTCATATAATTGATATATCTCAACTATATTTATTTGTTTGATATATGTCAACTATTTTGGGATCGATAGGAGTTTATTATGGACAACAACAATCACGAAACTGGGAGAGCGCAGCTGGAAATCCATCTTGGTCAGCAGTTGAATGCCCTGTTAAGCGCATCCCATGCCCTTCATGTAAAAACGGCGGCTGTATTTGATCCGAATTTGCAGCCCGCTGCGTTCCTGCTGGTTCGATGGCTTCTAGCCTACGGTCCGTCCAGCGCTACCTCATTGGCTGAATCCTTGGCTATGGACCGCAGCTCCGTAAGCAGACTCGTCGCCCAGCTCAAAAAAGCAGGTTATATTCATCGCGAACCTGACCCCCATGATCGCCGCGGCGTCGTGCTGTCTGTAACTGATTTGGGACGGGACAAAGCCGTTCTGGCCATGAATGAAAAAGGAGCTGAATTTTATCACCGCATTTCGGACTGGGACGACTCCAGCCTGGAGGCTTTTACTCAGATGCTTAAGCGCTTTAATGGTTTGTAAAATAGAACAGAACGTTCAACAAAAAATCACCGGCACGAATGCCGGTGATTTTCACCTCAGATGGTGCCCTTATACGGGTAATCATCCACTAATATACTCAACCATTTTCTTATGCAGTTCCAATTCAGAGCATTGAAAGATTCCGTTAAAATCATGCGGATGACGGATCACTTTGTTTAATGTACCCATTCCATATTGCTCAACAACAAATTCGACGAACATATAGGAGAACTGGAATCCTTTCATCGTTTCAAAATCCCAAGTATCGTTATTTAATTCATCAAATGATGGGATCGCCAAATTGCGGATTGCATCTTCTGTCGAGCCTTTAATAAAGTCTTGAGTCATTTGTTTCGCTTCGTATCCGCCTATGCCCTGCCTTATCCATTTTGGAGCCGCCGGATTAATTTCATTGATTAACCACATGGTGAACAGATGGACCGTGCTTTTCAGGATGGATTGATACGTATGCTCAGGTCCTGGATTCAACGGTGATACGATTTTTAAGAATATGTCCTTCATATGTGCCCATGAACCAATTGGGTGCATCGGCTTCGCCTACAGCTCGATGAAACGTTGGAAGATCCGGGTATATTTCAATCACTATCTTTTGTGATGGATGGTGATTGTATTTTGTCGAGATACGCTCTACATTATTGCTGAGTTCAGCAAACAAATCTTGTTGAACCTTTTTCAAACCTTTGCTCGTGCTCTCGCTGCCACCCTTATCTACAATTGAAATCAAATCTTGAATAGACATGATGGTAATTTCCCCCCATTCTTTCAATTCCTTTTTTGTCTTTCCAGTGATCTGTACAATCTGTTCTTTACGGCACTCTCACGCATTCCAACGATGTTGGAGATTTCAGATAAGGTGCAATCCACAAAAAAACGTAGTGCAATAATTTCTTGGTCAACCTCATCTAATTCTTTTAGCGCAGCTCCAATATCAATTCGAAAATCAACAAATTTTGTAAACTCAAGGGAGATCGACTGTGACTCATATTCTGTAAAATCAAAAGGAGATTCTTTTTTTCGTGACAACCTCCGGTATTCGTTTTTGACTGTATTCTGAGCAATCTTAAATATCCACGTGAATAAATTAGAGCTGCCTTTAAAGCTTTGAATGTTTTCGACAGCTTTCAAAAACACCTGTTGAGTCAAGTCATCCGCAACCATCGGGTTTAATTTCAGCGAAAAATAGTTGCGGATTCTTTGACGATACTGCTCATACGCTCTTTCAAAGCTTGTGATGATCGCCTGTTCATCCGGATAAACAGGTTTAGTGTCGTGAGCTCCTGACATGATGTGAACCTCCTCTTGATTTACAATGAATTAGACACCAGAGGGAGCCAAAAAGCCACGTACATTACAAAAAAATATTATGTAATTACATCGCTATATCTTTTACAGCTTAAATCAGCTCTCAATAGTACATGATCTCTTTTCTATACAAAAGAAAATAAGCTTCCGATCATATCGAAAGCCTATTTTCAGCACAATTCATTCTACATCATAGGAATGACATCGTCACCGAATCACCTATTCTTCCTCGAACAATTTCTCTCCGCGATGGAGCCGCCATGCAATTTTCGCCGTATGAGGCAACTCACGGGAAGTTGGAGCATGCGCTGCCAAATAACGGGTAACTGCAAGGATCAGCGTTTCGCACGCCTTCTCAGCAAACGGCCCCGACTCGGATGCCCAGCGGTCATATTCCGCCACGGCTGCCTCGTACATCTGGAAGGAGTGGAATTCCGCATCCTCTCGCAGCAGTGCATGACCCAGGACGTTGAATAATGGCTCCGGCTTACCGCCGCTGCGCAGGTAACGCATCACCCATGCCGCAGCCGGCGCCACTTGCTGCTGCTTATCGAGAATCTCCAGCAGTTCCGAGGGCTGCGGTACTTCTTCGCTCGCGCTAACTGCACTTGGTCTCGGGGCAGCCGGGATATTCAAAAACCGGTCGAGGTAAATAGTAACCGCCGTATGAAAAATCCCCCGAACCAGCCCTGGATCGGCGGAACGAATCAAGCCTTCATGAACCGCGTGAGCATGCGTGAACGTGTGCAGTACCGAAATCCAGTCTCCGAAATCGTTATGGATATGGAAGCGGACGATCCGTTCAGCCGCGGCCAATGCGGCAATTTGTGATATACGCACCGGAGAGGCGCCACCGAGCAAAGCCTCCTTTAACAAGCGAATCGTCCGAAGCGGATCGTCTCCGAGCAGCGCTTGAAGCAGTTGCTCATCGTCAATTTCGGGGCCCCCTTTTCCATTGGAAATTCCCTTCCTGGACAACTCCTCGAACGCTTCCTTCAACGGCTGAACCAAATTGACTGGAGATTGCCAGCTATGAAGCTCCTCGCTGCGCGATGCGTTCCCAAACATCGGAACGAGCGAAGCGAGGACATCTGCACGCTGTTCGTGCCCGACATACTTCAAGCTCTCAAAAGCTTTATTGTGGAAATCCAGCGTGTGGCCTCCATTAATATAAAAATGGTCCGTCGCCGCCATGCTCATCATGGAGAATAACCGGCTCTCATCCGCCCCCGCCTGAACGGCGGTCAGAAGCACCCGTTCCGCGCCGCGCGTATCCCGAACCTCGATGCACTCACGGTACCACTCCGTTAACCGTTCTATGGAGACGGCTGTATTCGGAAGCGGATCGAGCAAGAAGCGCGATCCGTTTCCGGCTGAATCGCGCGCCGTGTGCAGCAATCCTTGAAACAACGCAAGGATCTGGCCTTGCTTATCCAGCTTGGGCAGAATGTTGGTCATCGCAGTCAGAATCGTTAATCCAGAGCCCCACCCTTCCCTGCGCTGTTTGACTCCAAATTCGATCCCGACCGCCGCGATTTCCTTCCCCGGAACGCCCGCCTCCATTAATCCGACGATGGCCTTAGCAATGACAAGACCGATATTTTGCTCAAGTCCGCTTAGAAGCCGATCCTTATACAGTTGTACTTGATTGCCGTTTCGAGAACTTGGGTTGACCCAAATCAATCCGTCATGAACGGTAAGATCGTGTACAGGAACATCATCTGCCCAAGGGTCGAGCGTTCCCCGCTGCATACATCAAACCTTGCATGATGCCAGTGGCATGTCAAAATTCCGTTGCACAAACTGCCCATGTGGAGAGGAAAACCGAGGTGAGGACATCGGTTATCAAGCGCATGCACTTGATCCTCGTGATAAAAAACGACGATGCCCCCTTTGATCAACTTCGGTCCCTGATCTCGAAGCTCTTCTACCGAACCCGCCTGAATCCAACCATTCATGAAAACGCCTCCATTTTTGAATTCATTTGCTTTCCTTGTATACAGATTATATGATTTCGAATACTTATTAAACATTTTTATTTAAAAAGTTGATTAAATTTTTTACTATGTTGATTTCAGATAACCGGCAACATGCTCTTGTCCTCTGATACTGCTCTCTTAGCCTGCAATCACAGAACAAAAAGACCAGTTCCACAACGTGAACTGGTCCTTCTTCATACCCTGATCTTAACAAAATTTCAATTTATCGTTCTCTGGCTCACTTAAAACTTTGCAGTACCATGGATGTTCTTTTCGGTCTATTCTTACCCTTTCAAGACGGCAGATGTTTGCTTCAGTGACTGATCCGCCAAGATGGCCACGCTCCGCCGAGCCGTCCTTCAAGTCAGGCGTAAAATACGTTCTGGAACTGACAAGAGCTGTCCTGGACAGGGAAGGGGTGCGTCGACAATTAAAAGTTTTCCTTAGCTCATGATTAAAAGTTTTAAATCTTTTTCAAAAGGGGTCCCATCTCTTTCAGCGTAGTACGTCCCCACTGCTCGATGAGCTTGCAATAGCTTTCGGCGTCATACATCCGCGCCACCACGTCAGCGATCGTCATGGTCCAAGATATTTTGGGGAGAGGCTGCGCATCCAATGGCCTTCGAATCCCCTTCGTGCTTCCGGGTCCTTTAGCCATATCTTGGCGAATCAACTCCGTAGCGTAGCCTTCCTCCAAATGCTTCTGTAATGCGGATTGGACCCAAGCGTACATCTCATCGCTATAACCTTGGTGTTGAACCATGTAGGAGGCAACGGTGAGAAAGTGAACCCGTCCATAGCTGGGATCGTTGAATTCAAGTGCCAAAAATTCGTTGAAAATCGATTCGCAGGTAATCCCCTGAGGAAGATCGGCGTTGCATAGAACACAAGTATTCGGCATGTTTTTTCCTCCTCATCCATCGCAATAAAAAACCTTTATGTTAAGCGTTTTTCTTATCCTTATTTTTTCAAACCATATTTTTAGATGCAGCTGACCTCTTCTAAATCATAAACCTTCACCTTGCGAGAGAGTCAATAGCTAATGCGTGAAGATAGCATCCACGAGCTTCAATTCTTTTTTAAACTCTAAACCAGCCAAAATAGGTGCTCCATTTTCGCGGCATTATTTTCTGAAGTGTTAAAATTGTGCAAAGTCTCAAGCAAGATGAAAAAAGCGTTAAGGAGGGGTAGCATGATATCGGTTGACTTGCAACTCACGTATTATCAGATGCAAATCCAAAAAAAATTGTGGCGGACCATAAGCAGAACAATCCCAGCGTGGAGGTACCCTTTATGATCACACGTAAGAAATCAGGCAAATGGTCCGTATTGTTCATCGTCACGCTGGTGTCCTTTATCACGAATTTGGATGCGACGATTGTGGTCAATGGTCTCCCTCCACTCATGGAGGATTTGCATCTTTCGCTTGAACTTGGAATGTGGACGCTTACCTCGTTCTACATCACAAGTACTGTATTTTTGCTTCCTTCCGGCCGTTGGTCAGACATGTTCGGAACGAAACGGATTTTTCTATGGGGATTTGCTTTATTTACTATAGCTACCGCTCTTTGCGGAATGGCGGGTTCCGGTACGGTATTGATCCTCGCTCGTCTGCTGCAAGGAGCAGGGGCCGCTATGGCGATGGCTGCATCTACCCCGATTCTGATGCGGACATTTCCTCCCCAAGAGCTTGGAAGGGCCCTTGGCATCAACAACATCGCATGGGTGACCGGTTCTCTTCTCGGCCCTGTTGTCGGAGGCGCACTCATCGGCGGGTTCGGCTGGCGCTCCATGTTCTACGTTATCGTTCCGCTTGGGATCTTGGGCTTGATCGCTGGATTTTTTATTTTAAGAGAATCTGCGGAATTGCAAAAAGCCAGGACGGACTGGCCAGGCTTACTTACCTATGGGACAGGATTAACCGCATTTCTCATTGTCTTGTCCGAAGCGCAAACTTGGGGATGGGCATCGAGTATAACGCTTGGACTGCTCGCACTTGGAATTCTTCTTTGGACCGCATTCGTTTTCATTGAGAAAAAAGTCCGTCACCCTTTGTTTGATCTAGGTCTCCTTGGCTATCGGGATTATACAATTGGGCTTGGAATCACGGCGAGTTATTGCATCGGTTATTTCGCTGTTTCCATTCTATTGATACTGTATTTGCAAGGTGCTCAACACCTCAGTCCCTTGGAAGCAGGGCTCATGTTGATCCCATTATCCGTACCCCAATTGTTCACGGCTCCCTTAGGAGGCAAACTTGCGGACCGTTTCGGCCCGGCAAGAATGATATTGCTCGGTTCGTTTCTAATTGGTCTTGCGATCCTATTACTCGGACAGCTCGGCCCCGAGATGTCGGGTACTGCTGTCATCATTCCGCTTTTGATTATATCTGCAGCAACCGGGCTCTCCTGGCCATCGCTTGCGAAAGCTGTGCTGTCAGCGGCTCCACCAAATCAAGCCGGACCTGCATCAGGAGTGTTTTGGACCGTTTACAATATGTGCCGTGCGATCAGCCAAGCGCTTGTTCTGGTCATCATTCAATGGGTGGCAAAGTCTGATGTTGCTTCTCATTTGTTGTCGGGGGCCCAGAATCATGACACGAGTTCATCAAGGGACGCCCTTATTCATGCGACTAATGTTGGTTTTCGGTTGTTCGCAGCCTTTCTTGCACTAGCCATCCTGCTTGGACTGTTTTTACTGGGCACGCAAAGAAAACGGCAAGGGACTCGTCCGATTAAAAATTCGGAAAAGATAGAGTTTGAATGATCGCAAATACAAGGAAATACAAAAAGAAAAGAACCGGATCCCTACGAGAATCCGGTTCTTGTAATCGTAAACAAAGCTCAACGATTGGCCCTATAACAACATCGCGAAACATCCATTATTCTTTAGGTTTTACGGCCCTTGTTGCAATAAAACTGCTTGTATAGCGGTCCAAGAGCTTTTCCCCTCCGAAGGTATCTTCGTAAAACCCGGCAATGACAAAACCGGCATCGATTTGACCCTGCAATTGCTGCTCCAACGTGTGACCGAATTCAAGGGGTATTCCATTCTTTGCAATCTCTTCTTCAGTTAAATAATCGAGTTCCGAATAAGGGATGGAATGTTTCACTTGGAGGACCCTCCAACGGCTTTGTTGCTTTACTTTTTCTTCCCAAATGTTTTTATTGTGCTCTATACTTTTCATATACTTATGCACACCCCAAACACGATTAATTAGCGTTATCCTACCACCTGCGGTTAGTTGGTTCCATTTGGATGATCCGACATTATTGACGTTTGTTCTTCTTTGGTGACTTTGGCCATCGATAGGAGGCAACGTGTCTGGTCACGCTGAAAACCTGCAATTAAAACTACCTATACCCGAGTAAGCTTATCCGGGTTTCTTACGATGTAGATTCCGGCAAGCTTTCCGTAACGGCGTTGTATAAATATAGCCGCCACAGTTTCGTCCCCTGAGCGGAGCACGATGCTGGTCTCCCCGTTCAAAAGGGCAAACTCGGAGCGAAGACTTCCCTGGTAGTAGGGCTTTATGCCCTCGAACGCACCGGCAAGGATTCGGGCGACTTGATCGCGCGCTTGGATCGGTCGTGTAAAGGCAAGTACTTTTCCGCCCCCATCCGAGACGAGCATGACATCTTCGGTCAGAAGGGAAAGGATTTCATCGATGTTACCTTGCTCGAAGGATGTGAGGAACCGGCTAACCCACTCCCTTTCGGTCGCTTCGGCCGTAACCTGTTCCCCTTCGGATATTCCCATCTTGCTTTTTGCCCGGCTCATTAGCTTTCGGCAATTCGCCTCCTGCTTACCTAGCAACTCGGCAATTTCAAGATATTCAAAACCCAGCGCCTCACGCAGGACGAAAACCACTCGCTCTGTCGGCGTCAGTCTCTCGAGCATAACGAGCATGGCGTAGGATAGCATATCCCGGCGGACAACCGTCGTCTCGAGCGTATCCACTTCCGGCGTACGAAAAGGTTCGGGGAGCCATGGACCAACGTACATCTCCCTCCTCCTCCGCGCTGACTTCTGCAGATCAAGGCAGCGATTGGTTACCATTTTACACAAATACGCCTTAGGCTCCTCCAAACACTCTACCTGTACATCGTAAGCCTTCATAAACACGTCCTGTACCGCATCTTCCGCATCCGCCGCAGAACCTGTCAGCTGATAAGCCAATATGAACAGCAGTGATTTATATTGACCGTACAGTTCTTCCAATCGCCGTCCCTCCGATCATTTCTATCTAAGCATACTGACGGTATCTTCTACCAGCTTTTTGATTCTTCCCGGAAGTTTTCCGGTCATAACCATATCGAGCCCCCATTTGCGTATCCAGAACACTCCTTTTTGCCCCAGTGCGATGGTGAACGCATCCATACTCGATTTTGCGGAATGATGACTTGGAGCCGGACGGCCCTCTAAATCCGCCTTCACGATTGACCCCAGCCGAAGCCCCTGCTCCCCCGCTTCAAAGCACGTCATCTGGGTAGCTCTGCCGTCTCTCGGATCAACAATTCCTGAACAGTCGCCAATGCTGTAAACGTCCGGCATCCCTTTGACGCGATCTGTAAACGTCCGGCATCCCTTTGACGCGATAGCATTCATCCACCATTACCTTCCCGTCAAGTGTAAGGGGCAGCCCCATACCCTTCAGTCCCGGATTGGGTATCAAGCCTAAAGTCCAAATACACAAGCCAACCGGTAGACACACGCCGTTATTGAGTGCCAACGATCCTGCTTCCTCCCGAAGCGCCTTACGATTGTGAAGCACCGTTACTCCGCATTCGATAAGCTGCTGCTCCAACTTCCGTCTAAGTTTCCCCGACACTTCCGGGAGCAATCGTTCCTTTGCGTTCAGCATATAGACGGAGACCTCGGATGGGTTCAGACCTAACGCCATGGCTTCCTTCCTCATGGCGAGCGCAAGCTCGGCCGACGTCTCAATGCCGCTGATCCCAGCTCCTGCAACCGCTATGGTCATCAGTCTCTTGCGTTCCTCAAGGTTCATCTCGCGGGCAGCCTTCTGAAGGTTCGCTCGCCAGCGCTCCCGGATGTCTTCCGCAGCTTGTGGGTCGGTCAAAGCGATGCCGCCTTGATCGGGATCCGGTTCCCGAACGATGCTGCCCACCGCCACGACTAGAAGGTCATAACGCATTCGGGCATCGTTTCCTTGCGAGTCTGTATATCGAACCCGCTTCTCGGTACTTTCCACAGACGCAACCGAGCCTTGCACGAAATCGACATCCTTAAGAGTTAACTGATTCCAGGGGATCATAATCTCTTCCTCAGTCGCGGTTGGACGGAACATTCTCAATTTGCGCAAATGACCGGGCTGCTTGTCGATGAGAACAAACCGAATCCTCCGTCCGTTCGCTATGCCCCGTGTTTTTTTCTGTATCGATTTGAGCGCTTGAAGCCCTGCATATCCTCCTCCAATGATGACACAGGTCAATTCCTTCATCATTCCTCAGCTCCTTTTGCATTTTGCACAAAGAACGATGTAAGGCTCTGATTTGTGACATCGGATACGCACAAAAATTTCATGGATCCATACAAAAAGCCGCAACAATGCGGCTATTAAGCATGTGTGAAAATCCATAAAAACATTAGTTTTAATCTATTCAATGACCTTTAGAAATTGGGGAGGAATAAAATCAGCAAGCCATACACCGTTGTACGCTGCATAAACGGTGGAACAGCCTCTTCAATTGTTTACGATATTATGGTCGCTTGAAATTTGATCCTACACCTAATACCGCACTTGCGGAAACTCCCTTGCTTCCGAGGTGAGACCAGGTTGGCTTATCCTAAATTTATACAAGTTATGCAAGAAATTATGTATAATCACATGGGGCCTATAACTGAAACGGAGGTGGTTGGGACAAATAAAAGAGTCATTGGAGTCATCATTGGTATTGCAATAGCGTTTATATTTTTTGATTATATTCATAAGTCTGATCCAGAAAAGACCCTAGATTTCTACCTTAGAAGACTAAAACAATTACATATCGAAGAAGCTTATCAATGTATTGTTTTTGAAAATGGATTTGCTGAGCCATTCGAAAGTTATAAACGAAATGCGATTTCAAACCAAGTCGTGAGCTACTCCATTAAAAAGTTCTTTGTTTTAGGAAAAGATAGTTACGTTGCCTTAGTTGCATTAACCGAGCAAAATAAATCAAGCCCCAGGGAGATTACTTTCACGCTGAAAAAATTTAATGGCAAATGGAAAATACTCTTCCCCGCCTATAAAAGTCCAAATATTCTCTTATAATCAGTTTTTTTGAATGGGAGACCGGAACTCTAAGCTGGTCTCCTTATTTTCCTTGACGAATTTACAAAATTAGCTTCTTTTTCCGAGTAACGGGTAAAAATATTACGGTTCGTGCATTGTGTGAAACGGTGATACATACGTACCAACAAAACTATTTAGCCATGGGTTTCATCGCTGACGACATGACCGCTCGCGGCAATGTCGTTAGCGATGATATTTTTATTTCAACGGCTCAAACTGCCCGCCAAACGCAATCGTTGACGATATGGACCGACCGGAATAAAAATCAGCCCCGTTTCATCCCGGGAAGCCGTGCGATAAAGCGCATCGCTGGAATTGGCATCAAAACCAAGAAGCGGACGCCCTCCCATTCCAAGGGCGGATGATGCCAGCAATAAACGGTGCACGAGCATCCCGGCCTCCATTTGCTGTATGCGGTAGCCCCTCTTGCCGAGCAGCGATTGAAAGAAATTCCTCTTCCCTGCAACATGAAAGCCGAGCGGTACTTGAAACAAATTGATATTGGGAAGCGACATCCCCTCCTGCAGCCGTTGACGGTGATCTCCAGGAGAAACCGACTGCAGCGCATGCTCGGCGCCATCATACCGATAAGCGCCATCCGGAAGGTCTTCGACCCCGTAGAAGCAGCCATACAGGCATACACGGGGTTCCGTCCGCTCCCGCGGGCCATCCAGGTCATTGTGATACGAGAAGGAAGCCGTCGCTTCCCGAAGCAGAGCTGCAAGCCGGGAGAGACCGATCGGCTTCGAAATAAATTCCGTCTCGGGCGAAAACCGGTTGCGGCAGGCCGCCGCCAAATCATACGACAAGCGGTCTACAGGAGGCAGGGGCAGTGCGAGCGCATGATCCGGGATTGCTTGTTCATCCTTCCGAATCTCTCGGAACATTCGCGTCGAATCCAGTCTGGACGCTTCGCTCATCTGAAGCAGTATCGGATAATCTGCGATCCTCTGTGACCTGACATAGTGATCATGCTTGATTGGCAGCAAGTCCCCGCACAGCTCGGAGGCGGAAACCGTGTCCTGATCCTCGTTCCCGCGTTCCATCCACCGGATCACCGGATCTGTCGATAACGGGATAACCGCATACACGCTCTCCTCTTGTTCCGATAGTCCGAGCAGATGATTGACGGCTTGATCGAGAAATTGAAAATGCACACTAGACGAATATCCGAATCGTTTCGCGATTTCGAGCAGCTGCCCAATCAAAATGCCAGCATCCAGTCCCTGCAGCCTGTAGGAGAAATTATTGTATTTGTAAAAATTTTTCCAGTAAACCGTAGATACGAACGCGGCTCCGAAGCAACCGCTCACATCGCGGCGATTCCCAAGCGACTTTGCTACATAATCATCGAAGTTTCCTTCGCGCAGCAACGCCAACCGATGATGCGCCGCATCGTAATGGTATACGCCGGCAGGCAATTCACCAAGCTTCAGATAGAGATACAGTTCACTCGGATATAACCCGCCTCCGGAAGGTACGAAGCGTCGACACATCTGCAAGACGCCTGCCGATTCTTCCGATGTATCTCGTTCCATGACGGATTGGGTCAATTGTGTAAGCCCGAATGTATAGTAAAGGAAATGTCCGATATCACGAAGGTTAGGCGGCTCACCGGTCGTAACCCTGCCCTCGAGCGTTGCCGGCACTTCCCTGGAGAGTGGAATCATTGGCAAATCGCGATAAAGCTTGTATGGAAGCGGTGCGTCATCCCAATCCGTCTCCCAATTCAAGGGCTTGACCTTATCCGGATCATATTGCAAATGGTGAAGAAAAACGTCCAAATTCATAAGACTCATCGCTTTCCTCCTTGTCTTCAACCGCGCCGCTGATAGTTAAATTTACGGGAACGGGTGCGGATATGGATTAAGCTGCTCGGGAGACAAGGGCTCCTGCGAGTATGACAGCTCTACAGGGACCCTGAGCACTCGATCAAGTCCCGTCAAACGGATGAGATGCTGCCCGAACGTCATCGGCAGCATGCCGGGAATGAGCACTTTCACGCAATGCAATCCGTTACGGCGCGTCTCCGGAGTTGTCTGGTCGACCACGATCACCTCAAGATTCAATTGGCGAAAAACATGCAGCATAGCCTTCAGATCATCGGTCAGATCTGCGTTCCAGCCCCTCGGTTCAAAAGCTTCAGCGAACGTTTGGATCGGACGATCGTCATTCAGCAGAAAATCGAGCCGTTCCTCCGCCTCTTTCAACCCGTACAGCATGGAATGATCCTCCATCTGGACGACCTGGTACGGATCGAGAAGCATCCGTTCATATTGCTGACGGTTTTCCTCGAATTTCTCGTTGACCGTGAGCAGCATGCCCGCCACCTCGTGGATCGCGCTCTTGGCCGCGCGAATCGGATCTGGATGGGCGCCCGCCGCGCAGATGAGGTTTACACCCCGCTCTTTCTTGTTTTTTGCGAGCGCCCACACGCTTGGTATGCCGTGCTCCATTGTCGATTTATACAATTGCACTTCATAGCCCGCTACGGCCTCTATACGATCCGTCATCCATCTCAATTCCCGGTCCTGGACCGAACGGTGATCCAGGCGCGGCAGGGGCAGCCGTGCATACCAGGTCATGAGGAAGGAGTCGCGCTCCACCACTTCCAGCATCCCGTAGAAGATCGCTTCCTCTAGACTGCCGCCCAGCGCACAGCCATTGGACGTTTCGTAGACAAACCCTTGACCACAGCCCGAACTGTAATAAGCCAGCAGCTCCGGTACGAGAATCGGACGCTGCTGCAGGAACGAATAACCCCATACCCAATCGATCGGCTGCTCGGGATCGAATGGCTTGAACGGGAAGCCTGCGCGTTCATACTGTTCCTTCGCATGGACGCCTACGCGAAGAGGATCGAGCGCCTGGTCCTGCACATTGCGGAAACTGTCATGGACGACGGATCGTTTGCCGCGGGGCGACAGACCGCAATAACGCTCCAGCCCCTCCAGGATGGCCGTCATTTCGCTATCCGCATAGCAGTGGGTCCGACCTGCGCAAGCCTCATCTCCTCCAAACAAGGGCAAATTGATGCTCGCATCGGCAAAAGGAGACACAAGGTCAACCATTTTCCCATTCAGAAAACCAGTCCTGACATCCAGGTAATCCTTGGCTAAAACTTCCTTCAGCTCATCCATCGAACGGCTGCGGTACGTTTCACCGCTGATTTTCAGGTCTTGGCTGCAGCTCAATGCGAATATGTCACCATTTATAAATAATGTACATAACAAGAAGGAGTACATATGGAAAAGGTTGAGAGATTAATATCCATCATCATGATCCTGCTGAAAAAGGATGTGGTTTCAACCAAAGAATTCGCACAATTATTTAACGTTACCAAAAGAACGATTCTGCGTGATATGGAAACATTAAGTGTATCCAACATCCCCATCTATTCCGTCAACGGAGTTCATGGCGGCTACGGTATTATGGATGAATACAAGGTTGATAAACGTCTCTTAAGCAGCTCCGACCTGGAGAATATATTAACGGCACTCGGCGGATTGGAACAAATTCTAATCAGCGAAAAAGTTGAAGTGACCGTTAAAAAAATAGAAGCCATGGTTAGCCCGTTGGCTCCGAAAAGCTCAATACATCTGTCATTTTATGATTGGGAGGGAAGGTCTGAAATTCGTCAAACTTTGAAGAAGTGTCAAGAAGCGATATTAGCAAGAAGGTTAATTTCATTTGAGTATATTGATAAAAATGGCGTGATCACGAACAGAATGATCGAGCCATATCAGCTTCATTTTAGCGAAACAAGCTGGTATTTGAAAGGATTCTGTCTGCATCGCATGAGGTATAGAACGTTTAAATTATCCAGGATCGACCATCTTCAAGTGGATGAAAAAACGTTTAGCCCTAGAGATCATTCATTAGAACAAGAACATGAATCAAGTTATCAACCGGAACTAGTCACTGTAAGAGCGTTGATTTCGCCAAGCATAAAGGATCAATTTATTGAACGGTATGGCCGTAAGAGTATTGAAAACTATAGTTCTGACCTTTTCCTGGCAACCATCCACGTTCCTCAGAACCTTATCGGATTTCAATTTTTAGCAAGTTTCGGGACAAACCTAAAAATCGTAGAACCGCAATCATATGCTGATGAATTTCGAAAATATTTACTTGAAATGGTGAATCAATATTCCTAAATGGTCCAACGCACAAAAAAGCTCTGCCTTTGGCAGTAGCTTCAGAGTTGCCCGAGAAAGTCCACCTCCCGGCTTGCCCGGAATTTACTACGTACCTCCTCTGCTATTTTTGTTATAAAACTCCCATACAGGGGTTAAGTTGGCCGATATAACCTCAATGACTCCTTCAAACATCGTTTCCACTGAGCGATCTTGAGGGTACCGGCTCCACTGCAAAGCCGAACCGAATATGCCCCAACTGATAACGAGGGCCATCGCTTCCCATTTTTCTTGCGAAAAGCCCTGTATGTCCATTTCATTTATCCGTTGAAGCAGGAATCGATGAAGTTCCTGATGCATGACCTTTTCAAACATCGCTTCAAACTGCTTGTCTCCCGGCGTGCTGCATTGTTGAAACCGCAAAAGAAAATCGAATAGGGTTTGAATAAGGGTTCGCAAATTATTCGCATTGCATCTTGTATCTTCCGGCAGTCTATCCCTTATAGCCACTTGGAATTTTTCCGTCATCCAATATTCAAGAAAGTCATATTTATCCTGAAAATGTGCATAAAATGTTGTTCGATTTACGGCTGCTTGATTCGTGATATCGTGCACAGAAATGGAATAGACATTTCTCTTTTTCCCAACCAAATCGTTAAAAGCCTGCACGAACAGCTGACGGGTTCTTTTAACACGCGGATCCTCTGGATTTACCGACATTCTATCCCCCTCTTTCTCTAGAACTCAAATAACAGACAAAAGGACTAAAATGTCCGGAACACAACAAAAACAGCTTTTTGCAGGTTGTTCGCACGGACCCGACCTTTTAAATTTTACTTATACGATGATGATTGCACAAGCAAAATCGTATGGCAAGAAACTCTATCATGATTCGCAAACGAAAGGATGAGTGTAAAAATGATTGTTGTTACAGGAGCGAATGGAAAATTAGGCCGGAAGGTCGTTGAGGAACTTCTTAAGCGTGTTCCTGCTGGGGACATTGGTGTAAGTGTCCGAGATGTGAATACGGCACAGGATCTAAAAGAACGCGGAGTTCGTGTTCGGCAAGGGCATTTCGATGATTCCGAAAGTCTCCTTCACGCCTTTGAGGAAGCGTCTCAAGTTCTAATGATCTCGTCCCACTCCTTGGGAGAGGTTGCTGTTCGTCAGCATCAAACCGCAATCGACTCGGCAAAAAAAGCTGGTGTTCGACGGCTGCTGTACACTAGCCAAATGTTTTCATCTGCAACGTCGCATTTTCCTCCCATGAACGTTCATGCGGCTACAGAAGAAATGCTTAAATCTTCAGGAATGGCTTTCACGTCGCTGCGAAACGGCTTTTATGCCGCTTCAGCAATCATGTGGATGGGTGATGCTTTAAAAACAGGGGAATTGATTGCTCCGGAAGATGGTCCTGTTGCCTGGACCACCCATTCCGACCTGGCCGAAGCCACAGCGGTAATCCTGACAGAGCAGAGTTATGACGGTATAACCCCTAACCTTACGGCTTCCGAAGCGATTGACATGGATAGAATCGCATCGATTGCTTCAAAGGTCTTGGACCGGCCGATTCGTCGAATTGTCGTGTCGGATGATGAATATCGGAGCCATTTAATGTCCAGAGGACTGCCTGAAACGATGGTCGGTATGCTAACGGGTATGTTCCAGGCCAGTCGGCAGGGAGATTTCTCGCAAACCAATCCCACATTGGAAAAACTGATCGGCAGATCCCCAATGAATTTTGCGGTATTTTTTAAAAGATTTCGCTTTCTCGGTGACACGTTAACGCCGACTTAGAAAG
>NZ_PCZT01000009.1:178076-188444 GCF_002968895.1 Paenibacillus sp. AR247 | reverse complement strand
AAATCGGTTGAGCCGGCATGCCAAGAATTTAGCATCTCTTGTGCTTTTTGCGGATCGTCCATGAGGAGAGTCCGATACTCCAGCATCCAGTTAAGGGTGACCAGCATCTGGTCATATTCTTCCTTCTTGCCTTCGATCTCCTTTTTCTTGCCGCGAATCCAATCGATAATCTGCTGGTTCGTGTTCGCGTTGGCGTCGTGGTCCCGCAGCGCTTCCTTCAGTTCAGCCAGTGAACAGCCAATGGACTGGAACTTCTTGATGAGCTTCAACCGCTCGACGGCTTCATCCGAATAGTTACGGTAATTGTTGCTTTCTCGCCGGACATGCCGATCATCCAGCAAGCCTTCCTTTTCATAATAGCGGATCGTATGAATCGTTAATCCCATCTTATCCGCCAGTTCCTGAATTTTCATCGTCATTTCTCCTTTGGACCGCTTGCCCTAGAGTTCACTTCATAGTTTATGCTTAACATGTTCACGCAGTCAACTTATGAAGGAGGATTTCAAAATGCATGTTTTTGTTACAGGAGCAACAGGGTATGTCGGTTCCGCGGTTGTCCGGGAACTGATCGGCGCGGGACATACCGTGTCGGGTCTTTGCCGCTCTGAAGAGAAAGCCGCGGGATTAAAGGCAGCGGGAGCCGAACCGCTATACGGTACGCTGGACGATCTCGATACGCTAAGCGCTGCCGCCGCGGCTGCGGACGGCGTGATTCATCTGGCGTTCACCAACGACTTTTCCGACTTTGAAGGTGCGCTGGCTCTGGATTTACGGGCCGTGGAAGTCATGGGAGCGGCGCTCGAAGGCTCCGGGAAGCCGTTCATTACTACGGCACACGCCAATGGACATGCCGTGGATGAAGCCGTGCTCGCGATGGCGAAGCGGGGTATCCGGGCATCGATCGTCTCGCTTGCACCGTCCGTGCACGGCGAAGGCGATAAGGGCTTTGTCCCGATGATGATCAGCATCGCCCGGTCGAAGGGCTTCGCCGCCTACATCGGTGATGGAACGAACCGCTGGCCGGCGGTTCACCGCCTGGACGCGGCAGTTCTGTACCGTCTGGCGCTGGAAACCGCCCCGGCGGGCTCACGGCTGCTTGGCGCCGGCGATGAAGGCATTCCGCTCCGCGAGATCGCCGAGGTCATCGGACGGCAATTGAACGTGCCGGCGGTCAGCATCACATCTGAGGAAGCTTCCGCCCATTTCGGCTTTCTAGGTGCCATTGCGGCCCTCGACATTACAAGCTTGTATAACACTGCGCAAGCGAGTCAGGCAACACGGGAGCTTCTTGGCTGGAAACCGATGCAGCCCGGACTCATCGCCGATCTCGAAGAAGGGCATTATTTCGCCTAAAAAAGGAGGGTGTCCCAAGCATTAATTGGCCTGGGGCACCCTTTTCATTTCAGTAAAAGATTATCGTTATTCACTTGTTATGTCTCCCTGTTCATCGGATACGGATAGCCATCTATATTAAAATGATTCCTGTCGTAAATATTATTCATATTATTCAAGCGGACTGATGCATGCTAACATAAATGAAAAGTTCCGTTTATCCTGTTTCCATCGTTATAAATTGACTACAGAGGAGATCATTGATGTTACCAAGGTCCGCATTTCCATTACTTCTATTGAATATGTTTCTCGCCAATCTTAGCATGGGCCTCGTCATTCCGATCGTGCCGGAACTGCTCGAAATGTTTTCAGCAAGCGGCCAAGCCGCCGGCTATCTCGTCTCTTGCTTCGGTTTGACACAGTTTCTATTCTCCCCCTTCGCAGGAAATTTGTCCGATAGGTACGGTCGTAAACCGATGATCATTACAGGGTTGATTTTATTTGCCATTTCTAATTTATTGGCGGCGTTTGCAGGCGATTTAACCTTATTATTCGTGTCGAGACTGATCGGCGGAATCGGGTCAGCCGCCCTGGTCCCTGCGATTATTGCTTACGTTGCGGATATTACAGAAGATGCCCAGCGCAGCAAGGCCATGTCTTGGTTAGGCGCATCGATGACTTCAGGGTTTATTATCGGGCCGGGTGTAGGAGGATTGCTTGCGGAATGGGGTATCACAATGCCTTTCTTCGCTTCCGCATCCGTTGGACTGCTGGCTATGATATGCAGTATGTGGATGCTCCCCGAGCCGCTGTCGCCTGAGATCCGCCGCCTTCGCCAATCTGTGCAGGACAAGAAAGACAATATCTTTCGTCAAATTGGTCTTTCCGTAAAATCCCGTTATTTTATCATGCTGCTTATTGTTTTCGCCATGACGTTTGGTCTGACGCACTTTGAAGCCATTTTCCCGCTTTTTGTCGTTCAGGGTTATGGCTTCACCACGCAGCAAATCGCCATTTTACTTACCGTGTGCTCTTTGATCGGCACGCTGAACCAAGTGCTCCTGACCGACCGGATCACCCGTCGGTTTGGGGAAAAGCGGGTTATCGTCGCCATGCTTTTGCTATCCGCTTTCACGCTCGCATCGTTGCTATTCTCAGGCAATTACTATTATGTCATGATCATCACCATGCTATTTTTTTCATTCAATAATATTTTGCGTCCAACCATCAACACCCTCCTATCCAAAGAAGCTGGAGAGGACCAAGGATTCGTCGCAGGGATGAATAATGCCTATACGAGCCTTGGTACGATCTTTGGACCGTTACTCGCAGGAATATTATATGAAATCCATATCGACTTGCCTTATCTTTTTGGTGCATTTGTGCTGCTTGCAAGCAGTCTAGTCTCGGTAAGAAAATTGAATAAAAAATCGTCATCGGCGTCTACAAATGCGTTAACAGGCAGCATAAATCAATAGGATTATCTCAACCCATCTCTTCTCTCAAGTCATGCTCCATGAAGAGAATATCACGTTTCATTTCCTTCATGCCCTGTCTGGATATCCGTCCGGTCTCGAACATGGTTTGGATGTTGTCTCTCTCCAGCTGAATTCCGACCCGTGCGAGCTCCTGCATCATGATGTCGAACTCTTCCCGGTTGTAGGTGTCCGATTCGTTTCGGGTCAGAAGAAGCAGCGTACGTTCATATTGCAAAATCAGCGAGCTGACCGACTCCATATCCGTCTCCCCTTTTGCAAGCAGCGCATTCAGCTCCTTTATGACGTAAGCCGTATTTTGAATTCTGAGCTTGGCCAATTCGGCGCGTCTCTCTCGGATACTCAGGCGGGCCGGATGCAGCATTCCGAACACTTCAATCCATTGCTTCACAGGGAAAAGCTCTTTTTTATAACGGACATCTCCTGTGTGCATAAATAACAGCTGGTTTATTCTTTTAAGGTAACGGTACGCTGTGACTGGATTCACTTCTTTCTTCTGAACCGCGTGCAGCGTGTTCTCTCTTTCCCATTTCAGGATAGACAGGCCCAAGGCCCGCTGCACTTTATCGTTCTTTTCCTCTTTTTTCAGCGATTTGATTCGGGAAGTATACGTATTGATGATCTGGGCAATCGCCAACCGGTTCTGATCCGTGGTCAGTTCGTTTAATCCGTTCACCACATTCCTCAGAATTTCAATTTTTGCCTGAACCTCCTCCTCTTCCTGCTCCGTTTGCGTTTCTTTCCCCAATAAAAGCGGCAGCAGACAGTTGGACGCAAGCAGGGTCCACAGGATAACTCCAGCCGCAAGGAAAATGATCAGATCCCTCGCCGGAAACGCGGTGCCATCACTAAGAAATAATGGCAGTGACATCGTACTCGCCAGTGTGATCGTTCCCCGGACGCCTGATAGGCTGAGGATCAGCGCCTTCTTGACTCTGAGCCGCCAAGGGCCTCGCGGTTTGGTCCCTTCGACCATATCCATCAGAATCGCCCAGATGAAGCGCAGCCCAAGCACAGCTGCGGTCAATAACAGGGTGTACATGATGACTTTCAGATTTCCGATTTCCGCGCTGTTCCAAATCGTCTGAATAATATCTGGAAGCTGTGTGCCAAGCAGCAGGAAAACCAGTCCGTTCAGTACAAAAACAATGACCGACCAGGTGCTTTTGGATACAACCCTCAGCTTGGCTACCTCGGGATTCATTTTTTTGTAGCCAAAAGAATGGGCGATTCCTGCGGCGACGACGGCCAGGATGCCGTTAACCCCTAATTCCTCGGCCGCCATGAAAATCACAAAAGGGGTCAGAATCTCAATTAGCATGTGAAGCGTAACATTCTCCATCCCTAGTCTCCGCAGCCACTTCACCACTCCATATTTGGCAAGCGTGAGCAGCAGGCCCAGCACCACACCGCCAAGTGAGATGGAAACAAAGCTGATGCTGGCCGTTTTGAAAGAATTTGCATCGTCTGATGAGGGAGTTTTTACTTTCTGCTCCAGTGCACCCACGGCCACAGCATCGGTAGGCGCTAATGCAGCCGCCAGTGCAAAAGATGCCGCCAGCGGAATCACCGGAAGGAGCCAATTCAGGAAATAACCAACCACGGCTACCGTGACGAACACCAGACCCAGTGCCAGCAAAAGGATTGGTTTCTTCAGCTTCCAGAGCGCTTCCTTATCCGCATGCCTTCCATCATTGAACAGCAGCGGGGCAATGAACAGGAGCAAAAACAGCTCTGGATTTAATTTCAGTTCAAAGTGTAACGGCAGCCAAGTGATCAACATCCCCAGTACGATTTGAATAATCGGCACGGAGACCGAGGGGATAAACCGGTTCACTAAATTGGATAAAGAAACCGCCGCCAGCATTAGCAAAATAAACTCAAACAATTCCAAACGAATCTTACCTCCATTATCGATCTGTATTCATCAACTTGTCGTAAATTCAGGGCTCTCACAAACGATTCAGCTTATTGTAAAGTAAATTTATGAACTGTATGTGAATCGCTTTGCACTTAAGCCCAGAGCAATATTCTATAGTACCCATAGGTATTATCATCGGAATTACCGACAGCTTCTTTAATACACCCTACTTTCCATTTGTTCTTCACCATATATAGCTATTAAGCGTGAAAAAGCCTAATTTCTCGGCATTCGGTGAGAAATTAGGCTTTGGTACTTCATTGATAGGGCCCTTAAACGAATATACAAATTATTCCCGTTCCTTTGGCCAAGAACCTTGTTGTTTGCGAATGAATACGATTTGTCCGATGTGGTATACGTTGTGCAGCATTTGACGGGCAAGCCTCCCAACACGCTCCTCATCCAGCTGACTGTCGTTCATTTGGGCCAGCGATTGACGCAAATCTTCACAAATCAGGCGGTTTTCTGCCACGGTTGCCGCCCATTCGTCAGAATCCGCCGGGTCCCCAGGCCCTCCAAATGTATCTTCTGCCAAAACGGCCTCCCATTTAGAATCAGGGGGCTCTCCGATATCACCATATGTAGGCTTGTGTTCAGCTGCCTCTGTTCCAGGCGTAGAGTCATGGAGTTGTGTGACAAGCAGGGCGTTGTAATAATTCAGATGGTTTACCGTTTGCCAAATGGTATTCCCTCTCCAGGGGGCTGCCAGCTTGCATCGGTCGAATTTAAACCTGCAAGAGCAGATTCTAAGGGTAAAAACCAGGTCTCCGTATCCCAAACAAAGTCAAATTGCATACGAAAAATATCTATCTGTTTCATATTCATTTGCTCTCTCCTCGATGATTCATATTTGGGAGTCTTAACACAGATTACGATCGTCTCCTGTTTCTTTAAATGACTTTTAAGACTTTTAAAAGTTCAACCGGTCCTGCGGTATCCACACATATACCTTGATTCTATCCTAATCATCACTGCTTAGACGTTAAAAATTTCCAATTTGTTGCATTATACTTTAGCATCAATTCATCTTAAAACACAAAAAGCCGCAGTTACGCGGCTATGAAGTGTGTATGCTCTTGTCCAGGTTCATGGCTTAGTCTGATTGAACGTGCGCTGTTACTCTTCCCATCTGGAATGAAGCACGTGATGGCAAAAATTAGGCCGTTTATAGCCCGGCAGAAACAGCTCGCATATATCGGCGTTAATCGTGCCGTAGGTCGTTTCCGGTTTATGCTTAAAGCCTTCAAAGAAGGCGCGCAGAATGTTGTGCTTAAACCGGTTTCGCGGGAACGCATCAACGATTTGCCGGCGAATTCCTTCCGAGATCAGTTCGAAGTTTTTCCCCACGACGTCGTAACCGACGCCAAAATTCATCAGGGCCGCTTCGGTTTCTTTATACTCGACGATGCCGATCGTAGTATGCAGGGCGACAGCATCCCACACCAAACGAATGGATTCTTCCGGAACGCCACGGCTTTGCAGGAAATCCCGAGCGGCATTCGCGCCGTCGACTTCAAAGCGCTTGTCCGGACTGCGGAATGCAGGCGTAAGGCCTAGATCGTGGAAAAGAGAACTGATATACAGTAATTCCGGATCATACTTCAATTGACTCTGGTTGCCTTTGAATGCTGCGAAAAGAAATACCCGGTTTGAATGGTTCCACAGCAAATCATCGCCATGTTCCCGGAGTAATTCGGCCGCTTCCTTGGCCAGTTTGCTATCAGGTATTTGGATATCTGCGATTGACATGGACATCGCTAAGCGCCCCCTATTTATGTCGTTAAGCTTATACTAGGGTTTCATGGAATGGAGATCAATGCGGGTGTTTCTATGATCATTATCGACCAAATGAATGATCTCCTACCTATTTCCAGTATCCCCTTAAGACATTTGAATATTCCCAGGGGCGCTGCAGATCCTTTTTCTAAATATCCATTGACATAAGTACTAATTTTACAGGTAAGGTATATCCCATTGACTCTAACAACGACATAGCTTCCTTATTCTGTTCATGAACCAGCGTCTCCACTTCGTTTCTGCCGTTCTTCAGGTGATACTCAAATCCCTTCGTGATGAGAAACCTGCCCAGCCCTCTATTACGCCAACGCGGAATGACGAATAATCTTTCGACTGCCCCAGTTTGCCAACACATTACGCTGCCAACAAGCTCATCACCTTCAAAGGCAGAAATGGTATGTAACTCCGGACCACCCATCATCCATTCCAACATATTTACACTTCGGTATACTACACCTTGATAAAATTGATTTTCCAGCCCGGTATATTGGATTCGTTCTTCTCTGGATTCCATCGGGTGGTATTTGACATTCACTCCAACAGGCGTTCTGACTTCAGGTACAGGTTCTTCAAGTGAACGCCGTGCTATGTAATAGGTTTGAAAAGGGCTAAAGCCCTTCCCTTCGTAAAACGCTCTGTCACCGTAAAAGTCCTTCCACGCAACCAGCTTCGTTTTCTTGTTTGGATTGCGCAGCTTTTGGCAGGTATCCATAAAAGTAGGGAAAAGAACTGCTCTCACTTCATCCATGCGGTTTAAAGCTAATTCATTCGTGGGCATTTCGACTTCGAATACATCATGATTATCCGCAATTCCGTGCCGTAAGTATCCTACACAAATTAAATTCCCGTCCTCGTTAAATACGCAGCTCATCCTCTGATGATCGTAATCTTGATTATATTTAAAAAGGATCCATGCTTTGTGACTTAAGTTTTTTACCGTTTCCTCAAATTCAGAACGATATGGACGAACTTGTAATGACATCCAAATGCCCCCTCTGAATGGTGTTGCTCCAATCGTAGCAAAGGAAACCGTTTAGAAATATATAAAAGATCTTTCAGAATCATTTGTTACACAAAAAATCACATCATAACATATGATGTGATTTCTACGGCCTACATTTTTGAATAAATGATTTTTTTAATACTATCGATGAAAGGCAGAATTGATCAGAAAGTTCATCGATCGTTACACCATCAATATACTGCTGACGTATAGTTTCGTTTCTGAGGCTCAAATGTTTTCGGCTTCCTGAATTTTCGCCCCATTTCTTCCGTTGTCCTTCAGGGGTTGGGATGTAAACCATACTTCCGTGGATATATTTCTGTATTTCCTTTAAAAGCTCTTCCGGAAAAATGATATCTGCGTTTACATACTTCATGACTCTGCTCCTTAAAATTAATTAAAATTTAAGGTTGCAAAGCCTATCCTATAAACAATTATCATGAACGCTGATATTCAGGCGGTAAAAATGAATTCTGAGCTCCATACAAACAACCGCCGTTGTTTATAGTACAAGACTTTGCATGGAGCTGATCGTCAATTTTCTCATCATTCGAGACCTCACTTTCAAAAAATGATCGGTGTCTAATCAATGCCAAATATTACAATCGATAATATGTTTATTTTAGCGATTTCTTCACTTCATGTAAATGTCTGGAACTGCGCCCAACTGTCATTTCAAAGCATGAGGGGTTGGTAATGTTAGCCGAACCTCTTAGTGTTACAAAGAATTATGGATAAAATCTTTTATGGCCATTGCAACTCGTTCAGGCTGTTCTTCTGCTGAAAAATGTCCGCAATTTTCGATGATTTTGGCTTTGATATTTTGCAGGCCATTTTCCCTAAATCCGGCAAGGTATTTTTCAATATCTGCATTTTCGTCCGATCCTCGCAAGTACAGAACTGGCGTTGACACGGTAACATGTTTTGTCGCGGCATTATCCTGTTCATCTTCTTGGAAGCATCTGTATAAATCAAATCCTGCTTTCAATGCGTCCAAACGGGAATAGGCTTCGGCATATAATGTTTTGCGGGCATCACTCATTCGCTTGCCTTTTCCGGCCAGCACGTCATAGAAAAAGGAGAAATAAGGAAGTTCTTTGCCTGAAACCAGTATCTCGGGCAGTTCAGGCACGTTATGAAAACCAAAATGCCAGATGTAAGGATTACTTTTCACCTCGGCCCACGGATCAACTCCAGGAATGGCGACATTCATAATTACCGCGCGCGATAACCTGTCGGGAAAGCTTTTCAGAAAAGCATACGTCACCTGGCCCCCAGCATCACAACCTACCAATGTCACATCTTGCAAATTCATATGATCCATAATTCCTCGAACATACTCGGCTATATTGCGTTTGCTGTATGACTGCAAAGGAATGACTGAATTCCCGATCCCAGGGATGTCGATGGCGATAACATGATACGCTTCGGCTAGCCTGTGCATCACGCCTTCAAATTCCAGCCAACAGGTCGGCCAACCATGAATCAAAAACACAGTAGGCTTTGATATGGAACCGGCTTCGACTACATGGATCGGAACATCTTTGACAAGTACTTCCCGGTGTGTGAGCAAACCTTCTCACTCCTATCGAAATTTTGTGATCACCTCTCAATCGTAGCATTCAAAATATGACAACTTCTTGTCACCATTGACACATCGTATTTACAAAATGCGGACGGATGTAAAAGCCAACTGAGCTTAGCCGGCGGCACCCGATTCGTCTGCAGCGTGCGCGTGCCCCGTTACGGCTGCCCGCCGCTTCATGCGCCGCTCCAGACGCAGGCTAACCGCAAACAAGACGAGCGACAGCGCCGTCATAGCGCCTGCGAAATAGCCAATTTCACCGACGGTAGCGAAGCGCACGACAGCTCCTCCGGCCGATGCGCCCAAGGCACAGCCCGATCAACCGATGCTGCTGCGCAGGATTGAACATGTAGCCGCTGAAGCCGAACAGTGCCATAGCAGCCACCGCCATGGCGAGAATACCAGGCCGGCCGGCAAAGCCGTATAACGCGGACATCAAGATAAGCGCGGCTGTGAGCAGGGTAAGCGCCAGCGGAATTGCCCTGTTCGGTCCGATCCGGTCCGCAGCCAAGCCGCCTGTCCGCACCCCGATGAAGCTGGCGATACCGGAGAGACACAGCACCATGCTGATCGTCCGGCCTCCGGCACCATAGCCGGAAAAAAGTTCGGAAACATACGTAAAGAGCGCAAAAATACCGGTGGCCCAAGCGAGCGTAATCAGCAAGGCGGATAGCAGCTCCGGCTTCTTTAGATACAAAAGGCGTTCCCTTATGCCGATCGCCGCGCCCGGCGCCACCTGCGGGAACAGCAGCCGGATGGCTAGCGCGGCGAGCAGCGCCACCCCGCCGACGATCCAGAACGTCGTACGCCAGTCAAACGTCAGGGCGACCCACATCCCGAAGGGGACGCCCAGGATCAGGGAGACGGTCTGCCCGGCAATAACGATCGACACCGCGCGCCCTCTTTTCTCAGGCGAGGCCAGCGTGGAGGCGACGGCGACGGCCCCCGGCGAGAACAGGCCTGCCCCCAGCGCGGCGACAATCCGCCCGGTCATCATCAGGCCATAAGAAGAGGCGAACCCGCACAGCACGTTTCCGACAGTGAGGAGCAACAGCGAACCGAACAGCAGTTTCCTGCGTTCCATCCTCCCTGTCAGAGTCGTCAACAGCGGCGATGATACAGCGTACACGAGCGCGAACGCCGTCACCAGTTGTCCGGCAAGCGCCGTCGACACATGCATCGCCGCCGCCAGTGTTGGCAGCAGCCCGCCGATCATATACCCTTCCGTGCCAAC
>NZ_PCZT01000009.1:162727-177976 GCF_002968895.1 Paenibacillus sp. AR247 | reverse complement strand
GAGCCCACATCCAGCCGATTCGAAACATACATCGGACAATCCACCAGCTGAAGGATAGTCCAATATCATACCTGCTTCTCACTCGCGCACGCGATCAGGCAGATGTTATTACTCTACACGGCCTTTCCCCACTTCCATCCTCACTTGAACGTGAGCAGTCGCCTGCCACCTCCTTTCATTGAAACTGAATCAGTTACATTGAGGAGCAAAAAAGAGCGGGTTAGTCTATCGGCCTGACGGATTTCTCACCCGGAGTCTCCAGAGGCCGGAATCTCGGATCCAGCAGCTGCTGGCCGCTAATCTGGCCCACTCCGGCAAGCGGTTCTCGAAGAATGCCTGCCGTTGCGGCGGCATCACCGCTTCCCGTGCTCCAGCGACGAGGCGACCAGATCACTGATCGATTCCTGTGCCAGCCGGCGCTTCAATGCTTCCTCGCTGTCCTCGTAAACCGTTTGCAGAGCCGGCTGAATGCCATGGCCGATGATACAGCTCGGGTTCGGCTGGCTGTGATGCAGCTCGAATAGTGGCGTCTGCACAACGGCTTCGTACACATCCAGCAGGCTGATCTCCTCCGGAAGGCGCGCCAGCTTCCATCCGGCCCCTGTCCCTCCGTGCTGCACCAGAACCAGGCCTGCTTTCGCGAGCTGGCCGAGAATCCGTCTCAGAAAAACCGCGCTTGTTCCTACGCTGTTCGCAATCCGGTCGGAAGGGAAAAACTCGTCCTTCTCCGACCAATAAGCCAGCCAAGTCAATATATGAAGCGCAACGGTGTAGCGGCTTACGATAGCCATTTTCGGCATCCCCTTTCAATAAAACCATTATAGTTTCATTGAACCCCTCCCGTCAACGGCTCCCTTTCTCTTCCCAGCATCTATACGGTGTACTTTGTAATGGATTGGCTTCTCACTTCATGTCCTGCCAGCTTTTGAAATCGTGGATGGCGAAGCCGGCATAGCTTGCATAATGAGCCAATTGATTATGGGCGGACTGCAGCTCTTTATCCATCATATCGCTGCTCATGGAATAGAATGAGACCCGCGGACCCTCATTGCTTTTGACCGTTTCGACAGCAATAACAATCTTCTTGTTCAGCGTGGAAGCTTCCCTCAGCATGGCCTGCGCATTTTCCACAATGCCATTACCGCCTAACGCATGATTCCGATAATTCATGATGACAAGGGAATCGAACTTCTCCAGCATCCATGCGCTCATGCTGTAATCCTTTCCGGGTAATTTAATCGTATTCAGCCAATACGGAACGTCGATCGCAATGTTCAAGCCGCTTCCTTTGCTTTCTTTCTCAATCAGTCTCAAATTGTCCATCCAGCTTTCAAGAATGGTCTTATTGTCCGTGGTCCATTCGCTAAGACCATAGGGTTCAATATCGAAATGCAATCCCGTGAAGCCTGCTTCCGGGCCAACAGAGGAATTATAGGCTTTCACCCACGCTATAAATTTTTGAATATCCCCCTGAGCAGACTTTTTGGCCCATTCCGGACGGCCCTCAAGTGCCTCCACTTGAATTCCTTCCTGCTTCGCTTTCCGGATGAAGCCTTCATATATTGCCGGATCTAGATCTCTGTCGATTTGAAGGTAAATGGATGTTACACCTTTTACTTTTGCGAAATTTATGATTTGATCTTGATCCTGTTGGATGATGTGACTGTCCCATATCCATGTTCCTTTCGGAACCCGGGCCACCGAAGACATGATGCTCACCAGATTGCTCGAAGGCTGCCAATCCACGTTGGAGTGCAGAGCTTCACTAATAAAGCGCAGCGGAACCATCGTGCGGCCATTTTTAAGCACCGCCGACCCTTCAAAGTCCACCCTTTTCCCATTCACCAGTGCATAATTATGGCCAATCACCAAAATAATGATGTCATGGTTAAGCGAGATCGTGATTTGTTTTAATCTTCCGTTCCATTTCGTTGTCGCTCCGAGTTTGTCGGAAACAAAAGCAAGCGGAACCATCGTCAGGCTGGATTTTTGATCGACATAGGGGTGTCCATCTGGGAATTGTACTTCACGCCCGTCCACGGATACACGGACTTCAGAAGCGTAAATCGCGGGGGTAAATGCACCTAAGCTCAGCATGATCGCCAACGTGCACACTAGCCATTTTCTCATGTGTGACTTCCTTATCTTATTAAATTTGTTCTTAACCGCACTGTGCACACTTGGACGTCGCACAATGAAATTATACGGTATGTAATAATTGGTAACAAGCTCAACCGGCAAATTACGCTGAACACACAGGAGCCGCTCTACTAGAAGCTATCTCGGCAGGCTTATATTCCCCTATGCATATCCCTGTTGTTCCTTACCTCCGTTAGGCTTGATGTTATTCCCTTCCTTGAATAACAACCCTTTACTCCAATAACAAAAGGACCGCCAAAATAATCAGCAGTCCTTCTATTGATATGAAAGCAATGATCATCCCATAATTTCCTTACAGAATTTTGATCAGGTTTACTAGGTTTTAGTTCCAACCGAGCGCCCTTTTTCCGGCTTCGATAGCTGTGACGATTCGCTCTACATCATAAACATTGCCTTTCCATGTGCCTCCGCTGACGGCTTGCAGAGCAGCCCATAGCTTCGTATCGTCCGGGAGGTCATCATCGGGACGCATTCCTGGGTGGAATGGCCTCTGGGCCAATAACCGGGCCCCCTCATCCGGCGTTACCTCCAGGTCCCCTTCTCCGATAAAATCAACCCGCCCTTCCAGCCGGTTACGGTCAACGACAATTTCAATCAAATCGCCGTCCTTGAGCTTGCCGATCGGTCCGCCTGCCAGCGCTTCAGGGCCGACATGACCGATGCACGCGCCGGTTGAAACGCCGGAAAAACGGGCATCGGTGATAAGCGACACATATTTGCCGAAGGACAGGTGCTTAAGCGCGGACGTGAGCTGATACGTCTCCTCCATGCCCGTTCCGGACGGTCCCCTGCCAATGAGAACCATGATATCACCTGCCTGAATACCCCCGTTCTTAATCGCACGGATCGCGTCGCGTTCGGTTGTAAACACCTTGGCCCTGCCTTTATGATGATATATGCCTTCCTCATTCAGGACGGAAGGGTCAATCGATGTGGATTTGATCACAGAGCCTTCCGGAGCGATATTCCCGGTTGGAAACGTGACGGTGGAAGTGATGCCAAGGAGCCGCGATTGTTCCGGGCTCATAATGACACTGTCCGGATCGATTCCGTCCTTTTCCTTAAGCTGCTTACGCAGCCGATGACGACGCTCCGACGATTCCCACCAATCAAGAACTTCTCCCAGTGTAGAGCCCGTTACCGTAAGCACCGATTCATCTAACACACCGAGACGTCTGAGGTGCAGCATCACTTCAGGCACGCCTCCGGCCAGAAATACCCGAATGGTCGGGTGAAAAACCGGGCCGTTCGGTAGTACGCTGACGATGCGCGGTACATCCCGGTTGACGTGGATCCAATCCTGCACCGCCGGCACCTGTAATCCAGCTGCGTGGGCGATCGCAGGGATGTGGAGCAGCAGATTCGTCGAGCCTCCGAAAGCAGCATGAACGACCATGGCATTTCGTACCGCCGCATCTGTGAGGATGTCGCCCATCCGCAGTCCTTGAGACTCCATCGCCATCAGCGCACGGGAGGATTGACGGGCCATTTCCTCCCAGATGGGCTGGCCCGAAGGCGCGAGCGCGGCATGAGGAACCGTCATGCCAAGCGCCTCGGCGACAACTTGGGCCGTTGCCGCCGTACCGAGAAACTGGCATCCCCACCAGGCGTCGCGCATGGCGAATCCCTCCCTGCGTGCTCAGAATCAGAAACTGCTTTCCGTTCAGTTCTCCCGGCTTCCAGCCCATCCCGACGTTTTGGGACATGCCAAACAGGTCTCCGCTTGGGGCATTTCTCAGCAGATCATCTGTTAATGGCAGCCTTCCCTGCACCCCGGGGGCATGCGTTGTAATGTCGCCGCTTGCCAGGTCATCCTTCCCCATGATCGACTTGATCGAATTGTGCATGGCACCCTCCCCAAGATTATGGCTTCACGAAAACCGTTTTGATGGAAGTGAAAAATTCGATGGCCGCCTGCCCCTGTTCCCTGGAGTGCGAGCTCGACATTTTCATCCCGCCGAACGGGGCCTGCAGCTCAACGCCCGCTGTTTCCGCGTTCACCCGAACCAGCCCGGCATCCATGTCCTGAATAAAGGACAGCATGGCGCCGATATTTTGCGTATAGATGGAGGCACTCAAGCCATAATCGCTATCGTTGGCCGTTGCTATCGCTTCTTCAAGGCTGTCCACGGCAATCAGGGCAAGCACCGGACCGAAAATTTCCTCCCTTGCAATGGACATTTGAGGAGTCACCCCATCGAATACGGTCGGCTGGACATAGAACCCGTCCGCAAGTGCCGGGCCGCTCGCCCTTGCCCCTCCGGTCAGCAATACGGCTCCTTCATCCAGCCCTTTTTGGATGTAGTGCAGCACAGTTTCCAGCTGCCTTTCATTAGCGCAGGGCCCCATCCAGGTCTCGGGTAACATGCCGTCACCAAGCCGAATGCCCTCGATTTGGGACAGCAGCTTCGCTTTAAAGGCTTCATACACTTCGCGCACAACGATCACCCGGCTGGTCGCTGTGCACTTTTGGCCGGTGGATTTCAAGCCGCCGCTGATCGTCGCTTCGACCGCCAAATCCAGGTTCGCATCCTCGGCGACAATAATCGGGTTTTTGCCGCCCATCTCGAGCTGGTACTTGGCTCCTCGGGCCAGTGCGGCCGCGCCGACGCGCTTCCCGACTTCGTTGGAGCCCGTGAAAGTGATTCCGCCCACGTCCGGATGCTCTACAAGCGCCGAACCGACCACCGAACCGCTGCCGCATACAAGATTGAAGACACCCGCCGGAATTCCCGCCTCCTCAAAGCATTCAGCCAATTTGGCAGCGGTCACCGCCGTTTCCTGGGCCGGTTTCAACACAACGGTGTTGCCGTATATCAGAGCCGGCGCAGTCTTCCAGAGGGGGATGGCTACGGGGAAATTCCACGGGGCGATCACACCGACAACCCCCAGCGGCACCCGGGTCGTGAACATCAGCGCCTCGCTGTCCGTCGAAGGTATCACGTCACCGGACTTGCGCATCCCCTCACCGGCGTAGTACCGCAAGATAGCGACCCCGCGCATCGTCTCCCCCTTGGCTTCCGCCAGCGTCTTGCCCATTTCTCTTGTCATTGCCTCGGCGACATCATCAGCCCGCCGTTCCAATACACTTGCCGCACGAAACAGGATGTTGCCGCGTTCCGATCCGGGCAGGCTGCGCCAAGCCCGCCGGGCTGCTGTGGCTGCTGCGACGGCACGGTTCACATCCTCTTTTGTGGAAACCGGTACATAACCGACCACTTCATGGCGATTGGCGGGGTTGATGCTGGGCTCCGTTTGTCCGGTGGAAGCCGCCGTCCATTCACCATTGATGAAATTGCGATAAATCTGTTCTCCCTGGAATGCTGTCATGACAATCTCCTCCCCAAATCCCTAGTTTGATATAACGTGGTTCACCAACGTCCCGATCCCGCTAATCGAAATTTCGATGCGGTCGCCGGGAGCAAGCGTGAAGTCGGCCGGCGGCACAATAGCTGTGCCTGTCAACAGAACGGTACCGTCAAACAAATCGTTGTCCGCCGCCAGGAAGCGGACCAGCTCATCGAGCTTGCGGTTTAACTGACTTGTGCTTGCCTCACTTTCCACCACAACGAGGCCTTCGCGGTAAATCTGACAGACGATTTTGAAATCATAGGGGTCTTCCACGGTATCCGCGAGCCGGATCGCGGGCCCGATCGAGCAGGACTTCCGCCATATTTTAGCTTGCGGCAGATAAAGCGGGTTCTCCCCCTCCGATATCGCGGCAGCTCATATCATTGCCAGCCGTGTATCCCACGATGGTCCCGTCGCCGGCAAGCACCAAGCCAAGCTCCGGCTCGGGGATTTGCCATACCGAATCGCTGCGCAGCGTTACATCCTGATTCGGTCCGACCGTGCGTGCCGCCGTGGATTTCAAAAATATTTCAGGTCTCACGGCGTCATAGACCTTATCGTAGAACGTCTCCGCATCCATTCTTCCGCCAGTGGCTTCATAATTCCTCGCCTCCCGGCTGCGCTGATAGGTGACGCCGGCTGCCCAGACCTCCGGCGCATCTACTGGAGTGAGCAGCTGCAATGACGGCCATGCGGCAGTCAGCTCATTTTGCGGTGTAATAGCGCTTTCAACAATTCGGACAGGTGAAACGCCCTTCTCCCTGGCCTCATTAATCAACGATATCAAATCAGAGTGAGGCAATGGATAAGCCTTCTCATCATCCGTAACCGCTGCGAGTCTCGTCTGCCGTCCGTCCAAATATCGAATAATTCGCATTCAATATTGCCCCCAATTTCTCCCTATAAGGGTTGATAATACTACCATATCATCGCCTATGACCCTTGACGATACGCTAATCTTCACTTCGATTTACCCTTTTCACGCATTTCTTTTCCGGAAGGATCAAGCTATAATCGTAACAAACTGATAACTTGTACCATACAGAGGAGGGTATTGCCATGACCGAGCTTCCCGGGGTCTATGTTGGCCGTCTTCCCGATGTACGCATGTCATTTCAGCTGTTGGGCCTGCATGCGCGAAAAGTGGATTCCCGCTGGACCTATCCTTCCCACGAGCATCCCATGTACGAGATCCACTGGGTCGTGGAGGGAGAAATGGACATGGTGATTAATGGGCGAAAATACCGGCAGTCCCGGGGGGACCTGCTGTTCATCCATCCGGGCATGACGCATTCCTGCACCCGTGCCGGATCCCAGGGTTTCACCTACTTTTCCGTTCACTTCAGCGTGGACGATACATCTTTCTGCAAGGAGCTCAACCGCTGCAAGGAATTTTATTATCCGTCAGACTCGCCGTTGGTCCAAGGGCTGTCTCCGTCTCTATCGACGCTGTATCGTCTTGCGGCAGAGCACCTGCGCAGCCCCGCTCCCAACATCCAAACAGATGAAGGTCCATGCAGCTGTCTTCGAGCTGCTTGGATCCCTGGTTGGCCAACTGTCAGAGACTGCAACCGTCGCCCGTTCCAAAAAGGAATCACTTGCCCAGCAGATCGCCGAGCAAATAGAAGATTCCGTAAAATACATTCTCCTTCATGGAGAGATTCGGGAAAACGAACGAACCTGGATTCAGGACATTGCCAAGTCGGTTCATATGAGTCCTTCGCAAGTGAACCGCATCTTTAAGCAGATCTACGGGAAAGCCCCGCGTAAGTTTATGTCCGAAACGCTGCTGAACGAAGCACAGCGCTTGCTGCTGCAAACCGATTTGGGGATCGACCACATCGCCATGATTCTCGGATATAAAACCAATTCGCATTTCAGCCGCCAGTTCAAGCGGTGGACGGGGATGGCTCCAAGCGAGTACCGAAATCAAGTCCAGCAGCAGCCCTTAGCTTATGAGCCGGATCAGTAACTCATTTAACGATATCCTTTAATCGGCTACCTCTATGATCCGGTCATAAGTTTTTAAACAGTCACAAGCAATTAAGGTGTTATTTCATTACTCATTCGTTTGGTGAACGTGTAGGAACGGCCTGCTTCCCCCTCAAACGAAACGGGATCAAGACCAGGTGCTTCCAGACGGCATGGACCAGAAACCGCGCAGGTTACGACTGCTTCAGTAACGTGGCCCTTCGTCCAGGTGAAATTCAGGGTGAAGCCGCCCCGAGCCCGCAGCCCTCTTACTTCCCCATCGCTCCAGCTGTCAGGCAATGCGGGCAGCAGCCGGATCAAACCAGAGTGGCTCTGCAGCAGCATCTCAGCAATGCCCGCCGTGCCGCCGAAATTGCCATCGATCTGGAACGGCGGATGGTTGTCGAACAGGTTCGGCAGCGTAGAATGATGGAGCATCGCTCTTACATTTTCATAGGCCTTGTCCGCATCGTGCAGCCGGGCCCAGAAATTGATAATCCACGCCCGGCTCCAGCCGGTGTGTCCACCGCCGTTAGCCAGCCTGCGTTCCAGCGTCGTCCGGGCCGCTGCTGCCAGCTCCGGCGTGGAATCCACGTTAATGCCTTCGCCCGGGTAAAGCCCGAATAGATGGGAGATATGGCGGTGTCCCGGTTCCACCTCCTCGTAATCCTCCATCCACTCCTGAATTTGTCCATGTTTGCCGATTTGCGGTTTGGGCAGCCGCTTCAAGGCGGCAGCGAGCTCCTCTCGGAACGCCTCATCTCTCTCAAGGATTTCCCCGCTGCGGATGCAAGCATCAAACAGCGCTTCGATCATCTGAAAATCCATGGTGGCCCCGGCGCAGAGAACTCCTGTTTCGCCATTGGGCAGCCTGTAGCTGTTCTCAGGGGAGACAGACGGACAAGTCATCAAGCGTCCCTCGTTGTCCTCGACTAAATAATCGAGCAGGAACAAAGCTGCCTCTTTCATCGTCTCATAGGCACGCGCTAGAAAATAACGATCCTGGCTGAAGCGATAATGCTCCCACAAATGCAGGCACAGCCAGGCGGCGCCCATCGGCCAGAATGATGCCGGAAGATAGGTGTCCTGCGGCGCCGTATCCGCCCAAATGTCCGTATTGTGATGCGCCGTGAATCCCCGGCAGCCATACATGACGCTGGCCGTGACCCGCCCGGGCTCACGCATCCTTTCGAGCAAATCGAACAATGGCTCATGGCATTCGGACAGATTGCAGTTTTCCGCCGGCCAGTAGTTCATCTGCGTGTTAATATTGATCGTGAATTTACTGTCCCAAGGCGGAGTAAAGCTATCGTTCCAGATCCCTTGAAGGTTTGCAGGCAGGGAACCCGGCCGGCTGGAGGAAATAAGCAAGTATCGGCCGAATTGAAAATACGTTTCGATCAGCCCGTTATCCTCTTCGCCCTCTCGGGACCGCTTCAGTCTTTCATCGGTCGGCAGCGCGTTTTTGCCTGGGCTATCCGGCAGCCTCAGGGTAACCCGCCCGAACAATGCAAAGTAATCCTTCACATGTCGGGCAAGCAGATCAGCATAGGAAACCTGGCTCAATTCCTCTAATTGTCGTTTGCAGTAAAGCACCGGATCGGGATGCCGGAAGGTGGTACCCGCGGCAAGCATTAGCGTAACCGCATCCGCATTTTCAACCAATAAATATTCGCCTATGGTCTTGCACACTCCGCCTTCTGGAAGCGCCTTCACGATGGCGCAGAACGAGCTGCCTCCTTTACCGCCGCATTCCCCTTGCATCATAAGTCCCTGCTGGCCCCATTTTTCCGTCTTCTCCATGTATCTCCAGTTTCGGCGGTTAAACCTGGCCTTTAAGGAAAGCGCCCCCTTCTTGTCAGCGGAAATCCGCATCATGATCGCCTGATCCGGGTAACTGGCAAACAGCTCACGGATATACCGGACATCTCCGATCCGGTAGCTGACCCGGGAAACGCCGCGTTCTAAATCCAGCTCCCGTACGTAATCCTCGGCCTTCTCATGACGATCGAACGAAATCAGAAGATCACCGAGCGGCAAGTAGTGTCTCTGCGATTCGGGCAGCCCCGCCATCGTCATCCCAGCAAGTGCCTCCGCCTCCTTCAGGCGTCCCTCCATAATCAGTTTGCGGATTTCCGGCAGATGCGCCAGGGCGTCTTCGTTATTGCGATCACGCGGACCGCCGTACCATACGGAATCTTCGTTCAGCTGCAGTTTCTCCTCGGTTATTCCGCCAAAGATCATGGCGCCGAGCCTGCCGTTCCCAATCGGCAGTGCCTCGTTCCACTCTACGGCAGGCTTGAGGTACCATAATCGCTGCTTCTTTTCCACGGTCTCAGTGAGATTCGTATTCGTCATGCTTTTCCTCCAATCCGCCTCACAGGCGAAAAAATGGTGTGTTCAATCCAGTTCAATCAACGTTTTAATGACCATGAGTCATCTCCCAGTTTAGCAACTTTCCTTAGAATCCGCCTCTATATTATCCAAATCATTTGTTTCACGGTAGGCACCTGGTGTGATCCCTGTATACTTTTTGAAGACTTTGGTGAAATAATGTTTATTTTCAAACCCCGCCCGCCGACCGACCTCGCTTACGGAAAGATGCCGATGCGTCCTCAGCAATTTCTGCGCTTCCTTGATCCGAAATGCGTTCAAATAATTGACAAATGTGTCTCCTGTCACCTTCTTGAACAGGCTGCTGATGTAATTCGGATGAAGGTTCATCAAATCGGCAAGGTGATCCAAGGAAAGATCGTTCATAAAATTCGTTTGCGTATAAGCAAGAATGCGTTTCGTGTGCCGTTCACAGTCGGAATCGGCTTCGGAAGGCAGCTCTTCATCGATAAGTGCTAGCAGCTTAGCAATTTCGTCTTTGTCCAGCGGTTTAAGTAAATAATCCACGACGCCGCTGCGCAGTGCTCTTCTTACGTATTCAAATTCGTCATAGCCAGTCAGAATAATAAACCGCTTACACAGTCCGTTCCCTTTCGCCTCCTCCATCAACTCGAACCCGTTTTTTTCCGGCATATGAAGATCCGTCACCGTGACATCCGGCATAAAACCCTTCATGACTTCAAGAGCCTCAAAAGCGTTGCCTGCCTCACGCACCTCAGTACCGAGCGGAGCCGCGTCCTTGATGACCTTGACTAATCCCTCAAGAATAATCGGCTCATCATCTACAATCAATAGTTTCATCGTTAACCGCCGCCCCTTTCGTTATGATGATTGTGAGACATGTTCCTACTCCTTGCTCACTATCAAGAACCAGCCGTGAAGCACCGCCGAAAAAGGATTTCACCCGTTCGCTGACGTTAATCAGGCCAACACCACCGCCCTCGGTCTCTCTGCTGGAATAGTTGTCACTATCCCCCATGAGCAGTGAACGGAGCCTGGACAGCTTGTCCTCCGGCATGCCTGCCCCACTGTCAGATATGGAGATCCGAACCTCGTCAGCCGTTTCATACGCACGCAGCCTGATATGGACGGGCCGAAGTGTTGCTGCAGCTCCGTGGACGATGCTGTTCTCGATCAAGGGCTGGAGCATGAACCGGGGACAATCGATCTGATCTGCATCCACATCGATGTCCAGCTCGTAGCTCAGTCTGTTTCGGAGCCGCATCTTGTGAATCTTAAGATAGAAGATGACCGTCTCGATTTCCTGGGCGAGAACCGTATGATCCTCCTTGGAGGACAAGCTGTAACGCATCAACTTCCCGAACCAGAAGGAAATGTCGGCTACCTCCTTATCGTTATTGGACTCGGCCAGCATTCTGATCGTTTCGAGCGTATTATAAAGAAAATGCGGTTTGATTTGAGCCTGAAGCACTTTATAGGCTGCTTCTTTATTTCGCAGCTCGGCCCGGTGGACATTGTTAATCAATTCGTCCATCCGCTGAATCATCGAATTGTAAGTCATGATCAGAAAGCCAATCTCATCCTGACGGTTCGGACTGTCATGCTTGCTGATGTACGGTCTCATATTGTTGTCGTCCAGGTTACGCATGTGTCTAGCCAGGCGAAGAATGCGCTTGGTGATTGTGGAAGCGAGTACATAATACGCTAGCGACAATGCCGCCAAAAAAACGATGACGGTTGAGATCAGGATCATTTCCTTGCGTTTGATCGTGTGAAACACGACGTCTACCTTCCCAATCACAACAACTCTGACCCCAAGCTCCTCAAAGGAAAGCTGATTCACGATCGTTTTCCGGTTAATGAAATAGGGCTTATTGTCACTTCCGCCGAGCAGTTTGAGCGTCTCCTCATCCATTCCGGAAGCTGTGCCCTCAGCTGCCTCTTCACCAAACGGTAACAGGATCGCTTCCCAGTCACCTTCTATGCCGATAGCCTTGTAAAATTTCTGCATCAGACTGCCGCCAATGCGCAGTTCTAGAAGCCCGACAATTTCGGTAAACTCCGGGTTATAAATGTTCTGATAAAAAGCAAGCCGCGGTTCCTGAGCTTCCGGACCTTGGACAATCCATCCTCCTTGACCGGGTTTTAATGAACTTGCTATCTTCTTGCCCTGTGCATCAAGAGATGACATATCGAGAAACCGGTCGGTAATTCGAAGCGCTTGTTTCTTGGTTTTATAGATTCGAAGCGACTCGATTTCCGGATTGGCAAATAGCGACTGTGTCATGATCGGACTGATATAACGGTTGTAGGCATAAATGCTGTCGGCGTCGGATCCATAAACTCCGCCCAGGTAGTCCGTGACATACGGGTTATATTGCAGCAAGCGATGGACGGATTCGATGCGGGTCAGATCCGCTTTCATATTTGCCTTGGCCTGCTCCAGGATCTTTTGCCGGCTTTCTACGAATTGTTGAGTCAGATTGCCGTATATTTGTACGTAGTAGTAATATCCAAACGTAACGACCGGGATAAAGACAAAGAAAATATATCCGATAACAATTTTGCGCACGATACTCACGGTCTTGAATCCCCCCGCTGCCGGTTTATTTCTACTAAACGTACCATGAGCAAGCAAAATCCGGTAGAGATTTTACGTCCCTACCGGTTTAGTGGCATCGTGTTACTCAAACAAACTTTTCTTCTTCTGGTATGTCTCATTTGCCCAATCTACAAGCTCCTGCAAGCCCATACTCTCGGCGGTCTTCACCATATTTTCGTAATTCGCAACCGCCTCTTCTTCGGATTTCGCCAAATAAATTTTCACCTTCTCATTTTTAATCATCTCGTCGATCTTTGTCTTGAGCGTTCTTTCTTTGGAATCCGGCTGCGTTTGAATAAGACCGATCGCCGGCTTGTAAGTCGTAATAGCCTTAGTCTCCATTAAAGCCTGTGTCTTCTGCGTTCCCGGAACATAGGACAGCATGCCTTCGGTGACCCCATCATTATACAGGTACCACCATTTTATTCCATTACCGTTAACGAAATCGGCATCGGACGGATCGTATTTCAGATTTGGATAACCCGCTTCATTCCATGTCCAATGTTCGCCTTCGACACCAAACATGGTCAGTTTTTTGCCTTCGTCGCTTGCCAGGTACTGAATAAACTTGATGGATGCTTCCGGATCCTTATTTTTCTTCGTGATGAACGTACCGGCAAATCCCAGGCCCGTACTCACGGCTTTGGCATCCTTCGACAAAGCGCTCGGAAGCATTTTCAGCATAAAGGCGCCCCCGTTACTCTTGATTTTATTGTTGTCCGCTTCCGCCGCGGAAACGGTATAACCGTGAGCAAAGGCTTTGCCGCTTGTCACGTATTGATCGTCAATCTGGTCATTCGCAAAAGCAAAA
This sequence comes from Paenibacillus sp. AR247, assembly GCF_002968895.1. Classification (NCBI taxonomy): domain Bacteria; kingdom Bacillati; phylum Bacillota; class Bacilli; order Caryophanales; family Paenibacillaceae; genus Paenibacillus; species Paenibacillus sp. AR247. The sequence continues at coordinate 164,726 of NZ_PCZT01000009.1, read as the reverse complement.
TTTTCCGCGAGAATGAATCCATTGCGATATAAGCTGTTCATAAACTTGAAATACTCCAACATCTTCGGCTGTCTGATCGCATAATCGACTTTTCCGTCTCGCTCATACCAGCCGTCGATGAGAGCTTCCGTGCCGAACTGCTGCATAAAGTACTGCTCAATCCAATTCTTATCCAGGACCAGTGGGACCATACCGGGATGCTTCTGCTTGACCATGCCTAAAACCTTTACGAAATCGTCCAGCGATTGGATCGGCGGATTGCCGAGTTCCTTCAGAATATCTTCCCGGACGGCAAGGCCGGGATTGCCGTCGCTGCCAATCGAATATTTACTTTGAGCCATCTCCTCTTGCGTCGCGAAGGAATTTCGCACCGTATAGAAGTTGCCGTCGTCCATCGTATGGATCGCAATTCTCGTTTTGTCGATTTTGAAATCCGGGGCATATTTCTCGATCAGCTCATTCCAGGGATAGGACAGCTTCGAATCCGACAGCCGATCAATGTTAGCATTCGTGAAGACGAGGTCCGGCAAATCTCCGGAGGCAATCATCAGCGGCAGCTGCTTATCGTCCGTTGCGACAGTGACGTTCAGCTTGACACCTGTCTTTTCGGTGATTTTCTCTGCTACCGGGCCTTTCCATTCCTTAACCGGATACCATGGCTCATCGATAAACAGCGACAATTCCTTCACGCCGCCTGATGCTGCCGACGAATTACCGTCCTGCTTCGCTGCCGAGCCCTCGCCGTTACCGTTGCCGCCGCAGGCGGACAGCATTGTAAAGGCAAGCACCGCAGACAGTGCCGCAGCGAGCAGCTTATAGCTCTTGATTGTTTTCAAGTGTACCCCTCCAATGGATATACTGGTATTTTAATGTAAGCGGTTAAATATAGAAACAAAGAATTACCCTTTCACAGATCCTAACATAATTCCGTGCACAAAATATTTTTGCAAAAACGGGTATACGCATATGATCGGCACGATGGAGATGACCATCGCCGTCACCTGCAGCGAGAAACTCGTCACTCCGGCCGAAGCCGAGGCGCTGTTTGCTACAGCGATGGAATCCAGCGGCGTGTTGCTCTTGTTGATCACTTCCATCATCCGGAAGGTAAGCGTCCGCAAGTTTTCCGATTGCACGAAATAGGCGGAGTCCAGCCATGAATTCCATTGGCCAACACCCATAAATAACGCCATCGTGGCGAGTACCGGCGTCGAGACCGGCAGGATGATCCGAAAAAAGATCTTGAGTTCGCCAGCGCCGTCGATATGCGCAGATTCTTTTAGTTCGCCCGGGATTTCGCGGAAGAACGAGATGGCAATGAGCAGGAAAAACGTGTTGAGCATGGACGGCACGATGTACACTGCAAATGAATTAAGCAATCCGATCGAGCGCAGCACAACATAATAAGGAATCAATCCGCCGGAAAAGTACATCGCGAAAATGATGACCGTAAAATACGTTTTGCTGAACAACAAATCACGGTGCGAAAGGGCGTAAGCGACCAGGCTTGTCAGCAGCAGTCCCAATGCCGTACCCGAAATCGTCCGGGCAACCGTGACCAAAAAGGCTCGATACCACTTCGGATCTTCCAGAAAAATTTTGTAATTTTCCAGAGTTACGTTTCGTGGCCACAAATAAATGCCTCCCAGGAGCGTATCGGAGCCTTTATTGAACGAGGCGATGAATACATAATAGAATGGATACAGCATGATGAGCATCAATATAAACAACATGATGTAAATAAAGCTATCAAAAATAACATCCTTCTGTCTTTGGCTCTTAAGCACCACCAGCCCTCCTTTTTAGAATAAGCTTGATCCCGACACCCGCTTGGCGATAAAGTTACTTGAAAAAATCAAAATGACCGAGATAACAGACTGAATGAGATCGATTGCTGCCGCGTAGGAAAATCGCCCGTCACTCAGACCAACCTTGAATGCGTACGTCTGGACAATTTCCGATGTCGGATTGTTGATACTGTTACCGTATAAGTAGGCTT
>NZ_PCZT01000009.1:158120-162627 GCF_002968895.1 Paenibacillus sp. AR247 | reverse complement strand
AAAGCGAAGGATTAATTCCCGTTATGGCCGCCAAGAATATAATCGTCCACCAGCCCATTTCCTTCCAGATCGCACTGCCGACAGCAAGTCCCCAGAAATAGTTGGGACTCGTCAAAATGTTGAGCGGTTTGTCAATCAAACCAGCTTCGAATAGGACCCTGTTTACCATGCCAACATCCGCGGACAGGAAGGCATAGGATACTCCGACGACTACAACCCAGGAAATAAAATGCGGCAAGTAGCTGATCGTCTGCACGAATCGTTTGAACGCCATGTTTTTCACTTCGTTCAACAGGATCGCAAGCAGAATCGGTGCGGGAAAAGCGAAGATGACCTTCAGTAAGCTCAGGACAAGCGTGTTGCGTACAATCGTGGCAAACTTATAATCATGGATGAATTCATCGAAATATCTCAAACCGACCCACTCGCTGGTAAAGATCCCCTTGATACCATTTGAAATACTGTAGTCTTTAAACGCCATAAGAATACCGAACATCGGCGTGTACGAGAAAATCAGCAGAAAGATCATACCCAGTCCTACAAATACATGCAGTATTTTTTGCTTTTTGAACCGCTTCCATAATTGGTGCTTCTGACCGCCGTGATCCGCAGTTCTCGTAATCTGTGCATCCAAATCCATATGCGCTCCTCCTTTATTGCTAGTCTATCCTCTTGACCCATCTGCTCGTAAGCCAACATTCTTAAGAAAGCGTTGTCATTTTTTAATACTCGGCCTCCATAGCTTTATCATTAAAAGATCACACAAACCAAAAAAAGCAGTTCCGGAAAATGCTCGGAACTGCTTGCGTATTTTTTCGGGAAACTGGTTCCCAGGCGGGCGGCCTACTCTAAAATAAACGAAGCCAGATCCGCGCTTCCGCTGCCCGTGTACGTAAAATATAGAGCCTGTATGCCATCCGGAATGACGAGATCCGTTGAATATTCCGTCCATATATTCGTGAAGTTAACGGGTATTTTTCCGAGAGCCGGTCCGTCCCAAGTCGTTTTAATTTCAAAGTTGCCCTGGCAATAACCACGCACCTTGAGTTTCACCTTCCGGATTCCTTGGCAGTCGAAATACTTGAAACCGGCAGTAGCGGAGTCTGTCATGTTAGCGATGTATCCGATCTCTTCGTCCCCGTCTCTTCCCTCCTGCGTGATCTTCGGAAAACGGCTGTCCATCCATGCCCCTGAGCCGAAACCGCCAGTATACAATTCTTCGTCTTTACAGAACAGATTACATGCCAAGTAGGCGTGGTATTCACCTCGACCCACAAGCGGACCGTCATTGGGACCGCAAGAGGTCATTTCCACTTGAGGAATCGTTCCATCCTCCCGGATGACGATCGGTTCGATGCAGCCCTGCCGGCTAAAAGCCGTACCGTTGGTATGGCGATGATAAAAAATGAACCATCCATCGTTAATTTCCACAATGCTGCCATGGTTATTCCCGCCATAATACATCGGTTTGTCCGCCGGTTTGTAGGAACCGATGTGAAGATCATTGTTGCTTATGATGACGCCCTGATAAATGAAGCCTTTTGTCGGAGATTTACTGATGGCATAACATAATTCATGCATGACAATCGATGAATAGACAAGATAATAGGTATCACCCTTCTTACGGATGGAGGGAGCCTCAAAAAATTCATGCCCTTCAAACCCGCTTCCCGTACTGTAAGGTTCACTTGGGGCAACAAATACAGGTTCCTCCACAATGGTAAGCATATCTTCACCAAGCACCGTGGCCATTGCGCCATGTCTGGATTTATCCTTGGGTGCACAGAAACCAGTATATAAGTACGTCTTCTTCCCTTCTGTCAATACACCCGGATCAAACTGGGGCTCGTCCCCTTCTCTTTCGCCCAAGCGTGTACCGTCCGCGTACCTTACGTATCCGTAAAATTCATACTTTTCAGCAGGTGTATCGCAGACGGCAACTGAAACAACCGGAACCTTATCCAGGACATAATAAAGATAATAACGACCATCCGGTCCGACGGTGACGTCCGGCGCATAAAGACACATTCTGCCATCAGGATTTAGCGGGTCATCCGTTTTGGTGTAGATCACGCCCTCATACCGCCAGTCGCCTAGATCATTCACGGGTGCCGACCAGCAAGCGTAGTCGTTTAAACAAAACACATGTCCGTTAAATCGGTCATGCGAGCCATATACATAAACTCTGTCGTTAAAAACGTACGGTTCTCCGTCAGGTATGTATTCCCACGATGGGAGATAGGGGTTTAGCCCTTGTTTTTTCATCATAAACGTTCACTCCTTTAAATATGCCTTCAGGCTTCTTCATACGCCGAGCTGCCATCTTTAGCAAAGGAAAAACGGCGGTTGAGGCTGGAATCCTCTTCTAAGTCCAAATATACGGAATACGCTTCTTCCTCAACTCTGAATAGCGGTATGAATTTCGCTTGTTTGACTTGGTCATCGTTAAGGGCAAACTCCAGTTGCTTCTTTTCCGATCTGACGAATCTTTCGTTGATATTTGCATTTGACATCCCTTGCAAAAGCGAACCTTGCCCGATCTGAGCCAGTAACACGGTGCCAAACATCACCGCCGCCAAACGGTCTGAGCCTTGGAGCGGAACCAAATGCAGAGATGCCTCTATTTCAATTTCGATCGTATCCTGATCCTGAAAAACACGTTGAATCCCGACGTACCCGTTTTCCCTGACAAGTTCGATCGGAGCGGAATTGATTTTTACAGCTTTGACTGCTTTTTCCTTGAGCATTAGTTTGAAAGCTGACGGTTCGGCTGCATTAACCACGAGCGTGGACGTAAGCCCATCGGGGAATTCCGTAAGCTGTGTGATTGTGACATGCTTTTCTTTCCAAACCACAGCAGATGGAATAAAGGCATTCATCAACAGAGCATCCCCGCTTTTAAACCAGATATTCTTCTGCAGCTCGCTCATTGCCTCGATGCCTGAGGCGGTACAACACCAGAAGGAATCGTACGGATCGCTGAATTTTTTGGTCGCGCAGTTGCCCATCGGCTGGTGGTATTGCGAAAGGCCCGTTTCATCGCTGGCGCTATTCAACACCGCATTGTATTTCAGCGATTCCATATGATCCAGATACTCAACCGCCCCGTACCATTCAAACAACCGCTCCAGAATCCTTTCCGTATTATGCGCGCAGCAACTCTCGCTTTCGCCGCCGGTCAATGCATCTGCCAGCTGTCCGTAGCCTCCCCAGTGCTCCGATTTTTCGGAAACTCCGCCTTTGATAAAATGGGTGGCCTTTGAGCTGTTGTTTCCATTGGCAAAAGTTCTTCCCTTTAAGTAATCATAAAAATTCAAGGCCGCCGTTCGATATTTCTCCTCGCCCGTAAGGTCAAACCGGTGCATTGCCGCTATAATCATCGGAAGGTGAGTGTTTGCGTGCAGATTTTCAAGCACATCCTTGCCGTCCGCAAGATGATCCAGGAAATAATCCCTGTCGAAGAGTTGGGCCAGCTCAAGTATTTTGGCATCGCCGGTGGTGTCATACAGGGTGTACAGGGCATCGCCGATCCCTCCGTACTCATTTACAGGGTTCACCTTCGTACAACGGAGAATCCCATCGATTTTCCAGAAGGAAAGCTTTTCAAAACGTCCGTGAATGTAGTGGGCCAGGTTTACGGAAAGAGCCAGGGCTTTTTCACTGCCGAGATACGCATAGCAATCGACCAACCCCTGGATAATCTTGTGCAGGGTGTAGTATGGCGCCCATACATTTCGATTTTCCTCGAATTCGAGCGTATCGAGCTTCTCCTCTTCGAAAGCGCTCAAATATCCGTTAGGCTTAGCGCATAACTCCATCATATCAACGATTTCATTCGCTTTTGATTTCAACCCCTCGTCCTGATCGGCAAAGGCAAATTTGGAACAGGCTGACAGATAATGCCCGACGAAATGTCCTCTGATACCGCTCTCATCGCTTTCCCAACCGCCCAAGAGCTCCGCGTTGGACGGAAGCCCGGCATTCATTTTAAACGTATGCATAAGCCGGTTCAGATCAAATTCAACAATATACTTTTTTACAAGTTGTCTGCGAAATGCAAAGGAACTGTCTGTCAACCTTACTTCATCAAGGCGAAAGTTGGTAAACAAACCGGTCACCTCTTTTCCATCGGTTATGATCCATACCATAAAAATGTATGAAACCCGGATTTTATGAATAACACTACTCCTTTCCCTAAGGATGTGATTTAATATAATGATATTATTGTTGTTTTTGAATTATCTAGCATTTAATCGCGTACTATCGTCACTATATTACGATTCTTAGGAGAGCCCAAATGTACGAGCACCGGTACCGAGAAAACAAGCTGCACGGGGTTCCCGGCTTCCCTCTGTATATATACAAGGTGGAGCATCAAGCCGGGGTCCGCACGATTCTGCCCGTCCATTGGCATAATGAGATGGAAATCATTTATTTGTCCAAGGGAACGGCCACATTCCGAATCGAAAGCCGGGAGTTTGCTATCCGTGAAGGAGAAGCGCTCGTC
>NZ_PCZT01000009.1:151491-158020 GCF_002968895.1 Paenibacillus sp. AR247 | reverse complement strand
TTATCCTGGTTGTCTTCGCTCCAAGCGGATCGAATCCAGGAGCTGTTCCTTGGGCCAATCCTACTTGGGGAACTCCGACTTCCCGCCTTATTATCGGTTTCAGGCGGCTCGCCTCCCGAATTGTTGGGCTATATAAAACAGATCCTTATTCGTTACGAAAACCGTTCACCCGCTTACGAACTGAGCTTGAAGGGCCTTCTCCTGCAACTGATTGCAGATATGTGCCAGTTCGGAATGATGGAACAAAGTGAGGAGCAGCGAAACAGCCCCGGAAACGAATATAACCAGCAAATTAAAAAAGTGCTGGCTTTTATGGAAGAGCATTCTCACGAAAAGCTAGCATTGGATCAGTTGGCTGGCGTAGTTTCTCTCAGCCGCTCCCATTTTTGTAAATTTTTCAAAACGCAGACCGGGATGCGGCCGATGGAATTTCTGAATTTTATCCGCATCAACAAAGCTGCTAATTTGCTGAGCACAGGATCGTACAATGTGCTTGAGGCTGCTCTCGAGTCTGGCTATCAGCATGTCAGTTATTTTTCCAAATGGTTCAGGTTCTATATGAATATGACGCCTTCACAGTTTAAATCCTATTATTCCGGAATGTAGAACAGTAGGATGCTTTCTTCAACATTAGCCTTGGGTTCTTAGCCGCCGCGCCGGCACAATATGAGGGGGACTTCAAAAAGCCGCAATAATGCGGCTATTCTGAGGATATGTGCTTGTCTATATTTACAGTGAAAATCTGCTGCTGAATGACCCTGAACTAAAAGTATCCCGTAAATGAAAGGATTTAATGGCACGTACAACTAAATGTTTCTTTGAAGTTTAACCTGACATTCAGAAGTTGTTGCAGTGACGTACTCCATATAATTCACAGAGCCGTTAAAGTTCAAATAAGCTTCGTAGCGCATGCGGATTGCGGGTAAGGTAATCAAATCCAGAACATTTTCTTTTGGAACCCACGCCATCCCGAAGCCCCAGCCGCCGTGCTGCCCTTGACCGAATGACACGTGGACATTGTTCGTAGCCATGGCGTGTCGGGCGGCTTGCTGCTCGGGCGTGAGGCGGTTGGTGGTCATCAGCTGGACGGCGGGACGGGACAGGATCCGTTGGTTCCCGTGCATCCCCTGATTCAGCAGCATTTGAAAGTACGCGTGGTAGTCATCAACAGTGGAGCAAAGTCCGCCTCCGCCGCCCTGGAACGCCGGAGGCTGGCTGTAGCGTCCCCCTTCGGCTTCGTCCCAAACGTTGAACTCACCGGTCTGCGGGTTGGGGGCATAAAGGGGCGGCAGACGGTCGATCTTGTCGGCGGGCACATGGAAGCTGGTGTCTTTCATCCCGAGGGGATCGAAGATGCGTTCGCGCAGAAATGTCTCAAACGACTGGCCCGTGACCCTGGCTACGAGTACGCCGAGCAGATCGTTACTGATGTGGTACTGCCAGCGCTCTCCGGGCTGGTGCATCAGCGGAAGCGCACCAAGGCGGCGCATCCACTCATCCGGCTCGGGCATCGGTTCCGGCAGATCTGGCGTGAGCCCCTGCTCGAAAATTGAGTTCATGATCGGCGTGCCCAGCGACGTCATATCCATGCCGAGCCCGAATGTGGAGGTCAACAGGTCCCTTACGGTGATCGGACGCCGCGCCGGCACGGTATCGTCCAGCGGGCCGTCGGCTCTCTTCAGCACCCGCCGGTCGGCGAGTTCGGGCAGCCACGGGTCTACCACATCGTCCAGCCGCAGCCTGCACTCGTCAAGCAGGACCATCGCCGCAGCCATCGTGACCGGCTTGGAAGTGGACGCCATCCGGAAGATCGTATCCCGGCGCATCGGCGCGCCTCCGTCATGGCGCATCGTGCCGATCGCTTCGACGTGCGCTTCACCGTTCGGCTGAAAATCGGAGTGCAGGTCCGCCTTTAATTCGCTGACGCTCTTTACCCCATCGTACGGTGCAAATACCCCGTTCAGATAGTTCGTCAATTTCTCGTTCATCCCATCGACTCCCCTTATAACAAGTTTTCAAGCACACGCTTGGCGTACTCCCAGTTGCTTTTGTTGCGCTCGTACGTTTCCTTGCCCTTCTCGGTAATTCGAAAATATTTGCGCCGTCCGCCCTGCGATTCATCGCCCCAATACCACTCGATATCTCCGTCCCCTTCAAGCCTCCGGACGCTGGAATACATCGTGGCTTCCTTTAGTTCGTACTCACCTCCCGAACGTTCGGCAATCAGCTTGACAATTTCATAACCGTAGCGGTCCGCTTCGGATAATAATCGTAAAATCATCGTGTCGGTATGGCCTCGCAGCAGGTCGGATGTGATTTTGTTGTCACTCATACAATCACCTCCATATCTGCATCATACAATACACTACTGTGACTGTCAAGGTAATTAATTTATTAAAACACTTCTGATCAGGTATCCGGTTTACATAATTAAATTATGGTTAACCAAATAGTCTCCATGACTTTTTTCGTCAACTGATATGTGTTCTTGTCTTCCGGTTTTGAAAAATCATGTCTTGCTAAAACACAAAAAGCCGCAGCGCCGCGGCGATTACGCGTATATGCTCTTGTGGTCTTACGTGCTTTGATTCAGGCATATGCCTTTTCTCTCTAGCACGAGATGCTGTAATTAAAAGCTCTCCTACAATTTTATCAACACTTTCGTACCATCCTGAGCCTGGACATCGACCAGAACCGTCCCTTTACACCGCTGCAGCTCCTTGATGAGCTGCCTGATCGCATGCTGCGTACTTGCGTTCTCAAGAATCGACAGCAGTAGTTCAGTCCCGAATCGTCTGCCGTCCGAATCGAAATCATGATCCCGACTCGAGACCCCACCCACATGTCCGCTAGACTTGTTCATCCAATCCTTCATTTTGCGCTTAACGAATCTGGAAGTCAGAATACCGCTTCCGATGCGCAATACGGCATAAGGGACAGGAATGGTAAAAGCATGCTCTTTGCTCTTAACCTTAACAGTCATCATGGCCAGTTACTCAATCACTACAGCTACGGTATTCCCGTCACCAGTACGGACATCAACGATTTGCCCGTCAAGCTCGTTTTCGATTGCATCGATCAGCAGATCGATATCGATATTCTTCACATATTCCGCGGATTGCGGAATATTAGACGCGATGCTGTGCCCCGCTCCGAGAACTGCCTTCACCAGTTTAATCGGTAAATTAATGCTGACATTATCGTTTTCTTCGGTTGTTACTCGAATTTTAAGCGTTTTGTCTAAATAACGGCCGGAACCCGATGGCGTTTTCTTCGAATAGTCTGGTTTCCCCAGTACCTGCACGGCTTGCGATGGATGAGCCATTTGCTTTTCCTGCAGTGCATTAATCAACTCCGATGCCTTATCAGAATCAATTTTGCCTTCCTGCATCATGGACAGCACTTTGCTGATTTCTTCTCTCATCGTTACTTCCTCCTTATTCATCCTTCAGCATTCGGACCGCTTCGTCCGCAGTGATTTCGCCATTCTCCAGCATAGAAATGACCTTCTTCTCATCGACGTCCTGCTTCTTGCGAGTATCGTATCCAAGGGCCGTGATGATATCATTGAGCTTGCCGCGCACCGTCGGGTAAGATATGCCAAGCTCTTTCTCTACTTCCTTGATGTTGCCCCTGTTCACTAGAAAGGTGATCACAAAATGGAGCTGTTCAGGTGAGAGTAGAGCCAGCTTTGATAATTCAAACGTATTCTCAATCGTCGTCCGGCAATGTCCACATTCCAGCTTGACTGCGTGCAGCGGATGGTCGCATACAGGACACTGTGTGATGATGGGATACTTCATACTCTACTCCTTTCTTTTTTTGAATTATAAAACAACACATTCAATTTGTAAAACCAAAAATTAATAAATTTAATAATTACAATAAAATTATTGATTTTTTTGGTTATTATTTAAAATATTCTAAACTTTAATTTTAATAAAATCGAAAAACCAAACCCATCCATGGGTATGATAGTTCAGTTTTATCCTGGTCCTTCCTCAACCCAAGAAGTATCCGCTTGAACCGGGATATATACAGTCATTTTCAAGTCGGGGCAATCGGCAACCGTAAGCGACTGGTGCTCGAAAGCGAGTTCACCGAGCCTTGGGTGATTGAACCTTTTAAGTCCCAGCGGGATCCCGAGCACTTCATGATGATCCCACCATTGATTGAACATTTCGCTCGTCTTCTTGAGCAGATCAACCAACTCTTCGAACGAAGGATCGCCAATATGCTGTCCGTAGCTGGTCCGAAATTGGGCCAAGAGGCTCTGGGCTACTTGCGGCCAGTCCGGAAGCAAATCGGGGTAATCGGGACGGGCAAACATTCGCCACAAACTGTTTCTTTCCAGAACGTTCATCCGGTTAAAGTCGCCAAACAGCTCGCAAGCCGCATGATTCCAAGCGAGCGTGTCCCATCGGGGTCCTCTTATGTAAGAGGGAAAAGGCTCTAATTTATCCAGCATACGCTGCAGGGACGGATCCACGTGAATGTCGGACATCCAATCCTTGGCGGGCGGACGGTGCTCCGCAAGCGTATACAAATGCAGCAGCTCATACCGGTTCAATTGGAGCGCTTTGCCCAAACTGTCAAGAACCTGTGCAGAAGGCCTGACATCGCGCCCCTGTTCCAGCCACGTATACCATATGTTGCTGACCCCGGCGATGTCCGCCACTTCTTCACGACGAAGCCCCTTGGCCCGCCGATGCGGTGCGCTTTGGATACCAAGGTCGACCGGGGATATGCGCGTTCGGCGCGATTTCAAGAATGCGCCTAACTCTTTGCGGCGTTTCAAATCTTCTTCCATGCCCTTCCCTCCGCTCTATCTACATATGAAATCATTTTTCACGTTCATTCTTGCTAGGTATTATTTTTTATAATCGTATAAACGGTATTCTTACGAAAAGACCTTTTTCATCTAGGATAGGGATATAACTTGATGGAGAAAGGTGATTGAAATGACCAAGACTAGTGGAGAGCGTGTCGATTCTCGCAGATGGTGGGCTTTGACGGTGGTGTTGGCAGCGACATTTATGGCTTTGCTTGATTCTTTTATCGTTAATGTTGCGATTCCGTCCATCCAAGCCGATTTACGGGCAAGCGCCTCGGACATTCAGTTTATTCTCGCGGGCTATACGCTGGCTTATGCCGTACTGCTGATTACCGGGAGCCGGCTCGGCGATATGTTTGGGCGAAAACGTCTGTTTCTCACGGGGATGTTAGGATTCGTAGTCGCTTCGGCGCTATGCGGTGCGGCTCCCTCCTCGCTGTACCTGATCCTGTTTCGCGTGCTTCAGGGCATAACGGCAGCGGCCATGATGCCGCAGGTGCTCGCCATGATCCAAGTGAGTTTTCCCGAGCATGAAAAAGCGAAAGCCATCGGTTTGTATGGTGCGACTATCGGCATCGCCACCGTATCCGGGCAGCTGCTCGGAGGTTACCTTATCAGCCAAAATCTGTTCAGTTTGGGATGGCGTTCCGTTTTTCTCGTGAACGTCCCAATTGGTGTGGCTGCGTTACTGGCCGGAATCCCGCTGCTTCAAGAGTCGCGCAACCCTTCAGCCAAACGGCTTGATCTGGTCGGCGCAATCATTTTAACGGCAAGCCTGCTGGCGCTGGCATTTCCTCTTGTTCAAGGCCGTGAGGCTGGATGGCCCGCATGGTCGTTCATCTTGCTTGCCTGCTTCCCGGCAGGTTTGACACTGTTTATTATATATGAGCGGAAAATGCTTGAAAATGGAAAATCGCCACTGCTCTCCCCTTCACTTTTCCGGGATCGTTCCTTTAGCCTCGGCATATCGCTCATACTCGTCTTTTATGCGATCGCTTCGGCATTGTTCTTTACGTTGGCCGTTATGCTCCAGCAGGGATTCGGCTATTCTGCTTTAACGTCGGGGTTAACCTATCTGCCCTTGGGAATCGGCTTCTTCCTCGCTTCACTGGCATCACCTAAGCTCGTGAGCAGGTTTGGACCGGCTGTTCTGTTAGTCGGAGCTATAATTACGGCAGGCGGCATTGGTTACACTTTGGAAATTGTCCATCATCACGGCGGCCATCTGGTTTGGATGGCACTTTGGCCGAGCTTGTTCGTTATTGGCATTGGGCAAGGCACCTGCGCGGCTCCGCTCATCGGAACCATTCTGTCCAAGGTACGTCAGGTGAATATCGGGGCGGCTTCCGGAGTTTTGACGACTGCAACCCAGCTCAGCACCGCGCTGGGCGTATGTTTTGTCGGAATCTTCTTCTATCGTGCTTTGGATATTTCAGCTTTGCCTGACGCGCACGCCCGCTACGCACACGCCTTTACTATCTCACTGGAATTTGTTCTGATTTTGTCCGTCATCTACGCGTTATTGCTCATCTTCTTACTAAAAGCGGGACAGCAACGGCACCCTGAAAAAGCTGTCAGTGCTTCGGGGCAGAGGGGTTGATTTGTATGAACAGCTACCTGTATCAAATCCGTTTTAATGATATCCCAGTATCAAATCTGGAGTATTCGCTTGAATGGTATCAATCCTTTCTCGGA
>NZ_PCZT01000009.1:141530-151391 GCF_002968895.1 Paenibacillus sp. AR247 | reverse complement strand
ATTCGCTTGAATGGTATCAATCCTTCTCGGATTTGATGTTCAATATAAGAATGACGATATCGGAATATACGTTTGGAGCGCGGTCCAGGATTAATTCTTACCAGATCTGATAACAGGTCATCCAATGGAAAAATAAACATGGAAGGAAAAGCTGTTCCTATGATCGGATTCGAGACTTATCAAATCGATAAGCTCTATCGCTTTCTTCGTGCAAAAGGCGTTCCGGTCACACCCATCCGCAATGAAAACATTGGCCGCTTCTTTGGGTTTATTGACCCAGATGGACATATGTATTCTGTCCTGAGAGTTAATCATTAAAGCCGGCCTGCGCACAAAAGCCCGATTAACTTCATGTTAGTCCGGCTTTTTTTTACTGTCCTCCCCTGCTTCTTCAAAGCACCTATGGTCGACAACTTTTTATTCATTTGGGGTGGAACCCCATTTTTCTCCCCATTGGCGCATTTGAAAAAGTACTTCCCTATACTCTCTGCCTTTTTCCGTCAAAGAGTACTCGACGCTAATAGGATTTGTTGGGTAAACCTGACGATTTACGATTTTATAATGTTCTAAATGCCGCAAAATATCGGTTAAAGATTTGATGCTGATGGTGCTCAAATTTCGGCGCAGCTGATTAAAGCGCTGAGGACCATAATACAATTGAGAGATTACCAGGAACGCCCATTTGCTGCCTATCACTTGTAATGCTTCGTTAACCGCGGATAGGCATTTTTGTTCATCACTTGGGTTCAAGCAATCACTTCCTCACAATTTACTTACTATTCGTAAGTATAACTCAACAAAGTGTCTCCTTACAAAGAAATCATATATGATTTACACTTTCAATTAGTTATTCCATTACCTTGAAGGAGGAAGCATATGGCTACACTTCAGAAGACGATTTTGGTTTTAGGAGCCACAGGCCAGCAAGGGGGTGCAGCAGCGTCACATCTGCTTGCTGATGGCTGGCAGGTGCGTGCTTTCACCCGTGATCCTTCAAGTAAGGTAGCCCAAACCCTTGCTCAAGCGGGTGCTCAATTGTTCCGGGGGGATTTGGGAGATCGCGTTTCACTGGATGCTGCCATGCAAGGAGTGCACGGGGTCTTCAGTGTTCAACCACCTACGTGGGAGCCAAGCGATGCAAGAACGGCCGAAGAAATTACGTTGGGGTAAAAATGCAGCCGATGCGGCGAATGATGCCGGGGTTCAGCATTTCGTTTATTCATCGAATAGCGGTGCTGACGTACAGTCCCGCTTTCGTTATTTTGCCAAGTGGGAAATTGAACAATACATTAAGACGCTTGGTCTTCCTGCAACGATCTTGCGCCCGTCGGGATTTATGGAAAGTTACGCCAGTCCGTTTTATGGTATTCAGCACGGGACATTGGCTGAAGCCACCAACCCGGACGTGCCTGTATATTGCATAGCTGTGGATGACATCGGTGCATTCGTCAAGCTGGCCTTCAAACATCCCGGCGAATTTCTGGGCAAGACGATCGAAATCGCAGGTGACGCGCGGACTCCACCTAGCATTGCGTCAGCCATCACTCGTGCGACAGGCCGCCCGATAAGCTATGTCCAAATTCCTATAGAAACGATACGTCAGCACAACGAAACCTTGGCGCGGATCTATGAATGGTTAAACGGAGACGGCTACGAAGTCGATTTTCCTACATTGCGCAGCCTACACCCTGGTCTTATGGATTTTGACACTTGGCTGGAGAAGAAAGGGAAAGCGATGTTCGAAGTGCTTTTTCAAACGAACCAAACAATTAAAGTTTATCATCTTGAAGTCTAACAGCCGCATTTAACGGAACGGGACGGCGTCCTGCCCCATCAACGGTGAACGCTCTAACAATTTCCTGACAATCCAGCCATCGTCCCAAGTTCCTTCCTTCAGATGCCTGCATGCATTCTCAATCAGCCCCGCCCACCACATCGGCGTGATCAGTTCCCACTCCTCAGGCTCAAGAGGTGATACTTCATCATATCCATAAATAACCTCGTCGTACTTTCCCCGCCATGAAAGAGCAAAGTCGCCTACTCGATGATCCCAGTGAGCAAGCTCAAAATCGAGTATGCCGGAGAGCTTCCCATCCTGGAAACGCAGGTTCCAGGGTGTAAAATCCCCGTGGATCACGATCCCGGGTCTGGAATGAAGTTTCAGCTCCTCCACCCGCCTGCGGGCACGCTCCAAATGCCACCGCAGAATTCGTATTTCCTCAGGGCGCTGCTTTTCATTTCGTGACAGCAATCGATCTAGCTCGGAGTCAAATAGAATCTCTTCGCACCGCCGCCAATCCTTGCGCTGACCGATCCCACTGAGTTTGCCAAGGTCAGAGTGAAACTGGGCCATAAGCCGCCCCCTTGCACGCTGTTCGACCGCCCGATTGTCCACAGATGGCGGTTCACCGTAAAGATAAGGGAACAAACCCCAGATATACCCATCCATCTCGAACGGCCCTTCAATAACAGCTGCCACAGGCCATCCAAGCTCGGCTATGCTTTTAAGCAATTTCACCTCATAATCAATCTCATCCAAATGAGTTTCTTTGTACCAGCGCCGTAATACAAGGTGGTCGTTCTTGAAATTTATCAGCCAGTGCTGGTTGAGTCTCCCACCCAATGGAGAGGCCTCTTTGATATGAAACTGTTCAAAAAGCTTATCCAATGGCAGCGCCAAATCCGCACGATCGCTCACTTCTACTCCCCCTTCTATCGGATGTCATCCTACATGACATTCCGCTAGCCGAATATTTTGAATACTGAAAGCAAATAATGTGGGTTAAGAATAGGCTTGCAGAAAAAATTGGCAGGTGAACAGGTTGCAGCACATTATCTTCATTTGTGTCGATACGTTAATGAGCCAGTCGATTGATAAAGGAATCGAGCAAAATAAACTTCCAACTTTTCAGTTCTTGATGGAACATGGTCAATACTATAGGAATGTCGTTACCTCATTTCCGACGATGTCCGTGTCGATTGACTGCACGCTGCTGACGGGAACGTATCCGGATGAACATCGTGTACCGGGACTGGTCTGGTACTCAACACAAGACAAGAAAGTCATTAATTATGGCAGTGGGTTTTGGGAAATCTACAAGAACGGAATCAACCAATATTTGAATGATGCCTTAATCCGTATGAACGGCGACCACTTGAATCCGCAAATACCGACCATTTTTGAAGAATTGAACCGTATGGGGCTACAATCGGGGTCCGTTAATGGCTTGATCTATCGGGGAAGCGCGGATCACCAGCTGAATTTCCTTTTTGGCTTCATATGCCGACAGCGTTACCTAAAAATGTCACGGTCAAAGGTCCGGATTTGTTTGCCTATGGAGCATTCTCAAATCCGCTGAAAAGCGTGAAAAGTTTGCCGGTGAGCCCCATCGGTAAGTTCGGCTTTAACAATGAATATGCGCTCCAAATGGTGACGCATCTCATTCAAAACGGGCAATTGCCCGATTTTCTATATGTCTATTTCCCCGATCTGGACCAAAAAATACATAAAAAAGGTCCGTCGGATTTGGATGGCGTGATCCGCACCGATCACCAATTAAAGACCTTGCTGCAGGCATTTGGTTCACCGGAAGAGGCTCTGGAAAAAGCCGTAATCATCATCATGGGGGATAACGGAATGGCTCACGTCCACCCGAAAAATCGCCAACCGGTAATTGATTTAGGGCAAATCTTGAACGGGTACCGCATTTTACGGCAGGGAGGCGCCGTCACGAACCAGACCGAGCTTATTCTTGCCATCAATGATAGAATGGCTTATCTGTACAAGCTAACCTCACAATATTCTTTTGAGCAAATATCAGAGGTATTGAAGGCTGACCCGAGAATTGATATATTGGCTTGGAAAGATGATGATTGGATTCGCGTTGTTCGATCAGGATCATCCAAGAAATTTGCCTATCGGTCACAAGGAGACACGGTTGATCCCTATCATCAACCATGGACATTGGCCGAAGATCCCGAAGTGCTTGATTTACAAATCAATACCCAAAAGAATACGGTGGACTATGGACATTATCCCGATGTTCTCCGGCGATTGTCCGCTGCCTTACATTCACATCATGGGGAGTACATGGTCGTAACCGCAAAGCCGGGATATGAATTGAAGTACGGCAGTTCACCCACCCATATAGGAGGCGCAGGGCACGGGGGCATAAGTCAAGCGGAGTCGCTTGTTCCTCTAATGATTGCCGGTACAGACCATAAACCGGAGTCACTGCGGGTCGTCGATTTAAAATCTTATTTTCTTCAAATTTTAAAGGGTTGAGCTGATTATAATATTGCTCTCCACCAGGGTGACTGTTCTGATTTCATAGAGACATGATCAAAAATAGCGATAGCCGGGCTATACATGTCCCGGTTTTTTTACGTTCTTGTTTCTTGGTCTCTCCAACCCTTGAGGAGATGCAGGTGAAAGGTTATAATTTGATTACCATTTTTTAGAAAGCGGTGAGAAGATGGAGATTACCATTGAGCTGGTACGCCGATTAATCGACAGCCAATTTCCGGAATGGGCGAATTTAGAGATAAAGCCTGTAGAAAAAAGCGGCCACGATAACCGTACCTTCCGGCTGGGCAGTGAAATGACCGTCCGTTTACCAAGTCATGAACGCTACGCCTCGGCTGTTGAAAAAGAACTGACCTGGCTTCCCGTTTTCAAGCCGCTTCTTTCCGTCCCCATTCCGGTTCCGGTTGCAAAAGGAGCGCCCACGGACGAATATGTTCTTCCCTGGTCCGTTAACCGTTGGATTGACGGCGACACGGTCACGCATAACAAAATATCCGATCACAACCAATTTGCCGAAGACCTCGCCCGTTTTTTACAAGAGTTGGAGGCGATCGACGCAAGCCGCGGCGTCCCGGCAGGGGTCCAGAACTTTCATCGAGGGGGAAATCTTGCGGTATATGATGATGATACAAGAACGATCATCGAAAAGCTATCCGGTCAATACGATCACAAGCTGCTAACGGAAATATGGGAGCTTGCCCTTGCGACAACATACCAATCAGAGCCGCTATGGCTGCATGGTGATGTTGCCGTAGGCAATTTGCTGGTGAGGGATGGACGACTGTGCGGCGTTATTGATTTTGGAACGATGGGCGTAGGCGATCCTTCGAGCGACCTTGTGATGGCCTGGAACTTTTTTGATGAAGCCAGCCGCGACCTATTCCTGAAACGGATGGATTTTGATGAGGACACCATTCATCGTGCTCGCGGCTGGGCCCTATGGAAAGGGCTCATCACCTATGATTGGAATGAAAAGGGCTCGGAAGCTGCGGATTGGGGAAAGCATGTGGTGGACACCATTATCCAGGACTACAAGCGGCTATAAGAATGGAACCTATATGCCTCTAGCCACGCCCTTCTATCCATATGATACGTTCCCCAACGATTCATTTTAACCAAACAAGTTCTTGTCTTTCGAAAAAGACGACAACTTGTTTTTTGTTAAATAAATAGTTCCACGAACTACACGGCATGAATAGGGGAATTAGCAAGTACTTCCCCTGCCGTTTCTATAAAAGATTCTATGATTGGTGAAAGCCACTTGTCTTTATGCCAAGACATCTGGGTATACACGTGCAGATCCGGGATTTCCCATGGAAGAGCAACAAGGTCGCCCCGTTCAACTTCAGCTTCCGTTACGATTTCAGGAAGAAAGGCAATACCGATTCCCGAAACGGCGCATTGTTTAATAGCTTCAGCACTTTGAAACTCTAGATACGTAATACTATCTATACCCTCTTTCTCAAATGACCGGTCGAACATGGTTCTGTAAGGACAACCCTTTTCATTCGTCAGGAAGACTTCTCCGTGAAAATCTTCCAGCTGCAGCAGGTTTCTTTTTGCGAGAGGATGGTCGGGAGCAGCAAAAAGGCGGAACGTCTCTTCCACCAACGGTTCCACGGCAAGTCCGCTCGAGCGAATGGGCTCGTCCAGCATAAAGACGACGTCGGCAGTTCCCTCAAATAGTGCTTGCTTGAGCTCTAGATTTGGAACGGAGCGGAAGATCAGACGAACCCCCGGATGCTGCGAGCGAAATCGTTGAAAGACAGCTGGGAGCCGATAGGCGCATACGACCTCATTGGCACTGATCGTCAGGGTGCCGGTTAAATCTTCATTGTCATGAACGGCGCCGCGAGCTTCGTCCAGCTTGTCCAGAACACCTTGAATGTGAGTTAAAAAGCGTTTCCCCGCCGTCGTGAGAACAAGCTGCCTGCCCAAGCGGTCAAAGAGGCGAACTCCAAGCTCATCTTCCAATGCTTTTATTTGCATCGTGACGTTGGAAGGGACGTAGTTTAGCACTTCCGCAGCCCGACTGAAATTCAATGTGGATGCAACCGTACGGAACGTATTCAGCTGGCGCAATTCCATCACATGCTCCCCTTTCATATTCAAAAATATTGAACACTGCTTTGAATTCTATTCACTTTTATTGAGAGTAACACAGAACTATACTGACAACAAGCAATACAATCTATTGGTTTCATTTTGAAAGGAGCAAACGATATGATGGATTATGAAATTTTTGATTTGGGTGACGTAACCTTGCAATCGGGAGTAACGTTACCGAGCGCATTTCTCGCTTATAAGACTTATGGCCAATTGAATGAGAAAAAAGATAATGTCATCGTCTATCCAACGGCTTTTGGCGACCAGCACGTTCAGAATGAATGGTTGATTGGGAACGGCATGGCATTGGATCCGCAGAAATATTTCATTATCGTTCCGAATCTATTGGGCAACGGATTATCTTCCTCTCCTAGCAACACGCCACCTCCATTCGACCGGGCGAATTTTCCGCAGGTAACCATCTATGACAACGTTACATTCCAGCATCGGCTGGTGACCGAAAAATTCGGCATTCAGAAGATCGCCCTCGTTGTCGGTTGGTCCATGGGAGGTATTCAAGCCTTCCAATGGGGAGCAAGCTATCCCGACATGGTGGAACGAATGGCGCCTATTGCCGGTATGGCCAAGACTTGGCCGCAAACGTATTTGGTCCTGAAGGGAATGAAGGCTCCGCTCATGGCTGCCGCCCGCTTCGATTCAAGTAAGCTAAACCAGTTGACTTCCGCTGACATGCGCGCCGTTGGCCATGTTTATGCGGGATGGGGGTTATCGCAGGCGTTTTACAGAGAGGGGCTTTATCGGGAGATGGGATTTGACTCAGTGGCAGATTTTATGGCCGGCGTGTGGGAGGATAGCTTTATGAAAATGGATCCGCACAATGTCCTGGCCATGTTACGGACGGGAATACATGCAGATATTAGTGCGAACCCCACCTATAACGGGGATTTCGAGAAGGCGCTCAGAAGCATTCAAGCGCACGCCTACGTCATGCCGGGGAGCACGGATCTTTTCTGCCCGGCGGACGACAACAAATACGAGGCTGAGCTTATGCCGCATGCCGTCTTTAAACCGATCGAGTCGATCTGGGGCCATTTTGCCGGCCGCGGAATCAACCCTGCCGATAATCAATTTATTGATGACAACTTAAAACACTTGTTGGCAATGAGTACAAATGAATAGATTATTAAATTCATGACGCCTCATCGAACAAACCCTTGTGAGAGTAACAACAGCAGCCGATCCGTTGGATCGGCTGCTGTTGTGTTATGCTGCGCTATAGTTTCCGTTCGTTGAACGAGCTGCCATTGGAGTTTTCTGAATAGATACCGTCAAGAAACTCGATGGAGACGCGTTCTGCTTCGTTCCTTGGCACAATTTCCGAACCTTGGCGTAGACGCTGATACATCTTAATCGTATTTTTTAGCGCATGATAGCAGCTTTTAAAGCTATGGATAGGGATCGTTCCTTGTAATTCCTCCATTTCCTTGACGGCATACTTTTCGAGCTTTCGAACTCCTCTCGGGGAACGACCGTTGCGGATGAGTACCAATGGTCCTAACACTGTATTCCGCATAAATGTTATCGTATCGATCACTTCAAATAATTCGCCTCTACCTAATTTTGCAGCACAGTAATGAACCCATACCCAGAAGCGATCTTCGATCCATTGAGGCTTAGGGGAGGGAAAAGATGCACTTGTATTATTGAGTATTGTTGAAATTCCACTCCCCCTCTCCCAAAGAATCAGTGGGTTCTCGACCCGGGATTCGAGCTCTTCCAAATGAACAAATTTTAAATCGACATGGAGAGGGGCTGGTCCATATAAACAAATAAGCAATCGAGGTTCCCCAACATGCTCGCCTGTGAATGCAGACATTAAATGACCAAGCCTTTCGGCAAATTGGATGCGCTGTTCCATGATCTCTTTTTGAAAAGCATCGTCGTAGACGATAATTAAATCCAGATCACTATACTCATCCATTTCTCCATACATCATAGATCCGCCTGCGAGCAGGCCCATAAAACGTTGATCTTTGCTTACATGTTCAATCGCTTGTTTAATGAATCGATCGTGTAAAGGTAACTTCATGCCAAGCACCCCTTAATTAGTGACCCATAAAATGGGTATTATTACAAAATAACATTTGCAAAGATTGATCGTCAACTGTATGCCGTTTCTGGGATCTGTTTTGCATTCTTATATTAACTACAGATTTCAACAGCGTTCGTAAAATTAGACTTGTATCTTCCAAAAACAAAAGGCTGCAAAAATGCAGGGCTGAGTTAAAGGGGATTACTCTACCATCCCCGTTAATTTCGACTCTTTCAGGTAATATTATGGCTCATGGATGCGGCAACCCATCCGCCGCTGATTGTATACACCCTAACCTCCAATTTCCGATTATGTTTTTCTCCCCCTCCCTTCCTTCTTTTTTTCATTTCATATAAAATGAATTAGCACTATGTAAGCAAATACATAGTTTCGCTTTACGGAAACTATACGTTCGGCATTTTTTCCACAACAAGAAAGGATGACTTGCATTGAATGTGAACACTTCGTCCGTGCTCCATAACCGCTCATTTTTGCACCTATGGATCGCGCGGATTTTCTCGGCCAGCGCTTTTCAAATTTTGTCAGTCGTCATTGGTTGGCAGATGTACGCACTGACAGACAGCGCCTTTCAGCTCGGCTTTGTCGGGCTGGCCCAGTTCCTGCCTATGCTGCTGCTGACGCTGCCGGCCGGGCAGACGGCTGACCGCTATGATCGCCGTACCATCGTTTATATTTGCCAACTCATAGAGTGCGTTGTCGTCGTCTTTCTCGTCATCAGTAGCATTGAGGGCTGGATCACCTCTGTCCATTTGTTGATCGCCGCTGCCATTCTCGGCGCTTGCCGTACCTTCGAAGGCCCGGCTTCTGCCGCCCTCGTGCCGGATATCGTCGACCGCGAGCAGCTGCCGCAGGCAGCAGCCTGGTCCGCCTCGGGGATGCAAACGGCGATGATCGTCGGCCCGTCGCTCGGAGGCGTACTCGTGATCTGGGGCATCTCTACGGCCTACATCACAACGCTGGTCGCGCTCCTAATATCCGTCGTGTTGATTTTCTTCGTGAAGACCGTTCATTTCGTTAAAAAGCTGGATGCCGTCGGGATCGACACCTTTTTCAGCGGTCTGCGGTTCGTATTTGCCCGTAAAATCATCCTGGGCACCATCTCGCTCGATCTGTTCGCCGTTCTGCTCGGAGGCGCGACGGCATTGCTGCCCANCTTTGCCGCGAAATCCTGAAGACCGGTCCGACCGGTCTCGGCCTGCTTCGCGCAGCGCCAGCAGTCGGCGCGATCGTTGTTTCGCTGATTCTCACGCGAATTTCGATTGAGAAAGCCATTGGCAAAACGCTGTTTGCCTCGCTCGTGGTGTTCGCCTTGGCGACCATCCTGTTTGGCATTTCCCGCAGCATCTGGCTTTCGCTCTTGGCGTTGTTTCTCACC
>NZ_PCZT01000009.1:128997-141430 GCF_002968895.1 Paenibacillus sp. AR247 | reverse complement strand
CTTGGCGTGTTTCTCACCGGCGCTGCCGACGTCGTCAGCGTCGTGATCCGTTCGACGCTTGTACAGGTGAACAGCCCCAGAAATGCAGGCCGGGTCAATGCCGTTAACTCGCTCTTCATCGGCACTTCCAATCAGCTCGGCGAATTCGAATCCGGTACGATGGCCGGGTTGGTCGGTGCCGTGCCGGCAACCATCATCGGCGGCGTTGGCACCCTAGCTGTTGCCGTAATCTGGATGTATTGGCTTTTCCCTGTTCTTCGGAACCTTAAGACGTACTCGACGGAAGAAGGGTAAAAAACTGCATTGCATCTTACAATATAATAGAAGCATCTAAACTCAAAAACCTTCAATCCATGCCACAACGGATTGAAGGTTTTCGCTTTGGTGCGGTTCTTACTCCTCTTCGCTTTCGCAAGTCACTTCAGTAAATATATTTAGTGGAAAAATGGTAGGCACTCTTCGGCCCGGGGTCTGGACAAACTCGACAAACCCCCGACCCACGCGGATTAATATCCCGTTCAGTTCGCCGATATCTTCTGCGGTGGCCGTCAAGTCAAAGGGTTTCGTCCGTACAACCCTTTCGTTCGTGACGATATAAAAGGAGGTTTGGATTGCGACTACAGTCTTGCCAACTGTAAACGAGGACTTGGTCACATTGGAGAGCTTGCCTGTCGTTTTGGTCAATCTTGGAAACCCGGGCTGGAACACCGTCACCGTTCGTCCCACAAGCGCCTGCAAGCGCTGCACCAATGTAATATTCTGTGGAGCGGGACAGCCGTGAATATTGTTGTTCCCCATCATATCTCCTCCTTAATCATCATAAGTTGACTCTATTAATGTATGCTGTCCCTATGGTAATGCTTGGGTAGAAACACGACCCGACCAAAAGTATGATCTTTTGGGGAGACTAGTAATGCCCAACAAAAATCCGATAAGTCCTTGGCCCCATCGCCGAGGGCTTTTTACTGTCTTCAGTGGAAGGGGGTTTATAATCATCTGAATCATCCCATAATGCTAATCAGGCACAGAACTGCGCCGGATCAAAATGGGAAGTGGTCAATAAGCATGGTCTATGTATTTGTATTTTTTTTATTTCTGAACATTGTGTCTATTGCTGTCCCCAAAAATTTAAGCAGGATTGAGGTTTATGCGACTCTTTTTTTGCCTACGCATTCGGTCTTACAACGGATGTGGTGTTCGACCTGCATTATGATCTCTATGGTTATCTGTCCCCTGGCTTCCAGTGGCTGTCAATGTTGGCGATTATCATGTATTTCCCATCCGTCAGCTTTCTGTTCTTGAATTTCTTCCCTTTCCATAAGAGAATGCGGTTCAAAATGATATATATTATTGTGTGGTCAGTATTTTCTACCAGCTTTGAATGGCTAACTTTGCAGACTGACTTTTTTTATTATAACGGTTGGAAGCTGTGGTATTCAGCTGTGTTATATCCCTTTATATTCTTAATTCTTGTGTATAATCTGAAACTCGTGAGAAGGCAAATAGCCAATCGTTAAGTGTATTTATGGAGGAAAGTTCGTGGATAATTACAGGAATGTCGAAAACAAATTCCGCCGCTACAAAGCCCATATTTCCATTGCCGGTACCACCCAGTTTCATATCCGCAATCCGTATGTCATTGCTTGGTGGTCTGCGGCCTTTCCTGGTTTTGGGCACCTCCTGTTAAGCAAATATTTACGTGGGCTCACCTTGTTTATGTGGGAAGTGATTGTCAATTACAACGCAAAGATTAATCTGGCGATAGTACATTCGTTTTGCGGGAATATTGAGGCAGCGAAAGAGGTCCTGGAACCAAGGTGGATGCTCATGTATATCCCGGTTTATTTGTTTGGCATATGGGATAGTTACCGGACATCGGTCGATATGAACAAAGTGTTTTTACTCGCGGAAAAAGAAAACGCTCCGTTTAACTCCTTTACCATCGGAGCGATGGAAATCAATTATTTGGATAAACGACAACCCGTTATGTCAGCCATCTGGTCCTTATTTATGCCAGGGCTTGGACAGCTGCACATTCACCGCATCGTCACCGCATTTTTCTCACTTGCTTGGACGATCGCATTTTTATATTTCTCCAAACTGCTTCTGTCCGTCCAATACCTGTTCCTTGGTCAATTAACGGAATCAACGGCCGTGCTTGACAAACAATGGCTGCTGTTTATGCCCTCCATGTGGGGATTTGCAGCGTACGATTCGTATGCAAACACCGTGGAAAACAACAAGCTGTTTAACAACGAGCAGAAGAGCTTCCTGATCAAGCATTACCAAAGCCCTTCGTTTCAAGTAAAAAAGGGAAAGGTAGTGAAATAAACCCGATGGTACAGATATTTTCAACGTTTGAGCATTCCACCAATTTGGAATTAGCGATCACGGTTCTGGAGAAAAACGGAATCCATAAAGAGAACATTTTCGCTGTACCTTTAACGAATCGCAAAACAGAGCGGCGATTGTTTGACAGCATTCACAATGCGGACGGCATTTCATTGGTCAGCACAGGAGCTGCGCTTGGAACGGCGTTTGCCGTCATTGGTGCCAGTGTCGGTTTTAAGCTGGCTTGGGGGCCGATCTACTGCGGCCTGATTGGCACGTCAGTTGGTTTTATCCTTGGGGTTTGCATCGACTTGTTCTACTACAAAGTCATTAAAAAGCAGCGGCGTCTGTTACGGGGCAAAAATTCGGAAGTGATCCTCTTGATTGAGTGCGAGGAGGAGCAGGCTGATACGGTGGAAAATATTTTATGGCATCATTATGCATTTGGAACAGCAAGGGTCGTTTAAGAAAACACAAAAAGCCGCATGGTTGCGGCTTTTTTCGCCTCACAAATCCTCTAAGCGTCGGCTTATGTTATCGGGTTGGCGGCATCCCTGCATCCCAAATGCTCGCATAGGCATAGTTCCGTATCGTTCCGTGCCAGCGATACCACTCCGAACCATGTTCCTGCTGCGCATAGAACAGCGTGACTTCCGATACTGGGTCCATGACAACGTAACAGCCTCTAGCGCCATCCCAGCCAAATTCCCCGTGTTGGCTAAGTGCATTGTTATCCTCAGGATTCACTAAGGTTCTTACGCCTAAGCCATAGCTGTAGCCCAGTTTGCTTCCCCGCCGAATTTGGTAAAGTCCTGCTGCGCAGTAGGCGACAAGTGCTTGCTTCGCATAGCATCTACTGTGTCCGGTTTAAGGATGCGCACGCCATTCGGTGCCAATCCGTAATTGCATAATGCCTCTGCAAATATAATATAGTCTGACACTGTGGAATATAATCCGCCGCCGCCGCTTTCATAAGCTGGGCCTGGCTTAAGCTTAAAGGTTTCTCCGACGCTTTCTGCCGTGTGCGTCTTACCATTAAATCGATTGTACAGCTTGCAAAAGCGGCTCTCATCCTTTAGCTGGAATGAGGTATCTTTCATCTCTAGCGGATCGAAAATATTCTCCTGCAAATATTGTCCAAAGCTTTGCCCAGTTATGACCTCGAGCAATGCACCCAGCACATCGTGGCACGCGGTATATTTAAAATGCGAGCCCGGTTCAAAGGCTAACGGCTCCTGCGCCACCGCCTTGATAACAGCAAGTGTGCGTCCCTCACTGTTGCTCTCGGCGACAGCCTTATGAACTGCATCCGTATGAATCGTTTCGATTCCTGCTGTCATTGTAAACAAATGCTCGATGGTAATTGGATTTTGTGAAGGAAGCAGGTCGACTGTTCCATCTGGCCGCGAATGACGAACAAGCATGTGCTTAAACTCTGGGATATACTCATACAAAGAATCCGTGAGCTTATATTTTCCTCGCTCTAGCAGCTGCAGCAGTGCTGTACAGGTCACAACCTTTGTTGCAGAATACAGTTTGAAAATGCTGTCCCGGCTAAATGGAACTAGATTCTCTACGTCTGAAAACCCGGTATAATGTTCGTAAACAGGCTGGTGTTTGTGATACATAGCGACACCTAAACCGGGAATGTTTTTTTCGTTATAAAAAGTATCCAGATACGCAGTAAGCTTCGTAAAATTCATCATTTTCCACCATCCCTTTTTCTTTATATACACCCTTATATATCAGCTATTTCATAATGGGAGAATATCGTTTCAATAATATTTTATCTGAATACATGCCTTCTATATAATAAGGTGTTATTAAAGACTCATGTGTATAATTGGCGTGATGGTGATGTACCCCAGCCCGAAACGATAAATCCAGCACGATGGGAAGCCTGATTATCCAAAAACAACAAACGAGCTGCGCATAATGCGCTAGCTCGCTTGCTATTGTTGTATGGGCACCAACGTCCAATCATGGAACTTTTTCAGCTTAATGCGCCCGGCTTTCTCCTACATATACTGACGATCATGACGCCGAACCTGGTTTGGGTTTGGATGGTCATTCTTAATACCAGACATCAGGGATCATCTCCCGCTCAAGTGTCAGCAGTTCTTTGATGATCTGGTCTGCGTCGCTGATCGAGTTCACGAGCGGATCCGTCAGCATCGCTCTCCGCAGCTTCTCGTAGCTCTGCTCCACAACCGCCTCTGCCGTAAGCTCATGCGTATCCAGCACAAGTTCCTGCATGCCCCGGATTCCCCGCGGCATCTCGCCTACGTGAACGGGCTTCGCCCCGTCCATGCTCACGTCGCACAGCAGTTCCAGGAACGAGTCGTCGCTCATATTCGTAACCGCGCCGCGATTCAGCGTATTGATGAAAAACCGTTTCCCCAAGTTGCCCACCATATTTTCGATAATGTCCGTCGCATGATCCGGGCCGAAGGTACTCATGTAATCGGCAATCGGAATATTCCCTGAGAGGAAGTCGTCGACCTGCCGCCACATCTCGTCGTGACGCTGATACCGATCCTCCGTCTCCCATATCGATAACGGCGGAATGGCGTCCGGCGTCTTGCCGTGACCTTGCCAATAACGGACGTATTCCTTGGTATGGGCCGTACACGTAGGGATATACCCGAAAATATCGTACAGTTCATACGAAATGGCGTCGTTATGAAGCGCCTTTGCCCCGCGGTCTCCCCCGTTGTTCTCCTCGCCAGCCGCTTTGCGCATCGCATCCGCGATCGTGGGCATGACATCCTTGCCTTCGAACTCCGCTTTCAAAAGCCACGTGAAATGGTTGACGCCAGCGACGCGGAAGTCGAACTTCCGGTCGATCTCCTCGCTGAACCCGCTTCTGTCCTCAATAATTCCAGCCCGTACTGCGTAATAGGCCTTTTTATGCGGCATATGGTGGCTGTCACACAGCGCGAAAGATTTCAGCTTCGGCGCATACCGGTGTAAAGCGATCCCGTGTACGGTAGACGGGTTAATATAGTTGATCACCCAGGCGTCGGGGCACAGCTCTTCAATATCGCTAGCACATTCCATAATGATCGGCAGCTCTCGCATCGCCCGAAATATACCGCCTGGACCGATCGTGTCCCCGGAGCACATGCGAATGCCGTATTTTAATGATACTTGGCAGTCGATTCCCCGGTATTTGACCGATTGCTCCGCAAAGCTGAGTACGACAAAGTCAGCTCCCGGAAGCACCTGTCTTCGGTCCGTCGAGCCCTCCACTTTCAAAGATACGTTGTTCTCCCGGGCCACCATCTCCGCCAGTTTGACCATTTTCGATAGTCGTTCCTCGTCCGTATCCACCAAAGCAAGCGTTCCCTGATTCAAGTATGGAGAATGGACCATCTGCCAAATGGACTGACGACCGAAAAACAGGCTGCCTGCTCCAATGACGACGACCTTCGGCTGCTGCATGTTCACACCGTTCACAAATAACCCTCCTCGTATGGTATAAGTCCATTATAGGAGGATGGCCGGAAAACGGAATGTGAGATAGTTTCAAGTACATGTCAAAAAGTAATATCATTAACAACTCGTAAACCCTTTGTTATACTAAGATTAAAATCATAAATGTCATGCGGTAGAGGAGGGCCAAGCAACCCGATGAATGCAAACATGAGTATTCTCAACGAACTCTCGGAGTATGTCACGCTCGGCATAAGCTCTTATTTAGAACAAGCTCACGATAAGAATTGGACCGAGCACAAGTCCCATCCTGATTACGATCTGTGGTTCATTCAATCGGGCTCTGTGAAGGTGACTATCGGCGGGTCCGAACATACGGCGGGTCCGGGAGATGCGGTGTTTTTTTATCCCGATATGCCTTATATCGCTTCGACGACCGAAGACGGCTGCCGATTCATTTACATTCATTTCAATTTCGGCATCGGCGAACAACAGCGAATACTAGGTGAGTTCGAACTCCCTGGAATTGTGCCAAGCGGCCAGATCCAGGAGGAAGCGGTATTGTTCACACAGGCCTATCGCCGGTTGAAACAGGGCAGCGGCACACCGGGGAACCAGCTTTACTTGAAAGCCTGCCTCCTCGCCGTTATTGCGAAGATCCTTGAGCTTCACGGGCAAGGCGCCTACACCGGCACATTCCTCAACGGCAGGAAACCGGGTAAAACCGAAGGAAGCCTAAGTGTACTGCAGGACGTATTTCAATACGTGGATGCAAACCTGCACCGTTCCGTTCGGATGAATGAGCTCGCTGCGCTAGTCGGCGTATCCGAAAAGTATTTTATCTCCTATTTCAAGAAAAGCGTTGGCATTACGCCGGGACAATACATTTCCCAAATCAAAATGAACCGGGCACGAGATTATCTCTACGCCAAAAAATACACAATCCAACAGATCGCAGGCTTTCTTGGGTATCCTGATCCGTTTACCTTTTCAAAAGCCTTCAAAAAATATTACAACGTGCCGCCTTCGAAATTCGAGTAACCCTGATTGTCTGCGCATGCAATCCCTTGCGTATGCCTGAGACGTGATCTCCCGTCATTTGACCTTCTCTGCCAACTCCAAAATGATCCCTTCCGGCCCACGAACATAGCATAACTTGTAACTTTGTTCATATTGCTGGATCTCACTAAAGGTTTCCGTGCCCTTCTGTTTCAATGTGGAGACGATGGCTTCAATATCTTCAACTTCAATGGCCATATGCCGGATACCGAGCGTATAGGGATAAGACTGCTGAATTTCGGTATCATCGGACGGATGATAATATTTGACCAGCTCGATCCATGCCTGGCTCTCTGGTGCCCCCAATGCTATACAGGCTGTTTTTGCGTTGCGGAGCCCAAGGACCCGGTCCAACAGCTCGCCTTCCATCTCCCATTCCGCTCGCACCTCAAAGCCTATATCGAGAAAAAACGCTTTGGCGGCCGAGAGATCATTTACGTTTATACTTACATGATCTATTTTATTGACCTTCATTTCGCACATCTCCTTCATCCGAGCAATAGTGATGCAGATCGCTTTAGAAATGACGCAATAAGCTCAACCCAATATTATCGTATATCAACGATTGCGATTTCTTTTCAATTGCTAAGTTGAGTTTGGTGAAACCGTTCCTCTTCTTGTTTACTCATTCACCGCGTGCCCGCACAGCTCCTGAAGGTGGCGGACGATGATCCGTTCAATGGTCTCCGGCGCGTAGATCTCCGGCCGAAGCAATGCGAGGACCGTCAAGCCTTCGATCAGCGCGGCCAATCTCAAGCTTTCGAGCTCCATGTCGATGGACGAGGGAAGAAGCTCTGCCTTAGCCAGAAGATCGAGGACGGTTCTGGTCAGGTCATGAAGCCCGTCCGTGAGCTCATCCTTTTTATCTTGTAACGCCAAGCTAGTGAGGGAACGGATGGCGAATACCCACCAGACGCCGGCTGCCGTTCGTTTGTCCGAATCCATGGGGAGGAGCTCTAATACCACTTCCAGCGCGGCTTTCATCGGAATACGGCTTATCTCTGTTCCTTTTGCTCTGTCGGCTCCCCTCGTCAAATAATAATCTACGATAAATAACAGCAGCTCGTCCTGCGTTGAAAAATAATGCCGTAAGGCTCCAGGCGACACCCCTGCCGCAGCGGCGACGGCACGGATAGACGCATGCTCAATCCCCTTTGTTCCAATAATTTTCCATGCCGATTCGGCGATTAGTTTTCTTTTTTGGTCATGGTCCACAATTTTTGGCACGGTGAAAACGCCCCTTGATTTTATTTTAACACACTGTATTATTATAAATAGCACAGTGTGTTATTTCATTTTTCAGTTATACCGTGCCGTGGTTACCAAGTCAAGGGAGCTGGACTTTTTCATCAATTACAGAAGGGGGTATTCTGTGCAGGAGCAATCTAATGGATTTCGTGTGCAACTGATCTGTTATGGGTGCAAACGGGCATTTAACGCCTTCGAGGGCACTTCAGCTTACGACCGCGCGAAACGAAACAGAAATGGAATGTATTACTGCGAGGATTGCAAAAACCGGATTGAGCTTGAAGCGAGACTGCAGCTCGGAAGACGGCTGTTGACCGGAAAGGATTAGCAAAAAAACCGTGCCGCCTAACGGCGCACGGTAGGATTGCGTTATCCTTCATAAAGGTAATTTTTGAATCTCAAACGCATCATTTAGTGACTTGACTATATACAGCTCATTAAAACCCTCACTATAAGACGGCCGTTGCAGCTTCTTCAACGTGCTAATCATTCCGATCTCAGGAACCTTTTCTTTCCCTTCCCTCTTGTTGTTACGGTTAAGGGATAATTCATAGTCAGGTTCGAAATAATACCCTATAACCTTATAATGATGTTTTTTCACGAAATCGATATATTTTTTTCGATCCTCCACGGTGGGATTCGTATTGTCTACCACAAAGGATTGCATCGTTCGGACGGATGCTTCCAGAAAAACATTCTCCCGATGCCTTGTTCTCAACATATCAAGATTAATCCTCATATGAGTTGCAAAGAACCTTTCCTTGTAAAATGTTGATTTTCCAGAAGCCTGTATCCCAATGAAAATGACGCATTCCATGACGGTTTTCCTTCCTGGCCTAAAGATGGCGGGGCGTTTCAGATCCGATTTGATCTTTATCGTATCCCCCAGGACGATCTTTAATACGAGCCCTTATCCCGTAACGCTGCCAGACATGCGATGTGCGAAACGTTCGGCCGCCTGAAGGGCCTCCTGCTTGGCCTGCTCCAGTACGTTCTCTTTCGGTAAAACAGCGTTTCCCTGCGCGCGAATGATCTCGTAGCTGTCAAATCCCATAAAGGTAAACATCGATCGTAGATATTGATGGGAATACTCCACTTCCGTGTACCAGTCGTTATTGGTGTATATCGATCCGCTTCCCTGAATAACGAGTACGCTCCGTCCGTCCTTGAGCAAGCCTACGGATCCCGAATGGGTAAACGTGTACGTTTCCCGCGGAATGAGAATGGCGTCCATGTAGTCTTTGAGTTTGGACGGGATATTGAAATTATGCATCGGCATCGCAATAACGATGTTCTTCGCACCTTTGAACTGCCGCAGCAGTTCGTTCGTCCGGTCCGTAACGGCCTGCTCCTCTGGTGCAAGCAATTCTCCTGCTGCGGACTTGCTGCGGGCCGTTAGAGCAACATGATCCAGCAGTGGTACCTCGTCACGATAAAGATGGAGTTGTTCGACCTCACCATCCGGGACAAGCTCTCTGTAACGCTGTAAAAAAGACTCGAGCACGTTTAAAGTCACCGAGGTGGTGGATTCGACGTCCGGATGGGCATTTAGAACCAGCATTTTATTCATGATGCATCCTCTCCTACTTATTTATAATTGTCGACAACATTAATCGTCGATTAGTTATGTCGACATTATAACTTGCAATCATTCCGTTTGTCAATCGCGTTACGTTTGACATCAAAAATGTTTGCTTTTAACATTAAGGTTAGTGAATTTATCGGGAGGCAGGTGGCTTGCATGCAGTATAGTATTGGGGTCGAATATGCTTTGCATTGCCTCGTATATTTGATTGATCTCCCGGTGGACAGTCCGATCGGGATCAAAGAACTTTCCGCCTACCAAGGTTTGTCGGAGACGTATCTGTCCAAAATTTTCGGGAAGCTGTCCAAAGCGGGTATTGTGGATTCGGTACCAGGGGTCAAGGGCGGCTACAAGTTGGCCAAATCCCCGGATGCGATAACTTTCTGGGATGTCGTAACGGCCGTCGAAGGAGATCAGCCCATTTTTCAATGCCAGAACATTAAAGATAAAAATTATTTCTACCGGAGCAAGGAAAACAACGATGCTTGCGCTTCCTGTACACCTTCGGATTGCTTGATCAATATGGTCATGCTGGATGCGGAGGAGAAAATGCGGGACTCTTTGCGAAGCCGGACACTGCAGTGGATGAACGAGGAACTGGAGCGCACCTTGCCCAAGGAAACCCGGGAAGATGCGCGTGCCTATTTTAAGAAGAACAACAAGGTTTAAGTAGGCAGCAGTGGAAGCAGGCAAGCTTTTGCAAAATGGATATAAAACACAAAAAGCCGCAACATTGCGGCTTTTTGTGTTTTCTTGTTGTCTTGCAATTTTACGCCCGATGGCCAAGCCTATACCCGCCAAAAAGTGGTGCAGTCTGCCTTATCCAAGATATTATATTCGATCAATTTTTCAAGTAAGGAGTAATCAACAGGACGATCCCACCGGATCCGTACCAACTCCTTGGTGTGATCATAGCCAGACTGTACAATTTCATCAGAAAAATGAACAATTCCCGCCCTTTCAGGGGCAACAGCCAGATGATGTTTGGCAACGCTGAAGCCGATGATAAATGTACCGTGATCGGTAAACATAGGCTGATTCCATGCAATCTTTGGCGTTAAATTCGGGAATGTCTTCGTGATCCAGCACAGTATTTCTTCCAATCGGGCACGATGCTCGGGGTTATCCATCCGTGTTAAGTATTCTTCAAAAACTTCCATGGCCCCCCCTCTATGTCCATTACCCTTCCACGATATCCGCCCGCAAATCTCCTGCAATTTCGACCATAAGGGGCACGACGTCTTGATGAGAGACAGCTGCATACAACTCCCCCATATAGTGCCTAAAAGGAATGAGGGCGTCTCCATGCTGCCACATAAAGAAATCCCCTTCGATCGACATAGTACTTTCTTCCCCTTGTACAGTCAGCACCGTTTGGTAAGTAAAATCAGCCTTGGTTGAAAAATAAGCTTTGCATTCTTCCAATGAAATGTCTTGATCACCGGAGTCCGGCTGCATCGATCTCGTAATTCGAAAGCGTTGATTCATAAATATCCTCCAAAAATAAATGACTTTCTACTTCATATCCTCCACTACCTTAATCGTTAAGCGGATCACTGTCAATGGAGGCTCAAAGGCCATCCGTCTTTTATTGAACTGTGGAGAACTTGCGGGAGATGGTCCTGTATTTTGTAGGTGAGATGCCTTTTTTAGCCGTAAATTGCTTGATCAAGTGAGTGTCATACTCAAATCCGGCAGCGTGAGCAATTTCATCAAGCTTCATCCCGGTGTGCGTTAAAAGTTCACTTGCAACTTTTAAACGGTATGACAGCAAGTAACCCATGGCTGTAAGACCGCATCTTTCCTGAAACAGCTTATTCAGTGTCACTCGGTTTAAATGAGCGCAGCTCGTCAGATCTTCCAAAGAAATCTTTCTGGAATAGTTCGTGTGAATATACTCTAGCACCAAATCGACAGGGGAATGTTCGCCATTTCGGTTTAAATCCTCGAGCAAACCTAAAATCTGGATGAGGTATTTCTTTATTCTGCACGCCCAGCGGGCATCACTTTGCGCCTGCACTTCCATGCCGAGTATAAAAAACCATTCAAATAATAGCGGAAATGCTTTCTCGGTGATACGGGGTACAGCTGTATATGGATCCTCCCTGTGAAAAAGGGAACGGCCAGCTTGTATTCTCGGACTCGTCGGGAAATAGCCCCGCGTTTCGGAGAGAGTGATCGTGTTAAGAAATTCGGGATGAAAACGAAAGGATTGTGCAGCAACGTTTTGTTTTTCTGTCACTTCCATCTCATCATCCTCAGCCAAGCAAAGGATACCAGGAGCTACGATCGAAATCGGCCGTTCGTTTAACGTCCCGCTCATCCTTCCTGATGTGAAGAGAATGAGAGTATAACGCTCAGGATAAGGAAGCATGCTGAGATCCTCCACAGCGGCAAACTCAATATTCACGGTACGATGTTTGTGTCGGTCTATTTGCGGCATAGCCATCACCTATCAAATTTTATAGTTAGATGCTTCGTTTATGCCAGTGTACCATACCAGCACAAAGGATATAATGGCGATGCAACGACAAAAGGAGGGAAAGCACGATGACTATTGAGCGTTTTCACATTCATGTCGCAGACGAAATTTTGGACGATCTAAAATACAGACTGGATCATATTCGCTGGCCGGAACAAGTAGATAACGATGGATGGGAACGAGGCACGGAATTAAGTTATTTAAAGTCGCTCGTTTCGTACTGGAAGGACCATTATGATTGGCGAGCCAAGGAATCCGAGTTGAACCGCTTATCCCAGTATTGCTGCCATATC
>NZ_PCZT01000009.1:96636-128897 GCF_002968895.1 Paenibacillus sp. AR247 | reverse complement strand
GAAGACTCATTTGATGTGATTGTCCCATCATTACCTGGCTTTGGATTCTCAAGCCGCCCTGCACATCCCGGTGTCAACAATTTTCGTGTCTCGGAAATGTGGGCTAAGCTGATGACGCAGCACTTAGGCTACAGTAAATTTGCTGCCGCCGGCGGGGATATCGGCTCCGGTGTTACAAGGTACCTGGCAGCCAACCATCGGGAACTGTTATTCGGAATCCACTTGACCGATATCGGCATCATTAGAGATCTGATGACGGCAACGGATCAGGCAAAGCTGTCGGAAGAAGAACTGCGATATAAGAAAAACGCATCAGCATGGATTGCTGAAGAGGGTGGCTATATGTCCCTTCAATCGACCCGCCCCCAAACACTGGCGTATGGACTATCCGATTCACCGGTCGGCTTAGCAAGCTGGATCATTGAAAAATTCCGGGCATGGAGCGATTGTAACGGTAATCTTAAGCAAAAATTCAGTAAAGATGAACTGATCACGCATATGATGATTTATTGGGTGACAAACACGGCCATGTCGGCAGCGAACATCTACTATGAGAATTCTCATTCCTTGCCGCCATTGGGCTACATTGAGGTGCCGACAGGCATCGCGTTGTTCCCAGCAGATATATTGCTGCCGCCCCAAGAATGGGCTGTACGCAACCTAAATGTAACCCGCTGGACTACGCTGCCCCGTGGCGGACATTTTACCGCATTGGAAGAACCCGAGCTCTTGGCACAAGACATTCGTGCATTCTTCAAGCCGTTTAGAGGGACAAATCATCATTAATATTCATGAAGATCCAAAACGTGCACTCCCCAATACTACGATAAACAACGGCAGCCGATCGTGTGATCGGCTGCCGTTGTATGATTTCGCAAGGTTCCTCTCCAATGATTTTTCAACTCACGTGTCGTCTGCGCCGTTCGGCACTCATCCACTCAGGACTCCACGTTTGCTCTTTGTCATCGATCCGTTTGCCTGGCGGAACAATGGCATCGATCGCATCCAACACATCCGTGCCGAGCCTCAATTCTGCACCGGCAATATAGGCTTTTAATTGTTCTGAAGTGCGCGGGCCCCAGAGAGTTGACGTGACGGACGGATGACTTTGGGTAAAAGCGACTGCCATATCCGCTAGTAGAATCCCCGCTTCATTTGCAAGATGTTGCAGCTTTTCAATGATCTTAAACTTATATTCATTTTCAGCTAGCTCAGGATCTAACGCTTCTGCATATCCTTTTAAAGTCGCAGCGCGAGAATCGCTTAGCGCGGCCTGACCTGCTTTGTACTTTCCTGTCAGTAAGCCACCGGATAAGGGACTGTACACGAATAGAGAAAGATCATATTGTTTAGCGACTTCAGCAAGTTCAAATTCCATTTGTCGATTGATCATAGAATATGGTGTTTGTTCACTTACAAATCGCTGAATATGATATCGATCGCTAATGGCTTGTGCCTGAACCATTTGCCAACCCTGGTGATTTGAAGTACCGATATGATGAATTTTCCCTTCTTTCACCAAATCGTTCAACGTTAATAGAATCTCCTCATAAGCAACAAATTCAAAAGGAAGATGGAGTTGATAAAGGTCTATATAGTCGGTCTGCAAACGTAGCAGACTTTGTTCAACAGCAGTTCGTATTGAGCGGCGAGATGCACCACTATGATTTAATTCATGGGTAGCCTCTGCACCAAATTTAGAAGCTAATATGACATTTTGCCGCCTGGTTTTAATCGCTTTTCCGATAATGCGTTCCGATTCCCCATTTCCGTATCGGTTAGATGTATCAATCAGATTAATGCCATAGTCCAATGCTTCATCAATTATTTTTATGCTATTTTCTTCGCTTGTCCTTGATCCAAAACTTGATCCGCCTAATCCAAACGCGCTGACTTTTGTACCCGTCTTTCCAAGATATCTATATTCCATGGTTTTCCTCCTTACATTTGATACAGCCCGATGGTAATGAACACGTGTTGATTAAGGCTATAGAAGCAATTATAATCAGGCATAACGGGGAGTTCAATGAACATAAAAGGCCAAGTGTTGATTAATAGATACATCGTCAAAATTGTTGATAAACACCGACATTCATCATGGAGGTACACAAATGAGCCAAAGTAGTACGGATTTGAGAGTCGTCCGCAGTCGCACGCTAATGGAGAACGCATTGTTGTCTATTTTAGAAAATAAAGGTATTAAAGGGCTGACGGTTAAAAACCTATGTGAAACAGCAGGAATTAATCGAGGCACTTTTTATTTGCATTATAAAGATATTTTTCATCTGATTGAGGAAACTGTATTTATTCAAGAATTGTTGAGCGTATTCGAACCTCTCAATGTTCATGAGTTGATGCGCTATCCTGATCATGAGGGAGCTTATCCACCGATTACCAAGGCCTTCCAATACATGCATAAGCATGCCAGCTTTTTTAAAGCACTATTCCATTCGGAAGCTCCAGCAGAGTTAAAAGAACGGCTCCAGTATTTAGTGGGTACACGTTTGTATGAAAATTTGAAGCGAAATCAAGACGATCATTCTGAAAACCTATTTACGGATTATGAATTGCTTATTTGGGAAATGCACAGTTTGGAATGATTCAACATTGGTTTACGACTGATCGTTCCATTCCTCCCGAAGATATAGCGAGAATGTTGACCAGATATATACGCAATACACCATGTCTTGATAACGATGGTTGAAATTTGTATGGTACCTGCAGTTATATTTGAGCATCCGATGTTAAGCAACAAAAAAAGCAGCAGTTCAAAGTTTTGAACTGCTGCTTTTACTTTT
This sequence comes from Paenibacillus sp. AR247, assembly GCF_002968895.1. Classification (NCBI taxonomy): domain Bacteria; kingdom Bacillati; phylum Bacillota; class Bacilli; order Caryophanales; family Paenibacillaceae; genus Paenibacillus; species Paenibacillus sp. AR247. The sequence continues at coordinate 126,099 of NZ_PCZT01000009.1, read as the reverse complement.
AAGATCATACTCGAGAAAATAAAATCAAACCAGCTCCAGCGCTTTCAGCAAGGCGTATTCACTGGATTTGGCCCCTTCTTGCGAATAATGAGCATTCGGAAATGCTGGAGCCAAATGATGATATCCAGGATATACATGCAGCTCCACCAAGACACCGTCATAGGCAAGCTGTTGGGCAAATCGTATCGCTTCATCTATGAACAAATCAATGCTGCCTATGCTGATATACGTGGGCGGTAAACCGGCCAGCGATTTCGCACGCGCAGGCACGTAATACTCGCTGGTCCCCTCTTGACCGGGTTCGTTCCCTAGTACCGATTTCCATCCAAAATAATTGCTGCGATTTGTCCACACAAACTCGCCGGCATAGGGATGATCCGGCGAAATACTTGTACGGTCATCGAGCATCGGGCTGCGCAGCCTTAGATGATGAATATCAAATTCCTTTTGATCGCGAATGTATAGGGCTAGCCCTGCCGCAAGTCCGGAACCTGCGCTGCTCCCTCCGACCGCGACTTTCTGAATATCGATCGCGAGTTCTTCGGCATGTTCAATGCACCATTTCAGAGCTGAATAACAATCGTGCAATTGGCTTGGCTGAATATGTTCCGGCGCAAGTCGGTAATACACAGATACGCAGCAAAAACCATGCTGCGCCGCCAAGGCTGCATTCGCTGAGCGATCGCCGACCGGACTTCCCATAACCATTCCGCCACCGTGAATCGAATAATATAACGGCATTTTATCGTACTTAGGCTCACGCGGTTTAATGATTTCTATGCGTATATCGGGCCCGCCAAAATAACTTGGCACCGCCCTTTCTTCCCATGTGACAGGAAACAACTGCGTTACATCCATCTGCGGAATCATTTTTGCTTGACTTTGCCGTGATTCCATTAGGGTTGCACCCGTCAGATCGCTTGTCGGAAATAAATCAAGTACACTTATAATCTCCGGATCGACCAGATGCCTGCTTCTGCCTTTTTGTTCGTTCATCGTACGTTTCCCCGCTTTCTTATAGAATCCATCGAAGGATGATGTGGTCCAGCATTCCCCGATGGGATCGATTTCATAAGTTGTTATATCGATCTTCCGCACCAGCGGATTGTTCCTCCGCCTATACAAATTCTAAAGAGCGCAATAAACGATTCATATGTAAACAATGACTTAGAATCGTTTTCGACATGAGAAAACTGATGAAGCATACCTTCATCAGTGCCGTTCGTTATTTATTTCCCGAATATACAATTTTCTTAATCGTTTCAATGGAGAGAAAATAGTCCTCAGCTAGCAGCTCGATACTGCTATTATTCTTATATGCCTGTCTGATCTCGGCATTTCGCTGATCCAGCCACTGCCTTCCGCCGCTCAAGCTCCCCCAATGCTGATATTCCTTCTCCTGCTTCGGAATGTAAATCGTCTCTCCCTGGACATACTGTTGAATTTCTATAATTAGCTTTTCAGGTAGTATTTTTTTAGCATTTGTATATTTCAATTCGCTTCACTCCTTATTTTGAAAATAAGGTGCAAAGCCAAAATATTAGAAAAGCTTATTCAGCGTTAGTTATAATTTCGCCCCATACAAAGTAACGCTTTTCCAATACTGGCTTTGCATGAGTGAAAGAAGTCACAGACAATCTTGATCGATTCCCCATCAGTAAAGCACCCCCCTTAACGTTCCAAGTATACCATATTTCAGATGGGCGGTTCCTGTCATTATGAATTCTAGTCAACCATTCTGCTCCAAATCATATGACGCTTATTCAGCCTTGGTCTGGTCCGTTAAAGAAAAAAGGATATTTGCCTAAAACCAAGAACTTCTTAACATGTTAGATAGAATGAACTAAAGAAATATAGAGCCGGATGAGACAGTTATAACAGGAAGTTCAAAGCTAAACTTTAGTTCAATCTATATAGTTGTTTTATTATATGAAGTTTATTTAAGGATTGGAGGAACTCAAATGGAGGACATCATTCAGGAATATGCCTCAGGATACGCAATGCTGCGTGAGGCCATCGAAGGGTTAACGGAGGGGGAACTTCGTTACAAGCCTGCACCGGACCAATGGAGCATTCATCAAATTATCATACATGTGGCGGATTCAGAGATGTCTTCTACAGCTCGACTTAAAACAGTCTTGGCGGAGGATGAGCCGACCCTCATTTCATTTGACCAGGACGCATGGGCGAACAACTTAGGTTATGATTTATTGGACCGCGAACAATATCTGCATCTGTTCAAATTGCTGCGCCTCAGTATGCAGACCATCCTAGACAATCTAACCAACGAACAAATCGAGCGAGTCGGGGTGTATGTTGACCAGGGGCGATTTAGCTTTAAGCAATTATTGGTATTTCGTGTTGAACATGTCCGTGGTCACCTTGCTCAAATTGAAAGAGTAAAAAAGGCCTACCGCGGAAGCCAATCATTGTGATATAACCAAGCAGCTTTTCGAGAAAAGGAGAAAAATCAAATGGGGATGATTGTACTCGGTATATTCATGATTGTATTAGGCCTGTACGATTATAAAAATTCTAATTCCAAACTTCTTAAATTTTTGCGGCGTGCTCCCAAGAATGATACCGAAGTCCAACAAGTACGCTCAAATGGTTCCACTGAAATGTTTGGCGGGATCATATTTATTTTGATTGGAGTAGTCGTTCTTCTGTAACGAAAATACGGGCACTTCTAACTGTCATCCAGGAACGTAACAACAACTCACACTGAACTCATTCAAAAGGAGTCAATGAAATGCCTCTGCTTAACCAATCTAGTATCTATTTCATCCAATGTTTATGTCAATAAAAATGCAAAAAAGCCGCATCTTTGCGGCTTTTTCCTAAGTAGTTTAGTACTCTTTCTTGATGACAAAAAACGAGCCCCGGATCGTTCCAGCCAATTTAGACTTCTGCCGAGCAAATTTAAATTTCCCTTCCAGCTCCTTCGGTTCCTCCATTCCGTCCGAAAGCTTAAAACCAACGGCCCGCTTCTTCGGGTCATCCACCGTATACATCACATTGAGCCCCAGACCATCTTCATAAAAGACGTAGGTCATTTGAATGTTATCGACTTGAAATTGCGACGTTTCCAAAGGCTTGGCTGCAAGCTCGAGATCACGTTCTTCTTTCAAAATCCGGTTCACATAATCCAGAGTCTCCTGGCTTTCGCTGGCGGGTACGACCGTAAATTTGTGCTTATACTTGTTCATGAAGTAACGAGCCTCATTCGCCCGAAGCCCAGCAAGCGCTTCTGCTACTGGAGAAGACTCAACACCAACGGTGGACACATCTTTAAAATCAACGATATACGACATTTCTATCCCTCCTAAAAGTTTTGCAAGGCGTTACATCTTAGAAACTCACTTCGGGCAAAATCCACCCCGGTTACTTCACGAATTTACTTACTTCTTTACAACAGGAATCCACATTTCGCCAAATACGACGCCGTCTCGCTGCCCCATCTCAACGGTTGCATTCGGCCCTCCAACATAAGCATAATCTTTCGCTTCCGGCAGCACTTGACCAAACGCCACGCCAGCAAGCTGATTGCTCAGATCATTGGATGTCGGCGCTTCCCCTTTAACAACGAGGTATTCGCCCTGAGGGAATTGGATCATTCTCGTTGCCTCTGGCAGCGAAGCATCCGTCATGACGCCGGCATAGTACATCATCTTGTTGTTCACCGCTTCGTTCACGGCAAAAATGAAATCATTAGCGGCGATGGATTTTAACGTATCCAGCCTTCCATCTTCTTCGACAGCCGACCAGAATTCTGCTTTTTCTTTGTTGATGCCGGCGTAGTCTGTATAATCGCTCTTCAGTTCCGTTCCAATCCCCAATACGATAAAGCTGTCCTTTTCTTCCAACGTATATTGTGCCATTTTGATTACCATCCTTTTTTTAAAATTTGTTCAAATGATTTGTGTTTTCACTTGATAGGTTTATAATAACCTTGAATCATGTCAAAAAGTGATACTGTTTAGGAGACTCCTATGAAAAAAGTTGAACGTATTAATACTATCATGCGGTATATCAACAACCGTGCCCACTTTACGATTTCCGAAATCATGCGGGAATTTAACATTTCCCGATCGACGGCGATCCGGGATATTCGGGAAATCGAAGCGATGGGAATGCCGCTTGTTGCAGAAGTCGGCAGGGATGGCGGGTATTTCGTCATGAACAACTCGATCCTGCCCACGGTCCGCTTTACCGATAACGAAATTAAAGCCTTGTTCATTGGCTTCATGGCTACAAGAAATCAACAGCTCCCTTATTTGAAGAGCCGCCAATCGCTGGCCGAGAAATTGCTTGGCCTGATTTCGAAAAACCAGCAGGATGACCTTGTCCTGTTGAATCAAATTTTGCTGTTTGAAGGAACCAACCCCAATAATCCCGACCTGCTCGACCTGTCGGACCTCCCCCATCCGATGCTGGAAAAGCTCATCCAAGTCCTTCTCAAGGATGAATATTTATGGATCACCATCCAAGAAGAGATGGAAATCAAGTCCTATCCCATTTATCTCCTGCACCTCTATCGTGAGAAAAGCGTCTGGCTGATCGAGGGATTTGATTTGAAGGAAGAGAAGAGAAGGATTATTCCTGTTGATGACCTTACCAATGTAGAGCCATACCCTTTGAAAAAAAGAATAAGTAAGAAAAAGATCCAAGAACAACTACGTAAGCAGGATGAAATCACCAATCTGGTCATTGAACTGGGTCCAAAAGCGATTGCGCAGTTCAGAAAATACCATCCAATAAAAGTATCCCTGTCCTATACGAATCCTTACCAAACGACAGCCATTTTAAGGACATATATTCATGTCGATAAAGCCGAAGAAATGACCGAAATAACCAATTGGCTGCTTTTCCTGGGTGGTGATATCAAGATCAGGGAGATGCCGAAAGAGATCTTGGAGGTTGTACAAGAGAGATTCAGTTTATACTCAAACTGACCGCACATTACTTAAGAAAAAAGAAGCCGACTGCCGCAGCAGTCTGCTTCCGAAGGTCAGGCTCAAACGAGTAGCTATTCCAATATTTCAATGTACCCTTCTGTTCCATTCACACGAATTCGCTGCCCGTCTTTGATGAGCTTGGTCGCATGATCCACTCCGACTACGGCCGGCAGGCCATATTCACGCGCGATCACGGCTCCATGGGTCATCAGGCCCCCTACTTCCGTGATCAAACCTTTGATGGATACAAACAAAGGGGTCCAGCTTGGATCCGTAAATGCGGTAACCAAGATATCTCCTTCTTCCAAAGCTGCATCTTCCATGCTTAAAATGACACGAGCTCTTCCTTCTATCACTCCAGAAGAAACAGGCAGACCTAAAATCGCATCCGCCGGGAGATCTCCCCGTTTGTACGAACCTCTAAACATTTCGCCATCAGACGTGATGACACGCGGTGGGCTCAGTTTTTCATATACTTTATACTCGTCTTTGCGTTTGCTGATGATCCGATCATCCAGCATATTGGTGCGAACGGCTTCGTGAAGCTCTTCAAAAGTAAGGTAGTATATATCCTCGATATCATGAATGACGCCGGCTTGCACGAGTCGTTCGGCTTCTTTCAGTAAAGCCTGCTTATAAACGAAGTAGCGGCTCACCCAGCCGTATTTAGGGTATTCCCGATACCCGATGAAATTTCGGACGAGATCGATCATCCGTTTCGACTAGAAACGATAGCCGGATCGTTCTCGAAGGCTGCCGGCTTATCTGTATTACTTTTAGCGGGAATGGGTGCTGTTTGATCATTCGGTACCAATTTGATAAAGTCTCGCTCGATTATGTTCTCGATTGCGCCTATGAAAAGCGGATCGGATTCCAAGTTTTTTAATAAAGCTTCCCGGCCGACAGTCGTAGTCAGCCTAGGCGCTATATCAATAAACAACCTCCCGCCGGCTGTACGCATAGGTGCAGGAGTAATTAACAGGTAAAAAGACAATCCCAACGGTTTGATCGGATCTGTCATCATTTGTTGATGGCCAACAGATAGATAGACGTGATTATCCTGATCATTTGCTTCAGGGATTGGGTATAGCGTTGTAATCGGCCGGCTCTGAACAATATAAAATGTATCATCAGCCAAACACCATTCGATGTCTTGCGGCTGGCCGAAATAAGCTTCGACCTGTCTCCCGATCCGTTCCAGCTGCACAATGTGTTGATCGGTAAGGGTTTGAGCCTTTTGCTGTGCCGGATCGATTTGGCGTGTTTCGGTTCCGCCTTCTTTTCGTCCATAGATTGCCAAAGTTTTGGCTGCTATCCTCTTATCGACGATTTCCCCTCCTTGTACTTTATAATTATCAGCGGATACCAAGCCGGAGACCAGTGCTTCCCCAAGTCCAAAACTGGCATCAATGGACAGCTGCTTCCGGTTGCCGCTCATTGGATCAGCGGTGAACAATATCCCCGAAGCCTGCGGGAATACCATCTTTTGAATGATCACGGATAAATAAATGTGACGGTGATCAAATCCATTTTGTATACGGTAGATGACTGCGCGATCGGTAAATAAGGAGGCCCAGCATTTGCTGATATGCTGCAGAATGGCATCAACACCGATGATATTTAAATAAGTATCCTGCTGCCCTGCAAAAGAAGCATGCGGCAAATCTTCGGCGGTTGCACTAGAACGCACAGCGTAAGCGTGTTCCTCGCCGAACCGGGAGAGATAGTGAGTCACAGCCCCCACAACATCGGAAGGAATTTCTGCTTCCGTAATGGTCTGCCGAATCTTCCCGCTGATCTCACCAATTTGGTCTCGATCATCTGCGTTTAGCATGGTTAGTTGTTGGAGTAATGCATGATACGTTTCGTTTTGTCCGATGGCTTTTTGATACCCCGCTGTTGTAATACAGAATCCTTCGGGGACCTGGATTCCGTCAACTTTAGATAATTCTCCTAAATGGAGCCCTTTTCCGCCAACGAGATAAAGCTGCGATTTTTCGATTTCATGAAACCCAAGAACCATGGAACTCATTCGACCATCTCCCTAACCATTAGATTGAGAAAAAAACATTTGACAAGAGTTTAACTGGCATGTTACGCTTAAAATGTAAGATAAGATATTTGTGACTTTATAACATGAACAGTCGTGATCTGATTATATCATCACGTCTTTTTTTTGCGCAATATGAAAGAACCTGGGTAGATACCCAGGTTCTTTTTTGATATTTAACAACCCATTCTGAAGAGTTAATATTTCTTTCAAAGCGTTATCGGCTCCATCTTCCCTCTTGGAGTCGTTCTCTGAAAATTTCCGTTATTGTACATCCGCGGTGGGGCCATACATCCCAGGAACGGATATTCCGAGCAGTCTCAGATAGACCGTCAGCTGCCCCCGGTGATGATAAACGTGATTGAACATCAGCGAACGTGCCATGTCGATCCGGGGAGCTTCCAAGATGGTCTCTCCCTTGCTGACGAGCTTCCAGGAATTCCTTAGCCCATCTTCTCCCCATTCCCGAAGCTTGCTCTCGGCAAGAGACACGCTCCATTCCAGTGCCTCGAGCACTTCTTTCCGGGTGGTCGGCTCCGGCAGCGGAACGACCGGAGCTTCGCTGACCGCCTCATCCAGCAATTGAGCCAGCCCCCCGGGAACTCCCGCAGCATGAAGGGCAAGCTGTCCCAGAGACATCGACTTCGGGTGGGGCCTCCAGGAAAGTTTGTCCTCCGGCAGCCTTTCAAGAAGTAAGCGTGTCGATTCGGCTTCCCTTTTTAATTCACGAATCCAATCTTCAATCATGTTTATGGTGATCTCCTCCTCTGGCTAACGCCATTCATACCTTCATCCTATAACGCCATGCGCGGGAAGGTTTCTTCAGGATTGCGGAATCGTGAAAGTAGTGTCTCTGACGAACCTCATTGCGATGCTGGACTTAAGTCGAGGTCAGAAACCTGCTGCAGTCTGGTCCGAATCACAGCGTCATTCGTTACAATAGAATAAAGCAAGCACATTGGAGGAGCGATGGATCATGCATTACGAACATAAAGTCCAGAGGGAAGTTGCCGATTGGGAACAAAAGCTGTTCAAACCGCCGGGATGGATGGAAAAAGCATCGAAAACCGTTGGCAGCCGGATCAACCATTTGATTCCCCCAAAGGTGCAAAACGTCATCACGACCACCATCCGGTCGATCGTGCGCACGGCACTGTTCGGCGCGGAATACACCCCTAGGCGTCCGGTGCAAAGTCCGATGGATCTGGAAGCTGCCGATCAAGAAGCAAAAGACCTGTTTGCCCTGTACCAAAAAATTGCGGTTGCTGAGGGTGCTGGAACGGGAGCTGGCGGCATCATCCTTGGCATGGTAGACTTTCCGGCTCTCATCGCAATCAAGATGAAATTTTTGTTCGAGCTGGCGCATGTTTACGGTTATGACACGAAACATTTCTCCGAGCGGGTGTTTATTCTCAAGGTATTTCAAATGACGTTTTCGGGGCCGGATAACCGTGCCATGCTGCTCGATTCCATCAAAAATTGGCATATAGAAAAGGAACAATGGCTATCTGATACCGAATATTCCAGGACGATGGACTGGGAGACTTTTCTAGATCGAGTATCGCGATGCGATCGATTTTCGGAAAATGCTGCAGATGCTGCCAGGGATCGGCGCGATCGCAGGGGCATGGGCGAATTACACCATTCTTGAGGAGCTGCGCGAATCCGCCATGAACGCTTACCGCCTGCGCAGATTGCACGATGATTTCGAGGTTGGATCGTACTGACTATTTTTTCTTGGTACTGAGAGGTCCTTCACTTATTGTTTGCAGCCCACGCATCCAGCTGCCTTTGTTTTTCGGCGATTACTTTATCGATTCCGGCCGATTTTAATGCTGCGTTAAATTTCGGCAGGTAAACATCCGGATCCAGAGTTCCTGTCTCAAGCGCTTTTGAATATTGCTGAACGACATTCTGGATCGCGGCCAGTTCGGTTTTGACCGGCTCCGAGTTATAGGTGAATCCGAGCGCTGCAGACTTCTCCGCACTTTGGTTAAACGCCTCCATCTGCTTCCATATATCCGGACTGTCCGTCGACCACGGATAAGACAGCAGCTGATTCCCGAACATCCAACCTTGTCTCATGTTGTAGCCGCTGTTCGTCGCATCCACACCGCTAGGAAAGTCAATCGTCCCGTCTTCCTTCACTTGATAGTGCTTTCCTTCAATCCCCCAATCCAGCAGATTGATGATTTGTTTGTCCGAGTAGAGCAAATTCAGAAACATCATCGCGCGCTCGGGATTTTTGGATTTGGCCGCAATGGCAAGCATCGCGTTCATAATCGTCAGCGTATTCATTTTGGGCGGCGCGAGTGCGACTTCCGTCAGCTCCTTGCCGGCCCATGCTCCCGTCTGCGTCGTGATCCCCGGCTTGCCTTTATTAGGTGTCGCGAACCCGATGTTTGCCTTGATATAATCCCGGCCGGTTTGCGAAGTCGTTGCAATGTCTTTGGGGATGTATCCTGCCAGGAACCATTGACGTATCACCCCGATGAACTTCGCATATTCCTCGCTCTCATACAAATTAACGACCTTCAGCTGATTCGGGTCGGTAAGTACACCGATCATGTCGCCCAGCGGATCAATCGTCGTCTGCAGCAGTGGATAGGCAATGGAACCTCCTCCTGACGCTTTACCCAGCATATTGGCTTCCGGATGCTTCTTTTTAACGCTTTCAAAAATCGGCTCCAAATCCTCGATTGTTTTCACCTGGCTGACGTCCATATTACTCTCTTTTAACCAATCCGTTCGCATCAGAATAGTCGGATAAGCGGCAAAGTCCCGGATCGTTGGAACGCCGTATATTTTGCCGTCAATTTTTGCCGCTGCCAGTACGTCCGGATCGAAGGCGTCTAGGATATCTTGGCCATGGGACTGAAGCAGGTCACCGATGGGCAGCAGCTTTTTTTGCGCGACTTCCGAAATATATTGGTCTTCCCCCGTGAACACCAGGTCGAGTTTCTCATTGCCGGAGAACATCAGCACTTTTTGCTGTGTCCACGCAGCCGCCTCGATGCGTTTCAGTTTGACGGTTGCATTGATTTTGTCTTTCGTAATCTTGCTGATTTCCTGCTCCACAAGACCAAGATCACGCTGATCCGGTCCCCAAAAAGCGATCGTAATTTCATAAGGGGCAAGTTTACCGTCACCAGACGCTTCTTGCGTTGATGACGACGGCTCCTTCTTACCGTTAGAAGAGGAGCTTGAACATCCGCTCAGAACAACGGTAACAGCCAGTACAAAGAACAACAAGGAATGAACCGACTTTTTCCACATAGGCTTTTGACCTCCCAGGATCTTCAATATGGAATCTCCACGCTCGGAGCTGAAGTACAGCAGAAAGGGTGACGAATGCCGCGTCACAGCGGCATTCGTCCGATCCCGATCTTCATGATGCCGCCAACTCGGACTGCTTGCGGTATTTCATCCACATGAACGTAAAACCTGCCACCCCTGCTACAGATATGATTGCGCAAATCGAATACATCGTTTGGGGACCCAAATAATCGAACATCCAACCGCCGAACAGACCCGCGATGATGCCGGAAATTCCACCCCACGTCAGGGCATAAATGGCCTGCCCGGTCGCTCTGTACTCGGCTGGTATTAATAGTGCGGTCAGACTGGTTCCGATATAGTAGTAGCCACCGAACGTAATACAATGCAGCACTTGGATAAAGATGACCTGGAGCGGTCCGCCGGCAACTGACATCAATAACCAGCGGATCACGAACAGGATACTTACGATAACCAGCCCTCCCAGCATCATCCTTGCCGATTTTTTCAGGAATCGGTCAAACAGCAGAAACACTGGAATTTCAAAGATCGCCGACAGGAACACCGACCAGCCAATCAATTCGTTGGAGCCTCCCAGGTTGGAAATGTACAATGTAACGAACGTTTGGTTGATCGAGTTCGGAACCGAAATGAGGATGCCAAGGATAACGAATATAAAGAACAGCTTGCTCGACAGCATCACTTTCCAATAGCTTTGTCTCTCGGTCTTCGGCTTGGAAGTCACTCTGCCCTGAGGTAGTCCGATGGTAAATGCCAGTGAGATCAGCATCATGATCCCGTACAACATCCAAAGATTCACCAGCCCCATCCAGCTGAGAACCGGTCCGGCCAACGCGGCGATGATCGCCCATCCCAGTGAACCCCATAGGCGAAATGCGCCAAACTTGTAGTTCGTGTTCTCGATGGCATTCAGAATCAGACTGTTGCTCTGCGAGAACGTGGGACTGTTGAAGAAAAAGAAGATCAGCATGAAGGCGAAAATGACGGCATATTCACGGAGCTGAAACACCACGATCGTCGCTAACAAATTCCCGGTCAGAAGAAAAATAAGAATACGTTTCACATTCTGCAGCCGGTCGCTCCAATAACCCCAAAATGGATTGGCGAAGATGGAAATGAAGGGCCCACCGGCCATAATCATGCCGATTTCCACTTTACTGAGTCCGATGTTTTGAAAATATAAAGGAAAGAATGAAGTCAAAATCGCAATCGTGCCATACAGGAAAAAGTTGAAACGTTTCAGTGCCGACAACGATCTGGAGGAATGGCCGGCCGCCGGATGGACCTCCCTCTTCCTTAAAGGCAGCATTAGAGCTGGATCGCTTTCGACAGGGATTGTTCGATGATCTCGTCGCTGCTTACTTCCCGCCCAAGCCGGTCGGATAATAAATGCCTTCGCTAATCAGCATCGTCTGCGAGGCGATGTGGGCCGTGGGAAGCAGCTCCACTCTTCCCTGCAGCGCGGCGACCCAGTGATGCTGCGAGGACTGGTATGCGTCATAATTCGGCTTCAAATGATTCCAGCGGCCGTCCATCTCATCCAGGTTGACGCTGCCGTTGATATCCATATCGCAAATCGTCGTATGAAAACTGAACGGGGCCAAAATTTGCTGATCCGAATAGGCCGGCAGCTTAATGCCCCCTTTATCCCCAACCACAGAGCAGCCTTCGATGCTTCCCAGGTGAATGCTCCACGCTTCGATAATATCGAGCGTCGCGCCGCCTTCAAATTTTATGAATCCCAGCCCCAGCTCTTCCACGTCAAAGACCGCCTGCCCGGCACGCCCGGCATCCACATCCATCTCCCGGTAGCCTTTGCCCGAAATCCGCTCCACCTTCGGTGTGCCAAGCAGGTACAGCATTTGCGCGATATGATAAACCCCCATGTCAATCAGCGCCCCGCCGGCGGCGATTTGTTTGTTTAGAAAAGCCGGGGTCCCGTATCCGTCAATATAAGGGCGTCCTCTCCGGCGATGGCCGGTAGCCCTGGCATGATACAGCTTGCCGAGCATGCCCCCGTCGATCAGCGCTTTTGCCGCCTTGGTCTCTTTTCGATACAAGGTGCCAAGCTGAATATGCAGCTTCTTGCCGTAATCTTCTGCCGCTTCAAGCATGGTCAGTCCGTCCCGGTAAGTCCCGGCGATCGGTTTCTCACAGTATACGTCCTTGCCTGCCTCGAAAGCGGCTATCGTCACGGGGGCATGCAAATTGTTGTGCAGACAGACATCAACGGCTTCAATGTCATCGCGCTTCAGCATTTCTCTGAAATCGGTATAGACGTCGGGAATATGGAACTCATGCGCGACCTTGAGGGCTTCCTGTTCATTGATGTCGCAGATGGACACGATCTGAACATCCTCCATATTCGCGTAATTTCTCAGGTGAGCTTTGCCGATCAAACCTGCTCCAATCATGCCAATGCGAACGGTTCTTCCCATTTCGATCATCCCTTCAGTTTTTTATTTTAAACGGCTCAACGTCCGCTTCACGGAAGCGATCGCCCATTCCATCTCTGCGTATTGATTGTCCGGCGCGTTGTACTCGATGCCCCAGTATCCGTCATAGCCGGCATCCAGCAGTGCCTTCACCATTTGTTCGCCCTTTGGTGATCCTACCGTCTTGCCGTCAAAATGCGTATGATAGACCCACGGCGCGACCAATGTGTCGCCAATGTCTTCATCCGTATCCCAGCGGCCCATATGGAGCAATATGCCAAAGCTCGGATGATTGACCGCCTCGGCCACTTTTTTTAAGTATTTTGGATCTTTGGAGGTTCCCATATGATTTTCAGGTCCGACGATAAGTCCAAGGTCAGCCGCTCTCCGGCTCAACGCTTCGAACTTGTTTACAACATATTCGAACTGCTCTTCCGTCCCGGGCGCTGAGCTTTTATCTCCCGCATCGATGCGAATGGTTCGCGCGCCTAGCTTCTCAGCAATGGATAGGTAGGCGACAGCGTTTTCATAAAGCCTGCTGCGCTTGTCAGGATCTGCATCCCATAAATGCGCACCATCCACTGCGATGTTGATAACCGTCATTTCTTTCTCCCGTATCGCTTCGGCCAGACGTTGAATATAAGCTTCATCAGGCAAGGAAAAAATGTCGTCCTTAACCCCTTCAAAGGTCCCGTTCCACAAATCAACGGTGTCGAGATGGTATCTGTACTTGGAAGATTCCAGGTACCCGAATGTATCCATCTTCCCTTCCCGGATCATATTGAAAAAGAAAAAACCGCCAATGCTGATTTTCATGGATTAGCCTCCCTGATTGGTTTTTTTGTAACCACGTCCTGCAACCTCTGGCAGCTCTTCATCACCTCCTTAACATGCTGCAGGGAAATCATCCTTTAACCGCCCCGACGGTCAGTCCTTTAACGAAAAATCTCTGAAAGAACGGATACGTTAACACAATCGGGAGCGCGCCGATCACGGCAATAGCCAGGCGTACGCCCTGGGTCGGGATGGAACTGCCGTCCACCCTTGAAGAATAGTCTACATTATCCAGCAAATATTGTACGTTCAGCAAAATGGTATTCAGAAGCACCTGTATGCTGTACAGCCTGGAGTCTGAAATGTAAATGAGTCCGTTAAACCAATCGTTCCAATAATTAATCACCTGAAATAGTCCGACCGTTGCAAGCACGGGAAGAGACAGCGGCAGCGCCATTTGCACGAATATGCGAAATTCCCCCGCTCCATCCATGTTCGCCGACTCGAGTACCGCTTCCGGAACCGATACGGTAAAAAACGTCCGCAGCAAAATAACATAGAAGGCACTGACCAGAAGACCCGGGACGATCAGCGCAAGCAAGGTATTGGTTATATGAAAAACATTCGAGTAGATTAAATAGGTCGGAACCAGTCCTCCGTTGAAGAGCATCGTGAAGAATACGATAAATGAAAAGAAATTGCGCAGCGGTAAATCCTTCTTCGACAGCGGATAAGCGAGCAAAGTCATCAGGACCAGACTGGCCAGTGTACCTAAAATAGTCACAACGACGGAGATGCCGTAAGAATTCAGGATCTCCCCCGATTTTTGAAAAATGAATACATAACTATCCAGGCTCCATTCACTGGGAAAAAACGAGTACCCTTCCCGTATGATCGCATCCTCGTCGGTGAACGAGGCCGTAATAAGCAGCAGAAACGGCACCAGGCAAAACGCGACAATCAACCAAAATATGAAATGGATAACGACTTGTTCAATCCGTGTTCTTCTCAAGGACTTCGCCTCCTTATTAGAACAATGAGTTGTCGGGGTTTATCTTCTTCACAACAAAATTGGAAATAAGGATCAGCGCGAAGCCAATCACGGATTGGTAGAAGCCTGCGGCGGAAGCCATTCCGATGTCCCCGCTTTTGAGCAGCGCCCGATATACGTATGTATCCAGCACATTGGTTGTTGGCAGCAGCGGCCCGGAGTCAAGCGTCACTTGGTAGAACAGACCGAAATCCGCGTAGAAAATCCGCCCGATCTGCATTAAAGTCATGATGGTGATGACGGGGGTAAGGGACGGCAGGGTGATGTGGAAAATTTGCTTGAACTTCCCTGCCCCATCCAATGTGGCGGCTTCATAATACTCTTGGTCGATGCCAACGATGGCGGCAAAGTAAATGATGCACAAATAGCCGACGCTGTGCCACAGCTTGACGATGGTGAGGATGACCGGCCAGTATTTCGGTTCCGTATACCACATGACGGGATCCAGTCCGAGAAAAGGAAGGACCGATTTGTTCATGAAGCCAGTTTCCATGCTAAATAACGAAAATACCAGGTAACCGACAATGACCGTTGAGATAAGGTAAGGCAGCAAAATGGCACTTTGGTAAAAGCGCTTTAAAAACCGCTGTTTCACTTCGGCCAGCAATATGGCCATCGCAACGGCGAAGACAAGATTGAGTATGATGAATACAACGTTGTAGAGGATGGTGTTCCGGGTGATGATGTAGGCTTCGGACGTCTTGAAGAGATACTCGAAGTTTCGAAAACCAATCCAATCCCCGCCGAAGACCCCTTTGGAGAAGTCGATTTCCTTAAAAGCGATGATGATGCCAAACATGGGAATGTAGTTATTGATGAGCAAGTAGACAATACCGGGGAGAATCATCAGGTACAGGATTTTGTATTTTTTGGCCTTTTTGAGAACTGTGCGGTCCAACCAGGATGTCATAGTAATTCCCCTCCTCGGAATAAATGACTGCTGCACGCCTAGCGGGATTCTCAAAGATTGAACTCGGCATCATCCTCCCATTGTAATTAATTTTTCCACCGGACAAATTAATTAACGAAACAAATACTTATCAGTGTGGCTCGTTTGTGATCATTATAGGGAGGCCTTTACGGCCCTGTCAATGTGTTTTTTATTTTATTTGCTATCCCTTCCTCTGCCCGCCTTGACTGGGACTCGTTGACAGCACAATGGGCATTTTTCTATAATCGCATTGACACAAGAATAGGCTACACTCCCGTTCCTATACCCTCTTTCAGCCTAGCCGCCAGGGTCAGCACTCCTGTCCTGACGGGGACTCGGCCAATCATAACTTCCGAAAGTAGGAGAATGCGATGACGAATAAAGTAGGAAACCAGCAGATGCTGCGGGAGATCAACGTTTCGACACTGCTGCATATGATTTTTGAGCATGGACCGATATCCCGTGTCGAATTATCGCGAAAAACCAAGCTGAGCCCGACGACCGTTTCCGTGCTGATCGAGGAGCTCATCCGCGAACAGCTCGTGCATGAGACCGGTATGGCCGGTAAAGGTGTTGGTCGAAAAATGACCCTGCTGAATATTCGCGCTGACGGCGGATATGTTATTGGCGTGGATATTTCGAGTTCACCGGCGCATTGCGTGCTGCTCGACCTAAACGGTCAGCTGGTGGCCAGCCAAAGCCTGGAATCGGTGCGCGGCCAGGACGAAATTCGAACTTCGCTGGTGAAACAGCTGCAGCAATTCATCCATAAGCAGCGGATTCCCCGTGAGCTCATCAGACGCATCGGCATTTCCCTGCCGGGGAGACTAGATGAGACGCAAAGCATCGTCATCTCTTCTAAATATTTGCAGCTGGAACAGTTCCCTATGCGTCAAGTGCTGGAGCAAGAACTCTCGATTCCGGTACTGCTGGCTAATGATTTGGACGCCGCCGGATTTGCCGAACGATTCAGCGGAGCCGCCAAAAATGAGCATACCATTATTTTTCTGCTGATCGGCCAAGGCACAGGAGCTGGACTGGTCCTGAACGGGGAGATTTATCACGGCTCCAGCGGAGCGGCCGGACGAACCACTCACCTCTCTCCGTATTGCACGCCCATCCTTGCGGAAAGACTTCGCACGAACCATCCGGAAGAGTTCGGATCCATGTCGCCGGAAGCAACGGTTCATGCCTTTATGGACCTGGTTCTCGCCGGCGTCCAGCCCTTCAGTGACCAAGGAGAGCTCATCATCCATGATATTGCCGATTATTGCGGAAAAATGCTGGAAATGCTCAACCCGCAAAAAATGATTCTGGGCGGCTGGATTACTGACAATGCGGCGTTTTTCAACCGTCTCGTACATGCGATTCACGAAGCTGATCACTCCCCCTATGGAGACACGCCGATCGTCGTTTTCCACTGGAAAGAGTACGGGTCTGCCTTGGGGGCGGCAATGCTTGGACTGCATGAAATTTTCAAGAAGAAAACGGTACAGTAACTTTATGCCGGTGGTCCTTTTCAGCAAAATATGTTCATGCCCAGCGCTGCCGGACATGAACATATCGTTGTCAAGGAATTGCCTCAAACCGCTGCGTCGACTGCTACTGTTTTTAACGCATACCAGTCTCGTCCTGCAAAAGGTTCGCTTATTTGGAAAATGACTGCGTCATATCCGTTTTCAGCTCTTTGGAGGCGGACTTTTGAAACTTGGAAGTCGAAATCAGCTCTCGAAGCAGCTCCTCGTATTGATCCGCGTCAAATGGCACGGCTACCATTTGCTTAGTGAACGATGAGAGCATGATTCCGTTGGCGATGGTGACCGACCGGATCCCTTCCGTTCCATCCGCAATCAGCTCGCCTTTCCCTGAGCTTATTTTTTGAATGAACTTTTCTGTGACCACCTTATGCCCTGATTCCACGTTTGTATCAACCTCGATTTCCTCTTCTTCATACTCCACGTTCCCGAACCCGTCCTGCGTTTCGCGCAGATGCTTCAGCATGGAAATATGATTGCGGTAGATCCGAAGCTTATGATTTTCGTACAGAAGTCTTCCGTTCTCCCCAACGATCTCCAGACGGTTCACGCCCGGTGATTCTGCAGTCGTCACGATAAAATGCCCGATCATGCCGTTATCATGCTCGAAATAAGCGGTGACTTCGTCTTCCACTTCAATATGGTGGTACTTGCCGATATGGGCATGTCCGCTGATTCTTGCCGGAATCCCGAAAACCCATTGATAGAAATCGAGATTATGCGGGCATTGATTGGTCAGGATGCCGCCTCCCTCCCCCGCCCAGGTCGCCCGCCAATCACCGCTGTCGTAATAGGACTGTGAACGGAACCAAGCGGTATTGATCCAAGTGGCTCTCGTCAGCTGCCCCAGTTCACCGCTGCCAACCACTTCCTTGATTTTTTTAAATAGGGAAGCGTCCGTTCCTGGAACATCATGCCGAATACCAGATCCGGAAACTTCTCCTTGGCTTCGGCATAAGCATCGATGGTAAGCTTGGCGTCATTGACATGAACGGCCAATGGCTTCTCGCAGAGCACATGGATTCCGCGTTCGAACGCATCACTTGCAATGGCCGGGTGGCTGTAATGCGGCACCGCTATAATGACCGCCTCGAGCCCGGATTGCTCGAACAGCTCCAAATGGCTGTAATATGCCTTTGTGCTGCATTCGGCAGCAAACCTGTCCGCCCGCTCTTGAACCGTATCACACACGCCTACAAGCTCAATTTGCTCCATCGACTTTATATTATGGATATGAGTTCTTCCGATGTTTCCTAAACCGACCAATCCGAGCTTCACCTTCTGCATGCTCATGCGTAGTTCCCCTCTCCATAGTGTATTCGTTTCGATTACGACCAAGCCAAGCCTTCATTTAACAGCAGCCTTTTTAAGGCTTGTGCCGCTATTTTAAATCGCTCGGGTCCTTCTTGTTCCGGGAATGCACGGTGCAGATGAGGCTCGATGGATAAAAATCCGGAAAAGTTTCTCTCCTTCAGTGCTTTAACAAACGCTGAAAACTCGCCGTCTCCTTCGCCTGCCGGGACAAACATGCGCGACTGTTGGTCCGCATCCTTGATATGTACATATTCGAGGTAAGTTGACAGCTGCGGATACGCCTCACTCATCGGCATCACCCGGTTCATGACAAAATTGCCGGGATCAAAGGCAAGTCTCAGGCAAGGAGAGTCACAATGCTGCAGAATGCTCAAGCAGCGCTCATGGGTATCTCCGTAAACGCCGCTGTCATTTTCCATCAGCAGCGTAATATGTTCCTCCTCAGCTATTCCGGTCAGCATCTTCATACGGGAGAGCACTTCGCCGCGGTAGTTCTCGGGTTCTTCATTGTCAGGGATGTAATAAGAAAATACGCGGATATAGCGGGCATCCAATTGTTTGGCGATATCCGATGCGCGCTTCAATTTCGCAAGTTCGGGGGCAAAGGGGTCTTGAATCGGGTATTTACCGATTGGCGAGCCAATGGAGGACACGCGAATACTTTTTTTGCTTAGTGCAGATTTCAATCGGACCAGTTCTTCATCGGTCAATTCCAGTACATTTTTACCATACACGCTCCGGAGCTCCAAATAGGAAATGCCCTCGGACACGAGCACGTCGAGCTGTTCCTCCAAACGATCGGAAATTTCATCGGCAAATCCGGTTAGTACCAGCACTCTCGCATCACCTCTCCTTAAATTCGCAGCGACTAGGCTTAACTGTCGATATGGATTAGTGTAGCAGGCGGCGAGAAGTTGAAGGTACTTTCCGGTTGACCAGGTTGGTATCCTAAATGTTCTAAAATTGACTTTTTACCAAGCGTCTGTACTGCGTCGGTGTTTTACCCTCCCATTGCTTGAACACCTTGCTGAAATGGGAATGATTTTTAAAGCCCGTTTCATAACAAATATCCGTCACCGATTTCTCCGGGTCGAGCAGAAACAGGATTTTGGCCTGATTGATCCGTCTTCTGTAAATGTAATGAAATATCGTCATCCCCGTCACTTCTTGAAAAATGCGCACCAAATAATACTTGTTGATATGCAGGTTCTCTTGCAATTGGTCGAGACGAATATCGGTCATATAATGTTGTTCGATATAGGATAACGCGTTCTGAACGTGCTGCTCTTTTTCGGACGGGAAACCGGCTTCTTCTTTCACCGG
The DNA here is from genome assembly GCF_002968895.1 of Paenibacillus sp. AR247. Classification (NCBI taxonomy): domain Bacteria; kingdom Bacillati; phylum Bacillota; class Bacilli; order Caryophanales; family Paenibacillaceae; genus Paenibacillus; species Paenibacillus sp. AR247. The sequence continues at coordinate 106,431 of NZ_PCZT01000009.1, read as the reverse complement.
CTTCATCAGCACTTGGCAAATGAAAAAAAGCGCATCCAGACACAAGACCCGAAACCGCTCATGGGAGACGGCATCCGGTGCGGAATATAAGCAGTTCAATTTACGCAGCATTTCTTCGAATTCGTCTTGCTCCTCCATGCTGAGCTGAACTTTGTAGTTCCGAAGTCTTTCGAAAGGCTGCAGGGGATTGATCGAGAATACATGCTCGGATGCAGCACGGAAGTAACCGGGATCAAAATTCAAAAGCGTCCGTACATAGGGATGTCCTTCAAAGCTCTTAGGCATATGAAGAGTCAAACCATGCATCACGATGAGTGTACCTGGTTTGAGAACATGAATTTTGTCGCCGATCAAATACTGCCCTTTGCCTTCATGGAAATAAAAAATCTCATAGTGATCGTGGGATTGAAAATTCCCTGCCGTTACCGGGACGCTTTTTAAATACTCGTATTTCAGCAGATAAGCAGGTTCCACATTGCTGCCTCCGATCCAGGGAACGTCATTTGATGCCACAGGATGTCTCATCTGTGCACCTTATAAAATTTGCATAGGCATCACAATAATAACACTTCTTACGTATAAAAATGGTTCTGATTGCATTTGTTTTAAATTTCCTCTTGCTCAATATTGCCTATCCTGCTATTATGAAGAAGCGTAAATTTTGGAAAGCGAAATATTCGGATATATTAGGATCTTTCCAAGCAGATAAACTTTGACCACTTCCTCTCGGGAAGTTAAGGCCATACGGACAGCCGGGTCAAATGCCGACTGGCAACTTTCGTTGCCTTATTGATTGAGTTAAAAGCTCAAATTTTATAAGTTGGTAACTTTATAACCAGTGCTGACGCACACAACTTGTGAAACGGTCAATAAGAGTGGTAAAAGTAATTATTTGCTATATAGACTCTGATCCTAACAAAGTATATTTGAATATTAAGAGCCCTTCCATGAAACGTTAGCGTTTTATGGCTGAATGATAAGCACACTAGGGGTTTGTCCGGTCATGCTTATTGGAATTTCTCCCTTCCATGAAACGTTAGCGTTTTATGGCTGAATGATAAGCACACTAGGGGTTTGTCCGGTCATGCTTATTGGAATTTCTTATTATTTGACTATATCAAGCAAGTGTGATGCGCATGGTGCGTGTTTCGCTTGCTTTTTTGTTGCCGTTTTTACAGAAAAAATTGAATTGGATGAGGAGATTGATTGAAAAATGGGAAAAGCACTAATCATCGGCGCCGGTGGCGTAGCATCTGTAGCAGTTCATAAATGCGTTCAAAACAGCGATGTCTTCGAAGAAATCTGCATTGCCAGCCGTACCAAGTCCAAATGCGATGAACTGAAAGCAAAACTTGACGGTGGAAAACCAAAATTACGACCGCACAGGTCGATGCCAACAACGTGGATGAGCTGATCGCTCTGATTAACGAAGTGAAGCCGGATATCGTTATGAACCTGGCCCTTCCTTACCAAGATTTGACGATCATGGATGCTTGCCTGGCAACTAAAACACACTACATGGATACGGCTAACTATGAGCCGGAAGATACGGCGAAATTTGAATATAAATGGCAGTGGGAATACCGCGAGCGCTTCGAAAAAGCTGGAATTACAGCTTTGCTCGGCAGCGGATTTGACCCAGGCGTTACCGGCGTATTCTCGGCTTACGCGCTGAAGCACTATTTCGACGAAATTGAATACATCGACATTCTGGATTGCAACGGCGGAGATCACGGTTATCCTTTCGCCACCAACTTCAACCCGGAGATCAACATCCGTGAAGTGTCCGCTAACGGCCGCTACTGGGAAAACGGGGAATGGATCGAAACGAAACCGATGGAAATCAAACGCGAGTATAACTTCGCTGAAGTCGGCCAAAAGGATATGTACCTGCTGTACCATGAGGAGCTGGAGTCCCTTGCGCAAAACATCCCTGGACTGAAGCGCATCCGCTTCTTCATGACGTTCGGCCAAAGCTACCTGATGCACCTCAAGGCTCTTGAAAACGTAGGAATGACCTCCATCGAACCGATCGAATTCGAAGGAAAACAAATCATTCCGCTGCAATTCCTGAAGGCCGTGCTTCCGGACCCGGCTTCCCTCGGACCTCGTACGGTGGGCAAAACCAACATCGGCTGTATCTTCAAAGGGAAAAAAGACGGCCAAGATAAAACGTACTATGTCTACAATGTTTGCGACCACCAGGAGTGCTATAAAGAAGTGGGCTCCCAAGCGATCTCTTATACAACTGGCGTTCCTGCCATGATCGGCGCAGCGATGGTCCTCACCGGCAAATGGAACAAACCGGGCGTATACAACGTCGAAGAGTTCGATCCGGATCCATTCATGGAAGAGCTGAACAAATGGGGACTTCCTTGGGTAGAAGACTTTAACCCGGTGCTGGTTGACGCCTTGCCTGAAGAAGCAAGAGAGCCGGAGCTTGTTCGTTAAGATGCGGTTCGAGGAGTTACCTACACCCTGTTTTGTAGTCAGTGAAGAACTCATTGAGAAAAACCTGAACATTCTGAACGGTGTCATGCAGCGTACGGGAGCCAAGATCGTGCTTGCGCAAAAGGCTTTTTCCATGACCGAGATGTACCCGCTTATCGGAAAATACTTAAGCGGTACGACCGCCAGCGGATTATTCGAGGCACGGCTGGGCCATGAGGAAATGGGCAAAGAGAATCATGTCTTTGCCCCCGCTTACCGTGAAGATGAGATCGACGAAATTGTTTCCATTTGCGACCATATCATCTTCAACTCGTTCTCCCAGCTGGCAAAATATAAGGATAAAGCTCTTGCAGCCGGCAGAAAAGTCGGCCTTCGCATCAATCCGGAATGCTCGACGCAAGTGGGACATGAAATCTACGATCCCTGTTCGCCGGGGTCAAGATTCGGCGTGAAGCGGGAGGATTTCCAGCCGGAACTGCTGGACGGCGTTACGGGACTGCACTTCCATACGCTGTGCCAACAGAATTCCGACGATTTGGAAACCACGCTGAATGCCGTCGAAGATAAGTTCGGACAATGGCTGCCGCAAATGGAATGGATCAATTTCGGCGGCGGCCACCATATCACGAGAGACGACTACGATATTCCGAGACTCGAGGCTTGTATTACTCGAATGCAATCCAAATACGGCTTGGAAGTCTACCTCGAACCCGGAGAAGCCATCGCGCTGAATGCGGGCTATATGGTCACTTCCGTGCTGGATATCCATCGTAACGGCATCGAGATCGCCATCGTTGACACCTCAGCTACCTGCCATATGCCGGATGTGCTGGAAATGCCATACCGTCCGCCGCTGATCGGTTCAGGCGAAGCCGGCGAGAAGCCGTACACCTATCGGCTCGGCGGTCCGACCTGCCTTACGGGCGACGTCATCGGAGACTACTCCTTCGATCAGCCGCTTCAGAGCGGCGACAGATTAGTATTCGAAGACATGGCGATCTACTCCATGGTCAAAACGAATACCTTCAACGGCATGCCGCTGCCGGCCATCGCCGTGCAGGAGAAAGACGGCAGCTGCCGCGTCGTGCGCCAGTTCGGCTATCAGGATTTCAAGATGAGACTTGCTTGATGAATAAGAAAAACGTCTATCGACGTACCTTCACAGAAGACAGACCGCGTCTAGAGGAAGTTTTTCTTGCGAGATCAGGAAGCAGAAGCTCCGAAACTTATACTTTCTGATCTCTTAAGCAAAGCCTTAACCCTGTCACAAGGGTTAAGGCTTTTTGGTTTAACGTTCTCTTTTAAGATAAAGCCTTGTATAGACTTACTTAAGGATAATTTTCAAATAGGCTAATTCCCCTGGCTGCATGATCAATTGTACATCTTTACCACTGCTAGGGATCTGGCGAACTACTTCCTCCAGCGGATTGACCAAGCAGGCAGCTTCGACTTCTTTATCCATTACGCTAAAGATGTACTCGGACGGCTCGGTTCCGGCATTTCGCAGGGTCAGAATAAACCCATTTCCATCCACAGCCGGTTTCACGTATAGCAGGACGACTGTACCGCTTGACTGGCTAAACCACTGCCCTTCTTCCTCCCTATCACACATCACCGCCGCATTTCTGGCTATAGGATCCGCTGCAGCTATGCCCGCACGATATGCCTCAACGGGATCAAATTGCCCGAACGGACTTAGCTCATAACGCAAAACGATCTCTCCAGGTTGACTGGCCCAGAAGTTAGTATCCCAATAATTGTTCATGGCCCATGCAAGCAGCAGCGGATTTTCCTGGCGGTCGATCTGCTTACTCTCCTTGCCGAAATGAAAATCACCGATTTGAATGAGCGGCGCATCGGGACAAGCTAAGGTGATCCCCTTCTGCTGATCATAGATGGATACCGTTTGGTCAACCGTCACCCAATCCCGGCAAGCGGTGCCAAGCTGCTCCCTGTCTAGTTCGACTAACAAACCGGCTGTATCATAATGGGAGCGCCAGCCTTGATCCATCCGCAGCGGAAAGGCGAAATAAATCGATTCGGGCGTCCTTATATCCGATTTATTCATGGACGCGGAAAGACAGATTCGGGGATGGATGGCAGAAAAAGTAATCCGCTGTTCCAGCCGGGAAACCCCAGGTGCTTCAAGCTGCATGACATACGTTACCGAATCACTGGTTTGTTCGACCGAATAAGCTTGCAGCCGGTCGGCACCGACACGCTTTGCTTTCCATTCATGATTCCAGACGGATATGCTGCGATTCCCTTTGTCGACATCCCGCGGGAACAAGGTGCTTCGATGCTCTTGATTGTGGCGCCCGTCGATCGTCTCCTGAACAAGCTCAAATAACGTCCATGGGCTCTTTTCGTCGAGCATAGGCCACTCATGTATCTTATCGAATAACTGCACAATTCTTCCGCTGACAGGGTTGTATGTCATCCGGTAAAATGGCGTTTCGATCATCCCTTCCGTGACCGAAATGCGGTTGGACGAGGCGGCCATCCGGGCTTCTAGCTGGGCAAACGGGATCTTTTTCCACGAAAATGGTGCCATCTCTACCGTTCCATACGATTTATAGCTCTGATTCTCCTGCATGTACGGCAAGAAGTCCATGACACGCGAAGCGGCTAAATGACGACCGCTGCCGAGGTAGTATTCAGGTACCTTGACCTCCGCATGCTGCGTTTCACTTGAGGTGTTGACCAGCATGACGCCGCCAGGCTCATGGGATTGTAGCGGGTTCGCTGCAATCGCTTCCATTTGTTTGGCATACACGTAAGCAGACAGGTCAGCTGATTTGTACGCCGTCACCCTCTTGTGCAGCTGCATCGAAATCGAAAGCGGATGGTCAGGGAGGTTGACCGAGCCCCATGAACCCCAGGTATGCTCATCATACAGCAACGCCTGCTCCAATGCCTCGGTTTTCGCTTTCGAGTACTGCAGGTTTGGCGTCCCTTGGATCGCTTCAAGAAAATCAGCCTTCTTCAGGTTTTGCTTCGTTTGGCGAACGATCTTGGTTTCCTTCGCGGAACTTCCCGCGCCGAAATTCCAGTAGTCCGTCCAATCGCCCGAATGAGTCTGGATTTGTTCTTTCGGCATCCGGCGAACCCGCTCCAGAAGCATCTCCGGGGTCGCAAAAATCACCTTCTGGTCATGTCCTTCTGCATTGTATCGGCGGATCAGCGACAGCAGGTTCGGGTCCGGGCAGTTATTGTCATACAGCGGCGGATTGGTAGCCGTTAAGTACACGAAATCGTATGGATAGCCCTCTCCTTCCAAACGGTCGATATAGTCCCTAATCCCTTGCGCCATCAGCTGGGTATCATCCTGACTCGTGTGGAAAAACTGGCTGAACAGAGAATAATGCTCGCCCAAGAACGTCAGCAGCTGCCGATTATCGGGGGTTGTCCAGTTAAACACGGCAGGACGTGGCAGCGGTATACCCCCGAAATGCACGTTAATCCCTGTGATATAAAACTCGATTCCCGCATCGAGCAAAACCTGGCTGAGCGGCCATGGCTGCCCGTTGACGTCATGATTTATCGCCGTTTTGATGGAAACGCCAAATCGCTCCCGCAGCTCGCGAACCGGCTGGAGCATTCGTGCAAGCTGATCCGTATGTACAAGCGGCGTCGTATGCATCGGAAGTGCAGCAATACTGATCTGTCCATTGTGCAGCAATCTGCGGAAATCGGAAATTTGCTCAGAGGCGGCTGTCTCCAGCCATTGCATCACGGGATACGTGGCCTCGCAGGTCCAACGGAATTTTGAGTCCTCTGGCTCATGCTCCGATTGAAGACACAGCCGGATTGCTTCATCAATATAGTCTTTCTGCAGCTCCAGCAGTAACGGCTGGGGATGCGTGTAGCCGATATCCAGGTGACTATGGTGCAAACACAATATTTCTTTGATTTTCGCCATTCCTGTCACGCTCCTAAGACTTTATGCATTCGTCATCCTTCATCTTCAGGGTTAAATGATAAATCTCTTAAAAATTGTATCAAGTTCTGTGGTCTGCGTATTTACAGAAACGTATATCTTTTATACAATCGTCATGCCTATTTTCGGAGTAAAGGAGATGGTCTGTAATGGATTTTGCCAATCTTCATCCTTACGTCTACCATGCCTGCCTATATCCATTTTCCAGAGGCCAGAACAGCCTATCGCGTACTTGCTACGCTTCATCGCTCTATCTGATCAGCGAGGGTAAGGGCATCATTCGGTTTCGGGGAGAAGACCACCCGGTCGTTCCCGGTTCTCTTGTGTATATGCCTCCCGGCTTGCTTCATGATTGGTATGCAGATTGGGAAGAGCCAATGGTTCATTATTGCTGCTATTTTGATTGGACGTTTATCGATCGCAGAGAAGCCTTCTCGACGCCCAACATGATCTGTTTCGACCTTTCTCAACTGCAGCCGTCGCTCATTGGGCCTGCGTTCCCTGTGCCGATTCCCGAATTGATGACGGTGGGCAAGCTGCGGATCTGGATGGATGGGTTTGAGACTTTTTTTAATAACAATGAATACATAAACGAGCGAACCTATTATCGCGGTCTCAAGATTCAATCCAATTTCCAGCAGTTCATGGAGTACTTCCTCACCTTCGCCCTCAAGGAGAACAATATCCCCGATCCGCGAATGCTTCATCTTTTAGAACGGCTGGATCAGGATCTGATGACCGGCAGCGTGAAGCCGCTGGAAGTGTATTTTCGGGAGCTTCACATGAGCCGCGGCTATTTTTTGAAAAATTTCATCAGGCCACCGGCTTATCACCCACGCAATATATGAACCATTTCCGGATTAACCGTGCCAAGGATGATCTGCGGTTCTCCCATTTGAGCATCACGGAAATTTCCGAGAAATACGGCTTCTCGTCGGTTCATTATTTCTCTAAGCTGTTCAAGCAGTTAACGGGAACGCCGCCAAAAGAGTACCGCGCAGCTTATATCAGCGAGGGCATTAAGCAGGTAGAAGTTTTTTCACCATAGTCAGGGGCGTGAGTCTACAAGTGCGCTCCCTCTTGTTCGAATGATTGATTAAAAAAAGACGCTTTTTGCGGACTTTTTAGTATACTCTTGGTATACAGCCAAGTTCATCACAGCGTAAATTGTAGTTTTCGACTCTCCAGGAATGACATGACGGATGCGAGGTGAGATGATCTGATTAAGTAGAGCAATCGTTACTGCGGCTCATTAAAAATATGAATAAGGTGGGTTACGAATGAAAATTACAGGTTATGAATTATTCCTTGTACCACCACGCTGGTTATTTTTAAAAGTCGAAACGGATGAGGGCATTGTGGGTTGGGGAGAGCCTGTTATTGAAGGGAAAGCCGCAACGGTAAAAACGGCGGTCGAGGAGATGATGACTTATTTAATCGGTAAGGATCCTTTGCGCATTGAAGATCATTGGAATGTGATGTACCGAGCTGGATTCTACCGCGGCGGCCCGATCCTGATGAGTGCAATTGCCGGCATAGACCAGGCTCTTTGGGATATTAAAGGAAAGTACTATAATGCACCTGTATATCAGCTGATCGGCGGCGCTTGCCGGGACTCGATGAAAGTGTATTCCTGGATCGGCGGGGATCGCCCAAGTGAAACGGCACAAATGGCGCTGGAGTGTGTGAAAAAAGGTTTTCAAGCCGTTAAAATGAATGCAACCGAAGAGTTACAATACATCGATTCCTTTGACAAGGTTGAGAAAGTGTTAGAAAACGTAGCGGCGATTCGTACCGCTGTTGGTAACCACATCGGAATCGGCATCGATTTTCACGGCCGCGTACATAAGCCCATGGCAAAAGTACTGGCTAAAGAGCTCGAAGTGTTTCGACCTATGTTTTTAGAGGAACCAGTGTTACCTGAAAATAATGAAGCATTAAAAGAGATCGCCTCGTTAACCTCCACACCGATTGCGACGGGAGAGCGGATGTTCTCAAGATGGGATTTTAAGCATCTGCTGTCCGGCGGTTACGTGGATATCATTCAGCCTGATTTATCCCATGCCGGCGGGATCACGGAATGCAAGAAAATCATCAGCATGGCGGAAGCCTACGATATCGCGGCTGCTCCGCATTGTCCGTTAGGTCCGATTGCACTGGCCGCCTGCTTACAGGTCGATGCCACCGCCCACAATGCCTTCATCCAGGAGCAGAGCCTAGGCATCCACTACAATCAAGGAAATGATCTGCTTGATTATTTGATCGATCCCGCTGTTTTCCATTATGAAAACGGTTACGTTAAAATCCCGGACGGTCCTGGCTTAGGGATCGAGATCAACGAAGAAAAGGTGCGCGAAATGGCAAAAATAGGCCATCAATGGCAAAATCCGCTGTGGCGCCACAAGGACGGAAGCGTAGCCGAGTGGTAGAACCGCTCCTTGCGCATCCGGATCAACAAATCAAAAGATCGCTCCTCTCACGATGGGGGGCGATCTTTATTAGTTTCAAAATTAGCGAGTATGTTCAGTTTGACCGCGGGACTTCTTCCCCACCGGGATACTTTGGGCAAAACGGAATACATTATGGGGGTCATATTTCCGCTTGACCCGCTTCAGTCTGTTAACATTCACTCCATAATACGCCTTGGGCCAGTTTTTGATTTGCAGATCGGGGAAGTTTACATAATCCCCTTTGACAAAGGGACGTAACGCTTTGCGGAACCTTGTCACCCACTGGATATTCCGCTGCTGCTCGCTGTCGCTCCTCCATCTTGCCGACAGCTCATAGACCGTCTCTGCCTTCCGATGTGGATAGGCCGTCGCAGTTGGGGATATCCGGCTTACCGCACTTCCTGCCCCGCCTAAGCTTTGACACCACACAGTAGCATGCTGATTGGGCGCATGGGACAGAAAATCACGAATCACTCGCACGCCTTCGCGAGGCAGCGGCTTAAACCCGAATGCTCCGGTAATTTTAAACTTCGGCTCCAGGTTGAGATCCCCTTGTGCAAAAAATTGGGTCGCTTCGATAAAAGGTACTGTCCTTACCATCACTTTTACCGGGGTTCCTGTTTGCAGCAAAGGTTGGATTAATCGCCGCAGTTCTTCCGCGCTACCCAGCAGCTGTCCGGTAGACACAATGGTCCCCACCTGTTTCGCGGCGACCTCGATGGTTGAAGTTAAGCGGTTCGTAACCGCAGGAGCCCAGCGCTGCCAAGCCGGAAATACCTTCTCCAGATCGCGCCATTTCCAGGTGATGCTGTAGATGGAGACGTTCTGGATGGGCCTTACCCGAAACGTATATTCGGTAGCAATCCCAAAGTTCCCTCCCCGCCCCTCGTGACTGCCCAGAGCAGATCGGAATGTTCTCTCGTTGCGATGATCGGCTTCGCCCGCGCCGTCCTG
>NZ_PCZT01000009.1:85182-96536 GCF_002968895.1 Paenibacillus sp. AR247 | reverse complement strand
TTTCTGTATACACGGGCAAGCGGATTGCCTGTTTGTATGCGGGCCACCATGTTTTTGCGATCCACCTTCACGCTATTCATTTCGCTTACATCGATAATTAACCCGCCATTAACAGACGAAAATCCTTCATAGCTGTGCCTCCCGCTGCGGACTCTAAACCGTACGCCTCGCTCACGAGCCCATTTCACTGCGTTGATAACATCCTGCGTTCGTTGGCAAAATACGATGATCCGTGGGAACTTGGAAAAGCGCCGATTGTATTCCATTCTGGCCGTATTATAAGACGGATTGCCAGGCACCACGATTCTTCCGGTCAATGGGGTGCAGGCTGTATTCCGCTTTTGTGTCATTATATGTCCACCATCCTCGATCATGGAGTAAGCTGTACTCATCTGCTTATTCCTATGTCGGGGCAATTGACCTGGCAACGGCACCTGCCTTATAGGCGCCCTGTATAGAAACCTTTGCATTTCCCGAAAATCATGTCACCTCTGATGTCATGTATTTAGTGAGTCGAAATGCAGGAAAGAAAAAACGGCTCCGGTTTACGGAAGCCGTTTTTTTGCGGTACTACTTCACTCAGCAGTTCTTTCCACTCTTTTTGCCTGGATTCATCGGTTGATTTCCCCCGGTTTCAGCCAGCTTCTCTCCGAACTGATCCAGCCGTTCTGGCGAAGATGCAGGGCCGTCGTTTTTCGGCTTGTTGTTTCTTCCAGTCATGACGCTCACCTCCATCCATAACATGAGCGCCTAACCTTGTTTTCATACCTTGGACTTTATCCGAATCGGAAATCGGGTTCTCTTTAACGATTGCTTGGACTCGGCACTATACAACCGCGCCAAAAGCGCTTAATATTTTCATAGCGCATTGTTTATATCCGCAATTGTTGCAGTGAACTTATTCGAGAAGGAGTCATAAGGAGCATGCTGGAGTCAAACATCACCAACCTATTGAAAAATACGCTGAAAGCAAGTATTGACAACCAGGAGATCGCCGGCGCGAATTTCATGGTGCTGAAGGACGGGAACGAAGTTTTTTACCATGAAGACGGATTAGCCGACCTTGAGTCGGGACGTCCTATGGCGAGGGATTCGATTTTCCGGTTATATTCGATGACGAAGCCGGTGACTTCCACCTCCATCATGATGCTGTTGGAGCGTGGGGCTATCGATCTGTTCGATCCTGTAAGCCGTTACATTCCGGGTTTCAAAAACCAGCCGGTTGAAAAAAACGGCGAACTGGTTCCGGCCGGCCGCGAAGTCAACATTCACGATTTATTGAATATGACATCAGGATTAGTATACGGCGGAACCAACCAAGGCGGGCAGCAAACGGATGCATTGTTCCAGGAGCTGGGCAGCCGGTTGAACGGTGATAACCCGATGAGCACACTGGAGTTCGCGAACCGCCTGGGCCAGATCCCGCTTTCGTTCGAGCCGGGCTCGTACTGGCAGTACGGAACGTCGGCCGATGTGCTTGGTGCGATTGTAGAAGCGGTGAGCGGTATGCGGTACGGACAATTTTTGAAAAAGGAAATATTCGAGCCGCTGGGCATGAAGGATACCGGATTCTGGCTGCCTGAAGAAAAAAGAGACCGTCTTGTAAAAACCTATCAGGATGATGGTGAAGGCGGCTTAAAGCTCTACTCGCACAGCCACCTTGGCATCGCCCATCAGCTGGACCGTGATCCGGCATACGAGTCCGGCGGGGCCGGCTTGGCATCCACGATTGACGATGCTGCCAAGTTCACGACGATGCTGATGAATCAAGGCAGCTTCAACGGTGTTCAACTGTTAAAGCCAAGAACGGTTCAATATATGACGTCGGCGGCATTAACCGAGTGGCAGCAAAAAGGCTTCGATACGTGGCACACCATGCGCGGCCATAGCTATGGCAACCAGATGCGCATCATGACCGACCCCGGAAAAGCCGGATTTATCGGCAGCCCGGGCGAATACGGCTGGGACGGCTGGCTGGGGGCATACTTCAGCAACAGCCCACGGGACGGACTGACGATCTTATTTATGATCCAGAAAAAAGATGGCGGCACGATGCCAATTACGCGCAAGCTGCGTAATATCGTGTTCAGCACCTTGTAAGGCCAAACGAAAGAACCGCACGGGAGCAGAGCTCCATGTGCGGTTTTATTTTTTCACGAAGAATGGTCTATAGGTGGACAGCTCCCCATCAGGAAGCGCTGAAATCGTTAAAATAATGCACGCCGTCATGCGCCGTATCGCCGGGTTCGGTTCTTCGGTTGGTGCTGAACCATAACTTATCTCCGTTCGCCACTCCGACGCCCTCAATTTCAAACAGGTCAGGAAATGCCGAAGACGTCACGCGGAACGATAGATTGGGATCAGCTTGGATAGTGCCCGAAGCCGTAGAAATATTGCGATAAACGAGCACAATGCTGACGTTTTTATATGTCATCGGAACATAGATGGTGTTGTTATAATAACCGAAGCCTTGGAAAGCATACGAAGTGATATTGGATATCGTGCTGCCGTTGACCTTGGCATCTTCAATATTCAGAGAGAAGCTATTCGTTACATGGATCGTTCCACTGGTTGCGGTTAGCGGAAGTGAACCTCTGTACAAGGTTCTTCCGGATTTGAATAAAAAGTTAATGTTGCTCGCGTCTTTGCTCGTAATTTTCACACCCGACATCGCCTTGTCTACACCATCGTATTTAATAGTGTAATTACCTACTTTGTAGTAAGTCGATCCTACATATTTCAGTTTCACGAGACTCATGCTGCCAGCGTTCATGGTGACGACGAACATATAATAATTGCCGTCGTTGGAGCTGAGAACGATATCGTTGGCATGACCGAGATACGTAGCGTAAGTAGATCCGTTATCCCCGTTGGTCATGAGCGTTGTGGTACCGTCACTCATTTTGGTACGATAAATGACCGCCTTATTGTTGTCGCCATTGACTTTTACAGAATAGACGTAAGTTGATCCCACGGCAAATCCCTGAGCGGCGTAGCAATCATTGGCATTGCCCAGCGTAGCGACGGTGGAGTACGTGTTGTAATATGCTGCACTGGCTGCAACGGGCATCAGCATGGATGCGCAGAGAAGAATAGCGATAAATAAGGTCAATCGTTTGCTGCTCCTCCAAGTCTGGGCCATGACAGCCATCCTTTCCGTAAACCTCCACTTCATACACGGACACCTCCATAAAATTGATGTTATGTTGTCTGTATGAATGAAATCAGTTTCCTACCTGCCATCCTCCACATTACAGAGCAGCTGTTTAATGGAATTCCGGCAAAGAATGGATCGTTCTATTGTAGTTTAACCTGAATTCAAGCTCATTCAAGTCATTATAGTCCTAAATCAGGTAGTTCTGGGCCTAATCCTTTCGTCCCCCTGGTTGGTTGTTGTGATTCAAGTAATATACTTGTAACGTTACCTCTGAACATATTTGCATCATCGGATGGTCTCATACCTGGTACTCAGGTGTAAAATTTCCCCTTGAACCTTACGCAGCGTCATGTCCTAAGATTCAATTGCCGGCAAAAAATTAAAAGGGAGATCGATGATGATGACGAAACGGCAACTTCAACACAGCACACCGTTTTTTAAGTATGCAAGACGAGGAGTGGGGTCAATATGAGCAGCACATCGTACAGCAATGAGCTGAAGGCCGGCCTAAAGGAATGGATCGGACTTGCCGTACTAGCTCTGCCCGCCCTTCTGGTCTCGATTGATCTCTCCGTGATGATTCTCGCGCTGCCGCATATCAGCGCCGACCTTGGCGCAGACAGCGCTCAGCAATTATGGATCATCGACATCTATGGATTTATGCTCTCCGGATTTCTAATCACGATGGGCTCGCTGGGAGACCGGATCGGCCGCAGGAAGCTGCTGATGATCGGCGGAATCTCTTTTGCAGCAGCTTCCTTATTAGCCGCATTTGCTCCAAACGCATGGACTCTGATTGGAGCGCGTGCGCTGCTTGGGATCGCCGGGGCAACGGTCGCGCCTTCGACTTTAGCTTTAATCAGCAGCATGTTCCGCAATCCCAAGCAGCGCTCTCTCGCCATCGGCATATGGATGATGTGCTCCATGGGCGGTATGGCACTTGGTCCGGTCCTCGGCGGCATGCTGTTAAATCACTTTTGGTGGGGCTCGGTATTCCTGCTTTCCTTGCCCATCATGTTGATTTTGGTCCTTACCGGACCCGTTCTGCTGCCGGAATATCGTCATCCCCAAACCGGCCCTCTTGATGTAACAAGTGTTTTGTTGTCGTTGCTTGCCATTTTGCCGGTCATCTATGGACTTAAACAAATAGCCAAATACGGCCTGCAAATTGTACCATTACTGTTTGTATTCGCTGGCTTAGTCTTTGGCGTGTTTTTCGTTACGAGGCAGAAAAGGTTGACCAGTCCATTGCTGGATCTGCGTCTATTTGCGAACCGGGGATTCAGCTCCGCGCTGGGAGGCATGTTCGGCATCACATTTACGGGAGCAACGATGCTCTATATCGGGCAGTATCTGCAATTCGTAAAGGGACTGTCTCCGCTTGAAGCAGGGTTATTTATGCTCCCCGGAGCCATCGCCTCCATGGCCGGGATGTTACTCTCACCGCTGGCCGCACGGCTGGTGCGCCCGGCTCGCCTGATCGGTGGAGGCCTTTTGATCTCCGCGACAGGATGTCTGTTCCTCACTCAGGTGGGCAGTGATTCCGGCCTCACTTATCTTGTCATCGGGTATGTGCTGTTCAACTTGGGTGCTGCTCCATTACCTAGCCTGTCCAGCGATCTGGTGATCGGCTCGGTCTCGCCGGCAAAGGCAGGATCGGCCGCCGCCATGCTGCAAACTAGCGGAGAATTTGCGTTTGCGCTGGGCATTGCCGTTTTGGGCAGCATCGGCACCGTTGTATATCGCAGCCAGGTGACGAGCTCGATCCCTGCCAACCTCCCGGAATCCTCTGCACAACTCTCACGCGACAGTTTGACCGGGGCGATCGAGACAGCAAAAAGTCTCACAGTGGAAGCCGGTACTTCGCTCGTCGAAGGGGCAAGCAAAGCTTTTATGGGCGGGTTTCACGCTATTGCAGCGGTAAGTGGAGTCATCATGCTTGGTATCANCGTTTTGGTCGCGATCCAGTTCCGTCACTTACGGCCGATTGGAGAGAACCAACCGGACCTAGCAGAAAGTATTCCGGAAGCAGAGCATTCCCTGCAATAATGAATAATTGACCTCGGATAGCCTTGGCCATTTGGCCAAGGCTATTTGCAAACGTGTGAGCGAAAAAAATTCAATGTTAATAGGCCGCCATACTGTGCGATTATAACAGGAAGGTCAATGCATAGCTTTTGTTCGATCTATATAGCAAGCGTTTTGACCATAATAAAATCCGTTTGTTCTTCATCACCCATATAAAAAGAGTGCGCGCCGGTTTGAACAAAACCTATTTTTTTGTAAAAGCGTATGGCTTTCTCGTTCTTTTCCCAAACCCCGAGCCACAGTCTCTTTTTGTTGTGAATTTTGGCGATTTCCATCGCTTGGTTGATTAAATATTGGCCAAGCCCTTTTCTTTGAAACTGGCTTCGAATATAAATCCGTTCAATTTCAAGCGCATCATTGCCCATTGGTTCGGATTGAGCATCATTCATATTGACCTTTAATAATCCGGCAAGTTCATCATGGAAATAGACGAAATAGAACTCCGAAGAGCTATGGGTCAATTCTTTTTCCAACTGTTCGGCGTTATATGCCCTTTCCAAATAGGCTTTCAAATTCTCCGGTGAATTCTGGTTTTTAAATGTATCCGTAAATGTTTCGATGCTGATTTCCCGGAGCCGCGGTAAATCTTCACGGCTGCACTTTGTTATGCGTACTGTCATGTTAGTCGAAAGCTCCTTTATCCGAAATCAATAACCCCTCTTGTTCCCCTTTTTGACGTATTCCCAATCTACTTCTATATTCTTTCTAACCCTTTGCAGAAGTTGAAAAATGGTATCTGTTTCTTCTTCCGAAAATCCCGCTAACGCGACCCGATTCGAATGATCATGTTCTCTTTGGATAAAAGGATATACCGATTGCCCTTTTTCCGTCGGAAAAAGTTTCTTGATCTTTCGGTTATGCTCGTCCGCCTTTTTCTCAATAAAGCCATTCGTTTCAAGCTTTTGTATGGCACGGGCTGCGGTTGTCCGGTCTACCTTAACCATTTCGGCTAGCTTTTCTTGAATGATCCCAGGGCTCTCGCAAATCCGGACAAGATACAAATACTGCCCTTTCGTCAGGTCATATTCCTTAAATTCGATGTTGCTGATTGAATCCAACGCCCTGGCAATCATTCCGATTTCGCGCAGAATTTCTTTCATACGGGCAGCTCCTCATCCTTTTCAACTGATCAATCGTTCTTGATCCATATTATATTATTTTTATTGCATTTGCAACAAAATGAAAAGTGCGAATGATTTAATTAATTAATAGTAAATACAACATCAGATTGCCTAGAGCGTACCCTTAAGGCACTTTCGGCAGACCCAGGCCATTCATGACATAGGGACGAACAAAGCCCACAAGTAAATCGGTTCGGTCATGCTCTCCCACCGTTAACCAAGCATGCGCAGCGCCATAAATCGCAGAGGCTGTCATCGCCGAAATGATTTTCGTATGGCTGTCTTCCATGAGGTGAAGATTCCCTCTCCGTAAAATGTGTTCAATGGATTGCTGCAGCAGCTGCTTGATTTTCTCATCGACGAGCGATGCAATCGGTTTGGCATCAATTCTGCATATCTGATAAAAATCCATAATGTAGTGGTAAGTCATCATGATCAGCCCGTCACAGATTTCATCCGTAAAGTCGCTTGCATTCAGCACTTGATCAGGAATTCGATCGCGAAAAGCCTGCTCTGTGATTTCTTCCAGCAAAGCATATTTATCTTCATAATGCGCATAGAAGGTGGCGCGGTTAATCGTTGCTCTTTGTGCGATATCGTTAATGGTTATGGAATCAAAATCTTTCTTTCGGAGCAGCTCCCTAAACGCTTCCCTGATTAACTGGCGTGTGCGCAATACCCTCGGATCCTGCTGATTTACCATATTCAGCCTCCTGTTAAAACATCAAATTTCAAAATGTGTTGTCTATGCAACGTTCCGCTCCATCTGCCGATTGAAAACATTAGCTTGCCATACTATCATCTTACCCAACAGATGTTGCTTAAGCAATCTCTGACTAATTCATGGAAAGGGTAGATCACTGTTGAATACGATAAAAAAGAGACTTTTAGTATTTGGCGCAGGTATCGTTGGCAGCATATACGCGCTCCGGTTTGCCCAATCGGGTCTGGATGTCACTCTGTTGGCTCGGGGAAAACGGCTCGAAGCCCTTCAAAAGAACGGGCTGCGCTACAACGATCACGGCACGATAAAACAAATGTCGATCACGACGATCGGGAAGCTTGAGGACGACGATATTTATGATTTTATCTTTGTTCCTGTACGGTTTGATCAAGCCGAATCCGCCCTGTCTGCGATCAAAAATAACCGGAGCCAAACGATCGTCACTTTGACCAACACCATCGGTTATGAATCCTGGCTTGATATCGTGGGCGACCGGCTGCTCCCCGGATTTCCCGGGGCAGGTGGAGACATGAAAGAGGATGTATTATACGCCCAATTCGGTACGGAAAAACACCAAGGGACCATTTTTGGCGAAATCAATGGACAGACGACCGAAAGGGTCAAAGAACTGGCCAAAGTCCTTGAAACGGCGGGTTTGCATTATGAGATCCAGCATGATATGTATGCATTTCATGTTTCGCATACTGCGGTTGCCGTGGGCAACAAGCATTTCTTTACGGACGAGGGTGTGGTTGATCTGGAGACAGCAAGAAGCGAACGCACGCTCAACAGGATCGCGGCCGATATTAAACAAAATCTTCGCTTGGTCGAGCAAGCCGGAATCCAAATCATTCCGAGCGAAACGAAGGCCATGGGGGAATTGTCGGAACAAGAACTTACCGCAATGTACCACCAGATGCTGAGCAATGATTTTATCATTGATGTCATGCTTGGGGACCATGCCGTCAGTCAGAGAGCGGAAATTATGCTGTTGGATGAGAAATTTCATGAAAAGTTTTCTGTTGGGCAATAACACCAGAACGGCTAGCCCGGTTAATCCCATGCAAAAAGAAGCGGCAGCCTAGGACTTTCGAGCCCGGGTCTGCCGCATTTCATAACAAATAGGCGTTTTTGATGTATTGGGTACTGTTGCGTTTTCGGACGGCTTTTTTAGCTTACAGCAGGATCAGCGTTAGAATCACAAATTGCACGGAACCGACAATTTCCATGATGCCTACCCTCATCGGCTTTAACGGTTTGCCGGAGTATACCCATGTCTTGACCAGCGGATAAACCAATGGCACGCACATCCAAGGGCTGAGCGTAAGCAGCGGCAGTACCAGCGCGATGAGATGATAAACCTTCGCATAGATGGCCCACCGTTTATTTTTTCGCTCACGAAATACGGACTTAACGAAAAAAACGGTTCCCATAAAGTACAGGAAGTTGTACAGCAGAACCTCCGCCAGTTCCCTGCCCCATGTTCCGCCCCCCAGCAGATAAGCCGCCGTGCCGGCGGTGCAGAACAGCAGAATCGCGCAAACATCGTTCAGCAGCGCCCGCTCGGACTTTCGCCGCACATGCCAGATATTTACGGTGAGAAGCAGGATAAGTACCGGAGCGAACCAGAACAGCCATACCTCCTGAAGAAGCACCGGAATGAGGCACAGGAGAGCCACCGCCGCATAACCTGCGCCCCATTTGAGCCACCAGGTCCGCTTGGTCGTCTTTTTTAAAGCCTGCAGCAGCGGATAGGATGACAAATACAGGAACAGCCAGGCAAGGAACAAGGGGAGATGCTGAAGAACGGGGTTCGCCGCCATCATGCCGATGATAAAGGGAATGCTGACCATCGCCCAGCCCCCGTGCTCCCGTGGAATGACCATTCTTATTTTTTCATACAACTTCTGATCCTTTCCGTGGCTGGCTGTTCACGCCTTGGGGTTCAGGCCGCTCAGCCGCCGATATAGGACATACCAATCTTTTTTCGGCTCATCGCCGTTTGTTCCGTTCGCTCTTCCGAATACCGGTCTTCCCGCTTCTCCCACACGCCGCGGATGGCCGCAAGCAGCTGTTCATCCGATGCGCCGGATCGCAGCAGGTTTCGCAGATCGAACCCTTTGGAGGCAAACAGACAGGAATACATTTTACCGTCCGAAGACAAACGGACCCGTGTGCAGGAAGAGCAGAATGCTTCCGATACGGACGAGATAAAGCAAACCTCGCTCTCCCCGTCTCTGTAGCGGTACCGTTTGGACACTTCCCCGGGAAAGCGCGGAGAGACCGGCGTCAGCTCGACATCGCCACCCAGCCGTTCGAAGATGTCCCGCTTCGTCATGACCTGCTGCATACGCCAGCCGTTGTCGTTTCCCACGTCCATAAATTCGATGAAGCAGAGCGTGATGCCGAGTTTTTTGAAAAAAGCCGCCATCGGGACGATCTCCTGATCGTTGAGGCCTTTCTGCACGACCATATTTACTCTAACCTCGATTCCGAAACTGAGGGCGCGTTCCATGTTGGCGATAATGACAGACGGCTGAATGCCCCTTCCGTTGATACGGCCGAAGCGTTCCGGATCGAGCGCATCCAGGCTTACATTCACCCGGCGAAGCCCGGCATGATAGAGACTCTCTGCCTGCCCCCCAAGCAGTAGGCCGTTCGTCGTCAGCCCGATATCATCAATCCCCGGAATAGCAGCAAGCATACGAATGAGCTCGGGAAGTCCACGGCGCAGCAGGGGCTCACCGCCGGTCAGGCGAATCTTTCGCACGCCAAGCGATGCGTATACCTTGGCTGCCCGTGTAATTTCCTCAAATGACAGCAGCTGCTCCTTGGGCATGAAGGCATAATCATCCCCGAAGATCTCCTTCGGCATGCAGTACGTGCAGCGGAAGTTGCATCGGTCTGTCACGGAAATCCGCAGGTCGCGCATCGGTCTTGCCAGCTGATCAAACTGGGGGTTCGCTGCCATGTTTACTTCCTCCTTCGTATATCCGTACATGCTTCAGCCCGCTTTATCCTTGCAGCTGCGGACTGGTTTTCAGCTTTGAATTTCCGCCTCCATAGCGGTCGTTTGTAGGCTTGTTCGTAATATCGCTGAACGTCCCGACGTAATGGACGACGTCTCCGGCATCATCTTTAACTGCATTAATGATTAATAGCTCTAAATACTCCTCGCCATTTTTTCGACGGTTCCAGATCTCCCCATGCCAGCTTCCCCGCTCTTTGATTTCAGCCCACATGGTACTGTAAAATTCACCGGATTGACGGCCGGACTTCAGGATGCTCGGATTTTTGCCGATCACTTCCTCTTCCGTGTAGCCCGTCAGTTTCGTGAATGCCGGGTTCACGGCATGGATTTTTCCGCTCAGGTCCGTCACGAGAATGCCTTGCCCTGTGGAATTGAACACTTCCGAGGAAACGGCCAGTTTATCCTGGTAATACATCCAAACGACGATGACGAGGCTGGCGAGCGCAATTTGGGAGAGCGCCATGAAACCGATCGAATACTGTCCTGTCACCGAATGAATGAAGGAGAGCATCAGCGGCGGGAAGAAGCCGCCAAGGCCGCCCATCATCGACACGATCCCGTTCACGATCCCCGCCTGCTTGTTGAAATACAGCGGCACTAGTTTAAAAATGATCCCGTTGCCAAGTCCGGCGCCTACCGCGATGGTTAAACACCCCACGGTATAGAGGCCGATCGACGGAGAGAACGCCAAGATGATGGCTGCAATCGTAAGACCGACGAATACACCCATTAACAGGAACAGCGGTTTAAAACGGTCCGCCAGCCACCCGCCCACTGGCCGCAGGAAGGTCGCCACCACGATGAATCCGGCTGTCCGCATCCCTGCATCCACCTTCGAGAGCTCGAAATTCGTAACCAGGAAGTTGGGAAGGTATACCGTAAACGCAACGAACGAACCGAAGGTGATGAAATAGAACAGTGAAAAATACCACAGTTTATCGTTTTTATAGACGCCTTTGATCTGCTCCATGAGCGGCGTTTTGACCTTCGTCTCTTTGCGGTCACCCAGGAATACGTTCAGCACCGCAAACGCGAGCAGCAGAATTAAATACAGCTGGACGGTACGCGCCCACCCGATTTGCGTAGCAATGACAGGTGCGGCAAAGGTGGTAATGGCTGTACCGACATTGCCCATTCCGTAAATTCCATTGACCAAGCCCAGCTTTTCTTCGAATAATACTTAGGGAGCGAGGTGACACCGACCGAGAAGACGGCTCCTCCGACACCCAGGAA
>NZ_PCZT01000009.1:79439-85082 GCF_002968895.1 Paenibacillus sp. AR247 | reverse complement strand
GTTGGCGTAGTATCCCAGCGGCAAACGGAGCACCGAGCCCAGCACCACCGGGATTGCGGTCAGGATCGCCAGCCGGTCCGCCGGGATGGTTATGTCCTCCCGAATGAACGGCAGCAATGCGGAAATGATAACCCATACCATAAATCCAAGCACCAAATTCATCGTCTGCAGCGGCAGCTGCGCTTTTTTGATCATTTCAACCACCTTTTCTGAACGTGATGAATGGCTGACTTCATTGATCCCCATGCCTTATTGTACGTGACGATATTCACAAAGATAATAGGGAAGTTCCCTGAATTCGTCAGGGGAACTTCCCTATATCCTGTGGCTGTAACACCCGTTATCCTTAAAAATGCTAGAAATCCAGCAGCTTTTTCTTTAGCGCATACTCCACAAGCTCCGGGCGGCTTTTCAGGTTCAGCTTCTCCATAATTTTGGCCTTATGGGCCTCCACCGTTTTGACGGAGACATACAGCTTCTCCGCAATCTCTTTGTTGCCGTAGCCTTTGGCGATGAGCGGCAAAATCTCGATTTCCCGTGGGGACAGGCTGTTAAACGGATCGTTGTCCGCGCTCTCGCTGTCCTTTTTAATATACTCCCGAACCAGTGACGTGGCCATTTGCGGATGGATGTAGGTTCCTCCCTTGTGCACCATCCGGATGGCCGAGACCAGCTCTTCATCTGGCGCGTTTTTGAGCACGTAGCCGGAAGCCCCGTTTTTCAGCACATGGAACAAATAGTCGTCGTCATCATACATGGTGAGGATCAGTATTTTCGTATTCGGAAAATCATTGCTGATCTTGCCCGTGGCAATCAGGCCGCTCTCGCCCGGAGGCATGCTGAGGTCCATCAGCAGCACGTCCGGTTGATGCTTGGCCACCATGGCGTAAGCCTCCATGCCGTCAGCAGCTGTCGCGACGACTTCCATATCCTCCTGATAGTTCAGAATCATGGAAAAGCCGCTCCGGACCACCGCATGATCATCCGCTATGACAATTTTCATCGTGTATCGGTCTCCCTCTCGTTATCCTCTGAACACGGAATGCGCAGCTCCACCTTCGTCCCTCCGCCGATGGCCGAATACAGCATGAACTGGCCGCCGACAAGCTCGGCGCGCTCACGCATCCCGTATAAGCCAAGGCCGGTGCCCTTGGCTTCATTCTCATTCATATTGAATCCGGTTCCGTCATCCTTGACGGTCAGCTGCAGGACCCCGTCCTCTTCGCATAACCGGACATGCACCTCGTCGGTACCGGCGTATTTCAGCGCGTTCAGGACGGCTTCCTGGCATACGCGGTAGACCACGGTCTCGATCTCGCTGCCGTAACGGGCCGCGGACAGCTCCGCCGAGAAATCGACGAGCAGGCCGTAGTTTTTCTCGATCCATTTGAAATGCGACCGGAATGCCGCTTCCAGCCCCAGGTCATCGAGCGAGGCCGGCCGCAGCTCTACGGACAAATGCCGGATGTCGTCCAGCAGCCGCGTCAGCGACACTTCGGTCTGCTGCAGCTTCTTCAGTACATCTTCGCCAACCTCCATATATTTGACCACGCGCAGGTCCACAAGCGAGCTGAGCAGCTCCTGGGCGACACTGTCATGCAGTTCCCGGGAAATCCGCTTTCGCTCGTCTTCCTGCGCTTTAATAACGTATTTCAGCAGATTCGAGCGCTGGAGCATCTCCTGCGTCTTCTGCTGTTTAGTCAGATCCAAAAGCATGAGCACGCGGATCCCCCGCTCCTCGTCAATGGTATGATAGCTGGCTGCATAAGGGACGACGCCTTCGCCCCTGGTTTGGAGATAGACCTGGAACGAGGAAAAATCCCCTTTCGGATAGTCTAAATAGCATTTGGAACAGGAAATCTGATCTTTTTCGTCCGTGTAGCCCTTGCAGGCCTGGCAAAAGGAATCGTCGACGCCGGACTGCATCCGTTCGATCACGTCAATATCCAGTATGTTCTCCGCGGCCGGGTTCATGGCGACGACGCTGCCTTTTTCATCGATAAAAAAGATTGCCTCCATGCTGTTCGCATACATCTTCTTCAGCAGATCATTTAAATGTTCATCCGTCATCCGAATCAAGGCTGTCCCACCTCCCCCGCAACAAAAGCGCCAAATTCCTTGCCAAGTCCCTCCTGGAACTGGTCAAAGGCTGCTTGGGTCAGGCGGTTCTCTACGCGGTAGCCCACCAGCAAGACGCCCTGGACCCGCGCTGCTTCCCACAGCGGAATGGCCCCGAGGCTCTTCAACTGCTCCGCCACAATGATCGGATAATTAAACAAATCCCGGGATTCGATATCGGTGTTCACATTTTGGATCAGCATCGGCTTTCCGGTTTTGAACACGATGCCCGCAATGCCTTTCCCTGAATGCAGGACAATCCGCTTATAGCGATCGTTCATGTTGCCGGAGGCATATTGCCAGGTCAATACGAATCGGTCCTCAGCCGGCTGAACAAGAGCCAGGGACACAAAATCGAATTGAAACCGGTCCCGGAGCTTTTCGATTTCCGCTTGGTATTGATAGTTCGGCTGATTCTTCACGGCCATAGCTCCCCTTGATGTAGAAAAGAAGGCTGTTCGCCTTCTTTGGTCTACGATTCATAATTGCGGTGCTTCCTATAAAGGATATATCTTCTGCCTACATAATTCAACGGAACGCTCCATACGTGCACGAGCCGGGTAAACGGCCACAGCGCGAAAATCCCGAATCCGGCCAGAATGTGAATCTTGAACGACAGCGGCACATTTACCATCAGCGCCGCATCCGGACGCAGCATAAACAAATCCCGGAACCAGACCGAAATGCTCTCCCGGTAGTTGAACTCCGGCTGGACGGCGTTCGTCACCAGCGTGCTGTACATGCCCATGAACATGATAAACAGCAGCAGCACGTTGACGATCATGTCTGAAGCGGAGCTGAGCCGGCGGACATTACGGATCGTGAACCGGCGCGAGGTCAGCAGGATCATGCCGCCCAAGGTCAGCAGGCCAAAGGCGCTGCCGATATATACCGCGCCGATATGGTACATATGGTCGCTGACTCCCGCTGCTTCCATCCACGATTGGGGAATGGCCAGGCCGGCAACATGACCCCCGATCACGGGGATAATGCCCAAATGGAACATCAGGCTGCCCAGCCTCAGCTGCTTTTTCTCGATAAACTCGCTGGATTTGGCCGTCCAGTTGAACTGGTCGGTACGATAACGGTAAATATGTCCGACGACAAACACCGCGAGGCACACATAGGGGAATATGACCCATAGAAACTGGTTAATCATGCTCATGCGCCTCCGTCTCCTGCTGGATACATGCTTTAAATGTTTCGCGCAGGCCGCGGATCAGGTGAGCGTACGGACTGCCGGACTTCTCCAGAGCCTTCAGCAGATGGTAGGTGCCGTCCTCCATGACCGCCAGCATGAGATCCAGGCTCTCCGCCGCTTCCTTTTCATGCCCCTGCCAGTTGGCGGCATAGACGAATTCGCACATGAGCGGCAGGTAATCGGACAGCTCGGATCCGGCGATATCGAGGCCGTACAGCTGATACGTTTCCTTGAGCTTGGCCAGCATTTGTCCCCGGTCCGGCTGTCCTCAAATTTGTGGAAGGTCATGTACAAGGTTCGTTTTTTTCTGAAAATCGAACGTCTGAACGTACATCTCCTCAATCTGCTCCATGCTGTATTCATGCATGAGGTTCCAGAAAGTACGGACTGAAGTATAGGCCGGATGTTTGGAGTCCAACGACTCCGCCAGCACGGACGGGTGGAAATCCAGCTTCTCCGGGTAAGTCAGCATTTGAGCGAAAAACCGACACGGTTTGATCGTTCTGCAGCTTTTCGAGATTAATCACGCCAGATCCCCCCATAGAAATTTTCTTCGTACAGTTCCTTGCCGGTTTTGCCCTGCGGGCTTGCCGGTCCGCAGCCGCTGCAGCCCAAGCTGAAGCCTACGAGGCCTTGGGAGCGGTACACATCCATGTGGCTTTCTTTGTGCGATGTCGGCACCACGAACCGGTCATCGTATTTGGCAATGGCAAGCAGCCGGTACATCTGCTTCATTTGACCTGCCGTCAGGCCGACCCGCGTCAGCCGCGCTTCGTCAAATTCGGCACCGGCCGACTGGGCCCGCATGTAGGAGCGCATCATCGCCAGGTTAGCGAGGTACTGAATCGGCGTGCGCATCTCCTCGATCGCCGGGAAGATCATGTCCGGATTTTCGATCGAATCTCTGCCTTCAAAGTAGTTCATGATGGGGCTGAGCGGCGGCACGTACCATACCATCGGCAGCGTACGGTACTCCGGATGAAGCGGGAAGGCCAGCTTGTATTCGATGGCGAGTTTATAGACGGGCGAGTTTTGGGCCGCCTCAATCCACTCCTCGGACAACCCGTCTTTGCGCGCCTGCTCGATCACCGCAGGATCATGCGGATCAAGGAACAGGCTGCATTGCGCCTGGTACAGATCCTTTTCATCCGGTGTGGAGGCCGCTTCCTGCACGCGGTCGGCGTCATACAGCATCACACCCAAATACCGGATGCGGCCGGTGCAGGTCTCCGAGCAAACCGTCGGCAGCCCCGCTTCGATTCTTGGAAAACAGAAGGTGCACTTCTCGGCCTTGTTCGTTTTCCAGTTAAAGTACACCTTTTTGTATGGGCAGCCGGTCATGCAGTAGCGCCAGCCGCGGCAAGCTTCCTGGTCCACGAGCACGATGCCGTCCTCGTCCCGTTTGTACATTGCGCCCGAAGGGCAGGACGCAACACAGCTGGGATTGAGGCAGTGCTCGCACAGGCGGGGCAAATACATCATGAACGTCTGCTCGAAGTTGAACTTGATCTCTTCCTCGATCTTTTCGATATTCGGGTCCTTCGGACCCGTTACATGGGCGCCCGCCAGATCGTCTTCCCAGTTCGGTCCCCATTCCAGGTCCATCGTTTCGCCGGTGACTGCCGATTTCGGGCGGGCCACAGGCTGATGCTTCTTCTCCCCACTATTCGTCAGATGCTCATAGTTGTAGGTCCATGGCTCGTAGTAATCCTTCATTTCCGGCATATCGGGATTGTAGAAAATTTTGCCGAGCGCGATTTTGGACAGCTTGCTGCCGGATTTCAGCTGCAGCTTGCCCTTTTTCAGCGTCCAGCCTCCCTTGTATTTCTCCTGGTCCTCCCAACGGATCGGGTAGCCGACGCCCGGCTTCGTTTCCACATTGTTGAACCACATATATTCCGCGCCCGGACGGTTCGTCCAGGTGCTCTTGCAGGTGACGCTGCACGTATGGCAGCCGATGCATTTATCCAAATTCATGACCATGGCGACTTGCGCTTTAATCTTCAAGCCAATCCACCTCTTTCATTTTGCGGACAGCCACGTACACATCCCGCTGATTGCCGATCGGTCCGTAGTAATTGAATCCATAGCTGAGCTGGGCATAACCTCCGACCATCTGGGTCGGCTTCACGTGGATTCGCGTCGGTGCGTTATGACTGCCGCCACGGTCCTTCGTGATTTCCGAGCCCGGCACGTTGATGTGCTTATCCTGCGCATGATACATGTACATCGTGCCTTTCGGCATCCGGTGGCTGACGACGGCACGGGCGGTGACGACGCCGTTGCGGTTGTAGACTTCCAGCCAATCGTTGTCCTGGATGTCG
>NZ_PCZT01000009.1:74474-79339 GCF_002968895.1 Paenibacillus sp. AR247 | reverse complement strand
TGTTCCATTTGCCGTGCGGCGTCAGATAGCGGAGCACGAGTGTGCTTTACCGCAGGTAATCTGCTTGTCGCGCGGACCGAATACCATCGGCGGCAGCGCGGTTTATATACCGGCAGCGCTTCGCCGAATTGCAGGAAAATTTCGTGATCGATATAGAAGTGCTGTCTGCCGGTCAGCGTTCGGAAAGGCACATGCCGCTCAATGTTCGTCGTGAACGGCGAATATCTTCTCCCCATTTTGTTCGAGCCGCTGAACACCGGCGTCGGGATGACTTCCCGCGGCTGGGCCGTGATGCTTTGGAACGTGATACGCTCCGCCGCGCGGTCCGCGGATATGTCTTTCAGGCTCACGCCGGTGTCATTCTCCGCCGACTCCCAGGCGCGCTGCGATACTTTGCCGTTCGTCGCCGAAGAGATATGGAGAATGGCATCCGCCGCATTTCTGGCGGTATGCAGCTTCGGCAGGCCGTTTTTGATCGTGTCGTCGTCATAGCTTCCATTCATGCGCTTCAGCTCTTCGTACTCTTCGGCTACTGAGAAGCTGACGCCGTGTGCCCCGATTTTGCCTGCCGCCAGGCTCGGGCCGAGCGTCACGAATTTATCGTAAATTTTCGTATAGTCGCGTTCGATCACCGTCAGGTTCGGCATCGTTTTGCCCGGAATAGCTTCGATCTCGCCTTTGCGCCAATCGAGCACCTTGCCGTAAGGCTGAGCGATTTCGCTGATCGAATCATGCGCCAGCGGGCTGGCCACGAGGTCCTTGTATACGCCGGGAAGATGCGTTTTGGCCATCTTTGAGAAGGTTTGTGCAATCGTCCGATAAATGTCCCAGTCCGAGCGCGATTCCCACAGCGGATCCACCGCCGGATTGAACGGATGGACGAATGGATGCATGTCGGTGGAGGACAAGTCGGTTTTCTCGTACCAGGTCGCTGCCGGCAGCACCACGTCGGCATACATCGGCGTCGAGGTCATCCGAAAGTCGAGCGCGACCAGCAGGTCCAGTTTGCCTACCACGTCTTCGCGCCACACCATTTCCTCCGGCTTATCCTCTTCATTTGGCGTCGAGAGCAGGCTGTCCGAAGCGCCAAGCAAATGCTTCATGAAGTACTCCTGCCCTTTGGCGGAGCTGGAAATCAGGTTCGAGCGCCATACGAACAGCGATCTCGGAAAGTTTTCCGGCGCATCGGGATCTTCGGCAGCGAACTTCGTATCTCCAGAGACGATTTGCGTTAATGCATGCTTCACGATCTCCTCGTTGGTCGTTTTCCCATGGGTGGCCGCTTCCTCCGCGAACGCCAGGCTGCTCTTGTTGAATTGCGGATAGGACGGCAGCCAGCCGAGTCTCGCGGCAAGGACGTTATAATCTGCCGGATGCTGGTAACGGATGTCCCCGCCCGTAGGCGATTTCAGGGAATCGGCACCCATTTCTTCGTATTTCCATTGGTCAGTCGCAAAATAAAAGAACGACGTCGCATTTTGCTGCCGCGGCGGCCCCTGCCAGTCTTTGGCGAAGGCGACCGTGGACCAGCCCTCGATCGGGCGGCACTTTTCCTGGCCGACGTAATGTGCCCAGCCGCCGCCGTTCACGCCTTGGGAAGCCGTCAAAATGACCAGGTTCAGAATTGAGCGGTAGATCGTGTCGCTGTTGAACCAGTGGTTGATGCCTGCACCCATGATGATCATGGAACGGCCGCCGGTATCCAGCGCGTTTTGCGCGAATTCCCTGGCAATCTGCACGACGATTGAAGCCTTCACGCCGGTAATCTTTTCCTGCCAGGCCGGGGTGTAGAAGGAATCCGCATCGTCGTATCCGCCCCCCTGTGACTCGCTGTCAGTTGAGACAATACCGTATTGGCTTAACATCAGGTCGTATACCGTTGCCACGAGGCGTTCGGTACCGTCGGCGAGCTGAATCTTTTTCGCCGGGATTTGGCGTTCGAACGTGCCGTTGGCGTTATTGTCGAAGAACGGGAAGCAAATCGTCTGCCGCTCTGCTCCCTGGGATTCCACGGAAAGCGCCGGTGAAATGACCGATCCGTCCTCGCGTTCCAGAATCAGGTTCCACTTCTTGCCTGGCTCCCAGCGCTGTCCCATCGTGCCGTTTGGAACCGTGATTTCATTTTTGTTTTCGTCGTAAATCACCGGCTTCCACTCCGCATGCGGGGTCGTATCGCCAAGATCGCTTGCGCGCAGGAATCGTCCGGCCTTATATCCGCCCTCATGCTCATCCAGCAGAAGAAGGAACGGCATGTCTGTATACTGCTTGGCGTAATTCAGGAACATCAGCTCCTGACGATCTTGGTAGAACTCTTTCAAAATGACATGCGTCATCGCTTGAGCGACCGCCGCATCCGTCCCCGGATTCGGGGCAAGCCAGTTATCCGCGAACTTGACGTTCTCCGCATAATCCGGCGCCACCGATACGACCTTTGTGCCTTTGTACCGCACTTCCGTCATAAAGTGGGCGTCCGGCGTCCGCGTTAAAGGCACGTTCGAGCCCCACATGATCAAGTAGCCGGCATTGTACCAATCGCTGGATTCCGGCACGTCGGTTTGCTCGCCCCAAATTTGCGGGGAAGCCGGCGGCAGGTCGGCATACCAGTCGTAAAAGCTCAGCATTTCGCCTCCGAGCAGGGAAATGAATCTCGCCCCCGATGCGTAGCTGATCATCGACATTGCGGGAATCGGAGTGAAGCCGGCAATGCGGTCCGGACCGTATTTGCGGATCGTATAGATCAGCTGCGCGGAGATCAGCTTGGTCGCATCCGCCCAGGGGACGCGTACATGACCGCCTTTGCCGCGCGCCTTTTTGTAGGTTCTCGCCTTTTCGGAGTCTTCCACGATACTGGCCCAGGCTGCTACTGGATCGCCATGCTGCCTTAGGGCTTCATTCCACATGTGCCACAGCTTGCCGCGCATATACGGATATTTCACGCGGAGCGGGCTGTATTCGTACCAGGAAAACGAAGCTCCGCGCGGACAGCCGCGCGGCTCGAATTCCGGCATATCGGGACCACAGGATGGATAATCGATCTGCTGATTTTCCCAGGTGATGATGCCGTTTTTCACAAACACCTTCCAGCTGCAGGAGCCTGTGCAGTTCACGCCGTGAGTCGTGCGCACGACTTTGTCATGGGACCAGCGCTTGCGGTACATGTCCTCCCAGTCCCGGCTTTTCTCTTCAAGAACGGACCAGTTGTCCGAATAGCTTTCCAATCGTTTGAAGAATTTCAGTCCCTTCTTCCGTTTCATTGGACGGTTCAACTCCTTTACGTGAATGACCATGATCGGGGAATCAATGTGTCGTCCATTCGTATGCCTCCATTATGAGAGCCTGCTGCTGCGTTTGGTATCAGGGAAACTCCTATATCCGGGCGAGAAATCCCTTGGTTGGTGAGGGAGGCCAGTTTGAACCCCCTGATGCGGTGAAAAAAGTGCGGTTAAAAGATTGGGAGGTACCTTCTACACTTGTCCATGGGGTGGGGATGGATTCCGGGCTCCAGCCGCTGCCTAAATCCGTGTTCCCTAGATTTAATAGGGATGTAGGAACACGGATTCAAAGGCGGCACGTAAACTTTCCACCCCGAATCCATTCCCTGTTTGGAGATACAGTTGCGATGGCGAAAACCTAAACCCATTTGTGGCTACCCGCGCCACACAACATCCAAAGCCAGAAGAAAGTTTCTCCCACCCTCCCCACAAAAAAAGCCCCCTCTTCACCTTGTGAAGAAAGGGGCTTCTAAACCACCGTTATCCGGATCAGCTGATCCGCTCGCGAATCCGCTCGAACAGCACGTTATTTTCCAAGTGGATGTGCTCGAAGGTGTCTTTTTCCAGCAGTCCAAGCCGCTGATAGACAAGCCGATACGTGCCGCAGGCATCTGCCGGGAGGGAGAAATCGCCGGTCACTTCCCGCAGCTCCTTCAGCAGATTCCCGGCCTTCTCATGCTCCTGCTCCAGCCCGGACAGCAGCGGCCGAAGTTCCTCCAAGTGCTGCGGATTCGGATTCGCCATAGATTTCAGGATTTGCGGGAACACGTTGTGATCTTCGTCCTCCGTATGCTCCTGCAGTTCACTTTTCAAATCCGCGAATAATTCCTGCACCCGCAGCAGCTCCGGATGACGTTCTCCATGAACGCGGGCCAGCTTTGTCACATATGGCGTTAACGCGGGAAGTTCTTCGCGCAAAAAAGCGTGATGCTTGTTCTGAATGTATTCTATCAGCTCCGGTTCCGCCAGATCTCCTGGCCGGCTGTCCCGATACTCCACCATTTTCGTCTCCAGTGTCTGGATCTGATCCAGAACCGCGCTGGAATCGAGCTTCCGTTTGGTCGCGGCTTCCTCCAGAGGGATTTTGCCTCCGCAGCAAAAATCGATGCGCAATGCGCGGAACAGATCGGCTGACTGCGGTACGGCTGTGACGATGTCGGCAACGTGCGTTTGAAGCGTTAATTGACTCATTGAAAGGACCTCCTGTAGTGGATTCATTCCCATATCGTGATGCAGAACTCATTACAGCCCCAGTATAAGGAATCTTCGAAGCCTGCCTTGTGATTCCAGTCATACCAAAAGCAAACGAAATGTGAAAACATCCACGACAGAAAAAATAGCTTCCCACACCCTCCCGAACGGGAGGATATGAAAAGCTACATTGCTATGCATCGCCAGTATAGGTTGTTTAAAATTTCTCAGGAAACTGTTTAACAATGCCTTCTGTCAGGATGTCCGCCAAATGAATCATATGGATCTCGTTTTTGTCGGTCGCCGCGATATCTGCTTTCCAGTCTCCCTTGAGGCAGTCAAGGACGATTTCCGTGATCAGCTGAAGGTGCGTGTACAGCATATCCTGCAGCTCTTTAAACG
>NZ_PCZT01000009.1:66335-74374 GCF_002968895.1 Paenibacillus sp. AR247 | reverse complement strand
TCAGGTTCGAGCGCCATACGAACAGCGATCTCGGAAAGTTTTCCGGCGCATCGGGATCTTCGGCAGCGAACTTCGTATCTCCAGAGACGATTTGCGTTAATGCATGCTTCACGATCTCCTCGTTGGCGTTTTTCCCACATTTCCGATGTCCTGCTGGTTCCGCACGGAGCCGGTCCAATACGTCCTGCTGATCCGACGGTTCGAAATGGCGCTGACAATATAACTTCTCGTCCAGATGGTATGGTCGATCCACACTTTTTGCATATCGGTTTTCAGCTGCACCATTTTAGGGCTAATACAAACCGGATTCTTCTTCCCGTCTACCATGGCTTGCGCAGGTGCTGCGATCTGAATCATGCTGAAAATAAGCGTCAACATTATAAGCAAAGCCTTAAGCTGTTTGTTTTTCACTTTTATCTGCTCCTCTATACGTTTGGAAACATCAGGCTGTCTTAATATGGATAAAAAATACCTGATTTTATACAGAGGTGCAGCTTCATTTCCGCTTCGTTATTCCTTCAAACTAGACGGTAGGGACGGTTCCTCCATCAATTACATATTCAGCACCCGTAATGGAAGCGGCACGATCTGACGCCAGAAAAGCGACAAGTTCACCAACTTCTTCCGGCAGTCCTGGTCGTCCAAGGGGGATTCCTCCCAATGCATCCATGACTGATTGGAGCGCACTTTCAAAGCTGCCTGTTACCTGTGCGATATTCTCCATCATTGCGTCTGCTGCAGCTGTTTGAATAAAGCCAGGGGCAACGCGGTTTACACGGATGCCTTGTGGAGAAAATTCTTTTGAAAGGCTTTTGCTGTAGTTGCTTAGCGCCGCCTTTGCAGCTGCATAAGGAATTGTAGATTCAACCAGGGGCAATACCCGCTGGATGGATGAGATGTGGATGATGACCCCCTTTCTTTTTTCGAGCATCAACGGGAGCAGTCCCCGGTCCAAGCGTACAGCAGCCAAAAGGTTCAAGTTTAAAGCTTCGAGCCAATGCTCGTCACTTGCCGCAAGAAAACCTCCCGGAGGTGTGCTGCTCCCCCCTACGTTATTGACGACGATATCGATCGTGCCGAACCGCTCTTTAACGGCTTCGATAACCTTCATCGTTCCTTCATTTGAGGATAAATCGGCCTCCACGAACCGTTCCGGATCAGCCAGGTCCGCTGGCACAGAACGCGCTGTTGTCATCACCGCAGCACCAGCCGATGCAAATCTTTTGGCGATAGCTTCCCCCATCCCTTTTGTACCTCCGGTTACCAGCACTTTTTTGCCTTGATATTCCGTCATTGGATTTGCATAAGTTACAGCCATGTTGTTTCCTCCTGAGCATAAATGATTGGGTTGGTTAGAAATCAAGAGCGCCGCTTGGTACAGTGAACGTCCCCTGAGAACAACCTTATTGTAAGCTTGACGGACCCCAGCGTCTAATTTATAGTTTTCATTAAATTTATGAATAAAATTTATAAGTGGGTGCCAAGATGGAGCTAACACAACTCGAATACTTTTTAACCGTTGCCCGGCTGCAGCATATGACGATGGCTTCGAAGGCATTAAACATTACTCAACCGGCGTTAAGTCACGCGATTTCCAAGCTGGAATCCGAATTGGGAGTTCCCCTTTTCGAACGAAATGGCCGCAATGTCGAATTAAACCGCTATGGAAAAATGTTCGGCAGATGGGTCGAGTCAGCCTTGAACAACATCCAAAACGGCATACAGGAAATTGAGGAGTGGTCTAACCCCGAAACGGGTGTGATTCACGTCTCCTATTTGAACATTTTGGGCGTGGATTTGGTCCCTTCTATGGTTCGGGATTACCAGGTTCGCCATCCCCGGGTCCGTTTTGAACTGTACCAGGGCGATCATGGAGACATCGATGAATATTTGGATAAGGGTACGGCCGACATCATGATTACTTCGAGGGAAACGACGCTGGACAGGCATGAGTGGATGGTGATTCGCAAATTACCGTTATTCATCGTTGTTTCCGCAGATCATCCCTTTGCAAGCCGTTCCAGCTTAAGCTTGTTTGAATTATCCGGTGAGCCTTTTGTGGGACTCAAACGGAATTGTGGTCTTAAAGCGACCATCACCTCCCGTTTTCAGCATACGAATTTTGAACTGGCCTCCACTTATGACGCCGAAGATTTGATTACCGTGGCCGGTTTTATTAAAGCTGGGCTGGGCGTATCGGTGCTGCCCCAAACATTAGGGCTTATGTTAGACGGGCTCGTATGGATCCCCATTCAGGAGGAAGGCTGGGATTGGGAAGTCGGGCTGAAGTGGAGAAAAGACCGGTACTTATCGCCCGCTGCCAAGAGGTTTATTGAGTATATAGGGTACGGCATCCAAGTGAATGGCGGTCTTGATGGATCATAAAAAAAGATACCGCGATATACACGGTATCTTTCTAATCCTCTTTTATTCGCTCGCCGCTTCAAATGTAGTAACGATTTCATACATCCCCGGCTCAAACTTCGCTATTTTCAAAGCTTCCTCCAGATACGGAAGTGGCCTAGGGTCATTTCGCATGGCTTGGTAATCCTCTGCGCTTCTCCATTGGGAATACATCGTAACCTTAGTTCCGTCCGTACCTCGATGGAGAATACATGTTATAAATCCTGGGGCGTATCGGACGGAAACATTCGTTGCATCGGTCAGCAGTTCGATCAGCCGTTCCTGGTTTGCCGGTTCAACGGTAAATACATTGATCAGTGTCAGAACCTCGTTACTCATTGACATTTGAGTCATGATGTCAACTCCTTGTTGTTATAAGTGGATCCGCTTATATCATGACTCCGGAAGCGCTTGAATCATGCGCGAAACCTCCGGATCCAAATCTTTTGCCTGGTAGTCCGTGGACAGGCTAAGTTTCTCCCAACGCTTGGTTTCTTCCAATTTGCCCTTATCCACCGCGTTCGCAATCGCAACGGCATCGCTTCCGAGCAGTAAGCGGAGCGGCGGGTTATCCTCATTCACCATGGAAATGATCGCTTGCGCAGCTTTATCCGGATCACCATTCTCCCTGCCGGTAGTCTCGCGAGCATGCTTCAAATGATTGCCGACCGTATCCTTATAATCGTCGATAGGCTCGATATGCTTCATGGAGGAACCTGCCCAATCGGTACGAAAACCGCCCGGTTCGATCAGCGTAACCTTTACACCAAGGGGTCCAACTTCTTTGGAAAGCACCTCGGAGAAGCCCTCTACCGCCCATTTTGCCGTTTGGTATGGTCCTAGACCGGGAGCGCCGATGCGGCCGCCAATCGAGGAAAACTGGACAATATGTCCGTGCCCCTGCTCTCTCAGGTGCGGCAGCGCTGCTTTCGTTACGTTAATTACACCCCAAAGGTTCGTTTCCAATTGAGCTCGGAAGTCATCCATCGGAGTTTGTTCAATGGAAGAGATATTGCCGTAACCCGCATTGTTCACAAGTACATCCAAACGCCCAAATGTTTCGAAGGCGGCTTGCACGGCTGCCTCAGCCTGCTCGAACCGGGTTACATCCAGTTCAACGATGTGGACTTGGCTGCCAAAGCGTGCTGCAAGATCGGCGATTTGTTCTGTATTGCGGG
Organism: Paenibacillus sp. AR247; assembly: GCF_002968895.1. Lineage (NCBI taxonomy): Bacteria > Bacillati > Bacillota > Bacilli > Caryophanales > Paenibacillaceae > Paenibacillus > Paenibacillus sp. AR247. The sequence continues at coordinate 70,793 of NZ_PCZT01000009.1, read as the reverse complement.
CTGTTGCCACCAGCTGATCTCCTTTTGCCAGTACTGCTTCTGCAAGACTGCGTCCAAATCCCCGGGAACTGCCTGTAATCAGCCAAACTTTACTCATATCAAAAATGCCTCCTCAACCTAGGTTTGGAATGTTTGTTCCAAAGCAAATATAACTCAGCCGCCTCATTGAGTCAAGAGATTTTGGAATATATATTCCGCTCGAGCTAATTAACCTCTATCTATACTCCGCAAGTTAGATGACTGGTTTGTTCCGTAAACATGCTTATCATTAGGATTTTACAGAATAAACAGCTGCAAATTTCTCGCATTATATTTAACCCCAATCGGAAAAGAAATTGAAATGAGCCAAATAATTGTAGAATTGTGGAACATGTATTCCATTGTGTATACAGATCTAATCGTCAACTGTTTACAAAACGGAACGATAATTCCAATCTTCAGCAGCATATTGAGATCGCCAACAGATTTTTTTGAAACCGACGCGGTTAACGCCCCAAAAGGAGCAGTGAGGATAACAGACGAGAGTAGTGAAGTTAAATTAGATAAGAAATTCATTAGGCCGAGGAATCGAGATAACAAAAAAACTAGCCTTTTTAGGACCATTCATAGGCGTCCAAAAGGCTGTTTCTACACGAGTATAGCTTTCCAAGAAGCTTCCAGCACTTGCTGAACCTGGACCTCGTCTAACGGATATTTCTGAATGTAGTACCCTTTCAGGATAGAAGAAATAATCCCATGAATGAGCTGATGGCATAAATGGGGGTCCATTTCTTTGATGATTCCCTGCTTCTGGCCTTCAACAATCAAAGAAATGACCACGTCGCTCGAATGGAGGGCATCGCCCATGTTCCGCAGCTCCGGCGAAATATACGGGGAAAAGGAAAAGCTGTCGATAAACAGAAACTCTTTGGGTGAATCGATGCCGAACTTTAACCTGTTCAACTGCAGGCATTTAAATCGCTCATAAAGGCTTGCTTCCGGGTCATAACCCTGTAGGAGGTACTCCCCCATATGTGTCCGCGCTTCTTTGTAAACCGCATTCACCAATTCTTCTTTATTGGCAAAATAATTATATACCGTGCCGGAACCTACATTGGCTTTCTTAAATATTTTCGAAAAGGTCACCGACTGCAGCCCCTCTTCATGGATCAAATCCAGCGTGGCCGCCATTATGTCCTGCTTCTTGCTCATGTATTCCACCTCTTGAAATAACATTAGTACGGGCTTGAAGGAGATGTCAAGTTCACACCACCTAATAACGATGTTGTGCAGCAGACATGATAGCCGATAATGGTCAAATGTATGTCGGGTATCCGAGATCCGTCATACCGTTAAACGCACAAAAAGCCGCAGTGTATGCGGCTCTTTAAGTTTGCTTTTTCTTGACTTCAAACTAGCAGCGACTAACGATATCCAGATGCATCTGCAGGTTTGCCTGCTTCCTGAACCTCTACAAGATACCGCCAGCAATCTGGCTGCGAACCATCGAGATCTGTGAAACCATAAACTTTTGCGAGCTGGCCGCTTGACAAGGACTTCCCATTCCACCGGCCAGCCTCCGGATCTCCAGCTAATGCTGCAACCGCACGGCCTACATAACGCGGAGATTCCGATATGATGAAATGGGGTTCCTTTTCGGTGGCATCACGCCAGTTTTCTTCCCCCACGCCGAAATGATCAAGCATGATTTCAGAACGCATCCACCCCGGCGTCATGGCTACCGCGGTACACTGATAAGGTGCGAGTTCATGCGCAAGAGATTGTGCCATACGAATGACTGAGTTTTTGACTAAATCATAAAACATCGATATGCGGTAATTTTTATGGTTGTACTCAGCGGTACCGTCCGTCATTTCGACCACCAGTCCGTTCTTATTTCTGATTAACAACGGCAGGGCAAAGTGGCTTGTAATCAAATGCGTGTCTATGCCAAGGCGTAGCATGCGAAATCCACGTTCGAGGGAGTGATCCCATACGGGCACATTCCAGTCTGCCAAATTTTCACCGCCCCATACATCATTGACCAGTATATCCAATCTCCCCTGTTCTTTCTCAATGCGAGCGATAAGGGCCTGGACCTGTTCAGGCTGGAGATGATCGACTTGAACTGCTATTCCTTGCCCTCCCGCTGCAGTTACCAGTTCCGCTGTTTCCTCAATCGTTTCAGGACGGTTATATTCGGATCGTTGTTGCCTTGTCGTTCTTCCTGTGACATATACGGTGGCGCCGGCTGCACCTAATTCGACAGCTATTCCTCTTCCCGCACCGCGTGTTGCTCCTGCTACCAAACCCACTTTTCCATGTAGAGGTTTCATATCATTTATTAACTCCTTTCGTTGATCTACTATCCATGATAAGTTCTAAATACGTCAAAATTCGTCGTATTTAAATCGCTTATTTTTCCAAAAAATTTCTTAAATAGGTATTGACTTCCCCTCACTGAACTCGTATATTATGTATCAAATAGATATATCAAATCGATACATCAATGAGGTGAGCGCGTTGCTTGAATACATCATCTTAGGGCTGCTGATGGAAGGAGACATGAGCGGCTATGACATGAAGAAAACGATCGATCATTCCGTAGGCATTTTTTATAAAGCCAGTTACGGGAGCCTCTATCCCGCTCTTAAGCGTCTGACGGAGAAACAGTGGGTATCCATGACCGAAGAACCCGGAAACAGTAAGAAGAAGAAAATATATTCCCTGATGCCGGAGGGCAAGGAGAATTTTATGGTTTGGCTGGCTGGACCACTGGAGATGAGCCGCAATGAGTTTCTGCTAAAAATCTTTTTCTTTGATTATCTGGATGAAGACACCCGGACTGCCCTTTTGGAGGAGTATGAATTTAAATTGAATCGGGAGATTGGCCGCCTTCAGGCTGTTGAGCAGATTGTAGCCGGCGAACTGGCTGAAATTCCGAATCCTCAAAACTACTATTACCGCGTGTCTGCCCTCTCATACGGAATGCTTTTTTTTAACATGGAGAAACAATTCGTAGATAACATTAAAAAGGGAGCTGAACTGCCATGACAGCATCAACCAAATCAAGCCTTGAACGAACCTCGTTTTCGCAAAAACGTCCTGTTCTCAGTGTGATTCTTATCGAGCTGCTGCTTCTGATCGCAGTCTTCATAGCCGGGGCATACGCCACCCTCAATGAGTTAAGCTACACGACACCCGTTCTGCTCTCATTCATCCCGATCTCGATCGTGCTCATCATTTATATCACCATGAAGAGAAAATGGAGCCACTATGGCTTCCGCTCTCTACTCACTATTCCAAAGCGCAGCTGGATCTACTACCTTCCCCAACTTGCCGTGCTTATCGTGGTCGCCTTTAACGGCTTCAAGGCTTTTACGCTTCAGGATCTGCTGTTCTTCCTCTTTTTTACGCTGCTGGTTGCTTTTGTCGAAGAAACGATATATCGCGGACTAATCCTGCAAATTCTCCTCAGAAGCAAGGGCATTATGGCTGCCGTCATCACTTCCAGCATCCTATTCTCGGTCACCCATGTGCTGAATATGCTCTCCGGACAGAGCACCGCCGATACAATCATGCAGCTTGCATATGCCCTCCTAACAGGTGCCGCTCTGGCTCTACTGATGGTCAAGAACGGAAACATCATCCCATTGATCCTGTTTCATTTCATACATAACCTGATGCAGTTTCTGGGGAATGAAGGTCGCGGCACTTCCGCATGGGATTACGTCATCATCTTGATTTTGCTCGCACAGTGCATCTGGTTGATCCCAGATTTGAGGAAAAAACCTTGTTTACTGCAGCACGCCTCCGATCAACCTGAGCATACCTATTAATCTTCGAAACTATACAGCATTGATCACTTAAACACACCCACATTTCAGCAGCAAGAAAACTTATATGTTCTTGTCCTTTTCGGCTAACGTTGTATAGCTTTGTCTTCCTGCACGTTTCCACCGTCATCCGATACTGATCGATAGAGACAAGCCTTTCCACTCGACCGGGTTTATTGTATGCTTGCCTTATAAGGGAGGGGTGTGAAATTATGATGAAACAATTAATCGTCGGGGACGCCTTTCAGGAACTGACCACAACGCGGCGCGTCCTGGAGCGATTGCCTGACGAGCATATGTCGTGGAAGCCGCATGTGAAATCGATGGCCCTCGGCGGGCTGGCCACGCATCTGATCAACCTGCTGAACTGGCAAGTCGCGATTTTTCTTTACCCGGAACTCGATCTCTCGACCGTGCCGGTTCGGCGTGAACCGTTGGCAAGTCGCCAAGACATCCTGAACGAATTCGACTCCAACATCGTTAAGCTGGAAGAGCTGTTAGCCGAATGCGACGAGAAGATGCTTGGCGAGGAATGGACCTTGCGAAACGGTGACCATATCATCCTGCGCCAACCGCGGGCTATCGCGCTCCGCACCTTCGGACTAAGCCACATGGTCCACCATCGGGCGCAGCTCGGAGTTTA
>NZ_PCZT01000009.1:64457-66235 GCF_002968895.1 Paenibacillus sp. AR247 | reverse complement strand
CCGTCATCCGCTTACAGCACAAACCGGAGTACCATTAAGGAAAGAATGCCCACCACTACCGTTCCTAATAAACTTCGCGTCAGGATCGCTGTCGCAAAGGTAGGGATGCCGGCCAAAATTTCAACGTAATGCTGCAAAATATGGACCTTTCCGTCCGTCGTGAACAGCTCCTGCGCGATTAATGCCGCCATAACGGCAACAGGTACGTAATTGAGCCAGCGCATGGTCCACTCAGGCAATTGCATGCGGCTCAGCAATACGAGCGGAAGAACGCGCGGAAGAAGCGTGACGACGGAGGCGCCCATGATCGCCAGCAGGATGTGCCATCTTATTTCCATTTTTCCACCACCATTCCAATGGCAGCCGCCACGATGGTTGCTATAATAACCGCCACACTCCCGGATACAAGGGAGCCCGCTCCGAGCACGATCAGAACAGCGCAGACGGCTACGATAAGATCTTTCCGGATGATCTTTCTGCTGATCATCTGGAGGACAAGGAGCCCGATAAACATGGCGGTCAGCGCAAAATCAAGGCCGTATTTCTCAGGATCGGTAATCCACTTCCCGAAAAACGCTCCCGCGATGGTGGCGATGATCCAATTCAAATATGCGGTAATATTGAGGCCGTGCATCCATTTTTCACTGAGGGAGCTGCGATTCATCGCCTTATTCATGGCGACCCCGAAGGTTTCGTCTGTAAGCAGCGTGCCGATTAACATCGTCTTGAATGCGGATAGGTGGCGGAAATAAGGCGACATAGCTGCGCTGAGCAGCAGGTGGCGCAAATTGACGATGAATACCGTAAGAATGATGGCTGCTGCCGACCCATGCGCCGCTATCATGCCCGCCATAATAAATTGTGCCGAACCGGCATAGATCAAGGTGGACATCAAGGTAATTTCGAGGACGGATAAACCGGAGGTTTTGCCTACGACACCTGCGGCAAATCCAATGCTTAAGTAACCCAGCAGCGTGGGGATGCAGTCTCTGATCCCCTGCAGCAAGCTGTCTTCTTTCACTTCGATTTCTTGTTGATGGAGTTGAACATTCTCTGACACGTCTTTTATCCTCAATTCTTTTCTGTGTTGTTCGTTGTTGAGCCGGAAAATAAAATAACGATGCGTCTCTAAGTGTGGTCACAGCCCGGTCAATTCGTGCGTTATACTATCCTTTTTGTACATTATAACACACAATATATCGGGTGCGGTGTATTAAACTTGGATGGAGTTGAGATAATTTCAGATTCCATTCGAGCTTCCTGCCCCTACTCTAGTGATCCTGTAACCCAAGCAAAATCAAAAAAACGGCCCCCTTCGTACCCAGTACGAAATGGAGCCGGAGTCTGATTGATCCGTTGCTTAATCGTTATCTTCAATGACAGCAATTCCGTCGATTTCAAGGAGAACGGATGGGCGTGCGAATTCCGAAACAAATAGAACCGTGACCAAAGGAGGATGTTCTAATTCACCTGCTACCTCAAGAAAAGCTTTGTAACCAATTCGGGGATCGCTGCCGCTGACTAAATAAATATTAAGTTTAACCAGATTGGCGAAACTTGCATTTTCAGATGCTAGAATCGTTGCGATATTATGCAGCGCCTGCTTGGTCTGTACTTCCAAATCGCCGGGTCCAACAAGTTCGCCTGACGCGTTAACGGCATTTTGCCCACCGATATAAATCGTTTTTGCTTTTCCGCTTACAGTAATCGCCTGACTGAACGCTTTGGATTGGAATAACCCCTCCGGGTTTTTATGCTCCATTCTGAATGTAGACATT
>NZ_PCZT01000009.1:61967-64357 GCF_002968895.1 Paenibacillus sp. AR247 | reverse complement strand
CATCTTCCTCCTTCAAGATTCATGGTTTACATTCATTATAGGCATCTTCACTGACAGCCTCCGTCAGTGAAGTTCAATTTTCATCATCTGAATACAGTTCAGCAATTTGCCTGGCCATTGCTTTGATTTGATACTTCAACGCGATCGGCTCCAACACACGGATGCTTGTACCAAAGGTAAGAAGATATCTCGGAAGATATTTGTCAATCGTTGGGATGTCGATGAGGAACCGTGCTTCGGCGTCGGTACGTTCCGTCAAATAGTGATGCATATGCCAGTGGCTGCATATCGCATCCAGACTCCTCGTATCTCCTGCAATTCGGATTAACGCCATCGGTCCTTCCGCTTCTCGTTCCTTGTGCGATTGTTCGCGGAAATAGTCCTCTGTCGAGAAGTTCTCCGGCATGGTGAAAACGGCTTCCGTCCGGAACACACTCTCGATCCGGTCCACACGGAAAGTCCGAATTTCGGATGATTGGTGGCAGTATGCGATGAGATACCATTCGTTTCTGCGTAAGGTCAACCCATAGGGATCGATACTCCGCTCTTTGGCCGAATCAGAGTTTTCTTTACGGTAAGCGATGAGAAGCGTCTGTCCGTCCAAAATGGCCTGCTCCAACTGCCGGAGCATAGGAACAATACCCGGATGGGAGGCGGAAGAGATTACACTGAAGCCGCTCGTCAGACGCTGCAGATCCAGCATTTGTTCTTCATTCAAACTGTGTTCGATTTTATCCAGGGCTTGCTCGAGTTCATCCGTATACGGATACCCGACCCCCTTCGCGAACTTGGATGCGTCTACGATCGCCTTGAGTTCTACCGCCCGAAAAAATAAAGGAGTTTCCCTGAAGGTCTCCAATATATAGAACCCTCCGTCATGCCCTGAATCAGCAACAATCGGAACGCCGCTGGCGCTTAAGGTGATTAAGAATAAAGAGCCCCCTGATTTCTCAGGCGGCTCCTTGCTTCAGGCTAATTTAGATTCACTCTAGAATGTTGAATTCCAGTTCCTAGCTTGAAGACGTCAGCCCTTTTTCACGTTTGCCATCAATGGATTAAAGCTTGTCTGGGCATATTCCATCGCATCAATATACGCTTGCTGCTGAGAACGCTCAACCATTTCTTCTGGGCTAACTTCTTCTGCCTTTGACGTAATCCACCAAATATTCCCGAATGGGTCGACCACCCGGCCTCCCCGTTCTCCCCACGCCATCGTTGTCGGTTCCGTCATGGAAATTGCACCGGCCTTGATGGCCTTCGCATATAAGACATCGCTATCGTCCACATACAATCGAATGAGACTGATAAACGGAGGCCACTTCGGATCAGCATCAAACATGAGTATTTTCGAATCGCCAATACGCACTTCCGCATGTCCAATGGCTCCATCGGGATTGTACACCCGCCCCAGTTCCTGTGCATCGAAAGCGTTGATTAAAAAGTCAATTAACTTCCCGGTGCTTTGCGTCGTGATCCAGGGTGTAACCGTGCGGTTCACCGTTTCCGAAACTTGGCTTTCATTCATTTGCTCTAACCTCCAATCATTTATTCTGTTTGGAGTGTATCACCAAAAACTTGACAGCAGATTGTCATCTTTTTGGGCTTGTCAGAAGAATGAATGGCGATCTCTCAACGGATTATTTCAACTCGAATAAAGGGAGCAGTATGTACGATCAAAATTGCCGGCCAGCAAATCTTCCTTCCGGATGAAAAACTGCAGTTCGCCGGCATCCCACCAGCAAAAACCTACATCATCGTCCGAATCTAGTGCCAATAGCAACAGAGTATCCCTGATTTCCTGCTGCGCCCGATCCGGGTCACCGTTCAGGTGCCGGGTGATCTGCTTCAGCGCCTCCGTTTCGGAATAGTTGTATTTTTCGCCGGTCAGCAGCTTCAGTGCCGCTTCGTGTTCGCAATCGCCATGCTGGGTTTCGGGATAGCCAAACATCGTCGCCAGGTCATTAGAGCTGTATCCGGTCAGTTCGAAGCAAAGCTCCTCGTAATGTTCATAATCATGCTCATCGTCTTCCACCTGCTCGTAATCCACATAACCGTAATTAGGCGGCTCCAGGGTGGACCTTGCCGACACCTGATAACCCGTAAATGCATCTTCGAGTGCCGTCACTTCCGGCGCATGCCGCCGCTGCACTGCTTGAAGCTGCTCCTCCTGCAAATAGAGCACTTTATGCTCAATATCATAAGCCGGTTCATCGATTCCAATGAAAAAATATAGCGCGCCGTTTGCCGGAAGGAGGGAAACTTCGTCATAATCCATAAGCTCACGCAGCCTAAGCTGGGCCAGGAACGTCATGGGTGTTCCCTTTGAATCCACAGGCCATTCCACATCAGCCGGGAGATCCGGATCACCACCGATCCTGGAACAACCGGCT
>NZ_PCZT01000009.1:52403-61867 GCF_002968895.1 Paenibacillus sp. AR247 | reverse complement strand
ATCTTCTACCCTACTTTTGCTCAAACGAATGCCTTGGCGAACGCTCTCCATTAGATAATCCAATGCATGCCCGAATTGCTGTTTCATGGATGATCCTCTTTAGTTTATTTTCGTTGTTCTCACTTAACATCGATTGCCACCTCCTCATTGCTGTGATGTTATTTTAATACCTTATGATCAAGCCGTCGTTTGTTTATTGGATGGTTACCTCAAGTATTTTCCCGTGATCGACTGCTCCGCCTGGATAATCTCTTGCGGCGTGCCTTCGAACACCACCTGTCCGCCCTTGCTGCCTCCGTCCGGTCCCATATCGATGATCCAGTCCGCCTGGCTGATCACTTCCAGGTTATGCTCAATGACGATCACCGTGTTTCCGGCATCCACCAGGCGGTTCATGATCCCAAGCAGGTGGCCGATATCCGACATATGCAGGCCGGTCGTCGGCTCGTCCATCACGTAGATGCTGCCTTTCTTATGCAGCTCGCTAGCCAGTTTGATACGCTGGCATTCCCCGCCAGAGAGCGTGCTGAGCGGCTGGCCGAGGGTGATGTAGTTCAGTCCCACATCGCTCATGGCCTGGAGCTTGCGGACGACCTCTTTGATCTGGAAAAATGCCAAAGCCTGCTCGACCGTCATCTCAAGCACTTCGGCTATGGACTTGCCATTCAGCTTGTATTCGAGCACTTCTTCCTTAAACCGTTTCCCTCCGCAGACTTCGCATGGCAGCTTCACGCTCTCGAAAAACGAAAGATCCAAGTACACCACGCCCAGCCCTTGGCAATTTTCGCAGGCCCCCTTGGAGTTAAAGCTGAACAAGCTTGGACTCACCTTGTTCGCGGAAGCAAACGCCTTGCGCACATCATCCAATATGCCTGTGTAGGTTGCAGGGTTTGAGCGTGTCGACACGCCGATTGCCGATTGGTCGATGACGATGGCGTCCGGATGCTGACTGAGAAATACATCGTTAATGAGGGTACTTTTCCCAGAGCCGGCGACGCCGGTTATAACGTTCAGAACCCCGGTTGGTATATCGACATTTACGTTCTGCAAGTTATGCAGATTGGCATTCCGGATGGACAGCTTGCCGGATGGCTGCCTGCAATCTTGCTTGAGCAGGAGCTGACGCTTCATATGAGTACCCGTCAATGTGCCGGATTCCAACAGACCGGGGTAGCTTCCTTCATAGACGATGGTTCCTCCGCGGCTGCCGGCATGGGGACCGACGTCGACGATATGATCCGCTACTTTGATGACATCGGGATCATGCTCAACTACCAGGACGGTGTTGCCTTTGTCGCGCAGCTTCTGAAGCAGTTCATTTAACCGGTGCACATCGCGAGGATGGAGTCCGACGCTGGGCTCATCGAAAATATAAGTGACATCCACCAGGCTTCCGCTCAGGTGCTTGACCATTTTGACGCGCTGCGACTCTCCGCCGGATAAAGTATCTGTCTCACGGTCCAGCGTCAAGTAATCAAGGCCGATATCCACCAGATGCTGCAGCCGTTCCGACAGCGACTTGACCATCGGCGCTGCCGCGGCATCGTCAATCTCCCGAATCACGCGAATGAGATGCCCGACTTCCATGGAAGACAGCTCCGCAATGTTGTGTCCATTAATTTTGCAGCCCAGCGCCGCTTGACTAAGCCTTGCGCCGTGACAGCTGGAGCAGGGCCCCTCGGTCATGAACGGAGCAACGGTCTGCTGCGTGCGTTCAGACTTTGTCTTTACGTCCTGTTTGATATATTTGTTGGTGAACTTCTCAATGACGCCTTCGACGGTAATATTGGTTGCCTTACCTGCGAAATCCATTTTCACTTTTCTTGCCTTGCCATACAGCAGCTGCTCCAAGTCTTCATCCGAATAGTCGCTGAGCTTCTTATCCGGATCAAAGGAGCCCGACTGGATAAGCATGTTCCATTCCCATCCGTCCACCGTATATCCCGGCAGCATAATGGCCCCTTCCCGGAGCGACTTGGACATATCCACCGCTTTGCTCATGTCGACCCCGAGGCTGCGGCCAATTCCGTTACATTCGGGACACATGCCTTGCGGATCGTTAAACGAGAACATGTTCGCCCCTCCGACATAAGGCTGACCCACTCTGGAGAAAAGCAGCCGGAGTATGGGTGAAATATCGGTAATAGTTCCCATTGTGGAGTGGGACCCTCCGCCCAGCCGCTTCTGATCGACTATGACAGCCATGCTCAGGTTTTCGATCGCATCCGCATCCGGCTGCGGATATTTGGGCAGGAACGTGCGTACAAACATGCTGAAATTCTCATTCAACAATCGCGTAGATTCTGCGGCAATCGTATCGAAAACGATCGATGACTTGCCTGATCCGGATACCCCGGTGAATATCGAAATTTTCCGTTTGGGTATTTGCAGGGAAACGTTTTTGAGATTGTTTTCCCTCGCAGCCGAGATGACGATATATTCCTGATTCGATTCGCTCATGGCTAACATCCTTCCGTTCGTGATCATTTCTATTTATTCCATTCGTATTGTACCATTCATTGCCCAAAGAAAGTCTATGAATCGTGCAAAAGGATGCCGCGTCCCTTGGTATATGTCGGCTCACTATTCCACATCGACCACGAACTCAGCCCATTGTGTCATCATTTGCCTGGATTCTACGGAAGAAATATACGCAGGACTGAGTACTCTGATCAGGTAGCTGCCCTTCTCGCTTAAAGTAAACGAACCTGCGAATGCTTGGTCCTTAATGGGCAGCTCAATGCTTTTCACCTTTTCATATTGCTGATACACTTCCTCGCTTGATTGTTGATACTGTTCGACACTCACGGTCAGCTTATCATACAGGTCGTTATGCTGCAGGATATCTCCTGACATATCTATCTTTTGATTCGGTTCCGCTAGAATATAGCCTTGAGTCGGACTGGTGAAGGCAATGTTTTCTTTCCCTTCTCCCACGATCGTGACTGGCAGCGAGGCAAGATTTGTTACATTCCTCCTCACTGTAACTACCTTGCTTCCTGCCGAATTTGCTGTGAGCATCACGGGATTGGGACCTGGGCGCAAATTTACTGTAAACTGAATACGGTTATACAACCGTCCATCCATGGATATATCCTTTTGCGTGAGCTTGCCTGTGCCTCCCAACCAACCCGCTTCACCGTATGAGAACATGTACTGCGGAGTGTACATATCCTTCTGATACAGCATGGTAAACGTGGTGCTGTCTTGATCCGTCTCCCATTCCGGATTCAGCACCTCGATAACTTTATCGCTCCAGTTCCATCTCACTGTGTCATTCACGGTTGAGACCGCCAATCCAAGCCAGGATAACGCCCGAATCGGTACATAAGCCTTTCCCGAAGATAGAAACGGTGCCGGAATTTTTTCGCCGATCGGCTTTCCGTCCGGACGGTATACGTCCTCCGAGCCGATTCGGAAGGTTAGCCGGCTGAATGTAGACAGCAGCTCAGGATGGACTACAACTTGTACCTCCCGTTTATCGGCATTCCAGGTCACGGTGTCCACCGCACCAGACTGCCGAAGGGTACGGAGTGGAACATATACCCGCCCCCCTTTCAGGATCGGCTTATCCGCAGATATAACCTTCCCGTCAAGCGTCGCCTTTTTCCCTTGAAGATCAAATTTCATTTCGTGCTTGACTCTGTACATTTTCGCTACATCGCCCTTCGGCCCCGCTGCAGTTGTGGGGGCGGAATCTGCAAGGGCACTTGCTCCGATACTACAAGCTGCAACTCCTGTTAATATCAGGCACAACCATTTCTTCATGTCCTACCATCCCTTCATCAGAAAATACTATCTTATACTTATTTAACGGGATCGAATAGCAACTAGTTGGATGTCCGCCGAAACCCGCTGATCCACACAAAAAAAGACAGCTCAGCAAGTGAGCTGCCTTTTCTTTTTTTACTGCGCTCCGACAACCGGATGCGGAACATACGGTTCTTCCATAAATGCAATCTCTTCCGGAGATAATTTAACGGAAAGTGCTCCTACAGCATCTTCAACCTGGCCGATTTTCGTCGCCCCTATGATTGGGGCAGCTACCGATTCCTTTTGCAGCAGCCAGGCTAGCGCGATATGGATACGGGGTACACCGCGTTTCTCTGCAATCGAGGCCACTCGCTCAACGACCAGCCGGTCTACATCCGCCGTCGCATCGTACTTGGATTTTTGGACTTGATCGGTCTCCGATCTGTGCGTCGTTTCTCTGCCGTATGCAGCGCCTTTTGAAACTGCCACGCGTACATGGCGGAAGCACCGATATATCTGGCCTTTCCTAGCCTTCACTACATCATGCAGGGCTTCCATCGTTTCTTCAATCGGCGTGTTGTAATCCCAGCGATGGATAATGTAGAGATCTACATAGTCGGTGCCTAGTCTTTTCAGGCTTTTATCGATTTCGCTCATAATCGCCTTCCGGGAGAGCCCCCCACCGTTGGGGCCTGGATGCATGCGCCCCCAGACCTTGGTGGCGAGGACAATCTCGTCCCGATTCGCATAATCCTTTAATGCGCGTCCAGTGATCTCTTCGCTGGTTCCCCCGGAATAGACATTCGCTGTATCAAAAAAGTTGATCCCGAGCTCGAGAGCCCTTTTAATGATCAGGCGGCTTTGCTCCTCATCAAGCACCCATTGATGCCCTCCCGGCTGCACTTCGCCGAAGCTCATACAACCAAGGCATATCCGCGAGACATCCATACCCGTATTACCGAGCTTCATGTAATCCATAAATCAGGCCTCCGTTTCGGATTGTTATGTAAGCGCTAATCGTCGACTTCCATTATAATTCCTATAAACGAACATGCAATTGTTAAATATACGGGATTTGTTTAATACTGGACAGATTTGTCGAGATTGTTCATTATTTTTTATGGTCTTTATGGGATTTAGGGATGTCATCACAAAAAAACAAGCCGCGATTTACGCGGCCGCAGTCATTGTTAAATCATATAACAAAATTCATCCGGCGTTTTCTCCTTGAGGCCGAATTCAAACGTGTCTTGGCGAAGTCCGCGCCGGAGTGTCTCAAGTGCCATGACTTCAGTCGGAGCGATATTTCCCAGGTGAACATTGGATCCGAATTTGTGCAGGAGCATGGCCTGTTGGTTTTTAAGGGGCGCCTCCCAAATCAGGGCCCGGTGATCCGAAACGAATTTGAGGATGTCGTCCACCACATCTTCCCTGCATTCCCCGTGTTTATCGAAAATGCCGACGCTGACCCCCGACTCGCGGGCTTCAACCGTAACATATTCGGCTCCTGCAGCCAGATCCAATTCCACGGTATCTGCAAGAATAGCGGCATCAATCAAGGAACCGGACAGCTTCTTTCCAAATTCGGAAAAGACCCGAAGTCCGCGCTTCTTTCCTTCCTGGATCAGCTCCGTGCGTTTTTGGCGGGACAGTTCGATCGTACCGTCGGATACTTCGAGCGCATTAAAACCAAGATTGCACACCGTATCAAAGAACGCAGGCACGATATCCTGCTGAACGGCAATTTCCAGCAAAGTGCCGCCTGTCATTACGGATATGCCGTGCTGTTTGGCAAGGCCGATTTTATACAGAAGCATATCCGTCCTATACAGCGGGGCCGTCCCAAATCCAAATTTGATGCAGTCGATGTAAGGTGAGGCGGTTTCGATCACATCTGCGAACGTATTTCTGCCGAGGCCTTTATCGATGACCATCGTCAATCCCCGGTCCGGATCCCGAGAAACGGCTGCGTCTTTCTTTTCCATGTCGGAATCGAAGCGGGTCCCGCTCGGGTCACGTAACTCCCTGGGCCACACTGCACGCATGGAGTTGTTCATGTTGGATCTCCCTCAATTCTTTTTGGTTTGTCGTTTGAATCCCATGACATGCATATCATATGCGGGGGACGCATGACACGTGCCCAGGTCCGAGTGATCTATACCGTGACGAATGCTTCGGAGAATTAGGCAGTTGGCTCCTCAACAAACAAAGAAGGCTTCCCCTCCTATTTCCCGCGGACGACACGAAATCCCTGATCGGGGCCGAATCCGTTGGGATCGAATTTGCCTCGAAATGAAACCTCAGTGTTGCTGATATCCCCGATCCAGCCGCCCCCCTTCACAACCCGGAAGGAACCGCCTTGACGAACCGTGCCGTCGCCAAACCAGTCCCAGCACCATTCCCTTACATTGCCGGACATATCGTAAAGACCCAGCTCGTTGGATTTCCGGGTACCGACCGGTTTCGTCCGGTTGTGGTTGCTCTCGATGACCGGCCAGTTCCAATCCCCTGATAAATATTTATCCCCGGCGTTTCTCCAATACCATGCGACATCCTCGGCTTTATTGCTTCCGCTGTATTTGAACCCTTTGCCCTCCAGACCTCCGCTTGCGGCATATTCCCACTCAGCTTCTGTAGGCAGCCGGTAACCGTTCGCTTCCTGATTGACCGTTACGGTCCATTTTATTTGATCGTTTTCGTTTATGTTGTTCGGATCTTTATGATCCTTGTCTATGTTGTAAAACGGTTTTAAGCCCTCCTGGATACTTCGTTTGTTGCAATACTCCACGGCGTCATACCAGCTTACCATCTCTACCGGCAGCTGATCGCCTTTGAATGCTGAGGGGTTGCCGCCCATGACGTTGGCCCACTCCGCTTGTGTAACCTCGTATTTGCCGATATAAAAGTCTGAAAGGGTCATGCTTGTTTCAGTATAGTTGGAGCCATTGCTCTTAAAAGTCCCGCCTTTAACGTACACCATATCTTCCTGCTTGCCCGTTTCTTCTTGTGAACAAGCGCTGGCCAAAAACATAGCTGCGAGTAAAATACAAACCCATAGCTTTCTCATAGGGATTTCTCCTTTAGGACGAATAGGAAAAAGACAGACCGCGGCGGACCGATGCCAGTATCCGTCAACGTCGAAGACCGTTCGTCTGATGGCAAACGGCCTTCAACATGTCTGGTATGATTAATGTGTATGATTTATGAAAAGCAGCTTCATGCTGATTACCACACGGTTACGTTAGAGCTTCCGCTGCTCTGGTATCCCTCCGTTGCCAATACCTGATAAGCCCAGCTGCTGCCTAAATTCATGCCTGCGTTCTTCCATGCGTTGACGTGATTGCTGAACGTGATGGAAGAATTGACCCCTGTCGCTCTTTTCGATTGCCGGACACTCCAGAACTGCTGGAAGGTTTGTGTGCCGTCAATGGATGGCGCGTTATACCGCATGGTCGTATAAATATCATATGTGCCCCCATCACTCGTCACCGTTCCTTTGTAGGTTCCGGTAGGCCGGTAAGTTCCCCAGCTGTCCACGACGTAATATTCAATGAGGGAGTTTCTTGTCCATCCATAGAGCGTCAAATATCCATTTCCGGACGGCGCCCAGACGCCGGCATTATAGTTAATCGTCCGGTTAGGCGATCCGGTATTCCAGCCCTTGCCGACAACAAAGTTCCCGGAATTTTGCCAGGTCACGCTGTAATTTCCGCCGGATCCGTTGACGGCATTAACCGTGCCCCCGCCATCGGTCCAATTTTGCCAATAGTCCGTCGTGGCTGCATTTGAGGTAGCTGCAAATAACCCAAGACTCATGGTAGCTGCAAGAACGACCGTTAACCATTTTTTACTCCGTTTCAACATAAACTGCCTCCTCATGTTTTTTTTGCACCTTACAACCGTCTGCCATAGGATTCTCTTGGCTCTGCTGTGCTCAACACGGCTAGTCCTTCTCTTTTTCCTTTCCTCCTTTCTGTGAAAATTATAAAATGACAGCGGTTACATAACACTTCGCAAATTAAACATGATATATAGATTTTCTTACAATTTTTAGAAACCGACGGACCATCTCGGAAAAATGGGCACAAAAAAACACCCATGGACCGCGCTTTTATAAGCTTTTGGACCATGGGTACGTTAATAGAGAATATTTTGGGTAACCCTTTGAATCTTATTATACGACGTGTCGACTAATTAAAGTCTATGTATGAAGCTTAGATCCGCTCACAGAGAAGGCTGGTTGGGATCACTTGAGCAAAAGTGCCGTCCAAGGATGCCATAAACGCATCATGAACGGTTTGTGCAGGAATCATGGCACCCTTCCAGAGTAAATCTCTGGTTGTGCACGCATCATCAAGCACGAGAACTTCATAACCCAGGCGGTTTGCGGATCTTACGGTAGAATCGATACAAATGTGGCTCATCATGCCGCAAATGACTAACCGGGTTACATTCAGCGATTCAAGATACTGCTGTAACTCCGTTTGGAAAAAGCTGTCCGGCGTATGCTTTACAATCACTTTTTCTCCAGGCTCGGGTAAGATGCCTTCATGCGGTTGAATCCCTTCCGTACCGGGAAGAAAAAATGTGGCGTTGTCATCGAAAAGGATACACTGAATATGAACGATCGGTAACTTCTTGCCCCGGAACAGAGTTAAAGCTTCCTGCGCATGGGTTAGTGCCTTGTCGGGACGGAATAACTCGTTTCGGCCCCCTTTAAAATAATCCTTCTGAATGTCTACCATTATGAATGCGGTATTCATGAGTCATGGTCTCCTTTAATTTGTAAGAGTAGTTTCTTACCGCATTATAATATCGGTATCATGAATGGTGAATTACCCACTTTTTGTGGGTATGGGATGCCTTTGCGGTCCAGAAGCTCCGTCTGTCCCCGTTCCACCATATAATCAATTCCGATCTCCTGCATAATGAGTACCGCATCCAACAGCCTTCTTCCCCGCTCGGTCAGAAAATAGTCTACATGCAGCGGGTACCCTTCCGTTTTGATTTTATCTACGATCCCGCTGGAAATTAATTCTTTAAGATGCTGCAGCAGCATCTTTTGGGTAATCTGGTCAATATCCCGTTCCAGTTGGGCCAGGGACGTATTTCCGTCTTTCAATTGATAAATGATCATCGTTTTCCATTTCCCTTTGATGATGTCATGAACAACCTCCAGCGGGCAGGTGCACTGCTCCCGAATCATCATGAAATTCACCTCCATCCATGTTCTCTGGGTCAGATATCCATCCGTTCTCATACATATTAACAAACAAAGACCTGGATTCGTAACCCAGGCCTTTGTTCATTTTACGGCAAAACATAAACTATTTATTTCCAAAAGGTGATCTTATCAGCGCTCAAACGAACGGACTCATAACCTTCTTCTTCGGCTTTACCGATGGCAAGAATGAGTACCGGAGCATACCTCTCCGGATCTAATCCGAAAGCAGCTGCGATTTGATCAGTCTCAAATCCACCGATAGGATTGGTATCATAACCATGAGCTCTGGCGGTGAGCATGAGCTGCATGGCCAGCAATCCACTATCCACTTTTACAATGTCATTTACAACTTCTTTAGGAAGCGTAGGATAGATCGTAAGAATGCTTTCCAATTGCCGATCCCGGACTTCCTGCGGCATTTTCCCCTGTTCCACTGCCGTATTGAAAATCTCTTCCGCATACTCATAAGATTTCATGCCCCCAAAGA
>NZ_PCZT01000009.1:32396-52303 GCF_002968895.1 Paenibacillus sp. AR247 | reverse complement strand
ATGTGTATTCTGATAACTCATTTGACCCTTTGAAATTCATTAAGTTATCATGAGGAAAGCATAAACTATGAACTATAGTTCATAGCAAGAAAGGATTTGGCGTGATTTCGATGAAGATTAGCGACGTTTCCAAAATGGTGGATTTGCCGATTTCAACCCTTCGATACTATGAAAAAAAGGGGATTATCCCGGAGACCTACATGGTAAGAGATGAAAATAATTACCGAACCTATGACGAAAAAATAATCCCATTCATAATGAGTCTTAAATCACTACTCTCAGCCGGCTTTTCGATTCATGAGATTAAGGATATCCTTTCCCGAAAAGAACTTGCGCGAGAACAACAGTTGAAAATCATCGAAGAGAAAATGAATGAAATAGAAGAATTACAGAAAAAATTAGACGACGCAAAACACTTTCTTCAAGACTCCTTACAGTCGGCTGAGGACTGCACCTGGTAACAAACCATCAAGTCGCCTCCTACCACAATGAGATCCGATAGATTTATATGCCTCCCCTCTCTCTTTTCGCAGCATTATACAACCCGTCTTCATCTCCCCTTCCCCTGCTATTGTTCCTTCATTCTCCCTCTTACCCGGGCATGCTTATTTTCAAAGTAGACTCCCCTTCATATCACCTTCATTTCACCATCTCAAATGCGAACTTGGTCTAAAAATTCATAGAAGGGAAGCCCTTGGCTTCTCTTTGAATGGTCCGATTTCGACGTTTTGGTTCGATCGAATGGGTTCCACGACAGCAGAAATCCATTTTACGAATGTTTTACAATCCGACACTTTACAAAATCCACGTTTAGCCAACTCCTCTCGTTCGGGATCGAACCGAAATGAGCTTAAGCATTCATGTATTGGGCCTTGAAGCGTTCCGGGCACGATGCTGCTCCTTCCGGATGTAAAGCTTAACGAAGCGGTTCTAATGTCATTTTCCCTAAATATGGATTATTAAAAGGCTTTCATCGAGATTGGCTTTTATAATGATCGCCAATTCATTTCATACGCGGCTTACATTCACGAGTTAATCTTGGGATGTGGGAACGGTCTCACATTCAGAAAGCGGGGTTAGACATGAGTCATACGATCCGGGAAATTGCCCAGTTAGCCGGGGTGTCCAAGTCAACCGTATCCAGAGTCATTTCGGGAAAAGGGTATATCCACCCGGAAACAAGGGACGCGGTGCTTAAAGTCATTGAAGAACTGCAATATAAGCCGAACGCTGTAGCCAGGGCCATGGTATCACAGCGGACGCACAACATCGGAGTCCTGATTTACCGCAGGGAATACCCGATTGCCTCCCACCCGTTTTACGGCAAAATTGTGGATGCCATTCTGGCGACCGCAGCCAGCATGAACTATTCCGTCTTTGTGACGACGGATCATGAGATGTCGCTTCGATCCGCCGATTTTATGCTGGAGAAACGCGTGGACGGACTCATTCTGATCAGCCGGCTGCAGCAAAATGTGATCGATTATATTCACAACTTCGGCATTCCTTACGTCATGGTGAACGGATCTACCGATGTCGACAATGTGGTACATGTCGTTAACCGGGATCAGGACGGAGGCATGATGGCAGCCGAATATTTGACCGGTCTAGGGCACAGGCGAATCTTCGTGTTGGCCGGACCGCAGACCCACCGGAGCCATTATTTAAGGCTGCACGGCTTTCGCGATTATTTGAATGGTATTGGATCTCCTCTCGATCCAACATCGCTTGCCTACCCGCAGGCCTCTACCTTTGAGCAAGGATACGAAATGATGCAGCAGCATTGGCCTGATTTCAAGTCAGGAGGCTATACGGCCCTCTTTGCGACGAATGACATGATTGCGCTCGGTGCGATGAAATTTTTGATTGAGCAATCGGTCCGCATTCCGGACCAAGTGGCTGTTATCGGTTTTGATGGCATCGACGTCGCCTCCATTTATACACCTTCCCTAACGACCATCAAGGTGGACACGGAAGCGATGGGCAGAACCGCCTGCACCCTCCTGGACAAGCTGATTGACCAGCAGCCGGTTAACGAGCTGGATATTGAGCTGGTGCCCGAACTGATTATTCGTCAATCTACTTAAATCCATATTAGTAAAAACGAAAGGAGATTGATCCATGCGCTGGTATTTCAAAGCCATCGGACCAAAAAAAATCTTTGAATTTGTTGCCCTTGTCGTGTTTGTCATCTTTTTTATGGGGCCGCTGCTCAATTTGGCGATCCTGGCCTTCACAGGCAAATGGAATTATCCCGATCTGCTTCCCTCCGTTTGGTCGCTCAAATGGTGGATCTTCGTCTTTCAGCAGCAGGACATCGCCAAATCCATCGGGCTTTCCTTTGTGATCGCAGCGCTGGTGACGGGCATATCGATCGTGCTCTGCATCCCGGCGGCGTACGCATTTGCCCGGATCCGTTTTCCGTTAAGCCGATTTTTCCTGTTCTCCTTCCTCCTCACCCATGCTTTCCCCAAAATGGGCCTGTACGTGTCGATCGCCGTGCTGTTCTATAAGTTTGGTCTGATGAACACGCTGGCGGGGGTCATCCTGATCCACATTATTAATGTGCTGATGTTCATGACGTGGATCCCGACTTCCGCGTTCCGGAACGTTCATACGGCGCAGGAAGAATCTGCGAGAGACGTCGGCGCCAGCCCTTTCCGCGTGTTCCGCAGCATTACGCTGCCGATGGCCCTGCCCGGGATTCTGGTGGCTTCGATCTTCACCTTTTTGAATTCCCTCGATGAAGCACAGGGCACCTTCCTGGTCGGTATTCCCGATTTCAAAACGATGCCGATCGTCATGTATTCGATTATCAGCGATTATCCGGCGTATGCCGGCGCGGTGTTCTCTATCATTTTAACGGCGCCTTCCATAATCCTGCTGGTGGCTGCCCAGCGTTTCGTCAGCGCGGACGTGCTGGCGAGCGGTTTCCAGATCAAATAAATAGATCGCGATAGATGTATTAAGGAGGTCCCTATGAACATTCAGTTATCGATTCAAAACCTGTCCAAACGCTATAAAACCGGCGACGGAGTATCGGATATCTCGCTGGACGTGCAGAAAGGAGAATTGATCACACTGCTCGGGCCTTCCGGATGCGGAAAAACACCGTGCTTCGCAGCATCGGTCGGTTTTCTGGAGCCGGACTCGGGAGACATCTTGATCGAAGGAAAAAGCGTGGTCAAGGTTCCGCCGGAGAAACGGCCTACTTCCATGGTATTTCAAGGCTACAATTTGTGGCCGCATATGTCGGTCCATGATAACCTCGCGTTTGGCTTGAAAATCCGCAAAATCAAAAAGAAGGACAGGGAAAAAGCGATTCAGGACGTGCTGGAACTGGTTCGTCTTCCGGGAGCCGGCAGTAAATTCCCTGCTCAATTGTCCGGAGGCCAGCAGCAGCGGATTGCCGTTGCCAGGTCGCTCCTGCTGAATCCCGCCGTCCTGCTGCTCGATGAGCCTTTCTCGGCACTGGATGCGAAGCTCCGGCACGAGATGCGCGAGGAACTGCGGGAAATCCAGGCCAATACCGGCCTGACCATGGTTTTTGTCACCCACGATCAGGAAGAAGCATTATCGATTTCGGACCGGATTGTCGTTATGAATCACGGCAACATTGAACAAATCGCCTCCCCTCAGGAGATCTACGATGCGCCGAAGTCGCTCTATGTGGCCCAGTTCATCGGGAAAATGAACTTCGTAAAGGGGGTGATTGACGCAGATCAAATTACGGTTGGTTCTATCCGCTTCCCGAACCCCTCCCGTCTCACGGGCAATGTCACGGTTGCCGTACGGCCGGAAGATATTATTCTGGATCTGGCCGGCGGCAGCGGTCTGCCGGGCACAGTCAAGCAAATCATGATCCTCGGGCATTATGCCGAAGTTTCCGTCGATGTACAAGGTTATGGCACCATCCGCGCCTTCCAGGCGCGCGATCAAATCAATGAACTGTCTAACGGGCAGTCCGTATCCGTTCAGTTTGCGAAGGTTATCGCGTATCCGTAAGGCGTAATCGGAATCAACCAACTTTACAAACCTATAGGAGGGTTTACTTCCATGTTGAATAAGAAATCGGCATTTGCATTTGTTACTTCTTTTGTCCTCGCGGCTTCTCTGCTGTCCGGCTGCGGCAGCAGCAAGGACAGCGGCGCGAGTTCGACTGCTGAAGGTACGGGTACGTCAAGCAAACAGGTCGAATTTTCGTTTTATTATTCGGGATCACAGAACGTGGACGATTTGTGGAAAAATTTGATTCCGATGTTCGAAGAAAAGAATCCCGACATCAAGGTTAAAGCCGTCTACGTGCCATCGGGTACCGGAGCGCAGCCGACCTATGACCGCATTCTTGCCGCGAAGCAATCCGGCAAAGGCTCGGGTGATATTGACCTCTTTGAAGATGGCCTCGGGGTAGTGACCAAAGGGCAAAAGGACGATTTATGGGACAATTTAAGCACGGACCATATTCCGAATTTGAACAACGTGGACCAAAACACGCTGAACGATGTGTCTAACCTCGCGATCCCTTATCGCTCCTCGGCGGTTGTCCTTGCCTATAACAGCGAAACCGTCAAGGATGTGCCGAAAACGCTGGACGACGTATATGAGTGGATCCGCAGCCATCCGGAGCGGTTTGCCTACAACGATCCGTCGACCGGTGGTGCAGGAAGTTCCTTCGTCACGACCAGCATCTACAAATTTTTGCCCGAAGACGCGATTCACAACACGGATCCCAGCATCGAAAGCCAATGGGATCAAGGGTTCTCCCTCTTGAAGGATCTGGGCAAATACATGTACGGTAAGGGCATCTATCCGAAGAAAAACCAAGGTACGCTTGATCTGCTGACGAGCGGCGAAGTCGACATGATTCCGGCCTGGTCCGACATGGTGCTGGATCAGCTGGACAAAGGACAGCTCCCGGAAACGACAAAAATCACACAAATCACGCCTGGATTTAACGGCGGACCGACTTACTTGATGGTACCGAAATTATCCGAGAAGAAAGACGCTGTGTACAAATTCCTTGATTTTGTGCTGTCGCCTGAAGCCCAGAATGTCGTCGTCGATAAAATGCACGGCTTCCCGGGCATCAAGCTGACGAACATGTCGCAGGAAGTTCAGGATTCCTTTAAAGGCGCTTCCGAAGGATTCCGTTCGTTCAACATCGGCGATCTGGACAAAGATATTAACAAACGCTGGCAAAGTGAAGTGGCTGCACAATGAGTAAATCATTCAAAAGAGGGATCCTGGGCATTTCCATGGTCCTTCCTTCCTTTCTCGTGCTGGTGCTGATTGTCGTCATCCCGATTATTAGTTCGCTCCGCGAAAGCTTGAAGAATGAGAACGGCGGGTATGATTTATCCAATTACGCCTATTTGTTCACGGACAAATTGATGCGCTCCAACATTATTTTCACCTTGGAAATTACCATTGTTTCCTCCATCCTGGTTTTGCTTATCAGCTATTCGCTGGCTGTGTATATGCGGTTCAATAACGGCTTTGCGGTACGGTGGATCCGGCGCACCTACATGATCCCGATCTTTATCCCATCGGTCATTGCGACGTACGGCCTGATTCAGCTTCTCGGCAACCATGGCTGGATGGCAAGGATCCTGTACCATCTGGGCACGGACAGCTTTCCAAGGATTATATTTGACATGAAGGGCATCATTCTCGCGAATCTTTGGTTTAATATTCCGTTTACGACGATGCTGCTGGGCTCAGCCTTGTCGGGCGTACCCGATGCAGTCATTGAAAGCGCAAAGGATGTGGGGGCCGGACGGATGAGAATCTTTTTCCGGCTCATTCTGCCGCTGACGTTCAAGACGCTGCTCGTCGCCCTTACCTTTGTATTTATGGGCGTGATCGGTTCTTTCACCGCTCCCTTTCTGATTGGACCCAATGCGCCGCAAATGCTGGGCGTGTCTATGGAGCAAATTTTCAGTGTGTTTCAGGACCGCCAGCTGGCGGCGGCCACGGCTTTCTTTACCTTCCTGCTTTGCTCTTTTGTCGGATATTTCTATATCCGCTCCATGATCAAAGAAGAAAGCGTGCGTTCATCATGAATACTTTACTCGTGAACGTACAGGGAGCTGTAACGCTGGAGTGCTCCAAGACGCATATCGCTTTACCGTTTTTTTCTGGGAGCCTGCATGCCATCGTGACGGACGACTGCCGCTACTCGCTGCAAATCTGGCATGAGGAGGACCGTGGATGAACTGGATGGCTTGTGAGCTTCATACTCATACCTTTCACAGTGATGGAAGTCAGAGCCTGGAAGAATTGGCTGCCGGCGCAAAAGCGCTTGGTTTTGACTGCATCGCCCTGACGGACCACAACACGATGTCCGGCTTATGGAATAAAGAGACGGTTGAGCAGCAGACGGGCATGAACATCATTCAAGGCATGGAATGGACCACCTTTTTCGGACATATGGTGACGCTAGGCGTGAAGGACTATATCGATTGGCGTCCGGTAGGTCCTGGTGACATTCACGCTGGACTCGCCCGGGTGCACGAGCAAGGCGGTATCGCCGGCATGGCCCACCCTTTTCGCCCCGGCAGTCCCATGTGCACTGGCTGCTATTGGGAATTCGAGCTCCGTGACTGGAATGACCTTGATTATATCGAAGTGTGGTCCACGACCTTTGCCCCGCTGAAAAATACAACGCCCGCGCATTTCGCCTCTGGACCGACAAGCTGAACGAAGGCTTCCGGATCGCGGCGACTTCCGGCCGGGATTGGCACCGCCAGGAACAGACGGATGAACCGCTGTCCGTCACGTACCTGCTTATGGAAGAGCATGAAGGCTCGATCACCGACAAGGCGGTCGCCGCCCTTTCCGCTGGAAGAGCCTCCGTCACCCTTGGTCCGCGGCTCGATCTTGGCGTCCATTTCGGCGGCCAACTTTACGGCATAGGGGATGCCGTCCCAGAGGGAGCTTCGCCGGATCACATGATCGAACTGAAGGCAGCTGCCGATTTCGAGGCACGGAAAGAGCATTGGGAGCTCCCGGAACAAATCTATACCTTGCGCTTTCACAGCAATCTTGGTATGGTATCGGAACTCCCCTATGCTGCAGATAGCAAGGGCTGCAATGTGACGCTTTCACGCGAAGGATTGCGGTGGGTACGAGCGGAGCTGTGGGGAACAATCCGCGGGATCCGCACGATGATTGCCTTTACCAACCCCATTTATTTTGATGAAACCGGGAGGTGCGGTAACGCCAAATGACAGCGCAATTTCCACTGATCACGGCACACAGCGGCTGTATGGATACGCTCGATAATACGCTATCCTCGATCGAGACCGGCATCCGGCTTGGTGCCGACATTATTGAAGAAGACGTCCGGGTCACCAGAGACGGGATCGCCGTGCTTGCCCATGATGATGAATGGCGGACGGAGGACGGCAGGCTCATTCATATTTCGAAAATGAATATGGCGGAACTGAAGGAGCTGGTTCTCAGCGTAGACTACGCCGGCAAATCCGGGACGATGACGATCGCAAGGCTGGATGAGATGCTGGCCAGGGTCCAGGCTGCCGGTATCACCGCGAATCTGGATCTCAAAACCGATGACAGCATCGAAGCGGCTGCGGCGCTCATTCATCACTACAAGATGGTGGACCAAGTCTTGCTGACAGGCTGCGGACCCGCCCGGGCCATGCTTGTGCAGCAAACGCATCTGGAGCTTAGGAAGCTGCTCAATGTCGACACGGAGCTTTTTCTAACCCAAGAGTATACGGATGCGGTCCGTCGTACCTGTGAGGATGCAGCTGCCGCAGCTTGCATCGGCCTCAATGTTCCGTACCAGCTGGTCAGGGAGGAACTGTTGGAACAGGCTGCAGCCCGCTCGCTTCCGGTTTTCGTGTGGACCGTCAATGAGGAGACATGGATGGAACGGTTCGCAAGTATGGGGGTCGCCTCCATAACGACGCGGAACGTTGATGCTTTGGTCCGGCTCAAGAGAAGTTTGACTACGGAAACAACAAAGGTCCCGGAATAATTCCGGGACCTTTTGCTGTACGATCTCATTTTGCCACTCTTCATCAGCAGCGGATAAACGGAGATCTTCCGCCTTAGTTCGAATGCCGATCTCTAAATTCGAAAATATCATCGACCGCTTGCCGGTAACCACCTGATTTGCGAAAGGATTCGCCCATCCTTGCGGCGGCTTCCTTGAATGTAGCGCGGCTTAATACCAGGTCTGCCGCTTCCCGCAGCTGATGGGCCGTCAAGCTCTGCATGTCTAAGGTCATGCCCGCACCGGTCCGGGCGACTTGCCCCGCGATGACCGGCTGATCCGCGCTGAGCGGGAGGACAATGAGCGGTACCCCGAAGTAAAGGCCTTCATGGGCACTGTTCATCCCGCCGTGAGTAATGAATAGTTGGGCGTACTGCAGCACTTCCGTTTGCGGAACATAACTTTTGACGATGAAATGATCCGGGATGTCTCCTAAATCGGATATCGGGGTTTTACTCCCGATCGACATAACAACCGTATGATCGGAACTTCCAAATGCCTCAAAACAAAGCTTATAGAAATCCAGCGCCTGATTCATGACGGTGCCCAGTGAAATGTAGATCGGGCTTTTCCCCTGGATTTCGGAAAGGTCAAAGTCATCTTCCATGGACCGCGAAGTGATGGATGGACCCACAAATTTATACGACGGATCGAATGTATCCCCTCCCGGTTGGAACTCCCTTGCTGTATAGACAATCGTAAGTGATGCAGGGTTACAAAACGCCTCGTAAGGAGAATGGATCTCGACGCCATATTTTTGCTGGATCATGGCCGTCAGGCTTTGATACTTATCGTTGATCGGTTTAGTGATCTCTTCAGGGACATCGTTAAAAAATTGTTCCATCATATGGTCGAAAGATGGTTTGGACTCTGCAAAAGAGACCGTTGACCCTTTCCAGCAAATAGTTTCTTCCGCCGGAGATAAAGGCTTTGATAAATTTCTGGTCGTCAAATGTTCTAACGACCGCTCCCGCTTTCTCTAACCTCTCCCGAAAAGCTTCGATGCAAAAGTACACAACCTCTTCCCCGCGCGAGGTCAGCTCCTGAACAACGCCAATCGTCGGATTGATATGCCCTTCGGATCCGGCATTAATAAATAGTACGCGTGCCATATTCAATGCTCCTTTCCGGATTTACAATGGTAAACCCTATGTCAGTAAGCTGGTCTGTTTCAACAAGCCTCGTCTTCTTGGGCATGGTCTGCAGGTCAACCAGATGCCCCTATTCGCGTCATTAATGTATCCATCATGCGACATCGTCATGCTGAAGCGATCATCCGCAGCTTCTCCACAAACAGCAGCAGAACGAGCCCCTGGCCGTAAAGCGTTGGAAAAGTCGGGACATGATCGTATGCCTCGACGCTACCCAGCACTGGCGTACCTCCCGAGACGCCAAGGACAGCGCCATCCTCACGAACTTGCGTGAGAACGGCGGCGACTGCGCGATCAGCGCTGGTAAGTGCCAATTCCGCAGGAATCCATCCGGCGCGTGCCGCTTTGTACAATCCGCAGGCGATGCCGGCGGAACCCGACGTCTCCTCATAAAAGTGGGGGCGGTCCAAGACCGTCGGCCACAAGCCGCTCTCATTTTGACAGCGGACGAGCGCCTCGGCTAATCGCGAATAGCGTTCGCGGAGCTCGCTGATCAGCTTCATGTCGCCGCACAGTTCGCCCGCCTCTTCTGCAATCATGGGCACGCCAACGGCAATCCAGGCGTTAGCCCGATTCCACCGTGCGGCGGACATCCAATCCCCCGTCTCGCCGTTCCAACCGTGGAATAGCATCCCCGTCTCCTCGTCCTGCAGCGTCTGAAGGTGCAGCAGCGTCTGACTCATCGCTTCTTCCGCAAGCACTTTACTCCCTGTTAACCGGGCCGTCCGGGCCAAGAAGAGGATTGCCATGAAGACGGTGTCAGCCCATACCTGCTCGCTAAACGAGGCACTCTCAGTGACGGTATGCTCAAATGCACCATTTCTTGTTCGCGGTGCCTCCTTGATTAACCAAAGCGCCACCTCCTCTGCCTTGTCCTTGTAGAAGCGGTTACCGGTCTGTCGGAAGAGTAAAGGGAATATCGCGTAGGGTGCGAGGGAGTTAATGACCTTTATGTTCTCGGACCCGCCAAGATTGTGCTCCGTCCAGACTTCCACTGCCTCTAACATCCCTTTCGCTCCGCAGAAGGCTCCATAATCGGCTGCCGCGATTAAACCGACCCCCGGATTCCAATCCCAGCGGTTCCGTTCCATCGCCCATTCAGCCCATTCGTGTCCGCCCCAGCTCTCCGGACTGCTGAACATCAGATAGCGGTAGACGCGGTCCGCCGCAGCCTTCAGGTCCGTTTGATCCATTTGCATTCCCTGATCGCTCCTTTATATGTAGTTGTTTCGATAGTCTGTAGGCGTAAGTCCAAACTGCTTCTTAAACGTTTCGCGAAAATGGTCCTGGTCAACATAACCGATCCGGTCGCATATCTCGTAAATCCGATTCGCGGGGTCCTTCAGCAGCCGGGCCGCCTCTTCCATACGCAGTTTGACGATCCAATGGTTGATCGTCATGCCGGTCACTTCCTTGACCAGCGCGTTTACATACTTCTCACTAAGGCCAACCCCACTTGCAACGTCCCAAAGCGACAGATCCTTCCGCGAATAATTTTCACGAATGGCCTGGATCGCTTGTTCGACGAGCTTCTTCTTCTTGAGGCTGCCGGACCACTCAGCCATTGGCAGCGTCTGGGCCAAATTGGGCAGGCGATCCTTAAGCCTTTGTTCCATAAGCTCGACACCGCGCTGTTCCTCCCGCTCCTTGTGCAGCTCCGCAACGATTCTGGCGAATACTTGCTCGATCTCCTCCGGATCGATCGGCTTCATAATGTATTCCTGCACCTGCAGCTTGATCGCCTGCCGCGCGTACTCGAATTCGTTCAGCCCCGACAGGATGATGCACCTCATGTCCGGCTTGCTGGCCCGGAACGCCTCAATCAGCTCCAGGCCATTCCCCTTCGGCATGCCGATATCGGTAAGCAGCAGATCCGGAGGATCGCGCTTCAGCCATTCGAGCGCTTCCTCTCCGTTCTTGGCGGCTCCGACGAGTTCAATGCCGAGCCGCTCCCAGTCGATGGAGCGTGACAGCGTCTCCCGGACGAGTTTGACGTCCTCGGCGATCAGCAGTTTATACATCAGGCGATTCCTCCTCAGGGTCGATTTGAACATGGGAACGCAACGGGAGTACAACTTCAACGCATGTTCCTTCGTCCACGGGCACGTAGCGTAACCCAAAGCCTGGCCCGCATTGCAGTTGTATCCGCCGATGCACGTTCAGCGTTCCATAACCGTTCTCGGCAGATGAGTTTGACGTTAATCCGTGTTCCCCCGAGTCCTGCTCCCACAGCACACGATTGCGCTCCTCTATGCTGCAGCCCTTTCCGTTGTCTTCGACGCGCAGAATAAGCGTAGTCCCTTCCGCCTGTGCGGAAATCGCGATCCGGCAATCGTCCGTTCGCCCGGCAAAGCCGTGAACGATGGCATTCTCCGCAAGCGGCTGTAGAATAAAGTGAGGAATGACGATGTCCTGCAGATCGGAAGCGATATGAAACTCGGCGAGCAGATCGTCGTATTGGCCAGCGAACGCACGATCGCGCTCGTCTCCCGGTCTCCAGCCAAAATGGCACGGCAATTGATCAGATCGAGGGTATTGTATAGAAAATGAGGGTTGATCTGGGCATTCAGCAGTTCCAACTGTAGCTGGCGGCGCTCAATCTCCTCCTCAAAGCTCTTCTCAATCAGGCCGTGTAGCGTAACCAGCATGGACGCGAATTTCTCGTTCAGCGTCTCGACCTCGTGAATGCCTGACTTCAATTTGGGCAGCGGCTCACGGAATGCAAGCACTTCGGGACGCTGAACAGCGTTAACGAGCCGGGTAATCGGAACGGTTACCCGTATGACGATACGCCGCAGCCACAGTCCTGCGATCAGTACGGCTGCGATCGCAGCCAAAGCGCCGATCGCCGAGATGGCAAACGTGTATCTGCCGAAGTGGCTCTTTGGAACAGCGGTCAAAAGCTTCCAGCCATTGTCCATTTTTACGCACGTGACACGGTGCACCGTCCCTTCGACTTTCGCGTCGGCCGAGCTTCCATCGCAGTTGGCCGATCGAACGAACGGAAGCCCGCCGGCCGGTTCGAGAAATGCATACCGTTCGCTGTAAATGACGCGTCCTTCTTCATCCACCAAAAGGTGAAAGCCTGATGTCAACGCAGCGTTCTCGAACAGGCTCCGGATGCTTCCGGTATCCGCCCCGATCATGACGGTGCCGATCACGCGGCCGTCCTTGGTGCTAATTTTCTTGGTCGCCGAATAGATCATCGCTGTCCCCGAGCGTCCGGCCTTCTGTCCCCACCAGACGTTGCGACGCCCTCCGGAGATCAGATCACGATACCAGCTCTCGTTCTGCAGGTCCGTCGATTTGTAAATGCCGGTCACCGGGTCGAAATGGTCGGTCGCGAGGGTGTACAGGCCGCTCTCCGGCTCCAACGCGACGGCGACGACATATGTCTGTTGAACGATACTGCCGGAATTGGCATCATTCAACAGTGACAAGAGAGACAGATTCTGCAAATTCGTCTGCAGGGTGAAGAAGTCGTTGACCGCTTCGTAGGGCGCTGAATGCTCCGTCTCGAGCAAATTTTCGATCGATTGGTTGGACAGCAGAAAGGCGGCCATATTGTTCATTGTGTCCAGCTGATATTCTAGATTGCGGTGTACGAACTTCATTGATTGTTCCGCCATCTGACGCGTGTGTTCATTTTGCACCCGGATGAGAATGTAGCTTGCCGAAGCGGCGAACAGGGCGATGACCGTCACGACCAGCGCAAAGACCGGCAGACTGATTCGGGCCAGCAAGCTGGTGTGGCGCTTTTTCGTGACCATCACCAAACCCTCCCTTGCCAAATTGTTTTCCTTAAACCTCCAAGTAAATCACAATCTATAATCATCGTGGAGGCGAACGCTTTATTTAGCTTCTTCCCTCTCTCCGCCTAAATCTCCTGCAATATCGTGAGATGCTGGCGACTTTCGACCGCTGCGTTCCTCTGAAACCGAGACGTTCTCTATTCAAACGGCAAAGCACCTCCCCAATGCTTCCGGCATGGCCGGATTACACCAGGAAGGCTGCTGACGTTCACGTTTTTACTTGCCTGCTTTTTTCTGATAGGAAGCTTCTAGTTCGCTCAGAATTTGATCGCCCCCTTGCGACTTCCACTTCTCTACGAATTCGTCGAACTTCTTGATGTCGGCACCCATAATGATTTGAGTGAATACCGAGTCACGCATCGTATCCAGCTCTGTCAGCTTGGCGATTTTCGTCGGCGATTCAAGGTAATTGGAAGCGTCGGTGATTTGATGCTCATTGTTGATCGCGACGCCGAGTGCTTCGGAGAACCGCAGTGGCAGCGACTCAAGGTAATGCGGCCAGCCCTTCAGTCCTGGAGCGAATAGATAGCTCTGCGTGCCTCTGAAGTTGCCTTTCGGATCCTGCTGTGTCTTCGGATCGACGAGGGTCGTGTTCGTCTTAAGCTTCCCGTCTACGAGGGAATAGTCCTCGCCTTCAATGCCCCAGACGGTCAACATCTGGTTCTCCTCGGATAGCGAATCCTCGATGATCGACAGTACGCGCTTCGGGTCTTTTGTTTTTGCGCTAATGGCATTCATCTGCGAGAATGGTGCCCCCATTGGCGCAACGGCCGTACCGTCCGTCCCCAGCAGTGACCCGGTCAAAGTCAAGTATTTGAAGGGCTGATCAGCCTGATTCGGGAGTGAACCGTCCTTGGCCAGTTTGCCGCTCTTGATCAGCTCATTGGTCTCGATCTGCGTGTCGTAATCGCTGGCCGTCGACCACCAGCCCATCCAGGAGAACACCTTGCCGCTGAAAATTTTTGCCCGCAGCTGCTCTTCCTTAATCGTCGAAAACTCCTTGTCGATGAGCCCTTCCTTGTACATCTTCTGGAGAAACAGCAGCGCGTCCCGCATCCGGGGATCGATGTCATAGTTGCTGAATTTCCCATCCTTCTCTGTGAAAAAACCGGGTGTGACACCGAACGCGCCGAACACGTTGTCGAAGGAATTGTTTGCGAATTTTACCTGTCCGATCTGGGACGTATAACCCCCGAGCGGAATGACATCCGGATGCTGCTCCTTGACCTTTTTCAGCAGGTTATAATATTCGTCAAGCGTCTTTGGTACGGAAACGCCTGCCTGCTCCATGTAGTCCTTACGCATGACCAAGTCCCAGCGATACCCCGCCCCCGGCCCGCCCTGATACGGAATCCCGTAGATGCGGCCGTTCACCTTCGCCTGCTCGAACACATCCGGCGGTACTTCCTTCATAATATTCGGCGTGTCCTTTTCGTTAATGAGGTCGGTCAGATCAACGAAAGCGCCTTGCTGCGCGTATTTCTGAAAGTCATCGGCAAAATCGATCTTCGTCACGTCCGGAATGTCGCTGCTTGCCATCTTGAGATTCAGCTTCGTTTTGTATTGCTGGACATCGACCATCTCCGGGATGATCTTAATATTCAGCTTGGCCTCGATTGCTTGTTTTACCGCGTCCTTCGAAGGGTCATATGGCAGTGAAATATCCTGTGCCTTCAGCCACTTCAGTTCGTAAGGCGAATGTTCCGCAGTCGCTTCAGACGTACCTGACGGATTTCCCGGCTCGGGGCTTGCGCTCCCGCCTCCATCGTTGTTGCTGCCGCATCCCGACAGCGTAAGCGTTCCCAAAAGTAAGGCGGCGAGTACGCCGTAACCCCAATGTTTAACTGTCTTTGACATATACAGACATCCCCCTGTAATTTCACTTAAATGGTTGATTACCCTTTAACTGAACCGATCAGCATGCCCTGTTCAAAATACTTCTGAATGAACGGATACAGAACCATCATCGGCAGCGCTACGATGACAATGGCCGCCATCTGGATTCCGATCGTGGGCGGCGGCGTTCTCCCTGCCGCTTCGAGCAATTCAGGCGGCAGGCTGGAACTCGCGATGATGGTGCGCAATACGAGCTGCACCGGCGCTTTGTGCCAGTCCGTGACATACAGAAGCGCATTGAAGAAATCGTTCCAGTACGTAACCATGTAGAGCAAGCCAATCGAGGCAATGACCGGCATCGACATCGGGAGGACGATCGAACGCAGCGTCCTGATCTCGGATGCCCCGTCAATTGCAGCAGATTCCTTAAGACTGTCTGGAATACCTTCGAAGAAGGATTTCATAATGATCATATTAAAGGCACTAAAGGCCATGACCAAGATCAGTACGTAGTCCGTGTTCAGCAGACCTAAATTTTTGATCGTGATATATGTCGGAATTAAACCGCCCTTGAACAACATCGTGAACACGAAGATCAGCATGATGATCCGCCGCCCGGGCAGCTTCTTCTCCGCCAGGGAGTAAGCAGCCGCAGCTGTGAGCAGAAGCGCAAGCAGGACACCGGCGGCTGTATTACGGATCGTCACCCCATAAGCGTTATAGATGAGAGATCCCTTCTTGAGCAAGTAAGCGAAATAATCGAAGCTGAGCGATGTCGGAAACAGCACCAGCCCGTTCTTTTCGCTGAAGATCGAGTATGGCGTTACGGACACGCATAGAACATACCAGAACGGAATCATGATAATAAGCGTAATGAGCGACAGTACGAAATAGTTGGTAGCGATAAAAATGGATTCGCCTCGAGTGAGCTTCACGATTCGGATTCTCCTTTGTCAGAAAATGCCGGAATCATTGATTCGCTTTGCGATCTGATTGGCGATCAGCACCATGGCGAAGCCGATGATTCCCTTGATGACGTCTGCCGCCGCCGCGAGACTGAGGCTGAACTGCTCGATGCCTACCCGATAGATGTAGGTGTCGAGAATGTCGCCAACTTCGAACACCATCGGGTTGTACAGGTTGAGCACCTGGTCCAAGCCGGCACTCATCAGATAGCCGACCCTTAGGATGAAAATAACGATAATCGTGCTCGATATGCCCGGGAGCGTGATGTGGATGATGCGTTGAAACCTCGTCGCTCCGTCCATCACCGCGGCTTCGTACACTTCGGGATTCAGCCCGGCGATGGCGGCCAAATAAATGATCGCTGCCCAGCCCATTTCTTTCATGGCATCGGTGACGACGAGAATGATTCGGAAATACGCAGGTTCGACGAGCAGATATACGGGTTTGCCGCCAAACCATTCGACGATTTTGTTAATCACGCCGGTCTCCGGCGAAAGCAGCAGCGTAATGATGCCGCCGTAGACAACCCAGGACACGAAACGCGGCAGATAGACGGCCGTCTGCAGCGTCTTCTTGAACCACTTGGTCCGAATTTCATTTAGCGACAGCGCTAACAAAATGGGACAGATAAATCCGCTGATCATCTTGTACAGGCTGATGAGCAGTGTGTTGCGAAAAGCGTTCAGGAACATCTCAGACGCAAACAGCTCCCTGAAATGTGCGAAACCCACCCACTTACTGGCCCCGAATCCTTGGATGACGTTGTAGTCCATAAACGCGATGCTGATGCCGTACAAAGGCAAGTAATCGAACACAATGACCCAGGCCAGTGCCGGCAACAGCAAGGCGTACAGCCATTTGTATTTCCATATCTTCATTAGCAGCCGCCTTCGCGGCTTCTCCGTTCTAGCGGGAATTCCCGCAGTAACGATTTCCATCGTCCCTCCTCCATCCTACTTCCTATCCCGGACAATCCGCATTTACCTCTGCGGCACTACACCTGCCACTTACGGGATAACCGGTTGCACCTATCCATTCGTAGTAGGAACGTTGGTCTACAGGATGAACACCGATTCCTGTTCCGCCGCTGCCTTCCAGAATGGAAGTGCTTACATGTTTAAGAATACCGGCTTCCTTGAACGTGGAAAACCGGAGCGAAGGATGATAATACCGGGGAAAAGTCGGAAATCTGACAATGATGTTCTAAGATTATAGTAATAGTAGCCTGACTGAACGGCCAGCACGATATGAATAAGATATGGCCAGCAGCCTCAACTTTATCAAATAAGCCATTGTCTGCAAGTTATCCTGATTCCAACCGCAACGATCCCCGCTCAACAAGCGGGGATCGTTTTTTTGACCAATTTAAAGCCTTATCAAGTTCTTTAGGGGACCTCCAAAGTTATCTTCCATCTGCTGCAGGTTCCAATTACGCGTTCTCCCTTGACGCTTGGTTTCCACTCTTTTTTCCGCCCGAAAATAACGTCTTCAACAGCGGCGGCGTGACAAGCGTCGTCAATATCACGACAATAACAACGGAGGTGAAGTATTTCTGCTGCAGCAGTCCGGACTCCAGACCCGTTGCCGCTATAATGAGAGCTACCTCTCCGCGAGAAATCATTCCCGACCCGATCACGAGCGATGAGCGGCCGTTAAACCCGGTAAGCTTGGCGCCCAGCCCGCCTCCAAGCAGTTTGGTCAGAATCGCAACAATCGTAATGACGCTCATGAACAGCAGCTGGTTAGCAGCACCTTCAAACGTAATGTTGAGACCGATGCTGACAAAAAATACGGGAACGAAGATGGAATAGGCCACCGGCTCTAAGCGGTCCTCGACGTCATGTTTGAACGGGTCCGGAAACGGAAATGCCGCGCAAAAGCGCCAATAATGGCGGCTACCCCCATGAGATCGGCAAAATACGATAAGGCAAAGCACACGATAAGCGCTCCGCTGATGACGGCTTCTGTTACGCGCAGAGGTGCAAAAAACTTCAAGAACCAAGGCACCGCCAGCCAGCCGACAACGATAGCAACGACAAAAAACAGCAGCTTTTTGCCGATGAGCAGGCCAAGGGAGATGTCGTGACCGGTGCCAAGCAAGCTCATCATCACAGCCAACAGGACGACGACGATGACATCATCCACAACCGCTGCACCCAGGATCGTTGTGCCTTCCTTTGTGTTCAGCCGGCCCATTTCTTTCAGAGTCTGAACGGAAATGCTAACTGAAGTGGCACACAGCAGCAAGCCCAGGAAAAGTCCCTGGTTATTGCTCAGGCCAAAAACAGATGCGGCCCCATAGCCGCCGATAAACGGCAGTATAATGCCTCCAACCGCTACGGCGAACGCCGACTTCCAATTTTTTCGCAGCTGATCCACATCCGTTTCCAGACCCGCCATAAACATCAGCAGCAGGACGCCGATTTCAGAGAAAATGGATAACAATTCATTCGGATGAATCCAGCCAAGCACAGCGGGACCGACAAGAATGCCAGCAAGCAGCTTTCCCAGAACAGCAGGCTGACCTAGCCTGACGAACAAGTCCCCAAGCAGTTTGGTAGCGAGCAAAATAATAGCCAAGTATAGCATCATTTCCAACATTTAAGCGCCTCCTTCGGGTTTGAACTCCACCATCATATCCGGAAAAAAGCACAAAAAGAGCCCGTCAACGACAGGGCTCTCCTACAAGAACGCAGAAAGAGCCTGTCGTGACAGGCTCCTCCGGTGTTCCGATGTATGAATTTCTTATATTATACATGATTAAATACTTTTATGCAAATTGCCTGTAATCAATAAAGCGCAGTCGTATTTGAAAAATGAATGATGACAAATTGGAAAGGTCTGATCTTAAATTGAGCTTACATGGAGTAAAATTCTGCCGCGTCCATGTCTGGTTTCGCTTTTCTCCAGAGCGCTCTTAGCTTGACTCAGCGGAAAAATGGCATCGATCGAGGGCTTTAAATGTCCCGTTAGCAATCAGTCCTGCGATCGTTGCCGCATCTTCAAAAATCCAGGATCAGTGGTTTACAGGCATTGAGGTAACATGATTACCATTTACGAATAGCAATCATAAAGGAAATCAGGGCTGCGATGGAGGAAATCGTTCTTACATGATTCCAGGGTACCCAGCCGGCAATATACTCGCTCCATACTTGCGCTCCCTCGGCAGCCCCCGGACTTACAGCTGCTAGGGAATTATTAAGCGGAACATTGAAGATGGCCGTAACCAGAAACACTCCGACAAAAATAAACAAGCTGCCAATGATTACATAGACCGCGCTATGGGTGCCCGATTTGAAGAACGAAGCAACGCCCAAAACGACGCTTAGGATGGTGGTCCCCATAAAGACGAGCATAAATAACGATTGCAGTATCGTCGAATTGATCGACTGCATGGCAGAAATGCTCTGCTCTGCAGGAAGCCGGGAAAGCGACGTCATCACGAATGCCGAAAAGGTGAAAAATACGCCGGCCAGCAATCCGGATCCTAACGAAGACGCGAAGGTCAGATAATATAAAAAATTCACCACGGATATGTCCTCCTACGATTTGATGGACCGCTTTGCTAAATTATTGTTTTAACCCCAAGCTCCGTCTGTAGCCGCCTCCCGTGCAAAGTCGAAGAAATCCCTTGGCTTTCTTCCTAGTATTCGCTCCACGCCATCCGCCGGAATCTCGTTTCGGCCATCCATCACGGTGGAGAACAAATAAGACAGCAGTGTTATATACTCATCAGGTACTTGTTGTTGTGTAAGCATGGATAGGAATTGTTCGGAAGTAAGCTCGACATACCGAATATTCCGCTGACAGGCTTGAGCGATCAAGGACGTAGCTTCCGCAAAAGTAATTGCCTGCGGACCCGTCAATTCATACCGCTGCCCGATATGCCGGTCATCTGTCAAAGCCGAGACGACTGCATCTGCAATATCGTCTGCATCAATGAACGGTTCTCTCACGCTTCCTGCCGGCAGTGCTACCACTCCCGCTTGTACCATGTCATACAGGAAGCTCTCGCTGAAATTCTGGCAAAACCAGCTGCAGCGGAGGATCGTCCAGTCGGCGCCGGAATTCTGCAGCGCAAGTTCGCTCCGCTGAGCTTCCTCCTCACCTCGGCCAGACAAA
>NZ_PCZT01000009.1:18335-32296 GCF_002968895.1 Paenibacillus sp. AR247 | reverse complement strand
AACCGATCGCTTGAGCAGCACCCGGAACGGCCAAGTCCGGATAATAGGTAATATACGCTGCCCTTGTCCCTTGCAGTACAGGCTCCCATGTGGACGAATCGCTCCAATCAAAGGGCTGCTCAGCGGAACGTGATCCGGAACGGACCGGTATCCCTTTTGCAGCAGCTTCTCTGATACCCGACGCCCTGTTTTCCCCGTACCGCCTACGATAAGAACCGGCTGATTCATTCAATCTCCTCCAATATTTTATTTAGTTGCACAAGCAAACGTTGTGCGATTGAAAAACCGAATGCTCATGTCATTCGGCATTTTCCAAGCGGTTGCTTACCTCGTTCAGCTGAAGCGAGAGTTCGTCGTCCTGGCTGTCTAATATCGTGTTATAACGCTGCCGCAGCTTTTGCCAACATTCGTGGATTTGACTCTCAATCTCTCTTCCCCGGTCTGTTGCGTAAATCAAGGACATTCGGCCGTCCTGGCGACTGCTGAGAAGTCCTTTGGCTTGAAGGCTCTCGATGAGCCGCGTAATGGTGGAAGGCTTAAGATGGAGGCTTTGGCCGATTTCTTTCTGCGAAATGCCGTCCTTCTCCAGCACCGTCAGCATCAGAAATGCAGAGGTTGGGTTTAGTCCACTTGGTGCAAATTCATCTTCGGCCATCTTGGTAATAATCCTGCTGAGGCGATTGGCTGTGAAATATAAGCATTCTTTAAAATAAGTGTCCAACATGTCGCTGCCTCGATTCAAAGTTTAAATTAATGTTTGCACAAACAAATATATTACACTTTCTCCAACTTGTAAAGACTGGAAATGTGAAGTGACATGCACATTTTGATCTATGACACGTTAGTGCCTTATTGCCATTGTAGACAAAAAGGAAGACTGCCGGACATCAGCCCGTCAGTCTCCTCTTCCCTACTTCGCAGTATGCTCCTCATCATATTCGCTGGACAATTCCTTCAGCGATTTGATTTTGCCATGGGGATGCTGTTCTTGCTTGCGTGACTTCCAGGCTGCTTCATTTCTTCTTTTCTGGTGAGCCATGACAGATATCCTCCTCTGGAAAAGTGAGTTGTATACCACTTCCTTATGTTGTCATTCCAGGGCCTTGTTCATTCGTGAAAAGAAACAGTCTCAATCCCGGAACAATCCATGACGGCGTTCATGCATCGCACTTCATTGTTTAGCCTTTCTCAATCGGATCTTGGGCTTCGTCAATTCATAGCTGTGCTTTACCATCTCATGGATATCATCATCCTGGAGGTCCCCATCCAAGATCACCGTATTCCAGTGCTCCTTATTCATGTGATACGCCGGCGTCACTTCTTGGAACATACTGCGCAAAAAATCGGACCGGCTCGGTTCGCATTTCAAATTGACGCACAAGTGATCGTTGTGATGGAAAATCAGCGCAAAGCTCTTTTTGTTCCCTTTATGGCGGATTACAGTCCATTCTGCTCCAAACGGATGGTCTTCATAACAGGCCGGGTAGGACAGACAGTATTCAATGATTTCGTCGATCGTCATTTGCTTCCCTCACTGCTTGATTTTTTGTAATTCGACATGATTATTTATTATAATCCAGCCCTATTGGTTTTTCATTTTTTTGTGAAGAGTAGAAGCAATCCGTAGATAAAATAAAGGATGCAAGCCGTGATGACGCTGTACAGAAAAACAAGGAATAGACGTCGGCGCCCATACTTGAATGAATGCCCAAGGTAATCCTCCGAGCAGGAGGGTCGGCAGCATGCTTATAAATATTAGAACGGCAGCAACCATACAAATATGGATGAGCAGCAGCAGCTTTCTTTTTCCGGTTAAAGGGCTTCTCCTGCG
This sequence comes from Paenibacillus sp. AR247, assembly GCF_002968895.1. Taxonomy (NCBI): domain Bacteria; kingdom Bacillati; phylum Bacillota; class Bacilli; order Caryophanales; family Paenibacillaceae; genus Paenibacillus; species Paenibacillus sp. AR247. The sequence goes on along the minus strand of NZ_PCZT01000009.1, from coordinate 30,465 downwards.
TTGTTTAACGGCTAGCTTTCTAACGATTCGGGCTGACAGGACAATCCATAATACACCGAATAAAATGACGATGATTTCGAAGATACTCACGATGCGATCCAGCAGTTGATAGCTGTCGGTATGATTCACCGCCGGAGCCTGCCCTTTCCACAAGTCCATCACGCCTTGTCCAATTGCCGTTGTATAGCTCGTGTTCATATTGGCGAGAATCGCCACACCCAGCTGTTGATCCGGCTGCAAAATAAAATACGACGTAAATGACGGATTCTCACCGGCATGAAAAATAACATTTTCCTTGCTTTTGCTCATGACCGCCCATCCGTTGGCATAATACGTATTCTGGTCAAAAGGATTTACCGACTTGTCAGGATTGTGCGACTCCTCAATCAGTTTGGGATCGATGACCTGTTCGGGAGCGCTCTTTAGCTGGAGCTTGATCCATTTCGCGATATCATTCGTATTGCTGACGATATAACCCGCAGGGGTGTTGCCCCGATAAATCGGAGGTGTGAATGGCCTATGATTCATCCATCCGATTTTATAGCCGGAAGCCATATGGTCTGGTTGAGTCGACGGTACACCCACGAACGAGCTAGTCATGCCGATCCGATCTAAAATGTGCTGCTTCATGTACTGATCATAGGGCATGTTGGAGACCCCTTCGATAATTAGGCCCAGCAAGTCGTAATTGATCGTTGCGTATTCAAAGGAACTTCCCGGCTTTCGGTTCAGCGTCTGGCCCTGCAATGTTTTTACCGTCAGCTCAAGCGCGTTGTCCGCTTTGCTTTCAGGGATCCGGGTGATCGTATTGGAGGCGATGCCGCTGGTATGATGCAGAAGCTGATTAATCGTTATCTTTTGCGGCTCACCGTGATAAGTTAACTCTAACCATGGGATGTATTTTTGAACATCATCCGTCCGATGCAGCAGCCCTTGCTTCTCCAGCAGCAAAATCGCTAAACCAGTAAAAGCTTTGGTCGTCGAACCTATTTCAAATAAGGTATCGGAAGTTACGGGAGTTTTCGTCTTTACGTTCGCGTATCCAAAGCCTTTTTGATACACCGTCTCCCCTTTCTCGACAATCACCAAAGAGATTCCGGCTATTTTACTGATGCTTTGCTGGTTTTTAACATACTGTTCGATCTTCTGGATCTTATCGTTTGACTCCGCCCACACGATTCCTGGAGCGATACTGCTGATGGTCATAACGGCTGCAAGTAATAACAAGCCCATTTTGATCCGTGATTTCAATGCGTTCATTCTTTTTCTCTCCCTAGTTCATTGACATCTGCCTGGCTTCATGAGTCGATTGCGATTTACTTATTTTTTGATGGGTATCCTTTTACCGTAAGTCAGCAGCCGCCATAGCCATTCCATAGGCCCCATACGAAACCGTTTGAGCCAAAAGGAACTGAGCGGAATCTGAACGGCATAGATGCAAAGTGCGATGATTGTCCCTTCATCCTGATTCATCCAGCCTCACTCCTCATCTTGCTGTCTACCGTCGCACCTCGCTAATGTAAGCTAAATGGAAACTGATTTGAATAGAGAAAGCCTTACACATGCCTTACACTTTAGTAAGGGAATCATTTCCTCATATGAAAAGACGATCATCCCTAATAGGAACGACCGTCTCTAATCACGGCAATGCCGGGTGCCGCAAACGATATATTTACCGATGGCTTAATCCATGAAAAAAGCACCCCGCGACTCGGTATAGGTACATACCGGATTTAGGGGTGCTGCTGCCAAACTAATGATTAATGTCACATTTGTTCATAATAAATGCGATCTGATTCTCGAGGCGGTTAATGTCTTCCTGCGTCTTGGGGTCTTCCTTGCCCATGCCCCGGAGCGAGGCGAGCTCCTGCTTCAGCTGATGCAAGTCCTCCCCGGCATTGCTGCAGTCATAGTTACTTTCCAGGTTTTCGAGCATATGCTTTTCCTCCATTTTCTCTTGGATGTACTTCCCTATTATGGAGGATTCACCCGAAATTATTCAGAATGGGGTCAGCGAAGAAATTGGTTATGTTCCTTTACGAACCACACTCTAGATCCCTTGGTTTAAAAGCACATGAACGGCGTATGGTTCCAGGAGAATGCGGCCTTCAATGGTTTGCTTGCTCAGGGCATTTATATACGTGCCCCCCAGTTCTACATCGACGGATTCACTGCGGTGATTCAGCAGCATTAAGTAGCTTTTGCCATCCTTTTCTCTTTCTACTGCCTCGACTCCATCATAATTTTGGGACAAGGATGGGACAGCGCCCTCCCTTTCCAGAACCAGCTTCATCAAGCTCTCCATCGCCCGGTCATCCAGGTCGCACCCGACGTAATAAACCTTCCCTTTACCATAGGTGTGAACAGTAACTGCCGGTGTTCCGCTGTAATAATGGCTCTCATAATCCGCGAGGCTCTCAGCCCCTTCCAGCTTAAGCACATCGCACCACATGGAAGCGGTGCCGTCCCCGAACTCTCCGCTCACGGATACGGTCCGGCCGAAATTAACCGAGTCATACTCTTCCAGTTCAACGCCTGCCAGTCTCCGGAACAAGCCCGGCAGTGTCAAAGTCGTCATCCGGTTATTCCAGGTACGTGTTCCCGACCGGAACGTGATGAGCAGTGAACCGCCGCCAGCCACATATGCCTCACATTTGTCTGCGATCTCCTCCGTCATCAAATTAAATGCCGGCATCAGAACAAGCTTGTAAGGCGTAAAGTCATTCTCCACGCTGACCACGTCTACGCCGACATGCTGCCCGGCAACTGCATCGTAGTAGCCTGCCAGCAGAGCTTCATAACTGAAATTCCGGTTATGAGGCTGAGCGCGGTGGCTCCACACTTGATCATAGCTTTTAATGAGGGCTACGGTATTGTTATTGGCGGCCCCTACGAACAGGGGTGACAGTTCTTTGAGTTCATGTCCGATCGCGGTGATCTCCCGGTACCTTCTCCGGCCGATGCCGTCATGATCAAGGATGCCGTGCCAATACTGTTCGATGCCGACCGTGCAGGCCCGCCAGCGGAAATAGACCATGGCATCCGCTCCATGCGCGATCGCCTGATAGGTCCATAAACGAAGTTGTCCCGGCTCGGGCGTATCGCCCAACGAGTGCCAGCCGCACGGACCGCTCTGCTGTTCCATCATCCAGTAGTTTTGATTTTTGATGCCGCGCATCAGATCATGGGCCATGGCGACGGTCAGAGGCGAAGATTTGCCCCACATATTATTCGGATAGTTATCCCAAGAGATAAAGTCAAGATCCTTGCCTAAGTCGAAGTAATCGATCTCGCTGAAATGACCCATCAAGTTATGGGTGATCGGCAGGGAGGTGCATGCACGAATCTCTTCGATTTGAAGCCGCTGATAGGCGGCCGTCGAATCGGAATAGAATCGGCGGTAATCGAGCTGCATGCCGGGATTATGGTTATATGGGGTGGACATCAATCCGCCGGAACCGCCCTGGCTGAAGCCGTCGCTTGCGGCATACGTAGGAAGCATAATTTCTTCCCAGCTGCGGTAAGTATGGCTCCAGAACACGGTTCCCCACTCTTCGTTCAGCTTGTCGACAGTGCCGTACTTTTCGCGGAGCCAGATCCGAAAAGCATGCAGATCGCTCTGGCAGTAGCACGGACCGCCGAATTCGTTATCGATCTGCCAAGCAACGATGTGCTCATTGTCTTTGTAATGCTCGGCCATGACCCGGGCAATGCTTGCGGAATACTTCTGATACACCGGATGATTAACGCAATAATGCCTCCGTGTACCAAAACCTTTAGTTAAGCCGTGAACATCGACGGGGTACATATCCGGATATTTGTCCATCAGCCACTTGGGAGCCGCCGCCGTCGGTGTTCCCAAAATGATCTTGATCCCTTCCTTGGCCAGCACCTCAATGGCATGGTCGAGCCACGCAAAGTCGTACCGTCCTTCCTCCGGCTCCAGTTTGGCCCAGGCGAATTCCGCCAGCCGGACAATGTTGATATTCGCTTCCCGCATCATTCGGGCATCAACGGCCCAACGTTCTTCGGGCCAATGCTCAGGGTAATAATCCACGCCGAAATACATGGGCATCTCCTCCAATATGTATCATTATTTTGCTTGATAACATCTTCTTGAACCCATTATATTATTAATCATATGAGGCTGAAATCGTAAGATTTTGATACTATAGTATAACAATTATGCTAAAAAGGAAGCTGAGATATGAGAATCAATTACTTCATTCCGAGCCCGCGATTCACGAACCTCATTTGTTATCCCGAGTCGTTCGGACATTATGCAGATGAGCCATCACACAGTGAAAACCGGACGCACGGACTCTCCACCTATAACTGGCATATCGTACGCGGTGGGAAAGGATACATTCAAGTCGGTGAAACCATACTGGAACTTGGCCAAGGTACCGGCTTTCTATGCGGCCCCGGTGTTCCCCAGCGGTATTATGCCGATCAAGACGAGCCTTGGGATATCCGGTGGGTTCATTTTACGGCTCCTGGTCTTAGTACGTTACTCCAAGGGAGAGGTGAACGGGAGGCATGGGTATTTTCGTGGGAGGGCGCGGACCGGCTTGATCGGCTGTGGTCGGATCTCCTGGCCACCGGCCTTCACCCGCTGCAGGAAGGCGAAGCACGGTTGTCCGCGATGCTGTACGAAATGCTTGCCGAGTTCATCATGTACGTAGACGGCTCGGAAGAACGTCCTCAGCCGGGGATGCGCACCAAGCTGATGGAGACGGCTCAGTGGATTCGAACTCACAGCCATCAGCCTCTTACGCTCGAGCAAATGGCGAGCCAGGCAGAGTACAGTCCCTCCCATTTCAGCAGGCAGTTTCACGGTTTGTTCGGCAAAACGCCGATCGAGTTTTTGAACGAATGCCGTATTCTTCAATCCAAATCCCTGCTGATTTCAACCGGTTGGACCGTGAAAAAGGTCGCGGAGACGGTCGGCTTTGCCAGCAGTACGTACTTTATTCAGCGTTTCCGCAAAAACGAAGGCATGACGCCAGAGCAGTTTCGGGAACTTCGTGGCGTTCACGTCAAGTGATGCGTTATTAACGGGCGTCTCAATCCTCACAAACGGTTAGAACTACGTTGCCTTTCTTGTGGCCTAGCTCAACATAGGCATGTGCCTCGGCGGCTTGCTCCAGCCGGTAACGACGGTCGATGACCGCCCGGAGCTGACCCGCTTCGATCCGATCCTTCAGAAAGGCCAAGTCTTTCGCGTTTTCCTTCATATTTCCGCCAATCACCTTCTTGCTGCTCGTCAAGCTGGCCCACAGCCCGCGAACGATGATCACCGGGTTCACATGATAAGCCCGAAGGTAGACACCGTTGGGTGCCAGAAGCTTGACGCATGCACTAAAGGGGCTTTTTCCCACCGTGTCGAAAATAATATCGTAAGGCGGGCCGTCATTAGGCAGCTGCTGTTTCGTATAATCCACAACCCGATCGGCTCCAATTGACGTTACCAGCTCTGCATTCGAAGCGCTGCATACTCCGGTGACTTCCGCTCCAAAGTGCTTTGCCAGCTGCACGGCATACGTGCCGACGCTGCCTGAAGCACCATATACGAGTACGCGCATGCCGCTTTTATTTTCCCTGCTCTAAGAAACTGGAGCGCTGTGAGGGCGCCAACCGGAACGGCAGCCGCCTCTTCAAACGTCATCACCAAAACTGCTGCCACAGGCTGCGTAGACGGCATCCCCTGTCTTGAAGCGGGTAACACTTGTTCCAGTGGATTCGACCACACCGGCCAATTCAAATCCGAGAATCCGGATGCGCTTCGGTCTCCACAATCCGTTGAACAGTCTTGCCAGAAAAGGGTCCGCCCTGCGTAATCGCCAATCTCCTGCTGCAGCGGTTGTAGCATAGACCTTGATTAATATGTCGCCGGCTTTAGGGGCCGGCTTGGTCACTTCCTTGAGCTGAAGCACATTTGGCGGTCCGTATTGTTCATACACGATGGCTCTCATTTTTCCGCCCCCTGTGTTGGTTTCGGACCTGTCCCTGCGCTGCTTCCAGACTCCGTTCTGACCAAACCGCATAACCCATACCTGCGAGAGCGATTCCCATCGGAACCGCCAATACCCGATCCAGCGGGTGTGGAAGCAGTGATGAAGCCAGTGTCGACACAGCGGCGCAAGCCAACAGAACAGCTGTCCAGCGCGGGAGGATCCCGGCGCGGAACGTAGCTATGCCAAGCAGCAGACCGCCGAGCACATACAACCCACCACCTACAGGTGCTACTCCAGGCAGGAGCCCAAGGTTGGACACGGCTGATGATCCGGCAAAAATCCCTAAGTACCCCTCCACGAAACTCGGTGCATCCGCAGCGATAACCGGTAAAACAAAAGCTTCAACAAAAGTGAAAGCCGTTGTAGCTGTCCAAAAGAGACCAAACAAGAGAAAACCGGCCAATCCGGTCCACCCGGCTACATGGACTTGCCTTGTATAAATTCCGGTTATGCCGAGCAGTCCGAGTAGAGACATCGCGAGAGTCATGTAATGGACGATGGCCCAGGCCTTTGTGGTAACGGATGATAGAATTTCAGGCGGATGAATTGCCTGGATGACGATAAAAAGAATGCCCGCCAAGATGGCGGATAAACCGCTCCAACGAATGACGCGATAAGCTGTTATGTTCATATCGTTTTCTCCTCTTTGTTTTATTCTTGTCGACGATTAGCAAGTTCTGTTCACTCCGGTATATTTACTGACAGCCTTCTTGTGTCCTATTAATCTCTGTTGGTGATTCCGGCTGTGGTTCTAGCCGGATGACTGAAATCAGCCGCAGGTTGAGATCGCGGAATCTTCTAAGCAAGCCGTATAAGGCGGGTTGATCGGCCACGGATCCGGTCAAAATGGATGTTCCATCTGGTTCTTGATTGAGACGAAGTCCCTCGAACCCGTCAGCCCACCGGTCGCCGAGATATCCCTGAAACCGAATCTCATACCGTTCAGGCTCATTTGGATTATCTGGTATATCATGTGTTTCGTTCATTCAACCGCCTCCCTTAATTTCCTTTCCATTTCATGTCGTGGTCAGTCTCCTTTCATCGTGCGACTCCGTTCCTAAATTGAAGATACAAGATCATGTGGTGAGACGGCATCACCAGATGTGGTGATTTTAAATGGTCACCGTACATTCATTCGAAGTAATTGGCATAAAAAAGAGCCCCGATCCTGGGCTTATTCCTTCTTCCAGGTCCGGAGCTATACGAAAATCGCTATGTCACAAGTCATCAAGCTCTTCGGCGCGCCTTACGGCTGCCCGACGGTTGTTCACCTCAAGCTTGTCATAAATGTTTTTGGTATGAGTTCGCAGCGTATTCAGCGAGACGTGAAGCTCACGTGCGATTTCAGGCCCGCTCAAATCGGTTTTGAGCAGACGCAGCACGTCCCGCTCCCGTTCGCTCAGCGGCTCTCCAACTGCCTTTTTCGCAGCCGATCCGCTCCCCTCCTTGCCAAAGGATAGCAGAAGAAGCCGCACATAGTTTGGACAGATCCCTCCATTCCATGCTGCTTCCAGCAAAGCGGCCATCGGTTGGCCCTCGTCTGCAAAAATCCGAACGTACCTTTCCGGCTCTGCCAGTGTCAGGGCACGCTCCAGCGGCGCAAGTGCGGAGGACATGTCGCCTTGGCTGTGATGAGCAAGGGCTTGAAGGATCAAAATTTCGATTTGACTCCCCGTCCTTCCGCTGTCTACCGCTGCTTGGGACAGGCGTTCCAGGAATCCCAACGTTTCCTGAATATGTGCAAGGTTACTTGGATGCCGGTGCAAAAGTACCCGGGCCAGGGTTATGTGCTCAAATTCGCGCAGATAGTGCAGGTCATCCGATGTGGAGAGACCCTGTTCGTGTACCCACTCCGCAGCCTCGTTCCATCTATTCAGAGCGAGCCACACGCGTGCTTTCAAAGCCGACACCGGACGCACGTTTGGAAAAAAATCACCGACATACCGCTGCTCAGCCTCTTGAAGCAGTTCAAGCGCGCCATCCAAGTCTCCTTGCGATTGCCGCGCCATAGCTACCCGCCAGCGATATGGATATTGGGGCAGTCCCAATTGCTCACCTAACTCCTGGCTTCTGTGCAGATGCTGCATGGCGGCGTTCAAGTCTCCCTGCTCCCGGCTTAGCTCGCTCATTCCGACATACATATCCGCTGTGCCCCGCATTTCAGGAGTACCCATCTCCGCAGCAAGCAGTAATCCATTCTGGAAGATATCCATGGCCTGGCGAAGCCGCCCCAACGCTATGTTTATATCGGCCAGAGCGATGGAGCCCCCGATCGCGTCCGAGATGTTCCCTGCCCGCCGGACATTCGCCATTCCCTCACTGAACATCCGGTACGCCTCCTGAAGATCACCGCTCGTCCAGGCCGCAAGACCAAGGAGCGCGGCTGCCGCGCCGCGCCGAAGATGATCGTCCGCCGGAACGAGTTCAAGTACTCTCTTCGAATATGTAATGGCGGCGGGTATATCCCCAATGGCCTGGGCATAAGCGGCGCGGTATCCGGCAATGGTCCCCGGAAGGCGGCGAAATTCCTCCTCGTCTACGTAACACATATCGGTTGCTGAAGTTTCCGGCGTCCTATCCAATGAGGAATTCTCCAGCCACCGCTCGGCATCGCGCAGCCGTTCCTCTGCCCCTTCGACCTGGCCGACGGCAAGTAACGCCCATGCATATTCAACGCTGAGAACGGGCCTATGGCGAATGATTTCCTTGGGCAGCGCCTGAATCCACCCGAGCACTGCGGATTCCTGCCTGCTCCTGCGCATGGCTGCCCAAGCCTGCTCGATCAGATCCGCTGCTCGCGGGAAGTCTTCGGCGGCCAACGCATGCCCTATTGCTTCGGCGTAGGAGCCGTGCCGCCCGTACCACTCACTCGCACGCCGATGCAGTTCAGGAATGAGGTCAGGCTGATCCGTTCTTAAATGTATGGACAGCACTTCACCAAAGAGATGGTGATAGCGATACCACTGCCGCCTGTCATCCAGGGGCACGATAAAGAAGCTGCCCTGCTCCAGCGATTGGAGCCGAGCTGCCCCTTCGTTCTGGCCGGTAACGGCATCGCACAGCGGGCCATGCAGCCGATCCAGAATCGAGGTCTGAAGCAGGAAATTGCGGACATCGGCCGGCTGACGCTGAAGAACCTCCTCGACCAGATAGTCGACAATGTACCGGTTGTCTCCGGCGAAGGAACGGATAAAAGCGGGAATGTCATTACGTCCCTGCATCGATAGAGCCGCGAGCTGCAGTCCCGCGATCCAGCCCTCGGTACGATGATCCAGCGCGTCAATATCCTCTGCTGACAGATGCAGCCCCATCACCTGATTGAGGAACTCGGCTGCTTCGCTTGCAGTAAAGCGCAGCTCCGAGTCGCGCAATTCGGTTAAATGGCCGCCGGCGCGAAGCCGGCTGAGGGAAAGCTGCGGGTTTTCCCGAGTCGCGATCACCAGGTGCATTTGCGGCGGTAAATGCTCGACCAGGAACGCAATGGTATGATCGATCTGCCGGTCTCCTACAGCATGATAATCGTCCAGCACAAGGACGAATTCAAACGGCATTGATGAAATTTCATTCAGCAGCATTGTGAGCATCGTTTCGGCTTCCGGTGGCGATTGGGATTGGATTGCACGCATTACGGCTTCTCCGAAATGCTGCTCTATTGTCTGCAAAGCAGCGACTAGGAGCGTAAGCAGACGCAGACGATCCTTATCCCTTTCGTCTAAAGACACCCAAGCGACAGGCCGTTCACAACCGGCAGCCCATTCGCTGATCAGTGTCGTCTTGCCAAAGCCGGCGGAAGCAGAAATTAAGGTCAACTTGCGCCCCATCCCCGCCTTCAGCCGCTCAATCAGACGCGGCCTAGAGACGAGCCTCGTTCGTGGCTGCGGGATGTATAGTTTAGTAGATAATACAGGAAGTTCCGGAATATTCATGGATATAATCCCTCGTTAAACCCATTTTTGCTCATATCAATCCGCATCCGAGATAACCCCATTCTATGATTTATATCCATCATGATATCTTTAATCGGATGTTTCCACCACTAAAATTTAAACGAATAGACGGCTGCTTTTACATCTTCAGTGAATGTTTCTATGACGATGACCGCTTACCGCTGCATTCTTTCCAGCATTCGTATCACTGCCCATACTGCAAGCGTTGTAATGATTGCAACGATGGCTGATCCGCCGGCGTGCAGAAGCAGCACTGGAGCCCACAGAATGCCGAGATAACGATGCACCATGCGCATCCTCTTGTTACGAATTCTTTTTATGAAGAAGCCGTAACCGGCGATCATCAATAAGATCGTGAATGCGGAAAGCCCGGCAAATATTTTATGATCATCTGGCTTGGTTATCAAAAAATATAAACCGTGAATCGTGACGAGCGTTAAGGTTATCCAACCCAAAAGCTTGTGCACGCCGTACAGCAATTTTCCGGTTTTTCGCACCAGCATCGAAGGCGATTTCATTTTCTTTTTAAACCAGACCCAAGAGAAGCTAGCCGCACCGAGGAACACGGCGAGCGTTCCCAGGAATTTAAAAATTTCAGCGCCTCCTTCAGGCGGCTCTTCTGCGTGTGAATGCACGCTCAACCCAAGTCCTTCCGGGGACGTTAAGAGGTGATCACCATTACTGTGAAAAGAAGAAATATAGAAATAGTAAGCTAAGAGCAGGACGGCAGCAACAGCTGCTATGATAGCAGGGATCCAAACCTTTTTTGTTTTCATGGGCTGCACCTTTCATAGAGTTTTGACTTCACTATAAAAGAACAAGATTAAAAACCGATTAGAATCCGCTGTGATGTTGACGGCAGACAAAAAAAGAAGAGCGCCGCAGCATGCCAGCACTCTCCTATTACTTAACGCTTTACCCTTGCTTATCATTATTGATATTAATCGTTGAATGTTCATTCAATTTAATGATCCGGGATGAAATGCTGTCTATAATCCGTGCGGAAAACGTACTTGCGATCAGGCACACCCCGATGAATACAAATATTTGCGGTACCTGCGTGCTGATCACATTCTCCAATTGAATGAAATTCAGCAGCAGCGGTACGGAAAAGGAAGCAATATTTCCGCAGAACACCGCGGTGACCAGCAGGTAGAACGACTTGTTGTCCCTAAAGTGCATCCCGGTGTCGGTATCCGTGTTTTTAACCAGCAGAAAGCTGGTTACACCTCCTACGGACCCGCACAGCGTCATGGTCAGAAAATAAATCTCTCCTTCCGACAGCGCCTGAAAAAAGACAAGGCGTGCCAAATACCACAAGATCAGCAGCAATGCCACGAGACAGCCGACCTTAAACGCCGCATCGACATTGATCAGCCAGAGCGGCTCCTTCGTTGGCTGGGGAGCAGCCGCCTCTTGGGAAGACGGCTGCTGAACGGCCATAGGGGCTGAATCCAGCATTGGGGATGAAGCTAAGGAAGCATGTATCGGAGTGGATGGATCATCCATTGGGGGTATCCACAATTAAACCAATGATTTTCGGAATTCCGCTCGTATCGCGAACTTCGAAACCGTCCTGGAGCTGGGTCGTCATCGAGCTGTAGTCGGAACCGGAAGCGGACGCCGACTCGAAGTTGAACGGGCCGATGCCAAACGTTGCTTTGGCGGACCATTGGGTTTGCGTCGTTGTGTTGGTCCAGTCTTTGGATGAGAATCTCAAGTAAGGCGCGTATCCTAGGACGACTCCCTTGACAACAACATTCATGAGTCCGGATTCGCCCCAGAGCGGTTTACCTGCAAACATGCTGCCCTGCGGCCAGTTGGTGTAATCCTTATACGTGGACAGCAGTCCTTCGAAGAACCAATCCCCCGGGTTGATATTCACGGTAATCACATCTTGATACGTGATCAGAATATCGTAAGAATAATCCTCTTTAAACTGTGTGGATCCGGAATCATTGGTGCTTCCGCCAAGCCAGAACCAGTCGATAGGGATGCCCACGTTGGCGCTGAATTTCCATGAGCTGTCCCTTTCGGTCTGCTGCTGATCATTTAATGCGATTTGTACGTTTGCCTGCTCTGCGAACAGCGGACCTCCGTTCTTCGTAGCGATGTCATTTTGCTTGATAAGCCATTGCCGGACGTCTTTAAGCTCGCTCGTTTTAA
>NZ_PCZT01000009.1:14511-18235 GCF_002968895.1 Paenibacillus sp. AR247 | reverse complement strand
CAATCCGCTGAATGAGGCTCGAAAGGATCGGCGAGTGCGACCGCTTCGGTCGCATCGGCCAGCTCCTGGTAGCCGGGTCCGAACTTTTTCAGCAGCAGGGCGTTCAGCTGTTCAGTCATTCCGCCGAGCAGGGCGCCGTATGTCGTTTGCAGCGATTCTACCTTTGCCTTATAATCTTCGGTTCCCATTTGCTGGGTTCGAAGTTAGCCCAGGTCGGATCCGGCGGGTTGGTAAAATACACGCTGCATGCTTTTCCCGTTGAATCGAGCTCCGCACAAACTTCGTTCAGCCAGTCCGAATAGATGCCTTGGTTGATTTTGGAAATGTCGCTGCTGAGGAGCGCGATTTTTGACCGGAGATCCTCGATTTGCGTGTCCAGCGGATCGCCCGATCCCCCGCCGGAAGACGAGCCGCCGCTTCCCGAATCGCCGCTGCCGGCAGGGACGATATCCCGGACCCATTGCTGGTAAATATCGAACAGCTTATTATTGAACGCGCCGCTCCACGTTAACCCCCAGGAAGGGATCGTATTGCCTACATTATAGGCGTCCGTCAGAGCGACAACTTCAGTCTCGCTGCCCAGATGGGAGTCCACCCGTCCGGCCGCCGCTATGAAATTTTTCGGATCGCTGCCCGGCAGATGCCCGGATATCGCTTGAACGAACAATTGCCAAAAACGTGCCTGGTCCTGCGCCACCGCATTATTGCTCATCACCATTACGCCTCCCCAAACAGCTCAGCTAAGCCCTCAAATTCGTTTTCCTCATTGCCTTGAATTTTATCGTCAACCGGATTTGGATCCTCTTGAACATTTTCCTCGTTTTGATTGATTTCTCCGTTTTCGTTCATGTTTTCAATGCCTTGCTCCATCGCCTGAACATCGCTTGCCGGCGGCAGCTGCTCGTTATTAATGAAGTCGAGTCCCTGCTCATTGTTGAAATTTTCCGGCTGCACATTGTCGATATTGTCCACAAACGAACCGTTCTCCTCGAGTGATTTCGGATCACTGGATTCCTTGATTTCCTCTTTGGTGCTGTCGAGCTTCTTCTCGACTTCCGGTTTATTCGGTTCGTTCGGCTTTTTGATTTTTTCTACGAATTCCGATATGGCCTTAAACCGCTTAGGCACAGAGGCGATGAAATCCACGACGAACACCGCAGCCATAAAGTAACCGAGGTATTTCATCGCTTTATCAACGACGGACAGCTGTACGGATGGCGGAGTAATTCGTGCCGATCCGGAAGGTTCCACCCCTTCGACGGATCGTTTGCCGCATCATGGTCAGACCGAAACCAAGCCGATCCGATGCAAATGGCAAGCCGTTGTTCACCAGTGTGAACCGGACCGAGCCGTACTCTTCCACCAGCTCGAACCGAAAATGCGTACACCGGCCATGCCTGATGCCGTTCGTGATTCCTTCCTGCAGCGCATGGCGGATCAGCTTTTCCGCTTCCGGCTCCAGACGGCCATCCGTGATTTCAATGATGTGCTCCAATGTCACCTCAGCGTATTTTTCCGAATCTTCTATGATCTGCAGCAGGGAATCCTGGAACGAAGATGCGGCCGCTGCTTCCTCGCCCAGCATATGTACCGATTTCCTCATTTCATGGAGCCCTTTGCGAACCAATTCTGATGCTAGATTCAGCTTGTCGACCGATTCAGGGGCGCTCATGGACAACATTTTCAGACCGGCTTGAAGCTGAACGATGCTCGCCGTAAGAATATGCCCCACATGATCGTGGATTTCACCGGCAATCCGGTTGCGCTCGGCGAGGACCGAGACTTCGGACATCGCTCTTGCCCGCTCCTCAAGCGAATGCTCCAGCTCAATCGTTCTGGGCACGATTTCCGATTTCCGTCGTGACTGCCCGAAGAACCTTCCGGCGGCTTGCCGATCCGTCCAAATATGCTTTCCTTCTTTTCGGTGCCGTCGCTGTTGGAATACGTAATCGTACCGAAAAACTCATTGCCGACGTATGCATCTTTATCGTCTTTGGCTGCCCGGGTAACCTGACTGAATGTCAGCTGACCCGAATGATTCACCGTAAAGTCATCCTTTGTCCAGCTCAGTACGCCGTCCTTGTAAGTGACTTTATTCAAGTCTTTATCCAGCATATCGCTGCCAATCGAGATCCCGTCGAGGCTGTCGTAAATAATGACTACGGGTCCCGTATCCGTTTTGCCGTCAGATGTGGTCATAACCGTATTGCCATAAATACCTGTCCAGAACTTCATGTCTACATTCCGCATCGCTTTAAAAGAAGCGTTGACCTGCTTCGCGGTACATGTATAGCCGTGCTGAGCCAGGAATTGATCCGGCGCCGACGTATCGGTATCCGTTGCCTTTTGCATCGCATCCTGCCAGCCGGCCAGAAGCGCGGTCTTCGCCAGGATGTCCTGGACGAAACGGTCGGACTCCGCATTCGGTTCGCTTTCCTTCAAATGGTCTTCGTAAAAATCGGTACGGGTTAGCTCAAGCACATATACTGAAGTGGTTTCATACCCTTTTTGCGCCAAAAAGTTGTTGATGATTTTGAGCTTTTCCTTATATACGGTCTCTTTGTCGCTGCCGGCCGGGGGATTCGCGTCGATTTTCGATTTGATATTGGCCAAGAGCGAAGTCCACTGCTGCTTCAGCACCTGGTTGACCTGCAGGTCAGATAAGAACAGCATAGCGTCCGCCTGCATTTTCAGCTTATCCGGATCCGTCGTATTTGGATCAAAGATTGAACCAGCGTCCGTTCCGTTTAAATTGGTGTTCACCGTCGTCACTTTTAAATTCCTCCTTCGATTCGGTTATGCTCTCAACGCCTCCATCATAACGGGCATTCCTTGCTGTCGATAAGTGACTGAAGTGTACATTTTGTCATATGACCTGGATATGACGAAAGTAACTGTTCGAGATTCTGGTTCACCGATATACTTATGGAGATAAAAACACCGCTTCCTTTGAAGAGGAAACGGTGCTGGTGAGAAGTTCATTTTCATTTAGTTTACAGCCTCCAAGGCATGCTTCAGCAGCAGGATGGCCTTGGTCCGGTCATTCGTCCCGATTTTCTCATAAATCACGCTGATGTAGTTTTTCACCGTCCCTTCGGTGATGTACAGCGTATCGGCAATTTCCCGGTTGTTCTTATGTGCCGTAATCAGCTTGGCGATCTCAAGCTCCCTCGGGGTCAGCCCATAATCGATTCCGGGCTGCCTGGGGGCTGCTGCTGTGCGCATACGGGCAGCAAACTTGGCGGCCAGCTTGGAGGGCAGCATCAGCTCGCCCCGAACCGCCTCTTTCAATGAGTGAATCAGTTTGTCGGATGAAAAATCTTTGAGCAGGTAGCCGGACGCTCCGCTGGCAAGACCCTCAATAATATAATCTTCATTGGTAAACGTCGTTAAAATCAGAACAATCGTTTCCGGGCTCGACTCCTTAATCAGCCGGGTCGCCGTAATCCCGTTCATCACCGGCATTTCGATGTCCATCAACACAAGCTGCGGCCTCAAGCTCTTAGTAAGCTCATAGGCGGTTTGGCCGTTGTCGGTTGTCGCTACAACCTCTATATCGGATTCCAGATTAAGGATGGTCTCAAGGCCTTCCCGCACAAGCGTCTGATCTTCTGCGATAAGTATCGTTAGTTTTGACATCATTGATCCTCCCTTCTACTTGGCAGTGTGAGCACCAATAGGCAGCCTGCACCTTCATTCGTGCCGATCCGGAAGGTTCCACCCC
>NZ_PCZT01000009.1:3409-14411 GCF_002968895.1 Paenibacillus sp. AR247 | reverse complement strand
GTGATGGGAGCGCCGTCCTCGGCTGTATCCGCGGCGTTTGCGGCATCGCCAGCGGAAGCGTAAAGCTGAACGTTGAGCCCTCGCCCAATTTGGACACCACTTCAATCTCGCCTTCATGCAGTTCAATCAGCTTCTTCGTAATAGATAGCCCAATTCCGGTTCCGCCCTGCTGAGGACCGTTCATGGGATGGACCTGCTCAAACGATTCGAAAATGCGGGACAAGTCCGACTCAGCAATGCCGATTCCCGAATCCTTGATCTGAATTTTGGCTTGACCGTGCGACTTGCGTCCCGTGATCGTGACGGTTCCGGATTCCGTATACGCAATGGCATTGCCGATCAAGTTATGCAATATTTGCTGGAGCCTGTTCTCGTCCGCTATTACATATAGATCATCCGGCAGCTTATTTTCCATATGGAGTCCCTTGTTTACTGCCAGAGGCTTAAGGACTTGAAGGGTCAGGTCGACGGCAAGGCGCAAATCCACCGTCACTTTGTGCAAAGTAATCTCCTGGTGTTTGAGCTTGGAGAAATCCAGGATGTCGTTCACCAGATGGGCCAGCCTTTGCCCGCTGATTTTCATGAGCCGCAGCAGCTCGATCACGGGCAGAGGGAGCTTGCCGGAGCTTCCGTCGATCAGCGAATCCGCCAGTCCGATAATGCCATGCAGCGGTGTCCGGAGTTCATGGGATGTTTTGGCCAGAAATTCATCTTTCAGCTTATCCAGCGTCAACAAGCGCTCTGATAAGCTCTCGACCTGGGAAAAAGCACGGGAAAATTTTTTGGATATAAGCAGGGATTGCATAAAAACAAAGCTAAGTACGCCAAATTGCAGCAGTGCCGGGGTATCCAGAATGCCTTTCCGGTTCAGCGTATCATTCAGTGCGGTCACGAAGATCAAACTAAACCCGAGGATGAGCAGCAGAGACCCTTCCTGGCGCTGACGGGCGATCCGGTAAGAAGCATAAATGGCGTACAGCACGAGGCCAATCGAATAAATCTCAAAGGGCAGCAGCGAATAATCGTAAATCCGTATATCCGTCGTAAGCACAAGCAAAGTCAAGATGAGGGTGAACATTTGGGTAACGCGTCGAACGGAACGCGACAAATATTGAGGAAACAAATAATAAATAAATGAGATCAAGAAAAACTCGCCCACGTAAACCGTTAAATAGGAGGCTTTGGCGAACCATTCCCACGAAAAACCGGGAAGGATCTCCAGAATGTATCTCGAACCGACCAGCATTGTTCGAAAGGCGATGCACATGCAGAACAACCCGAAATACAGCGGGGTAACATCTTTTCGCCTGAATCCATACAAGAACAGATGGTAGACTCCCATGACAAGCAGCGCCCCGATGACCAGGCTGTCCTGAACCAGCTCTCCTGACCTCTCCTTTTGAAGCTGCTTGGCATCTCCCAGCTCGAGAGAATTGTTGATTCCTCCCTTGGGATAAGTGAAATTGGACACCTGGATCAGCAGTGTCAAGCTCCCTTCCGGGCTGGGTTTAACCGGTACGACGATGGAGGCACCATACTTTGGAGATGTGTTTTCGGGCGTCGTTCCGGGTTGTCCGGATGAAGCCTCCAGTTCGTCATTCACCCACAATGCGTAAGAAGAATACATATTCCGACTTCCACATATCCGCTGACCTCCGGTGACGTTGTGCTCTGCAAATCATCCGGCCAGAGGAGCTGCTTCCAGTAAAATTCCCAAGTCCCGTTCAGTTCGATGGATCCGTCGCTTCTAAAGTCCCATCCGGAGAGCTGCATTTCGCCGTTCTTCACAGTCAGCGAAGACGAAGCGGAGATTACCGCCGGATTCCAGGCTGCAGTGAAGACCAGCACAGCAAATACGGCAGCCCTGATGCGGCGACGCCAACTCATGCACGAAACGAAGAAGCGTCCAAGTAAATTTCGTCGCCGAGTCTGGCGTCTCCAAGCAATGACAAACGATGCTTCGATGTGAAATCTCTAGGTTCGTAACTGTTAGGCGCTTTGGTGGAGGACAGCAGTTTGAGCTGGATATACGTTTCAGCTAACAATTTGCTGCAAAAGAAGTCGCGGAAAGAAGAAGTTATCCCGAACTTTCCCTCTATAATTTCCCAATACATTCTTTTCTTGTCGGGAAAAAATGCACCATGCACTTCTTCAATGAAGCGATCGAGCATAGCCTGCATCTCCGGTGTACGATCAGCATGAAGCTGCCGGATCGCGAAAATCGAGTCATAATGGTTCCCGACGTCCGTAGACAGGCGGTCACGAAGCTTAACGAGCTGGGGACCGGATTTCTTGACATGCAGCCAAGTATCCTCCAGATTATCCAGTGACGTGGATTCCCACAGCAGCGCTTCACCGTCCGGCGCCCGAACCACCATCGCCACGTGCGACCATGGACAATGCTCCAGCTCTTCGATCCGCTGACTGCCTTTGGCGACGCCGTGTGCCAGCAAAATATCCCCCGTTTGCAGCTTAGGTTCAATTTCTTGATAAGTAACCGTTAACAATTTCATCCAGACCCCCTGCCGGTATACGAAATACCTAATTTTTTCCTTCCATGTTTATAGTAAACCCAGCCTGACAATTGTCAATAACTTGATAGAACCGGGTGTTACCATTACTCCAGAAAGCTGCGCAGAGGACGTGAACACGCAGCAAAAAAGCCGCCTGCTAGAGGCGGCTTCGTTGTCTGGATTAAACTCAGGTCATTTCCCGGATACGCCGCTCCGCATCACGGATTACGCGTGCCATATTCGCGGTCATCATGTTATCGGCTTGATCGAAACCGATGTATTCATAACCGTCTACCTCCGGCTTCGCCTGACCGCTGTATCGGTCAATAAACATAGAGGTACAGGCCATTTCCTCTATCGGAGGGAGAAATTCCGTTTCCCATAAAAATAGATGAAGGTTTTTGGCTCGGGTATACGGGAACACGCCTAAATCCTTGATTTGATCCGGTAGAATGTTAAGTCCGCTTTCTTCCCGGACTTCCCGGCATGCGGTCTGCTCCGGTGTCTCTCCCTCCTCTGGCATACCTTTTGGCAGATCGTAAAACGTATTGCCCGTGGAATGGCAGGCGAGGAATACGGTACGGTTCGTGATGATGACTCCGACGGATGTTGCATGCATATCAACATGTTCCTTTCCTGGCATGGATCATTTATTTTATCCATACGATGCTTCTGTATAAAGATCTATTCTAACCGTTTCTGAGTGATTATTATCGTTTTTCAAGTCCCTGCAAAGTGCATTCTCATTGATTTCATCCAATCCGCAAGCACGCCCCTTGCCCGATGCAGCCTTGCCCTGACGGCGCCTTCCGAAATATCAAGGATTTCCGCGATTTGCTTGACCGATAGGTCCTGATAATAAAACAAATGCACAACCAGTCTTAGCGTATCGTTTAACCGGTCAACTGCCTCCTGCAGGTCGCTCGTTTGACGATCTGCGCCATGAGCAGCGAGAGGATAGTTCGTTTCGGGAAGCTCACCCATCACGATGGTTCGTTTTCGGAGCCGCAGCACTTGATTGCATTCGTTGATCAAAATCCGGATGATCCAAGTGTTGAAAAATTCGGGCTTCTTCAACGTATTTAACGACTTATATGCCTTAAGCAGCGTTTCCTGGATTGCATCCGCACAATCCTCATCACGCTTCACAATAGACTTGGCCAAACCGTATAGCCGTGATTCCAGTTGGCGTATAAGCTTGACAAAAGTATCGAGATCGCCCTCTTGAGCTTTTTTGACTTTCCACTACCATATCCAGCAAGTTGTTTTCTCTCCTTTTTCAAGTCACCATTATTAAGATGGACCGGCCGCATAAAGCGTGATTTGGATTTGACAAAATACAAAGGACCAGCCGAGACGTTTTCTGCAGCTTGCGCTCCTACGCGATTTAGAATCGGAAAGCGAACTTTCCTTTTATGCGAAGCAGCTTCTCCCCTTGATTTAAGCTATAAATTCAATAAATCTATATAAAAAAATCCATATCTTGAAACATTTTCATATTTAACGACGTCTAGTGCATGAATACCAAAACCATTTGGATACAAGACACAGGAGGGAAAACAACAAATGAAAAAATGGAGTTCTATCACCTTATCGGCCGCCGCACTTTCGCTGCTGCTGTCTGCTGCCCCGATCTATGCGGCACCCCAATCCATGCCTGCTGAAGCGCAAATCGAAGCATCTTCCGTAAGCTTGGATCCTGCAGTTGAAGCTCAATTGACAAAAGTTCTGAACAAACTCTCAAGCAGCACCAAGATCGAATTTACGAGCGTGGATAAGGATGCAGACGGCCAGCCCCTGTTTATTTACGGAAAACTCAGCGGTCAAATTGATGCCGAGTTTAACCAGCAGTATAATCCGGCAAAGAAACGGGTGGAATCAACAAGCATCATCTATAAATCTTCGAATACCAATGCGGTTATCGGTGCAGCCCTGGCCAATAAAACGGCTGCCTTCTTGAAAACCTATGACACGGATCACAAGTTCAAAACAGAAGCTATCTGGCGTGTATACTCCCCTTACCAGGATAATGCTCCCCGAAATTATTGGGTTCTCTGGGGGAACAACCAGAGCCTGTACATCGATCTGGATCAAGGGAACCAAATATCGGCAAGCATGACTTATTCATTAGCCTCCGTCAAAGCACAGCTTGCCAATAAAGCGAATCAGTCCCTGAAGACGCTGGGCATCAGCCTCACCAAACCGTTCGAATATGTGCTGCGCGAAAAAACCGGGGACAAGAAGTTTGTCTGGAACTTCCGGGACGATGATGATAACAATCACGTCGTCATCGGGGCAAAAACCGGTAAGGTCTGGGAGATCCAAAATTTACTCGGCCAGGATTGGACGAACGACCAGGACTTCGCCAAATCCTTTGCCAAGCCCGTTCTCAGCAAAAACCAGGCCCTATCCGCGATCAAGCCTAAAGCCAAGGCTGTGTTCGGGATTCAAATGAAAGGGTACTCGGTGCAAATCAAGAAGAACGAATACATCTTTACAAAGAAAGGCGCAGCCACCATTACCGGAAAGATTAATAAAAAGGAAAGTTTTATTTCCTTCAGATGACACCGGTGAACGGCATTCGAAACTGATCTCCGGCAGGAGCCTTAGGGCTCCTTTTTTGCTGCCAGAGAACGGATGAGCCAGAACGGAACATGCTCAGGTCAAAATATCCTAACGGAGTCGTCCATCCCCCTTAACTGTTCGGCGAAATCCGCCGCGCACACTGATGACCGATCCACACGACAGGCAGCACGGTAGCAGCACCAACGGGGATGCTCCAGGCGAGGTCTGAGCCATATACCAAGCCTGCATCCAGCAGGCGGTAAAATAAGTACATTGAATACGGAAGTGTAACCAGTACCGCGGTCACCACACCAGGTGTATATCTCCGAAGGTATATACTCTGCCCCACATGCGTAAATACGTGGATAAGCATAATCGTATTAAAGCCTGTAAACAGAAGCATCCAACGATGCTCGGCGGCCAAATATGTAAAAGGGATGAATAAGATAAACTCGAAAAATACGGCTACGGCAAACTGGGAACCGGTGATATTAGAGAAATCTTTGAGGATCCGGCCCGCGCGGTCAGGGACGATCCGGCTGACCTGATCATAATTTCGCCTCATCCAGCCTTCCACCGTAATGATTTCTTCAAAATCGTGAATCATAAATGCAGCAAGAAACAACCATATGAGCGAATTGATGCTCACTGCTTCGTCGATAGCTTCTAACATGCAAGCTTCTCCCCCGTTTCTGCCAAAGTCTCGCTAAATATATTATCGGGCTAGGCGGGAAAATGCTCAAGCATCGTATCGTTTTCCAAGCCTCCGATGTGAAGGGCAATGCTAAAGCTCAATTCTATTCACTTTGGCAGGGAAAATGGAATGGGATGCATGTCTATCGTTAAAACAGCCGCCCTTTCGGGCGGCTGTTCGCGCATACTCGCACTATTCGCTTGTATTCGCTTTTTGATCGTTTTTAAGCCTACAGTTGTGCAGCGATTTTATATGCCGTTTGCTCGCCGTTAGCGATACAATCCGGAATGCCGACGCCATAATAGGAACATCCTGCCAGATAGATGTTCGGGAACCGCTCGGCCATTTTCTGCTCAAGCTCCTTGACGATGCTGTGGTGCTTGATATGATAATTCGGCATCACATTATGCCACTTCGTGACCTCGTGGGTGACCGGCTCGCCGGTAATCCCCAGGCTCTTGCGGATATCTTCCAGCGCAACGTTCAGCAGCTCTCCCTCGCTTAACTGAACCAGCTCATCGTAGCGTGGATTGCTGCTTTTGTAAAAGAGTCTTACGAGCAGCTTACGTTCACGGGAGGTATGCTCCCATTTCCGGCTTGTCCATGTGCAGGCATTGCACGTAATGTCGCTGCCATCGGCCGTAATAAAGCCCGTGCCGTCTGCAGGCAGCTCGGCATCCGGAAGATCGAAACCGACGTAAACGCTGATCATGGAGCTGTTCTTCAGCTGGTTGAAATCCTGGTCCAATACCGGATCTGCGAGCAGCTGCTGCGCCGCATATCGATGCTGGTCGGAATCCCAAAGACGGCATCCTTCGGTATCTGCTTCAGCCTGCCGTCCGTATAGATGTAGGAAATTCCCGTCGCATTATAGACGACCTGATCCGCCAGGTTCAGTTCCTGAATCAGCGGAGCCACATTCGTTTTCCGGGTCACGATCGAATCGGCGCCGGATTCCATCGTAAAACCGCCGTCGTATACGGTCCGCATTTTTCCGCCCAGCGTCTGTTCCGCTTCAACGAGAATGATGTTCGCCGGCTCCGTCTGCCCGCTGTATTGATTTAAGGTCCGGCGCAAAAAATACGCGGCCGACAACCCCGTAATCCCCCCGCCGATAATGACGACTGTTTTCAAGACGCTTCACTCCTGCTTCCAAGATGACTGCATGTTCAACCTTCCCGTAAATTATAACATAGTGCTTCGTACCCGGACTTCCTCATTCGTGACGTTAATCGTACAAAAAAACCGCGGAATCCCGCGGAGATTTTCACCTGCTTCATATTATTTATGCTTAGCCTTCTTCTTAAAACGGTCACGTTCCGTATCAATATCGCCGTCCTTTTGATTGCTTTGAACGACCCCGTAAGCGACATAACTGAGCAGCCCCATAAAGACGCCGGTGCCCACAATGATATAAATCATCGTAAAAATTTTGCCGAGTCCCGTCTTGGGCATGAAGTCCGGATGACCTACCGTACTCAGCGTCGTGATACAGAAATACAGTGCGTCTATGACGCTTAAGTTTTCTTCCGTAGTATAAAAAATCGTGCCAGAAACCAGCAGCAGAACAATTAAGACAAAGAAAACCTGGAAATTTTTCAGTTTAAACGCATGAAACAGTCCGGTCAGCAGCCGTTTCAAGGTCAAGACAAAGGATATCATGGTCGTTCCGCCTTGTCATAGATATTGGTAAATGAGTCCGCGTTCGGGTGGTGATTCTCCCTTAATATTCCCCCTTTTCCATCCAATAAACCGTGACTTGAGCACGAACTTTAGGGTAGCGTTTTTTACTTTGGCTTAACCTAACGCAGGAGATTTTCACGACCATGGATCCGGAAAATCATTTATAATGAAAAAGACCTAAACAGAGAAGGCTCGTAGGAAGGGAGTTATGTTATGAAACATTTAGCTGTGTATTGCGGATCAAGTTACGGTGCGTCGCCGGCGTATCGGGAAGCGGCAGTTGAGCTGGGCAAAGAAATGGTACGCCGCGGGTTAACCCTGGTTTATGGGGGATCCAGCGTAGGGATCATGGGTGTATTGGCCGATACGGTCATTGCTGAAGGCGGGCAGACCATCGGCGTCATTCCACAGGTGCTGGTAGACCGGGAAATTTCGCATCAAGGGTTGACCGAGCTTCATGTGGTCGGCACGATGCATGACCGGAAGTTTAAAATGGCGGAGCTCGCCGACGCATTCCTCGTGCTTCCGGGTGGACCGGGCACGATGGAGGAGTTTTTCGAGGCGTTCACGTGGGCCCAGATCGGCATTCACCGCAAGCCCATTGGCATGCTGAACGTAAATCGTTATTACGATCCGATGATCTCCTTGTTTGAGCATATGGTACGGGAACAGTTCATGCAGCCGCAGTACCAATCCATGGCCATCATTGAGCCAAATGTGTCTGTATTGCTGGACATGATGAGTAAATATGAAGCCCCTGCCGTTAAAAGTTACGTTGAATAAGCCTTAACATACAGACAGCCGCAGTCCGGAGACTGCGGCTGTTGTTCAAGTGGCACCCCGGGTAATGGCAACCCCAGGCTCGATCACGTAAAATGACTAGTATCGTCTTTGGTTAAGCGGGGTATCCACTTTGCTTTGGAGATGTGCCAAGCGGACCATAATGGTCGCCGCTTCAGCCTTGGTGACCGGCTTCGCCGGGTCGAATTTGCCCCCCGCGGCGTCCATCAGTCCGAGCTTCAACATAAGCGCAACAGCGCCTTTGTCCTGGATCGTATTCGCGTCGGAGAGGGACAACGCCTGTGCATCCTGCTGGAAGAACTTGGACAGGCGGTTGTAATGCAGAGCCGTGGTCAGGCTGGTGGCCACCGCTTCACGGGTCAGCTTCTGCTCCGGATGCAGCTCCGAGGATTTCAAGTCTTTCAGCCAGCCTTTATCCGTGAATAGCTGTACCGCTCCCGCGATCGGACTGTCGGCTGGAACGTCGGTGAAGACTGGTTGATACTGGCCCCCATAATAGTTTTGATCCGGGTAAACCCCTTTTGCCATCATTTGGATCCAGTCCCCCAAAGTCAGCTCCGCATCGGGATGGAGCAAGCCATCTTCACCAGGCGACAACACGCGGTATTCGAGCAGCGTCGCCAAATCCTTGCTTGCCGCGTGGTTTGCCGCATCGCTCGGAAGCGCAGCGCTCTTGTCCTTGTTCGAAACGGGCAGCAGACTTGATGCTTCGGTTTTCCCTGTAACCCCATCGATATATCCTACGTTCCGGTCTCCGTTCAGCGTTGGAACATACGCCAATCGAACAGCCGGCTCCACGTACGTGTTATCCACTGTGTAGCCGCCGCTGCTGATGTACCGCAGCTCCACGCTGAGATCGTCCAGCAGGCGCTGCTGTGCGTCTTTCGCTTCAACTTTTGCTGTCAGATTGTCCAACGCTTTGATATCTTTATCCGACAGGTAGGTATCCGCATTGTAGCTTACCAACTTGCCGCTGCCGTCGATGGAGACGCTCACCGTCATTCCGTTAACAGGCAAGTCCTTGTAGAAACGCTGGAACACAAATTGGTAAACCGTCTTCGATGCCGGATTCAATGTTTTGGCATCTGACAGCTTCAAAACTTCGGCAGCATTCGGATAATGGGCCAGCACCAGCTCAATGGCTTTCGCTTGTGCCTGGGCTTCTGTCACGGACGGAGCGGTAGCTTTAGCCGGTTCGGCATCCGGATACTGAAACTCATGGTAGCTCAGCAGCTGCCCTGTGTCGGCGTCCACGTACGCGTACTTGCTGTCATCGCGGTTTATTCCGGCAGTTCTTTTGTTCCAGTTCAAGCTCCAAACTTGCTTACCGGTGCCGCCCCAATAATTGCTGAGATTTGATTGGATCTGGTAATCCGGGCCCGGGGCAATGCCTTGAAGCCGCTGCAGCACTTCGTCCGAAGTCAGTTGTCCGCCTTTGTTCGGGGTGAATACTTTACCGGAAGCCTTTAAAGCGGTATAGCTAACCGCTTGGCTTGGGCCTTCCAAATCCTTACCAAAAATGGTATCGATCCGCTTTCCGGAATTGGCATCCATCGGCTCCAATGTCCGGTCTGGAACATAGCCGATCTTCCATTCCCGGTTGGCAGACGTATCGTACAGCGAGGTAGACGGTATGTACGCTAGCGTTACGGACAAGCCCTGCTCAAGTCTCTTCTCAGCATCGTCCTTGCTGATGGCTGCTTTCGCCGCCGGATAATTTCCCTGGTAAGTATTACGGTTAAAGCGGACGATATTTCCGTTGCCATCCACGTCCAGGCTCACATACTCGTTGTCGGCAGGAATCCCATTGACGTCAACCGTGTAAGAAAATGAATACTGAACCGGTCCGAACAAAGCCTTGCTGGAAGAATAGAGATACTGGTTTGACGGTTTCATCGTACCTGCTTTAATGGAAGGAGCCGCTTTGGGTATAAACGCCTCGGCGATTTTCTGAGCTTCCTGCTCGGAAACCGCCGGCGGGTAATAGGCTGTGTTGGAATCGTCTAACGGGTACATATATGGATAACTATAACTGAGAATATCTCCTGTAATCGCATCCACTTCGGTACTGAAGCCCATCGAGTGGTTCCCCTGTTGAATCGTCCAATTCTGCTCCCATACCTTCTTCGTGTTGGATGGGTACACGTTCTGCTCACCATAGGTTACTCCGTTCAGCTTTGCATCCTTCAATTCAGGAAACAAAGACCTAATACGCGATTCCGCTTGGGCTTTCGTAATTTTGGCGTCGGCCGGATTGAGTCCCTTCGAGGCTGTGGAGCCGCTGTCCTGGGACGCTGATACTACGGAATCCTTCACAACGGAAGTCCCGCTGGCTGTATCCGCTGATGCCAACAAGGGCACCTGCAGCAGACTGAGTCCAAGTGTGCCTGCAAGCACCTTTTTGGCTACAGATGTGTTTCTTAAGCTCCTCTCCTTTGCCTGATTTTTTGGCATGCCCGCGGCATGTTGTTGTTCGTCCATCCTTCTTCCTCCCTGTTATACCAATATAAACCATTTTGATTATAACATGGGACGTTAGAGAATTGGCCTCCAATTTGGATTTTTCAGGAAAATTTTTGTGCCGCAGCATCTTGTGCTAAGCAGAAAGTCCGTTTATGCTATAATCAGTTGAACGCCGGAAGCTTTGATTTGCCGTGAAGTTAGCACCCGTTTCCGGGCGAACATGATAACGATGGAGGAATCTACAGATGAAAAGAATGAAGACGATCGATTCCGGGAAGCCGCA
>NZ_PCZT01000009.1:1897-3309 GCF_002968895.1 Paenibacillus sp. AR247 | reverse complement strand
GGATCAAGCCATCCGGGACGAAGCGGGATTAATAAGCCGTCCAGCCGGCGTCCGCTGTAATGACCGTACCGTTCACAAAGGCTGGAATCGTCCGAGGCGAGGACAAAGCGACCTTCGCGATTTCATCCGGCTTGCCGGTTCTTGGATTCACGCCCATGCCGGCCATCGCTTGCTGCACGCCAAGCGCGTTCATATCCATACTAGGCGTATCGGACATAATGTTGGTCTCCACACCGCCCGGGGCGATCGCGTTGCAGCGAATGCCGAGCTTCGCGTACTGGTAGCCGACATTTTTGGTCAAACCAATCACGGCATGCTTGGACGCCGTATAAGCTGCCCCTGCCCGGGAGCCAAACAATCCGCCGACGGATGCCGTATTGACGATGACGCCTTTTCCCTGCTTGACCATAATGGGAAGCGCTTTGCGGATTGCCCGCATCGGGCCTGTCGTATTGACGGCGAAGACACGCTCCCACAGTTCGTCGGTCACTTCGGCCGCTGCCACCATTTTATCCATAATTCCCGCATTGTTGACCAGAACGTCCAGCGATCCGTACTGATTCACTGCGGTATCGATCATGTTCTGCACATCTTCTTCCATGGCAACATTCGCGATGACCCCAACTGCGGTACCGCCCTGCTGCTGAATTTCCGCAACGACTTGGTCAAGAGAGGCCTGGGAGATATCAGCGAGAACCAGTTTGGCGCCTTCCTTAGCGAATAAAAGAGCCATTTCCTTTCCCATTCCTGATCCGGCACCTGTAATAACCGTTACTTTGTCTTGTAGCTTCATGACCAACCTACCTCCAACCTTTGAATTAGACAACACATTGTCTATAATCATTATAGCGCCCGTCCAATTTGGCGATCAAACGTCAATCTGCCCGAAAATGTCTATTTTACAGCGTTTTCAATATCATTTGGAGGATATTAGATATATGAACAAACGAGTCACCTACACCCAGCACTATCTATCCGAGGCTTTAATCAGCCTTATGGCGGAAAAGGACTACGCTTCGATCACCATCCGCAACATTGTGGAAAAAGCGGGCGTGAACCGTTCGACCTTCTATCTTCATTATTACGACAAGGATGACCTGCTGAACCAAACTGCATCCGGCATTCTTACGGCGCTTCGCAGCGCGATGCGCAATCCTTCCTATACCCATGAGTCGGCCAGGAAGGAATATGAGGAATCCGGTAAACCGATTTCTTCAGCCGTGGCCTTGTTTGAGCATATCCGTCAGCATGCGGCATTCTACACCATCATGATGAATGTCAAGGATTTCCCTGTCCAGCTGGACCAGGTGATCAAGAGCGAACTGCTCGCTTTCACCACAGACGCACTTCAGGCTTCCTTCTCCTCAGGGGGGATGATGGGGCTCATCTACTATTGGCTGAACCATCAAATG
>NZ_PCZT01000009.1:0-1797 GCF_002968895.1 Paenibacillus sp. AR247 | reverse complement strand
CGGAGGCGTAACCCGCAGGACCGACCTTTTTCCCCTTCTGCACCCTTCTCAATGCATGCTGGCCGAACTTGATCACGAACCTATGAATCCAGTTTCTATAATCCATTTGCAGGGCTGCCGTGACTCTCAAGCGTCTAACGAATATGATGTCACCGGTCAACGGCAGTGAAGTGGATCGTGAGCAGCGCCCCCCGACTTAAGTCCAGTTTGAGACTGGTCCACGGGCCGTTTTGTTTGAACGCATGAAAGCATACACTGTTACTATAGCAGGTTCATTACATAAGCTTACCCACTTATAACATAAGCAAACTTTTTTATAGAAACGAGGGCCGCTCTCTAGCGAAGCCCGAAATTAATCTAGGTAGAAGGTGAACAATCGTGCAAAAGAAGCGTGTACTCATATTATCCGAGGGATTCGGCAGCGGTCATACCCAGGCGGGTTATGCGCTGGCTGCTGGCATGAAGGAAATTCAACCCAATGTCCATACCAAGGTGATCGAGCTTGGCTCTTTTCTGAATCCTACCGTAGCTCCATGGATCTTGTCGGCCTACCGTCTCACGGTAAGCACCAATCCAGGCCTTGTCGGCATGCTTTATCGAAAACAGCATGACAAACCGCTGAAGCGTCTGACCGCTTTGGCGCTCCATAAATTGTTCTACAATCATACGGCTGATGTGATCCGTCAGCTGAGACCCGACCTCATCGTCTGCACCCATCCGATCCCCAGCGCAATCATCGGTCGGCTGAAGGCTTCCGGACTGGACGTTCCGCTCTGCACGGTCATTACCGATTACGACGCACACGGCTCCTGGATGAACCGTCAGGTGGACCAGTTCCTCGTATCGACGGAATCCGTCCGCCGGATTTTGTTGAAACGCGGGGTTCATCCAAACAGCGTGAACGTAACCGGCATCCCGGTCCATCCGACGTTTTGGACGAAGGAAGATAAAGCGGCGGTAAGGCGGAAGCTGAAGCTGAAAAACATGCCGACGGTCTTCATTATGGGCGGCGGCTGGGGATTGGTCGCAAACAAGGAGCTGTTCTACCAGCTCGCCCAATGGAAGGACCGCGTACAGCTCGTGTTCTGTGTCGGGAATAACCAGAAGCTGCTATCCAAGTTAAAGAGCTCACCCGCATTCTCGCATCCGAATATCGTTGTGATCGGGCAGACGAAGGAAGTCAGCAAATGGATGGATGCCTCCGACCTGCTCATTACAAAGCCGGGTGGGATGACCTGCACCGAAGCGATGGCCAAAGGGCTGCCCATGCTGTTCTGTGAGTCCATTCCGGGCCAAGAGGAGAAAAACTGCGAATATTTTGTCAGCGGCGGCTATGGTGAAGTCCTGAGCCCGCTTGTCCTGGACCGGTGGCTGCATGCCATCAGCACCGGCGGTACCGCTGCCACACCGCACGGCTTCCGCATGAGCCCGTACCATTCCGCTCCACGCGAGGTTTACCGGCCGGAGCGGTGCGCGGAGGAGCTCGTAGAACTGCTGAACGCACGCACGGCCGGTTCAAGACCGGCGGAGCTGCGGCGCAGTCTCTGGGCCAGCATGTAACGCTGATCCGTGCTTACGATCATAAGAAAAACGTCTATCGACGTACCTTCAATGAAGACAGACCGCGTTTAGCTGAAGTTTTTCTTGCGAGATCAGGAAGCAGAAGCTCCGAAACTTATACTTTTCTGATCTCTTAAGAAAAACGTCTATCGACGTAACTTCAAAGAAGACAGACCGCGTTTAGCTGAAGTTTTTCTTGCGAGATCAGGAAGCAGAAGCTCCGAATCCTATACTTTC
>NZ_PCZT01000083.1:0-1151 GCF_002968895.1 Paenibacillus sp. AR247 | reverse complement strand
CCAATACGAAGGACATCACCATACTAAGCCACGCTTGGCAATTGTCGGACGGCAGCGCATTAACCCCGACGTATGGGCTAAAGGACACGCTGGATCGTCAAACGATTCCAGCCGGCACCCAGGTCAAATTGCGCCTGATTAACGCCCAGAACTACCCGCAAACGTTCCAACTATCGGGAGTCCCGTTCGAAGTGACGGCTATTGACGGCAACGAGATTCACTCGCCCACCGACATAAAGGATCAGAAGCTAATGATCGCCGGCGGAGGACGATATGATATTTTATTCACCAT
This sequence comes from Paenibacillus sp. AR247, assembly GCF_002968895.1. Classification (NCBI taxonomy): domain Bacteria; kingdom Bacillati; phylum Bacillota; class Bacilli; order Caryophanales; family Paenibacillaceae; genus Paenibacillus; species Paenibacillus sp. AR247. Next base: position 859 of record NZ_PCZT01000083.1, on the reverse strand, counting down.
GCCCAAAACGCCTGTAAGATTGAGTAGCCGAAGTGAGGCAGGCGTCACCCCGGGGATCGTGTTTATTGAGGCGGTCACCCATTCAACCCCGGCTATAAATGAAAAAAATGCTGTCTTTGATCCTGGGACATACGGGGAAAAGCAACCGACTCCTTTCGGCATCCACAGCAAGTTTGACCGGACCTTCAACATCGTTTTGGATTCGCGCCTCGGGTTCTATAATGGTAAAATATACGCTTTATATACCATTAACGGACGCGTCTTTCCGGACACACCTATGTTAACGGTCAAAGAAGGTGATCTGGTAAAAACAACTTTTATTAACCGCGGGTGGGATCATCATCCGATGCATCTTCATGGGCATACGATGCTCGTCCTCAGCCGGAACGGAAAACCAACGACAGGGAGCCCTTGGTGGACCGATTCGCTGGATGTCGCTCCCGGTGAAGTCTATGAAGTTGCGTTTCAGGCAGATAATCCGGGGATCTGGATGGATCATTGCCATAATTTATGGCATGCCGAAAAGGGAATGACGATGCACTTGTCCTATGAAGGGATCACAACACCGTTTGAAGTCGGAAAGAAAACATCCAACCAGCCGGAATAAGCCATGGGTTCACCCTGAGCTATATTTTAACTAGACACAGCGGATCGAAGTTAAATCTCGGTTTGAGCCATGTTCCGGAAGTGCTCGATGATGACTTGGCGGAATTCCTTGGCTGCACTTGTAAAATAGCGGCTCTGGTGTCTTGTCAGCCCAATTTCCCGTGTACACACCGGATCCTCGATTTGCAGGCAAGCCACGTTGGCACGGGACCCCGCTTGTAATGCGGATTCGGGTATAAAGGCAATGCCAAGC
>NZ_PCZT01000082.1:0-1135 GCF_002968895.1 Paenibacillus sp. AR247 | reverse complement strand
TTTGCGCGCTCTATTTCTTTCTCAGAGGCCACGATAAACCCCGATCTCGCATTCCGCCTTGATAATTGCGTTGAAGAGAGGCGCAGCGACCCTCAAATACCAAGGCGTGTTCCTCGCGAGATTGGATTTCACAAACCCCGGATAAAAAGCGTTGGAGGTCACTCCCGTTCCTTCCAAACGCTTTGCCAATTCGAAAGATAATAAGGTCCTCGCGAACAAAGACTGGTTGGCTGCACGCATCCCGCTATACTGGTGATCCATTTGAATATCATCGAAGTTAATGACGGGATTTTTCAACAATCTAGGGTTACCCGACACTGTGATAACGCGTGCAGGTCCGCTTTCTTGGAGGATGTCGAGCAGCCGGTTAGTCAGCAGATAATGACTAAGCACATTAACCGCGAACATACGATCAATCCCCTCTACTGTCAATTCCTTCTTAAAATAGATTGCACCACAAGCATTAACAAGCACATGCAATTGATCGTATTTCCGCTTGATCAGGTCGCTGACTTCCCGGATCGACGACTGTAGAGAAAGATCTGCCACCACCCACTCTCCCCTGCTGTTGCCTGTAGCTTCCGAAATATCCTTTAATGCAGCTTTTCCACTCTCCGCACTTCTACTGATGATCACGACCTTGGCGCCAAGTCTGGCTAGTCCCGTTGCGATTGCTTTTCCTACTCCAGATGTTCCCCCCGAAACTAAAAATACTCTGTTCTCAATATCCGTACGTGTTTCGTTCATCGTCTCCCCCCCTTGTATGCAACAGCTGTGATTTTCATTGTGTATTCTCTTACTTTTTGATAAGATAGTGTCATAAACTGACATTTAGGATCATTGTATGCCTCTGGGTTTTTATTGTCAAGAAAAAATGTCAGAAACTGACTAAACTCCATTAATCCCATAAATAGGAATGATTAAAATGAAAAGCAAAGAAAAATTACAGGCGGCGGCCGCCAAATTATTTACGGAAAAAGGCTATGAAAACACGACTGTGCAGGAGATTGCGAGTCTTGCCGGTGTTACAGAGCGAACCTTTTTCCGGCAGTTCAGGGACAAGTCGGATGTGCTTTTTGACACAAACAATGAGATGGGGCAGCAGGTCGCGGCTTTTATCACGGACAATTTTGAC
>NZ_PCZT01000081.1:0-7437 GCF_002968895.1 Paenibacillus sp. AR247 | reverse complement strand
CTTCCGTTCGTATTTCCAAGGTTCAATGGCGATTTGTATTTCCTCACGCAGCCCACACTCCAGGTATTCCACCGTAGGTTCGCCTGCTTCCAGCTTGCCACCAGGAAACTCCCACAGTCCGGCCTGCGGTTTTCCAGACACATTTTTCGGACTATTAAGAACTGCCAATGTTCGTTCAATCATAGCTGCGGCAACCTGTATCAAAATTGGGGACCTCCTATGTGTAATTCGCTTTTTGAATGAGTTACTTCTCATATTGATAAATTATCATATCAGGATTTCAGTGGAAGAACATTTTCGAATTCTGCGCTTATTTGGAAAAACAAAAGCCCTTCGGAACGAATTCTGGAAGCAACTTTTATTTTTTATAATTAAAGAAACTAAATATATTTTATCGTGTTTAAGATTAATAAAGGAGGCCTTTATGAAGATCACTTGCATTGAGTCAGACTATGCCCATATTGGTTATGTGTATCTACAACCACCATCCGGGAAAATCCCTTATCGAACCAACTGTAAATTAAACCAGTCCATTAATATTTCCCAAGTCCAAATACCTTTTGAAAGAAAACCGGAACTGGGAACCTACCTCGACAACATGACTATGCTCCCTTATTCATTTAGAAGTGGATATCACCAAGAGAAGTTTGAAACTGAATACGGGGTCGATTTTGACAGTTCTGGATATATTACTGGCTATGAAATCGGGTTGTCTCCAACAAAATTTATAAAACACATTGAAGGCCAGTCATACAGTCTATACGAATCCTTTTGGAAGAATCAAACCTACCATATCTTCTTACTTGATGAATATAGCTCGGTATTCTCTAGAAATAATATGATTTGTCCCATGAACCGAAAGGAGGACGCCTATCTTATTATTCAATTCGTTGAACCCGTAGCACTCGGTGTAACCTTCTATCCTTCGGAAGAAAAGAAAATTGCGCTGATCAAGGCGCTTATCTCAGCGAAACCAGATCTTTATCCATTGGGCTATTTATTACACCCCGACTTTGAGCTTTTTGAAGACAAATAAATTCTAAACAAATCTAAATGGGTATGGGAAGAGGCAGCCCATGAACAGCCTTCCTATAAGCTAACTACTATGATTTCTTCCCTTCCCTACACTTCCGGCCTTCTCAACATGCTCAGCCCGTATTATCGATCAGTGATATTAGCATCTCTCAACGCCTTATAAATCTTCTCAATATCCAATTCAGTCAGAACAGCGTCAGCCTTCTCCGCTTGAATCCGGCTTATTTTACGTTGGATATATTACAAACAGCTCAACATCATACACAACCAGCTCATCAGACTGGATTTTTCTCAGCTCAGGATCTACACTGAACCAGCAACGCATCGTAAACGAAACTAGCGAGATGTATCGGCTGCTTTGGTAGTCGGGGAGGAAGCTTTTAATCGCTTGAATATGACCGTAATTTTGCATAAAAGGATTGTACATTTTAAATCGATTGCTCACCGTCCACAACTTATTATCGCGCGTTCCGCTACTACCTTGCTCTATTAATCAATTCAAAACTATATATTTCTATACGGGCCAATACATCTTTCGTAAAGGAATTAGGGTTCTAGTCTCTGAATCAAACTGATCGTAATATTGAACCACCAGCTCAACTAGTAAATCAAGTTCAATTAATGAAATGGGATTGTTAGATCTTTCCGCCTCATACCTTGCCTCCTTAGAGAACCCTCCTGTAGAAACATAAATTCCACGGTCTCCTGAACGTAGTCCTCCAGTAAAACTACGAATTTCATTAGCCCCCATGTGGCCTGAACGATGCTTAACTTCAACGATAATTCTTGGTTCCTCAAGCCCTAATCCATCTGGAGACGCTAATATATCTCTTCCCCGATCAGGCCCCTTTGGAGATATCCGTGTTTTATATCCCATGCCTCTAAGAATCCCAGCAACAAGTTCCTGCATTTGTTCCCAATCCAGATTTGCAATTTTATCCTTAATGAATTCATTAGATTTCTCGATAACATCTTCCTTAATTAATTCTAGTTCGTCCGCCTCTTCCTCGGACTCTGGATCTTGAGGGCTGTTACTTTCATTTTTCATCTGCTCATGTAGTTCTTTTCTAACTTCCTCCGGAATTGCAATAATCGTCATAATAGAACCAAGTGTATTTCTTGCCCCAGCCGATAAGACATCCCGGGGTACAGTACCTTTCCAAATAACGTTACGGACATGAGGTTTGTCAGTAATATAACCTGGTCTATATTCATAATCCGAGATAACGCTGCCCAAATGATAAAGACGTTCTTCCGGATCGTAAGTGACGACTTCGTCTTCCCGGTTGAACTCGCTGACAAATCTTAATATTTGACCTGCAGTAATGTTGATTTTGCCATTTTTATACCCGGGGTAAGTTGTTTTTAGTAGTTTTTTAACTTCTTGTAATGTATCAATGGATGCTATATTCTCAAGTTTCGGCCATCCGATCGCCACCGCTTGTTTTTCTATAAATTCATCGATCAAATATGCCCCTTCTCCTGCTCGTACCAACCACATCTTTTTCATATAAAACGCCCCTTTAAAAAAGATTAATGTAGAATTCTAAAAATCTCTAGAGATTCAGGTAGTTTATGCAGACCCTCACGCCTCTAAAAATCCGTGCCCCACAATCCCGAATCCCCAGCACCCGCTTCGCCAAATCCACCTGCTCATGATCCAGCTCCACCTTCACCGAACCCACACGTCTCTGTTCACGCCACTGGATGATATCCTCTTCCGTCTCTAATTTCAGCTCAGCAATTTCCGCAGCCCGGTCAAAGATGTACTGTACTTAGATGTATACAACACCGTATAGCTCCCTATACCACCGGTCTCTCCAGTTGAGGCAAACTACCCGTTCAATTGATAGAAAGCGATATATTCGATCAGGATCTTGTGATCAGTTATTTTTTTTAAGTGGCATATGGTAAAACTTAAGCTCTAGAGCCTGCTAACAACTGCGAAGGATCTCCGCAGCGAGCCTACTGCATATTTTTGCCCGCCATTTTACCCTGGTATTAACTCTTCGTGCCTCGTGGTCTTGTGGAGCGTTCGTAAGCCTTTTCCAGACTGTCCATAATGATTTCATCCAGGAAGGTTTCTATCGGTCGCTATAAGGATCCTAGACTGAAAATTCTAATGTTTTTTCATATTATGAGGGTAATTCATACTCCTGCTCAATACAACCTAAAAGCGCCTGATTCACAAATCAGGCGCTACCTATTTAACCATAATAAGTCTATCGACAGCCGCTCACTCAATTATTTAAATCTTCACTTTATTCGTATTACTCCACAATTCCTCTACTCCTAAATTCTTAGTTATGTGACCTCAAAACTCATGCATCATATACAACATATAGGTGATTCCAACCAATTAAAGAATTGTTCTTTATTGTACCATTATTTGCTGTATCTCTACTAATAGGTTAATAGATTACTCCAATATTCTTAAATGAAGGATCAAGACTCGAATTTGTAAATGCTTAATAATTCTTATAGAATGCTTCTGCCTCAAATTTAACGAACTCAGCTGCCTTTTCCTGACTTCTGCTTATCACTTGAAAAGGCTCAAGGCGAGCAACTTCTGTTTGCAATTCTTTCGCTGTTTTATTTCCACATCCAAGAATGTCCTGCAAAGAACTTGCAGAAACCCCTTCACATTGGAATATATATGCAAATTCAAGCAATTCTTGAAAGTTAAAAAATTTCTGCTGATAGTCATTGGGCGATTGACTCGCAAAGAATACTACAATTCCTTTTGAACGTCCTTCACGAATAATACGCTCAAGGAAAATGTTCTTTTGCCCCAAATAGTTGTGCGCTTCATCTATAACCAGAATTGTTCGAATGGTACGCTTCCCATCCTGAACAGGACTATCAGGTAGGGCTGCCATCTCTTTATAAAGTCTTTCGATAACAAGATAACCTACAAGTTCCTTCAAAACTGGCATAGCATGAACGTCAATTAAGAATGTTCTATTTGAAAGTTTATCTATTGGGGGAACATCACTACCATGTCTCCAGAAAAGATCGAAATCTGCTAAGTCTCGCAAAACTTCAATAAGACTATCGTCTTTCTTATTATCCTCCTCGTACATAGCAACAGCAATTTCAAGAACGTCATGAAAATCAGGAAATGGTAATACCGAGTTGGCTCGTTTAGCATAGGCGGCTCGTATTGCTTCTGTTAGTGCACCTTTTTGAACAACTCCAAGCTTTGAATTTATAGAGGCAAAGCTTTCAGCCTTTTCACGAGCAGAAACATTAATTGTCTGTTCGTCATATACAGGTAACACAAAAGGATTTATGGGAAGGTTCTGAATTCCCTGTAGCAGCCGAAAAGGTTGAACTTTCGCTACTTCAAGGAATTTTTCATTATCCACAACATCACCTTTATAATCAAAAAAGATGAAGTTGGTCTGATAATTAGACTGTCGGCGAATGTCCGCTAGTATTTTAAGAAGGAACTGTGTTTTTCCAACACCTGGTTTTCCTATAATTGCTAAATGTGAATTTGCATGTTTCTTGGTGTTATTTAATTCAAGTGTTAGCTCTTTTTTATCGAGAACTGTTTTGCCAATGAATAGATCAAGTCCATGTCCCTTTAGTTCTTTGCGTCCACTAAATTCTACTTTCTCCGTGAGCCTCTTTATAAGAAGTTCTGAATCACGATTACTTTCTTCAAACATCTTAGCAAGGTGATTGCATCCATTATCAATATGATACTTAATGAGAGATTTGTTTGAATAAAATTCATCCTCTTGAAAATCTACTTTCTTATGAACAAAGGCAAGCAGCGTTTTCAAAAATAGTTCATCCGAAGCAACAAAAGTAGGCCGTTTCATTTCGCCGCCACTAAAATCGTTACTCTCCGGCACATTATTTCCATCGATTGAAATAGATAGTGCAAAAGCCATTCTTGCCAATACTACTTTCTCCAATTTTGTATCAAAACGTAATCCACTAAGGATTTCATCAGCTACTAAACTCGTATATAACCTATCTGCCATTTAAAGCACCCCAAAAATAACCAGATTCAACTGTAGTTAGTTCTTGCTTCTGGTCAAAGACCAAACTCGCTGCTCCGCTTAGGTGGCTTTGCAGAACACGGTAATAGTCGTTATCAATCTCTGTATCTGTAGAGAGAATAATAACCTGTTGACCGGCGTTTGGAAAATAATTTCTGACAATATTATCTCTATGAGTACTATCGAGTCGCGAAAGCGGCGTATCTATAATTATCGGAAGTTTAAGCTGACTTGTCTGGGCCAAACCCCATAAAAGGGATAGAGCAAATACCTCTTTTTCTCCAGCTGAAAGACCGGACTTCTTAATTTCATGTCCGCTCCTATCGGTTATCTTAATCTCGTAAGATTTATCATCAATGCTAATATCCTTTATGAGCCCACTTTTACTAGAGAGCAACTTATACATTTCAAAAGTTTTCTCCTGAAGAAGATTGACTTTATTCTTCCTCATTCGGACTATAAACTGATTCAGCAGTCCGGCTATTACATCACATTCATTAATCAAATCTGCTTTTCCTTTAGAGACATTGTGCTTTTCGTAAAGCTTCTCGATCTCAATTTCGATTTCATGTATCTTCTTTTCAATAGACAGAATGTCTTCTTCAATGATACGAAGCTGTTCTGTTTTACGACCGATTTGAGTGGAACAACTCTCCATTTCCGACTGTAGTTGCTCAAAAAGTTCTTTTTCACTATCAGAAGCAACGCCAGTCTGAAGAGTGGCCTCAATTTTTTGTATTTCTATTTCAAGTTCCCGCTTTTCTTCAAGTAGGGGTTGTATAAAGAAGACATCACTATTTTCGAGCTCCTCTATTCTATGTAGAACACGGGCAGCGTCACGATCAGATAGATTGAGTAATTTTACTTCGTCACCGAAGGATCCCCCCTCCTGTAAAAGAATTAAAATTCTCTTTTCCAATTCGGCCATTTTTTCATCCGACAGAGCTTCGGTATATATGGGTTCTGGTTCTTCTACTGCGCGAACAATTTTTTTTGCTAAATCAACAGCATGTTCCTTTATCGCTTCAACTTGATTGCTCTCCCGCTCTTTTTCAATTTGAATTCGAATATCTTCGAAAAGCGACCCGAATATACTATATGGCAAATACTTTTCACAGAGCGTTCTTATTTCACTTTCAACCTGTCCAATACGATTAGAGGTCTGTACACGTTTTTTCTCATTTTGACGGATGGCCTCACGCGTTTCCGGTTCAGTGTTAAAGGTGACCAGGAATCGTTTCTTCGCCTCTTCATATTGCTCTTTGAAAGAATTTAGATCCTCTTTAATCTCGTCTCTCTCTTTATTCAACCGCAAAAGTTTACTTTTTTCCCGTTTCAGCTCACTTTCTTTAAAATCGAGGTCCTCGCTAGAAATCTCAACAAATCCTTTACGTTCCTCCTGTTTAATATACAGTAGGTCACTAGAAAGCTGATTAATGTACTGAATTCCAAGAGCCGCCTCAAGGGATGATTTAAGGCGAACCTCAGAATGATCGTCTGAAGCTATCTCCTGAATTTTTTCACCATCAAAAAAGAAGAATTGAGTAATACCCGGCGGGATTGTTGCTCGGATAAAGTCCTGCCACATCTGTTTATTTTGCACAGACACTCGTTTGCCGTCTCGAATAACGACCAGTCGCTCGGTTAGATCCTTAGCCTTTGGTCCGTCAATAGTACCTGCGCTCCAAGATCTTTTGACGATAAGCTCAGAAAAGTCGTCCATTTCCATTACCAGTTCAAAACTTACGCTGGCATTACCGAGAGCCAAGGATTTACGGTTGATAGATCGATAAATTTCATCAACTTTACCACCATAAAGACAATAGTTAATGCTTTCCATTAAAGATGTCTTACCGGCACCGTTCATACCACCGATAAGAAATATACTCTTGCCGCTTTCATCATCGGGGAAATGAATTTCCGTCGGAAACAGGAAAGATTTGTAGTTATCGATTGTTAGCTTTCTAAATTTCATCCTAACCCTCCTGGGCCTCCACCATTTTTCAGAACATCTCTGAGGGCATCATAAATACCGGTACGACGCTCTTTAAACTCATATTCCTGAACAGTATCCAGGAGCTTAAGGACCTTTTCAAAACTCACAATGTGCTGCTTGCAAAGCTCTTGAAGGAGCTTTTTGTCGTCCGTAGATAGATTCATTTATAAACAAGCTCCTTCAATAAAGTCCTCCACTCGCTTTTTGGCTAGTTCAAGAAGTTGTTTTGATTCAAACTCCGCGATTAGACTTTCTTGGACTAATTCTCCAATAAACTGTTGGATATCATCCGGTAAGATTGGTACAAGGAATTTATCAATATCAGATGGATATAGCTCCGCTTGTGCACTACCACGGGCATACATTTCAGTCTGATATTCCCCTATCATAGAT
>NZ_PCZT01000080.1:0-488 GCF_002968895.1 Paenibacillus sp. AR247 | reverse complement strand
ATCGGTTCAGCTTTCACTTCGCCGTTGGCTTTGGCGGCATCGAGCGCCGAGTTATACCGTTGATTCAGATCCGCTATGACAGCGTCCAGGTCCCCTCCACTGACGATGTACTTAAAGAAGGCGTCGTCTGACTTGGTGCCTTGAACCGCTACAGTGGGAGCGACCGGCCAAACGCCGTCGTATTTGTTCGGCAGGAAACCTTCAATTCCCTTAACGCTCGGCGTAGCTGCAGCCTCGCTTACGGACGGCACCATGGCGATGCCAAAGCCCTTCTCCTGATACTGCTTGAGCGTTGAATCGTTGTACATGTACTGCATGAATTTCCAAGCCGCTTCCTTCTCTTGGGTCTTGGAACTGATGGCTAGCCACTGACCGCCAAGGAAACCGGAAGCTCCTTTGAAGCTGCCGTCGATGGATGGAGCCGGTGCAGCTGCCCAGTCGATCTTTGCCGGGAACTGGGACTGGTACACGCCGGCTTCCGCCGAGAA
>NZ_PCZT01000079.1:0-2235 GCF_002968895.1 Paenibacillus sp. AR247 | reverse complement strand
AATTCGCTGCTGTTCTATGCGTATTACTTGTATCAAAACGCGTTTATGTGGTTCAAGATGGGTTACGGCTCTGCGTTGGCCTGGGTGCTGTTCGTGATCATTTTGCTGTTCACCTTGCTGGTGTTCCGCAGCAGCGCATTATGGGTGTATTACGAAAATGAAGTGGGAGGGAGGAAGCGCCGTGTCCGTAAAAAAGAAGCGTAAATCCCCCGGAGTCCGGTGGCTGGGTTACCTGGTGCTGTTGGCGGGCGCAGCGGCGTTCCTGTATCCGTTTTTGTGGATGATTTCCGCTTCGCTCCGCAATCTGGAGGAAATCGCGGTTTCCGGCATGAACATTTGGCCGCAGCACTGGCGCTGGGAAAATTACGCGAAAGCGTTGACGGCGTTCCCCTTTGGCCGCTATTTGGTCAATACGCTGATCACCACCGTTCTTCCTATCATTGGTACCGTGTTTTCCTGTTCTTTGGTCGGTTATGCTTTTGCCCGTTTAAGGGTTAAAGGAAGCGGATTTCTGTTCCTGCTTGTATTATCAACCATGCTGCTGCCTGGTGAAGTTACGATGATTCCGCAGTTCATTTTATTTAAAAAGCTCGGTATGCTGGATACCTTGTATCCGCTTATCGTGCCGGCGTTCTTCGGCTCACCGTTCTACATCTTTTTGTTCCGCCAGTTTTATTCGCGGTTACCTGTGGGTTTAGAGGAAGCGGCAGTCATTGACGGCTGCGGTTATTTCAAAATTTGGCGGACGATCTTTTTGCCGCTGTCCAAGCCGGCTCTGACGGGAGTCGGGGTCATGATGTTTATGGGCGCCTGGAACAACTTCATGGGTCCGTTGATCTATATCAACAGCGACCGTTGGAAGACGCTTACGCTGGGTCTGGCCGGCTTTCAGGGGACATATTCCACGGATACGAATCTGTTGATGGCCGCAGCCATCGTGATTACGCTGCCGTGCATTATTTTGTTCTTCAGCGCGCAAAAGGCGTTCATGGAAGGGCTGACGTTCTCCGGGTCAAAAGAGAGTTAGGGAGAAGGAGTGAAGCAGGATGAATGACGTGCATAATATCCGCACCAAAGCAGGGGCGGTGACGTTCAGGTCGGACGACGACGCGTTGAATGAAGGGTTTACTTGGGCAAAGCTTCAGGCATTGTCGTATGCCCATTTTGGCGAGGATAAGGTGGGACTGTGGTATGAGGCAGCCCTTCCGGAAAGGGAAGCGTTCTGCGTGCGGGACGTGATGCACCACAGCGCTGGTGCTGCCGTTTTGGGGCTCAGTCCCCATACGAAAAACATGATCAGACGTTTTGCGGAGAATATCGCAGAATCGCGGGATTGGTGCACTTTTTGGGAAATAACGAAAGATAATCTTCCAGCTGAGGTCGATTATGATAACGATCAGGATTTTTGGTATAACCTTCCCGCCAACTTCGACCTGATCGAAACCGCCTGGCGGCAGTTTTTGTGGACGGGCGACCGGGATTATCTCGAAGATGCGGTGCTTCGCCGTTTTTATGATTTAACCCTGACGGAGTACATAGACAAGTGGGACCGAGACGGGGACGGCATTTTAGAGTATTATCCCGAATACGGGCGCCGGGGACTGGCGACGTATAATGAAGCCGGGCAGCATCCTTTGGCGGGCGGCGATATGGTCGGCGTGCAAATTGCCGCCAACCGGGCCGCCGCACGCATGTCGGGGCTGACGGGGAACCCGCAGGCTTCCGAAACGTACGCGGCGAAAGCACACTCGCTTGAGCGGATGTATGGGAGCACATGGTGGAACGAGAACCAGCAGCGCTTTTACGGCATGATGCTGCAGGACCGCTCCTTCGCCGATCCGTACTGTGCAGAAGGCAATTTTCTCCCGCTGTACTATGGGGCTGTCACCCGCTCCGATCAGCTTCAAAAAGCGCTGCACGATTTGGACACAAACGGCGCTCCGAATGTGGAAGGTAAAACCTACCTTCCGGATATTTATTACCGGTACGGCCTTGCCCGGCAAGCATTCCGTGAACTGAAGGAATTGGTGAATCCTGCGCTCGAGCGCCGGGAATACCCGGAGGTTTCCTTCTGCGTCGTAGGTGCCGTTGCGACGGGCTTGATGGGAATCGCTGCTGACGGAGCCGACGAGATTTCCACCCTGCCGCAGCTGGATGATTCGCTTGCTTGGGCGGAAATCGGGGAACTTCCGGTCCTTGGACGTACGATCCAGGTTCGGCATGAGCGGGGAGAAG
>NZ_PCZT01000078.1:0-627 GCF_002968895.1 Paenibacillus sp. AR247 | reverse complement strand
CGCTTTGTGCAGTCGGCAAGCTATTTGCCGCACTTTTTCTCATGGATCGTGGTGGCGTATATTCTCCAATCCTTTTTAACTTTGGATGGAGGGCTTGCAAACGATCTCATTACAAAGTTCGGTGGTGATCCAATCTTCTTTCTGGGCTCAACGGAATGGTTTCGGCCAATGATTGTATCTAGTAGTTTGTGGAAAGAAGTAGGTTGGAACACGATCCTTTACCTGGCAGCCATTACGACTATCGACCCGCAGCTTTATGAAGCTGCAAAAGTGGAAGGTGCGGGTAAACTCGCTAGGATTCGCTATATTACACTGCCGGGCATCTTGCCTACGATAACCATTGTTTTGATTTTGACCATTCCAAGTTTGATCACCGTAGGAATGGATCAAATTTATCCACTGATGAATCCGGCAAACCAAGCAGTTGCGGATGTTCTCGATACTTATGTCCTCCGTAGCGGGCTTCAACAGGGTTACTTTGGAATGGCAACAGCGGTCGGATTAATATCTTCGCTCATCAGCCTAATCCTTGTCGTGACGACAAACTCGATCTCCAAGAAAATCAATGACGAAGGGCTGTGGTAACTGGTGAAAACGTCTACATTTGAGCGGGTTGGTCAATGGCTG
>NZ_PCZT01000077.1:0-7594 GCF_002968895.1 Paenibacillus sp. AR247 | reverse complement strand
ACGGCATTCAGGATCATCCTTACTTTCATCCGATTTTGTCAACGATCAGGCAACCCGTAGAGGAAATGGCACGCTTGACAATCAGGCTGCTTTCAAAAAGATTGAAGGCGAATCTTTGCATAGGGACGTTTACCGTCTTCCCGTCGTATTTAGGGGTGGCGAAACTACTTGATAAAATAAGAAACTTTGTAAAATGGCGAAATCGCACGCATAACAACCGCATTCACTGGAATGTACGTCGAAAGACGTATTTCTTGCGCCAAATTGGAAAACGTTTCAATTAAATTGGAAACGTTTCAAAAAAAGAGATTGCAATTTAGGGAGAAAGGGAGTATCAAGGTGAATCCAATGGAGTCCGGGGGTCAGCAACACCTCATCAAGGAAAATCGGAGAACATGGACACGAGTCAAGCGAAACTATGAGCTGTACCTGTTTCTGCTGCCGATTATTATTATTTATCTTGTATTCAAGTACTACCCGATGTATGGAGTCCAAATCGCTTTTAAAGATTTTTCACCAAGTCGCGGCATCTGGGGAAGCGAATGGGTTGGCTTCAAGCACTTTATAGAGTTTTTCGATTCTTATAACTTCTGGACGATTATAGTCAATACACTTACGCTCAGTTTTCTGTCGCTTGTTTTTAGTTTTCCGGTTCCAATCATCATCGCAATCATGTTGAACCAGATGCTTGGTAAGAACTATAAGAAATTTATACAGACCGTCATCTATGCACCGCATTTTATTTCTACGGTTGTGCTTGTAGGCATGCTCAATGTGTTTCTATCGCCTAACAGCGGTCTCGTGAACCACATCATTACTTGGTTCGGTGGAGAACCGAGGTTGTTCATGGCCGATGAAGGTTGGTTCCGACCTTTGTACATCTTGTCAGGGATATGGCAGGAGACCGGCTTTTCGACGATTATTTATCTGGCCGCTCTCGCAGGGGTTAATCCAGAGCTACATGAGGCGGCAATTATGGATGGTGCAAGTAAATGGAAGCGGGTATGGTACGTCGATATCCCAAGCATATTGCCGACCATTGTCATTCTACTGATTCTGGCGCTTGGCAACATTATGGGCATCGGTTTTGAAAAGGCTTTTCTGATGCAAAACGATCTGAACTACACGACCTCCAATATCATTCCAACCTATGTATATGAGATGGGGATTCAGAAAGCACAGTACAGCTTTTCCACAGCAGTGGGCCTGTTCAACTCCGTAATTAACATTATCCTGATCTTCACCGTCAACCGAATCGCCAAAAGAATGACGGAAACCAGCCTTTGGTAAGGGGGAGTTCATGTTGAATTCATTATTAAAGAGAAAGAGCAAGGGAGATGTATGGTTCGACGTCATTAACTACGTGATCCTGACCATGATTATGCTACTCGTATTATTCCCGCTGTATTTCGTGTTGATTGCTTCGTTCAGTGATCCCAACCTCATCTATTCAGGAGAGGTATGGTTATTTCCAAAAGGATTTACCCTGGACGGATATGAGCGAATTTTTAGCGATTCATCCATTTGGATCGGGTATGCCAACTCCATCATATATGCGGGCCTGGGAATTTTGATCGGCGTAGCCGTGACGGTATTTGCGGCCTATCCGTTAGCTCGTAAAGATCTGGTTGGGAAATCGGTGATTATGTGGTTTTTGTTGGTCACCATGTTCTTTAGCGGAGGGTTGATCCCAACCTATCTGTTAATTAAGGATCTTCACATGCTAAATACAATCTGGGCCCTTGTTATCCCGGGTGCGGGCGGAGTATTCAATGTCATTATCGTGAGGACATTTTTCCAGTCCAGCATACCGGATGAATTGTGGGAAGCCGCATCGATTGACGGTTGCTCTAACACCCGATTCTTCTGGAGCATCGTGCTTCCGTTGTCCAAGTCTATCATCGCCGTAATGGTACTTTATCATGTCGTAGGTTTCTGGAATGGTTTCTTTGACGCTTTGATCTATATGAACGACGAAAGCAAATATCCGCTTCAACTCGTGCTGCGGAACATTCTAGTCCAGAATCAGGTCAATTCCAACATGATGTTAGATGTAGAGTCCTATGCGGCGAAGATGCGTGTCACAGAGCTTATCAAATACGGCGTGATCATGGTATCCAGCCTTCCGCTGCTGATTTTATATCCTTTCCTGCAAAAGTACTTTGTGAAAGGCGTGATGATCGGATCCATCAAGGGATGACGTTGGCAGGGTGCTTGAAAGGGGGGATGTGAAGCCGTATTGATGCCCAAGATATCCAGATTAGACTAGCAAGGACTGTGCACGATTTTTACCTGTGGAATGATCTAAAGGGAGGTTATGGACAATGAAAAAAACGATCTTCAAAAGTGCAGGGATTCTCATGTTGGCCGGAGCGTTTGCAATCAGTGGCTGTTCGGGTAGCAGCGGGGATACAAAGCAACAGGCGAAAAATCCGGACCAGGATGCGAACTTTAACAAAACCGGGCTTCCAATTGTAAACGATGCCGTGTCATTAAAAATGGTATCCCCGAAAGCCGCACTGGCGCCGGAGTATTCGAAAATGGAAATTTTCAATCGACTGGAGAAGCAAACCAATGTAAAGATCGAGTGGAATAACATTCCGGACACCGACTTCAACGAAAAGAAAAATTTGCTGCTGGCCAGCGGTGATTTGCCGGATGCATTTTATGGAGCCGGGTTCACGGATTACGAGCTTGTCAATTACGGTAAAGATGGGACTCTCATCCCACTGGAGGATTTAATTGACCAATATGCGCCTAATTTGAAAGCGCTCTTAGAGAGCCGGCCCGACATTAGATCGGCGATCACAGCGCCGGATGGTCACATCTATGGGCTGCCGTCTTTTGAAGAGAACAACCTTGGGACCAATCCTTTCTTTCACGTCATCAATAAAAAGTGGCTGGACAAATTGGGATTAAAAATGCCGCAAACGCTGGACGAATATACGAAGGCCTTGATCGCCTTTAAAACACAGGATCCGAATGGCAACGGTAAAGCGGATGAAATTCCACTAAGTTTTATGCACATGCAGTGGTGCAGTGACATTGCGGGCATATTCGGAGCCTTCGGGCTTCCAGATAACCTGGAACATCGGATCGTCCGCGATGGTAAAGTGATTTTCACCGCGAATCAACCTCAATATAAGGAAGCATTGAAATATATACATGATAACTGGTATGCGCAAGGCTTGATCGATCCCGAATCGTTCACCCAGGATGCGGCTCAGTATTTGGCAAAAGGCAAAACGACTGACGAAACGCTTGGCTCTTACGTCTGGTGGGAGGTCGAAGAAGTTGTCGGAGCAGAACGGAGTAAGGATTATGCTCTCCTGCCTCCGCTCAAAGGTCCAAACGGGGACCAATTGATCGGGCGTAACAATGGTGGGGGGCCAGGACGTGGGGCTTTCGTGATTACTAAAGAAGACCGTTACCCCGAGATTACGATGCGCTGGATTGATCAACAGTATGAACCTTACATGGCGGCTCAAATTCACTGGGGTCCGTTGGATGTCGTATTTAAAAAAGACGAAAACGGAAAACTGGTGAACCTTCCGCTACCCGAAGGTACTTCCGCTGGTGAATTCCGTCAGAAGGTAGCTCCAGGTGCAGGGGCCCCGGGAGTAATTACTGCTGAAAATTTGGGGAAAGTGGTTGATCTGGAGCCTCGGGCTCAGCAGCGTGTAATAGATTTGGAGAAGTACTACGATCCTTACATGGAAAAAGAAAACTATCCAAGTATTTTCTTCAAACCAGAAGAATTGGATACAATCAACCGGATTGAGCCTGAATTGATTAAATACGTGAACACTCAAAGAGGCAAATTTATTGTCGATGGCGGCGTGGATGAGCAGTGGGATAGCTATGTGAAGACTCTGGATAAAATGGGCCTGAACGAATTGATGGAGATCTACCAAACTGGACTGGATCGCTATAACGAAAATTTAAAGAAATAATAAGTAAATGATAGGTGGGGAGAAACTGTGCTTGATGTAATTGCTATCGGGGAAGTTTTGATAGATTTTACTCCTGCAGGACAAAGCGAGGGAGGTAACGTGCAGTTCGAATGCAATCCCGGAGGGGCACCGGCTAATGTAGTGGTTGCGCTATCCCGCTTAGGAGCCAAAACGGCTCTGGTTAGCAAAGTAGGGGAGGATCATTTCGGATTCCTACTTCAGCACACTTTGTTAAGCTGCGAAGTTGATGTGACTGCTCTTTCGACTACAACGGAAGCTAACACGACGCTGGCATTTGTCCATTTGGATGGCAACGGAGACCGATCGTTCAGCTTCTACCGGAGGCCGGGAGCCGACACATTGTTGTGCCCAGCGGATGTCCCGTTCGATCGTATTCAAAACTGCCGTATACTGCATTTTGGATCTTTATCGATGACCCATGAGCCTGCCCGTTCGGCAACAAGAGAGGCGGTCGTGAAGGCCAAAGAAGCAGGAGCGCTGCTCTCGTTTGACCCGAACATCCGGATTGCATTATGGGAGAGTAACGATAAAGCAAAACAAAATATTCTTTGGGGCATGAACTATGCCGATATTCTGAAAATATCGGAGGAGGAGCTTGGCTTTATAACAGGAACAACCGATGTGGAAAAAGGCTCGCAGGAGCTGCAGCAGCAATTCGGCATCGCACTGATCGTGGTTACCTTAGCGGAAAAAGGCTGTTATTACCGGGTCGCTGATCATGATGGATATGTGCCCGGATTTCAAGTGAAGGTTATCGATACGACTGGAGCCGGGGACGCGTTCCTGGGCTGCTTGTTATATCAGATCCTTCAAACCGATCATGTATTAAATCAGCTGACCAGACAGCAAATCACCAGCATGCTGACTTTTGCAAATGCAGGTGGAGCATTAGTAACAACACGTAAGGGGGGCTCTTCTGTCAATGCCAACCAAAGAGGAAATGATGAAAATTGAGTTCAGTAAACAGCAAAATGATGATCGATTCAGGCCGTGGTTTCATTTCTCGCCACCTTCTCACTGGATGAACGATCCCAACGGACTGGTCTATTACGAGGGAGAATATCACCTGTTTTACCAGCATCACCCTTACGGAAACAAATGGGGTCCGATGCATTGGGGGCATGCTGTCAGTCAAGATATGGTGCATTGGCGGCATGAACCAATCGCCCTGTTCCCAGACGAGCATGGCGCTATTTTCTCTGGTTGCTGTGTAGTTGACTGGAACAACAGCAGCGGACTATTTGAAGGGTCCCATGGATTGGTTGCGATCTTTACCCATGCTGATACCTGTCCAAAAACTGGTCGGCCGCGTCAAAGGCAAAGTTTGGCTTACAGCAGTGATAAAGGTCGAACCTGGCATAAATATGAGGGGAATCCGGTACTCACCGAGTCTGACCTAATAGACTTTCGGGATCCCAAGGTGTTTTGGCATTCGCAAAATGAACGTTGGGTGATGGCGGTTGTCGCGGGAGATCATGTCCGGTTTTACGGATCAAAGAATTTGCTGGAATGGTCGCTTACGGGCGAATTCGGCCATGGAGAAGGTTCGCATGATGGCGTTTGGGAATGCCCGGATCTCTTTGAACTGCCGATTGATGGCAGCGGACGCTCCAAATGGGTTCTGATCATAAGCATTGGGGATCATCCCGATTATCCGGAAGGTTCACGCACGCAATATTTTATCGGTGAGTTCGATGGGAACACATTCATCAATGACAACCCTGCAGATCATATCCAATGGCTCGATTATGGCCGGGACAATTATGCGGGGGTTACTTGGTCGGATATACCCGATGCTGATGGACGGCGCGTGATCATTGGATGGATGAGCAACTGGAAGTATGCCAACGAGACACCTACCGGAGACTGGAGAGGAGCGATGACACTGCCTCGCGTATTGTCATTGACCAGCCGTGACGAAGGTATCCTGCTGATCCAAAAGCCGGTTAGGGAAATGGAGAAGCTGCGAAAAGAATCGAAGAGCTGGAATGCAATTTTGATTACGCCAGAGGCCCCTTTTATACAAAAGATGCAGGATGAACTGTTGGAGATTGAGGCTGAAATGGATGTCCGCTCCGGGAGTGAGATTCGGGTGAAAATAAAATCCTCCGGGCAGAGCGAAACGATAATCGGATATGACCCTGAGCGCCAATGGCTGTACATTGACCGTACGAAATCAGGAGTGACCGATTTTCATCCGTCTTTTCCGTGCAATCATGGCGCCAAATTGGTTTCTGAGGACGGGAAAATCAAGCTGCATATCTGGCTGGACCGCAATGCGATCGAAGTGTACGCGAATGATGGTCTGATTGCCATGACGGATCAAATTTTCCCTGACGCTCCGTTAGATCAGATCGAAATCAGCGTGAAAGCGGGGCAGTATGTTCTGAACTCGCTTCACATCCATACGCTAAACTCCATACTTATTCCAGGCGACTCCACGGAGTGGGAGTCAAGGAGGGTGGAAGCATGAACCAAAGACCCGACAACCGGGGACCGATGATGTATTGGCCTTTTAATGAAGGAGCCGGAGCAAGTGCTCTGGAATACGTATCCCAGGTCCGGGATGAGATCCAGTACGTATTTAAGCAAGCAAAGTTTACCGAACCGTGCGACCCGCTGTGGAGAAAAGGCGTCGTGGGGAGTGGGCTTTCGTTCGACGGATATTCGACTTTCATTGCCCATTCATTCCAAGAAGAAGATCCTGCGGGCACCTCCCAATACCGGTCGGCGATCAGCATCGGCGTATGGGTTGCCCCTCGTTCATACGAGGTGGGGGACGATGGCAAGCTGTCAGCCATTGTGAACCGTCACAACAAAGAACAAAGGCAGGGATACCTACTCGGTATGTATCGTCATGGATCCTGGTCCTTCCAAGTTGGACTCGAAGGAGGAGAATGGAAGGAAATTTGGTCTCCGGATGGGCATGAGCTGCCAAAAAATGAATGGTCTTACGTAAATGCTGTGTTTGACGGGAACCAAGGGGAAATGAAATTGTTTCTGAACGGCAGGAAGATTGCGTCGACCGGGTTGCCTCGTGGTTCCCGCTTGACCGAGGCGACCGGCACGGATCTCCTAATCGGTAAAAATAATCACAGCAGCCAGCTGGCGAAGGTGTTCAGCCTGCACATGTTCAGTGGCATCATGGAAGAGCTCAAAATCTACCCAAGGGCACTGAGTGAGGATGAGGTAGCCGCTTCTTATCGGCTCGTGTTGGATATCGGATGTGGAGGAGTCCATCCGACGTTAACGTATGATCAGATTAAACTGGATCGGACCCCCCTGCTGGCTGATCGGCACCGGCCTCAATATCACGTTAGCCCACCTGCTCACTGGATGAATGAACCCCATGCGCCGATCTATTTTGACGGCCAGTACCATTTGTTCTATCAGCATAATCCTCATGGGCCCTTCTTTCATCAAATCCATTGGGGGCATTGGGTTAGCGAGGATCTGGTGCATTGGCGGGATCTTCCCGTGGCTTTGGCGCCCGAGAAGGATGAGCTCGCACCCGATGGAATCTGGTCGGGAAGCGCAACCTACGATGCAGACGGCCTGCCGGTCTTGTTCTTTACAGCGGGCAATGACAGTGCTTCGCCGAATCAGAGCGTAGCGCTTAC
>NZ_PCZT01000076.1:0-4078 GCF_002968895.1 Paenibacillus sp. AR247 | reverse complement strand
CGCGCTGAGCTAACGGGAAACGTTAGTTCATAAAAAAGGCAGCTGCATAAAAAACCTTTAATCTCTTCCGGAGAGGAGAAGGTTTTTTTTGTTAAAGCGCAAAGAAAAATAAACCAATCACTATTGCAATAAACCCGCCGAATTTTCGAGCTTCAATGTAGGCGTCACTTGGCTCGGAGTCGTCTTTTACTTTCCACGCTTCATTCATATTCCAGCCAAACGTGGGCTTAATGCGACTCAGGATGCCGAGTGTAATAAAAATAGTTCCGAAAACAAGGTAGAATGTTTGAACCATGGGTAAATCAGCTCCTTTATTTATAAGACGTTCAGAAGCTGCTTGAGGTTCCGCTTAGAATCAAATCATGAAAGATGTCGGGGGACAAGAACAAAGTCCCATTGAAAGTCGCTATTATAGCGGCTTTTTTATTTTATCGGTAAAAGTTCTTGTCCCAAACCAAAGATAGTACCGATTGCCGAAAAGGACAAGAACATGAGCCGATTACCGATTAGATTGGTTTGAACAATTGAGAGCAGAAATAGAGGGACATATTGCATAATAAAAATACGCTTTGGTGTAAGCGCGAACGTTTGGACGTACAAGCTCAGATCGATACAGCCCAAACCAAGCGTTTGAGGCTTGAGATCGAGCACAGAATCCAGAACGACCCGGAGTATGTTTGAATCGTTCCGGTAACTTTATCGCCGTCAGCAATCCGTTCACTCCTTTTTAGCAATAAAAAAACCGCCTTTGTAAAAAGGCGGTCTATTACGCTATCGTACTTCGTACTTTACCCACATAATCGCTTTTTAATCACCTTGATACCTTTTAAAGCAAACTCATTTTTTGGTTCAATAAAAAAGGACGCTCCCGCGCCATCGCTTAGGAACGAACCGAGGCTCCGATTGCTTCGACAACCTCCTTTTGTCTATACCCCTCGCGTTTTCGGATATATTTAAGCTCTTCACAATCAAATTCCATCAGCTGTGGACCGGCGTACAACCTGTACCAGAAATCATCTTCATCTTCTTCTTTCCCATAATCCGCGTAGTTGCGGCTATTATATTTTCTTGTCAAAACCAGACGACAAGAACATAGATCGTAAGGTTTCATCTACAATTTTTTACGAATGTGATCGCCGTTTTCGAACCTTGCCAATCATCCACATAAGGAATGGAATACCGATCAACTCAATAGGCATCACGTAATGAACGCTCAGATGAAGTTGAATTTGGGAAGTGTAGAGAACAGTTTGAGGAAATATCCAAGCTATAATATACACGGCCGGAGAAATTACCCAGACTGAAATACTCCAACGTTTCAAGCCCATCCATTGGGACATCCCGTAGCAAGCAATAAATAAATAAAGGCTCAATTTGAGAAACACACTGAAGAACCATAAAACAGACGAAAAAATTTCGATGTTCTGGATGAACTCCATAAGTGAGACGTATCGCATCATCTCAAATGTTGGAAACAGCATCTTTGATGCTAATGCAGATCCGAAGATGGATAAAGCCGTTAAGGTCAGCACAGAGGAAATGATGGCAACTGACGCGACAGCCCAAACGGCAAATTTAGTACCTTGACGGGGATTCTCCATGAACTTGGTCACCATCAACAGAAATACGGTGTCTCCCAGAACCGAGGCCGGCGCCAGACTTCCTCGCATAATTGCTCTTGCTCCTGAATCCGAAAAAATAGGGAAAATTTGTTCTAATTCGTAATTGTTAAAGCTCAATAAAGTGATCGCAACAATGATCAACAATATGACGGGTCCCATCAATTGGCTGCATCGTCCAATTCCCTCGATTCCTCCAGCCCAAACTAAGCTTACCACTATTACCATCATGAGAAGCATCAGGACGCTTGTAGGGGTTCGATCAAACAAGATCATTTGAAAGAAATCGGAAAATTGACGAAGAAGAGACCCAGACATGACTATCCATATTAACAAAAAGGGGACCACCAAAATCTTCCCAAACCAACTCCCTAAGATTTTCGTACTGAAGTCGTTGAGCGATTGTTCAGGGTACATAAGGGACAGGGCCCTGGAAAGGAGAGTGATTCCGCAGGCAATAGCTCCGCCGACCAGGTAAGAAATCCACGCATCCTGCTTCGCTGTTTGGATGACAGGCGATTGCGTGAAGAACAATGTCATAGCACACTCGATCGAAAACGTGATCCAAAATACCTGTATGTTAGAAATTCTCGGTGTATTCATTTGATCGTTTCTTCCTCCCGCAGATACAAACCTGGCCCCGTCAACCCTATTTGGGTTATGGTCAATTCAGCTTTGACATCGAATTCTGCTGCTGTAAAATAATTATTCCAGTTGTCTTTTATTTTTTTCCAAGCTGACGGGCTTTTCCGGTGCAAAGTCTCACCAAATCCGAAAATATCTTCTTGGTATGTGTTCTGCATTTTTAAGATGATTTCTTTAATTTCCTTTGCTGCTTCAACTTCTAATGCTTGTTTAACTAACTTGACATTAGTTGGGCTACGAAGATCCAACCGAGTCTGGTTCTCACGAATAACGCCTTTGCCCGTTAACTTGACATGAAAGACGATTTTTCCATTGTGGTTTTCTGGTAAGATTCTACGCCCTATCCGTGACAAGTGAATGCTGACTCTCCCTTGATTTTTCGGAATGGGCGTTGTCACAGTGGTGCTATTTAAAACACCTGTAATCCAATTTACATTTAACGCTTCTTCTTGACTGATAAAACCTTTTAATTTCAGCTTTTTTTTATCGAAAATGGCTATGCCATTCATCCGAAATGATTGTTGCTTAGTTACGTCCTCAATTTTATTACCTTTCCGATTCAAAGAGATCACGGGTAATACGGGGCTAACACCATCGCTGCTGGCTGCCCTTAAAAATCTCATGAAAGTGGCTTGTTTCATGCCACTCGTATGTTCCAGTTCTTTATATGCGCCGATCGCGGGTATTTTCTCCAAGGGATATGTTGATTGGATCAATTCACGTGCGGTACCATCTTTTACGACGAAGATATCAGTTCGTAACCGGACCAGCGGATTCCTAGAGTGTTCATCCAGCATATCCGTGACACCATCTCTTGCGAACTGTTCTCCAAGAAAAACGACCCTACGGTGGCTCGGAAATACTTCCCTGGATAGACTTCCTTGTAAATCGGCTGCGGCTTGACTAACGTTTTTTCCCATTCCCGAAACCACGAAATGGCTTGTGCCATTTCCGGAGGAACCTCCTTTTCCTCCGGTTTGGCCTTGTTTGCCGGGGATCAGAATTTGGCCACTTAATACGATATCCCCCCTCCCGTCCCTGTCAAACCCTGAGCCGATCCAGATGGACCGGCTGCTAAGCTCCTTTTGATCCCAGCATCCTGTCGTGAGCACTAGAATAAGTAAAAGGGCAATCCCAAATTTAAAATACATGGGCCGTCACCTTCCTTTGGATTTATGACAGCAACTTATCATGAGATTCGTTTGTCGTTACTCCCGGCCGTGTTTTTAGGACGATATCGTAAGCTCCATCTCGGTGCTCGAAAAATGAGATCTTTTACATAGCCTGTCGTTTCGGGAGTAACAGGACTAAGGTAAGGGACGCCAAATGAACGTAGGCAAGACAAATGGATTAGGATCGCCGTAATGCCGACCAGGATACCGTAAATTCCTATAAATCCAGCGAGTAACAACATAGGAAATCGAAGAATCCGCAGAGAGGTTCCGAGATTGTAACGCGGTATGCCAAATGACGCGATCCCCGTCGTTGCCACAACGATGACCATGGGAGCAGAGATGATACCAGCCTCAACAGCGGATTGGCCGATAACCAGTGCTCCCACAATACTGACGGCTGAACCAATTGTTTTCGGTAGTCGGACGCCGGCTTCGCGAAGGGCTTCAAACATAAATTCCATCAAGAGGGCTTCCATGACGGCGGGAAAGGGGACACCTTCCCTTGCCGCTGCGATGCTAATTAGAAGAACTGTTGGAAGTATTTGTGGATGAAAAGTAGTTAGAGCAACGTAAACCGACGGCAGCAGTAGGGCGATCAGGAACATGAAGTACCTAACCCACCTTACAAGTGTGGTGAAA
>NZ_PCZT01000008.1:48478-61122 GCF_002968895.1 Paenibacillus sp. AR247 | reverse complement strand
CCGTAGCGAGCAAACATATAGATAGCCAGCGGAATGGCGGGCAAGCTGCTGAGTGTATGCACCCAGCCGAGTGATGAAATTCCAAACATAATTGTCTCCTTCCAGTCCATAAGGACAGGGTTGATTTGTTCTGTCTTGTCGCGAGCCGATACTAGCGGCTGACAGCATTTCTGATAAAAAATTCATTTGGTCGTTATTCGCTACCTACTAATAGGTAGGTTAAAAAGACAAGACTCCGCCAGCTGCTTTAAAGTCCCCCCGTGCCCATCATGAAAAGACACCACGCTCGGACCACTCGACGGGACCGGCCTCAACCGATTTCCCATACTCAGCAGTTCTGGATGTATGTCTGATCCATCAACGGGCAGCAGGAGCCGTTTAGCAATCATTCAGCGCAAATCGAATACGCCGTTCTCACTGTAGACTGACGATATGTAGACGGCATGCCTCGTATCTGCACTTGGCGAATGAAATGCGATTCGTTCGTAATATAGCGGGCTGATCCTCATTAGAACATAGCCTGCTCTCAAGACGGGTAAAGCTAAAGGGTTCACCTCTTTTCTTCTAGATCATGACTACAAACCATCGCCATCGCGGCTTTCATCACGAAGAGAATCGCTCCAAAAGCGAGCTTGTCACGACGCCGAATATCTTCGGATCGCCATAGGCACGCGCCGAGAGCATCGCGCCGTGAACCGTCGCCATAAACGCTTC
Source organism: Paenibacillus sp. AR247 (assembly GCF_002968895.1). Classification (NCBI taxonomy): domain Bacteria; kingdom Bacillati; phylum Bacillota; class Bacilli; order Caryophanales; family Paenibacillaceae; genus Paenibacillus; species Paenibacillus sp. AR247. The sequence goes on along the minus strand of NZ_PCZT01000008.1, from coordinate 60,408 downwards.
GGCCTCATCATGAGGGGTACCCATCAGTTGAAGCTCCCCTTGCCGTGCGCCGCGCTCCAGCACGGATGTCAACCAAGCCGACAGGGAGCGGAAATGCGCCCGGACCTCTAGGCCAACTTCCTCAGGCAGGACGGGGAGCTGGCTTGCCAACAGCGCGCAGACACAAAACGGAGCGCTGTCGTCCATGATGCAGGCTTCCCAATAGCCAGTGTAGAACCGAAGCAGTTCGAACGGATCGGATACCTGATGCTCGAGATTCGCCATCCCCTCTTCGGCTTCTTTCCGATACCGTGCAACCAGCGTTCGGACCAGATCGACCTTACTTGGGAAATGGTGATGGATGCTCGCCTTACGAATCCCAACCACATCAGCGATGTCAGCATAACTGAAGCCGTTGTAGCCGCCAGCGATGATCAGAGAACGCGCACAAGCCAGGATTTCGTCATAGGTGTTAGATAAATTGTTCATATTGTCATTCTACCTTCTGGTAGGTAGTTTGTCAAATGGCATCGTCGTGGTTTGCGGAAGCTGAATTCCAGAATAAGTAAATTGACAGGATAGTCCCCCATTACAGGCAAGATAACAAAAAGGGGAGTTAAACAGAGGGACTTGTAATTTTTGCTGAATAATATTTGGTGATATGCCAGTTAACTTACTTATGAGCAGAATTGTTGAATATAATCATATTCTACCTAGTAAATACGTGATAATACCATTAATATACAGACAGTCACTTTTGAGGATTAAGGGGGAGAATACAATGCAGGAATTTATATTTACGAAGGATTATAAAAACAATGAACCACTTAGAAAGAGTTTTTTCGAACTTGCTACCAACACTTTTGGTCTAAGTTTTGAAAATTGGTATCAACAAGGGTTTTGGAGCGAACGATACATTCCTTTTTCATTTGTTGATGGAGAGAAGATTATTGCAAATGTATCAGTAAACATTCTTGAGTTAATTATTAATGGCGAGAAGAAAAAAGCTATACAAATCGGAACAGTTATGACACATCCTGAATATCGAAGAAGAGGATTATCTGCAAGTTTAATGAACAAGGTTTTAGAGGAATATGAGAATAAGTATGACTTCATGTATCTCTTTGCTAATCATACGGTTCTTGATTTTTATCCCAAGTTTGGATTTAAAGCAGTAGAAGAGCATCTATTTTCAATGGACTTTACACCAAGCCAATTTGAGCATACGGGCATTAGAAAACTAAATGTAAGTCAAACGGATGATTTACGTCTTATTCACAAATTTGCATCAGAAAGATTGCCCATTTCTCAACGTTTTGGGACTGATCACACTCAAGGAATTTTAATGTATTATTGCCTGAACGTTTTTAATAATGATATTTATTACTTGGAAAACGAGGACGCGATTGCTATTTATAAAAAAGAAAACAATCACATGGACATCTTCGATATAATCAACATAGGGGAAGTTAAAATTCAAGATATTTTGACTAAGATTGCAGGTAGCGGTACTGAAACAATAACTTTCCATTTCACTCCAGATTATAAAGATATCGATATCAAAAGTGATATATCTCATGGTGGTTTATTTGTAAGAACAAATGGTGAAAACTTCTATCCTGTGCACGTAAAACACCCAATTACATCAATAGCTTAATGCTAGATCGGAGATTTCTTGTCATTTAAACTCCGATTAGAAACTTATCTCGTAACCTTCCTTCTGCCACTGTCCTGTATATAAGCTAACGCGGATGATTGAACTTATGAACAACAAAAAAGAAGCGGGACTATCCCCGCTTCGTTGCTGTATAGGCTATTACACCTCAACTATTAGTCTTTCCTCACCAGCCAAGCCACCGATTCTACGTGAACGGTATGCGGGAACATATCCACCGGCGTCACTTCCACGGTCTTGTACCCACCGTCCTCCAGCACCCGCAAATCCCGCGCCAGTGTGGAAGGATTACAGCTCACATACACCACGCGCTCCGGCTTCATCTCCAAAATCGTCTCCAGCAGCTTCGGATCGCAGCCCTTGCGCGGCGGGTCGACGACGATGACGTCCGCTTCGATACCCTGCTCCTTCCAGGCAGGAATGACATCTTCGGACGCTCCGACCTCGAACGTGACGTTGCTCATTCCGTTCAGTTCCGCGTTGCGGCGCGCATCCTCAATCGCCTCCGGCACGATCTCGACGCCGTACACCTTGCCCGCATGCTGGGCTAGGAATAGCGAAATCGTCCCGATGCCGCAGTATGCATCGAAGACCGTTTCCTTCCCGGTCAGCTGCGCATACTCAACCGTCTTCCCGTACAGCACCTCGGTCTGTGCCGGGTTCACCTGATAGAACGACCGCGCCGAGATGGCGAATTTCACGTCGCCGATATAATCATAAATGACCTCACTGCCCCACAGCACGCGGGTCACGTCTCCGAAAATAACGTTCGTCTGCTTCGTGTTCACGTTTTGGCAGATGCTGACCACCGACGGCAGCTGCTCGCGGATCTCCGAGATCCACTCATCCGCATTCGGTATCTTGTCCCCATTCGTGACCAGAACGATCATCATCTCACCGGTGCGGAAGGCGACTTTCACCACGACATGACGAAGCAGGCCTTTGCCGGTTTCTTCGTCGTACGCCGTGATGCCGAGCTTCCGCCCGATGGCCTTCACGCGGGCAACGACCTCATCGTTGTGCTCGTGCTGAATGAGGCAGGTCTCCATGTCGATGATGCGGTGGCTGCCGCGGGCGTAGAAGCCGCCCACCAGGCCGCCTTCGGTGACGCCGATCGGCACCTGGGCCTTGTTGCGGTAGCGCCACGGCTCGTTCATGCCCAGCGTGGCATGAACCTGGATGCCCTGCTGCGCAGCACCGCCCGCTGCGGCAGCGGACGCCGGCGCAGCAGCATCCGCGCCTTCCGCTCCCTGCGGCCCGCGCAGCCCGGGCTCGCCGAGCACCTGCAGCTTGCCGATGCGCGTCAGGTTGTCCACGACCAGCTGGCGCTTCCACGCGAGCTGTGCGGCGTAGTCCATGTGCTGCAGCTGGCAGCCGCCGCACTGGTCATAGATCGGGCAGGGCGCCGCGATCCGGTCGGGGCTCGCCTGCACGATGTCGAGCAGCTTGGCGTAGCCGTACTGCTTCTTGGTCTTGAGCACCTTCACGCGGACCTTCTCGCCGGGAAGGGCGCCCGCGACGAACAGGGTATAGCCTTCGGCGCGGCCTACTCCTTCTCCGTCATGGTTCATGCCGATGATGTCGATGACGGCCTCATCGTTTTTCGCTACCGGCAGGCCGGCAATCGCTGCAGGCGTGCTGCGGCGGCCGGGATTCCGGCGGCTGTGTCGCTTGTTCATGCTGCTTGAGTCACTTCTTTCGAGTATATTTTGAAAGGGATAGCCCCGATGCACGGCGGCCTGTCCACTTATATTCATCAAAGTTAAGTTGAGGAATGATACTGATCTATGATTTATCCCGCGGGTCTTAAGCCCCACAACCTCTGGCTTCATTTCTTCCCGCATCCTTCCCATTATAACAGAAAAGCGCACAAAAAAAGTCAAGATGCCCTGCCCCCATCCCTAGTGGATGAGCCGCATGCCGACACCTTAACTCTCCTGCGATGATCCACCGCCTGCCCAGCTTCCCTGCGGCCGGACGAACCATCCTGTTCCTATCCCTGTTGTAGCACCGAAAACTGCCCCGGCAGCGTTCCGCCAAGCTCCCCGTCCAGGTTCAGCAGCACCTTGCCCGGGGACGTCACTTCCATCGATTTCGTGCGGAAGTAGACGACCTTCTTGTCGTTGAAATGCTCGCCGCGCAGCGCGAGGCTGACCAGCCGCACGAATTCCGCTAGATTGCATTTCTTGAGGGCGATCACGTCGAGCAGGCCGTCGTCGATCCGCGCGCCCGGCGCGAGCTTCTCGAAGCCGCCGACGGAGTTCGTGTTCGTGATCAGGAAGATCATGAACTCGTCATGGATCGTCTCCTGGCCCTCGGCATTGATGATCAGCTCCTGCGGAGACAGGCTGACCATCTTCTCCACGCCTTTAATATAATAAGCGAGCTGGCCGATCATCGTCTTCAGCCGGCTGGGCACGTCGTACGTCAGCTCTGTGAGCGTGCCTCCGCCCGCGATGTTGATGAAATACCGGTCATTCGCCTTGCCCACGTCGATCGGCCGGGTCTGCTGGCGGATGACCAGATCGCAGTAGTCTTCCCAGTTCCTCGGAATGCCCAGCCCCCGTGCAAAATCGTTTGTCGTTCCGACCGGGAACACGCCGAGCGGCGGCAGGTTATCCCGCTCCGCCATGCCGTTGACGACCTCGTACAGCGTGCCGTCCCCGCCGGCCGCGATAATCATGTCGTACCCCCGCTCCACGGCGTCGATGGCCGCCTTCGTGGCGTCCCCTTCGCCCATTGTGGCATGGCAGGAAGCCTCGATGCCGCCCTGATCGAGCCGGTGCAGAATGTCCGGCAGACGCCGGCGCATTTCCTCCCGGCCTGAGGTGGGATTATAAATCAAACGTGCTCTTTTCATACATACGCCACCTAATAAGTTGATAATTTCCGAATAAGCGCCTGTTCCTTACAATGACGCATCAGCATCACGCGCAAGCCAGCTCCGGATCTGCCGCTCCATCCAATGGGTCAGCAGCGGGTGCGGCAGCAGCGCTTCACCTGAATACCGGTAATTTAACCCGTCCAGCCGCTGCGGAATCACCGTCCGGGTGAAATAGCCGTCACTCAAAAACAGCGGAGCTGCAATCACCTGCATTCCGCGTTCCTTCTGCCAGTATTCCACCTTCGCCCGCACGCTGTCGGGCCGAAGCAGGGCATAGTCCGCCGCGGCCAGGCCGCCGATCGCCCGGGCGCTCTCCGCCAGGCGCGAGAGGCCTTCCTCCCAGCGCTGGCGGAAGCCGTCGTGGCTGCTGCCGTGACCAACAAGAATAAGAACCTCCTCGTCGGGGTTCTTCGATTCCGTCTTCATTTTATCCCACACCATGCGGGCCACGTCCGGATCGTTGTCGATCGGCTCTCCGTACAGAATATTCGCCCGAATGCGAAATGGCTCCAGGTCCGTGTCGATGGCCGGGGCGTCAATGACGCCAAGCGCATATGCGATTTCATTCACATGGGTGCTGCCCGAAGAGACAAACAGCGGAATTACCAGTATATCCGTTACGCCCTGACGCTCCAGATCATCGATCCCGTCCTGAATCAAGCGGCCTTCCACGATCTCCAAGAACGAAGCCGCCACAGGGAGTTCTCCCCGCAGCGGCAGTTGCCCAACGGCATCGTCAACCAGCTGGACCCAGGAGGATTCCCTGGAGCCGTGACTGATAACAAGTACCCCCGGTTTGCGCATATTAACGCCCGAGACGCTCTAACGTCATTTTATACCCTTCGTTGCCATAATTCAAACAGCGCTTCACCCGTGAAATGGTGGCCGTGCTGGCTCCCGTCTCCGCCTCGATCTGATTGTACGTGCTGCCCTTGCCGAGCATGCGCGCCACTTCCAGACGCTGGGAGAGGGATTGGATCTCGTTGACAGTACACAGATCGTCGAAAAATACGTAGCATTCCTCTACATCTTTAAGAGTTAAAATGGCTTCAAATAGTTGGTCGATGCTTTTATCATTAAGTTTCTTCAGCTGCACTGAAATATCATCCCCTATTGTAACTATTGCCTATTCAGGATTTTGCTCCCGTCACAGGGTCTTTCCACAATTAATATCGGTCAATCCGTGTTCAAATGATAGTCCTCTATGTACTCCCATTGTACCGAGCCGGTATGAACTTTTCAAGCGTTAACGGATTCACGCACTGAAGAGTTGCATGGCAGCAGGCCAAATAAAGCGACATGGATCCGCCGCCCGGTCCCCGATGCCCTTCCACGGTTAAAATGCATAGAACACCACCTTCCACTTGAAAGCGCTTAAATTATACATCATCCAGACGGGCTTGTACATGTTTTGTGGATCATTTCCAATTCCCGGCATTGGACTCCGGGTTGTGATCACAAGTTAGCGATATTCCTTCTCCCGATCTTCCGCACACGCACCAACCGGGCCTCCGCTGAATCTTGTAGGGTAAGAGGTCTGGGATCCTTGAATGCCGACTTTTGTGCAAAAAAAAACCGCCCGATATGGCGGCATGGCACGTCGCTGCAATGTTGCTGTTCATTCATTCCGGTCTCCATGGTCCCTCTCTATGTCGTGCCCATTCATTCCGGATTCAAAGCTCCTTCTCTATGTCGTGCCCATTCATTCCAAACCCGAAGCTCCTTCTCTGTGTCGTGCCCATTCATTCCGGATTCGAAGCTCCATCATTGGCTTGTGCGTTCTTCTCCTTATGATAATCCTCCCAGAGCGGGGCGATGTATCGTTCCAACGTGTTTACGATCTCATTTCTCCGGCCTTCTTCGATATTGACCGTGTCATTTAAAATATCGTTCCGAATCCGGATGAGCACAAATAGTGGAGGTAATGCCACCTCACGCAGCGCCTGAATCATGTGTTCTTCTTGGGACGAAATATCCATCACGGCATCTTCCTTTTCTGTTTGGGATGAGCTCATTATAAACCGTGACATTAGTGTCAGGGTCAAGCAAAAATAAGCCGCATTCCAAACGATACCGACCGTTTCATCCGCTGCTTCTACGCCGCCTGGGCGTCCGCCCGTTTCCGCTCCTATCCCTGTCTACCGGGCTAACGTCCATACATTATGTTTGCCCAGCACATACAGTATAGTAAATCATTCCAAAAAGGAAAGTGATACCATGCCTGAGCATTACTACCATAAGTCAAAGGCAAAGCCCAAAGCTGACCACCGCTCGCTGAACGAATTTGCCTCCCCATATCCACAGTCCCCATATCCCGGCATTCAAGGCTATCCGGACTTTGGAGCACCCGGCGGATTACCCGGCGGCGCTCCCGGGTTTGCTCCTTATTACGGACCTGAAGGGTTGGCAGGTACGGCGGAGATCATCCCGCCAGTGTCCGCAGCCGCCTCTGCTGCTCCCGCGGCCGCCGCAGCCGCAGCCGCCGCACCGGTCGCTGCAGCAGCCGAAACCGCCAAAACCGGCTTCTCCCTCGCCCAGCTCGGCGACCTCAAGGGACTGATCGACCGGGTGGGCGGCATCGACGGCATCGTGAACTCCGTCGGCAAATTCCAGAAGGTGATGACCGGTATGCAGCAGATCGCCCCGATGTTTAAGCTGTTCGCGGGTCTCGGTAAAGGGAAAACCAACAGCAGCAATGATGGCGAGTACAGACCGCGCCGGAGAAAGAAGTCCAAGAAATCGTCTTCCAAGAAAAAATCGTCGTCGAAGAAGAGCTCGTCGAAAAAAACATCCAAGAAGAAGCGCAGCTGACGCCAAAAAATCCACCAACATTTCCGCTTAAGCGTCGAACGAAGCCTTCATTGGTGCGATGAGCCGGTGTCATGAACCGGTGCCATATCGTACCTCATGCCCTATCGTACTCATCATTCACAGTATCGATACCCTCATGTCGCCCATTTTACCGAAAGAATAACGATGATTCCCTCTTCGCCACCATATCATACCCAAAGAACATACAAGCGCCAGGTCCCAGCGCAGAAGTCTCTCCACTTCCGTGCTTGGCCTGGCGCATTCCGTTCTACCATACGTTGTCTTGGCATGATGCATTCCGTTCTACTTTAACATTCAATTGGCATAACCCATCCCGTTCCCACTATAACTTTCTTTTGGCATGAGGCATTCCGTTCTTCTTTAACCTCCTCTTAGCCTGACGCACTCCTTTACAGCCCTTACCCCTATTTGAACCATCCGCGCTTCGTGAACCACAGCACCATGCCCGCCCCAAGCACGAACATGAGCAGCATGACGGCGGGGTAGCCGTACTTCCAGTTAAGCTCGGGCATATTGACGAAGTTCATGCCATAGATGCCGGCGATGAGTGTCAGCGGCATGAAGATGACGGTAATGACCGTCAGTGTCTTCATGATGGCGTTCGCCCGGTTGGAGTTGAGCGAGATGTAGCTGTCGCGCAGGTCGGCGGTCATTTCGCGGTCGGCCTCGATCATGTCGGTCAGCTTGAGCAGATGGTCGTAAATATCGGCAAAATACACTTTGTGCTCGCTGTTGTTCTGGACATGCTGGGAGTTGACGACCCGGTACAGCAGATCGCGCATCGGCACGATCGTCCGCCGCAGCTTCAGCAGCCGGCCGCGCAGGTCGAACACCTGGTTCATCAGCTCCTCGACCGACTCTTTGCCGCCGCGGTTCTCCAGGTCGGCCAGCTCATCCTCGATTTTGTACAAACTCGGAAAATAGCGGTCCACCAGGTGGTCCATTATCGTATAGGCACAGGATACCGGGCCGCGCGCCCAGATTTTGCGGTCATGCGCATGCTGGAGGATCTGATTCCAGGCGTCGTCGACGACCGGCAGCTCTTTGAGATGAAAGGACACGAGCAGATCGTGCCCGAGGAAGAGGTCCACCTCATCCACCCCGAGGGTATCGGGATCGAGCGCATGCAGAACGAAGAACTGCAGATCCTCGTACATATCCAGCTTCGGCCGCTGCAGCACATGCATGCAGTCCTCGACCGCCAGCGGGTGAAAATGAAAATACGTATGTAAAAGGGCGGATTCTTCTTCGGTCGGACCGTTGAAATCCACCCACATCCAGGCATAGTCCTCCATCCGGGCTTCTTCCAGCGAAATTCCCGTCAGCACTTCATGGGTATGGGTAATGGCAAGCGTGCGTATCATCGGCGTTCAGCGAAGCTCCCCTCTAGCGGCTTATGTTGCGGCTCCGGCAGAAGCGGAGCACTCCATATGTATGTTCTGATCTATCTTAGTATTGTACAGCATCCGTTCGAATGAAGTCACGCCGGTGATGTTTTTGCGCAACAAAAAAGCCAACCCTTTGACGATTGGCCCCCACTCTACTCCAAATGTGTACATCTATATATGAGATTAACCAAGATTAGAAAAAGATTTTAAAGATAATGCCCGCCAGCACCGCTGAAATCGGAATGGTAATGAACCAGGTGATGACGATTCTTCCGGCCAGCGACCATTTCACTTCGGAAAAGCGCTTCGCGCTGCCCACGCCGAGAATAGCGGACGTAATTGCGTGCGTCGTACTGACTGGCAGGTGCAGGAGCGTTGCCGAGAAAATGACGGAAGCGGACGAGAAGTCTGCCGCAAAGCCGTTGATCGGCTCGATTTTGAAAATTTTCGTGCCCATCGTCTTGATAATTTTCCAGCCGCCGATGGACGTGCCGAGCGCCATGGAGGTCGCCGCAGCGATTTTAACCCAGAGCGGAACTTCGAGCGTCTCCAACCGGCCCGATGTCACCAGCGCCAGGGTGATGATCCCCATCGCCTTCTGTGCATCGTTTGTGCCGTGCGTAAACGACTGCAGCGCCGCCGTAATGATCTGCATAAACCGGAAGCCTTTATTGACCGTATGCGGGCTGCGTTTGGCAAAGATCCACTTCAGAATCGTCATGACGATATAGCCGATCACAAATGCGATCAGAGGGGATAACAGCAAGCCTTCCACAATTTCCGTAAAGCCGCTCCACTTGATATGGCTTGCGCCTGCTCCGACGTAAACCGCTCCGGCCAGCGCACCGATGAGTGCGTGTGACGAGGAGGACGGAATGCCGAGCCACCAGGTGACCAGGTTCCAAATGATCGCCGCCAGCAGCGTGGCTATGACGACTTCGAGCCCGTTATTCAGCGTCGAGGGGTCGGTGACACTACCGCCGATTTTCTTCGCGACGCCCGTAAACATAATCGCGCCGACAAAGTTCATGACCGCCGCCAGAAGGATCGCCGTCCGCGGCTTCAGCGCCCGCGTAGATACGGACGTGGCAATCGCGTTCGCCGTATCGTGGAAACCGTTGATAAAGTCAAACGCCAGTGCCAGAATGATGACTATGGTAAGTACAAATAATGATGTCTCCATGTGTCTCCAAAACCCCTTACGAGTTGCTCATAATGATCGATTCCAGCATGTTGGCCACGTCTTCGCAAGCGTCGGTGGTCGTCTCAAGGCGTTCGTAAATTTCCTTGCGCTTGATCAGCTCGATCGGATCGGTCACTTTCGCAAACAGCTCTTTAATACAAATACGAAGCAGCTCGTCGCCCTGGTTCTCCAGGTCGTTCAGGCGGATCGTATATTCACGCATGGCCAGCAGCTTCTTCTGGGACAGCAGGTGGATCGCTTTCTGAATTTCATAAGCCGACTGACGGAGAATTTCCGCGAATTGCACGATATACTCATCCGGATCCGGGAGATGGTACATGTCGAAACGGGAAGCGCAGGCCTCCAGCCCGTCCATCACATCATCCATGGTGGTTGTCAGGTCCATGATGTCGTCACGTTCGATGGGCGTAATGAATGTCTTGTTGAGTTCTGTAATAATCGTGTGCGTGTAATCGTCACATTGCGACTCGAATCTCTTCATTTCGTTGGCAAAAACAAGCACATCTTGCAGATTGTCCACATGCTGGGCGAAATAATCGGCAGCCTGCACAATCGTATCGGCCATATTCTCCAGGGTTTGGAAAAATATGTCCTTTTTCTTCAATCTCATACGATAACCCCTTTACATAAGTTTGCATAAACACCGCAAAAACATGAGAATGACAACCCTTGTTATCTTATCAATCCGTCCTACGGTTTGTAAAGATAAGCGGCTTTCAATTTTAATGCAATGTAAACTCGCTGCCGAATTTATATATTAAACTTACCCATTCCCTGCCAAAATATCCGGTGGAGTGACAATTCCCGCAAGGATTCGCCATCTTTCCCCTATTTTTCCGTCATTTGAGAAGCTGAAGATGGCTGTCGAAAGATGGCGCATTCGGCACGATGTTAAAATACGTGGTTCCCGGGTAGAGCGGCACCTCTTGGCCGTCTTTTACAAAGCGGATGACATCCCCTTTGGCGCGCACCCACTTGCCCTCCAGCACCTTGCCCCGCTGCAGCAGCACGGCCTTCCCGCCGGAAGATACATCGATGTCCAGCCGGCCCACATCGTCCAGCACCTTCTGGTCGGCACCCAGCACGATGACGTTCGCCGCGGTCAGCTGCTCGTTGTTGTTCAGGTCGATATGCGGTTTGCCGTTAATGAAGCGCTGATAGAGCTTGGTGGCGGTATCATATTTATAGGAAACTTTATAGCTCTGGAGCAAAAAGGTCACGTCGACGCCCGCAGCGTCCTCACCCTCGGGAACGCTGTCGTCCGCCGGATCGTGAAAAGGATACGACTTCAGCTCCACATGCTCCGCGTATCCGCGCTTGTCCGCTCCCTCGCGCAGCTTGTCCGCATTGGAGTACAGATTGTGCGGCGCCTTGCGGCTCTTGTCGCGCCAGAAGTACGGCCCGGCGTTGCTGATCTCGTCCAGGTCCTCCTTGTGCTGGCGCTGGATGATCGCGTAGGCGTCGTTGCTGCCCCCGGCGTGCACCAGCACGCCGCCGTAGCTCTCGCCCAGATCGATCAGATACGGGCGGATGCTGCGGATCGGCCCGATCGTCTCCTCGGCGCCCCGGCTCTGGAAGATGCCGATCAACCGCGTGATGCCGCCCTCAGCCAGCACTTCATAGACGATGTCAGCCTGGCTCAGGCCCGACTGCGGCCGTGCCGCCGGCGCGTTGTTGATCATCACCGCCAGCGGCCTCTTGTCTGCCGGCTGCTCCACCGGCAGACCGGTCAGCGGCGCCGTATAGGCCGCCGGCTCCTGCTCCGCCGCTTCCGGCGGGGCGGCCTCCTCGGGCGCCGGCTCGTCCTGCGCCGGCTGCTGCTCCCGGCGGGGGCGCTGCGGCGCCTCCGCCGCTTTCNCGGTGCAGGCGGCCAAGAGCGCACCGCTCAGCGTCAGGCACAGCAGTGTGCCTGCCAGCCTCCTCCAGCCTGTACTCCACGTATCGTTCATTCGCATGGATTCATCCCTT
>NZ_PCZT01000008.1:46459-48378 GCF_002968895.1 Paenibacillus sp. AR247 | reverse complement strand
CAGATTGGCGGGCCGACGGACTCGCATTAGCAGGCGTTTGATCCTGATCCCAAGCAGATTGACGGACCACACTGCGGCGGACTACAGGCATAAGCAAAGAGACACGCAAGGGATTGTACTCCGGGTACGGCTACACTGAAGGTTATTTATTTTTTCGACTGCCAAAACATCCCGTTTTTCGGATAAATCCAGCTTAGCGTCCGAAGCTTAAACATAACTGAAATCTTTTTTCGTATTTTGTTGGATCTGTGATGTATATCACAGTTGTTGTGAAATTTTTCACTTATAATAAAGACATCAAAGATGATCATCTTCCACAAGCAACACATCCCAAAGAAAATAAAGGAGTGGAACAAATCATGTTCAACCATTGGCTTAGAAATCACAAAGTAGCAAGCTGGCTGCTGACCATCGTCCGGATCTACCTGGGGTACAGCTGGATCAAGGGCGGTATCGAGAAACTGACCGGAGGCTTCGATGCCGGCGGATTCCTGCAGGGGGCGATTGCCAAAAGTACCGGTGATCACCCGGCCGTTCAAGGCTGGTGGGCAGCCTTCCTGGAGCACGCGGCCCTGCCGGGCGTCAAATTCTTCAACGTCCTGATCCCGCTCGGCGAAACGCTGGTCGGCCTGGGACTGATCCTCGGCACCTTCACCACCTTCGCCGCCCTGATGGGTATGGTGATGAACGCGGCGTTCCTCTTCTCGGGCACCGTAAGCACCAACGCACAGATGCTGCTGCTTGAAATGTTCATCGTCGTCGCTGCCGCTAACGCCGGCCGCATCGGTCTGGACCGCTGGGTACTGCCTTACCTCCGCGGCTTGTTCCACCGGCATCATGACGGCATGGATCCCACGCCGGCACCCGCACCAGGTATGAATGGCAAGAGCAAGGGCGCCGCTTAACTTCAGGAGCAAGCGGACGGCCCGCAACCAGCACCGTCCACTCGGCTGAAGCGCGAATCCCGCGAACGGCCGGATCGACGGATGCGGACCGCCGCTTTCCCCATATATTGCTTTTGAACGTTCCCCCGTTCAAACAAGAAACGAGCCGGCAAGGATGCCGGCTCGTTTATATTTTACAGGACTTTCGGCGCTTCGCCGGTCCCCCTTCAATATGCAATCTTGCTGCAAGCCTTCCGATCGGTTCAAGACCCGCCGAACATCCAGCAGTTCAGGCTGAGGCTTCCATATTGGTACGTCTGGATCAGCCGTTTGGCCTTCGCCTCGTCGCTCGCTGCGCCCATCGCGTAGAACAGCGGGGCGAAATGCTCGGTCCCGTAGGACGGAACGGCTTCGCGCGCATGCGGTGCTTTTTTGTCATAGTTAAACAGCTCTTTCAGGTTCCAGGTCTCCAGATTCCGGGCAATCCATTCGTCGAATTCGACCGCCCAGGCTTCCGGTTCATCAGTCTGACTGATCAGCCGCAAATTATGAACGAGGCCGCCGCTGCCGATGATCAGCACATTGTCCTGCCGCAGCTCCTTCAGCATCGCGCCAATGGCGTACTGCTCCTCAGGTGACCGCCGTGAATCCACGGACAGCTCAATGACCGGGATGTCCGCGTTCGGGTACATTTTGCTCAGGATGACCCAGGCGCCATGGTCCAAACCGCGTCCCAGAACGGGCTCGTAATGCAGGTTGCCCGCTTCGAACAGGCTGGCGATTCTTTGGGTGACGGCTGCCGACCCCTTAGCCGGGTAGCGGAGCTCGTACATCGCTTCAGGAAATCCGTAAAAGTCATGCATCGTATCGTGAGATTCGTCCACTGTCATCGATTGCTCAGGACTGTCCCAATGTGCCGAGAAGACGACGATGGCTTCCGGGGCAGGCAGCTCCCGTCCCAGTGACTCCAAAAACCGCGAGTACTCGTGATCCTCCAAAGCGAGCATGGGTGAACCGTGGGCTACAAATAGTGCT
>NZ_PCZT01000008.1:45241-46359 GCF_002968895.1 Paenibacillus sp. AR247 | reverse complement strand
AGTGCTGGTAATGTCATCGATGTCAACCTCCACACGCCAGTATACGTTGCTGTTTCTATTGTACCGTGTATGCAGAGAGATTTCCAATTTCCGCCCGAACATACGGTCCGCCCGCCTGCCTTGGATCGCCGCCCCTCCTCGTTATCCACGCCTACGATGCCTGGTGTCTGCCTGGGATAACCGAACCTCGTAACGTTCTAGATCATCCAGTGCTGCCATTCCTGTTGAACGGCTTCCTGGTCGTTCAGCCACTCCTTCGTGCAGTGGATCACCTGTCTGCGGTGGGGTCCGGAGGAATACGTATGGTCCGCCTGGAAAATGATCTCCTTATCGCAGCGCCCCTCGTTGCGCATCCAGAACACCTTTTGATACAGGAATGCATAGTCCACCGGGATGGTGTCGTCCGACGTTCCATGGATGATGAGCACGTCCCCGCCGAACTTCACCGCTTCCTGCAGCGGCTGATACTGGCCGAGCGAGTCGAAGAATCCCGGGGTGAAGTCATAGCCAAGGTAATCCGAGTACCCGGATTTCACCGCGGTGTCGTACACGTCTCTGCCGGTGATTTTCAAAATATCGCTGAGCGGATATCCGACCGACGACCACAGCACCAGGCTCTTGACGCGGCGGTCGCGGACAGCCGTCAGGATGGCCACCACGCCTCCCAGGCTGTGCCCGATCAAGGTGACGCGCGTCGGATCGACATCCACGCAGCTCATGCCGTAATCGAGCACCGTCCGGGTCTGGGCGATCATCGACTCCAGCCCTTCCATCCCGTAGCTCCCGCTGCTCTCGCCGCATCCGGCATAGTCAAAACGCAGCACCATGTATCCTTCCCGCGCCAGCTCGCGCGCGGTCTTCACGAATAGCCGGTCCACGCCGATCCGGCTCCCGACGAACCCGTGGCAGATGATCACCAGCGGGACGCGGTCCTTGCACCGGCCTTCCTTGCCTTCCTGTTTCACCGGATAATGCAGGCTCGCCGCCAGCTCCTCCTGCCCGTGCCGGATCGTAATATTCCGCTCCATCATAACTCCCCCGTCCCCGTAAAATTTATATATTGATAATTCCGATAAGTTTAATGTGATATCGGAATTTATCTTATCACCACGGGGTGG